>NZ_OZ264092.1:0-937500 GCF_965577835.1 Brucella pituitosa
CGACGGCCTTATCAAGGAAACGCAGGGCGTTATCGTCTATCAGGAACAGGTTATGCAGATCGCGCAGGTGCTTTCGGGCTATTCGCTCGGTGAAGCTGACCTTCTGCGTCGCGCGATGGGTAAGAAGATCCGCGAGGAGATGGACAAGCAGCGCGTTCGTTTCGTCGATGGTGCGATTGAAGGCGGTGTCGACAAGGCACAGGCGAATATGATTTTCGACCTGTTGGCCAAGTTCGCTGACTATGGCTTCAACAAGTCTCATGCTGCAGCCTATGCAATCGTGTCTTACCAGACCGCCTATATGAAGGCGCATTATCCAGTCGAGTTCCTCGCGGCTTCGATGACCTACGATATGTCCAACGCCGACAAGCTCAACGATTTCCGCCGCGAGGCCAATCGTCTGGGTATCGATGTGGTGACACCATCTGTCATGACTTCCTTCCGCCCGTTTGAAGTTGGCGAAAAGAAGATTTTCTACTCGTTGGCAGCGATTAAGGGCGTTGGCGAAGCGGCTGTGGACCATATCGTCAATGTGCGGGCTGAGAAGCCGTTTGAAAGCCTTGAGGATTTCTGCGAGCGTATTGATCCGAAAATCGTCAATCGACGTGTGATGGAAAGCTTGATCAATGCGGGCGCGCTCGATTGTTTTGGGCGTGATCGCGCTGCAATGAGCGCGGGCATGGATCGCATCATGGGCTTTGCGCAGCGCACTCAGGAAAATGCGGCCAGTGGTCAGTCCGACATTTTCGGTCTTTCGGGAGCGCCAAAGGAACAATTGATCCTGCCACAGGCCGCTCCCTGGTTGCCGTCAGAAAAGCTGCACCGCGAATTCCAGGCGGTAGGCTTTTATCTATCTGCTCATCCGCTGGACGAATATCGTCAGGTTCTCGATCGTATGCGCGTTCAGAGTTGGGCAGATTTCTCGGCCGCTGTGAAGCGCGGTGCAAATGCAGGACGTCTGGCGGGCACTGTCACCACCCGTCAGGAACGCAAAACGCGCACTGGCAACAAGATGGGTATAGTGCAGCTTTCCGATGCCAGCGGTCAGTTTGAAGCCGTGCTTTTCTCGGAAGGTCTTGCGCAGTATCGCGATCTTCTCGAAAGCGGTAAATCGGTGGTCATCACGGTTGCCGCCGAAAACCGTCCGGAAGGCATAGGCTTGCGTATCCAGACGGTACAATCACTGGAAGATGAGGCATGCCGGATGCAGAAGGCGCTCCGGTTGTATCTTCGCTCCGCTGAAGCTTTGAAGCACATCGTGCCGCATTTCAACACGCGTGGCGATGGTCAGGTGAGCCTTATCGTGATCAAGGAAGAAGGCCAGCGTGAAGTTGAGATCGAACTTCCGCATCGCTATCGTGTCAGCCCACAGATCGCCAGCGCCATGAAGGCAATTCCCGGTGTCGTGGAAGTCGAACTGGTTTAGAGCGCATCCCGAAAACCGTTTCACACTTTTCGGGATGCGCTCTAAATCTATCGATTTACTTCACGGAAACCGGGCGGTTGTCCGCCCGGTCGTAATTGATCTTAGTAAGCAGCAGTGAAACGCTGGCGAATATGCTTACCCTGTTCCGCTTCATCGACGATCGCAACGGCCAGATCTTCAACTGAAATTTTGCTTTCGCCCTTGTCGTCAAAAACAGGCTGGTCTGCACCAAGGCGATATTTGCCTGTACGTTCGCCGGGTTGGAGAATGATGGCAGGTGAAACGAATGTCCAATCCAGGTCCTTCTCTTCGCGCAGTTCGTTGAGTGCCTGACGTGCGCCCAGCGCACCTTCCTTCCATTCGGCAGGAAACTCAGGGGAGTCCACGAGCTGATGGCCATTGATCTCAAGGCTACCTGCACCGCCAACTGCGATCAGACGCTTCACGCCTGCTTTTTTGGCAGCTTCATTGATGGAACGGCTGCCGTTGATGTGGTTTTCGCGAATATTGGCGTCTGCCCAGCCGGGATTGAATGCTGAAATGACGATGTCGCTGCCAGCAATCTGCTTTGCGAGCGCATCGGTGTCGAATACGTCGGTCTTTACAGCAGTCACATTATCGAGTTTCGCAACCTTATCCGTATTGCGGACCAGGGCGGTGACACTGTGGCCGCGTGATGCAGCTTCCTTGAGGACGGCAGCGCCAACAAAACCTGTAGCGCCGATCAGTGCGATTTTAGCCATGACATTTTCCTTTCAGTTCCAATCATAGAAGTGATATTTAATAATCAGGTTCTTTATGGTAACTAGGTAGTCGATACGCAGAGCCTTGTGAAGAACGCACTTTTTCATGATTAGGGTACATGGAAGTAACCGCGTCGCTGACAAGAGCGGTCAGTCGAGAATGAAGCGTCAGAAGCATGCCCAAGGAGACAGAATGACGATCACCACACGCCCGGATGCCAAAACGCCGTTATTGTCGTCGACGGCTGCGTTTCAATCCGACCCAGAAGGTGAAGGCCTATGTCCAATCCGCGAAGTGCTTGACCGGGTGGGAGATACGTGGAGCATTCTCGTTGTCTTCAACTTGCAAACAGGCTCCATGCGTTTCAACGCGCTGCGGCGAGCGATTGAGGGTATTTCCCAACGGATGCTGACTGTTACCTTGCGTTCGCTCGAGCGTGATGGGTTAGTGGCACGCCATGTGCGTCCGACCTCACCGCCTGAGGTCGAGTATTCCTTGACGGAGCTCGGCCATTCACTGGCGGTGCCGATTGATGTTCTCGGGCAATGGGCAGTCAAGAATCGTAAGGAAATGCGGGAAGCCCGTTCACGCTTTGATGGCGAGGCAGAAGAATAAGGAACCTGATACGGGTGGACTCGTTACTCTCCTAAAGCGTGTCGCGCTTAATCGCACCCATGGCGCTCGCTCTAGATTCTTTTAACTGTCGCATATTCACGAACGCTAAATGAATCCATTTAGCTGCGACATGCTTTAGCCAAGGGAGTAATAACAATGCCAGCAAAATCACAGGCTCAGCAAAAAGCTGCCGGTGCCGCACTTGCCGCCAAACGCGGCGAGATCAGGAAAAGCGAGCTGATCGGTGCTTCAAAAGAAATGTATGAATCAATGACTGAGAAGGAACTGGAGGAGTTTGCCGAAACAAAGCACAAAGGCTTGCCAGAGTATGTCTCGGATAAAAAGAGCAACTGATTAAAAGTCAGTTGCTCTGAGAGGCGGAACAAACAGTGCGCTTATTTCGCGCCTTTTCCGGGTGCCAGTTCGATTGCCTTAAGCTTGCCACCAGTTATGCCGCAGCGCAGGGTGATCGTATCCCATTGTGTGCCGCTGCTTTTTGTACGGGCTTCACCGGGTACAGAAATAACGGCAGAAACCTTGCTCGCGTCTTTGGCGCTGAACTTCGATGATTTGTCATTGGTTGTGGCAGCAGCGATATCGTCCTTGGTAAAGCCGAGACGATCATATTTCTTGCTCTTCTTCACATAGTCATAGGCGCTCGCGATGCAATCAGCCACTTGCGGTGATGCTTGCTGGTCTTTTACGAGGGTCTGATAATTCCCTGTGAAATCCTTTGAACGCTTGGGTACGGCGTCTGCATGGGCAGCACCTGCGATTCCGAGAGTGAAAATTGCAGAAAGTATAATCTGGGTCGATTTCATGGATCGCTTCCTTTGAAAAGCCACCGCGCAAATTGCGGTAAGCAAAATCGATAATGACGATGCTATTAGAAACGTAGATTGGATTTTTTGTGTTTTCCCCGCCTAGTGTGGTGGATTTGAAGTTCCTATCAGTTGTGTTGCATCCACGTTTAGGAACTTCAAATCCGTAAACCACACTAGATTCAATATCATACTAGTATGGCTTGGAACCCGAAATTCGTTCAAACGGTTGCTTTATGGTGTGACGAATTCCGGGTTCGCCATACTAGCTCCAGATTATCTTATTGGCAGATTCGAGCAAGGCAGGATTTGCCATGACATCCCTGATCCAGATGCATATTTGTGCGGTGGGCAGCATCGCCGTCGGGGCCGATCACGGTCATGAAAAGCTTACAACTTGCGCCATGCACGGCACGCCAGAAAGCCTTTTCCTTTTCTGATCCATTCCAGCCGCTTTCAAGTTCGGTTTTGGACCCATCCGAGAACTTGAATGACATGATATCGAGCGCATTAGCGAATGCATGTTCAGAAACGCGGCCTGTCGATGCACCATTCACATTACGACATTGATAATCTGATCCGGTGCCAATTTCGGTGATCTTGATGCTATCGCCATATACTTTCCTGGCTGCATCCTTAACGTCTGTAGACCATTCGGCGAGCGTGACAGCCATGGCGCAGTTTGTCGTGACCGCATTTGCAAATTTTAAAGGTTCATTTTTGCCAATAGCAGTGAGTGAGAGCGGCGAACGCGCACTGCATTGCGAACCATCTTCGATCGGTGGCAAAAGTTTTCCCTCCACGTCGCCTGCCATCAATGCAGGACACGATACCTGATAGATACGCTCGGCCTTTTTGGGTTCAGGCTGTTCATCAACGGGCTTGGCTTGTTCCGTAGGTTGTTCGGGCTTTTTCTCGGGTAATGGCGTTGCATCGGCGGGCACAGGTACAGGCGCCACCGCAGCGGGTTCTTTAATCTCTTCGCGTGCTGGTGCAGGCGTTGGCACCGGAACAACACTTAATGACGGCAAAGCCTTGCTCTGGGTGGAAGGGGGAGCTTTTGATTGCTGGCGCTTGATGTTACGCTTTTTCTTTGAGCGTTTTTGGGGAGACGGCTGCTTTGTGTTACCGCTCAGCACTCTTTCAATGAAGGTCTGTGCATTTGCTGTTGCAGGTCCGGTCATATTTTCAATCGGGAGCACCGTGACTGCGACAGCCAGGAGACAGGTAGCAATACTCTTTTGAAAGAAAGAGAAAGAAACGGCCATGTTCACCTCTTTTGATAGCGAGCGCTATGGCCTAATGTCGAAGGGGTACTTGTCGTTCCTTCACACTTGATGGCAGGTCGTTGCATTTAGTCTGTAAGGGATATAAACGCGCATCTCACCCGAAAACGGCTTTGCACTTCTCTAGATGCGCGATAAACGGCTGAAATGGCCGAAAATCAGGGCTTCAGCCTTGACAAGATGACACTGCAATGACTAAAAGCCGCCATCGCTGGAGCCCAAACGCTCCGGCGTTTCATTTGACGTGTCCCGTGGATGAAGTTGCGCTCGCGTACTTCATCCTGTCAGTCCTTGAAAACCAAGGGCAGAGGAGGGCGCGTTTCCTATCTGTGCCGCAAGGCGCACCAACTTTTTAAAGGAAATGCGATGAGCAAGCGCGAATCCGCTAAGTACAAAATTGATCGCCGTCTTGGCGAAAATATCTGGGGCCGTCCGAAGTCCCCTGTAAACCGTCGTGAATATGGCCCAGGCCAGCACGGTCAGCGCCGTAAGGGCAAGCTGTCTGACTTCGGTGTACAGCTCCGCGCAAAGCAGAAGCTCAAGGGCTTCTACGGCGATATCTCGGAAAAGCAGTTCCGCAAGACCTATGACGAAGCAGCTCGCCGCAAGGGCGATACCGGTGAAAACCTCATCGGCCTGCTCGAATCGCGTCTGGATGCTGTTGTGTACCGCGCAAAGTTCGTTCCAACGATCTTCGCTGCGCGCCAGTTCATCAACCACGGCCACGTGAACGTGAACGGTCGCCGCGTCAACATTCAGTCGTTCCGCCTCAAGGCTGGTGACGTTGTTGAAGTTCGCGAAAAGTCGAAGCAGCTCGTCATCGTTCTCGAAGCAGTTTCGCTCGCAGAACGCGACGTTCCTGACTACGTTGAAGTCGATCACAACAAGATGGTTGCGACCTTCGCACGCGTTCCAGTTCTGGGCGACGTTCCATACGCCGTTCAGATGGAACCAAACCTCGTCGTCGAATTCTATTCGCGTTAATTCTGAGCCTCTAGCTCAGTCTGCAGAAATAAATGGTCGCCCTTGGTTCCCCCAAGGGCGGCTTTTTTGTATGTAGGTCTAAATTTCTCTTATTCGCAGGAAGCACCATGAACGCTTTCGATCCAAATATCGCCGAAGATGCCGGAACTGACGGTTGTCATCCACTTTTTCGCGATGTTCCGACTTCGGTTGAATTCAACAAACTGCGTAAACGTCTGTTGCGGCTGATACGTCAGGCTGTTGATGACTTCGCCATGGTAAAGCCCGGCGAGCGCTGGATGGTGTGTCTTTCAGGCGGCAAGGATTCTTATGGTTTGCTTGCTTTGTTGCTCGACCTTAAATGGCGTGGCCTGCTGCCGGTCGAACTGCTGGCAGTCAATCTCGATCAGGGACAGCCAAATTTTCCAAAGCACATTCTGCCCGATTTCCTGAACAAGTATGGGATCGAGCATCGTATCGAATATCAGGATACCTATTCGATTGTGACGGAGAAGCTGCCTGAAACGAGCACCTATTGCTCGCTTTGTTCGCGCCTGCGTCGCGGCAATCTTTATCGCATCGCGCGGGAAGAAGGCTGCTCCGCAATCGTTCTCGGGCATCATCGCGAAGATATTCTCGAAACCTTCTTCATGAACTTGTTTCATGGTGGTCGCCTTGCCGCGATGCCGCCGAAGCTTCTCAATGACGAAGGAGATCTGATGGTGTTCCGTCCGCTTGCTTACGCAGCTGAGGAAGATCTCGAAAAGTTTGCGACGGCGATGCAATTTCCGATTATTCCGTGCGATCTGTGCGGCAGTCAGGAAGGTCTTCAGCGCAATGCAATGAAGGCGATGCTGACTGATATCGAAAAGCGCATGCCCGGCCGCAAGGATACGATGATCCGCGCCATGACCAACGTGCGCCCAAGCCATCTGCTGGATCGCAAGCTGTTTGATTTCGCCAGTTTAATGGCAAATGGTGATACGGAGAATGATAGTGCAGTTTGATGAAAAGCAGATCGATTGGCTGGCTGATCTTCTGGCAGAAGCCGCGAACGAAGAAATCATGCCGCGTTTTCGGCAACTGGGGCAGGGCGATATTCGCCAGAAAACTTCTCCTGCGGATCTCGTTACTGAAGCCGACGTAAACGCAGAGCGCTATATCACTGCGCGCCTCAACGAACGCTTTCCCAACGCGTTGATTGTTGGCGAGGAAGCTTGCTCCGATGATGAAACATTGTTGAATGGTCTTGGCGAGGCGGATCTTGCGTTCACTATCGATCCGGTCGACGGCACCTTTAACTTCGCATCAGGCGTTCCGCTCTTTGGTGTGATGCTGGCAGTTGTATCGAAAGGTGAAACGGTTGCCGGCATTATCTACGATCCGGTTGGCAAGGACTGGATACTGGCTGCAAAAGGCGGAGGTAGTCATATCCGCTACGCGAATGGTTCCACGAGCCCTGTGAGCGTAGCAGAAGCCGCAGATATATCGCAGATGACGGGATCGGTTTCCTGGCAATATACAGCGGAGCCGGTGCGGTCACGTCTTGCGCGCAATCACACGAAGTTTCTGTCACAGATTGGCTATCGCTGCGCTGCACACGAATATCGCATTATCGCAACCGGTGGCGCGCATTTTGCAGTCTATAACAAGCTGATGCCATGGGATCATCTTCCGGGCGCACTTATTCATCAGGAAGCAGGCGGATATCTCGCGCGCTGGGATGAAAGCCCGTATCTGCCGTCACATACTGGTGGCGGTATACTGGTCGCGCCTGACAAGGAAAGCTGGAAAGCAATTCAGACTGCCCTTTGGGCAGAGTAAACAAAAGCCCGCCAAATGGCGGGCTTTTTAATTGATGATCAGATCGGCTTGTTGTGCGGCTTGAACATTTTGCCACGCTCGGCAATCAAAACACAAATGAATGCGATGAAGCCTAAGACGCAATAGCCAGCGGCAACGGGTGTCGTTGTTCCATCAAAAGACTGCCCGATAACGGCACCAAGTGCGGCACCGATAACCGTCTGCGCGAAGCCCAGAACGGAAGAGGCTGTGCCGGCAACTTCACCGAGCGGTTCCATAGCAAGCGCATTGAAGTTGGCCGTCACGAGGCTGAATGAGAACATGATGGTCATGTAGATCGTCATCAGCATCCAGAACGGCACAGGGCCTTTCATGGCCACTGAAAGGACAACCCAAAGCAGGCTAAAGCCAACGAATACCAGCAGCATGGTTTGCGAGATTCGGCGCATTCCGTAACGCCCGACAAGACGCGAATTGAGGAATGATGCGAGTGCAAGCGTCATTGCCACGGCTGCGAAAGCCAGTGGGAACATGGTGCCGAGCTGGTATATGCCCACGAAAATCTGCTGTGCGGAGTTGATGTAGCCAAACAGCGCACCGAGGATGAAGGACGTACCGAGCATATAGAAAAGAGCGACACGGTTGGAGAGGACGATGCCGAAACCTCCGATGATGCTCTTGACTGTAAGCGGGCGGCGGTGATCAACGGGTAGCGTTTCTGGCAGGCGGATATAGGCCCAGATGGCGACAATGGCCGCCATTACAGCCATGGAAAGGAAGATCAGGTGCCACTCGCCGAACAGCATGATCAGCTGTCCTGTGGCGGGTGCAATGACTGGCAGGATCATGAAAACCATCATGACAAGCGACATGACTTCCGCCATCTGGCGTCCGGCAAAACGATCACGTACAACGGAAACGGCAATAACACGGGTTGCCGCAGCGCCAAGTCCCTGTAATACGCGCAAGACAATAAGCGTCGTAAAATCGGTGGCAACAGCAGCACCCAGCGCCGCGAGAATATAGATCGCCAGACCGCCGAAAAGCGGCAGTCGCCGACCGAAGCGATCGCTCAGTGGACCATAAAACAGCTGCGAAACACCAAAGCCCAGCAAATAGGCTGTGATGACAAACTGCGCGTGGTTTTCGGTGAGAACCCCAAGGCTTGCTCCGATCTGCGGCAGACCGGGCAACATGATATCAACTGCGAGCGCATTGATTGCCATGATTGCGGCGATAAGAGCAATAAATTCGGTGCGTCCGCGCATGGATGCTTTCTGGTCCGGCGAACCGTTCCTGATGTCTAGCGGCATGACTGGTATTCCTTGGCAAAATTAGGTGCCACGTGCGGAGCAGGCGGCGCAAGATCAGAGATTTCAAAAGCAAGTCTGGCGGGCGAGAGCCGCTTAGCCCGAATATCAGGCCAATATAAAAGGCGCCAACAATCGGCGCCTTTTAGAATAAAAGGGAGGCAAAAGCCGTATGAGGGGTAATTAATCCTCAAGCAGCCTTGGTGGCAATACCCTTGTCAGCAAAAAGTGTCTGCAACTCGCTTGACTGGAACATTTCGCGTACGATATCGCAACCGCCAATGAACTCGCCCTTTACATAAAGCTGAGGGACGGTTGGCCAGTTGGAATAGTCCTTGATGCCCTGACGGATTTCGTCGGAAGCGAGCACGTTCACGCCCTTATAGTCGACTCCGAGATAGTCGAGAATCTGTACGACCTGACCGGAGAAACCGCACTGTGGGAAGCCTGGCGTGCCCTTCATGAACAGCACGATATCGTTGGTCTTCACTTCATTGTCGATAAAATCGTTGATTCCGGTCATTTCAATTCCTTTCAGGATGCCGGTTCAAATCCCGGCCCGCGTAGGGAGAGGTTCTACCTCAATATAGTAAGCTGGGCTTTGGTAATCACCCTCTGGAGGTGAAAGCAAGTCAAATTAGCGCGAAAACAGGCTGTGTTGGGGGCAACATCTTGCCGCAGGAAGAAAATCACCGCCTCCAATCGTCACTTACGATGCTGCTCTGGTATATTTCATACTCAGATAGTTTCTTTCGCAAGCACAACAATCAGAGGCGGCGTATTTCACTTATTCCGGTACGCTGGTCTGAAGAGCGAGCGCATGAAGAACGCCGCCCATATTGCCCTTGAGGGCATCATAAACCATCTGGTGCTGCTGCACGCGTGACTTGCCGCGGAAACTTTCCGCAACAACTTCAGCAGCATAATGATCTCCGTCTCCGGCAAGGTCGCGGATCGTAACCTTTGCGCCGGGAATACCTTCGCGTATCAGTTTTTCGATCTCATGAGCGTCCATAGCCATGCAAATTCTCCTGCCTTTTCGGGCTTCTTCTTGTTTGTCTCGAATCGTAACGCATTATCGTTATACGTTAACCCCAATCTGTCTAACTTTTAAATCATAGACAAGCAAACGCCCGGCACAGTGTTCCCGGCCGGGCGTCAATTGGTAACAGTTCCAACCGATAACGATTAGTTGTCGACCGCAGCTTCACCGCTCATGAAGTCCGGGAACCAGCCTTCAAAAGCCTTGCTGAGATCAGCAACAGCAACGTCAACAGTGCCCGCGAATTGCAGGCGATCACCGCCAACTGTTCCGAGTACGCGGAATGGAATTCCGACGCCTTCGGCGTTCAATGCAATGAGCTTTGCCATCTCAGGCGTTGCGGCAATAACATAGCGCGCCTGATCTTCACCGAAAAGAGCTGCATGAGGCAGGCCGTCACCCGCATCAAGCACAGCACCCTTGCCGGATTTGATCGCCATTTCGGCAACTGCAATAGCAAGGCCGCCATCGGACAGATCGTGACAAGCAGTTACCTGACCATTGCGGATGGCTGAGCGAACAAACTCACCGTTGCGTTTTTCAAATGCCAGATCGACTGTCGGCGCAGGACCATCAGCGCGGTCGAACAGATCGCGCAGATAGACGGACTGGCCGAGATGTGTGCCGTCTGCGCCAAGAAGAACCAGCGTGTCGCCGTCCTGCATGCCGCCAATCTTAGCCATCTGCGACCAATCAGGGATGAGGCCAACGCCAGCAATGGTCGGCGTTGGCAGGATTGCCTGACCATTGGTTTCGTTATAGAGCGAGACATTGCCGGATACGATCGGGAAGTCGAGTGCACGGCAGGCTTCGCCAATGCCTTCGATAGCCTTGACGAGCTGACCCATGATTTCCGGCTTTTCAGGATTGCCGAAGTTCAGATTGTCGGTCGAAGCAAGTGGCTCAGCGCCGGTCGCAGTGATGTTGCGCCAGCATTCGGCCACCGCCTGCTTACCGCCTTCAAAAGGATCAGCTTCGCAATAGCGCGGAGTGACGTCAGACGAAAAAGCCAGAGCCTTTGTGTCGTGACCTTCAACGCGGATCACACCGGCATCGCCACCAGGGATTTGCAGCGAGTTGCCCTGAATGAGCGTGTCATACTGTTCGTAAACCCAGCGGCGCGACGAACCATCCGGCGAACCGATGAGCTTGAGCAGCGCATCCGAATAGTCTTCAACCTGTGGCACGTTGCTGGCAGGCAGCGGTGCGTGCTTGCCCGGTTCCATCCACGGACGATCATATTCAGGAGCCTCGTCACCGAGTTCCTTGATCGGCAGGTTGGCGACTTCTTCGCCCTGATGGATGACACGGAAGCGCAGATCGTCCGTTGTCTTGCCGACAATCGCGAAATCGAGGCCCCATTTGCGGAAGATTGCCTGAGCTTCTTCTTCCATTTCCGGCTTGAGCACCATGAGCATACGCTCCTGGCTTTCAGACAGCATCATTTCATAAGCCGTCATGTTCACTTCGCGGACCGGAACGTGGTCGAGAATGAGTTCGATGCCGAGGTCGCCCTTAGCACCCATTTCAACAGCAGAGCAGGTGAGGCCTGCTGCGCCCATATCCTGAATGGCGATAACTGCGCCCGAAGCCATTAGCTCAAGGCAGGCTTCCAGCAGGCACTTTTCAGTAAACGGATCGCCAACCTGAACAGTAGGACGCTTTTCTTCGATAGATTCGTCGAACTCAGCGGACGCCATGGTCGCACCACCAACGCCATCGCGGCCGGTCTTGGCGCCGAGATAGACAACCGGCAAGCCAACGCCCTTGGCTTCCGACAGGAAGATGCCGTCGTGCTTGGCAAGGCCCGCAGCGAATGCATTGACGAGAATATTGCCGTTATAGCGCTTGTCGAAGTTCACTTCGCCGCCAACGGTTGGAACGCCGAAGGCATTACCGTAGCCGCCAACGCCCGAAACAACGCCGGAAACAAGGTGGCGGGTCTTTGGATGATTTGGCTCGCCGAAGCGTAGTGCATTCATTGCTGCGACCGGGCGCGCACCCATGGTGAACACGTCACGCAGAATGCCGCCAACGCCAGTTGCTGCGCCCTGATAAGGTTCGATGTATGACGGGTGGTTATGGCTTTCCATCTTGAAGACGACGCAGTCGCCATCGCCAATGTCGACAACACCGGCATTTTCGCCGGGGCCCTGGATAACGCGTGGGCCGGTTGTCGGGAGTGTGCGAAGCCACTTCTTCGACGACTTGTAGGAACAATGTTCATTCCACATGGCCGAGAAAATTCCGAGTTCCGTGAAGCTCGGTTCGCGCCCGATCAGGTCGAGAATACGCTGATATTCGTCCGGCTTGAGGCCGTGGGCAGAGATAAGTTCCGGCGTGATGTCGCGCTTATTGGAAATAGTCATTGAGCTGAGGGACCCCGTGGCAGGCTGCGGTACCCGAAAACTTCTGCCGAAGGGCGGACACCTAAGGTTTCAAGGGGCCTCTTTAACCTAACTCTGTCAGAAGCGCGACAGGAAAATGCCGATTTCCCGGCTCAAATGCTGCCTTCATAGCCCACTTGTTCATTTTCCAGCAGCTGGCGCAAAGTTGTGAAGCCATTTTCGACCAGAGCGCGGTCTGTTGGCGAAGAAAACGCAATGCGAACCCGGTGGTACGTCCGATCAATACGCCCGGCTTTGAACTCGTCTTCGTCATCGATCAGTAGTCCGTTTTCATAGGCGGCCGCTTTGAATGTGCTTGTGAGCCAGGGTTCCGGTAGTTTCAACCACAGGATTGGCACGTGAGGAGAAGAAACGAAGTCATAGCCGACAAAGATTTTGCGGGCCAGTTGCTCCCGCCACTCGATTTCAGCGGAACATTTGTCCAGCAATGCTGTAGCCTGTCCGGAAAGCACCATTTGAGCGGTCGTTTCAGCAAGCAGAAACGAAACGCCCCCTGTCATCAGCTTGTGAGTGACACGCAACCGCTGCGCACAATGCGGAGGGCAGGCGACCCATCCGCAACGCAAGCCGGCAGTCACAGCCTTTGAAAGACTGCCCAACAGGAATGTGCGTTCCGGCGCGATATCAGCGATTTTCGGTATGTTTGATCGCGTCATGACCCCGTAGGTGTCGTCCTCGATAAGCCAGACATTGTGCCGTGCCGCGATATTAGCAATTGCAACCCGGCGCTCATAGGGCATGGTCGCGAGCGTTGGGTTGTGGATGCTTGGCATCAGAAAAGCCATTGTCGGGTGCTGTTGATTGCAGACCCGTTCGAACTCTTCCGGGATCATGCCGTATTCATCGCTTGCCGCAATCGCGACGCGGCGTCCGGCAATTTTCACGGACCGGCTCACTTGTGTGTAAGTGAGATCTTCAAAAACAATCCTGTCGCCGGGCGAGGTGAAAGCCGTAATCGCCGCAATTGCACCAGCATGTGCGCCGTTGGTGATAACAATATTGCTCGCATCGGCAGGCGCGTTCTCCTGATTAAGCCACTGCCTTCCGGCTTCAAGCCAATGTTGCGGGAAATGCCGCGTATAATTGACGACCTCGTGAGGGAAATTGCGAATGACAGACGCAATCAGCGGCTCAAGCACTGCGTTCTGTCCAACATCTGGTGCAGCAGTCGTATCGAAACGCCCCTTATCGAGCGGAGCATCCTGAACGCGCGTACCTGCAATGCCATCGCTCGAATAGGCAGGCGGCGCATTCTTGTCATCGGTCCTGCCCAGCACATAAGTGCCGCGTCCGACTTCGCCGGTTACAAGTCCGCGCTCATGCGCGAGGGCATAGGCTCGTCCTATTGTACCGATTGTCACCTTGAGATCAAAAGCGAGATTGCGCTGCGGCGGCAACTTCTGCCCGGCAGGCAGTGCGCCATCTGCAATCGCTTCCTCAATGGCATCAGCCAATTGAAGATAGAGGGGGCCGGATTTAGCGGTGAGGTCTGGGAGCCAATTTGTCATGGTAACAATATAAGCATTGTATCGGTATTTGAGTCAATTGTATTTAAGCTGCCGAGCACTAAACCGGTGCAAATAGTGGTTAAGCCCAGCAATGAAGGCTCTTTGCGATGACATATGTGTCAATCAAGCGTGATGATATAGATACAATTGATACAATGCAGAAACGAGAAAGCGTTGTTGCTTGTACACAGCGCTCGTTCTGGCAGAATTTTGTTGATTGGTGTTCTCTGCGTCTGATGTTGCGTCGTAGCCGAATTCAATTGATGGATCTTACGGACGATCAGTTGCGTGATATTGGTATCACGCGCACCGACGCAGACAAGGAAGCGCGGAAAGTGCGCTTCCATATTCGCTGAATTTGAGCATCAGCAATCTTTTTGGCCGGAAGCCCAGCGATTAATGTCTCTGGCGATACGATCGCCATGCGCCTGTTGCATCATTGGACCAAAAGCCTCGATACGGGCAGGGTTGCCCTGTGCCTGGACAACAAGCAACGGCCGCCCTGCCAGATTGCGCGATGGAACCACCAGAAAACGTGGGCGCCCGGTAAACGAGTTGAGTTCCGGCGCAAGTGTATAGCCGCGGAAGTCCTTGTCCTTGGATTTGAACCAGCAGCTGTTTGCTCCCAGAGCAATGCGTTCCATGGTCGGGAGTGCTGCCTTATTGGAATCGATGGAAACGGGGCCGGGTGCAGGCTTTGGTGTACAAGCCGCAAACAGTGCAAGCGCTGGAAGTGCTACAAGCGCAATGGTCTTATTCTTCAAGGAAGGCTCCATCAATACGTTTATCGGCAAGGCCATCAGGCGATTGGCTTGCCGATAAACGCGTAGAAACAAAGTGTTAAAGCGCCTCTCTAAAGAGTACGCCTTCTACTGGGTGGGATAACTCAGGCAAGCTGCGGCATGAAAGCCTTCAACCCGTCACTCATCTCATTCCATATGAGTTCGAACGCCGGGTCTTGCTTTGCTTTCACCGCATATGTGTCGAATTTTGGGTAAGCCGCCAGCAAATCCTCTTTCCCCGAAAGCTTCTTGAGCGGTTCCATCAAAAAGCGCACAGGCACCAGCCATGCATCGGCAAGTGTTGGCGCGTCGTTGAGTGCAAAATCATGATCGGTAAGGCGCGATTCAACCACACTAAGGCCTCTGTGGAGCTTGGTGAAAAGCCGCTCAATGGTGGCCTCATCCCTTTCAGGCTTGCTCTGAAGGATGAAGAGTTTCATCGCAGGGCCGAGAACTTCCAGCTCCGTTACACGCGCCAGAAGGCGGATCAACGCACGCTCGCGCGGGCTGCCGGGTAGAACGGGAGTGTCCGGGAAATGATCTTCCAGATATTCCGCTATAACAGCTGCTTCAAATAACGTCTCTCCAGAGCCGGTTATCAGCACAGGGACACGCTTCAAAGGTGTCACATGAACGAAGTCTTCGGGAAACGGATAGGGAAGACTAATTGGTTTGAACGGCAGTTCCTTGAGATAAAGAACACCGCGCACAAAAGCGGAATAGGGGGAGAGTGGGCGTGAATATAGCTGCATCGATATCGTTCCCCGATTCGGTTTATTCAGGAAGTATCTGACGATCAAGCTGCCACGATTTTGCGCAGGATGCTAGTGGTCTGATTCCGACATTTGCATCCCTCGACACAGGCATTAAACAAATGTCGGAATCAAAAAGACCACGAGCAAGCATTTGAATCTAGTGGATTTTTTGAATTTGACGTTTGAAACAACACTTGTGTCAGTCGGGAATCAAACGTCAAATTCAATCCACTAGGCCTTGAGAAGGTGGTTCTCTTTGGCTGCCTCAATTGAGCATCTGATTTTGGGCAACAAAAAATGGCCGCCGTTTTGCAACGAAGGCCATTTGATCTGTTTATCAGTGCTGTCTTGCTTAAGCTGCGATACCGAGTGCACCTGCAAAAAGTGCACGGCCATCATCGCCGCCATGTGCACCTTCAATCAGATTTTCAGGATGCGGCATCATGCCGAGAACGTTGCCGCGTGCATTGACGATACCAGCGATATCGTTGACGGAACCGTTCGGATTTGTGCCGTCTGCATAGCGGAACACAACCTGACCTTCACCTTCGATACGCTTTAGTGTTTCTGCATCAGCAAAATAGTTGCCGTCATGGTGCGCAACCGGGCAACGGATGATCTGGCCGGGCTGATAGCCGCGTGTGAAGGCAGTATTAGCGTTGCTGATTTCCAGTTTCACTTCACGGCAGACGAACTTCAGCGAAGTGTTGCGCATCAAAGCACCCGGCAGCATTCCAGCTTCGACAAGAATCTGGAAGCCATTGCAAACGCCGATCACCATCACACCCTTATCGGCCTTCTCGCGAATGGCCTGCATAACGGGCATACGGGCTGCAATCGCGCCACAACGCAGGTAATCGCCGTAGGAGAAACCGCCGGGGATGAGAATCAGATCAACGTCGTCGGGAATGCTGGTATCGGTCTGCCAGACGGTGATAGGTGCCTGACCGGAAATCTTGGTGACGGCCGCAATCATATCGCGGTCACGGTTGAGGCCCGGAAGAAGAACGACTGCTGCTTTCATGGCGTTTCACGTCTCTTTGAATTTGAGTGCCCTTCAAACCCGCTGCAAAGCGGTCTGAAGGCGCGCAAAAAACTATATTTAAGCCGCAGCGCGTCAGGCGATGACGATTGCGTAATCTTCAATAACCGTATTGGCGAGCAGCTTCTCGCACATGGTCTTGATTTCGGCTTCAGCTTTCGCCTTGTCCGAGCCTTCGAGTTCGAGATCGAAGACCTTGCCCTGACGGGCGGAATTGATGCCTTCGAAGCCCAGGCTGCCGAGCGCGCCGACAATAGCTTTGCCCTGCGGGTCGAGAACGCCGTTCTTCAGTGTAACGGTGACGCGTGCCTTGATCACTCTGTAGTTCCTGCTGATTTAACTTAACAACAATGAAAACAGCCCGGAACGTGAGTTGCCGGGCTGTGCGGATTTTTACTTCACAAGCGTAGGGCCGGAAGGACGAGGCGTGTCGTTCTCGTTCATGATGCCGAGACGGCGTGCCACTTCCTGATAGGCCTCAACCAGCCCGCCCATATCGCGGCGGAAGCGGTCCTTATCGAGCTTGTCATTTGTGTTGACATCCCAAAGGCGAGCCGAGTCTGGTGAAATTTCGTCGGCAACAACGATACGCATCATGTCGCCTTCAAACAGACGTCCGCATTCCATCTTGAAATCAACAAGCTGGATGCCGATGCCTAGGAACAGACCGGTGAGGAAGTCGTTGACGCGGATGGCGAGAGCCATGATGTCGTCGATTTCCTGCGGGCTGGCCCAACCGAAAGCGGTGATGTGTTCTTCGGTGACCATTGGATCATCGAGGGCGTCTGCTTTGTAATAGAACTCGATGATTGAGCGTGGCAGAACAGTGCCTTCTTCGAGGCCCAGACGCTTGGACATCGAGCCTGCGGCGACGTTGCGAACAACGACTTCAAGCGGGATGATCTCGACTTCCTTGATCAGCTGCTCACGCATGTTGAGGCGGCGGATAAAGTGGGTCGGAATGCCAATGCGGTTAAGCTGGGTGAAAATGTGCTCGGAGATGCGGTTATTCAACACGCCTTTTCCGTCAACAACTTCATGCTTCTTCGCGTTGAACGCGGTTGCGTCATCTTTGAAGAACTGGACAAGAGTACCGGGTTCAGGGCCTTCATAAAGAATCTTGGCCTTGCCCTCGTAAATACGGCGGCGACGGTTCATGGCTTTTCTCGGATTTCCAAAAATGTGATGATCGGCTTTTGCCGCTATTCTCGCGGGCTACGTATAGCAATTGTGGGCTTTTAACAATCCTGCTTTGTACCCGTTCCCCCGTTTTAAGCGTTTCAGAGCCAGATAAATCAATAAAGTGATTTTTGGCTCTTGTATAATCTTGCGCCCCTTGCCAGCTTTAGGCAAGAGAACGGATGACGATCTCACATAACTTAGAGCGCATCCCGAAAAGTGCGAAACGGTTTTCGGAAAAGATGCGCGTTAAAATAAACATTTAGAGCGCGATCTGATTTAATCAGATCGAAACGCGCTCTAGAGTCCTGGGAGTTGTATGAATGGCCACTGGCATGGATGATCGCCGCAACGCTTTCGAAAGCAAATTCGCACTCGATGCTGAATTGCGCTTCAAGGCGGAAGCTCGCCGCAACAAGATTCTTGGTCTTTGGGCCGCAGAACTTCTTGGCAAGCACGATGCAGACGCAGAAGCCTATGCTCGTGAAGTTGTTGCCGCTGATTTCGAAGAAGCAGGCGACGAGGACGTCTTCCGCAAGCTGCGTGCCGATTTTGATGCAGCTGACGTGAAGGTGACCGACGAAGCCATTCGCGAGAAGATGTTCGCTTTCCTTGAGGAAGCCGTCAAGCAGGTCCAAAAGGACTAAATGATGTTTAGGGGCGGAAATGCAAAGCGCATTTCTGCCCTTATCATTTGGAACGCATCCCGAAAAGTAGGAACCGGTTTTCGGAACAAGATGCGCGTAAAAACAAATAGCTAGAGCATTTCCATTGATTCAATCTGAACGGGAAGTGCTCTTGAGTAGGGGAATAAGCATGTCTTTGTCTTCGCGTCTTCGTGCCGGAGAAACTGTTCTTTCTGCATGGTCGTCCTTGCCTGAAGTGCTAACAGTAGAGGTTTTGGCGCATAGTGCTCTTGAAGCTGTAACGCTCGATATGCAGCACGGCGGCCATGATGAGCAAAGTGTGCTGCGCAGCCTCGGATTGATCCTGAACGCAGGAAAACCACCGGTCGTTCGCATTCCTGTCGGACGTTTCGATATGGCAAGCCGTGCGCTCGATTTTGGCGCACAGGCTGTTATCGCACCGATGATCAACTCGGTTGAAGATGCGCGTAAATTTGCCGCTGCTATGAAATATCCGCCGATTGGCGAGCGTTCGTGGGGTGTGTTCCGCGCCAATGCCGATTACGGCGCGCCGGGTTCGAATGACTATCTCGTGACGGCGAACCAGGACACACTGGCTTTCGCGATGATCGAAACGCGCGACGCATACGATGCACTTGATGCGATTCTTGACGTGCGCGGTATCGATGGCGTTTTCGTAGGCCCTGCCGACTTCTCGATTGCCTGGAGTAATGGCCGTGAGGCCAATCCGAATTCGGAAGCTATCATTGAGCCGATTAGCATAATTGCACGGAAGGCAGCTGCTGCAGGAAAGTTTGCAGGCATTTATTCGCCTTCTGCGGAGTTTGCGCGTCGCTATATTCCACTTGGCTTCCAGTTTCTGACCCTGGGAAATGACGGCGGCTATATTCGCCTGGGTGCGAAAACGCTTGTGGATGCTGTTCGCGCATAAGAAAAAAAGCGGCAGATGATTTGTCATCTGCCGCTTTAAAACATGTTCTGAATCTATTTGATCAGAAATATCTGTAATTCATTGATTTAGTGATGTTTTATCGGCTGGAGCTGAGTCATGAACTCAGCAAAAACCATGGAGCCTTCCGGCCATGGACCGTGGCCAGACTCCGAATTGATGTGCCCGGATTCACCGGCATCGATCAACATCGCACCCCAATCCTTCACGACCTCTTCTGCGGCCTCAAAGCTGGAAAACGGATCGTTGCGGCTGACGACTGTGATCGTCGGAAAAGGCAGACGATCACGTGGATAAGGACCAAACGTCATAAGATGCTTGGGCCGGATCTTTTCATTTGAAACGTCCGGCGGCGCCACGAAAAATGCGCCAGCAACCTTATGCTGTATATGCGGTATGGCGTGGAGCGCTGTTGCAACGCCAAGCGAATGCGCAACCAGAACGATAGGCTTTGTGGCCTCATTGGCGGCTTTAACAAGCTGCGCCACCCAATCGTCCTTTACAGGTTTCGACCATTCGGCCTGCTCGACACGTCGCGCCGTCGAGAGTTTGCTCTCCCAACGGGTCTGCCAATGATCGGGGCCGGAATTGGTGTAACCGGGGATTATGAGGATATCTGTGTCTTTGACTTTCATGCCCCCTATTTAGAGGCGATTTCGCAGGTCTTCAAGCTTGGTCGTTGCCAACCCAGAAAAGTATTAAACGGCTTGGAATAAGAAGGGCACTCAGAGACGACTAACGCAAATGATGAACAGCTTGTTCGCTGATCGCTATCTTGTGTAACGCTCTCCAAATTGTGATCTTTAGCGGGAAGATAACTACGGAGAGGATTAACGACTATGGCCATCAGCAGAAGAACTGTGCTTGGTTCTGCAGGCGCCGCCGTTATGAGCAATATTCTTTCCGCGCGGGCAGAAATGCCATCGAAGGAGAATGAAATGACTGAGACACTGAAGACGGTCGCTGCCGAAAAGGTCGCTTCCACCAACATGGCAAAAAACGCTCCTTTGCCTTTCGCAATGACGACACCAGTGCGTGTAGCGCGTGTTGGCCTTAAGGCGCGCGATGCTGAGGGACTTGCAGAATATTATCGCGATGTTGTGGGTTTGCGCGAGATGGCACGTCGCGGCGCTTCCATTGTTCTGGGCGCAGGTGATCGCGAGTTGATGGAAATCGAACAGTTTTCCGCAGCTAAAGCCGACGATCCACGTAGCGCTGGCCTCTACCATACGGCATTTCTGTTGCCGACCCGTGGCGATCTGGCTCGCTGGTCGCGCCGCGCCATCGACAAGCAGCTACCTGTTGCCGGGGCGTCGGATCACAATGTCAGTGAAGCTATTTATCTGACTGACCCGGAAGGCAATGGCATTGAGATCTATTCCGACCGCCCGCATAACACGTGGGAGTGGAATGGCGATCGTGTAAAGATGGGGACCGAAGCGCTCGACGTTAAAAACCTTCTCGACGTTATTGACCGTGAAGGTGGCGAATGGAACGGTGCACCGCAGAATACTGTCATCGGTCACGTTCACCTGCGCGTGGGCAATGCGAAGGATGCTGAAGCCTTCTGGCATCAGCAGTTGGGCTTTGACACCGTGCAGACCTATGGCGACAAGGCGGTTTTCCTGTCCACTGGTGGCTACCATCACCACATCGGCGCGAATGCCTGGCAGAGTTCAGGTGCTGGCAAACGCGATCAGGACCGCACTGGACTTGGATGGGTGGAGATGGAAGATACGCGTGGCGGTAATAACCACGTCTTCGAAGACCCATGGGGCAATGTGATCAATACGATCAAAACAAATGCCTAATCTGGAATAATAAAAGCCCCATGTTTTCAGCAACATGGGGCTTTTTTGGACTCATTTTATGAAGCTTTATGCTTCACCAAATACCCGCTTGAAAATGGTATCCACGTGCTTGGTGTGATAGCCAAGATCAAATTTTTCGCGGATCTGCTCTTCGGAAAGCGCTGCGCGCACTTCTTGATCAGCCAGCAACTCCTCGAGGAAGTCTGCACCCTGTTCCCAGACCTTCATGGCATTGCGCTGCACGAGACGGTAGGAATCTTCACGCGAAACGCCAGCTTGTGTGAGTGCGAGCAGAACGCGCTGCGAATGCACCAGACCACGGAACTTGTTCATGTTTTTCAGCATGTTTTCCGGGTAGATCACCAGCTTTTCGACAACGCCAGCGAGACGATTGAGCGCGAAGTCGAGTGTGATGGTGGTGTCTGGTCCAATCGCACGCTCAACGCTCGAATGTGAAATATCACGTTCATGCCAAAGAGCGACGTTTTCCAGAGCAGGCACAACCGACATCCGAACCAGACGGGCAAGGCCGGTCAGATTTTCTGTCAGAACAGGATTACGCTTGTGCGGCATCGCCGACGAGCCTTTCTGGCCGGGAGAGAAGAATTCTTCTGCTTCCAGAACTTCCGTGCGCTGCATGTGGCGGATTTCGATTGCAACATTTTCAATCGACGAAGCGATAACACCGAGTGTTGCAAAGAACATGGCGTGACGGTCGCGCGGGATAACCTGCGTTGAAACCGGCTCTGCTTCGAGACCGAGCTTTTCGCAGACATATTCTTCCACGCGTGGATCGATATTGGCGAAGGTGCCAACAGCGCCCGATACGGCACCGGTCGCAATTTCTGCGCGTGCAGCAACGAGACGTGCGCGGTTGCGTACCATTTCGGCGTAGAAACGGGCGAAAGTCAGACCCATCGTGGTCGGCTCGGCATGGATGCCGTGGCTGCGTCCGATACGAACACTGTCCTTATGCTCGAATGCACGCTTCTTGAGCGCTGCAAGCACGCGGTCCATGTCTGCCAGAAGCAGATCAGCTGCGCGAACGAGCTGCACATTGAGCGTGGTGTCGAGTACGTCTGACGAGGTCATGCCCTGATGCACAAAACGGCTGTCCGGGCCGATGAATTCAGCCAGATGCGTCAGGAACGCGATGACATCATGCTTGGTGACGGCTTCGATTTCGTCGATGCGCGCAACGTCGAACTTGGCGGCATCACCCTTTTCCCAAATGGTCTTTGCGGCTTCCTTCGGGATTACGCCGAGTTCGGCAAGCGCCTCACATGCATAGGCCTCAATTTCGAACCAGATGCGGAATTTGGTTTCGGGAGACCAGATGGCGACCATTTCTGGTCGGGAATAGCGCGGGATCATGGGCATATCCTGTTTTGGCGGCCCGTCTGCCGGGCTGCAGGTCTTGGGTAAAGGGAATGCGCGGTGTTTAGCAGAGCCTGATGCTCAGCTCAACGCAATCCCCCGGAAAAGTGGCTTTAGATTATCGTGCTGCTTCTGCGGCTTCGCGAATGGCTTTGATATTGGCGCTGTAGCTCTCGACCGAGTTGCCTTTGTAAACGGCGGAACCGGCGACGAGAATATTTGCACCGGCTGCAACAACCGATCCGGCAGTCTCAGGCGTGATGCCACCATCCACTTCGATATCGATCGGGCGGTCGCCAATCATCTCACGCACGCGCTTAATCTTATCAAGCATCGGGGCGATGAACTTCTGGCCACCAAAGCCCGGATTGACCGTCATGACGAGCACGAGGTCAACATCATCGATCACATTGGTCAATGCTTCGACAGGTGTTGCCGGGTTGAGCGCCAGACCGGATTTTTTGCCCAAAGCGCGAATGCTCTGGAGCGAGCGGTGTGTGTGTGCGCCTGCTTCGGCATGAATTGTGATCAGGTCACAGCCTGCATCGGCAAAGGCTTCCAGATAAAGATCGCAAGGCGCAATCATCAGATGCGTATCGAAGAAAGCCTTGGTGCGCGGACGAATTGCTTTCACCACCTGAGGACCAAACGTGATGTTCGGAACGAAATGGCCGTCCATAACATCGATATGAATCCAGTCGGCACCGGCTTCAAGCACGGCATCGACTTCTTCGCCCAAGCGCGCAAAGTCTGCGGAAAGGATGGATGGGGCGATTGCGATAGGACGCATGGTTGTCTCCCTGGCAGGATGTTTGTCACATCATAGAATAAAAAATGCGCCCGGCCATTTTTGACCGAACGCAGATATTGAGTCTCTAGCCCCAACGCTTGTGGAACCACATCCACTGGCCGGGATATTCGCGCACCCAGTCTTCAACGGTGTCGTTGAGAAGCTGCGCGGTTGCGGCGATGTCGATCTCGCCCTTTTCGTCGCGCGGGAGCTCCATACGCTCTTTCAGCTCCAGGCGATAGCGACCGCCGGGCAGGCGAATGCAGCGCGCCGGATAGACATCGCAATCATACTGGCGCGCGAGCTTTGCCAGCAGCGGATTGGTCTTCACCGGACGGTTGAAGAAGGTTGAAGGAACGCCACGCTGGAACTTCTGGTCCACCAGCATGCCAACATTGCCGCCATTATCCAGAACACGCGCCAGCGACCATGCAGCACCGGCCTTGGAAGGCACCAGATGGCCCATATTGGTCTTGCGTGCTTTGAGAACGGTCTTCGCAATATAAGGATTGTTCGGCGGACGGAAGAGGGCGGTTACATCGAGACCAAATGTACCTGCACAAATCGGCAGAAGCTCGAAATTACCGGTATGGGCAGTGAAGAAGATATGCGGCTTCTTCTCGTCACGCAGACGTTCGAAAATCGGAATGCCGTCGACTTCGATAAGACCCGGCTCGGTCGCATTCGGATCAAAATCGAAGATTGCATCGAGGAAGATATATTCCGCGAAAAGACGCGCCATCGAGTCCCACATCTCAATGGCGATCTTCTCAATTTCAGCGTCGCTCTTCTCCGGGTAGGCATGACGAAGATTGCTGGTCGCAACCTTATGCCGTGGCGTAAGTGGTCCCACTTTACGCGCAAACCATGCCGAAAAACGGATTGCGCTTTTAGCAGGCAGCAGACGCAGCAGTGCCAGCGTCACAAACACGGCCTGCGCCCAAAGCCAGTAGTTAAACTGCTTGAGCTTACGTGACCATTTGAAGAGAAGAAGCTTAATCTTGAACATAAAGGCTTAGTCGATCTGCAATACGATCTTGCCGAAGACGTCGCGGCCTTCCATGCGCTTCAAAGCGGTGCCAATGTCATCAAAGCCGACAATGGTGTCGATAACCGGATGAACAACGCCCTGCGCCATTTTCTGCATAGCATCAGCCATGTTTTCCATGCGGCAACCGAAAGAGCCGAGGATTTTAAGCTGCTGCTGGAAAAGCTGCATCAGGTTCATGTTGGTTGAAACGCCGGAGGTCGAACCACAGGTGACGAGACGTGCGCCACGCTTCATGCAGAGCATCGAACCTGCCCAGGTGTCCGCACCGACATGTTCGAAAACGACATCGACGCCCTTTTTCTTGGTGAGCTTGCGCACAACACCTTCAAAGCGGTCGACGCGATAATTGATGACGTGATCAGCACCGAGCGCCTTGGCCTTTTCGATTTTGTCGTCGGAGCCAACAGTGGTGATGACCGTGCAGCCCATTTTCTTTGCAAGCTGGATTGCAGCCGAGCCAATGCCTGAACCACCGGCCTGAACCAGAACGGTTTCACCCGGCTGTAGCTTGGCATTGTCAAACAGCATATGCTCGACCGTACCGAAGGTAACGGGAGCAACCGCTGCGCCAATGGCGTCAACGCCGGGAGGTGCCGGAACGAGCAAACGTGCTGGCAGATTGACTGCTTCACATGCAAAGCCATCGAGATGGAAGCCATGAACGCCGCCGACATGTTCGCAAAGATTGTCACGACCTTCGCGGCAGGCTTTGCAGAGACCACAGGTGCGTGCGCCATAAATCGAAACAAGCTGACCCGGCAAAACATTGGATACGCCCGGGCCGATTGCATCGACCACGCCGGAGGCTTCCGCGCCGATCACCAGCGGCATTTTGCGCTTGGCAAATGCCATGCCGCGCCAACCCCATACGTCGATATGGTTGAGTGCTACAGCCTTGATCTTCACTGTCACTTCGCCATTGCCGGGTGCAGGTGGCGGTGCAATGTCGGTCATTTCGAGACGACGATCATCGAGAAGCTGCAAGGCGCGCATGAATTTATCCTTTTCAAGACATAATCCCGGATAGCACTCGGCTTTCCGGGATTACCGAGAATATATAATTTTTAGTCCGATTAATTCGGATTAGCGGTCAATACAAGGCTGGTATTCTGTCCACCAAAGCCAAATGAGTTTGAAAGCACGGCGGAAACCCGTGCATCACGCTTCACATTCGGCACAACATCCAGCGGAATTGCCGGGTCCGGATTGTCGTAATTGATGGTCGGAGGCAATGTGCCTGTTTCAATCGTCAGCAGTGAGAACACCGCTTCAATCGCACCGGCTGCGGTCAGGGTGTGACCGATCATCGACTTGTTGGACGATACCGGGATCGAAGAGAGCTGCTCGCCAAACACGGTTGAAAGAGCGAGATATTCCATCTTGTCGTTTTCAGGCGTCGAGGTGCCATGTGCATTGACATAGGAAAGCTGATCTTCGGTCAGGCCGGCATCTGCAAGTGCTGCGCGCACGGTTCCGATTGCAGGCGAGGCATCCGGCTTTGAGCGGGTGCGGTGGAAGTCGTCAGCCTTTTCACCGCAACCGGCGAGAATGCCCAGAACTTTTGCACCGCGTGCAATCGCACTTTCAAGCGATTCCATGACCAGCGCGCCCGAACCCTCAGCCATCGCAAAGCCGTCGCGATCCTTGGAGAAAGGCTTGGAAGCCTTTTCCGGCTTGTCGTTCTGGGTGGAAAGGGCTGAAAGCAGCGAGAAACGAATGAGCGATTCAGCCGATACCGAACCGTCTGTACCAATCGAGAGAACGCGGTCGCTTTCACCACGGCGAATAGCTTCAACACCAAGCTGGATCGCAGTTGCGCCCGATGCACATGCGGTCGACAGCGTTACCGGCAGGCCGCGTGTGCCAAAGGCTTCCGACAGGCGCTCGGCAATATAGCCAAACTGCGTTGTATTGAAGAGTTCTCCCTGACGGGCACGACGGCAAGCTTCAAGCAGAAGCTGGTAGCTGGCCGGACCTTCATCCTTGATGCTCGCATCAAGAGCAAAACGACTCTTCCAGTCGAGTTCAACGGGAGGTGCTGCGAGGAAAAGCGGACCGCCGAAATTGGTTACGGAAAGGCCGGACTGTGCAAGGGCTTCTTCGCCTGCAAGACGTGCGAGCGCCTCGGAGAGAGCAGAGGAGCCGACATTGCTTTCAGGCAGAAAGTCGACCGTACCGGAGAAGCGTGTCTTCAGGCTTTCCGTTGGAAAACGGGTAATTTCATGAATGCCGGAGCGTCCGCCGGTAAGGGCCGCCCAGTTGTCCTGCTTGCCCTGTCCGAGTGAAGAAACAACGCCTGCACCCGTGATAGCAACGATGGGACGGCCGAGATGGTCTGTGTATTTGGTCATCTTATGCTCTCACCAGCTTTGCGGCACCCTCAGCGCGGGTTGCGCCGACGGTGGTGACAATGGCTTCGCCGATCGTTCCATCAATCGCCTTTTCAGACGGGCTTAATGGTGCGAAAGCCTCACCTTTCCAAACAGAAATAGCCGCGAGAGCCAGCGCCAACGGGAACTGAGCTTCGCGCAAATGTCCGGTCAGGTTGGCAATGCCGCGATAAGCGGCGGAAATGCCCTCAAGTGCAGCTTTTTCGGCAGCCGTTGCGTCATGCGCGCCGGAGGCACCAGAAACCACATATGCAGGCTCCTTGCCGCCATTGGCAGCAAGCACCAGTTCACGAACCGTCTTCGTGAGATCGGCAGCATCGCGACGAACCTGTGCACTTTCGATGTTTGCGATCTCCGCATAGGCGCGGGCACCGCGCTTTTGCGCATGGTCTGCGCTTTCAAGCACAAGGAACACGCCGCCAGAGCCGGAAATCATGCCGCCACCGGCGCTGCCTTCACGGTCCCATAGGGACGCCCAGCCATCATGCTTGAGCAATCCGCCAAGCTCATGGCCGAGAATCATGTCGAAATGTTCTGAGTTATACGATCCACCAACCAGCGCATGCGTGCTCTGGCCAGAGCGAATGCGTGCTGCCGCTGTTTCAATCGCTGAAATGCCCGAACCTTCTTCGCCCATGAATGTGCGCGATGAGCCGGTCACTTTATGGACGATGGAAATATTGCCAGCCAGCAGATTGGAAAGCTGGGCCAGAAACAGGGTAGGGCGCAGCTCGGTCGAGAGTTTCTCGTTGAGCATCACACCGCGATCGTTACTGGTCCGGCCTTCTTCGAGAATCTGCATGTCGACGGTGATGTCGCGTTCGCCGCCACCGGCGCCCACAACCATGTCCATGCTTGCGCAAAGCGCTTCGTCGTCCTTGATACCGGCATCGTCAAGCGCAAGGCCTGCCGCATAGGTGCCAAGCCGCTGCCATGTTTCCATCTGGCGCTGGTCGCCACGCTTGGGGATTTGCAAACCCCAATCGACTTCGCCGAGCGGATGAACTGTGTATGGCGCAAAGGCTTCCTTTTCGAGGCGTGGTTCTGAACCTGCCTTGGAGAAAGCATTCCAATGCGCATCCAGTCCTTCGCCTAGCGAAGAAATGATGCCAATGCCGGTGATGACGACTTTATTGCTCTGCATGGTTCGGTCTGCCCGTAAATGCTGTGCTTATGGATTCTATGCGTGATCCAGAAACGGAATCAGGGCGAACACGGATGTTCACCCTTCAATACCGTCAGCTTTCGCGGCTGGTCAGCCCTTTTTGGCTGCGACCAGCTCGTCGATCTTGGCGCAGAGATTCTTCAGAACGAAGTATTCTTCCGTCGGCGCTTTGCCTTCGTTCACTTCCTGCGTCCATTGTTCAAGCGGAATCTTGATGCCGAATTCTTTGTCGATCGCAAATACGATGTCGAGGAAGTCGAGGCTGTCGATGCCAAGATCATCGATAGTGTGGCTATCCGGCGTGATGGTGTCACGGTCGATTTCGCTGGTTTCGGCGATGATGTCGGCGACTTTGTCAAAAGTAGAGGACAAGTTTCGATTCCTTTATTCTTGGCGATGCCACAACAGGCATACGTCTGAGTATCTGCGCGTGTCTAGCGTGTTTCCGGCGATAGGGAAAGTCATATTGCTTTCACAATAGCCAGAGCTTTGTTGGCGCATATAAGGTGCCTGCTACGTGAAGCGCAACATAAAGCGAATTACAAATTTTTGAAATGTTTTGAAGTTCGTATCATGGATTGGGGCGAAAGCAATGTTTCATCCTTAGCATATCGAGCAGTTAGCCTCTTGCGCAGTGCGCGCCGATGCGGCTTGATGCGGCTCTCAAAAACGCATCAGAATGGGCGAACAAAGTGACAGCGGAAATTTTTGGATATGCACCGGACGGGCAGGCGGTTCATCGGCTCACAATCGCAAACGGTTCGCTGGAAGCGAAGATCATCACGTGGGGCGCAGCCGTTCAGGATTTGCGCATGGAAGGGCACGATGCGCCATTGGTGATTGGCTATCGTGATTTTGCCGATTATCCAGCGCACTCGCCTCATTTAGGTGCAATCGCCGGTCGCTTTTCCAATCGCATCCGTAATGCTCGCTTTGAGCTTGACGGCAAGACATACGAAGTCGAGGCGAATTTTCAGGGTATTCATAATCTGCATGGCGGCAGCAAAGGCCTCGGAAATCGCGTCTGGAAAGTCACCGGTTCCGGATCTGATTTTGTAACACTTGCGACACTCGCAGCCGATGGGGAGATGGGTTTTCCCGGTAATCTCAATGTGAGCTGTACCTATATGCTCAATGCAAAGGGTACGCTGATTGTGCGTCTTGAAGCCGTGACTGACAAACCTACAGTCTGCAATCTTCTCCATCACAGCTATTTCAATCTTGATGATGGTGGCGAGGGCGACATTCTCGATCATCAGTTAAAGATCGAAGCTGGCGCTTATATGCCCGTTGATGAGGCACTGATTCCCGATGGGCGTATTTTGCCGGTCAGAGACACGCCTTATGATTTCCGCGATTTCCGTTCGATCCGTTTTGAGGAAGACGGCAAACAGGTCGAATATGACAGCAATTTTTGCATGACCGCAGCGCGTGGTCCCTTGCGCCCCTGTGCGTCTGTTAAAGGTGCACGATCCGGCATTCGTCTTGATATCGAGACGACGGAGCCTGGCGTTCAGTTTTATGCTGGCAACACAATGGCCAATGATTGCATTGGCTTGACCGGCAAGCCTTACGGCAAACATGCAGGTTTCTGCCTGGAGCCGCAGGTCTGGCCGGGATCGCTGGAATATGCCTATGTTCCTCAGGCGATCTTGCGTCCGGGCGAAGTCTACGCCCAGACGAGCCACTTTACCTTCTCGCGGGATTAGAGCGCGCTGCGCTCTAATTGTTTTTGTTGACGCGCATCTTATCCGAAAAACGTTTCACACTTTTCGGGATGCGCTCTAAATTACCGCCTCATAAGCGGCGCGTGCGTGTTCCATAGGAGCAAGCGCGCCGCGAATTTCAACCACACGAGCGGCAACTGCATGTGCTTTGCGTGCAGCTTCGACCGGCGATAGGCCTTCAATACGCGCGGCAAGATAGCCACCGTTAAAGCTGTCACCAGCGCCGGTCGTATCAATCGCATTGGCTTTGACGGATGGAACGAGGGTTTGCTCGCCGTCTGCGATGATGAGTGCAGGCTCCGTGCCGTCCTTGACGACGATCTCCTTTACGCCAAGACCGATAAGCCTTTCCGCACAGGCTTGAGCCGTTTCATCACCAAATAGTGCCTGTTCATCGGGAAAGGTCGGCAGCGCTATATCGGCGACCTGCATTGCTTCGCTGATGATCTTCTTCGCCACTTCACGATCAGGCCAGAGCTGATGCCGGAAATTAGGGTCAAACGCAATGCGTGCACCTTCTTCACGGCATTCACGTAAGATTTCGAACAAAGTTTCGCGGTGCTCCGGGAAGACGATGGCAATCGAAATGCCGGAGAAATAAATCATGTCGCGGCCGGTTAGGCTGGCTTTCAAGGCATTTCGGTCGCTTGCAAGGCGCCTTGCTGCTGCATCGCTACGCCAGTAGGTGAACGAGCGTTCTGCACCGTTGAGTGTGATCGCATATAATCCCGGATGGACGCCCTTGATGATGGGGCTTTGGGCAATGCCTATGCCATTCGATGTGAGGAAAGCGCGCTGCTTCTGCGAGAAATCATCCTCACCGAATGCGCTGACATATTCCACAGGATATGATTGGTCTGTCAGCGCGCGCATATACCAGGCGGTATTCAGCGTATCGCCGGCATATCCCATGCGCCATTGATCATCGCCGTTACCTGAAAGCTCGATCATGCACTCACCGATCGACGCGAAGCCACCCATAGCCATCTCCTCATTTCTAACCGGACGTAGGCCTATACGAATTTGCCGTGATGTAAAATCCCGATGTTACTTCCCCTTTATCGACTTGCCACAATCTGCGTGTAACGATCCCGCCAAGAGAGGAATCACTATGCGTTACGCGATTTATTTCACGCCGCCTTCAGGCGATGCACTTTTGAAAGTTGCCGGCAATTGGCTTGGGCGAAGTGCATTTAGTGGGGAGCCGGTCAAGGTTCCTGCGATTCGCACACTTGCAGCCGAAGATATTGTCGCGCTGACCGAAGAGCCGCGCCGCTATGGTTTTCATGGGACGCTAAAGGCACCTTTCCGACTGGACGAGACTTATCAGGAAAGCGATCTGCTTTCCGCGTTGATGTATTTTGCATCGTCGAGCGTGCCATTCGTTATTCCACGCCTGAAGTTGCAGAACATTGGCCCGTTTTTTGCGCTCGTACCGGAAGACCCGGTGGCTGAACTCAACCAGCTTGCCAATGACGTGGTTGTTTCATTTGATCGTTTTCGGGCACCATTACGGGACGCGGAAATTGCCAAGCGTCGGCCAGAACGGCTGAGTGAAGCTCAGCGGCAGAATCTGGATCGCTGGGGTTATCCTTATGTTTTCGATGAGTTTCGGTTTCATATGACGCTGACCGGCCCAGTCGATGAAAAGCAGCGGCCACACGTCGAGCGCGTGCTCGACGACTTTTTTGCGCCTGTTCTGGATGACCCGGTTGAAATCGCCAATCTGGCACTTTTTGTTGAGTCGGAAAAAGGTGCGCCGTTCGAGATTCATTCGCTGCATCCGATGACCGGTGGTACTAAGGTGTCAAAACGGTCCTCACGGGCTGTGGGAAGGCCTTGAGGGATGACGACGGAAACTGTTCTTAAGAATGCGAATATTGTTCTGCCTGACGAAGTAATCAGCGGTACTGTTAAAATAGCTGATGGTGTCATCGTTGATATTTCATCCGGCTCGACCGTGTCTGGTGAGGACATGGAAGGGGATTATCTGACGCCGGGATTGGTCGAGCTGCACACTGACCATCTCGAAGGCCATTATGCGCCCCGCCCGAAAGTGCGCTGGAACCCGATTGCTGCGGTTCAGGCACATGACGCGCAGATTGCGGCTTCCGGCATTACGACAGTCTTTGATGCCTTGCGGATTGGCTTCGACGATGAAGCGCAGACGGGTATTGATGATATGCGCAAGCTGTCATCTGCAATCGCCGAGGGTCGCGAGGCAGGACGTATGCGTGCAGACCATTTTCTGCATTTGCGGTGTGAAGTTTCAGCCCCAGATTGTCTGAGCGCATTCGAGCGGTTTGGCGTGCATCCGCTGGTCAAACTGGTTTCGTTGATGGATCACGCACCGGGACAGCGCCAGTTTACGGATATCGAAACCTACAAATCCTACTACATGAGCAAGCTCAGAGTGACTGAAGAGGAATTCATACGCTATTGCGAAAAGCGTATGGGCCAGTCACAGCAACATTCGGCACCGACCCGCAAGGCGATTGCCAGCGCTTGCCTTGAGCGCGGTATCGTTCTGGCCAGCCACGATGACGCCACGGCTGATCACGTTGCAGAAGCAAGCACGCAGGGAATCCGTGTTGCTGAATTTCCGACAACACATCTGGCCGCCAAGGCATCCAAGGAAGCGGGCATGTCGGTTCTGATGGGTGCGCCCAATGTGGTGCGCGGGGGCTCGCATTCTGGCAATGTTTCGGCGCGCGAATTGGCGGAAGCCGGTCATCTCGACATCATCTCGTCTGATTATATCCCGGCAAGCATGATGCAATCGGCATTTTTTATGGCCGATGTGATGGAACAAATTACGCTGCCGCAGGCAATCAGGCTGGTATCAAGTAATCCGGCAAAGGCCGTTGGCCTTGAAGATCGTGGTGAAATAGCGATTGGAAAGCGTGGCGATCTGGTGCGCGTGCAAATCGCCGAACATGTGCCGATCATCCGCACCGTATGGCGCGAAGGACGGCGCGTGATTTAGAGCGCGTTTCGATCTGATTGGATCAGATCGGCGCTCTATATATTTATTTTAACGCGCATCTTTGTCCGAAAACCGTTTCACACTTTTCGGGATGCGCTTTAAAACGCGCCGTACTCTTTGTTTCAGGCTTTAGCATCGGCCAGCGATAGCATGCCGGTTTCACCGTCAACGGACAGCTTAAACTCGCGATAGCTGTTGATGCTTTTGTGTGATGTTTCAGGCGAATGCGGGTGCGTTGCAGTGACAACAACGACGCTCGCCCCTGCGGTTTCACCCGCGACAATGCCGGCCGGGGCATCTTCAAACACAAGACAATTGTGAGGATCGAACCCGAGCCTCTTTGCACCGAGCTGGAAGCATTCAGGGCTTGGCTTGCCGCGCTCAACATCTTCAGCTGAAACAATTGTTTTTGGCATTGGTAAACCGGCGGCCTGCAAACGACGCCGCGCCAGTTCGATCGGTGCGGAGGTGACGATTGCCCAGCGGTTTTCTGGCAGCGAATTCAGGAAATCCAATGCGCCTTCAATGGCTACGATGCCATCCAGATCAGCCATTTCCGCATCCAGCAGGATTTTGGCTTCGGTGTCTGGATCAAGATGCGGCAGGCCCAGTCTGCGGACGGTATCGACTGCACGCACACCGTGAATGGTTGGAACGAATGTGACCGGATCAATACCATGACGGGTCGCCCATTCACCCCAGACACGCTCGGTTGCTGCAATGGAACTCAGTACTGTACCGTCCATATCGAACAGAAAAGCGTCGAATGATTTGTTGAAGGGAGACAGGTCGGTCAAAATGAAGGTCCTCGAATTTTCGTGGCCAGATCGGGAGCCAGAATCAGGTGGGCTTGTTCGATTTTGATCTTAATGCGGAAATTTGGCTAAAGTCACAGTATTCAGCATATTGATCACTATTGCTCGCTTTTACCTCCGCCAAAGCATGAAAAATCGGAGATGCTTCTTATATTGAAGAAGCTTGGCCCAACCGACAAAACTTGATCATTTGCTTCGTTTGTGGCTTTTTGCGCCACTTGATGCAGGGCGCTTCACCTCAGAGCCAGAAACATGGATGAATCGCATTCTCAGGATTGTTGTTTAAATGACTGAAATAAAAAATAAAAATCACAACTATCCAGATCATCGGTTCTCCGTCGCACCTATGCTCGACTGGTCGGATCGGCATTGTCGCTATTTCCATCGCCTGTTTTCCAAGCGCGCGTTGCTCTACACAGAGATGGTGGTTGCGGATGCGGCGATCCACGGCCCGCGTGAACGGCTCATGGGGTTTGATGCAACGGAACATCCCATAGCTCTTCAGCTTGGCGGTTCCGATCCGCTCAAATTACAGGAAGCTGCGCGAATAGGCGCTGGCTTCGGCTACGACGAAATCAATCTTAATGTCGGCTGCCCGTCCGACCGTGTTCAGTCCGGCACATTCGGCGCTTGTCTGATGCAGACACCGGAAGTTGTTGCGCGTTGCGTCGCAGCCATGAAGGAAGTTGTTTCTGTGCCTGTTACCGTCAAATGCCGGATAGGCGTTGATGATCAGGACCCGGAAGTGGCGCTGGATGCAGTTAGCGATCAGGTGCTTGAAGCAGGTGCAGATGCACTTTGGGTGCATGCCCGCAAAGCATGGCTGAAAGGTCTGTCTCCGAAGGAAAACCGCGATATTCCCCCGCTGGACTATGATCGTGTTTATCGTCTCAAACAGCGTCTTGATACGCCATTTGTTGGCATTAATGGCGGTATAAGCACTCTCGAAGATGCTGTCTCGCATCTCGATCATCTGGATGGCGTCATGCTGGGACGCGCTGCCTATCATAATCCGGCATTGCTCACTGATGTCGATCATCTCATTTACGGGGACGATGAAAAGCCCGCGGATATGGCTGAAATCATTGAGGCAATGTGCGAATATGTTGATCGGCACATTGCCGATGGCGGCAGGCTTTCTCACATAAGCCGTCACATGGTCGGGCTGTTCACTGGGCAACCCGGTGCGCGCCGTTGGCGTCAAATCTTGTCAACTGATGCTTCCAAGCCCGGCGCGAACAGCGATGTGCTGCGTCAGGCCTATGCGACTATTATGGAAGCTAGCAGCGAAGCTGCCTAATCCATCATAATGAGCTGATCGCCACGGACGCTGAAACCACCCAGCGTTTGCAGGAAGTTCATGCCGAGAAGGCTCCCGGTCATCAGCCCTTCCTGCGTCACCATTGCACGGATATTTTGCCGTTCAATGTCACCGATCTGTAATTTCGCAATGGTTATGCTGGCGGCAGTTGCTCTGCCGTTCGCTGTGTTGATCGGCACGGAATAGTTCAGTGATGACGTGTCGATGCCTGCGCGCTCGGCGTCTTCCTTTGAAAGCACGACAGAAGACGCACCTGTATCGACAAGGAAATGCACGCGCGCATCATTGACGCGGCCATTGACCTCGAAATGCCCGTTGGCAGACTTTGCCAATGTTACTGTGAGGGACCCATCGGCGGCACGGCCTGAAATAGGGCTGCCGGGAATGAGCCCGGCCGTGATGCGGCTGCCCACATCCTGAAGCTCATAGCGATATTGATAGGCTGCGACGAGAGCAAGGATAATGACCGCCCACACGGCCATGTTACGGGCAAAGTCGCTGAGCTTAATCCCTGAACCAAGCAGACCTGCTGCGAGCACGACGCCCCATATGCCCATATAGGCAGCCTGACCAAAGGCATCATTGGCAATGCCAAGCGTGGTTCCGCTGTCATCGTTCGCCATCAGCAGCAATATGACAACTGCAATTGCTGCAATCACGATCCAGAACAAACGCCCCATCAGCTTTCTTTCTTTTCCAGTATTTCATGGCGCGCAGGTAAAAGCGCCATGATCGCTCGCCGTTGATCGTCTCGCATGGAGGACCATTCGGCAATTTCATCGAGTGTGCGGGCGCAGCCAAGACAAAATCCGGTCTGAATGTCCATCACGCATACCAGAATGCATGGCGATTCTATTGTTGCCGCGTTCATGGAGCCAATGTGGTCACATCAAAGCGCTGTGACAAGACCGAGCAGCACTGCCAAGGAACAGATTTGTTGCGCAGCGCCGAGGGTATCACCGGTTTGTCCGCCAATTTTGGCCAGACAGAGTTTCGCAAAGCCAAATAAAAGCACGATGCTGAAAATGAGCGCATTGATAAGAGCTGTAAACCCGCCAGCCGGGATGATGGTTACAACCATTATTGCCAAACCGATTGCACATGCGCAAACGAGCGTCTCCCATTTGGGTGCGCCGAGATTGTCTGCAAGCCCGCCGGGACGAGCGGAGGGCAATCCATGCCACAGGGCGAGAATTCCAGCGCGACTTGCAGCTTCTGCTCCGATCAGCGCGAGAGCCGCGTAACATGCGCCAGCACTATCAATGATGGCGGCGAGCAGCGAAACCTTGATACCGGTCCAGATGATGAGTGTGAGCGCCGCAAAGGTGCCAATTCGCGAATCTTTCATGATCTCAAGACGGCGATCTGGCGTTGAGGCACCAAAGAAGCCGTCAGCGGTGTCTCCAAGACCGTCTTCATGCAGCGCACCGGTCATCGCGGCCAGCATTCCGACCGCGATCAAGCTCGAGACAATCGCGGGAAGGTTGAGATAATCGGATACCATAAGTGAGAGGCCGGCCAGAAGCCCAAGGACAGCGCCCGCCAGTGGGAACGCGCGCATGCCCGTTTTCAGCGAATCGCCCAAACCTTCATCTGCGTCTGTAAGCCAGCTATGCGGCAAAGGCAGACGGCTCAGAAAGCCCAGAGAACGAATTGTGTCTCTTATGAAGCTGTTTCGCTGCAACTGCTTGCTCCGCTTTAAGAACTATAATGCTGCTAATCAGAATATTTGCCGCCAATAAGGTTTGGCGCAAAGAGGTGATTTGAAAAATTGACTAAGTGCTTATAGGACGAGCACAAGAGTTTTGTATCCTCCCTTAATTGATTGGACTAGACGATATGAGCGCCAGTGGCCTTCCTTTTGACGATTTCCGTGAACTCATCCGTAATCTGCCGGGACCTGATCTTGGTGCGGAAGCGGCTGTACGTGCGCGGGAAGCGACACTGACCAAGCCTGCTGGCTCGCTTGGGCAGCTTGAAGAGATTGTTGCGTGGCTCGCTGCATGGACTGGAAAGCCGGTTCCGCAGATCAATCGCCCGCTGGTCGCGGTCTTTGCAGGCAATCATGGAGTGACTGCCAAGAATATCACGCCCTTCCCGTCAAGCGTGACTGCACAGATGGTTGAGAATTTTGCAGCAGGCGGTGCAGCGATCAACCAGATATGCATTGCTCACGATCTCGGTCTTAAGGTCTTTGACCTTGCACTGGAGCATCCGACCGCTGATATCACCGAAGAAGCGGCAATGGACGAACGCACCTGTGCGGCGACTATGGCATTCGGCATGGAAGGCATTGCTGGTGGCACAGATCTTCTCTGCATAGGTGAAATGGGTATCGGTAACACCACGATTGCTGCAGCTATTGCGTTGGCACTCTTTGGTGGCACAGCTGAAGATTGGGTCGGGCCGGGTACTGGTTCGACCGGTGACCTTTTGGAACGCAAGCTTGCTGCGGTTCGTGCCGCTTTAGCACTTCATCAGGCACATCTTAAGGATCCGCTGGAAGTTTTGCGTCGTCTGGGCGGACGTGAGGTTGCTGCCATGGCAGGTGCAATTCTTGCTGCACGCATGGAGAAAATTCCGGTTATCATTGATGGCTTTGTAGCCAGTGCAGCCGCTGCCGTACTTTACGCTGCAAATCCGGCAGCGCTCGACCATTGTCTCTTTGGCCATGTGTCGGCAGAGCCGGGCCATCGACTGATGCTTGAAAAGATGGGTAAAAAACCGCTTCTCGATCTCGGTATGCGACTGGGTGAGGGCACAGGTGCTGCTCTGGCGGCGGGTATCGTTAAGTCAGCCGCCCTTTGCCATAGCGGCATGGCGACGTTCGAACAGGCTGGCGTAACGGCCGGACAATAAAACGAAAAGCCCGGAGAAATCTCCGGGCTTTTTCATATGTATTCTTTAGAGCGTATCCCGAAAAGTGTGAAACGGCTTTCGGACAAAGATGCGCGTTAAAACAAATATTTAGAGCGCCGATCTGATCCAATCAGATCGAAACACGCTCTAAAAAACTTAGTTGTTTTCTTTGTCCAGCACCATGTAGTCGAGCGGCAATTCGGTGGTGTACTTGATCTGCTCCATCGCAAAGGATGAGGACACATCACGAATTTCGATCTTGCTGATGAGGCGCTTATAGAATGCGTCATAAGCCGCAATATCTGGCACTGCAACACGCAGCAGGTAATCGACATCACCACTCATGCGGTAGAACTCGATAACCTCAGGGAACTCCTGAACCACTTCCGAGAAGCGCTTCAGCCATTCATTACTGTGCGAGCTGGTCCGTACCGATACGAATACGGTGACGCGTGTGTTGACGCGTACCGGATCGAGGATTGCGACGCGGCGTTTAATGACGCCGTCTTCCTCGAGTTTCTGGATGCGGCGCCAGCAAGGGGTTGTGGAGAGGCCAACCTTCTTGGCGACATCTGCTACCGCCAGTGTTGCGTCTTCCTGCAGTAAGCGCAGTATTTTTCTGTCGAGCCTGTCCATACGTTTTTTATCCCGGTATTAGAAACCGTTTCCCGAACTTTCCGGATCAATGAAACTTCATACCTTATGGTTCGCATTCGCTCGAAATTACAGGAAATTTATTCCAATGAAAATAAAGGAACTAAAATTTATTTTCTATCCATCAGCAGGTGGCGGACTTTTTCGCGAAGAAGGGGAACGACTTCCTGATCAAACCAGGGATTTCGTTTGAGCCAACCGCTGTTACGCCAGGATGGATGCGGCAGAGGTAAAACTGTTCGTCCCGCAGCATTCGGTGTTTCCATAAAGCTGCGCCAGTTCTGGACCGTTTCTGTGAGGCTCGTTTTGCGCCATTCGGGCAAATGATAGGCAAGCGCATATTGTCCGACGACCAGAATGAACTCGAGCTGCGGCATCGCAGCAAAGACGCGGTCATGCCACGTTGAACGACATTCGCGGCGTGGGGGAAGATCGCCGCCATGTTTGTCATAACCGGGAAAGCAAAAACCCATTGGCACAATTGCGAAACGCGCCGGATCGTAAAACTCTTCGCGTGTTGTGCCGAGCCATTGTCTCAAGCGATCACCAGAAGGGTCATTAAAGGGCAGGGAGCTGTTATGCACACGAATCCCCGGAGCCTGCCCACAAATCGCAATGCGTGCGGTATCGGAGATTATGCATACCGGATTGGGTTCGTGCGGCAAAGGCGGCAGAAATTGAGGCGTGTCACGGCAAATGCGACAGGCCTGGATGGAGTGCCTTAGCCCGTCCAGATTTTCCATTATTCCTATTGGGCTCCAGACCAGAGAGAGTTTAACAGGGTAGAGACATAGCCTCTGATATAGCTGATCACATCGCTGATTACATCGGATGACGGCGCTTCGTGGCCTGTTTCAGCCTCCACATTTGGCTTCTGCTGCTCTTTGCGCCATTGATACGGCACTTCAAAGCTGCCGGCCCAGATGCCACGTTTTTCTTGGCGGGCGACGGCCTCTTCGCTGCGGTAGTCGCCATAGGAGACAGCCCAGCCTTGTTCCACCATCCAACGGTTGAGATCAGTTTCACCAAGATAGCATCGACCGAGGTCGCGTCCGTACTTATCGAGGCCTTCTTTTTCGCAGCGAATCGAGGCTCCGCTGATTCTGCCGCGTAGCGCATTGCGCGCTTCCCGACCGCAGAGATAGGTGCGATAACCGGTCTGACAGCTTTGCTCCATCTCCGGCGCATCGATGCCGAGAAGGCGGATATGGACCTTATTGAGAATGACAGTATCGCCATCAATGACATAGACGGTGCCCGCCAATGATTCTTTGGGCTGACGGTTGACTGGCAGAGACACGATAATTGCAAAGAGAGCGGAAAAGATGAGCAAAGTTAAGAAGATGCTGCGGAAAGCTCCACCTCTTCTTCTTTGTGTTGTCTGATATGGTCGCCGGTAATAGCGCCGTCTGTTGCTCATTGTCCGATGCCCCTGACCTTCGTCAGATCATAACGCATCCGGCGGTTTTGCGAAATTCCATCGCTCCTGCACCAATGGGGCACCACAACTAATTGGGGCCAACAACATTTGATTTTGTGTTGATTCAGCAACAGTCTTTACCATTGCTTTAGGCTAGAAAGACGGGAGACACATTTTGCCCATTTCCCGCCACAAAGAAGCGTCACCGGATAGGAAAGGCAAAGGCCATTAACAACTCCGGGAAACGTTATTTCCCTCAGGACAGGACGAAATGAAGAAAGACGCATTGTTTCACAACGATCCGTTTTCGGGCAGCGAAAAAACTGCTCTGTTTTCATTTTGCATTTCTGGCAATGGCCGAGCTTTATTCCGTCAAAATCGGGTCGCAGTCTTGACGAAAAGACAATGTACTCTGTCACTTATGTCATCAACTTCTACCCAATGTGAAAGACCGGCGTTGTGATGCGTATTCGCAGTTTTTCATATCCCCTTATCGCTGCGGCACTTGGCTTGGCCATTGTCTGCAACAGCGCTTCGGCTTTTGATCTGAACGATGACTCCGAGAAATCACGGAGCCCGTTCGAGCTCTTCAAGTTTGGTTTCTCTGCCTATAAGAGCGGCCACAAGGATGAAGCCATCAAGGCGCTGCGTTATGCGGCGGAACGTGGTCATCAGGGTGCCAAGTGGAAGCTCGCTCGCATGTATGCCGATGGCGACGGTGTGGCAGAGGACGATTACGAAGCTTACCAGATTTTCGAAAAGATTGTCCGTGACGGTGCGGAGCCGGGTTCTGAAAACGAGCCTTATGTCGCTGATGCGCTGGTCGCGCTCGCGGGTTACGTAAAGCGCGGTATTCCCGGTTCTCCGGTTAATTCTGATCCAAAATTCGCACGTAACCTTTATGTGCAGGCTGCATCCAACTTTGGCGATCCGGCTGCTCAGTATGAGCTTGGCAAGATGCTGCTGGACGGCGAGGGTGGTGAACGCAATTCAATGCAAGCCGCCCGTTGGTTCCAGCTTGCAGCCAAGAAGGGGAATGCAAGCGCTCAGGCCATGCTTGGCAATATGCTGTTTCAGGCTGGAAAGACTGTTCGGGGCCTTGCCATGCTCACAGCAGCATTCGAACGTTGCCCGACGGAGGATTGCACCTGGATCCGCGATATGCAGGAACAGGCTTTCTCAATCGCCGGTGAAGCTGACCGCCGCAATGCCATAGCGCTCTCAAGCAACTACGTTGCCAAAGGCGACTTCTAAAGCTGATCGATAAGCTTTGCCTTCTGTACGGCCCTCAATCGTGAGATCATACGGACAATGTTACCGTAACAGGCACATGATCTGACGGCTTTTCCCACGCTCTGACGTGTTTTTCGATATCTGTCGAAACGAAATGATTTGCCGCTTCCGGCGACAACATCAGATGATCGATGCGAATGCCATTGTTCTTCTGCCAGGCTCCGGCCTGATAATCCCAGAATGTATAGACGCCGTCTTCATCGGTCGCTGCACGAACGGCTTCGGTGAAGCCCAGATTTTCAAGTCGGCGGAATGCCTGACGTGATTGCGGCTGAAACAGTGCATCACCGAGCCATTGCTGCGGGTTTTTCGCGTCGTTAGGCTCCGGGATGACGTTATAGTCGCCAGCAAGAACGAGCGGCTCTTCCAGTTCAAGTCGGCTTTTCGCCCAGGTCTCCAGCCTCTGCATCCAGGACAGCTTGTAGGGGAATTTCTCTGTATCGACCGGGTTGCCGTTGGGCAAATACAGCGACACGACACGGAGAACACCCTTATCCGTCGAGAAAACGGCCTCAATGAAGCGTGCTTGTTCATCGCTGTCATCGCCGGGAAGCCCGCGATTGACCTCATCAGGCGACTTTTTGGAAAGAATAGCGACGCCGTTGAAGCCCTTCTGGCCATGCGTCTCGACATGATAGCCGAGGGCTTCAATTTCCAGTCGCGGGAACAGATCGTCCACGGACTTGATTTCCTGAAGGCAGGCGATGTCAGGCGACGATTCCTTCAGCCAATGCTGGAGGTTTTCGATACGCGCCTTGACGCCATTAATGTTCCATGTCGCGATTTTCATGATGAAATGATTAGGCGGAAGACGAGGCGAGGGCAAGCGCTGCCCTCTCTCCATCACAGAATTTCGACTCGGTCTGATTATTATTCAAATGCCATTTGTATTGCCGCTTTTGCATTCCTATCTCCCAACTACAGTAGCCAAACAGGAGATTTGAATGTTCGACGCCAAAAAGCTTCTCGACCAGTTTCTGGGATCACAAATTCCGGGCATGTCCGGAAGCGTTCGCGACAAGGCGGGGCAGGCCACTGATCTGGCCAAGAAAAACCCATTGGCTACTGGCGCAATTGCCGCAGCAATTCTTGGCACAAAGACCGGACGTAAGCTCGCTGGTAATGTAGCCACAGCAGGCGGTATCGCGGCAATCGCAGGTCTCGGATATCTGGCTTATAAGAACTACAAATCCGGCCAGTCACCGCAAACAGCCGAACAGCCAGTCGCAAAAGAGCCGGAATTGCTTCCGCCGCCTCCGGCAGATTCTCCATTCCATCCGCAGTCACCGGCAATGAGCAACAGTTTTGCATTGACGCTTGTGCAGGCAATGATTGCTGCCGCAAAGGCTGATGGCCACATTGATGATGCGGAACGCGCACGCATCATGGAAAAGGTTCAGATTTCAGGCCTTGATGATGAAGCGGAAGCCTTCTTTGCGAAGGAACTCGCTGATCCGATTGATATCGATGCGTTGGTAGCCGCTGCTCAGACTGAAGAACAGAAGGTTGAGCTTTACACCGCTTCGCGTCTGACCATCGATCCTGACAGCCGTGCAGAGCGTGGATATCTCGATATGCTGGCTGGTCGTCTTGGTTTACCGGATGCGCTGGTCGACCATATCGATGCGACGGTTTCATCGGTTAAAGCCTGATAAAACAAAACCGGCTGCATAATGCAGCCGGTTTCTTTTTCGAACTTTGGAATTAACTAGATCGCGAAGCTTGTACCGCAGCCGCAGGATGCCGTGGCGTTCGGATTGCGGATCTGAAACGATTGTCCCATCAGGTCATCGACAAAATCAATCTGGGAACCATCCATGTAAGGAACGGAGATTGAGTCGATCAGCACCTTGGCGCCAAGCTTTTCGATGACGATGTCATCATCGGATTGGTCATCAACCAGATCATATTTGTAAGAAAAGCCAGAGCAGCCGCCGCCCTCGACAGAAACGCGAAGTGCTGTTTTGCCCGGTTCGGAACTGATAATTTTTGCAATCCGCTTGGCTGCGGATTCAGAAACGGTAATGTCTGTCATCTGCCTTGTTCCGCTTGCAATTGCGTGTGCCGGATTGAACCAATTGGGAATTGTCCAGAATTTCCAGAAAACGCGTACTTGCCTTCATGTTTAACTGATAGCTATGAACGCAACGTGTGGAAGTCAATGTCCACCTGAGTTTAGCGTAATCATATTACAGTGAGGAATGCATCGCAATGTCCCCGGAAGGAATTGGATCGCTGGAAGGAATTGGCTTCGGTTATCGCGAACGCGCGCCCTATGCCTGCAATCCTGCCTTGACCCGTGGGCGGCTGGTCCCTGAGCCCGAAAGTGCAACGCGAACGCCTTTCCAGCGCGATCGAGACCGAATCATTCACTCGACTGCGTTTCGTCGCCTCAAACATAAGACGCAGGTTTTCATTGCCCATGAGGGCGATCACTATCGAACCCGTCTGACGCATACCATCGAGGTGGCGCAGATTGCTCGCGCACTGGCGCGCGCTTTACGACTGGATGAAGACCTCGCGGAAGCTGTAGCACTTGTGCATGATTTCGGGCATACGCCGTTCGGTCATACCGGCGAAGACGCGCTCAATGAACGCATGAAGCCCTATGGCGGCTTTGATCACAACGCCCAGTCCCTTCGCATTGTGACGAAGCTTGAGCACCGCTATGCGGATTTCGACGGACTAAACCTCTCGTGGGAAACCCTTGAGGGGCTGGTAAAGCACAATGGTCCACTGGTCGGCCCCTTTGCTACCTATTCAGATGAGCCGGTTCCTCAGCCTATCCTGGATTTTACTGAGCGCTATGATCTCGAATTGTCGCGCTTTGCGAGTCTTGAAGCGCAATGCGCTGCCATTGCAGATGATATTGCTTACAATGCTCATGATATCGACGACGGCCTCCGCTCTGGTTTGCTTAAACTAGAGGGACTCGATGAAGTGCCGCTCACTAAGCGCCTGCTGGATATCGTTAGAATGCGCTATCCAGCGCTTGATCCTGTGCGTACGGGCCATGAACTGGTCCGTCGGCAAATCACCATTATGGTTGAAGACGTGATTGCTGAATCGCAACGCCGTATCACTGCTGCCAATCCTCAAAATTTAGAGGATGTGCACGCGCAACCACGCGCACTTGTGGGTTTCTCGGATGCAATGAGGGACGAAGAGAAAGCTCTGAAGCGCTTTTTGTTCAAAAACCTCTATTTCCACGAGAGTGTCGTTGTTCGCAGACATGCGGCCGACAAAATCGTGCAGGACCTGTTCGATATTTGTTTTGATGATCCCACCATCATGCCTGCCGAGTGGCAAACGGGCTGCGAAACGCTTGATGAGGCGGGTCGCGCTCGCCGTGTTGCAGACTATCTGGCCGGTATGACTGACAATTATGCGGTGCGGGAACACCGACGATTGTTTGACCATACACCCGATTTAGCTTAATCGGGTCGGGACGAAGCGGGTCCTGGAGCTTAAATGCGTCGGGATCTTTGCTATTTTTATGATGAGCCGACGCCGGAAATCGCAACCGTAACCGGACGGAAGCCTGACAGGACGAACCATGAATATCTTTGCAGATTTCGACGCGCGTATTAAAAAAACGTTGCAAGATATTGATCTGAAAGCGAAAGATGGCGGCGATCTGGATTTGTCGCGTATCAGCGTGGAGCCACCGCGTGACGCCTCGCATGGTGATATTGCCACCAATGCTGCCATGGTGCTTTCCAAAGCTGTGGGCCAGAATCCACGTGAACTTGCCACCGCCATTGCCGATGCACTGAAGTCCGATAAGGATGTCGCCACGGTCGATGTTGCAGGTCCAGGCTTTATCAATCTGCGCCTGAAAGACACCTATTGGCAACGCGAGCTGGCCGCTATGCTCAATGAAGGCACCGATTTCGGACGCTCGAAGCTTGGCACCGGCACCAAAGTCAATGTCGAATATGTTTCGGCCAACCCGACAGGCCCGATGCATGTTGGCCATTGCCGTGGCGCTGTCGTTGGCGACGTGCTGGCAAATCTGTTGAAATTTGCAGGCTTCGACGTCGTTAAAGAATATTATATCAACGACGCTGGCGCGCAGATCGATGTGCTGGCACGTTCGGTTATTCTGCGTTACCGCGAAGCGCTTGGTGAAGAGATCGGTGAGATTCCAGCAGGTCTTTATCCGGGCGATTATCTCGTTCCTGTCGGCGAGGCGCTCGCCAAAGAATTTGGCAACAAGCTTCTCGAAATGCCGGAAGATGAAGCTTTTGCAATCGTCAAGGAACGCACGATCGACGCCATGATGGCGATGATCCGCGCCGATCTTGACGCACTGAATGTGCATCACGACGTCTTCTATTCCGAGCGTAAGCTTCATGCTGATCATGCGCGCGTTATTCGCGCTGCGATCAATGATCTGACGCTCAAGGGCCATGTCTACAAGGGCAAGCTGCCGCCGCCGAAGGGGCAACTGCCGGAAGAATGGGAAGATCGTGAGCAGACCCTGTTCCGTTCGACCGAAGTGGGCGACGATATTGACCGTCCGCTGATGAAGTCTGACGGCACATTCACCTATTTTGCTGCTGACGTCGCTTACTTCAAAGACAAGTATGATCGCGGCTTCAATGAGATGATCTATGTGCTGGGCGCCGATCACGGCGGCTACGTCAAGCGTCTCGAAGCTGTTGCACGCGCTGTTTCTGACGGTAAGGCCAAGCTCACCGTTCTGCTTTGCCAGTTGGTGAAGCTGTTCCGCGATGGTGAACCTGTGCGCATGTCCAAGCGTTCGGGTGAATTCATCACGCTGCGTGAAGTCGTGGATGAAGTTGGCCGTGATCCGGTTCGTTTCATGATGCTTTATCGGAAGAACGATGCGCCGCTCGACTTTGATTTTGCGAAAGTGACTGAGCAGTCCAAGGACAATCCGATCTTCTACGTGCAGTATGCTTCGGCACGTTGTCATTCGGTATTCCGTCAGGCGGTCGACCAGCTTGGGCTCAGTGATCTTGATCGCGTATCGATGGCCGGACACTTTGATAAGCTGACCGATGAGAGTGAAATTGCACTCGTTCGCAAGCTCGCAGAATACCCGCGCCTGATCGAAGCTGCGGCGACGCATCAGGAGCCACATCGCCTCGCTTTTTACCTCTATGACCTCGCCAGCGCGTTCCATTCTCAGTGGAATAAGGGCACCGAGAACACGGACTTACGTTTTATTAAGGTTAACGATCCAGAATTGTCTCTAGCAAGGCTAGGGCTAGTACAGGTCGTTTCCGATGTGCTGACGTCCGGTTTGACAATAATCGGTGCGGATGCTCCAACGGAAATGCGCTAGGACGGTTTCGTCATCCGCAAGTTCAACCAAGGTGTTGTGCGGATGTCGGTAAGTCAAAAAGATGGAAGATCAACGAGGGTGCAAGTCGTCGATCTTCCTTCAGGCGCATGAAACTTCCGTCAACTTTTGCCCACATTGCCTCGCTACAACGTAATGTATCGAGACGTCTTGCGGCGTCCAGGGTTTGAGTTAGGAACACACCATGACGGACAGCAGTGCTAATCCCCGTAATTACGGCGAGCGTCCGCTGCATGAAGACGATCCGCTAATGGAACTTTCGCGGATCATGGACTTCGGCGCGTCTGCTGATAACAATGTTGCGCGAAGTGAGTATCGTCCTGAGCCGAGTTTTGATTCTGGTGATGACGCGCTCTCTTTTGATCTAGAACGCGAACTTCTTGGTGATTTTGGTGATTTCGCAGAGCCGGAACAGCAGTCGGCTCCATTGGCGCAAACGCCATATCAGGACGCACATTCCTATCAAAATGCAGAGCCTCAGCTTCAGGAAGACGATCTTGCGTCGGCACTTGAAGAAGAGTTCGATCTTCATCTGGATGGGAATGCTCCGGTTGCTCCAACCGAATCGTTTGATTTCGTGGAAACGGATCGCTCCGAACCTGTGCCGCAGTTTGACTACAATGATTATTCAGAAGCGCGTACGGCTTACGAAGAGAGCCATGCCGAACCCGGCTATGCCGAACCTGGTTATGCTGAGCCGCTTGCTGCCAGTGTACCATCTGAGCCTTTAGAGCAGGGCTATGTGGATTATAGTCCAGCCACTGCTTACCAGCCGTCAGAAGCTCCGTATGTCGATCCATATGCGAACGAATCAGCAGTAGGTACAACTGCAGGCGATGATTGGGAAGTTCAGTCTGCTGAGCCGTTCGAAACCAGCTATGCTGCGGCACCTGCCCATCAGGCGCTTTCGCTTGAAGATGAGCTTGAAAGCCTTCTGTTCAGTGACGAGCCACAGACGACAACTGCACCTGAAGCCATCTATGAAGATGAACCACAGCAGTTCGCAGCATATACGCCTCGTTACGAGGAGCCAGCCGCAGAAGCGCCGTCTTATGCTGAGCCTGCTCATCACGGCGACGTCGAGCTCGATTTCGATGCCTTTCAGCTTGATGACCCACAGACCTATGAGCCGGTAGAAGCGGCGGCAAATTTTGCGCCTGAACCACATGATACGCGCGAAGTTACTTCGCAAACGCAGGCTCCGATCTATCCTCATTACACGCTGAGCAACTTTGCGGCCGGTGCTGCTACGACAGGCGTACTTGCATCTGAACCTGTTCGGGCCGAAGTCGCTGGCTATGAACCGGAGCAGGCTGAGCTGGACGACGATTTTTCGTTCGACGATGATTTCTCGTTTGAGAATGAGCAGAACTTCGTACCTGTTGCCGCTGAGGCAACAGAAGACGATCTTTCGGGCCTTGATGAAATCTCTTTGAGTGAAGATGATTTCGGGTTTGAACCGTCAGGTGACGCTCCGTCGTCTGTCGCTGCCAATGATTCGAACTTCTTTAGCGAAGAAGACTTCTTCAATGCAGATGATCTCGATTTGGCGTCAGAAGTTGAAGACGAGCAGGTCGGTGAACCTGTTTATGCCCATGCGACCTACAATGAAGAAGAGGCGCATCCTGCAACTCCGTCCTTCACCAATTACGCGGACCCACGTTCGGCTTTCGTTGCGCCTGCACCAGAAATTGAAACGCTGAGTGTCGCTGATAGCAAGGTTGAACAGACGCATTCGCTGGATTTGCCGGAAGTCAATTACGGCGAAGAAGAAGTAAATGCCGGTCTGACCGATCTGGAAACTGAATTTGCTGAAGTGTTCAACACTATCGGTGTTGATGAAACAGCCACAAAGACGGATGCGCAGAGCGAAGCCGACAAAGCTTTTGAGGATATTTTCCGTGAAAGCGCTTCGTCCTATATGCCAAATGCTGGCGTGGCAGCAGGTGCTGCTCTTGGTCTGGGTGCGGCAACGGCTGCAGCTGCGACCGCTTATGGACGCGCAAATCCAACAGCGCAGCCTCAGGCATCACAGGCCACTGTGGCAGATGCTGGTGGTAGCAGCGATGATTTCTATAATCATTGGGCAGCGCAGGGCGCTCAGACGATCGAGAGCGGCGAATTCGGCACACGTGCTGCCATGCAGCCAGAAGACGATCTCGGCAGCGCTGCTGAGGCTTACCGCAATCGTCCGGTTCGTGGTCGTCGTGGTCTGATCCTCGCAAGTGTTGCAGGCATTGCGGTTCTCATTGGCGGCATCGGCTACCACTTCCTCGGTGGAAGCGGATCGGGTGAACCGGTTGTGATTCGCGCTGATAATCAGCCGATCAAAGTACAGCCTGAAAATCCGGGTGGAGCGACTGTCCCTAATCAGGACAAGGCGGTCTATGATCGCGTCGCCGGTACATTGCCGAACAATCCAGAGCAAAAAGCTTTGATCTCTGCCGGTGAAGAGCCTGTTGATCTGGGCGCGCAGGATAATGATGCGGGTGCGAATGATTTCCCTGAGCCAAATCAGACGGCTGAAGCACCATCGAATTCCGGTCAGGATGCACCGCTGATCCAGCCGCGTGAAGTCGAAACGATGATCGTTCGTCCCGATGGCACAATCGTTCAGGCCCAGCAGCCTGCACCTGTGGCTCAGGCACCAGCGCCAACTAACGCAGTAAATCCAACAAATTCGGCAGTCCCAACAAACTTGGCAGGCAATGACGCACCAATTGCGCCACCTGCGGACACTGATGAAATTGCAGCGCTTGCGGCTGGTAACGCACCGCAAGAGCCGGTTGCAAATACACCAGCGACGCAGCCAGCACCTGCAGCTCAGCAGGCACCATCAGCGCCAGTTCGCGCGCCAGTCGTGCCATCACGTCCAGCTGAACAGCCAACCAATATTGTTGGGAACGTGCCGCAACGCGCGCAGGCTCAGGCGCCTGCAACCGCTCCTGCTGCTCCTCAGGTCGCTTCTGCAGCCGGTGGTGGCTATTTCATCCAGATCGCTTCGCAGCCATCTGCTGAACTGGCACAGAAGTCCTATGCCAATATGGCGCAGCGTTATGGCAGCGTGATCGGCGGCCGGGCAGTGGATATCAAACGTGCAGATATTCCGAACAAGGGCACTTATTACCGTGTTCGCGTTCAGGCAGGTTCGAAGGACGATGCCAATGCACTCTGCGGTCGCTTCAAGTCTGCCGGTGGCAGCTGCTTCGTGACGCAGTAAAATTTACCAGACGAAAAACGAGAAGGGCGGCATAAGAGCGCCGTGCGTCCTTTCGGATGCACGGCGCTCTCAACTATTTTATCTACGCATCGTGCTTTACAAAAATCGATTCCGATTTTTGCGCCGATGCTGTAGCCGCCCTTTTTCGTATGGCTACCATGACGGTGATTTTTCGGCTAAACCGCTATCACTGGTTTGAGCACAAACAGATCAAAGGAATGCTGCATGAAAGAGTGCAAGGCGTGGATTGCTGGCGTAGCAGGAACAAAGCTGACGCCTGATGAGGTGGCTTTTTTCCGTGACGAAAAGCCTTGGGGTTTCATTCTCTTTGCACGCAATGTGGAGAGCCTTGAACAGGTTGCAGAGCTAACCGCGCAACTGCGCGATGTGACCGACCGCCCTCAAACGCCTGTTTTCATTGATCAGGAAGGTGGTCGCGTTCAGCGGCTTCGCCCGCCACTCGTTCCGAACTACCCTGCGGCTGCACAAATTGGTGCGATCTATGATCGTGACAATGAAGCAGGTCTTCGTGCCGCCTGGCTTCATGCGCGCCTTCACGCTTTTGATCTTCTGAAAGTAGGCGTCAATGCTGATTGTCTGCCCGTTCTCGATGTTCCTATTGAAGGCGCACACGATGTAATCGGCGCGCGGGCCTATTCAAAGAACCCGCATAGCGTTGCTGCAATGGGGCGCTCTGCTGCCGAAGGGCTTCTTGCCGGTGGTGTGCTGCCTGTGGTGAAGCACATGCCTGGGCATGGCCGCGCATTCAGCGACACACACAAGGAACTGGCCCGCGTTGGTGTACCGCTCAGTGAACTGGTCGCGCATGACTTTGTGCCGTTCAAGGCGTTGAACGATCTTCCAATGGCAATGACGGCGCATGTTATCTTTGATTGCATCGATCCCAAGCGTCCATCGACTTTATCGCCGACAGTCATCAATACGATCATTCGCGATGTTATCCAGTTCGACGGTCTGGTCATCAGCGACGACATTTCGATGAAGGCACTCTCGGGCGATCTTGGCGATATTGCCGAAGGTATCACCGCTGCAGGCTGCGATATCGTTCTTTATTGTGCGGGCGTGATGGAAGAGCTGGTCAAGGTTGCCGCACGTGTTCCGGTTCTCGATGGTAAAGCTCGCAAACGTGCAGATCTGGCGGAAGTCTATGCAGGTGATCCGGATCTTTCTGATGAAACAGAGCTGCGCGAAGAGTTTGGACAAATGTTCGAACTGATGGCGTAACCGACAAAACTTGGTACACTAAAAAGGTTCGGTGAGATTTTCTCACCGATCAAATAATAAGCAGGACAAGCGGTTGGCTGGATCGGAAACGAACACAAATGGCAAAGACGGCACCAATGTGCCGATGGATGCCTTGTGGCAGGGCGAAGCCAATCGCGCCGAAAGCGAACCTTCACTGCTGATCGACGTTCAGGGTTTCGAAGGGCCGCTCGATCTTTTGCTGCATCTGGCGCGCAACCAGCGTGTCGATTTATCCCGGATTTCGGTGCTGGCACTCGCCGAACAGTATCTGGGCTTTGTGGAACAGGCGCAGGCCCTTAGTCTTGAACTGGCTGCTGACTATCTGGTCATGGCCGCATGGCTGGCTTACCTCAAGTCAAAATTGCTGATCCCCAAGCAGCAGGATGACGATGGTGCGACAGGCGAAGAACTGATCGCTTCGCTGCAATTCCGTTTGAAGCGGCTTGAAGCCATGCGCGATGCCGCAGCCAAGCTTGTAAACCGCAACCGGCTGGGCCGTGACGTTTTTGCACGCGGTATGCCGGAACTGGTGGTGGTTGATCGATCCAGCCAGTTTTCGGCCACGCTTTATGAATTACTGACTGCCTATGCTTCGCAACGTCAGCGACAGGCCGTATCGCATGTGCAGATCGAAAAGCGCGCCGTCTGGTCGCTGAAAGAGGCACGTGTCGCACTTGTGAGACTTATGGGATCGAGCGGAGACTGGGTCGCACTGGACCACTTTCTCATCAATTATGCGCTGACACCGCAGGAAAGAGCTTCCGCCTTGGCCAGTTCCTTTGCCGCAAGCCTTGAGCTGGTAAGAGAAGGTAAGCTGGAAGTGCGACAGAATGCACCTTTTGAGCCGATCTATATGCGCGTTGCAGGCGGATTAAGTGAACTTGATGAGGACGAAAATGTCTGAAGCGGAAGTGGCAATGGATGATTATGACGATGATGTTCAACATCCAGCTTCGCCCATGGCCTTGGCGGAACTCGCACGGATGGCAGAAGCGATAATCTTCGCTTCGTCCGAACCGGTTTCTGAACGCGCACTGGCAGAGCGGTTGCCGGTTAATACCGATTTGTCGGCAATATTAGAGCATCTGCAAAAGGTTTATGAGGGGCGTGGCGTCCATCTGGTTCAGGTCGGCACGGCCTGGGCTTTTCGCACGGCATCTGATCTTGGCTTTCTCATGAGCCGTGAGACGGTTCAGCAGCGCAAGCTCTCGCGTGCTGCAATGGAAGTCCTTGCGATCATTGCATATCATCAACCTGTCACACGCGCCGAGCTCGAAGATATTCGTGGTGTGGAAACCTCCAAGGGCACGCTGGATGTGCTTATGGAAACGGGTTGGATCAAACTGCGTGGTCGCCGTCGTACGCCCGGGCGTCCTGTGACTTATGGCACGACAGATACATTTCTGGATCATTTTGGCTTGCCGGAGATACGTGATCTGCCGGGTCTGGAAGAGCTGCGGGGGGCAGGGTTGTTGTCTGCGCGCATACCGTCCAGTTTCTCTGTGCCGGTTCCGAATGTCGACCCGGATGAACTCACAGACGATGAAGAGCCGCTTGAAGATATAGATCTTGAAGGTTTGGGGCTGCTGGCGCCACGCGGAGATTGATGGGAAATTTGAGCTGCAACAAATAAAATCGTTGTAACTTCGTTCACTGTCACACTTCTGTTTGAAAGATTTGGTGAAAGCGCTTAAATCGTATTCAGCATTATAGGAATAAGCCGTGTCGCAACGGCGATGAGAGGAATGAAATGGGTAGCTTTTCTATCTGGCACTGGCTGATCGTTCTCGCAGTTGTGCTGCTTCTGTTTGGCCGTGGCAAAATCCCTGAACTGATGGGTGATGTTGCAAAGGGTATCAAGAACTTCAAGCAGGGCATGTCTGAAGAAGACGCTGCTAAGGAAGATGCCAAGGCGGATGCACGGACAATTGATGCCAAGGCGGATGAAACCGTCAATGACGTCAAGAAGACGACAAAATCCTGATCTGATGTAAAGGATGCTGCGTGCAATATGGTGCGCAGCATGTTTTGCCATGAAGGCATGATCCAGCGAATTGGAAGCCACTTCCCGAAGATCGTGTGTAATAACAACAGGTTGATTGCGACCGCATCTTGATTGAAGATGTGTTTGCAATCTGGATTGCGGTTTTCCGCCGAAAGACGGGACGCGCGCGTCAGAAGCGCGGAGTATCAAATTATGTTCGATATCGGTTGGTCTGAACTGCTGATAATCGCGATTGTGATGATCGTGGTGGTTGGTCCCAAGGATTTGCCGAAGATGCTCAGAGCTTTCGGCAAAGCGACCGCGCGTATGCGCAGCACTGCCAACGAGTTCCGGCATCAGTTCAACGAAGCCTTGAAAGAAGCCGAACTCGAAGACGTCAAGAATATCGTCGATGAGGCTCGCAAGCTTGATCCTCGCTCGAAACTCACACAGGTCTTTGATCCGATTCGCAGCGCCGGTGAGGATATTCGCTCCGGTCTTCAGTCTTCGACATCCATGTCGCCTGCTGAGCCTGCAAAGGTGGCTGAGGTGACAACGCCTGTTGAAGCGAGTGGTGCGACTGTTCCCGTTGAAGCTCCAGCAGAGAAGCCAAAGACGACGCGGAAGAAGGCGGCTCCTGCTGCTGCAGAGGCGCCAGCGGCAGCCAAGCCCGTCAAGCCGAAGGCTGCGACCGCCAAGCCAAAAGCCAGCGTCAAAGCTGAACCCGCTGCAAAGCCTGCTGCGCCAAAAAAGGCGTCTCCAGCAAAGGCAGCAACGGTGAAAACAGACACTCCCGCCAAGAAGACCACGAAAAAGACGACTGAAAAGACAGGAAGCAAAGCGTGAAACGGGACGAGGACGAAATTGAACAGAGCGCTGCTCCTCTGCTCGAACACCTTATCGAACTGCGTCGCCGCCTGATCTGGGCGATTTTGGCGTTTTTCCTTGCTTTTATTCTTTGTTTTGCCTTTGCAAAACATCTCTTCAATCTGCTTGTCGTTCCCTATCAATGGGCGCTCGACTGGGCTGGGATGGATCGCTCGAAAGCCGAGCTGATCTATACCGCACCGCAGGAATTCTTCTTCACGCAGGTCAAGGTCGCGATGTTCGGCGGTGTCGTTCTGGCGTTCCCGATTATCGCTGCGCAGATTTACAAGTTTGTGGCTCCCGGCCTCTACAAGCATGAGCGCATGGCGTTTCTGCCATTCCTTATTGCTTCGCCGATATTGTTTCTGACCGGCGGCGCTCTCGTCTATTTCTTCTTCACGCCAATGGTTATGTGGTTCTTCCTGGCCATGCAGCAGACGGGTGGCAATGGTGAAGTGCAGATTTCACTTCTGCCAAAAGTTTCCGAATATCTGAGCCTCATCATGACGCTCATTTTTGCTTTCGGTCTGGTCTTCCAGTTACCAGTTGTCACGAGCCTTATGGCCCGCGTCGGGTTGGTTACGTCTGCGGGCCTGAAGGATAAGCGCAAATATGCGATTGTTATTGCCTTCGTGGTGGCTGCGGTTTTGACGCCACCTGATCCGGCAAGCCAGATCGGTCTTGCCTTGCCGACGATCCTTCTCTACGAGATTTCCATCATATTGGCCCGCATGATCGAGAAGAAGAGGGATGAGGCGAAGGATGAAGCTGAGGCTGAAGACAACGCCCCCACTTCCTGATCCGGACATATGTTAAACAGAGGCTGCATAATCGCAGCCTCTCTTTCTGTTAAATTTCATGAAACGGCTTTTCCCATGCTCGATATCAAATGGATTCGCGAAAACCCCGAAGCTCTCGACACGGCGCTTGCCAAGCGCGGAGCAGGGCCACTCTCGTCCGAACTGATCGCGCTTGACGAAAAGCGTCGCGAACATGTCGGCAAAGTTCAGGCTGCTCAGGAACGCCGCAATGCGGCATCCAAGGAAATCGGCAAAGCAATGGCCGAAAAGGACGCAGCGACTGCTGACAAGCTCAAGGCTGAAGTCGGTGAGTTGAAGACTTTCCTTGCCGATGCTGAGGAAGAAGAACGCCGTCTGCTCAAGGAACTGAACGACGCGCTTTCAAGCCTTCCAAATGTTCCGGCAGATGATGTGCCGCTTGGCAAGGACGAGGCAGATAATGTCGAAGTCCGTCGCGTCGGCAATCAGCGTAATTTCTCGTTCCAGCCGAAAGAACATTATGAGCTGGGTGAGGCGCTTGGTTACATGGACTTTGAACGTGCCGCGAAGATCGCAGGTGCACGTTTCACCGTTCTGAAAGGTCCTCTGGCACGTCTTGAGCGCGCACTTGGTCAGTTCATGCTTGATCTGCACACCACCGAGAACGGCTATATGGAAACCATGCCGCCGCTGATGGTGCGCGACGAAGCCGTTTATGGCACAGGTCAGCTGCCGAAGTTTTCGGAAGACTTGTTCCGCACGACGGATGGTCGTTGGCTGATCCCAACTGCTGAAGTCCCGTTGACCAATCTGGTTGCAGACGAAATTGTCGATCTGAAGACTTTGCCGCAGCGTTATACGGCGCTCACACCTTGCTTCCGTTCGGAAGCGGGTTCGGCTGGTCGCGATACGCGCGGTATGCTGCGTCAGCATCAGTTTCTCAAGGTTGAGATGGTGTCGATTACTGATGCGGACAGCTCCGCAGCTGAACATGAGCGCATGACGGCCTGTGCAGAAGAAGTGCTGAAGCGTCTTGGTCTGCCATTCCGCACTGTCGTTCTTTGTACGGGTGACATGGGCTTCGGCGCGCAGAAGACTTACGACATCGAAGTATGGATGCCGGGCCAGAACGCCTATCGCGAAATTTCAAGCTGCTCGGTTTGTGGTGACTTCCAGGGACGTCGTATGAATGCGCGCTATCGTCCGGAAGGCGAAAAGGCCACGCGTTTTGTTCATACGCTGAATGGTTCGGGCGTTGCTGTCGGTCGCGCTCTGATTGCTGTGATGGAAAATTATCAGCAGGAAGACGGCAGCATTCATATTCCTGAAGCATTGCAGCCATACATGGGCGGCCTCACGCGCATCGAGAAAGCTGCGTGACATATAACATTTGACGATCTGAATGAAGGAGTGACGACGTGCGAATTCTGCTAACGAACGATGACGGTATCCATGCTGAAGGCCTCGCAGTTCTGGAGCGTATCGCACGCCAAATCTCGGATGATGTTTGGGTCGTAGCCCCTGAAACAGACCAGAGCGGCCTCGCGCATTCATTGACTTTGTCCGAGCCGCTTCGTCTGCGGCAGATCGATGATCGTCATTTCGCGCTACGCGGCACGCCGACTGATTGTGTGATCATGGGCGTTCGGCATGTTCTGCCGGAAGCGCCGGACCTCATCCTGTCTGGTGTCAACTCCGGTGCGAACATGGCTGATGATGTGACCTATTCCGGCACTGTTGCTGGCGCCATGGAAGGCACGCTTCTTGGTGTTAAGGCAATCGCGCTGTCGCAGGAATATGAATATGAAGGCGACCGCCGCATCATTCCCTGGGAAACGACAGAAACGCATGCACCTGCGCTGATCAAGAAGCTAATCGAAGCGGGTTGGCCCGAAGGCGTTCTGCTGAACCTGAATTTCCCGAACTGTGACCCGGATGAAGTCAAGGGCACGCGCGTAACGGCACAGGGTAAGCTCAGCCACGATACGCGTCTTGATGAGCGTCGTGACGGTCGTGGCTTCCCATATTTCTGGCTGCAGTTTGGTCGCACGAAAGCAGAAGTTGCAAGTGATAGCGATATCGCAGCCATCCGTGCTGATTATATCTCTGTAACACCGCTGCAACTTGATCTGACCGCACAGAAAGCGCGGGCTGAACTCAGCAAGGCACTTGAGGTTGAAGCATGAATCAGGCTGTGTCTGAACGCCAGCAGCTTTCGGACAGGGAAGGATTTGCATCCTTCGTCATGCGCATGCGAGCGCGGGGCATCAATGATGCCCGGCTCTTTGCTGCAATTGAATCGACGCCGCGTCAAAGCTTCATGGGTTCGTCATGGGCACATCTTTCATTTAGTCAGCGTACTGCACCGCTCGATTGCGGCGAGTATATCGAAGGCATCGACGATCAGGCGCGTGTCATTGCGGCACTTCAATTAGAATCAGGCCATCGTGTATTGGAAATCGGCACCGGCTCTGGCTTTACCGCTGCGGTCATGTCCATGCTTTCAGGCCGCGTCACGACAGTCGAGCGCTATCGCAAATTATGTGACCGCGCTTTGCAGCAGTTTGTGACGCTGAAGCGCGAAAACATCATGGTTAAGCATGCCGATGGTCGCCATGGCATGCCGGGTGGACCGTTTGATCGCATTGTGATCTGGCTGGCTTGCGAAGAGATTCCTCGTCATTTCGTGGAGCTTCTGGCGACCCATGGTGTGTTGGTGGCACCAGTAGGTTCGGGCGACGGTCAACAAATGATGACACGCATCGCAAAGGTCGGTAGCCGTTTCGAGCAGGAAAACATCATGCCCGTTCGCTATCAGCCATTTATCGAAGGTATGTCCTCCGTTTTGTGAGGACTTAGAGCATTTCCTGTTTTGATTGAATCATTGGAAATGCTCTATCTGTTTGTTTTTAAGCATGTCTTTATCCCGAAACCGGTTCTCACTTTCGGGAGACATGCTCTAGAAGCTTCCGTTAATTTCTTATCCAGCGCCGTCATGCATCAACCCGATGCAGCGGCGTTTTGGGTTGGCCAATAACAGTCCAGTTCAGCTGTTTTCATGTCGACAGAAAGCGCTTTTGTGCGCTTATGGTATTTAATTGGTGAATATTTTTTCGAAGAAATCTCGATTCTTAACCAGCGAGTAACATTAACGCGTTTTAATGAGTCCAAGTGAGTATTAGAGTATGGGCGAGTTGAACATGCGTTTTCCAATATTGCAGCATACGTCCGAACGCCTCCTGCGGAATGCAGCGATCGTTCTGATTGCCGGTTTTGGTGCAGGGTGCAGCGCCGATACGATGCGCTTCACGGATGGTCTTTATACTGGCTCCACGTCTAATCAGCGTGTTGTGCAACAACAGCCTGCCGGCGATGTTTATGCATCTGCGCCGGTGGCAGCCGCCCAGCCGGTTTCGAGCGGCTCGGTTCAGCGTAACAGTCTGCCGCCAGTGTCTTCTGCGCCGGTTGCAGCTGCGGCAACACAGGCACAGAATCAGGTGTATCAGGCGCAAAATACTGCTGCCAATCGTGTGAATGGCGCCGTGAATAATGCTGGAACTCAGGTGGCAAGCGCTGCTGGTGCTGCGAACAACGCAGCCGCGAATGCGAAATCCAATGTTCTCGGACAGTTGCCAGCAACGGCAAATGGCGTTCCGTTGCCAGCCGCCAATCATGCTGCTGCACCGCAGGCGCAAACTCCTGTTGTAGCTGCGCAAACTGCCGCAGCAGGCGGTGCCTACACAGTTAAGTCGGGCGATTCGCTTTTCTCTATCGCACAGAAGCACAACGTGCCGGTTGACAAGCTGAAGCAGGCAAATGGCCTTACCAACGGTGCAATCCGTGTCGGTCAGTCTCTGGCAATTCCATCCGCAGCAGGTGGCGCAACGCAGGTTGCCGCTGTTTCTCCGCAGCCAGCAAAGCCAGCAGCCGCAGCGCCAGTGCAAACAGCATCGATTGCGCCTGATGCGGCATCGAATGTGAAGCCTTATACGCCGCCGCAGGCGAGCAACAAGGTGATCGAAGACGCAGAGAAGGATCAGTCGGCTGCTCCTTCCTCAACCGGTATTTCGCAGATGCGTTGGCCTGTTCGTGGTCGCGTTCTCACGAGCTTCGGCCAGCGTGAAGGCACTTCCGTTAATGACGGTATCGACATTATGGTTCCGGAAGGCACCGCCGTTAAAGCTGCTGAAAATGGCGTCGTCATCTATGCAGGCGACGGCTTGAAGGAATTCGGTCAGACGGTTCTGATCCGCCACGACAATGGGCTGGTTACAGTCTATGGCCATAACAGCCAGATTCTCGTACAGCGTGGTCAGAAGGTTCGTCGCGGTGAAGATATTGCGAAGTCTGGTATGAGCGGTAATGCGAAATCACCTAAGCTGCACTTCGAAGTGCGCAAGAACTCTTCCCCGGTCAATCCGTCCAAGTATCTGGAATCCTGATCTGAAATGGTCACTGAAATAAGAAAGGCGGGTCTCTGACCCGCCTTTTTCTTTAGAGCGTCGCGCGCCTTCTTCGGCGCATAAAGCACGATGCTATAGTGCGGTTTACATCGCTTTGCCGAGACGGCCAGCAAGATCCTGAATATACTGCCACGCTACACGACCCGAACGATTACCGCGCGTTGTCGACCAGGTCAGTGCTTCTGCGTGCATCGTCTGCGGATCATAATCCAGCTTGTAGTGCGCTGCATAACCATCAACCATGGCGAGATAGTCGTCCTGGCTGCATTTGTGGAAACCGAGCCACAGACCGAAACGATCCGACAGTGACACTTTTTCCTCAATGGCTTCAGACGGATTGACGGCTGTTGAACGCTCATTGTCAATCATATCGCGCGGCATCAGATGGCGGCGATTGGACGTTGCATAGAAGATCACATTGTCCGGGCGCCCTTCGACGCCACCTTCGAGTGCGGCCTTCAGCGATTTGTAGGACGTGTCATCGTGATCAAAAGAAAGATCGTCGCAGAACAGGATAAACCGATACGGCGTTTCCTTGATGATATTCATCAAGGCAGGGAGGCTGTCGATGTCTTCACGATGAATTTCAACAAGCTTCAATGGCAGCTTTTCGGTTTGCTCTGCATTGACGCTGGCTTGTGCTGCTTTAACGAGCGATGATTTGCCCATGCCGCGTGCGCCCCAGAGCAGGACATTGTTGGCCGGGTAGCCTTTTGCAAAGCGTCGGGTATTGTCAACGAGCTGGTCCCGCACCAAATCAACGCCACGAATGAGCGAGATATCGACGCGATTAACGCGGCTGACGGGGTCGAGTGTTAGACGCTCGGGCGCCCAGACGAAGCAATCGGCTGCTTCAAGGTCGGGTACAGTCGGTTGTGGTGGAGCAATACGCTCCAGTGCCGCGATCAGTCGGTCCAGTTTCTGGCTGAGTATATTTTCGGTCGTCATTCCAAGCCCTCAAATAGTGAGGATCAGGGCTTAACATGCCACAGCGGGCGGGAAAAGTGTGCGACCTTGGCGCAGTAGGGCCTTCGCCGGTTGCAATTGACGCGCTAACCATTGTAATGCCGTAAAGAATTTGTCTTCGAGACTTCAGAGGAGTTCCCAATGTTCGTAACACCGGCTTTTGCACAAGCCTCCGGCGGCGGCGCCGGGCCAGACATGCTCATGAGCATTCTGCCTTTCGTTCTGATCTTTGTAATCATGTACTTTCTCATCATTCGCCCACAGCGGACCCAGATGAAGAAGCGTCAGGAAATGCTGGCAGCAGTTCGTCGCGGCGATACGGTTGTGACCGGTGGCGGCATTGTCGGTAAGGTCCAGAAGGTCCACGACGACGGCGAACTCGACGTTGAAATCGCTGAAGGCGTTAAGATTCGCGTTCTGCGCAGCGCTCTTTCCGAAGTGCGCGTTAAGGGCGAACCAGTCGCCGACAACAAGAACAAGTAAATTTTATCAGACTGCACGGGCCTCGGTAAGGTTTCCATAACCGGGGTCTGATCAGTAAAGTATTTCCAGCAAAAGTGCGAAGCGGTTTTGCGTGGGATAATGCTCAAGAACGAAAAAGTTAGAGCGGTTCCAACAATTCAATTTTAACTGGAACCGCTCTATCGTGCATGGGCCACTCTTGATTGTGGTTCATTCGCCCAAGCTGGAGAGCCGTTTGCAACAAGTGCGCTCCGGCACGCTCTATCCAAGCCGAAACGGAATTGCTGCTCTATGCTTTATTTTTCACGTTGGAAATCGGCTCTGATTTGGTTGGCAATACTTGCCAGCTTCCTCATTGCATCGCCTAATTTTTTCTCGCGTGAAACACTGGCAAATCTGCCCGGATTTTTGCCCACAAAGCAGGTCGCGCTTGGACTTGATCTTTCCGGTGGTTCCCGTCTTGTCCTTCAGGTGCAGAATGCTGGCAGGGGCGATCTCGATCGCACCAAAGAAATCATGCGCCAACGCCTCGAAGAACTCGGTTATGGTAATCCCATTGTCGAGGAAGAGGGGCGTAATCGCATTCGCGTTGAAGTTCCCGGCCTTTATGATGCTCAGCTTCTAAAAGATATTCTCAGCATTCGCGGTAATCTTTCCTTCCGCGCGGTCGATGACAGTGTGTCGCCCGACGATGCTATTCGCGGAACGCCGCCTGCCGACAGCACAGTTGTTTATTCCTATGATGACCCGCCGATCGGTTATCTTGTGAAAAATGAGCCAGTGTTTACAGGCGCAGACGTTACGGATGCCAAAGCGACACTTTCTGAAGACGATAATGAGCCGATCATTACGCTGACGCTGGATGAGAAGGGGCGCAGCAATCTCGCTGCAGCGACCGCTCAGGCTATCGGCAAGAGCTTTGCAATCGTCGTCGATAATCAGGTTGTTTCCGCACCCGTTGTGGACGAACCGCTCGATACGAATGAATTGCAGATTTCAGGCGCGTTCGATCTGCAGTCCGCCAACAATATGTCGGTCGTTCTGCGTTCCGGTGCTCTGCCAAAGGCAGTTTCTGTTCTGGAAGAACGCACAATTGCTTCGGCACTCGGCGATGACTACGCGAGCGCTGCAGTTTCTGCAGCTCTGCTGGCTGCTCTTCTTGTCGGTCTTTTCATGGTGCTGTCCTACGGCATCCTTGGCGTCATCGCCATGGTGGCGCTTGCAGTCAACATGATCATTTTGGTGGCGATCATATCGCTGATTGGCGCATCTATTACTCTGGCAAGCGTTGCGGGTATCGTGCTGATTATCGGCATGGCGGTTGACGCCAATATTCTGATTTATGAGCGCGTGCGCGAAGATCGCCGCAAGGGCTATTCCGTTGTTCAGGCGATGGAATCGGGCTTCTATCGTGCTCTTTCGACCATCGTGGACGCAAATTTAACGACGATGATTGCAGCGCTTGTGCTGTTTCTGATGGGCTCCGGCCCGGTTCATGGCTTTGCGCTCACCGTTACAATCGGTATTCTGACGACGCTGTTCACGACGCTGACCTTCACGCGCTTGTTGATTGCCCAATGGGTGCGCACGGCGAAGCCGAAAGAAATCCCCAAGCGCCGTCTGAAGCTGGTGCCGACTGTTACGCATATTCCGTTCATGCGCCTTCAGTTCGTAACGCTTGGCATTTCGGTTCTGGCGAGTGCGATCGTTGTGGCACTTTTCGTCAATATCGGCCTCAACTACGGCATCGATTTCCGTGGCGGTTCGATGGTGGAATTGCAGGCACGTAGCGGCGATGCAAATCTGCCGGATATCGAAGAACGCATGAGCGAGCTCAATATCGACAGCGCGCGCGTTCTGCCTGCCAAGTCACCGCGTTCGGCGCTCGTAATTATCGGCAGTCAGGAAGTGGGCGACGACGCGGAGCAGACTGTTGCCGTCAAACTGCGTGGCGAGTTCGAACAGGATTATTCGTTCCAACGCGTCGAGGTTGTTGGTCCAACGGTTTCGGAACAGCTGTCACAGGCCGGACTTCTGGCGCTGTTCCTCTCGCTGGCTGGTATCTTCATCTATGTCTGGATAAGATTCCGCTGGCAGCTGGCGCTCGGTGCTGTGTTGTCGACCCTGCATGATGTTATCATTCTGGCTGGTGTGTTTATTGTTTTCCGAATGGAATTCAATCTGTGGAGTGTTGCGGCAGTCCTGACGATTATTGGCTACTCGCTCAACGATACCATCGTGATTTATGACCGTGTGCGTGAAAACTTGAAGCGTTATAGCAGTGCGCCATTGCCCGCGATTATCGACGCCTCCATCAATCAGACATTGTCGCGTACTTTGCCAACCGCTTTTGTGACTTTCATTGCGCATATTCCGCTCTATATGTTCGGTGGAGCGGATATCCGCATGTTCGCATTGGCGCTTAGCGTCGGCATTATCGTGGCGACTTACTCCTCGATCTTTATTGCAGCACCTCTGCTTGTACAGTTTGGCCTCAAGCCACGTGCAGCCGATGGTGACGATGCAATGAGCGATGATCTCGCACAGTCGCTCAATCTGGACAGTTAGAAATGGCAAAAGGCATAGAAATTCGCGAAGCCCACTTTCCGGGCCGGGCACCTATTGATGCATACGGCAATGGCGGTTTTCGCTTTGCCGATATGTCACATAAGGGGTCTATTCTCTGTTTGCCGTCGGGTATTCATGGCTGGGACCCACAGACACCGCCAATTATATCGCGCCATGATCTGGGTGCCATTCTCGAGCAGGCGAGTGATATTGAAATTCTTCTGGTCGGTACGGGTATGGACTTGCGACGCATTCCAGAAGATGTTCGTGCTATCCTCCGCGAGCACCGTATCTCGTCCGATCCAATGAGCACAGGCGCTGCGGTGCGTACTTATAATGTGCTGCTCGCCGAAGATCGCGCGGTTGCCGCTGCACTGATTGCTGTAGACTGATTTTCATGAACCAGAATGAGGCACATTGTCTGGCGCTTCTGCGCGAAGCCGACCGGGATCGTTATCTTTCGGTGCTTTATGCGCCGGAAAACAAACGCGGCGCGCTTGCAGCCCTTTATGCGTTCAATGCAGAAATTGCCCGTATTCGCGATCTGGTACACGAGCCACTACCCGGTGAAGTCCGTCTGCAGTGGTGGCGTGATCTCATCAACGGCGAGGAGCGGGGCAGCGCGGATGCGCATCCTGTTGCTGCAGCACTGATCGATACGATTACCAAATACGATCTGCCGCGCGTGGCTTTCGACAATTATTGCGAAGCACGTATTTTCGATCTCTATGACGATCCGATGCCAAGCCGGAACGATCTTGAAGGCTACTGTGGTGAGACCGCTTCCACTCTCATTCAGCTGGCAGGTTTCATTCTCGACCGTGATGCAGCGCAGTCGCATACCGAGACGGCGGGACATGCAGGTGTTGCGCAGGCAGTAACAGGTCTGTTGCGCCTCATGCCGATCCATCGTCGTCGTGGGCAGCTTTATGTTCCCGCTGATATGTTGCAGGCAGTTGGCGTGACGCGCGAAGAGTTTCTTGGCAACGACGAGAAATCTGCTCATGTGCGCGTCATCAGTGTGATGATGGCGCTTGCGCGCGAACACTTGGCAATCTTCGACAAGGCCCAAAAGGATCTGCCCAAAAGCCTCGGACCGGCATTCCTGCCAATGGCGCTTGTTCCGGCCTATCTCAATGCTATTGAGCGGCTTGGCGGCAAAGCTGCCGATCAGGTGGCTGACCTTTCAGCCATACGCAAACAATGGCTGATGTTTAAAGCAGGTTTTTAAATAATAGGGCGGTTTTCTTATTCAGAAAACCGCCCTATCTATTTGATATGTAACTTCTTTCAAAAATACGCGTTATTGCTCAGCCACTCCTGAAAATCAGCCAGCGCCCGCGCGGACAATGCACGCTTTTTCGCAATGGTCTTTTCTTTGCCGCGAAGGCGCTTGCCTTCAGTCTTTGGAACTTCAATCGGCGGGAACAGGCCGAAATTCACATTCATCGGCTGGAACGAGCGTTTGCCCGGTTCCTCATCATCAGCAACGATGTGACCGCCCGTGATGTGGCCGAGAAGCGCACCAAAAGCAGTGGTCTGCGGTGGCGTAACCGGTGTCTTTCCAAGCTTTTCAGCAGCGGTGAAACGTCCGGCCAGCAAGCCGATTGCCGATGATTCGACGTAACCTTCACAGCCCGTAATCTGGCCAGCGAAGCGGAGGCTTTCGCGTGACTTCAACCGCAGCACATTATCGAGCAGCACCGGCGAATTGAGATAGGTGTTGCGGTGCAATCCGCCAAGACGCGCAAATTCAGCATTCTCAAGGCCAGGGATCATCTTGAAGATACCGGTCTGGGAGCCGTATTTCAGTTTCGTCTGAAAACCGACCATATTGTAGAGCGTGCCAAGCGCATTATCCTGACGCAGCTGCACGACCGCATAGGCCTTGACCGTTGGATTATGCTCGTTGGTGAGGCCCATTGGCTTCATTGGGCCATGGCGCAAGGTTTCAGGACCGCGTTCAGCCATGACTTCGATAGGCAAACAGCCGTCGAAATAGGGCGTACCTTCCCATTCCTTGAACTCGGTCGTGTCGCCTTCGATCAATGCCGCAACAAAGGCTTCATACTGCTCCTTATCCATGGGGCAGTTGATGTAATCCTTGCCGGTGCCGCCGGGGCCAACCTTATCGTAGCGCGACTGGAACCAGCAAACATCCATATCGATCGAATCAAAATGCACAATCGGTGCGATAGCATCGAAGAAAGCGAGCGCATCGGCACCGGTTTGCGCCTGAATGGCCTCGGCCAGCGAAGGTGCAGTCAGTGGACCCGTTGCGACAATCGTCGTGCCCCATTCTTCCGGTGGCAAGCCCGCGATTTCTTCGCGCTCTATGGTGATGAGTGGATGAGCTTCGAGTTTTGCAGTCACTGCCTGCGAAAAACCTTCACGGTCAACCGCGAGTGCGCCACCAGCCGGAACCTGATTTGCATCGGCGCATGCCATGATCAGCGAGCCTGCAAGGCGCATCTCGGCATGAAGCACACCTACAGCATTGGTCTCTGCATCATCCGAACGGAAAGAATTTGAGCAAACCAGCTCTGCAAGCTGCTCTGTCTTATGCGCATCAGTGCCGCGAACAGGGCGCATTTCATGCAAAACCACAGGAACGCCAGCTTGCGCAATTTGCCACGCGGCTTCAGAGCCGGCGAGGCCGCCGCCGACTACATGTACGGGGGAGAGATCGGTATCTTTTGACATGGCAAATCCCATACCGCCTTTGCATGCCGCCTTCAATGGGAGAAGCGCATCAGACGAGGGTAAACAGGTGCCACAAAAACAAATGGCATCCGTCGCGGGAGGAGGTGCGACGGATGCCATTATTGTCAGACCGGAATTGGGAGGAGGAGAGACCGGTCCTGGTATCGCAAAGCTTGGGAGGAGGACTTTGCGATAAACCGGGCCTGATGGGAGGAGGATTCAGGCCCAGCAAATTTGAATGAGTTATTAGCGTCCCTTGGACTGACGCGCTACATATGGGATGTCTGCGCGGGAAATGCCAAGGTCGTTAAGTTCGCGAGTCGAGAGCTGGTTCAGCTCGTTGACGGTATCGCGGTAACGGCGCCAGTTGTTGTAAGAGCGGAAGAGGTTCATGGTATTATTCCTTCATCGTTGAGGAACTGGTGTTCAATTCATCTTGTTTGTTGCCCAGTATATAACTCATTGTTTTCGCTACTTGCAGACCCGAGTTTGCATAGCTGCCTTGCGGGTTCTGCACGACGCGCTAAATCGATTAGACTGGTCGAGCACAAAATTGCCGTAAAGGAACAGGACCTAACTATTTGCCGGCTGGCGAGTTTCCTATATGTTCTCAGCTACTTGGTAAGATAGTGGCCTCAATGGATAGATTGTTCGGGAGTTGTTTTGTCGTTTTCAGTTTCTGTAGAGCGCCTGATTGAGCGCTGGCAGCATGAAGGACTTATTGATGCCGAAACGGCATCGCGCCTGAATGTTGATCTCGAAAAACGTGGTCCCCGGTTCAGTCTTGGCTCGGTGCTCGCGACACTTGGTGGGCTGTTGCTGGGAGCGGCGGTCATCATGCTGGTTGCTGCCAACTGGCAGGATATGCCGCGTATTATGCGTATCGGCCTGATCTTTGTCCTGATCTGGGCGTGCTATCTTGGCGGGGCATGGCGACAGTCGCGTGGCGACAGGCTATTGCCGCAAGCGCTTTATATCGTTGCGGCATCATCCTTTGGGGCTGGTATAGCGCTCGTTGGTCAGATGTACCATCTGTCGGGTGATGTGCACTCAGCAGCGCTCGTCTGGGCAGGCGGTGTTCTGGCATCGGCCTTCCTGTTGCGTTCGCCGGTGCTGACAGCCTTTGGTGCGGGCGTCGCGTGCTTCTATCTGTCTACATATGCTTTCAGTAATGACTATGGCGATCTCAGTTATCGCTGGATGGGGCCGTTGCTGGTTCTTGTTGGCGCTGGCGCTGCCCGTTTCACGCGATCCCGTCATGCTGCACATCTGTGGTGCCTGTTTGTGCTGGGGTGGGCCGTTCTTCTTTATTCGGAAAACGAGAGCCGGGCGATTCTTGCTATGATGCTGATTATCGGTATCGGCTTGATGCTGGCGGATGCCTTTGCACATAAAGCCCTTCAGAGACTGACACGCTTCGCGCATCCTTTGGCTTCCTATGGTTTGCTGCTTGCGCTTTTGGCGCTTGGCATTCTTCAGGTCGATAAGATGCTTTCAACGATCTTTGACAAGAACATCACGCAGGATGTCGTTTATGGCATTCTCATTCTGGCCCTTTCGATTGGTTCGCTTGCCATATGCGGACGCGACAATGGCAGTTTGCGTTCCATCGCCTATGCAGCTTTCTCTTTTGAAGTGCTTTACCTCGCCTTCACAACCGTCGGGTCGATGATCGGTACGTCTGGCTTCTTCCTGACTGCAGGCGTGTTGGTGCTACTGCTTGCGGCTTTTGTGCGTCGTATGGAGAGCAGGTTCGGGCGAAAGCGTTCAGTGGAGGTGCAGCCATGAGCCTATTGAAAAGCAAGTGGCTCTACGCGGGCGCAGTTGTCGCTGCAGTGCTGCAGACCGGCATTCTTTATGCGAGCATCGAGAAGCGGGCTTCGGTGCTGCGTTCTGGCCATGAGATCGTGCTGCAGACGCGACCGGTCGATCCTCGCGATCTGATGCGTGGCGACTATGTGATCCTTGGTTATGATATTACATCGATTGATCGCAAGATTATTCTGGGAACACCTGCCGACGGGTCGCGTACTGTCTATGTGGCGGTGAAGCCGTCCGATAAAGGTGTGTGGAATATTTCTCGTGCGTCGTTCACGCCGTTCACGGACTTGGCTTCTGATGAAGTGCAGATTCGTGGGCAATCAACCTACGCTATCTCCGACTACCCGGATGCGACAATCAGTATGCGCTACGGCATAGAGCGCTATTACGTACCCGAAGGCGAGGGGCGTGCAATCGAGGATGGCCAGCGTGATCTGGAAATTACTGCGGTGGTTTCTGTCGATGATGCGGGCACCGCTGTCATGAAAGCTTTGCGCGATAACGGCAAGCAACTTTACCAAGAGCCGCTCTATTAATATCACCCTTGAAGAAAAGGGGCTTGGCTAAGGCGCCAAGATCGCTATATAGGGGCGGATAGAACGAAAGCGCTTCGGCTTGAAAGAGCTGGCAAATCAATGCCGGTAAAACGGCTTTTTTCCTTTGAACCGGGAAAATTGAGTGATATAGAGACGCGCGCTTTCGAGAGGCGGTTCAATATCTGAGGCGAATTTAGTGCATTCGGTGGAGTGCACTTCGGTTCAGAGGCGGATATGGCGAAATTGGTAGACGCACCAGATTTAGGTTCTGGCGGGAGACCGTGGGGGTTCGAGTCCCTCTATCCGCACCAACTGCCTTAAGGCAAAAGAATTTCTCTCCCGCGACGAGGCATAAGCGCCGGTAACGGCGGGACAATGACAAGAAGTGAAGGTTTGAACATGCAGGTTACCGAAACGCTCAATGAAGGGCTGAAGCGCGAGATTAAAGTCGTGGTTCCGGCCGGAGATCTCGAAGCCAAGCTCTCTGAGCGGCTCGAAACTGCGCGTGGCCGCGCCAAGATCAACGGCTTCCGTCCAGGTAAGGTGCCAACTGCGCACCTGCGCAAGACCTACGGCAAGTCCTTCATGGCTGAGATCGTGAACGAAATCCTCAACGATTCGTCGCGTTCGATTCTCGCTGACCGCAACGAAAAGTCGGCAACCCAGCCTGTCGTTTCCATGCCGGAAGACGAAAAAGAAGCTGAACAGATTCTCGACGGCAAGGCTGATTTCGTTTTCTCGCTGACTTACGAAGTTCTGCCAGCAATCGAAGTCAAGGACTTCTCCAAGATTGCTGTAACGCGTGAAGTTGTCGACATTGCTGATGAAGAAGTCGACGAACAGGTTAAGCGCATCGCTTCTTCGACCCGCACTTTTGAAACCAAAAAGGGCAAAGCCGAAAACGAAGATCGCGTAACGATCGACTATCTCGGCAAGCTTGATGGCGAACCATTTGAAGGCGGCGCAGACACTGATGCGCAGCTCATCCTCGGTTCGGGCCAGTTCATTCCTGGTTTTGAAGAGCAGCTCGTTGGCGTCAAGGCTGGCGATGAAAAGGTCATCAACGTAACCTTCCCAGCTGAGTATGGCGCAGCTCATCTCGCAGGCAAGGAAGCAACCTTCGACATCACCGTCAAGGAAGTTGCCAAGCCAAACGAACTCGTTCTCGACGACGAAACCGCAAAGAAGCTCGGCATCGAATCGCTTGAGCGTCTGCGTCAGGTTGTTCGCGAACAGATCGAAAGCCAGTACGGCCAGATCACCCGTCAGAAGGTAAAGCGTCAGATTCTCGATGCTCTCGATGGTGATTACCAGTTCGAAACCCCAGAGAAGCTTGTTGATGCAGAATTCAACAACATCTGGCAGCAGATCAACTTCGATCTGCAGGAAGCTGGCCGCACCTTCGAAGACGAAGAAACCACTGAAGAAGCTGCTCGCGAAGAATATCGCAAGCTTGCTGAGCGCCGCGTGCGTCTTGGTCTGGTTCTCTCCGAAATCGGTGAAAAGGCAGGCGTAGAAGTTTCTGAAGAAGAACTGCAGCGCGCTGTTTACGACCAGGTACGTCGTTACCCAGGTCAGGAAAAGGAAATCTACGAATTCCTGCGCAAGACGCCGGATGCAGTTGCTAACCTCCGCGCACCAATCTTCGAAGAAAAGGTCGTTGACCATCTGCTCGCAAACATCAACGTGACCGACAAGAAGGTCACGAAGGAAGAGCTGACCGCAGACGACGAAGATGCAACTTCAGAAGCAAAGCCAGCCAAGAAGGCTGCTGCGAAGAAGAAGGCTGCTCCTAAGAAGAAGGCAGAAGAAAAGTCCGACGAGGCTTAATTCTTCTTAGCTGAGAATCGATGATAAGGCCGCGCATTGCGCGGCCTTATCCGTTTCATCCATTGAATTGAGTGGCCGAAAAGCTTGCATCCAATGGGGCTTTGCTCTAGCCAGTAACCAATCAGTTTTTAGCTCAATCAGAATATTTGCGAGCCAGCATGTCTCTTATCGATACGCGTATACCTGAACCAAAACGCTTCATCTCTGGCGCCACCGGCGACTGGGAAATCGTCATTGGCATGGAAGTCCATGCTCAGGTCACGTCCGAGTCCAAGCTGTTCTCCGGCGCTTCCACATCGTTCGGTGCTGATCCGAATGCCAATGTGTCTCTGGTTGATGCTGCGATGCCGGGCATGTTGCCTGTCATCAATCTTGAATGCGTCAAGCAGGCCGTACGCACCGGCATTGGGCTCAATGCGCAGATCAATCTGAAGTCGGTTTTTGACCGCAAGAACTACTTCTATCCTGATCTGCCGCAGGGCTATCAGATTTCGCAGTTCAAGCAACCTATTGTTGGCGAAGGCAAGATCATGATTTCGGTCGGCCCCGACAACAAGGGCCAGTTCGAAGATGTGGAGATCGGCATTGAACGCCTGCATCTGGAACAGGATGCCGGCAAGTCGATTCACGATCAGCATCCAACAATGTCCTATGTCGATCTGAACCGCTCTGGCGTGGCGCTGATGGAAATCGTCTCCAAGCCTGACCTGCGTTCATCCGACGAAGCCCGTGCATATCTGACCAAGCTGCGCACGATTGTCCGCTATCTTGGCACTTGCGATGGCAACATGGACGAAGGCTCCATGCGCGCCGACGTGAACGTTTCCGTTCGGCGTCCGGGCGGTGAATTTGGTACACGCTGCGAAATCAAGAACGTTAACTCGATCCGCTTTGTCGGCCAGGCGATTGAGTATGAAGCACGCCGCCAGATCGCTATTCTGGAAGATGGTGGCTCTATCGATCAGGAAACCCGGCTGTTTGATCCGGTAAAGGGTGAAACCCGTTCGATGCGCTCGAAGGAAGAAGCGCATGATTATCGCTATTTCCCTGATCCTGACCTTCTGCCGCTTGAATTCGATCAGGCTTTCGTTGATGCGCTTGCCGCTGAATTGCCGGAACTGCCGGATGTCAAGAAAGACCGCCTGGTCGAAAAGCTCGGTATTTCGATCTATGACGCCTCGATTCTGGTAACAGAAAAGGCCATCGCCGATTACTACGAAGCGGTTTGTGATGGACGTGACGGCAAGGCAGCCGCAAACTGGGTCATCAACGATCTTCTTGGTGCGCTGAACAAGGCGGGCAAGGACATTGAAGAATCGCCTGTTTCGCCAGCTCAGCTCGGCGCGATCATCGATCTCATCAAGGACGGTACAATTTCCGGCAAGATCGCCAAGGAATTGTTTGAAATCGTCTGGAATGAAGGCGGTGACCCGAAGAGCCTCGTCGAAGAACGCGGTATGAAACAGGTTACCGACACCGGGGCGATTGAAAAGGCAGTTGACGATATCATCGCCGCCAATCCGGACAAGGTCGAGCAGGCCAAAGCCAAGCCAACCATGGCCGGCTGGTTCGTTGGTCAGGTCATGAAGGCAACAGGCGGCAAGGCCAACCCGCAGGCCGTGAATGATCTGGTCAAGTCAAAGCTTGGGATTGAAGAATAATGTGGGTTCGCAGCGCCAGTGAAGCCGATCTGAAGGCCGTGCATGAATTGCTGGTTTCAACCTGGCATGCGACCTTTGACGATATTATTGGCCGGGAGATGGTGAATACCGTCACCGGTCAATGGCATTCCGTTGCAGCTTTGAAAGCCAATCTGAAGAAGCCATACTCGGAATTCATTGTCGCTGACAACGGCGCAGGAGGCATTGATGGAATGGCTTTTGCAAGCCAGACCGGAGAGGGCAAGGCTTCGCTTCATCAGCTCTACGTACGCCCTGACGCGCAGGTGCAGGGCATCGGAACCATGCTTCTGGCAGAAGTCGAAATGGCCTTTCCCGGTGTAAACACCATGCGGCTTGAAGTGATCGAGCGGAATGCAAAGTCAGTCCGCTTCTATGAACGTAAGGGCTATGCTCAGGTCGGCCGTAGCGAAGATTGGGGCGACCCCAATTGCAAGGAGCCGGTGCTTATTATGGAAAAGTCTCTTGAAGGCTGGTCTATGTAAAAAGCATTTCCAACAAAAGTGCGAAGCGGTTTTGCGTAGGATAATGCGTAGAAACAAAGCATTTCAAGCAAAAGTGCGAGGCGGTTTTGCGTAGGATAATGCGACATGTAAATTCGGCCTGTCGCTGCATCATACTCTTGTGACAGCGGCAACTTGCCCCTTGCCTTGGTCTTTCGATAGGGCCATAAGCGTTCAAAACCCAGCAGTTACTCTGCCTGTGGCGAAAACGGATCTGGATAGGTCATGAAGAAATTTCTTACACAAGTCTTCACCTGGTGGAATGGCCAGACGCTCGGCACCCGCCTTCATACGTGGCGCAAGGGCGAGCGCGTAGGCGAAGACGAGTTCGGTAATGTCTACTATCAGGGTGGCAAGGACTCTGAAGGTCGTACACGCCGTTGGGTCATTTTCAATGGCTATGCAGAAGCAAGCGCAATTCCTCCGGGTTGGCATGGCTGGATGCATCACCGCGTCGATACGCCGCCAAGCAAGGAAGACTACAAGCCGCGCGATTGGCAGAAGCCACATCTGCAGAACCTCACAGGCTCGCCATTGGCTTACCGTCCGAAAGGCTCGATCGCTATTCCGGGTACACAGCCTGCGGAGCGTCCGCGCGTGACTGGCGAATACGATGCCTGGACCCCTGGTAGCTAAATATTGAAATTGTGATCCGGCGTGGCATATCACGCCGGATTTTTCATCTCCGATTGCCAGTTTGCAAAAGGTTTTGAGGATAGAGGCGCTGCGCAGGCGCTGTCGGTTCATTGCTGCTTGCAGCAGGGCAACGAATCGTCACATTTCATGCTTAGGAATTATTCCGGCTTTTTAATTCACCATTTTGATGCGGATATCCGTTTTGACGAAGCATTCTTCCAGTATGGCTGGTAATGGAAAGAACTGGGTCAGCAAGGCGACACAAGTCGCGCTGATCGTGCTTCTTTCAAACACAGGCAGCATTCACCTTGCTCAGGCCGAACGGATATCGAACCCAGTGGCCGAGTTTTCGGGGCTGGACAAGATTACAGGTCGCATCACAAGTTTTGACGTTTACATCAACGAGACCGTACAGTTTGGTGCGCTGCAAGTGACGCCGAAAGTCTGCTATTCCCGCACCGAAAATGAAGCGCCGCGGACGGATGGTTTTGTCGAAGTCGACGAAATTACACTCGACCGAAAGATCCGTCGTATTTTCACAGGCTGGATGTTTGCTGATAGCCCGGGTCTCAATGCTGTCGAGCACCCGATTTATGACGTGTGGTTGAAGGATTGCAAACAGAAGTCTGACGTTCCACCGCCGGATCAGCGCAAATAATTCAGCGAGAATGGCAGGATAGTCCTGATGGTGCAGTTTTAACTGTACTGCTCAATACGTCATTCAGAATGTTGCGTTGCCCTGCAGCGCCTGCTCAAGCAGCACTTCGTAATTTTTACGCTTTACCTCAATGGCACCGAAGCGCTCCAGATGAGCAGTTGTGAACTGCGTATCGAGCAGGACAAACCCTTGCCGATTCAGATGTTCAACAAGATAGGCGAGGCACACCTTTGATGCATCGCGCTTGCGTGTAAACATGCTCTCGCCAAAGAATGCGCGACCAAGCGTGACACCATAAAGTCCGCCGACGAGTTGTCCGTCGTGCCATGCTTCAACGGTGTGGCAATGTCCGGCTTCAAACAGCTTGCCATATGCTTCACGGATTGGCCCATTGATCCACGTACGCGCACGTTCGCCGGAACCGCTTGCGCAGCCGTCGATAACGCCCTCAAAATCACTATCGAGCCTGATCTCAAAAATAGCTTGTCGGATTGTTTTTTGCAGGCTTTTGGGGATGTGAAAGCCATCAAGCGGGATAATACCGCGCTTCTCAGGACGAACCCAGAAAATCTCAGGATCATCCGCTTCTTCGGCCATCGGGAAAACCCCGGTGGCATAGGCCCGCAGGAGCAGCTCCGGCTCGATCGAATAGTCGTCCGGGGAAGCTCCTGCGGTCACTTTACTTATGCACCCATGTTCTTATGCATTTGGTGTCTCTGACTGCTTGGCCAGATATTTTTCCAGCCAATGAATGTCATAGTCGCCATTGGCGATGTCCTGATTGGAAATCAGGTCCTGGAACAGGGGCAGGGTCGTCTTGACGCCATCGACGACGAATTCATCGAGCGCACGACGCAGACGCATCATGCATTCGACGCGGTTACGACCGTGCACGATGAGCTTGCCGATAAGGCTGTCATAGTACGGCGGGATGCGGTAGCCGGAATAAACGCCCGAATCCACGCGAATGCCGAGACCGCCTGGCGTGTGGTAATGCGTGATAAGACCCGGTGATGGCGTAAAGTTACGCGGATCTTCAGCATTGATGCGGCACTCGATAGCGTGACCCGAGAAGCGTACATCGTCCTGCTTGACCGAAAGGCCGAGACCAGCTGCTACACGGATCTGTTCGTGAACAAGATCGATGCCGGTGATGGCTTCGGTAACCGGATGCTCCACCTGCAAACGAGTGTTCATTTCAATGAAATAAAATTCGCCGTTTTCATAAAGGAATTCGATCGTACCTGCACCGCGATAGCCCATATCGGCAATAGCATTGGCGCAGATCATACCGATCTTATGGCGTGCTTCCGCATTGAGCGCTGGCGAATTGGCTTCTTCCCAAACCTTCTGGTGACGACGCTGCAACGAGCAGTCGCGTTCGCCCAGATGGATTGCATTGCCTGCACCATCGCCCATGACCTGCACTTCGATGTGACGCGGCTTTTCGAGATATTTCTCGATATAGACTGCATCATCACCAAACGCAGCACCTGCTTCGGTACGTGCCGTTGCAAGGGCTACCGCCAGATCGTCTTCGGTCTTTGCGACTTTCATACCGCGACCACCACCACCGGCGGATGCCTTGATGATGACCGGATAACCGATTTCCTTTGCGATGCGCTTGGCTTCGTTTTCGTCGGTCACACCACCATCCGAACCCGGAACGACAGGAATGCCAAGGCGCTTTGCAGTGCGCTTGGCTTCAATTTTGTCACCCATGACGCGGATATGCGAAGAGGTTGGTCCAATGAAGGTAATGCCATGTGCTTCGAGAATCTCAGCAAATTTGGCATTTTCCGAAAGGAAGCCGTAGCCCGGATGGATTGCATCCGCGCCAGTGATTTCGCAAGCGGCAACGATTTGATGAATATTCAGATAGCTGTCGCGTGATGGAGGCGGTCCAATGCACACGCTTTCGTCCGCAAGGCGAACATGCATCGCATCGGCGTCTGCCGTGGAGTGAACTGCGACCGTCTTGATGCCCAGCTCTTTACAAGCCCTGAGCACGCGAAGAGCGATTTCGCCACGATTGGCTATGAGTATCTTTTGAAACATTGCGCTTTGCTGCCCGTTCATTGAATAAGCCGAAATTCTTCTGACCAGATGGTCATCTTACTCGATGACGACAAGCGGTTCGCCGAATTCTACAGGCGCTGCATCTTCAATCAAAATAGCCTTGACCGTACCGGCGCGTGGAGCGGCGATCTGGTTCATGGTCTTCATAGCTTCGATGATGAGGAGCGTCTGGCCTTCCTTAACCTGCGTACCAACTTCAATGAAGTTGCGTGCGCCGGGAGCAGGGGCGAGATAGGCGGTGCCGACCATTGGCGAAGGAACAGCGTTCTTGCTGAGTTCTGCCTTGGTTGGCTCTGCGGCAACAGCAGCAGCGACAGGCGCAGCAGCTGCTACGGGTGCGGCCTGCATTACGGTAGCTGCAGCCTGAACCGTTACCTTGCGCGAAACGCGGATGCGCAGATCGCCATGCTCGACTTCGATGTCGGTCAGGTCGGTTTCATTGAGGATATCCGCGAGATCACGGATGGTTTCCTTGTCGATGACGGAAGTTTTGCTGGACATATCAGGCCCCTTTACGCTTGCCCGTTGTTTTCTTCTTCTTTGGCAATTGCCGCGAGTGCGCGCAGGCCGAGCAGGTATCCTTCCGCGCCAAAGCCGCAGATGACGCCTTTGGCGACTGCGGAGACATAGGAGTGATGCCGGAAAGCTTCACGCGCATGAATGTTCGACAGATGCACTTCCACGACCGTAACCTTGGCCGAGCGGATTGCATCGTGAATAGCAACCGAAGTGTGGCTGTAAGCAGCTGGATTAATCAGAACATAGGCGTTTTTATCGCCTGCTTCCTGAATCCAGCTGACCAGATCGCCTTCGTAATTGGTCTGGCGAAAATCGACATCAAGATCGAGTTGTTCAGCCTCACGCTTGCAGCTCGCTTCGATATCATCGAGCGTTGCCACACCGTATATGCCAGGCTCACGCTTCCCAAGAAGATTGAGATTGGGGCCGTTCAGAACAAAAACTGTTTTCACCATATTCGTCCGTGATCGATAACGGGCCTATTACGAAATTTCGATTACACTTCGCATTCCATATAGAGGGCTTGGACGCAAGTCGAAACCCTCTAATTCGATGCTAATGTTTCACCACAGCGTTTTTCCCGCTATTCTTTGTGGAATGGACGCAATATGTGGCAAAAATAGTCATTTCCGAGATCTGATTTAGTGGCCGCATCCCGTGCGATATATGTAAACGCCCACGAGACACGGCCTTAGTCAAATCAGCTTTTGCTCGCAGCGCGTGCCGCAGCGATTCTTTCAATCAAGCCTTCCGCACCGATAGCGCCCGGAACAAGCTCGTTTCCGATGATGTAAGAAGGTGTGCCAGTAATGTTGAGCTTTTGGGCGAGCTGATAGGTTTCCTGGAAGGCGTTGGTAATTGCCGGATCCTTCATCTTCTCGCGAAGCTGCGTTTCATCAGCGCCGAGCTTTACCGCATCAGCAATTGCTGAGGCTTCCGTCGCGCGCTCCTGCGCACCGAGAAGAACTTCATGATACTCGGCATATTTCGCAGGCATCAGCGCTTTGAAGGCCTGTGCCACAATATGTGCACGCATCGAGTCCGGTCCGAGGATTGGGAATTCCTTCATGACGAAGCGGACATTCGGATCGTTCTTGAGGATGGCTTCCATGTCTGGGAGCGCACGCTTGCAGTAGCCACAATTGTAATCGAAGAACTCATAAACGGTTACATCGCCATTCGGATTACCGAAGACCGCATCGTGCGACGGATTAAATAGCTGATCCTGACTGGAAGCAAGAATCTGCTTGACCTGCGCTTGCGCAGCTTCGGCCTGCTTGGTTTCAAGTGCAGTCTGCACCTCAACCATGATCTCAGGGTTCTGCAACAGATAGTTGCGAACGATGTTTTCAACAGCTTGCTGTGACATCTCAGATGAAGCTGGGGCTGCAACAGGTGCTGCGGCAACTGGTGCCGGTTGATGGGCGGTGCCAGCATAATAGCCAGCAGCAAGCGCTGCAGCGCCAACCACGGCACCTGCAATCGAGCCCAAAATTACATTCTTCATACCGATCACTTTCTTACGTTCTGAAAACCTGCTCGGGATATCGTTAAAGCGACATCCGTGTGTATTACTTTTTAGCTTTGGCGTTGATGATATCCTGCGCACGCATCCAGTCCGGCGATCCGGATTTCATCTGTTTCTGCGCACGGATCGCAAAAATCTGAGCTTGTTGTAGTTTGCCGGAATAATAGTTCATGTCGGCTGTGGCAAGGTCTGCACGCGCCATATCGCCCGACTGGCCGTAGGCTTGGGCGAGATAGCCATATCCTCCCGGAAATTCCGGGTCGGACGCAATGCCGGCTTTAATCTCCTTGATTGCGGTCGGCATATTCGCTTTTGTTCCTGTCAACATCAAAGCGCGGCCATAGCTCATCCGAAGAAGCGGGGACTTGCGTGTGTCGAGTGAAACAGCGCGCTGGAAAGCCTTGGCTGCGCCCTGAGGATTGTTGGCTTTGATCAGAACTTCGCCCATCATTTCCTGAAAATATGGGTTCTTAGGCTGTTCTTTGATGAGTGCATCAAATTTAGGAAGCGCAGAACGCGCCGAGCCATTCAGATATGTTGTGATGGCGCTGCCATAACGTGCAGGCAGGCCGCCGGGATTGCCGCGGAACATGCGCTGTAACGCGCCCATATTGTTGGAATATGCCGCAATTTTTGCACGCGCCATATCATGTCTGAGCTGAAGAGCTGCCGAATCCGTCTTGTTGTAGTTGGGGCTCTTTTTGGCAAGCTCCTCAAGATTGGAAATGCGCTCGCGCGGCAGCGGATGGCTGATGCGATACTGATCAATCTGTGTGCCCGACAACGAAAGAGCGGAAGCAAAACGCTGGAACGTATCAAGCATGCCCTTCGTGGATTGACCGGTGGCATTGAGATAGTTCACAGCCAGTCGATCAGCGGTCATTTCTTCGGTTCGCTGATAGCTGAGCAGACTGCGCATTGCCATTTCCGTGCTGCCCATGGCGATACCGCCGCCAGCGCCTGCTGCGGCACCGCTGCCAGATGCAGCACCAGCAACGCCCGCACCAACGCCTAGAAGCATGCCGATCACAGCCATTGTGCGTGCACGGCTCAACTGTTCACGCAGGCGGTCCTGATGTCCGCCAGCTATGTGCCCAGCTTCATGTGCGATAACGCCGATGATTTCGTTGGGCGTTTCGGCCTGCATGATTGCGCCTGTATTGATGAAAATACGGCGGCCATCGACGAAAGCGTTGAAACTCTGCGAATTGACGAGAATAACGCGGACACCGCGTCCGCCTAATCCGGCGACTTTAAGGATAGGGGCTGCATAATCGGCGACAAGCGCTTCGATTTCAGCATCGCGGACGATGGGAACACCGCCGCCGCGCGATTGCGCCTGTGCAGGCAAAACGCCCGTAACGGCAATAGCAAGGGCTGCAAAGGCAGCAACTGAACGGCGCATCACATTCTGAAAAGAAAACGCTTTGGTCGTGAAAGTTGCAGTCATGCTCCCCATAGTGCTCCTCATCCTGCTCAAACGAAATAAAAGCGAATCTTACAAATCTGGCTTACTTTAAGGGCTTTATATCAATCTTCATCGCTGTTTTTACTATAGCGCTGTTGCTTTACCAATCCGGCGATTATAGGGCGGGGGAGTTGCATTGCATTCCCCGCTTTTCTGGAGGCCAAGTTGAATACTCTTTCCAAGCGTAGCGCAGTCGAACCGTTTCACGCCATGGATGTTCTGGCGGAAGCCAATCGTCGTCGCGCTGCGGGGCATCCGATTATTTCGATGGCAGTCGGACAACCGGCAGATCCTGCGCCACAAATTGTGCGGCTGGCTGCTGAACGCGCCTTGAAAGATGGTCGTATCGGCTACACTGATGCGCTTGGCCTGATCGAACTGCGCGAGGCGATTGCTGCGCATTATGCTGACAACTATGGCGTAACCGTCTCGCCTGAGCGCATTGCCATTACCACAGGCTCCTCGGCGGCCTTCAATCTTGCATTTCTTGTCTATTTCGATCCGGGCGATCGTGTTGCAATCACGCGTCCGGGCTACCCTGCCTACCGCAACATTCTGACAGCGCTTGGCCTCGAAGTCGTAGAGATCGCCAATGAAGGCGGATCATCCGGCGCGTTGACTGCCAAAGCGCTTGCTGCGGCCCATGCCGAAAAACCGCTTAAAGGCGTGCTATTTGCAAGTCCCGCAAACCCCACGGGTGCGGTGATCGACAAGCCTGAATTAAAGGCGATCATCGAGACCGCCCGCGATCTCGGCATTCGCGTGATTTCGGATGAAATCTACCACCGTCTTTCTTATGAAACAGAAGACGTTACGGCACTTGAGATTTCGGATGATGTGACCATCATCAATTCGTTTTCGAAATATTATTGCATGACCGGCTGGCGCATCGGCTGGATGGTTCTGCCAAGCGCAGACGTTCGGGCTATCGAACGCCTCGGACAGAGCCTTTATATTTCGGCACCTGAACTATCCCAGCGCGCTGCGATTGAGGCATTTCATGCGACAGCAGAACTTGAACGTGTGAAAGACCGCTATCGGCAGAACCGCCAGATTTTGCTCGATCATCTTCCGCGAATGGGGTTGAGCCTTGCAGCACCCATGGATGGTGCGTTCTACGCCTATTGTGATGTTTCACGTTTCACCAATGACAGCATGGAATTTGCACGCCGTATGATTGCTGAAACCAATATCGCGGCTACACCCGGACGCGATTTCGATCCGATTGACGGGCATCGCACCATGCGCTTTTCCTATGCTGGCAAGGTAGAGGAAATGCAGGAAGTGGTCCGTCGCCTGGAAGAGTGGCTTCCACAACAAAAAGCCTGAACAGACAATCGATAAAGCAAAAAGAAAACCGGCGTTTCCGCCGGTTTTCTTATACTACGTATTAAGCGGGCAGGGCTTAGAAAAAGCCCTTTTTCTGCCACCAGCCGCCACGCTTTGGCTTCTGCTCTTCTGTTTCACTTGAGGTCACGACCGGCTCGGAAACCTTCTGTGGTTCAGCAGCAGGAGCAACTTCGGCCTCTACGACAACAGCTTCTTCCACTTCCGGCTTGGCGGCTGCCTTGCGGGTACGGCGCTTTGGCTTGATCTCTTCTGCTTCCTCAGCCGGTGCGGCTGCTTCTACAGGAGCTTCTTCCTCTGCGAGCTTCTTACGCGAACGTGTCTTGCGCGCGGGCTTTGCAGGCTCTTCTGCTGCTTCGACTGCAACAACATCGTCCGAAGCAACCTCTTCGCTTTTCGCGGCCTTGCGACCACGTGGCTTGCGAGCTGGCTTTGCAGGCTTTTCATCAGCGGATGCTTCAACAGCCGCAACCACCTCAACCGTGACCGTTTCAACAGCAACCGCTTCACTGACGACCACTTCAGCAGCTTTTTCTTCTGCCTTTGGTGGGAAGACCGGCGTGTAGCCTACTGGCTCGGCATCAGGCACCTTCTTGACCTGAATTTCGTCTTCGCGACGGTTCTTGCGTCCGCCACGGCGACCACGGCGACGCTTCTTGCGACGATCTTCTTCGCTCAGCGAAGCGTTGCTCTGAGGGCTGGTATCTTCGTCCTCATCGCCATCTTCGTCCGAAGCTTCTGCGCCGGATTCAGTCTGTTCCGTCTGTTCGCGATCACGGCCACCACGACGGCGACGGCGACGGCGACGCTTGCGATCACCTTCTTCGCTGCTTTCTTCGCGAGCCTGTGGTTCAGCCTTGATTTCTTCTTCGGCTTCATCGTCCTCAAGCGGAATTTCAGGATCTTCGATGTCGTCTTCATAAACCATCGGCTGAACAGGCTGGATGGTTATAGGACGTGTCGAAGGCGCGCCCTTGTCGATGACGAAATGCTGATGACCAACGCTTTCGTCCGCATCGATGCTGATATTAGCGCCGAAACGGCCTTCAAGATCAGCCAGTAGCTGACGCTTATGGTTCAATACATAAAGCGCCGATGCGGCTGGGGTACGAACGACGATGTCGTAGCCCGAATGACGGAGAAGATAATCTTCAATGCCGCGGATGATATGCAGCGCCATGGAGGAGTCAGAACGGATATGTCCTGTACCGCCGCAATGCTGGCAAACCTGCATCGTGCTTTCAAGAACTGACGCGCGGATACGCTGGCGCGACATTTCGAGGAGGCCGAAATGCGAAATGCGGCCAACCTGAATGCGTGCCCGGTCGTCCTTGAGGCAGTCCTTCATCTTCTTTTCGACAGCGCGGTTGTTGCGCTTTTCTTCCATGTCGATGAAGTCGACAACGATCAGACCGGCAAGATCGCGCAGACGCAGCTGGCGCGCGACTTCTTCGGCCGCTTCCAGATTGGTCTGGAGGGCCGTGTCTTCAATCGAGTGTTCGCGGGTTGAGCGACCCGAGTTGACGTCAATCGCAACCAGCGCTTCGGTCTGGTTGATAATGAGATAGCCACCGGATTTCAGCGTTACCTGTGGCAGCAGCATACGATCAAGCTGTGCTTCAAGGCCATAACGCGTGAAGACAGGAACTGGTTCGCGATAAGGCTGAACCACCTTGGCATGGCTTGGCATGAGCATGCGCATGAAGTCTTTCGCTTCACGGTAGCCATTTTCACCCGCAACCAGGATCTCGGTGATGTCCTTATTGTAAAGGTCACGGATCGAGCGCTTGATCAGGCTGCCTTCTTCATAGACGAGGGCAGGCGCAGTCGATTGCAGCGTCAGCGAACGCACATTCTCCCACATGCGCATCAGATATTCGTAATCGCGCTTTACTTCGGCTTTGGTGCGGTTAGCACCCGCCGTGCGCAGGATCACACCCATGCCCTGCGGCACTTCGAGTTCCTTGACGATTTCCTTGAGACGCTTGCGGTCTTGCGGATTGATGATCTTGCGCGAAATACCACCACCGCGCGCGGTGTTTGGCATCAACACAGAATAGCGACCAGCGAGCGACAGATAGGTCGTCAGAGCAGCGCCCTTATTGCCGCGCTCTTCCTTGACCACCTGCACCAGAATGATCTGGCGGCGCTTGATAACTTCCTGAATGTTGTACTGACGACGATTGGTGCGGCTATGCGAAGGAAGTTCTTCCATCGCATCCTCGGAACCAACCGATTCAACCATGTCTTCTTCGTTCTCGACTTCCGAATCGTCATCCTCATCAACATTGTCGGTGTCGATAGCTTCAGAAATGACATGGCCAGCCTGCTTCATCAGCGCGATGGCTGGCGTGCCAGGCACATAATTTTCAAAAGCAGGACCGACTGGCTCTGCTGCAGGCAGGCCATTGCGGGCGACGTTTGATTGCGAATCACCATTCTGACCATCACGACGTCCACGACGGCGATGACGGCGCGAACGATCATTGTTCTTTGCCTTCGGTTCGTCTTCGTCGTCTTCGTTGCGGGCCGCTTTGGCTTCTGCTTCGAGCAGTGCCAAACGATCGGCAACCGGGATCTGATAATAATCCGGATGGATTTCAGAGAAAGCGAGGAAGCCATGGCGATTGCCGCCATATTCCACGAACGCAGCCTGAAGAGACGGTTCGACGCGGGTAACGCGTGCGAGATAAATATTACCCTTTAGCTGCTTCTTGTGCTCCGACTCAAAGTCGAATTCTTCAATCTTGTTGCCACGCGTTACGATGACGCGGGTCTCCTCCGGGTGGGAGGCATCTATAAGCATTTTGTTGGACATTAGTGTCTTTCCTGCCGGCGCTAGGACGCAAGCCGCGTGCGCCGGACGAAACCCTGAAGGCTGTCGTCCTGGCTGGGATGCATCTGCCGAATGATATTGGGTTCGTCGGAATAAAAGCTGCTGTCCTTACGCGCGATGGCCTCGTGGCGATCACGGTCTTCAGGCTTGCAGTGGTCAGTCTTGCTTGACCCATAGCTGTTCCGAACGAAACGACCTCATATATGACCCGAAAAAGCCGGGCCGACCTCTTTGCTCTTTTCAGAGCGCTGGCGACAGCGCGTATCAATGCGCAGTCGGCCGATTAAAAAACGGAGGCGGCAGGGGAGCCGTATTCCGTTGAATTCTGTGCGGGTTATTGGGTGGCGAACTCAATACACCACTGTTTTTGCTATCTTTCCTCGCGCTCCGTTTTGAAAACCGGCAAACGATTCTGACAGCTACTCCATAACCTACCTTAGCTTTTATGGTGTCGTTTGAACTATGACAAGTATGAATATCAGTTGACACCTTCATCGTAATTTTGCCGAAAGGTGATTATAGAGGTCAAAACCACCCGCCGAGGCCGTGGAACGTGGGGCGAAAAGCCTTCGTTAACCATAATTTTGTACGGATAGATTTATGAAATGCGCGCAATCACAGGCCATGGCTTAAATGTCTGGTCCAAAATTATTCCATAATGTTTAGATCGCGATTACGGATGCATTCTCTGAGCAATAAAAATGGAACTCAAAAAATGTCAGTGGTGCGAGATGTGTTCGCGCTGCTGGTGATAATGTGTACCGTTTTCTTTCATGCCAGTTCTGCCATGGCTGCCAATAGTGGTAAAGATCCACTCTCTGCGCTGACATACCGTATGGCAGGCGATGATTTGCGGATGCGCGTCGTCGTTATGTTCGACCGCGAGCCTGAATATTCGACACTCATGTTCGACAATCCGCATCGTCTCGTTTTTGATCTTCCTGAAACGCGTTTCGGTTTCGATGAGAAAAGTTTGGCGGCGAGGGGGCTTGTCTCCCGTGTGCGTTATGGGCTCGTCGGAAATCACCGTTCTCGCCTCATTCTCACGCTGCGTGGCCCATTCAATGTGGAGAACATTCAGGTAATCAAGAACGAAACCGCTCCCGGTTATCGCCTGGTTGCCGATATCGTCGCGTCTTCGGATCGTGAGTTTGCTGCAAAGCTCGCGTCTCAGCATGATGTCACCGGATCGACCGAACAAAAACAGAAGAATGGGAACACGGAGCTTTCATCGCAATCCGGCGGCGTGCGTCCGTTTATTGTGATGGTTGACCCCGGTCATGGCGGTATCGACAGTGGTGCGGAAAGCCTGAGTGGTATCAAGGAAAAGGATCTGACCCTTGCTTTCGGGCAGGAGCTGCGTGATCGTCTGGCAAAAGAAAAAAATATCAAGGTTTTGATGACCCGCGACGATGACACATTTCTGCGTCTCTCGGAGCGTGTGCGTCTGGCGCGCCAGCAGGAAGCCGATCTTTTCATTTCCATTCATGCCGACACGATCAATCAGACCGATATTCGCGGTGCAACGGTCTATACGATCTCCGATAAAGCATCCGACTCGGTCGCCCGCGCTATGGCGGAACGCGAAAACAAGTCCGACAGTGTCGGAGGGGCTGTTCCTGAAGAACTGCCGGAAGTCGCAGACATTCTGCTGGACCTCACGCGGCGTGAGACTCACACATTTTCATTGAGTTTTGCTGAGAAGGTTATCAGCTCCCTTCAGGGGGAAGTGAATCTGATCAACAACCCGCATCGCTTTGCCGGGTTTCAAGTTCTGCGAGCTCCCGATGTTCCGTCTGTACTGATTGAGATTGGCTATCTTTCGAATGCGGAGGACGAGAAACTGATCAGCAATCCTGAGTGGCGTCGCAAACTGGCTGATCGTATTGCAAGAGCCATAAAATCGTTTGAGATTCAGAAACATCCGGACACTTTGTCAAAAGGTTAGAATTATGTAATGTTTAGCAGGGGGCTCATATTCATCCCTGCTTATAAGATGCATGGTTGCAACAGTTTCTTGTATTTTTGTCGTTGCCCTGCGTTTGCATGCGTTAAATTGGTAAAAACAGAGAAACGATCTTGCCTTTGACGCATTTGATGGTCACTAAACCACTTTATTGCCAATGCGGCATTTGTCGACGGGTGCTCGTTTCGATTGCCCCTAAATTATGCGAATGATCTGAAGGCAGGATCCTGGATTTATGGTAAGGCTTATCGGATATTTCTTCGGAATTGGTACGGTTCTGGCGCTTTTGGTGGCCGGCGGTGTCGCCGTTTATATTGGAAGCCTTACAAAAGAACTGCCCGATTACGAAGTGCTCGCAAAATACGAGCCTCCTGTCATGACGCGTGTCCATGCTTCGGACGGTAGTCTGATGTCGGAATTTGCGCGCGAGCGTCGCATGTATCTACCGATTCAGGCTGTGCCGAACCGCGTTAAGGCTGCTTTCATTTCTGCTGAAGACAAGACATTTTACGAACATCATGGCCTTGATTTCGGTGGCCTCGCTCGCGCAGTTCTGACCAATGTGAAGAATATGGGCTCTGGCCGTCGTCCGGTCGGCGCGTCCACGATCACGCAGCAGGTCGCAAAGAACTTCCTTCTGAGTTCGAACCAGACCTATGACCGCAAGATCAAAGAAGCGATTCTTGCGATGCGCATTGAGCAAGCCTATTCCAAGGACCGCATTCTGGAGCTTTATCTCAACGAGATTTTCTTTGGTTTGGGCGCTTACGGTATTGCCAGTGCCGCGCTTACCTATTTTGACAAATCCGTTGGCGAATTGAGCATTGCCGAAACTGCTTATCTGGCTGCTCTGCCAAAAGGTCCAAACAATTACCATCCCTTCCGTTTCCCGGATCGCGCGATTGAACGCCGCAACTGGGTTATCGATCGTATGGCTGAAAACGGCTACATCACGACACAGGAATCGGAAGAAGCCAAAAAAGAACCACTTGGCGTAAAGACCCGCACCGCAACGCATTACCTGTTCGCTTCCGAATATTTCAGCGAAGAAGTACGCCGTCAGATCATCCAGAAATATGGCGTTGACGCACTTTATGAAGGTGGTCTGTCAGTTCGTACGACGCTCAATCCAACCATGCAGGTCGAAGCACGCAAGTCACTGCAGGCTGCATTGCTCCGTTATGACGAGGCACGCGGCTGGCGTGGACCTTTGAAGCACGCCGAACTTGGCGGTGACTGGGCAACCGCTTTTGGTGATTTGCAGGCCTATCCTGATGTGCCTGAGTGGCAGCTCGCTGTTGTCCTGAACGTCTCGGCTGCTGGTGCCGATATTGGTCTTCAGCCAGAAGTAGAAGGTTCGGGTTCGCGCAGCAAAGAGCGTACGCGCGCATTCATCGCTGCTGATGACATGAAATGGGCAATGCGCGTCACCAATATTGGTGGCAAGCGCGGCAGCGCAAAATCGCCAGAAGGTGTTCTGAACACAGGCGACATTGTTTATGTTTCGAAAGTCGGTGATGGCGATTCCCGCTTCCGTCTCCAGCAGCCGCCAAAGCTGCAGGGTGCACTGGTTGCCATGGACCCGCATACCGGCCGTGTGCTGTCGATGGTTGGCGGTTTCTCCTTTGGAGAATCCGAGTTTAACCGGGCAACGCAGGCCTATCGCCAGCCTGGATCGTCATTCAAGCCGTTCGTGTACGCGGCTGCTCTTGATAATGGCTATACACCGGCGTCCGTTGTTCTGGATGGTCCGCTTGAAGTTAATCAGGGCGGCGCGCTTGGTGTCTGGGCTCCTAAAAACTATTCGGGCAAATTCTCTGGTCCTTCAACCCTTCGTTACGGCATTGAACAGTCGCGTAACGTCATGACCGTGCGTCTTGCACAAGACATGGGTATGAAGACTGTTGCGGAATATGCAGAGCGTTTCGGTATCTACGACAAGATGCTGCCGGTTCTGTCGATGGCGCTTGGCGCTGGTGAAACGACTGTCCTGCGTATGGTTACGGCTTATTCCGTTATCGCAAATGGCGGACAGAGCATTACACCTTCGATGATTGACCGTATTCAGGACCGCTACGGCAAGACTGTCTTCAAGCATGACGCGCGCCAGTGTGAAGGCTGCAACGCTCAGCAATGGTCAAATCAGGAAGAGCCCACTCTGATCGACAATCGCGATCAGGTGCTCGATCCGATGACTGCCTACCAGATCACATCGATGATGGAAGGCGTTGTGCAGCGTGGTACAGCGCAGCTGCTTAAGAGCCTTGATCGTCCGCTTGCTGGTAAGACCGGCACGACCAATGACGAAAAAGACGCATGGTTTGTTGGTTTCACACCTGATCTGGTCGTCGGTGTTTTCATGGGCTACGACACGCCAACTCCGCTTGGTCGCGGTGGCACGGGTGGTGGTTTGGCAGCGCCTGTCTTTAAAGAGTTCATGGGGCAGGCTCTGGCTGGAACGCCTAAGGTGGATTTCCGTGTTCCAGAAGGCATGACGCTGATTGCGATCAATCGCAAGACAGGCATGCGTACCAACAAGGGCGATCCGAACCTTATCATGGAAGCGTTCAAGCCCGGCACCGGACCATCTGATACCTACTCGGTTATCGGTATGGATCAGTTCCGTGAAGGGTCGCCAGTTCAGCCACAATCGCCGCAGGCAACCCGTGCTATCAATTCAGGTTCTGGCGGACTTTACTAACCTATCCCTCTTTACACTGCGCCACGTGCTAATTATGGTCCGCGGCGCTCGAATGGCTTTTATGCCTTCTTGCGTTGAGGCAGAGCGCTTCGCTTTGGTGTGAAGCGCTTTAGAACAAAACGGTTCATTTTTGAGCCTCTGTTCTCTCCACCCACGACTGAATTATTGAAGGAACGATTTGCCCATGCGCGCGGAAATCGAGACGCTGGTTGACGAAATCCAGCAGGCCATAAGCCTGCTGAGGAGGCATCTTTGACTGGGATCAGGCAATCAAACGTCTGGGCTATCTGAATCAGAGAGCTGAAGATCCGACCCTTTGGAATGATGCCCAGGAAGCCCAGAAACTGATGCGTGAGCGCCAGCAACTGGAAGACAGCATCAACGGCATTAACACGCTGAAACAGACGCTGAGTGACAGCATTGAACTCATCGCTATGGGCGAAGAGGAAGGCGACAAGTCGATTATTGCTGACGCGGAAAACACAATCCGCGAGTTGAAGCAGGAAGTTGACAGCCGACAGATCGACATGCTGCTTTCCGGTGAAGCGGATGCGAACGATACCTATCTTGAAGTGCATGCCGGTGCAGGCGGTACGGAAAGTCAGGATTGGGCATCCATGCTTCTGCGTATGTACACCCGTTGGGCCGAACGCAGTGGGCGCAAGGTTGAGGTGATGGAAGTGCATTACGGCGAAGAAGCCGGCATCAAATCAGCATCGATCCTTATCAAGGGCCACAACTCCTACGGTATGGCAAAGACGGAATCCGGCGTTCATCGTCTGGTGCGTATTTCGCCTTACGATTCGAACGCGCGTCGTCATACCTCGTTTGCGAGTATCTGGGTTTATCCTGTTATCGATGACAACATCGATGTGCAGGTGACTGAAGCCGATGTTCGCATCGATACCTACCGCGCTTCGGGCGCGGGTGGTCAGCATGTCAACACAACGGATTCGGCTGTGCGTATTACGCATATCGCAACCGGCATTGTGGTGCAGTGTCAGGCAGAACGTTCGCAGCACAAGAACCGCGAAAAAGCATGGTCAATGTTGCGCGCTCGTCTTTACGAAAATGAGCTGAAAAAGCGCGAAGAAGCGACTGATGCGGCTAATGCCAACAAAACTGAGATAGGCTGGGGTCACCAGATCCGCTCTTACGTATTGCAGCCGTATCAGCTGGTCAAAGACTTGCGTACCGGCGTTGAAAGCACCAATCCGCAGGAAGTGCTTGATGGCGCCGTAACGCCGTTCATGGAAGCAGCGCTTGCTCACCGCATCCATGGTGGGGCTGAGCTCATCGAAGATATCGATTGATATTTTTGAGAACATGTTCTGAAAAAAGCCCGGCCTTGAGCCGGGTTTTTTGTGCCTAAATCAAAAAACCATATTGTGAACGGTCGCCGTTCAGGAATCCTTTGAAGCAACGCTTCCTGCATTGGCGCGCGGCTTGTACGCGCGCGGACCGGTGATGATGGGGTCTATAGCCTGAATGCTGATCGCATCACCGGGAACCAACAGTTCCTGTTGAGCTGAAATGTTCGGTACTGATTCCGATGGCATTTCAGGCAATGGCTGCATGACGGCTGGCTTTTTCAGTACGGATGCAAGCTTGCTGACACGCTCATTCAAACCGTGTTGGTTTTCTGTAGTGTCATGCACGTTTTTATAGATGCCTGAGCCGAGACCTGCGACCAAGACCGTTGCACCTAATGTGGCCAAGCTTGTACGGATCGTGAAGAAACTGAAGCGTTTGATAGGCGTAGAAGACGCGACAGCATCAGTGCGATGCTTATCGCGGTTTGTCTTCTTTAGCCCCGTCGACTTCTGCACCATGCCTGCAGTCTTCTCATTCCAGATTATTGATTCGATTGCATGTTATCATGGTTAACAAAGCTTTTCCGAGCTTTAGTCGTATGCATTTCCCACGGAATGGACGGGAAAAAACTTTCGGTAGTTTCGGCTGTCAGAGCGCGCGAGCTGCGTCAAGAACGGCTTCAGCATGGCCTGCCACTTTTACTTTTTCCCACACGTGCGCAATACGTCCTTCGGCATCAATCAGGAAGGTTGCACGTTCAACGCCCATATATTTGCGGCCATACATGCTCTTTTCGACCCACACGCCATATGCTTCGAGAACCGTTCTGTTTTCGTCTGCAGCCAGATCGACGGTCAGTTCATGTTTCTTGCGAAACTTCGCATGCTTTTCTGCGCTGTCGGGTGACAGTCCGATGACGCGAGCACCAATTTTATCGAACTCCGGTTTCAGCTGAGAGAAGGCAATGGCTTCCTTAGTGCAACCCGACGTGTCGTCCTTGGGATAAAAATAAAGAACGACTGGTTTGCCTTTGAGCGACGACAAGGTAATTGTGTCGCTATCTGATGGCAAAGTGAAGTCTGGTGCCAGATCTCCAACCTGGGGACGAGCCATATCTGCGCCTTTCTTTTATGGATAAACGGGGAAACTGCCTGTTACACTCCGAGCTATCGCATTCGGGCTGGGCTTGTGCAACTGCTCAAGCGCATCCGGTTGGGCGTGATGACGTGCATCGATGACATATCAATCAAGCTGATCAGCGGCCTTGCTGAAATGCAGAAGCGTAATAAAAGCAGAGTGATAACGAGTTTTTGTAATTCGCCTTGTAAGGGTGCTCATTTGCGGAAATTAGATGTTCGGCTGGAATATTGACAGATAACCCGCGCAAAATCCGCTTTAGCAAGCGTGAGATGAAGAGAATCGAACGCCTCGCAGCCGAAGGCGCGGAAGGGGTTGTGCTTCCCTCAATGCGCTCCCGTCGCTCGTTTATGTCGTGGTGCTCCCACGCTTTTCTTTCCTTATGCATCGTTCTTGTTCTGATTGGTGGTGTGGGATTCGTGATTTTGCGCGGCGGCGTGAACAGCGATCTCTTGCGCGATGAAGCCCAGAAGAGCCTGAGCGGAGTTCTCGGCAAGGATGCTTCAGCCACGATCGGTAGTGCCGGATTATCGCTTGATCAGAACAGTCTGGTTGCGATGGAGGCGAGGGATGTTTCGATCCTTGATCCGAAACAGGGCATTGAAATCAAGAATATCAAGTCGGTACGCCTTGGTTTGGCGCCTTTGCCGTTGCTGACAGGCAAAGTCCGCGTCGCTGAGCTTGAGATTGATGGCGCTTCTTTCGATCTGCCTGAACAGGAAGGTGCTGGTTTCTGGAAATCTCTTCCGTATGACAAGCGCGGCTACATCAATTTTGATGCAGTTTCCGAAGAGCTGTTCTCGACTATGCGGCGCAATCTTGAGTTATTGCGCGATCAGAACACGCAGGCCATCGGGCTGCTGAACACTACAATTCGGTTCAAGACTGGCGACACACAGCAAAGCATAGAGGTGCAGAAGCTTCGTCTGGTCGAGAGTTCCGGAAAAATCGCCGTTGAGGGTAGCGTCGTTTGGCAGAACAAGACCATCACGGTTGATGGCAGCATTGATCGTAAGGGACAAGAAAACGATCTGGATGCGTTCCAGATCAAGGTCAAAAATCTGCCGATCGATCTGGGATCACCGGAAGAGGTTGCGCCGGTTATCGATGGCAATCGCGTGAATCCTGCGCATTTCGACCTGAGCGGTAAAGCGAACCTTGCTTTGTCCGGCAAAGCTGCCAATGGCGACAATCCTGAGCGGGTTATGGCCGAATTGTCCGTCGATGGTATCAATATGGAGATTGGGCGGGTCACTGATGTTCGCGGTAGTGCGTTGCTTCGTATTGAACATGCGAGTGGCAGCGGCAAAATCGAAGTTAAACCATCACGCATTCAGTTAGGCGGAATGAATGCGGAGTTTAACGGTGCTTTCGGACCGGAACCAGATGCCGACAACAATACCGGCGGTCCAAGCTATCGCTTTGAAGTGCTGACGAGTTCGGCCACGAGTATGCCTGCGGAATCAACCGACCCGGAATTGCCCTTCGGCGTGAAGATCGCAGGTCGCTTCCTGGCCAATCAACAACGCCTTCAGTTCTCCAATCTTGATGTCCAGACCAATACGGGAGAATTATACGGTCAGGGAAGCATGGGCTTTGGCAATGGCTCGCCCGAAATGATTTTCATGCTCCGTATTCCGAAAATGGCGGTCGCTGACGCAAAGCATCTTTGGCCAATCGACGTGGCAGATGGTGCGCGAGAATGGGTTCTGAAGAACCTCTTTGGCGGCACATTGAAGGATAGCCGCATCGATATTTCTCTGGCAGGCGGACGGTTCAATGGTCCTGGTCTGCCGCCACCATTGACGGGGGAGGAAATCAAGGCCGATTTCAATGTGACCGACACGCGGTTTGATGTGATTGGTGAACTGCCTCCCGTTCGCGATGTTACAGGAAGTATTTCAGTTCGTGGTGCGCACACAACAATCAAACTGGCAAATGGCGTTGCTTACACGCCGGATAATCGCAAAGCATCTGTTTCTGACGGAACGTTGATTATTCCCTGGGGGCCACAGCGACCGGTTATCGCTGACCTTGATTTGCTCGTTTCGGGTGATGCCGCCGCGATCGCGGAAATTGCGGGCAAGAAGCCAATCGATGTATTGAAGAACGTGCCTTTTAAGCCTGAAGACGCGACAGGTGATGTCAAGGCACGGGTGAAAGTCGGTTTCGCTGTTTCCAAAGGTGCCCCTCCCGGAACACTGACATGGGATGCCGATATCGGGTTCTCCAATCTGGCCATTTCACAGCCTGTGGGCGGCTCCATGGTGAGCGAGGCGAATGGCAGTATTAAAGTGGATCAGACGGCGGCTCTCATTACTGCGGATGCAAAACTCGACGGCGTTCCTGCAAAGATATCCATGACTGAACCCGTTGATCGTTCGGGTCCGGCGAAACGGGAACAGAAGATCAAGCTCGATCTCGATGACGGCTCGCGCAATAAATTGTTGCCCGGCTTAAAAGATTTGTTTTCTGGCCCGATGTCGGTCGATCTCGGCATGGAAGAAAATGGCAAGCGACACGTATCGGCTGACTTGAACAAGACACAGGTAGACTTGCCATGGCTTGGCTGGCGCAAGGGGAGCGGTGTTCCTGCAAAGGTGACGTTCGACCTGATCAAAAGCAACGGCAATGATGGCAAACTGGATATCCGTAATCTGGTACTGACCGGCGATGCGTTTGGTGCAAAAGGCAATCTTTCGATTGCTGGTGGTGATTTTCAGTCGGCCGATTTCAGTGACATACGGCTCACCCGTTCAGATCGGTTGAGCGTTAAGGCGACGAAAAGTGCGGGTGGTTATCGCGTTACGATACGCGGATCTCAATTTGACGCCCGTTCCATCATCAAACAGATATCGGACATTCAGAAGAAGAGTGGAGGCTCTGGTGGCAAGAGCCCGCGCGTGGTTGTCAGCGCACAGATAGATGCAGTGAGCGGCTTTAATGACGAGATGCTGCGCAATGTGGCTGTTTCGTATGAGAATGCGGGAAACAAGATTTCAGGCGTGTCTGTGAACGCTGTTACAACTTCCGGTCAGGCTTTCGTTGCCACCAACAACGATCAGGGCGATGCACGGTCAATTTCGCTACAATCCAATGATGCGGGTGCGGTTCTGCGCTTCTTTGATTTCTACGATAAGATGCGTGGCGGCAAAATTACCGTGGGTCTTGCCGGGCAGGGCAATGGTCCATTGAGTGGCCAGATCGATGCGCGAAATTTCGCAATCATCAATGAACCACGACTGGCAAAGATTGTTTCGAGCCCGCCGAGCAGTGGCGGCACCAGTCTTAATCAGGCAGTCAAACGGGATATAGACGTGTCGCGTGTTGATATCGAACGTGGATTTTCGCTTATCGAAAAGGGCGAAGGCTATCTGAAACTCTCCAAGGGGGTGGTGCGCGGACCGTCTGTTGGCACGACCTTCCAGGGCACGCTTTATGATTCGCGTGGCAATATGTCGATCACAGGCACCTTCATGCCCGCCTATGGCGTGAACCGCATTTTTGGCGAAGTGCCGATCTTTGGCGCACTGCTGGGCAACGGACGTGATCGCGGTTTGCTGGGCATTACCTTCAAGCTTGAAGGCAGTGCAAAGCAGCCGCAGGTTATCGTGAACCCGATTTCCATAATCGCACCGGGTATCTTCCGCTCCATCTTTGAATTCTGAGGCTGAGGAAATCAGTCCAATAAAAAAGCCGGGCATAGCCCGGCTTTTATCGTTATGGGACACGGCTCACGCAGGACGAATAAGCACGTGGCGTTTCTTGCCAAGTGATACTTTGATGACGCCCTGCTCGTTGAGAGACGACGCGTTGATAATCATGCGCGGATCGGTGGCCGGTTCATCATTGATGCGAACTGCACCGCCTTCAATATGGCGACGTGCTTCACCATTAGTGGCGCAGAGCTCTGCGAGCACCATCAGCGCCAGAACGCCGATGCCATCATTAAGCGTTGCCTTATGGACACCAACTGTTGGCAGGTTCTGCGACAGTTCACCTTCTTCAAAGGTTTTACGCGCAGTTTCCGCAGCTTCTTCGGCTGCATCACGGCCGTGGAGGATAGCAGTAATCTCGGTTGCGAGGATTTTCTTCGCTTCGTTGATTTCAGAACCACCAAGCTCGGCCAGCTTCGCAATCTCATCCATTGGCAGCGTTGTGTAGAGCTTCAGGAAGCGTTCTACATCGGCATCTTCAGTGTTACGCCAGTACTGCCAGAAATCATAAGCGCTCAGCATATCGGCATTCAGCCAGATTGCACCGCCCAGTGACTTGCCCATCTTCTGACCGGAAGCTGTGGTGAGCAATGGCGAGGTGAGAGCATAAAGCTGCGGTGTGCCCATACGGTGACCGAGATCGATACCGTTGATGATATTGCCCCACTGATCCGAGCCGCCCATCTGCAGGCGCACGCCATAGCGCTTGTTCAGCTCCACAAAATCGTAGGCCTGAAGGATCATGTAGTTAAATTCGAGGAATGACAGCGACTGTTCGCGATCAAGACGCGTCTTTACCGAATCGAACGACAGCATGCGGTTGACCGAGAAATGACGGCCAACATCACGCAGGAATTCGAGATAATTGATGTTACGCAGCCAGTCGGCATTGTTGACCATCATCGCGTCGGTCGGGCCATCACCAAAGGTCAGGTAATTCGCGAAAACGCGTTTGATACCGGCAATGTTCTCGGCAATCGTGTCTTCGGTCATCAGCTTGCGCGCTTCATCCTTGAAGGATGGATCGCCGACCATGCCTGTGCCGCCGCCCATAAGGGCTACAGCCCTGTGTCCGGTCTGTTGCAGCCAATGCAGCATCATGATCTGGATCAGGCCACCAGCGTGCAAGCTTGGTGCTGTTGGATCAAAGCCAATATAAGCTGTCACGGTTTCCTTGACCAACAATTCATCGAGGCCGCTTTCATCAGACATCTGATGAATGAAGCCGCGCTCGGAAAGCGTGCGAAGAAAATCGGATTTGAAACCGGACATGTCCTTTTCCTGACTGATAAGGCGTGATTGATGTGAGCAGTAATAATAAGTGCTTACCGCATTATGGTATTTTGCCTTGTTATATTTTGCCTTTAACATCATTCAATCGGGAATAACAAGGAAACTCCGGCATGGCCGATTTGAAACGCGCTATTGGATTGATGAGTGGTACTTCGATGGATGGCATCGATATCGCTCTCATAACGACCGATGGCGAAAACTGGATCGAGCGCGGCCCTTCAAGTGCTGTGTCTTATTCGGATGGGTTTCGTGCGCGGTTGAAGGCGGCACTTATTGATGCGCGCGGTATAACCGATCGCAATGAGCGTCCCGGCATTCTCAAACAACTCGAGCGTGACCAGACATTACTGCACGCCATCGCCATTCAGGATTTTCTGCATGAGTATGCATTGCAGCCCGAGGAAATCGATGTAATCGGTTTCCATGGGCAAACCGTATTGCACCGACCGCAGGAAGCTCTGACTGTTCAGATTGGCGATGGACCACTATTGGCTGCCGAGACAGGTATTCCTGTTGTCTATGATATGCGTGCTGAAGATATGCGCCATGGCGGCGAAGGTGCGCCACTGATTCCCGCTTATCATGCAGCGCTTGCAGCCAACCTTCCGTTTGGTCTCGAAGGACCTGTTGTCTTCGTCAATATAGGTGGAATTTCCAATCTGACCTATGTGGACAAAGGCGGTGTGCTGATCGCTTACGATAGTGGACCGGGCAATATGCTGATTGATCAATGGATGGAGTTGCACGGGCAGGGCAGCTTTGATCCGGGGGGCATTACGGCGATGAGTGGCAGCGTCGACGACGTTCTGGCTGCACGATATCTCGATCATGAATTTTTCAAAGGAAATCATCGCCGGTCGCTGGATCGCGGCGATTTTATTGTGCCTGCAAAAGACGAGGCCTCAGTCGAGACAGGAGCCCGTACACTTGCTTATGTCAGTGCTGCTGCAATCTTGCGTTCGGCATCACATTTGCCGTCACAGCCACGTACTTACGTTGTGAGTGGCGGCGGACGTAAGAACGGAGCGATCATGACAGAACTGAGCGCACTTGCCGAGCGCGAAGGCGCACGCGTGCTTGATGCCGATAATGCAGGTTTTGATGGTGATGCAATGGAAGCAGAAGCCTGGGGCTATCTCGCCGTACGTTCGCTACGCGGTTTTCCACTAACCTATCCAACGACAACTGGTTGCGATAAACCCGTTTCAGGTGGTGTTTTGGTGTCCGTAGACAGATAAAAAATCCGGCGATTAGAGCGCCGCGTGCCCTCTTGGGCGCGTAAAGGACGCTCTAAACTATTGGATCTAAGCATCGGCCCAAAAATCGCTTCCGATTCTTGGGCCGATGCGTAGTCTCGCCGGATTTTGTTTTTTTGCGTATTAGCGCAGACGCTTGGGACGAACTTCCACCAGTTCGCCAGCAAGACGACGATCCAGATATTCAGAGCACTCTTCGATGAGCAGATCACTTTGGCCTGAGAAGAAGTGGTTCGCGCCAGCAAGCGTGTTCTGGGTAATCGTAATACCCTTCTGCGTCTTGAGCTTGTCCACCAGCCCCTGAACATCCTTTGGCGGTGCAACCTTGTCCTGATCGCCGTGGATGATCAGACCAGAGGATGGGCAAGGCGCCAGGAACGAGAAGTCATAGGTGTTTGGTTGCGGCGCGACTGAGATAAATCCTTCGATTTCCGGACGGCGCATCAGAAGCTGCATGCCAATCCACGAACCGAAAGAATAACCGGCGACCCAGCAATTCTTGGAATCGGGGTGCAGCGCCTGCACCCAGTCGAGTGCGCTTGCTGCATCCGACAGTTCGCCTGCGCCATGATCGAACTCGCCCTGGCTACGACCGATACCGCGGAAGTTGAAGCGGAGTGTCGTAAAACCGCGCTGCTGGAACATGTAGAACAGATCATAGACGATCTTGTTGTTCATGGTTCCGCCGAACTGCGGATGCGGATGCAGGATCAGGGCGATAGGTGCATTCTTTTCCCGGGAAGGCTGATAGCGGCCTTCGAGGCGTCCGGCAGGGCCGTTGAAAATGACTTCAGGCATGTGTACTCCGCTTGTGATCGGAAGATCGGCTTCAGGGTGGCGAACTTGACGTGGGGGTGCGCCGCTTCTAGAACCGATTTGAAATTTCGTTAGTCTGAACCAATGTTCAGTACCTAATGTGGCTTAATAGGCTTTTCCTGATTGAAAATTCAAGAAAATTGCGCGCGAACTGCGTGCGAATAGCGTGCTGAGCCACTTTAAGATGTTGCTTAGGAGATAGTATCGGTGATCGGAACCGGCAAGAGGCTCTATCTGGACTATAATGCCAGTGCGCCTTTGCTCGATGAAGCGCGCAATGCGGTCATCGAGGCATTGGGCATTCCTGGCAATCCGTCATCGGTGCATCGTGAAGGCCGGGCTGCACGTGGACTTGTTGAAGCTGCGCGTCGCAGCGTTGCAGCGCTGGTCAATGCCAAGTCTGATCATGTTTTCTTTACATCAGGTGCCACAGAAGCTGCATCCACCTTGCTGACGCCAATCTATATGATGGGACGGTCGCCGGTGCGGCTGTCGCATCTTTATGTGAGTGCAACTGAGCATCCATGCATGCTGACTGGTGGGCAATTTCCAGCTGAAAATATCACCATACTCGCCGTTGATGAAAACGGCATCCTGAAGCTGGACGCACTGCAACAGGTATTGGAAGCGCATGACAAGAGTACGGGCTTGCCGCTCGTTGCGGTTCAAGTCGCAAATAACGAGACCGGCGTTATTCAGCCCATTCGCGAAATTGCGGCGCTGGTCAAAGCCGCAGGCGGAATTTTCGTCGTTGATGCGGTGCAGGCTGCCGGGCGTATTAAATTAGATATTACAGATAATTGCGGAGATTATCTGATAATTTCCTCTCACAAGATCGGTGGTCCGAAGGGCGTCGGTGCTGTGATCGCAATCTCTGATCTCATGATGCCGAAGGCGCTGGTCCGTGGTGGCGGTCAGGAAAAGGGACATCGTGCGGGAACAGAAGCGTTGCCTCTCATTGCTGGTTTTGGTGCTGCTGCGGATGTTGCAGCCACGCGACTAAACGGCGATGGCTGGTCTTTCGAAGCACGAGACAGGCTCGAAGCCGGACTTATGGAAATTGCACCGAGCGCCACAATCCATGGCAATTCCGTTGATCGTCTGCCGAACACGACTTTCTTTTCGCTTGACGGGCAAAAGGCTGAAACCGTTCAGATCGCTTTCGATCTTGGTGGAATAGCCCTTTCAGCCGGATCGGCATGCTCTTCTGGCAAGGTTGGTCCGAGCCATGTTCTTGCTGCGATGGGGCATGAAGATGGTCCGGGCGCGATCCGCGTTTCGCTTGAACCGAATGCTTCAACAGAATCTGTCGACCAGTTTCTTGATGTTCTGCGCAAAATCGTTGCCCGTCATGAGCGCTCAAAGGCCGGCTAAACGCCTAATCGGGCTTAACCCCGTAAATTATTCTTGAATTTTACCCGCAAATTTAAAGCCGGGCTTGAAATTAAGTTTAGAAGGGTTTTAAAGAAGCGTCACGCACACTATATTGCGGCGAGGATAGCGACTATCATCGCCCTGACGTTTGCAACTGTCGGACCTTGAATCTGACGAGGATGGAGAACGCCAATGCCTGCAGTGCAGGAGACCATTGATCAGGTTCGCGGCTTGGACGTGGACCAGTATAAGTACGGCTTCGAAACGACAATCGAATCTGAGAAGGCCCCTAAGGGTCTTAATGAAGATATCATTCGCTTCATTTCCGCCAAGAAAGACGAGCCGGAATGGATGCTTGAATGGCGTCTGAAGGCCTATGAACGCTGGCTCACAATGGAAGAGCCAACATGGGCACGCGTCGATTACCCCAAGATCGATTTTCAGGACGTCTATTATTATGCGGCGCCGAAGAATCAGTCTGGCCCTAAGTCGCTTGATGAAGTCGACCCGGAATTGCTTCGCACATACGAAAAGCTCGGAATTCCTTTGCGTGAGCAGGAGATTCTTGCGGGCGTTCGCAAACAGGGCGATCCAAGCGAAATCGACGGCAACCCGTCGGACAACGTCTATGCATCGGGCCGCGTGGCTGTTGATGCGGTGTTCGACAGTGTTTCGGTTGTCACGACTTTCAAGGCAGAGCTTGCTAAAGCTGGCGTAATCTTCTGTTCTATTTCGGAAGCAATTCGCGAACATCCTGAACTGGTTCAGAAATATCTCGCTTCAGTTGTTCCGGTTTCGGACAACTATTATGCGACGCTGAATTCGGCTGTCTTCACGGATGGTTCGTTTGTTTACGTGCCAAAGGGCGTTCGCTGCCCGATGGAGCTTTCGACCTATTTCCGTATCAACGAAAAGAATACGGGTCAGTTCGAACGCACGCTGATCATCGCTGAAGAAGGAGCTTATGTCTCCTATCTCGAAGGTTGCACTGCACCGCAGCGCGATGAAAACCAGCTTCACGCAGCAGTCGTTGAATTGATCGCGCTCGATGATGCTGAGATCAAATACTCGACCGTTCAGAACTGGTATCCGGGCGATAGCAGCGGCAAGGGCGGCATCTATAACTTTGTTACCAAGCGTGGTGATTGCCGTGGCGACAATTCCAAGATTTCGTGGACGCAGGTAGAAACCGGCTCCGCTATCACCTGGAAATACCCGTCCTGCATTCTGCGTGGCGATAATTCGCGTGGCGAGTTCTACTCGATTGCCGTATCGAACGGTTATCAGCAGATCGATAGCGGCACCAAGATGATCCATCTCGGCAAGAATACGTCGAGCCGCATCATCTCCAAGGGTATTTCGGCCGGTAATTCCAACAATACCTATCGCGGACAGGTTTCAGCCCATCGCAAAGCTGAAAATGCCCGTAACTTCACCCAGTGCGACTCGCTCTTGATCGGCAACGATTGTGGTGCGCATACCGTACCATATATTGAGGCGAAAAACGCCACGGCACAGTTTGAGCACGAGGCAACCACCTCCAAGATTTCCGAAGACCAGCTGTTCTACGTCATGCAGCGCGGTATTCCAGAAGAGGAGGCAATCGCCCTCATCGTCAATGGTTTTGTGAAGGAAGTTATTCAGGAACTGCCAATGGAATTCGCCGTCGAGGCGCAGAAGCTGATTGGCATTTCGCTTGAGGGTAGCGTCGGTTGATCCGACGCATCCTTATTGCCTTCCCGCATCCGATTTTTCTGGCCAGCCCTTTAACTGGCATAAGCAGCTCTTCGTGAGGCTGCGTTGAGAGACAAGGTTTATACCCATGCTTGAGATCAAGAACCTTCATGCAAAGATCGCTGACACGGATACCGAAATCATCCGTGGTCTGAACCTGACCGTAAACAAGGGCGAAGTCGCCGCCATTATGGGCCCGAACGGCTCGGGCAAGTCGACGTTGTCTTATATCCTCGCAGGTCGCGATGATTATGAAGTCACCGAAGGCGACATTCTCTATAACGGCGAGTCGATCCTTGAACTGGATCCTGCTGAACGTGCTGCCAAGGGCATCTTCCTTGCGTTCCAGTATCCGATGGAAATTCCAGGCGTTGCCACGATGGAGTTCCTCAAGGTTGCGATGAACAGCCAGCGCAAGGCACGTGGCGAAGCTGAGCTCAAGATCCCTGAATTCATCAAGCGCGTCAAAGACGTTGCTGGTGGCCTCAACATCGACATGAATATGCTCAAGCGTCCACTGAATGTTGGATTCTCGGGCGGTGAAAAGAAGCGCGCAGAAATCCTGCAGATGCAGCTTCTCGAACCAAGCCTTTGCGTACTCGACGAAACCGATTCCGGCCTCGACATCGATGCGCTGAAGATCGTTTCGGACGGCGTGAATGCGCTCCGTTCGCCTGACCGTGCCGTGATCGTGATCACACACTATCAGCGCTTGCTTGAATACATCGTGCCGGACAGCGTTCATGTTCTTTACAAGGGACAGGTCATCAAGTCGGGCGATAAGAATCTTGCTCTTCATCTTGAAGAAAATGGTTATGCCGACGTAATCGGCGAAGTCGCCTGAGGAGGGATGGATCATGAATATCCAGACCGCTCCAACTGCAAAGCCGCGAACGCCCGCTGAAAGCGCGCTGATCGACAGTTTTGCCGACCGCATGGGCGAACTGCCCGGCAATGGCGACGTTGTCATCGCACGTGACAATGCACTGGAAACGCTAAAAATTCACGGTCTTCCGTCGCGCCGCATCGAAAGCTGGCACTACACGGATTTCCGCACGCTTCTCAAAGGCGTTGCTGACTTCAATTCGGCTGCAGGCACCAATGCGCTTCCTGCGCTGCTCGCGGGCTCATCAATCATTGCCGCAAGCAATGGTGTAGCACTCGACGCAAAGGCTCCCGAAGGCGTGACCCTGACTGCTGTGCGTGATGCGCTCGCTGACGGATCGCTTGTTCCACAGCTTACCGTTCGCGGCACCGATGATACAATCGGCCAGATCAATGCTGCCTATGTCAGCGATGGCTGGGCTGTTTCGATTGCCGATGACACGGAGCTTGAAGCACCGCTGGAACTGCAGAACCTTCAGAAGGCCGGGCAGGGTCATACGCGCTTCCCAGTCGAAATTGGTTCAAACGTCAAGGCGACGATCATTGAGCGTCAGTCGGGTGGTGAAGGCGATGCTTTCTCGACCTCTGTAAGCCATGTGAGCGTTGGTGACGGCGCTGATGTTATCTGGGTTATCCTGCGTGATTTCGGTCAGGCAACGCAACTTGCTCAGTTCAACGCAACCATTGGCGCAGGATCGAAGCTTACGCTTTACATCGTCAATGCGGGTGGCAAACTGGTTCGTCAGGAAGTGCACTTGACTGTGGCAGGTGAAGATTCGGATTTCGAACTTCGCGGCCTCAACCTTCTGGCGGACGATTCTCACACCGACATCACAATGACGGTGGCGCATCTCGTCGAGAATACGCGTTCGACCCAGATTATCCGCAACGTGGTCAAAGATCGCGCGCGTGGTGTGTTTCAGGGCATGATCCGTGTTGCACAGATCGCCCAGAAGACCGACGCTCGCATGGCCTGCAACACGCTGCTACTGTCGGATGATGGCGAGTTTGATGCGAAGCCAGAGCTGGAAATCTTTGCTGATGACGTGGCTTGCGGCCACGGTGCGACGGTTACAGAGCTTTCCAAAGACTATCTCTTCTATCTGATGGCCCGCGGCGTTCCTGAAAACGAAGCCCGCGGCCTGTTGATCAAAGCATTCATCGCCGAGATCATTGAAGAGCTGGAAAACGAAGCTCTCGTCGAGGCACTGGAAGATGTGCTTTCGAACTGGCTTTCAGCCCACGCTTGAATAAATAAGGCGGAGTGGATTGTTCACTCTGCCTTTTCTGCCTGAATGGTAGAAGGAACGATCATGGATCAGAAGAATCCGCTTGTAGCGGCCTATGATGTCGAAGCGATCCGCAGAGACTTCCCCATCCTGTCACGACAGGTTCATGGCAAGCCGCTCGTTTATCTGGATAATGGCGCATCAGCGCAAAAGCCGCAAAGTGTCATCGACGCTGTTACCCATGCATATGCGAATGAATATGCCAATGTGCATCGCGGCCTGCATTTTCTTTCCAATGCTGCGACAGACGCTTACGAAAAATCGCGTGAAACAGTCCGTCGTTTTTTGAATGCTGGCTCTATCGACGAAATCGTCTTCACGAAGAACGCGACTGAAGCGATCAACACGGTCGCTTACGGTTACGGCATGCCGAATATCGGCGAGGGCGATGAAATCCTCCTGTCGATTATGGAGCATCACTCCAATATCGTGCCATGGCATTTTATCCGCGAACGGCAGGGTGCAAAGCTTGTCTTCACGCCGGTTGACGACGAAGGCGTGTTCCATATTGAGGAATTCGAAAAACGTCTGACCGAGCGCACGAAGCTTGTCGCAATCACTCATATGTCCAACGCGCTTGGTACTGTGACGCCGATCAAGAAGATCGTTGAACTGGCCCATGCGCGCGGTATTCCGGTGCTGGTCGATGGCAGTCAGGGTGCAGTCCATCTGCCGGTTGATGTGCAGGATCTCGGCTGTGACTGGTATGTCTTTACCGGCCATAAGGTCTACGGTCCGTCGGGTATTGGCGTTCTTTATGGTCGCGCCGAAATGCTTGAAAAGATGCGTCCGTTCCAGGGCGGTGGCGAAATGATTGAGGAAGTGACGGAAGAAAACGTCACTTACAATCACCCGCCACACCGTTTTGAGGCTGGTACACCGCCAATCGTTCAGGCGATTGGCCTTGGTGCAGCTCTCGAATATATGGAAAAGGTCGGCCGTCATGCGATCCTCGCTCACGAGGAAGACTTGCGTGACTATGCGCATGAGCAGCTGGGTAAGATCAACTCGCTTCGCATTTATGGCAATGCTCCGGACAAGGGCGCTATTATTTCGTTTGCGCTTGAAGGTATTCACGCGCATGACGTCTCGATGGTCATTGACCGGGCAGGGGTTGCAGTGCGTGCAGGCACACATTGCGCACAACCGCTCTTGAAACGCTTTGGTGTCACCTCTACATGCCGTGCATCCTTCGGGATGTATAACACCCGTGCTGAAGTCGACGCGCTGGCAGAAGCCTTGGAAAAGGCAAGGAAGTTTTTCGGATGACCGAGATCGAACAAAAAGTTCAGGAACAGACTGAAATCACGACGGACGATGCGAGCGCATCGGCAGATGGAAAGTCTGTCTTTTCAGCTTCTGCTATTCCGCAGGACGAGCTGCTCCGGCTGACCGATGATATCATCGGCGCGTTGAAGACGGTTTATGATCCTGAAATTCCAGCGGATATTTACGAGCTTGGTCTGATCTACAAGATCGATATTGAAGATGATCGCACTGTCAAAATTGAAATGACGCTGACAGCCCCTGGCTGCCCTGTCGCTGGCGAAATGCCGGGTTGGGTGGAAAACGCGGTGGGCGCAGTCGAAGGTGTCTCGATGGTTGAAGTGACGATGACATTCGATCCTCCGTGGTCCGCCGACCGTATGTCGGAAGAAGCGCAGGTCGCTGTCGGTTGGTACTAAGAACGAAAAAGCCCCGCATTTTGCGGGTTTTTTCTTTGGTCAGAAGCCTGTCGTGTTGGCGTAGTGCAGAGAGTTCTTTCCGATACATCCCTGTACGAGGCCAACCAGCCCGCCTAACGCCGTTGCGGATGAGACAAGCCCCTGACCGCCTCTGAAGGGTATGGACAGGACTGTACCCAGAAATTTAAGCGCACGGCCAGCAATCTTGAGCGGCAACTTTTTTAGCGTTTTGTTTGGATTTTCGCGATAGCGGGCGCCGAACTCCGTGATGTTGTGATCGCGATTACGGCGATAATGATAACTCAGCGTCAGGCGGGACGAGGGCACCGTTTCATAGACAATGGCATCACAAGCCCAGCCAGTTCTTGCACCCAGCGATTTTGCCTTAGCCCAAAGGTTCCAGTCTTCGCCGCCCGTCAGGCCAAAGTGGGAATCAAACCGCAATCCTGTATTGCGGAAAAACTCCAGCTTCCCCATCCAGCTGCCTGTGGCAACCTTTATGGAATCTGCACGGCCTAGTTGACATTTACGGCGACATTTTCTTTCGGACTTGTAGCCGCTACGCTCAATACCCGACCAAACCAGCTTCTGCAGAAAGGTGAGCTTTTCATCAAAGGGCTTTGGCCTGACAGGCGAGCCGATGATGTCAAGATCAAGACGATCCCGCTCAGCGAGCAGAGTTATAAGCCAATCAGGTTCGACAAATTCGTCATCGTCCACATAGACAAGAAAATCGAAACCATGTTCGATTGCGTGGTTAAGCGCACGATTACGCGCTGACGAAATGCCTAAGACGCCTTCGATAATGTAATCGATCTGATCTTCACGCATCTGTGCACGGAAACCTTCAATGGTTTCATCAAGCGTTGGAGAGGCGTTATTTTCAACAATAAGAAATGTAATGGATGCGTTGTCTGGCTTCTTTATTGAAGCAAGCGATGAAAAAAGATTGCAGAGCATCTTCGGTCTGCTGCGAGTGACGACGGAAACACATATACGCCGCTGTTGCATGATGTACTAAACCAAAAAAGTTTATTTGAGATATTATGCATGCTTAATATGTATTTATTATGAATGCAATGGTTGCGAGAGGCAACATTACAACCCAGAGCAAGGGATTATAATCCCTTATTCTTGTAGGCAGATCAAATTTAGAAGGAAATAAAGTAAAGCGCTTGGTGTTATGCGCTAGTGGTGCCCCCAGAGAGACTCGAACTCCCGACCCCCTGATTACAAATCAGGTGCTCTACCAACTGAGCTATAAGGGCAGCACAGGCGTGGAATTAGCATAATTTTCAGCCGTGTAAAGCGAAAATTCACATTAGGTGGGTGATGGTAAGCAAGTTTTGCATATGATAGCCATCAAGCCTGTGGAAATTGCACGAGTGGATTGAATTTGACGTTTGAATCCCGGCGGACATAAATGCTGTTTCAATCGTCAAGTTCGATAAATTCACTCGATTCGTAAATTTACTCGTGGTCTTTTGATTCCGACATTTGCTCAAAGCCTATATTCAAGGGATGCAAATATCGGAATCAGACCACAAGCTGGCGCATTGGAATGAATGATATGGACGATAAATCCCTGGCGCTTCACTTTCTCTCATCGGGAACAGAAGAATCACTTGCGGCTCAGAAAGAGCTGGTGAAACGTTACGGACATGTTGCGGCTGAAGATGCAGATACCGTCGTGGCTCTCGGCGGTGATGGCACCATGCTGCAGGCTTTGCGCGATTTTATGAACAGCGGCATACCGGTATACGGCATGAACCGTGGCTCGGTCGGGTTCCTTATGAATGAATTCAGCGTGGAAGATTTGCCTGCACGCATTTATGCGGCGCAGAAAGAGACAATCCGTCCTCTGGAGATGATTGCTGAAACTGAACATGCGCCGCCGTTCAAGGCGCTCGCAATCAACGAAGTATCGCTTTTCAGGCAATCCTATCAGGCAGCGAAGGTTCGTATCACCATTGACGGCAAGGTGCGGCTTGAGGAGTTGGTTTGTGATGGGGTCATGGTTGCAACGCCCGCAGGATCAACCGCTTATAATCTGTCGGCACAGGGACCAATTCTGCCGCTTGAGGCTCCGCTACTGGCGTTGACACCCGTAAGCCCATTCCGGCCAAGGCGCTGGGGTGGGGCATTGTTGCCAAAACATGTGACCGTGCGAATGGATTTGCTGGAGACAGAAAAGCGACCGGTTAATGCTGTTGCTGACAATAACGAAGTCAAGTCAGTAAGGTCAGTCACCGTCCGCGAAGATCCGGACAGCCAGGTTGCCATCTTGTTTGATCAAAATCATTCTTGGGATGAGCGAATTCTAACAGAACAATTTAGACATTAGTTGGCTATAATTTTAGTAAAATCACGCATTAGTGTGGAGTGAAACACAATAAAATACAAATAAATAAGCGTTTTTATATTCTGATGCGGTATTTTAGTTGACTTTTGCACGCAGTGGACGTAGGCGATGCTGCAAGAAGACGCTTATTGCGTTGCAGACGCCTTTTCTGCCTTGGTTCCTGCGCCGGTTGACGCGGCTGCAATGACAGGATGGGTGGAATTCATTTCCAAAAAGAGAGCTGCGCCTCCATTGACGACATTTGCCGAACTCGGTCTTTCCCCGAAAGTGCTCGCTGCTGTTGAAGCTGCGGGATACACCGCGCCTACACCCATTCAGGCTGGTGCTATTCCACCTGCACTGGAGCGTCGAGATGTTCTTGGCATCGCTCAGACAGGCACGGGTAAGACTGCGTCTTTCGTTTTGCCGATGCTCCATCTTCTTGAAAAAGGCCGGGCACGTGCTCGTATGCCGCGCACGCTCATTCTTGAGCCGACGCGCGAGCTGGCAGCTCAGGTAGAAGAAAATTTCGTAAAGTACGGCGTCAATCAGCGTCTTAACGTGGCATTGCTGATTGGCGGTGTTTCGTTTGAAGAGCAGGAGCGCAAGCTTGAGCGTGGCGCAGATGTGCTCATTGCAACGCCTGGTCGTCTTCTTGATCATTTCGAACGCGGTAAGCTGCTTTTGACCGGCGTTGAAATTCTCGTGATCGATGAAGCTGATCGCATGCTCGACATGGGGTTCATTCCCGACATCGAGCGTATTTGCAAGCTGATCCCGTTCACGCGTCAGACTCTGTTTTTCTCGGCGACCATGCCGCCGGAAATTACCAAGCTGACCGAACAGTTTTTGCATTCGCCGACACGTATTGAAGTCGCCAAGGCGTCCTCGACTGCCAAGACAGTTACACAGCGTCTGGTAAAGTCGGGCAAGAAGGATTGGGACAAGCGCGCAGCGCTGCGTGATCTGATCCGTGCTGAGGGTGATACGCTCAAGAATGCTATCATTTTCTGCAACCGCAAGAAGGATGTATCCGAGCTTTTCCGCTCGTTGGTGCGTCATGAATTTGATGCTGGTGCGTTGCATGGCGATATGGACCAGCGCGCGCGCATGACGATGCTGGCCAACTTCAAAGAAGGCAAGTTGAGGCTTCTGGTTGCTTCCGATGTTGCGGCGCGCGGCCTCGACATTCCGGACGTAAGTCATGTGTTCAACTACGACATTCCGATCCATTCGGAAGACTATGTGCACCGTATCGGTCGTACAGGTCGTGCCGGACGTTCTGGTAAGGCGTTTACGCTTGTTACGCCTTCAGACACGAAATATCTGACGGCAATCGAATCCATGATTGGCGAAAAGATTGAATGGCTTGACGGCGATCTTTCAACCTTGCCAGCATCCGACGAATCTGAAGATACGTCACGTAAGGGCAAGAATGCTCGTGGCAAAGGTAAAGATGCCAAGGGCAGATCGAAAGATAAGCAGAAGGTCGAGACACCTGTGATTGTTCAGGCAGATGAGCCGCAGCCAGTAATCAGCGAAATCAAAGAGCGTCGTGATGCGATCCGCTCGTCAAACGACGAGCGCCGTAATAAGCCACAGCACGATAACCACAAGCGTCGCCGTGATCGCGATGACGATGATGGTCCGGTTCCAGTTGGTTTTGGTAATGACATCCCAGCCTTTATGTTGATCCCGACTGGCGTCTGAAATTAGGTTGTTGCAAATTGAAAACGCCGGTCTGGTTCAATCAGGCCGGCGTTTTATATTTTCGATGTGAATAATTGGGTGAGAGCGCTCTGTCAGAGCCGTTCTTATGACTTCGCTTTAACAGGAGTAGCCCTAAGACTCGCCGCGAATGCCAGACGCGCCCAATCAGTCATGATTTCAGGGTCGTCATAAGCCTCGTCCGGCACACTCCAGTAAGGCATGGCGACAGGCTTGCCACTCTTCCGACTATCGTAAGCCCATTGACTGGAACCGGCTTCGATGAAGGCAGGTGCCGTCTGGGAATCAGCTTTCAACAACAGTTCGTCCTGAACAACGAGCGCTATTATCAATCCCTGATGATAGATACCCTTGCCGCCAAACATGCGACGAATGCTGATCGCCCCCAATCCTTCAAACAGGTCACGTAAGGTTTGATCGTCCATTTTTGGAACCCGGGTATTTAAGCTGCGCCCTGCATTTGACGAAGGCTTTCCGGGGACGCTGCGGTCAGCTCAACAGATTCACCGCAACCACAAGCGGATGTCTGGTTGGGGTTGTTGAAGACAAATCCGGTGCGTAGCGTAGTCACTTCGAAGTCCATTTGTGTGCCTAGCAGGAACAGCACAGCCTCAGGCGCGATATAAACCTTTGCGCCATCTTTTTCGACGGAGTCATCGCCGGCTTTCGGCTCAGTGACGAGATCAATCGTATATTCCATGCCAGCGCAGCCACCTTTTTTCACGCCGACGCGAATGCCGAGCGCACCGTCACGCGACGCCATGATTTCACTAACGCGAGCTGCTGCTGCATCGGTAAGTGTCAAGACTGAGAAACGGCCCATTTTTCATCTCTTCCGGTGTTATGCTGGTCTGCAACTGGAGAATCATCCAGTCTGTTCGAAGCAATGCGCTTTTCTGCGGGATTGCCACGTTTTCACTATAGTTAGTGTTGTAACATCATTACTGCAAGACACCAAATCGGGAGCGCAGCCACAACGAGCGTGCATACCTTGGTGCTCTGCAAACAAAGAATTGCTGGAAGAGGAGAAGCGAATGTCGATTGAGCGCATGAAGCCTTTGATACTTGCTGGGGTCGCGGGCGTTTTCAGCACCCTGGTTCTGATGTCCGGTGTGCAAGCCCAGGAAGCGCCCAAGAAAGCTGCTCCGGCCCAAACTCAGAAGCAGGAAAAGCCTGTCGAACAAACCAAGCCGTCCGAACAAACTCAGGATGCTGGTGATGGCGTAACTGTTCCTGATTATCGCGATGACCGCTCGACTCCACAGGCGCTGATGGAATCTTATTACAATGCGATCAATCGCAAGGAATATGCTCGCGCTTACAGCTATTATTCGGAGGAGGGGCGGGAGCCTGATTTCAAGACATTTGCCAAGGGGTATGAGGGCACCAAGAGCGTAAAGGTTGCGGTCAGGAAGATCGATCCAGATCCGGGCGCAGGACAAATCTATTGGAGCCTTCCGATTGCAATCGAATCTGAAGGCGATGACGGCAAAAAGCAAGTGTTCACGGGCTGTTATACGATCCGTCTTACCAATCCTGGTATGCAGGAAGAGCCGCCTTATAAGCCAATGCAGATCATGACGGGCTCATTGACCAAGTCACCACTGGCCATCGAAGAGAGTGTGCCGGAAAGCTGTGAGGCACCGTAACGAAAATTCACGCTTGACCTTGTCACGATGGGAAGCTGCACAGTGGTGTCAGTTAAAGCATTTAAGCCAAAAGACCGAAGCATTTTCGTCTGAGCTAAATGCTTGAGACAACGAAGTAGAGCGGTTCTGTATTCAATCCCAACGGGAACTGTTCACGAGCAAGGAGTAGTTGAATGGTAATTTTTTCTGTACCGAAGATGAAATGCGGTGGTTGCGCCGATAGTGTCACGGGCGCTCTGCGGAAGCTCGATGAAAGGGCCACTGTTAATATTGATCTCGATAAGAAAGAGGTCGAGTTTGATGGCCGCGCGTCGCAGGATGAAGCGCTCAATGCTCTGTCTGCTGCCGGTTATCCCGCGACGATTGCGCAATAAAGTGATCGACATTGCGCGCGTTGTGATGATGCACCGCTTGTAAGATATTTATCCAAAGCATAATTGCCGGGCTGAAATGCCCGGCATTTTTTTGATCAGTTTCACAAGGGCGCAGATCGCGGCGACTAAGTGTTGCAGTCAGGTCTGCAAATCTTGTGTTTGATTGACTGAGAGGCCGATTTTTGCCACATCAACGGCAAATCTCGTTTATGGTGTCCCATAAAGATAGTGAACCGCGATTGTTACGGATTTGCCGAACGATCCGGGCTCTGTTCGAAATGGGTGCCAGAAGGCATAATCATCGCGTGATCGCGATATAGAAGGATGTAGGGCATGGCTATGGCAGCCGATTTCCAGGATCTTCGCACGAAGATGGTCGATAACCAGATCCGTACCACGGATGTAACGGACCTCAGGGTCATCGATGCTTTTCTGACTGTTCCACGCGAAGCTTTTGTTCCGGCAAACCGTCAGGTGCTTGCTTATATCGATGAAGATCAGCTTCTTGAAAGCGAGGGCACTGCGCCGCGCTTCCTCATGGAACCGTCACCTTTTGCAAAGCTCGTGCAGCTCGCAAAGGTTAACAAGGACGATGTCGTTCTGGATGTCGGTTGCGGTACTGGCTACTCGTCTGCAATCTTTTCTGAGTTAGCTGGATCGGTCATTGGCCTCGAAAGTGATTCCGCTTTATCGGCCGTTGCGACGGCTCGTTTGCAGGAACTTGGCCATGACAATGTTGTGATCGTTTCAGGCAATTTGAATGCAGGCTACCCTTCCGAAGCGCCTTACGATGTGATTTTCATCGAGGGTGCAGTTGATTTTGTGCCGGAAGTACTTTTCAATCAGCTTAAAGAGGGTGGCCGTCTGGTTGTCGTCGAAGGGCGTGGAAATGCCGGAATTGCGCGACTTTATGTGAAAGAAAACGGTGTTGCTTCGGGACGCAGCGTTTTCAATACAGCAGTTCGTCCGCTTCCCGGTTTTGAGCGTATTGAGCAGTTCGAGTTTTAATCCAGCGCGTGGGGCAATTCTGCAACGATGCAGAAATTGTTTGTGAAAGCACTGGCGGGAAAGATGGAAATAGCGGAATTTACACGTTATTAAGTCTTCCCGAACCGATCGGTTCGATTATAGATTCGTTTGTTCTGATATGAGGTATACGGTGTTCAAAGCGTGCAAAGGACTTATGGCGGCGGCAATACTCCTGTCTGGCACCGTTTTATCGGGACAGGCCGCTTTGTCAGAGACGCTGAACGGCGCTCTCATGAAAGCCTATAAGAACAACGCAACCCTGAACTCATCGCGGGCAGGTGTGCGCATTCAGGACGAAAACGTTGCGATTGCAAAATCTAACTACCGTCCGCAGGTGACAGGTTCTTATCAGGCTGTTCGCGGGAAGACCCCCTTAAATGGTTATCGCACGACCGGGACTTACGGTATCGAGCTGAATCAGATGCTGTTCGATGGTTTTCAGACCAAGAACAATGTCGCCGCAGCTGAAACGACCGTGTTTGCGCAACGCGAAAACCTCCGCAACGATGAGCAGAATACACTTCTGGAAGCCGTTCAAGCTTATATGAATGTGTACCAGCTTCGCCAGGTCGCAGTGCTTCGCGAAAAGAACCTTGCTGCGATGAACGAGCAGGTCCGTGCTTCGCGTGCACGTCTTGACGTCGGTGAAGGCACACGTACTGATGTTGCTCAGTCAGAATCGCAGCGTTCGACAGCGGTTGCGGAGCTCAATTCGGCCCGCGCCAATGTGAAGTCTGCCGAAGCGACTTATGTTCAGGTCATCGGATCGCAACCAGATCGTCTTGCCACGGCACCTGCCGCCAAGAACTTGCCACGCTCTCCAGATGTTGCTTATGCAAACGCTGTTACCGTGCATCCGGGCATTCTGGCTACCCAGTATGCAGTTAACGCGCAAGGCTTCAACGTCAAGGCCAAGGAAGGTGCGTTGCTACCGACCGTTGGTTTGACCGCCAGCGCGAGCCACCTCGACACTTATGCTGGCACGAATGCTGGCGATGGCAACTCGGCTTCGGTCGGTGTTGGTGTAAGTATCCCGATTTATACCGGCGGCCGTACATCGGCACAGATACGTCAGGCCAAAGAACAGCTCGGTCAGGCACGTATCGAAGTCGATATTATTCAGGACAGGGTGCGTCAGGCAATCAGCTCGGCTTGGTCACAGCTTGAAGCAGCGCGTGCGTCCGTCAAGGCAAACCGCGACGGTATCGCAGCAGCTCAGCTGGCTCTTGATGGTGTTATCGAAGAACGTAAAGTTGGACAGCGAACCACGCTTGATGTGTTGAACGCGCAGAACGCGCTTGTCACGGTGCAGATCGCACTTGTTCAGGCAGAGCATGACTCGATTGTTGCAAGCTATGCGCTTCTGAATGCAAGTGGTCGTATGACAGCGCAGGATATGCAGTTGCAGGTGGCTCAGTATAAGCCTGAAGAGCATTACAATGCTGTGAAGGACAAGTGGTTCGGCCTGCGCACGCCAGATGGCCGTTAAGCCCTAAGCATATGAGATAAAGAAACGGCGCCATCGGCGCCGTTTTTGTTTGATTCTCGCTGCGCCCGGAAATTCTTAATAAAATGATAAAGCTGTGGGTTCGGATTTCATGTGCCTGTGGAGGGATTCTCAAATCGCCGCAGGTCCGGTACCCTTAATCCATTGATTCTCTGCCTGTGTGAGTAATTGGCAATAAGGGAAAGACGGACAGCTATGGCACAAACATCCAGCGCAGCACGCGAACCGTCAATGGAAGAGATACTCGCTTCCATTCGCCGGATTATCGAAGATAGCGATGTTTCGCGTCATCCGATGCCTGCTGCGTCCGCATTTCCAGCACGTGGTGAAGTCGCCAAGTTTCGTAAGCCCGTTACAGTGCAGGAAACTCAGCCTGAAGCAGAAAATAAATCTGCCCCCAAGAGCGACGTCTTCTTAGATGAGCCCGTATTGCGTGGCCCGATTTCAGAAGCAGTTACTGCTGTGACTGTTGCAGATGAAATTCCTGAAGCGGATGAGGACGACGACAATTTTATTCTCGACGCACAGAATGATGATCATCGCAGTGAAGTCGCAGAGACCAATGCCGAAGTTGAAGTCACTCAATCTTTGGAAGAGCAGATTGCCGTTGAGCTTGATGCTTCACAACCTTCTGAGCCGGAAGCTGAAGCACCACCTGTTGCTGCAACTCAACCTGTCGACTTGAAAGCGCAGGGTGCAGCACATATTTTGTCAGAGGGCACCGAACGGAAAGTTGCCGCTGCGTTTCAGGATCTGAACCATGCGGTTCACTCGGAACCGCGCCGTTCTTTCGATGAAATCGCTTCTGACCTTTTGCGCCCGATGTTGCAGAGCTGGCTTGATAACAATCTGCCGCCTCTTGTTGAGCGGCTCGTTCGCGAAGAAATCGAACGCGTGGTGCGAGGCGAACGCTAAGCATATCTCGCAATAGTGGGAACCAGTTTTGAGATAAAGATATGCGAAAAACGCTGATCTAAAGCGAGGTGCGCTTTAGATCAGGTTCGCACCAGATTGGACCTCATGACCCGTCTGTCTCGCAGGCGGGTTTTAACTTTTAGGGTGATTTGTCGGCTGTTAATTGCTATTGAGCCGTCAATCAATTCATTCCGCATAAAGACCGGACGTTTCCATGCTTGAGAAGACTTATGACGCCGCGGCTGTAGAGCCGAAAATCGCTGAACGCTGGGAAGAAGCCGGCGCATTCAAGGCGGGTGCAGGCTCAAAGCCTGGCGCCGATCCCTTTGCTGTGGTCATTCCTCCGCCGAATGTGACGGGATCGCTGCACATGGGGCACGCGCTTAACAACACGATTCAGGACATCATGGTCCGTTTCGAGCGCATGCGCGGAAAGAATGTTCTCTGGCAGCCTGGCATGGATCATGCGGGTATTGCCACGCAGATGGTTGTCGAGCGCCAGCTTGCTGAACGCCAGGAACCAAACCGTCATGCCATGGGCCGCGAGAAGTTTATTGAACGTATTTGGCAGTGGAAGTCTGAATCAGGTGGAATGATCTCCAATCAGCTCCGCCGTCTTGGTGCATCATGCGATTGGTCGCGTGAACGCTTCACGATGGATGAGGGGCTGTCGCGGGCTGTTCTCGAAGTCTTTGTCTCGCTTTACAAGCAGGGACTGATGTATCGCGACAAGCGTCTCGTGAACTGGGACCCGAAGCTTCTGACCGCGATTTCCGATATCGAAGTTGAATCCCGCGAAATCAAAGGCCATCTCTGGCATCTGCGTTATCCGCTGGAGAACATTCCGTTCGATCCAGATAATCCGCACACCTTCATCGTTGTCGCAACAACGCGCCCTGAAACCATGCTTGGTGACACGGGTGTCGCTGTTAACCCGAAGGATGAGCGTTATCACGCGTCTGTCGGCAACAACATCGTTCTGCCGCTTGTTGGACGTCGCATCCCGATTGTTGCTGACGATTATGCTGATCCGGAAGCCGGTTCTGGTGCTGTGAAGATTACACCTGCGCACGACTTCAACGACTTTGAAGTTGGCAAGCGCAACGATCTTCGCGCAATCAACATTCTGACGCCGTCGGCAGCGATTACGCTCAAGGACAATGTTGATTTCCTTGAAGGTCTGGAACTGACACCCGATCTCATCGCGCTTATCAAAGAGTTTGAGGGGCTTGATCGCTTTGCTGCACGCAAGCGCCTCGTCGAAATGCTTGATGAACAGGGCTATCTGGAAAAGATTGAAGATCACACGCACGCCGTCCCGCACGGCGATCGTGGTGGCGTGCCTATCGAGCCGTATCTGACTGATCAGTGGTATGTAAACGCAGCCGAACTCGCAAAGCCAGCTATGGCAGCGATCCGCGATGGCCGCACACAGATCGTACCGAAAAACTGGGAAAAAACCTATTTCGATTGGATGGAAAACATTCAGCCGTGGTGTGTTTCCCGCCAGCTGTGGTGGGGGCATCAGATCCCTGCATGGTACGGACCGGATGGTAAGTGCTTCGTGGAGAAGAGCGAAGAGGAAGCGAAAGCTGCCGCACGTGCTCACTACGGTGAAGACGTTGCTCTGGAACGTGACACCGACGTTCTGGACACGTGGTTCTCGTCGGGCCTGTGGCCGTTCTCGACACTCGGTTGGCCAGACAAGACGCCGGAACTTGCAACCTATTATCCAACCAGTGTTTTGGTTACCGGTTTCGACATTCTGTTCTTCTGGGTTGCCCGCATGATGATGATGGGCATGCATTTCATGGGAGAGATTCCGTTCCATACGGTTTATCTCCATGCACTCGTGCGCGATAAGCATGGCGCCAAGATGTCAAAGTCTAAGGGCAACGTTATTGATCCGCTTGAGCTGATGGACGAGTACGGTGCGGATGCGCTGCGATTCACACTTGCCATCATGGCTGCTCAGGGCCGCGACGTTAAACTTGATCCGGCGCGTATTGCTGGCTATCGCAACTTCGGTACCAAGCTTTGGAATGCGACGCGTTTTGCCCAGATGAATGGTGTGAAGCTTGATCCGAATTTCAAACCGGATGACGCAAAGCTCGCTGTCAATCGCTGGATTCTGACGGAACTGACAAAGGCTACGCGCGCTGTAACCGATGGCATTGCGAACTATCGCTTCAATGAAGCGGCAGGTGCTGCCTATCGCTTTGTCTGGAACCAGTTCTGCGATTGGTATCTGGAATTGCTCAAGCCGATCTTCATGGGTGATGATGAAGCAGCAAAGGCTGAAGCACAGGCAACGGCAGCTTACTGTCTGGATGAAATCTACAAGATGCTGCATCCGTTCATGCCATTCATGACCGAAGAGCTCTGGACCCTGACTGCAGGCGAGGGTGCAAAGCGCGAAACGGTTCTCGCTTTGGCAGAATGGCCGGAACTGTCGTTTGAAGATGAAGAATCGGCGGCTGACGTCAACTGGCTGGTTGATCTTGTCATGGGCATTCGTTCCGTCCGTGCGGAGATGAATGTTCCAGCGGGCGCTGTGGCTCCTATTGTCGTGCTTGAGGCAAATGCTGCAACCATTGACCGCTTTGCGCGTCACGATGCTGCAATCAAGCGTCTGGCACGTGTTGAATCCGTTTCCTTTGAACAGGAAGCGCCAAAGGGATCAGCCCAGCTGGTGCATGGCGAAGCCACGATCTGTCTTCCTTTGGGCAGTCTGATCGATCTGAAGGCAGAAGCCGCTCGCATGGCCAAAGAAGCGGGTAAGATTGCTGCTGAGATGGAAAAGATCGAGAAGAAGCTCTCGAACGAAAAGTTCGTAGCGAACGCAAAAGAAGAGGTCGTTCAGGCGGAACGTGAGCGTTTGGCAGAACTGAAAGACGCGGCTGCACGTGTTGCAACCGCAGAAGCGCGGATCCGCGAAGCAGGCTGATTCGTCCTTCAGATCCAACCTCATTTCGAATCAATGGCCCGGCAGCTTCAAGTTGCCGGGCTTTTGCGTTCAATGGGATTGGAATTTAGTGTTTCAAGGCGTTCCGAAGTTCATCGAACCGCCGTTTCGATTGTTTTTTAGGGCTGTTGCGCTTTAGCAACAAGGCTCTATTTGGGTCAAAAAATGGCGAAATCTGGCAGTTTTTGGCGTTAATTGTGCCTTGAAACTTAGAAGAATTCATAATTGGCACCCCGATTTTACGCTTTTCGTCAAAACACATCTTCGCTACTTGCTGTTCTCCCAATTTATGCATCTTGCAGGCTGAATCCTTCCTGATTTACGTTTGCGTCAAAGTAAATTGCTGAAGTTCATCGCATTCTGTTTGGGAGGACATTTTATGAAGCTGCAGCGCATGAAAGCTGTCGGGATCGCAGTCGGTCTGTTGGGGAGTGCCGTTAGTGCACATGCAGGCGGGCTTGAACGCAGTTCGCAGGATTTTGATACCCTGTTTGAGCAAGGCACCGTAATTGACACAACAGGCACGTTCGTAGCCCCACAGCGTAAGCTGAAGAACATCCGGGGGTCCGGTATCGGGGCTTTAACCGGCGGGAGAAACCCGTTCACTGGACAGGCTTATGGAACTGATGTTGATGAAGCAAAGAGCTATTGGGTTCCGAAGTTTTCGGCCAAATTTGATCTTACGGAAGATCTGGCTTGCTCTGCTCAGTATCGTCAGCCTTGGGGTATCGAGACCGATGTTGGACTAGATACTGTTCGAAGCTTCGTTGCGATTGAGCAGAAGATTTCTTCTCATGATTACGGCCTGAACTGTTCCTATCGATTTGCTGCTGGTGAAAAGGGTTATTTCCGTCTTCTCGGCGGCGTCAGCTATCAGGAACTGAAGGGTGAACAGACCAAAGCGATACCTCCATTCGGTCATCCATTCGGTGGCTCGTGGCGTGTTGCATCATTGGACGTTGAGGACAGCTCTGTGGGCTGGCGCCTTGGTGCTGCCTATGAAATCCCTGAATATGCAATTCGTGCGAGCGTCGTATACCAGTCTGAAGTGAAGTACACTCTCGACGGAACGATTGATAATCTGGCTTTGAATCCACGGACTGGAGCCAGCATTCCGATTGCTGTTGACGGCGATGTTGCAACCCCTCAGTCGGTTGAGTTCAAGTTCCAGACAGGTATCGCACCGGATTGGCTTGCATTTGGTTCGGTTAAGTGGACAGACTGGTCTACAGTTACGGATGTTAATTTCCTTGCCAAAGCGAACCAGGTTGTGCCGCAGGGGCAGAGGGTCACGGGTCTCAACCTGTATTATCAGGATGGATGGACCGTTAGCGGTGGCGTTGGGCATAAGTTCAATGATCAGTGGTCGGCCGCAGCGACTGTAACTTGGGATCGTGGTACATCGACGGGCCTGACATCACAGACTGATATCTGGTTGTTTGGTTTGGGTACCAATTATAAAGCAACCGAAAACTTTGAAGTTCGCCTTGCGGGCGCTGCTGGTTGGCTGTCGTCGGGTGAAATCGATGATACCTACGTAAACGGCGTATATAGTGCCACGGGCTCTAAGGGTGATTTCGGCAATGACTTCGTCGGTGCGTTGTCGCTGACGGCTAAGGTCAAGTTCTGATTGTTTAATCAGGACAATAAAAGCCCGGCTTCAAGCCGGGCTTTTTCGTTTGAGAGCGAAGATTTTACTGTTCAAGGCGGGCAAGCAGGGAAGACGTATCCCAGCGGCCACCGCCGATTTTCTGCACTTCCTTGTAGAATTGATCAACCAGGGCGGTTACAGGCAGAGCCGCACCATTGCGGTTGGCTTCCTCAAGGCAGATACCGAGGTCCTTGCGCATCCAGTCGACAGCAAAGCCAAACTCATATTTGCTTTCGTTCATGGTGCTATGCCGGTTTTCCATCTGCCATGAGCCTGCAGCGCCCTTGGAGATGACACTGATCAGCTTCTCAATATCGAGGCCAGCCTTTTTACCGAAGTGGATACCCTCCGCGAGGCCCTGAACAAGACCCGCAATGCAGATCTGATTGACCATCTTGGCGAGTTGGCCTGATCCAACAGGCCCCATCAGCCCGACCGAGCGCGCATAGGCTTCGATGATTGGTCTGGCTTTGTCAAAAACGGCATTTGACGCGCCGGCCATCACGGTCAGAACGCCGTTTTCTGCACCAGCCTGGCCGCCAGACACAGGCGCGTCAATGAAATGAAATCCACGCTTCTGCGCTTCAGCGTCGAGTTCACGTGCGACTTCCGCGGAAGCCGTGGTGTTGTCGATAAAAATAGCGTCCTTTTTCATTGTCGAAAAAGCGCCATTTGAACCGGTTGTCACTTCACGCAGATCATTGTCATTGCCAACGCAGCAGAAAACGAAATCAGCATCGCGTGCTGCTTCAGCAGGTGTGGCCGCATGGTTGCCATCGAATTGTTCGGCCCATTTGAGGGCCTTTGCACTCGTGCGATTATAAACTGTAACGTTGTAGCCACCTTTGGTCTTCAGATGGCCAGCCATCGGATAGCCCATCACGCCGAGGCCGAGGAAGGCCACTTTAATTGCTGTCATTGTCTAAAACCTCCAGAGGAAACGCGTCGAAACATAGATTAGGTAAGGGGCGTCATAACCGCTTTGCGATAGGCGGGGCGCTGCGTAAGACGGTTATACCAGTCTTCGAGATGAGGCGTTGATGCGCGTTCGATTGGAAACTCGAACCATGCATAAGCATAGCAACCCAGCGGAATATCGCCGACGCCAAAATTTTCACCCGATAACCACGGCTGGTTGGCAAGTGCCTGATCAGCAATTTTGAGCGATCGCGTCATGCCATCAATCCCCCGCTGCATGACCGCCTTGTCGCGCTTATCTTCCGGGAGGCGGATCAAGTTCGTGATCACATCACGAAAGTCGGCATAGAGCGTGGAGGGTGCCCAATCCATCCATTTTTCTGCTTGAGCACGTTCTGCAGGAGCTTCAATCCACAGGCCGCTCTTTGCATGCGTTGCAGCAAGATAGCGAACGATTACATTGGATTCCCAAAGTGTGGTGTTGCCGTCTTCAAGAAGCGGGATGAGACCATTGGGGTTGCGGGCCAGAAAATTCGCATCCTGCAGACCGCCAAACTGTCCACCGACATCGATCTGTTCATATTCGAGACCAAGTTCTTCAGCTATCCAAAGCACCTTTTTTACATTGGTGGAATTGGTTCGACCCCAGATTTTCAGCATGATTGAGCCTATCGATTTGCGATTAAAAGACGCGAGCTGCGCCTCACAACAAGCGTGTATTTAAAGCAGATCGCCCCCGGTAGCTGCAAGGCTAACGGGGGCGATAAATTTTCTTTTATTCGTCAGTTCAGCGTATCAAATGTCTTGTCAGTCGCCGTTCAAGAAAGTCCCAGACGTGTCGCAGACATTCGACAATCAGCAGGTAGATAACTGCTGCCCAAATATAAGTCTGGAAATCAAATGTCCTTGAATAGGCACGGCGTGTTTCCCCCATGAGGTCGAGCACGGTGATGATTGCGACGATAGCCGATCCCTTGATCATCAGGATGATTTCATTACCATACGGACGCAGAGCCACGATCAAAGCCTGAGGCAGGATCACTTTCCAGAACGTCACACGCTTGGAGATACCGAGAGCCGCTGCGCCTTCCCACTGTCCGACGGCAACGCTCTGAATAGCGCCACGCAGGATTTCCGCCTGATAGGCTGCGGTGTTGAGCGAGAAGGCCAGAATCGCACAGTTCCATGCGTCGCGGAAGAATACCCAAAGGCCAACACTTTCAAGGAAAGGACGGAAGGTGCCGAAACCGTAATAGATCAGGAAGGTTTGGGCGAGCAGCGGTGTGCCACGGAAGAAATAGACATAGGCAAAAGCGATGCCGCGTAGCCATCGATTCTTCGACATGCGAGCCGCTGTGATCGGTAGCGACAAGAGTGCGCCAATAACAATCGAAACTGCAACAAGCCGCAACGTGACCAGCAGTCCGGACCAATAACGCGGGGCATAGGTTTCAAACAGATCAATACGCCACGCATTATAAAGATACAGCACCAGTCCGACGAAAAGCAGTGCCCAGAATGCAACGATGATATGGCCTGCAATGCGTGCGCGTGTCCAGCCTCTGATAACCGGAGGCGGGGCCAGGACATCTGCTGCGCTGCGAGAGGTGATTTCACTCATAATCAGGCTCCCCGCGACGCGTTACTACCCGCATCTGCCCAACGAGCGATGCGGTTGATGAAATATGAGGAGATGATTGCAAGTGCGAGATAGAGCAAACAGGCGACGCCGAAGAACAGGAATGGCTCCTTGGTCACGCGTGCGGCAATCGACGTCTGGCGCAGAATGTCAGATAGTGTAATGACCGAAACGAGCGATGTGTCTTTCAGCAGCACAAGCCAGAGATTGGCGAGGCCCGGAAGTGCAATCTTGATCAATTGCGGCAGAATGATTTTGCGCATCGTCTGCCAGTGCGAAAGACCAACTGCATAACCGCCTTCATACTGTCCACGCGGTATAGCCCGAAATGCCGACAGGAAGACTTCGCTCGAATAAGATGAAAAAACGAAGCCAAGTGCGATCATACCTGCGACAAAGGCATTGATCTCGATATTTGCATTGATATCGAACAAGGTGAGTAGGCGTTGCAAACCAAGCGACGCGCCGAAGTATACAAGGAAGAGCGTCAGTAGCTCCGGTAGTCCGCGAAAAATAGTCGTGTAGATATTGCTCGCAAGCCGGATTGATGGTTCTTCCGATTGCTTGCCCAAGGCAACGATAAAGCCAAGAGCGAGGCCAACGGGTAGGGTCGCGACGGCCAATGCGATTGTCACCATAAGCCCGTTGGCGATACTGACGCCCCAACCGTCAGGGCCGAAACTCAATAAGGTGGCGTAATGTTCCATGCGCCTAATCTCTTCCCGAGGGCTTCAGGTCTGTAGTGAAACAGAACCTGATAAATTTTGATTTTCTCATTATAGCCCAAATAGTTACGCCGGTTTACATAGAAGTAAACCGGCGTTTGAATGTTAAAATATCTTAGTTTTCTGCACCATACGCATCGAAATCAAAGTACTTGTCATTGACTTCTTTGTACTTACCGTTAGCGCGGATTGCCTTGATCGCTTCATTGAACTTTTCAATCAGCTCAGGACGCCCCTTTTTGAAGGCAACGCCAGCACCAGGACCGTGAATTTCGATAACTGGTGGGAAAGTACCAACCATCTTACAGCAAGCGCCATCTGGCGATTTCAGCCATTCGGCCAGTGTCACGCTGTCGTCGTTAACGGCATCTAGGCGACCATTTGCGAGATCGAGACGATATTCTTCCGCAGTCGGGTAAGCCTTGATCGTGCTGTCGGTGAAGGTTTTTTCCGAATAGTTGGAGTGCGTGGTCGAAACCTGTACGCCAATTGTCTTGCCTGCGAGGTCTTCCTTGGTCACGCCCTTGATGTCGGTATCCTTAGGCGCTGCAACACCGGGAGGTGTGTTGTAATATTTGTTTGAGAAGTCGACCTGCTTCTTGCGTTCGTCTGTGATGGACATGGACGCGATGAAGGCATCGAATTTGCCGGACTGAAGGGCAGGGATAGCACCGTCCCATTCCTGCGTCACGAACTCACATTCGGCTTTCATTTCGTCGCAGAGCGCCCGGGCAATATCAACGTCAAAGCCGGAAAGTGTGCCGTCTGGCTTGATGAAATTGAATGGAGGGTAGGCACCTTCCGTCCCAATCTTGAGTTTCAGGGGGTCCTGAGCATTGGCAATACCGGCGCTCATGCTGCCGAGTGTGATTGCCAGTACTGCAACTGATGTCGCCGCAGCGATACGCTTCATAACGCGCATTCTTAGTCCTCTCGTTTAGTTGTGGCTGGTTCCCTGATTCTTTTTCTGGTTCAGCCGCTTCAAGAGACGCTGTCGACATAAAACTTTAAGTAGTAAGTCTGACAGTGGATCCCCCGTTCATTACAAATAGATGCTAGAGTTGACGATGCGCAATATTTTTTCGCACTTATGCCCAATCATCCGCCCAGAACTTGATAATCCCACCATTTTCTATGTCATTGCAAGACGGTTTGCGTAATTTAATTGTGCATGCAGAAAGGGGAATTAAAAGGGTTTTCTATAGAATAAGGTAATATGGCCGTGGTTTTTACGGACTTTGATTAAATTAACGGAGAAATCCTCAAAGCTCCATCAATTGCACAACGAAGTCGGCAATTTCTTCGACTGCATTCAGACTAAACACGGGCAATTTTTCATGTTGCACCACGTGATCGCTTGCAATTGCAACGATGCTGGGATCAACGTCGGATAGCGGTGGGCCTTCATGTCCACCAGAGCGTCGAAGTTCGATTTTCTTATGAGATTCGCGCTTGTAACCTTCAATCAGAACCAGGTCACACGGGGCGAGTTTACCCACAATCGCTTCTAATGATGGCTCTTCCTCACCCAGATTTTCATGCATAATTGCAAAGCGCGCTGAGGATACAATTGCGACTTCTGCGGCTCCTGCATTTCGGTGTCGCCACGAATCCGTGCCGACGTGATCAATATCAAAATTGTGGTGTGCGTGTTTCACAGTGGAGATTCGGTAGCCGCGTTTGGTCAGTTCCTGAACGAGCTTTTCGGTCAGCGTGGTCTTGCCCGAATTTTTCCAGCCAGTGATGCCGAATAGCTTATGGGTCATTTCAGGGCCTCATTGAGACGGGTCGCTTCAATCAGATCATCAGGTCTGTTGATGTTGAAGAAAGGATCATACCTCTCGCTTTTAGCAAGCTGTATAAGAGGAAATTCGACCTCTTCAAAGCCTATATGGTGTGCGAAGGCGAGGACGCTGGCTTTGTCAGTATGTGCGAGCCATTCGTCGAGTGGCTGCAATAGGTCAGTTCTCCAAAGCCCGAAAATCGGATGGACACGACCATTCGAGCTCGCCAGCACAATGCGAGCGGCAGTTTTCTTTTGCTGCTCATATAGTCGGGACGCTAGATCGCAGGGAAAGAACGGGCTGTCGGCTGCAACGCTTAGTAAGACAGAGAACTCGCGACTGTATTCCAGTGCGGTCTTTAGCCCGAGGAGTGGTCCACCATGCGAAGAAGGCTTATCTCCGATTACTGGAATATTCAGCTTTGGTAGACGGCTGGGATCGCCATTTGCATTGAGAAAAACATGATCGACTTGTGGCGAAAGCCGCTCTGCAACACGTTCGATGATCGTTTGTGAGCCGAGTTTTTGCAGGAATTTATCACCAGCCACACCGCCCGCTTGCATACGACTGGATTTTCCACCCGCAATAATTGCGCCTGCAATGCGGATCGCGCCTCCCATTACGAAGGTTCCACTCCGGTTGGTGTTGCGGCCAATGTGCTTTTGTTCTGTTCGCGCTTTTTGCGAACATTTTCACGATAAACCATATAGATGCCGCTGCCGACGACGAGAATTGACCCGGCAATTGTATAGGAATCTGGAGCTTCATTGAAGACAACGGTGCTCAACAGAATCGCCCAAAGCAGGCTCGAATAGCGAAATGGTGAGACAAAAGAGATTTCACCTTCACGCATGGCCATGATGATGAAGTGGTATCCGACCAGCAGAAGTCCTGCAGCCAAAGCCATGATAAGAACTGGTACGAGGCCAACGGGTTGCCAGCCACCCATAGGCAGGATGAGGCCACCGCCAGTGAGAGCTATGGCACCGGCGGTCAGCGTGGACAGATATAGTGTCGGGACATGTGCTGGCACACGACGGGTTGCGATATCACGCATGGCTGCAAAACAGACGCTGGATAGCAGAATGCCAACAGCAGCAAGGCTTGCCGAGCTATCGGCGCCGGGGCGAATAATAATGATAACGCCGACAAGCCCGAAGGAGATACACATCCAACGCCGCCAGCCAACTTTCTCATTGAGGAAAAGTACGGCACCCAGGGTGACGACCAGAGGCGTTGCCTGAAATACTGCTGAACAAAATGCCTGTGAAAGATGACCGAGAGAGAAGATATAAGTGACGGTCGCCAGCACTTCGCCCAAGACGCGCAAAACCGTCATCAAGTCCATCGACAAATGGCGCAATGCGCCGTTGCGCCAGGCAAGCAGGCCTATCGCAATTGTCGCGAATATCCCGCGGATAAACATATACTGACCGCTGTTCATCTGCGTCAGCAGATATTTCGTCATAGTATCGCCGATGGTGAATGTACCCATGGCGAGGAGCATAAATATACTTGCGCGAAAATTAGCTGACTGCGGCACGATATGGAATCCGGTTTAGGAATGTATATCGCTATCGCATCAATTGGATTCGGTCCAATTTATACTAGTGGATTGAATTTGACGTTTGAATTCCGACTGACACAAATGCTGTTTCAAACGTCAAATTCGAAAAATCCACTAGATTCAAATTCTTGCTAGTGGTCTTTTTGATTCCGACATTTGTTTAACGCCTGTATCGAGGGATGCAAATATCGGAATCAGACCACTTGTTGCGTATGTATTTAAATTATTATCCGCCGGTAAGGCTCATGTGACGCGCAACAGCCGGGCGGTTGTGGTCACGATCTATGATGAAATCATGACCTTTGGGCTTGCGAGAGATGGCTTCATCAATAGCATCGTTTAGTATGCTGTCGCTTTCACTCGCTCGCACTGCAACGCGCAAATCCGCATCGTCGTTCTGTCCGAGGCACATATAGAGCATGCCGGTGCAGGTGAGGCGCACGCGATTGCAGCTTTCGCAGAAATTGTGTGTGAGGGGCGTGATGAAACCAAGACGCCCGCCGGTTTCAGCAATGTTAACATAACGGGCAGGGCCGCCTGTGCGGTATGGAATGTCTGACAGCGTGAACTGCTGGCTCAGATCGGTGCGCAGCTGCGAAAGTGGCAAATACTGATCGGTACGATCAAACTCGATTTCGCCCATGGGCATGGTTTCGATCAAGGTCATGTCCATGTCGCGGCCATGCGCCCAGCGGATCAGTTCCGGGATTTCGAACTCATTGAAGCTTTTCAGCGCAACCGCGTTGATTTTAACGCGAATGCCAGCCTTCTGAGCCGCATTGATACCCTCTATGACACGATCAAGATCGCCCCAACGCGTGATGGTGCGGAACTTATCAGGATCGAGTGTATCCATCGAAACATTGATGCGACGCACACCGCAATCTGCCAGTTCATCCGCATATCGGGCCAGCTGGGAACCATTGGTGGTGAGCGTCAATTCGTCGAGTGCGCCTGTTTTAAGGTGACGCGACAGCCCGCGAATGAGATGCATGATATTCTTGCGGACAAGCGGTTCGCCGCCTGTCAGGCGCAGTTTGCGAACGCCTTTCTCGATGAATGCGCTGCAAATCCGGTCGAGTTCCTCGAGCGTCAGCAGGTCTTTCTTCGGCAGAAAAGTCATGTGCTCCGCCATGCAATATGTGCAGCGGAAGTCACAACGATCAGTGACTGAAACGCGCAAATAGGTTACCGCGCGCCCAAACGGATCAATCATTTGTCCGGTGGGAGAAACAACAGGCAGAACTTGAGAACCTTGCATAGAGTAAGCCATTGTTTCCACGCGCTGCAGAACCCATTCTGCATCTTGGTTCTAGATAAGTGGCCTCGAACGCTTTGTCCAGTTTACGCGTTTGCTAAGCACCTTCAAGTGATAAGGCATTAATCTGACGCGTCAGGCCTTTTGTCTCTTCTCTTCGAGGCTGAACATCAATATCTCTTTGATTTGGCGAAATTCAGAAATGAACAGCCGCTGGAATGACGGAGAACAATTATGAGTGATGTCTGGCCAACTGAATTGCGTGTCTCGAAAGATCGCAAGCTTCTGACGGTGGCGTTCGAAAGCGGCGAACGGTTCGAGCTGACTGCGGAGCTTCTGCGTGTGTTGTCTCCATCGGCGGAAGTGCAGGGGCACTCGCCAGAGCAACGCGTGACTGTTGGCGGCAAGCGCAATGTCGAAATTATGCGCATGGACCCGATTGGTAATTATGCCGTCCGCATTACCTTTGACGATATGCACGATACAGGCCTGTTCTCATGGACCTATCTCCATAAGCTTGGCACAGAGAAAGACACGCTTTGGCAGACTTATCTCGATGAGCTCTCTGAAAAAGGGCTGAAACGCGATCCGAGATAAAGAAAAGGGCGGTATCAGCGCATCCCGAAAAGTGTGAAACGGTTTTCGGATAAGATGCGCGTTGAAATAAAGACCGCCCCTTTGTGCTTTAACCTAAATTGAGTTCTTTGAAGAAGTCGTTGCCCTTGTCATCGATAACGATAAAGGCCGGGAAATCGACCACTTCGATGCGCCAGATGGCTTCCATGCCGAGTTCTGGATACTCGACCACTTCAACCTTCTTGATGCAGTCCTGCGCAAGACGGGCGGCGGGGCCACCAATAGAGCCCAGATAGAAGCCGCCATGCGTGCCACAGGCTTCGCGAACCTGACGTGAACGATTGCCCTTGGCGAGCATCACCATCGAGCCGCCAAACGACTGGAACTGATCGACATAGGAATCCATGCGACCTGCCGTTGTCGGGCCGAATGAACCAGACGCATAGCCTGTCGGAGTTTTTGCGGGACCTGCATAATAGATCGGATGGTTTTTGAAATAATCGGGCATCGCTTCGCCATTTTCCAGGCGTTCACGAATTTTCGCATGTGCGAGATCGCGTGCGACAATAATCGATCCGGTCAGCGAGAGCTGCGTCTTTACCGGATGCTTCGACAATTCTTTGAGAATGTCTTCCATCGGCTGATTGAGGTCGATCTTGACCACGTGCGACGACAGCTTTTCTTCGTCGATTTCCGGCATATATTGTGCCGGATTGGTTTCCAGCTGCTCAAGGAAGATACCATCCTTGGTGATTTTTCCTTTGGCTTGACGGTCAGCAGAGCAGGATACGCCAAGCCCAATAGGCAGCGATGCACCATGGCGCGGCAAGCGGATAACCCGGACATCATGGCAGAAGTATTTGCCGCCGAACTGCGCGCCGACGCCAAGCGACTGGGTCAGTTTGTGAATCTCGGCTTCCATTTCCAGATCACGGAAAGCATGACCGGTTTCGGAACCTTCAGTGGGCAGGTTGTCGAGATAGCGTGTCGATGCCAGTTTCACTGTCTTCAGGTTCATTTCAGCAGACGTGCCACCAATGACAATCGCCAGATGATAAGGCGGGCAGGCGGCCGTGCCGAGGCTGAGGATCTTGTCCTTCAGGAAGTCGATCATGCGATCATGCGTCAGCAGCGATGGCGTGCCCTGAAACAGGAAAGTCTTGTTGGCCGAACCGCCGCCCTTGGCTACAAACAGGAATTTGTAGGCATCCTCGCCTTCTTCATAGATGTCGATCTGAGCAGGCAGATTGTTCTTGGTGTTCTTTTCCTCGAACATCGAAAGGGGGGCAAGCTGCGAATAACGCAGGTTCTTCTTGTTGTAAGCATCAAGAACGCCAGCACCCAACGCATCAGCGTCGCCGCCTTCAGTCCAGACGCGACGGCCTTTCTTACCCATGATGATCGCAGTGCCAGTGTCCTGACACATCGGCAAAATACCACCGGCCGCGATATTGGCGTTTTTCAAAAGGTCATAGGCCACGAAGCGGTCATTATCGGTGGCTTCCGGATCTTCCATAATGTTGGCAAGCTGCTGCAGATGCCCCGGGCGCAACAGGTGATTGATATCAGCAAATGCCGCTTCCGAAAGAATGCGCAGGCCTTCAGCATCTACGCTCAGGATTTCCTGTCCCTTGAACGTATCGACCGAAACATGATCCGACGTCAGTTTGCGATAAGGGGTTTTATCTTCGCCAATTGGGAAAAGATCGGCGGCGCTTGCTTCTGCCATTGTGGTACCTCGCTTGCTTGCCTGCGGCATCTCGTGAGATGCACTCCGTTATTTTGCCCAATACCAAAGTCGGGGCATATTCTGCGGGGCTTTTATCGTGATGGAGGGCGAAATCCACTGCGGCACATTGTTCAGCCGGGTACTAAAACGGCAAGCGGTGTGTCCGCCAAGGCACTTTTCAAGAAAAATTGATGGAGTTGGGGCCAAAATTATTGGAGGATGCGTTAACGTTAAAAGATTCTATACGACATTCATCAATTCTATGGGCAAAGATTGAAGCGGATTCGCTTTTTAGCGATTGCATTGAATTGGCGGTTAGAATGCAGTTCTCCAGACATTTGAATCGGGACATCAACGATAACCGCAAGAGCGGTCCTTATGTCCGTAATGCGCTTGCTTTCGCTCTCGCAGCATCGACACTGTTCTCGACAGCGCAGGCGCAGGCAGCAAATTCGTTGCTGGAGCTGTTTCAGCAGCGCCGCCAGCAGCAAGCCCAACCTCCTGTGCAGGCTGCACCAGTGGCTCCCGAACGGCGTGCCGCGAAGCCTGTTTCAGTGCCGAGGGCAGCCGTGCCGCCAGCGCAGCGTGTCACGGTCAAAGGTCCACAAATCTACAATTACAAGCCGGACGCTCTGATAAAGGTCGATTTTTCGGCTGTTGATATGCAGGTGACGGCTGCAGTTGATCCGGCTCACGTCGATCCTTTGACGTCAGGCATGTCGCCGATTGGCCGTTCGAAAAAGGTTGACGAAACCCAGGGCGAACGCGCTTTTGATGCGGCAACGGATTATCTCAAAACCGTCGATGTCAAAGCTGAAAAGCAGGTCGCCGAAGCGATCGTCAGTTTCTATTCAGAAAAGCGCACATTCCTTTGGTCATCAGATAACAAGGCGCTCGATAAAGCACGGAACGTTGCAGCTTTCTTCGCGCAGGCTGACGATGACGGTCTGAACCCTGAAGAATATGCTGTCGCTATACCGGGTGATCATTTTGATGAAGCAGAGCTGACGGAACGCCAGCAGAAGCTTGCTGACTTTGAAATCCGCATGTCTGCGCGCGCTCTGCGTTATGCAATTGATGCTGGCGAGGGCCGTGTTGTTGCCGACAGGTTGAGTGGGTTCCATGATCTGCCACGTGGTCGCGTTGATCCAAAGGCTGTGCTGGCGCGGCTCGCATCCGAAAGCGATCCGGTCGCTTATCTTAAGAGTTTCCAGCCCAACAATGAGGCTTACGCTTCATTGAAACGCGAACTGGCACAGACCGAAGCGCCAGCAGGTGAACCTATCCGAATTTCGCTCGATAAGGCGATCCGCCCCGGCGACACCAACGATCAGCTGGGCAAAGTCGTGGCGTTGATTACGCGACATGCGCCTGCCAGCTATCTCGAACAGCATCGCAATGTGCTGCAGGCCCATGCGGATGCCAGCATCTATGATCCAGAGTTGGCGGTAGCCATCAAAGATTATCAGAAGCTTTCCGGCAGCACGCCGGATGGCATCATCGGCAAGAACACGATTGCAGCACTTCAGGGCGAACAGGATTCGGTCAAACGTGATCGTATTCTCTATTCGATGGAGCGTCTGCGCTGGCTGCCACACGATTTTGGTTCGCGCTATGTGATGGTCAACCAGCCATCCTATCGGGCTGAATATTTCGAACACGGCAAAGAAAAGCTGGCGATGAATGTGGTCATTGGTTCGCCAACGCATCAGACCTATTTCTTCTATAACAAGGTCCAGACGGTTGTTTTCAATCCGTCCTGGGGCGTGCCTCGCTCGATTATCCTGAACGAAATGCTCCCCAAGGTCATGCGCGATACGAGCTATCTCGATCGTAATGGCTATGAAGTCTATGTTGGCGGCAAGAAGGTTTCGGCAAGCGCTGTAAACTGGAGCGCAGTTGCTGCCGGTAAAGCCCATGTTGGCATCCGCCAGAAGCCGAGCCTTGATAACGCCTTGGGTGAATTGAAGATTCTGTTCCCCAATGCCCATGATATCTACATGCACGATACCCCGGCGAAATCCTATTTCAGTCGTGACATGCGTGCGCTGAGCCATGGCTGTATTCGTCTGGAGCGTCCACGCGATATGGCAGCAGCCGTTTTGGGTAAGCCGGTCGAAGAGCTGGGCAAATATTTCGGCAAGGACGAGCGCGGCCTCAAGGTGGCAAATCCTGTTCCGGTTTACATTGCCTATTTCACAGCCTGGCCGGATGCGAACGGCAATGTTCGTTTCTTCAACGACATTTACGACCGTGATTCAGGCTTGCAGAAAGCGTTCGATAAAACGGCAGAATCTCGATTGGCCGCTCTTTGAGCGGTCAATTCTTATCCGGCTATCTATAAGTAAATCGTTGCAAGAATGGTGGGCGCGACAGGGATTGAACCTGTGACCCCTCGCGTGTGAAGCGAGTGCTCTCCTGCTTCTGCCATATAAGATGAGAGCTAAAGAAATTAGATAAAGCGCCGATCTGATTGAATCAGATCGGCGCTTTATTTGTTCGCTATAGATATTTTAGTTCTGAATGTAACAAGCTTTTCCCTGACCACGCGCAGGATCGCCGAAACTACGGTTGTCACAGCGAACGCCATCACGGAATACGCGTTCTACGAAACGCCCCTTGGCTCCGTAACGCACGACCTTACGGCCATAAAAATCGCAGAATCCTTTTTCTTTCGCGCATTGTTGCCAGTCACCGCGACCTCGATCATCGCGCCTGTTGTCACGCCAGTCATTGCGGCGGTCATCGCGTCGATCGTCGCGCCAATCATTGCGGCGATCATCACGCCGGTCTTCATAACGATCACGGACAACAAAAGAGCAGCTTTTTCGTGCGCCAGGTGCGGGATCACCAAAAACCTGGTTGGAGCAACGCACGTTCGGGCCATCGATGAACTGAGACGTTCCACGACCGTTTGCGCCGTAGATGACTTCGGTCGGATACGGAAGCCTGCAGGTTTCATTTTCACCAGCACAACGCTGCAATTGTGCTGCTTCCGCTAGCGCGGGAGCAAATGCGTATAAAGATGCAACGAAGGCTGACAGGCCTGCGATGAGGCTGATTTTATTAGACAGAAGAGCTGTCATGGCTAACACCATTGTTTGAATGTCTGATGCGTTCTTATAGAATTTAGTTCTTGAATATAGAATGAACGGCGGCCCGCATTTCAACTGGTCGAATTTCATGCGCGTACGGCTAATTGAATGCAAATCGTGTAAAAATTCCAGTTAGATAGTTCCCTTTTTGTGTTGAATCCGCAAGAGTGCAGTCTGATGTTTCCCGTCAGCAAGGTCGTAAGAAAATGCATGGTGAATACAAGGTCCACGGTGGCAAGCTGGTCGTTATTGATCTGGAAGTTCAGGATAACAAGCTGAGCCAGGTTCAGGTTGCAGGCGACTTTTTTCTCGAACCGGCTGAAGCCCTCGACGACATTCGCGATGCACTGAACGGCTTGCCAGCAACCGCCTCGGCCGAAGAGATTGCCGATGCAGTTCGTAAGGGACTTCGTCCCGATGCATTCATGATCGGTTTTAGCCCGGAAGCTGTGGCAATTGCCGTTCGTCGCGCGCTCGGCGTTGCTCGTACATGGCGCGACTACGAATGGCAGATTATTGATATTCCGCCTCTTACGCCGACAATGCATCTGGCTTTGGACGAAGTTTTGGCACGTGAAGTGGCCGCAGGACGCCGTGCACCGACTTTGCGTTTCTGGGAGTGGGAACGTCCGTCGATCATCATTGGTGCGTTTCAGTCGCTGCGTAATGAAGTGGATATGGACGCAACCAGGGAATTGGGTGTGGAAACCGTGCGTCGCGTAACGGGTGGCGGTGCCATGTTTGTCGAGCCGGGCAACTCGATTACCTATTCGCTCTATGCGCCAGGCGATCTGGTCCGCGACATGAGCTTTGCCGATTCCTACGCATTCCTCGATGAATGGGTTCTGAAATCGCTGAATTCGCTTGGAATTGACGCATTCTATAAACCGCTTAACGATATTTCGAGCTCAAAGGGCAAGATCGGCGGAGCAGCCCAGAAGCGGTATTCCGGCGGCACCGTTCTGCATCATGTCACCATGGCTTATGATATGGACGCCGAGAAAATGGTGAAAGTTCTGCGCATTGGGCGAGAAAAACTTTCAGATAAGGGTACGGCCAGTGCTGTCAAGCGCGTTGACCCTGTGCGCAGCCAGACCGGCTTGCCGCGCCGCGAAGTCATTGATCGCATGACGGAAATGTTCGTATCATTGAACGGTGGCGTGAGCGGATCAATCACACCAGAGGAGTTTGCTGCAGCCGAGCAACTCGCTGAGGAAAAATTCGCTACTGAGAAGTGGTTGCATCACATTCCTTAAGCGAAGAATGGCCGCAACTGTCATTGCGCCACGTGACAGCGCGGGCAAGCCATGCCATAGGGAGGCCAAGTTATCACAAGGCCTCCCACGCACATGATCCGCATCGACAATATCAGCAAGTCCAACAGCCACCGTATTCTCTTTATCGAAACTTCCGCCGCCTTGAACCGTGGTGAGAAGATTGGCCTTGTCGGACCGAATGGCGCTGGCAAGACAACGCTTTTCCGTATGATTACCGGCGAAGAGTTGCCTGATGAAGGTCAGGTCACAGTCGAGAAAGGCGTAACGATCGGCTATTTCAACCAGAATGTTGGTGAAATGGGTGGGCGCTCGGCTGTTGCGGAAGTGATGGATGGGGCAGGCCCGGTCAGTGTTGTGGCCGCAGAGTTGCGTGAACTGGAAGCCGCGATGTGCGATCCTGATCGTCTCGACGAAATGGATGCAATTATTGAGCGCTATGGCGAGGTTCAGGCCCGCTACGAAGAGCTGGACGGCTACGGGCTGGATGGTCGTGCACGCGAAGTGCTTGCAGGTCTGAGTTTTAGTCAGGAAATGATGGACGGCGACGTCGGTAAATTGTCCGGCGGCTGGAAGATGCGTGTGGCTCTCGCCCGTATTCTTTTGATGCGTCCCGATGTTATGCTTCTCGATGAACCGAGCAACCATCTCGATCTCGAAAGCCTTATCTGGCTTGAAGCATTTCTCAAGAATTATGACGGTGCTCTGCTCATGACCTCGCATGACCGCGAGTTCATGAACCGTATTGTCACCAAGATCATCGAAATTGATGGTGGCTCGCTTAATTCCTACAACGGCGATTATGGTTTCTATGAAGGTCAGCGGGCGCTTAATGAAAAGCAGCAGCAGGCCCAATTTGAGCGCCAACAGGCAATGCTGGCCAAGGAAATAAAATTCATTGAACGGTTCAAGGCACGCGCGTCCCATGCCTCACAGGTGCAGAGCCGTGTAAAGAAGCTTGAGAAAATCGACCGGGTTGAGCCGCCACGTCGCCGTCAGACCGTTGCCTTTGATTTTGCGCCGGCGCCGCGTTCAGGAGAAGATGTGGTCAGCCTCAAGGGCGTCAACAAGGCCTATGGAAGCCGCTCGATCTATGATGGTCTGGACTTTATGGTCCGCCGTCGTGAACGCTGGTGCATCATGGGTGTAAATGGCGCAGGAAAATCGACGCTGCTTAAGCTCGTCACAGGAGCGACCGAGCCAGATCAGGGCATCGTAAACCTCGGTGCCAGCGTGAAGCTTGGCTATTTCGCGCAGCACGCGATGGATATTCTGGATGGCGACAGCACCATTCTTGAATGGCTGGAGCAGCGCTTTCCAAAAGCAGGGCAGGCACCGCTACGTGCCTTGGCCGGCTGTTTTGGTTTCTCGGGCGACGATATCGAAAAGAAGTGTCGCGTGCTTTCCGGCGGCGAGAAAGCCCGGCTGGTGATGGCGGCAATGCTGTTTGATCCACCGAACTTCCTCGTACTTGATGAGCCGACGAACCATCTGGATCTCGATACTAAGGAAATGCTGATCAAGGCACTTTCATCCTATGAAGGTACGATGCTTTTCGTATCGCATGATCGTCGTTTTCTTGCGGCACTGTCCAATCGTGTACTGGAACTTACGCCAGATGGCATTCAGCAATATGGCGGCGGCTACACCGAATATGTTGAGAGCACCGGCCAGGAAGCACCGGGTCTGCATGTGGGATAAGGAAAAGGCGGGAAATTCCCGCCTTTTTTGCCCCATGTTTAGCGGTAAACAATACCACCATCGGTAAGGATCGCCTGTCCGGTGATGTAGTCTGAATCTGGGCTCGAGAGGAACGATACCAGCGAGGCAACATCTTCTGGCGTCTGAGCACGGCCAAGCGCGATGCCTTCGACGTATTTCTTATAGGTTTCGCCCTTTGGCGCGCCGGTCAACTCCGAGAAACGTTCATCGATTTCGACCCACATGTCTGTCCCGACGATGCCAGGGCAATAAGCATTCACCGTGATGCCAGAGCTTGCATATTCCTTCGCAGCGGCCTGTGTGAGCGCGCGAACGGCAAACTTGGTAGCCGAATAAACACCCAGCATCGCAAATCCATCATGGCCCGCAATCGATGAGGCATTAATGATCTTGCCCTTATGTCCGCGCGCTTTGAATTTGGCTGCCGCTGCCTGAATGCCCCACAGAACGCCTTCGATATTGATTTTCAGGATACGGTCAACTTCTTCCGGCTTAACATCGGAAATCGGCTGAACCTGTGCGATACCGGCATTGTTGACGATGACATCAAATCCACCCAGTTCCTTCTCGGTATGGTCGATTGCAGCATAAACATCATCGCGTTTGCTGACATCGGCGGAGAAGGTGGATGCCTTGCGCCCAAGCGCTTCAACTTCCTTTTTAACGGCTTCGAGCTTGTCTGCTTTCAGGTCGACCAGTGCAATATCAAAGCCATCCTTGGCGAGACGGAGAGCGATGCCGCGTCCAATACCCTGTGCTGCACCTGTTACCAATGCAACCTTAGCTGTGTTTGACATGATGTATCCTTTCTGCTGTTAAGCGGGGGAGGTATTTATGCAGTCATAAACGGCTGTAAATCGTGAAACTGTCACCGTCCAATGACGTTAATAAGACAATTAGAGACAACTAACGCTGTCCTCATTGATCGTGATCAAGTGTCCTCTGAATTGCGATCAAGCTATCGATTTTGCTTCTTAATGTTCACGTTAATCTATATACTGGACGAAGAATATCAACTTTAGGCCTGACATGACCGTCCTTCCAAAATCTACTATTCCAAACATTTCCGGCAAGCTGCACCGTCGCCATTTTTTGTTTCTTTCCGCAGCAATACTCTTCGGACTATCGTTGCCTGCTGGTCTTCATGCTGAAGAGAAGGGCACGTTGCGGATTGCGCTTGCCACGAGCATATCCAATCAGGCTGCTGAAATAGCTGCCGCTGAAGCAAAAGAGCAGGGATTAAACGTGGAGCTGGTGGAGTTCAGCGACTGGGACACACCCAATACCGCCGTAGCGGACAAGACGGTCGATGCCAATCTCTTTCAGCATATTCCCTATTTGAACTACACAAACTCGAACACAGGCAATGGGCTTGTCCCAGTTGCACCGGCGTTCAGCACACCTTTCGGGCTATATTCCAAAAAATACTCAAAGCTCGAGGATCTCCCCGATAATGCCCAGATCGTCTTCTCAGGAGATGTGATTAACACGGCGCGCTCTTTGCTTCTTTTGCAACAGGCGGGCTTTCTGGAACTCAAGCCCGGTACAGATCAACGCGCCAGCCTTGAGGATGTATTGACCTGGAAGAAACCGCTTAAGATCGTGCAGCTTGACGGTCCGCAGATTGCGCGATCGTTGGATGATGTGGATGCTGCTGCAACTTATCCAACATTTGCCAAACTCGCTGGATTGGAAGCATCATCAGGTCTGATTTTCGAAAATGAGCCGATCTATGCGTTTCAATTCGTGACACGACCTGAACTGCGTGATGATCCTCGTCTGAGACGGTTTATTGAGATTTATCAAAACTCACCTGCGGTGAAGGCCAAGCTCCATGAGCTTTATGGCGACATGGTTTCCTTCCCGCGTTAGGTTTGGGGAGGACCAATAATCCCGTGATGGAGGCACACAAACAGAACACGCGGATTTTCATGGTTATTTTGCCAAATAGACCATTGAAGCAATGACGTGGTTCAGCTAGAAACGGCTGGATCGAGGCTTAAGCCTCCCGGCAATGCACCCGTAGCTCAGCTGGATAGAGTGCTGCCCTCCGAAGGCAGAGGTCACAGGTTCGAATCCTGTCGGGTGCGCCATAAAATCAATAACTTAATATTGAAAATAGCATAGGCCTGGGGTTTGAATGAACCTGGAAGTTTAAGGCAGATGCCGCATTAAGCGTGCGAGGCGTGAAGAATCGCGCCGGTTTCAGCAGTTCATCACTGTAATTTCAGATTCCAGCGTCGTTAGTCGTTAAATACGAGAACTGTCGCCTTGTCTCGTAACAAGACTCACGATCTATTACGCCAAGATTATATAGGAAAAGGCGATATGGCTCAGAAAAGTGCAATTAAAGCTCCAACTATTATGGTTGCCGCAGGAGTAGTATTCTTAATCGGTGGCTTTTATCTTCAGTTTAGTGCATCGGGTGTTTCTTCGGCTGATCAGTTGCGCTGTGAGCAGAACGTCAAAAATATATATAAGGACAGTGCCGAGGCCCAAAAAACACTCATTCCGACATGCGCTGAGCCGGGAGTTGTTGCCATGATGGATGCACAGGCAAACGGATCAGGTGCATTCGATGCGGCAGCAGCAATAGCTTCAGCCAATCAGTCTGAAGTTGGTTCAGGCGCTTTGGGTTATGGGCTTATGGGCGTGGGCATAGCCCTTCTGGTTTCCGGGCTCTTTGGCCTGTCTCGCGCGAGGAAGCTTAGCGAATAGCTGACAACGAATGCCAGCTGCACTTGAAGCTGGCATTCAATCGCTGACAGTCAGGCAATGGCGGTATCCGCAAAACGGGTTTCCGCCTTGGTCCCAATGTGCTTAAAGAAGGCGCAAATTTTTTACTGGAGCTAAAAGTGCGTTCTTTCGGCAAAGCAGTCATAGCCAGTGCAATTGCTATTTTGATGGTTTCTCCGGCACTTGCGGATGCAAAGACGGATTCGCTTCAACTCAGGAAATCTGTAGTTGAAGGGCTGTTCACCTATATTGAACTGGGTGAGAATTCCGATGGGCGCTCGAAAGCGCTCGGCATTGCGATGGAAGAGAAGGTGCAGGTACCTGTCGCCAAAGCGCAGTCCGAATGGCAGGAAATCGCTAAAAATAGCTCCGATGCAGCGGCATATGAGACGTATAAGATGTGCGATACGGCTGCCAGTTCGCTTCAGAATATCGTGAAAATCATCGCTGGCTATATCAAAAGCGACAGCACTCAGGAGCCGGAATACGACACCGCTCTGACCAAATTGGGTGCTGATCTTACCGAGTGCGAGAAGGCGCTCGATGTGCAGCTGACCTTCTAATTCATTGATAGAATGCATATTTGGTGGCGGCGCTCAAATGCGAACGCCGCCATTCAGAGAATTACTTCAGGTCAGCAAGAATATCGTCATAGACCTTGCAGGCGCTCTCAGGATCAGTCGTGAGCTGCGACTGCGCACCAGAAAGCTTCTGTGCAACTTCGGATGCCTTCTGTGGGTCTTTGGCTGCAAGTTCCTGCATCTTCGTGGAAAACTCTGTTGCCTTTGCACTTACTTCTTCAGCGGTGCAAGCGAGCGAAGGTGAAGCAGCGGCCATTACAACAGCGATTGCAAGAAGGTATGCTTTCATTGTTCGTTCCTCGTGACTATTCAAAGTTATATTAGACAATCCCGTATAGTGGTCTGAATATAAAAGGGAAATACGCCGTAATTCACATAGTATGTGCAGTTTTAATAATATTCTCGCGATAATCTATCGGGGTGCCTTCTGAGGGTAGGTGGTGATTATTCAGCTATGTCATTGTCCATGAGAATTAGAGTAAATCTAAAAATCTCAAAATAATTGTCGATACTCGTCTATTCAGCTTTGTTTCGTTTTTAATATCTGACTTTTGCGCTTATTGAGCATCTATTAATTGAGCGTATGAGGAGATGATATGCGTCATATTCCAACAGCTATTGCCGGTTTTATTGGCTTAGCTATTTTGAGCGTCATTCTGGGATCCTGGTATACTATCGACGAAGGTGAGCGCGGTGTTATTCTCCGTTATGGAGCGGTTGCTGGTGTCGCCCAGCCAGGACTTGGCTTCAAGATTCCTTTGATCGACTCTGTAATTCGGGTTTCGGTGCAGTCCAAGGCCGCAATTTATAACGGCATGGAAGCCTATAGCCGGGATCAGCAGCCCGCGACGATGAACCTTTCGGTAAACTACCGCATTCCGCCAGATCGTGTGGAAGAAGTCTATGCCACTTATGGCGGTGAAGACGGGCTCCTGTCTCGTCTGGTCGAGCGTCGCGTGTTTGAAGAAAGTAAAACAGTTTTTGGGCGCTTTGCTGCCGTGACAGCTATTCAGGAGCGCAGTCGGCTCAATCAAGAGATCGCCGACGCAATCCAGAAAAGCGTGAGTGGTCCAGTCATTATCGACAGCGTGCAGATCGAAAATATTGATTTTTCTGACTCATATGAAGCAAGCATCGAGCAGCGTATGCTGGCCGAAGTGGAGGTTCAGCGACTTCGCCAGAATGCTGAACGCGAAAAAGTACAGGCAGAAATTACCGTTACACAGGCCAATGCGCAGGCAGATGCGCGGCGTGCTGATGCTCAGGCGCAGGCGGATTCCGTGCGTTTGCAAGCACAGGCTGACGCAGAAGCCATTCGCTTGAAGGGTGATGCAGAGGCGCAGGCCATTAAGGCGCGCGGTGATGCATTGCGGGACAATCCAGGTCTGGTCTCTCTCACACAGGCTGAGCGGTGGAATGGTCAGCTGCCAACGACCATGCTGCCAAACGGCTCCATCCCTATGCTGAACATTACGCAGGAATAATTCGGTATTTAATACATTGGCGGGTCGAAAGGCCCGCCATTTTTTTGGACATAAGCCAAGAGGAACGCGCGAAGCGAAAGCTCCGCGTTTACATTATCTAACTAAAATATACGATTGATAATAAACGAAACTTCGTTTCCAAACATTCTTCCCTTTAGAGAAGAATGGCGCGAGTGACGGGGCTCGAACCCGCGACCTCCGGCGTGACAGGCCGGCACTCTAACCAACTGAGCTACACCCGCGCATTGTTCTGATGTTTTTCAATCAGGAACGCTGCTCATGTATTCGGGAAGTGGAGCAGCGTCAATCGTTTCTATGCGTAAGACCATAAAAAAATTCGGATAATTCTAATTTAGACCCGCATTTGTGGAAAACGTCTGAAATCCGCTCCCTCTGAAGGGGGATAAATGTCCATTCGGGCGGGATTTTAGTCGAAAGCGGCACCCTAAAGTGCGTGCCGCTCGCAATGAGATTCGCTGTTACTTGATGGATTCGCCGGTCTTGGGATCGATTTTGATTTCGACCTTCGCACCATTTTTCATGAAATATTCGATTTCATAGTAGCCGCGATCATTCCAATCGACTTCATCGATATATTGCACATCGGCAGTCTGTTCGATCTTGGCAATAATTTCAGAGAGCTTTGCACCCTCTGGAGCGGCGGCGAAAGCGCCAGCGGAGGTTGCCGTAAGAATAATGGCTGCGAGCATAGTGCGCATGAAGAACTCCCTTTGATTGTTACAACCCTCTAGGTAAGGCTACAAAACTGCTAATCAAGGTCGCGCTACGCTGGCTCTCTTATTGCCACGAGCCAAAGTGTGTCTGCAAAAAGCAGCCAAACACGAGGAAGGCCAATATGGCCAGGGCGATCAAGAGTATTTTCATTTTCTGATCATCCGCATTGTTCAGATCACATACAAGAAAACTGTATGTGATCTGAACCTGTCAGATTGACCGGTTTGAGTGAATGATTTCGATCAACGGTTACGATTATCGACCGAAAATGCGCCTGCCCCGGTCGCTACGAGTGTCAGGAATACGAAGCAGAAGAGAATGGCGGCATCGCCACCATTGGCGACAGGGAAGAAGCTCTTCGGGAAGTGCGCCATGAAATAGGCAAAGGCCATATGGCCTGAAAGAATGAAGGCGACGGGACGAGTGAACCAGCCCAGGAAAATCAACGCGCCACCGACGATTTCAAGCAAGGCCGATGCGAGCTGAATCGCAGACAGGCTGTCGGGGCCCGCGATTGGAAAGCCGAACGCCTTTTGCGTACCGTGCTCAAAATAGAGCAGTGCGGTCACAATACGCAGGATGCCAATGGCATAGGGTTGATATTTATTGAGCGAGCTTGGTTCTGCCATCAGTTTCTCCAAATATGAGTTTTAAATTCAACAAACTCATGAAGCCAGAAATGCGGAAAAATGCAAGCAGTTGCTAATTTATATTCTACGCAAACCTATCTAGTCGATTTTTCAAATTTGACGTTTGAAACAGCATTTATGTCAGTCGGGATTCAAGCGTCAAATTCAATCCACTAGCGACAGCGCGATTGCCCGAGTTTCACCTCAAACTGACGCGGCCCGACCACTCCATTTTTCATGGGCTTGGAGACAATAGTAGCTCTGAGAGAACACGGCCCGGCAATGATCTGATACTGGTCCTCTTTTTGATAGATCACTTTGCTTATCGGATGTTGCGGAAGCGCGGTTGCAGCCGCTTCAATGACAGCGGTAAGTTCTTTCGCGCGTTGATAGTTTGGGGCAAGTGCTGCTTGTGAACTGGTCGTGACGAGAAGCAGGGAGAGGGTGCCGAGAGCCAATTTCAGTCGCGCCATAGTGTTTTCCGTCCGTAACAGCCCAAATGTAAATGGAGCGGGTAGCGGGAATCGAACCCGCGCATTCAGCTTGGGAAGCTAGCAGGCTACCATTACATCATACCCGCCCGGTATTGATCCATCCTAGCAAGAGACACGGTAGCACGCCAGTGTTGTTAAAAGTATCAACATGCTCATCGCAATTTTATTGTCATCCGATCCAATCATTAATGGACGTAAGAAGATTTCATTGCCGTTCCCATTGATATCCGTAAATCCGTCGCCATTTGCGGTACTCAATATTTCAAATCGGAATGTCCAACAGGTACCTATGGCCACATCTTCCAAGCGCCGAGCATTGCTGATCGTCAATCCAAAAGCCCGCAACGGCAAAGGGTTTAATGCCGACATGCGCGGCATACTCGAGCGCGGCGGCATTTCTCTTATTGAGAAGACGGCGAAGGGCGATGAAACCATTTCTGATGTTATTCGTGCCAACAGCGAAGTGGATTTAGCTATTGTCGGGGGCGGCGACGGTACATTGAATGCAGCCGCACCGGGCCTCGTTGAAACGAAGGTGCCGCTGGCTATCCTGCCGCTTGGCACCGCGAATGACTTTGCTCGTACAATTGGCATTCCCGCCGATCCTACAGAAGCGACGCGACAGCTGCTCACATATAAACAGCATCCCATCGATCTAGGTGAAGTGAACGGCCACCTCTATTTCAATGTGGCCAGTATCGGTTTTAGTGCGGAACTCGCACAGAAACTCAGCGCAGAAGCCAAGAAGAAGTGGGGTAAACTAGGCTACGCCATTGCGGCAGGCCGTATTCTGATGCGTTCGGAGTTGTTCACAGCCTATCTCGAACATGACGGGATTACGGAACAGATAAAGACGCTTCAAGTTTCGGTCGGAAATGGCAAGTTTTACGGCGGAGGCATGGCTGTCGAAAAAGATGCAGCCATAGATGATGGCAAGCTCGACTTTTACAGCCTCGAAGTCGATCATTGGTGGAAATTGTTGCGCCTGCTGCCCAGCCTGCGTCAAGGGACGCAGTCGAAATGGGATGATGTGCGCGCATTTCCGACAACAGAAGTTATCATTCGCACCAAAAAAACGAGGCCGGTGAACACTGACGGTGAGCTATCAACCTGGACGCCAGCCCACTTTCGCCTGCATCGCGAAGTGGTCAATGCTTACAGGCCATCCTCATTCTGATTAAAACATAAAAAATGGCCCGCTCGATAAAGAGCGGGCCTAATTCATGACGTTAGGTGACTGGCTCGGAGGTCATAAGAGCCGTAGATGAAACGGCTGAGACGTCTAATCGTTCCATCATCAGAAGAAAAAGTACCAGATAAACAGAACAACGATGAATGGTACGCCGAGAAGCCAAAGAATTAGTGCACGGAACATATTGTCTCTCCTTCATGTTGTAATTTCAACGATCTGGCAGAAAATTGGTTCCCATAGTGATTATGTTTGCAACGGCTTCGGCTCGACTCATTTCAGGGGATTCGCAAAAACTTTAATGATCCGTCAATAATTCAGTGACATCACTTATTTCTAAAAGATACGATCGGCCTTACGGTCATAGTTAGTGTATTGCGGGCGTGTGGCGTATGAGTTCAAACGGGTGGCGAAACCGTGCTAAAAGTGCAGAGCTATCGATGATGCGTGAAAAGCGCGGATCGACTGCGATGTTGACATTCATGGCGCTGGCCGTGGTTTTGGCGGGTTGTGCAAGCGCTCCGCAGCCGAAATCGAAGAAAAAGCACCCCAAAGAATATTTCGCGGAATCCAAATATGGCGTCAAAGCCAGCCCGCGCGTAACCAACCTTCAAGGCAAACCTCTGCCGCGTGGCGGTGGACGTAATCAGGTTGGAAAGCCTTATCAGGTCAAAGGCCGCTGGTATTACCCGAAGGAAAACAAGAATTACGCCTCAACGGGGCGCGCCTCCTGGTATGGCAGCGCTTTCCATGGGCGTCTGACCGCCAATGGCGAAATCTATGACATGACGCATCTGACGGCGGCGCATCCAACGATGCCGCTGCCGAGTTACGCGCGTGTCACCAACACGTACAATGGCAGTTCCATTATCGTTCGTGTGAATGATCGCGGGCCATTCGAGCGTGATCGCGTTATCGATCTATCGCAAAAGGCTGCTGAGTTGCTGGATTATCAGCATCATGGCACTGCTGATGTGAAGGTCGAATATGTCGGACGCGCGCCACTTGATGGCCAGGACGACGAGTATCTTATGGCATCCTACCGTCCGGGCAATGGTGATCCAATTGGGCAGCCGGCCACGGGTGTGATGATGGCTATGAACGCGCCAACGCCGACACCAGCCGGGATTGCGGCAATGCCGGTTCCACAGTCATCGCCGTTTGAGGTCAATCCGGCTTATGGTGATGGCGAGATACCTTTGCTGCCTGCAAATGTTCCGGTTCCTTCACAGCGACCAGCGGGCAGCTTCGGTGTCGCCACTGCGGCTCATATTGGTGGGCTTGGCTATGCGTCCGACCGCTTGGCAGCGTCCGCCTTTGCAGAAGAACGCACTTATGGCAGCATCCTGACTGCAAGCGCGGTTTCGAACGCATGGAAGCGCAGAAATGCGGAAGAACAGCGTGAATATGTTGAGATCGGTGTGTTCAATTCGCTGGAAGATGTGGCGAAGCTTGAAAAATCTCTGCCGCGCTCTGCGCGTGTGACTCGCACAAAAATACCGACGGAGCAGGGCGATATTTACGAGCTGACGGCTTTTGCTGAAAAAGGCAACAATGACGATTTGCTTCGTGCCGCATGGAATGCTGGAGCGACCGACGCTTTTGTCGTTCGCCCTGACTAATTTTGGCCGGAAAAGCTGCGTAGGCTCGTCGGAAGTTTAAAGCATTTGAGCCAAAAGCGTGAAGCGGTTTTGCATAGGAAAATGCTTAAAAACAAATAGATAGAGCGGTTCCAACGATTCAGTCTTAACTGGAATCGCTCTAAGCGGACGGGTGAGGCATGGGGCGTTTTTCAAACAGCGTAAAGCTTGCGGCAGCAGTTTCCGTTGCGCTTTCAATGACCGCGCCGGGCTATGCAGAGACTGTGCAGGCTGCATTCGCTACCAAGGCACCCCAAGTACTGTTGCTGGACGATAAGAGTGGCACCATTCTTCTGTCAAAAAATCCGGGCATGAAGGTGCCGCCCGCATCGCTTGCCAAACTGATGACGGCCGAAGTTGTCTTTGAAGCGCTTGAAAAAGGCCAGATAACGCTCGAAACCAGCTATCCCGTTTCTGAATATGCGTGGCGCACCGGCGGTGCGCCTTCAGGCACTTCAACGATGTTTGCCCGGATAAAATCGACTCTGACAGTAGCTGATTTGTTGCAAGGTATGATTGTACAGGCTGCCAACGATGGTGCAATCATTCTCGCGGAGGGGCTCTCAGGCAGTGAAGCGGCCTTTGCGCAAAAGATGAACGAGCGTGCAAAAGAGCTGGGACTCACCGGCTCAAACTTTGTGAACTCAACCGGATTGCCCGCGGCAGGACAAACGGTAACGCTATCCGACCTCATAAAGCTCGCACGTCATATTCATAGCGCTCATCCCGAACGTTACACCTATTACGCCCAACCGGCATTTACCTGGAACAATATCATGCAGCGCAATCGCAACCCGCTTTTGCGGCTCGACATTGGCGCTGATGGTTTGGGAACAGGCTACACCGAAGCGTCTGGCTATGCTCTGGTGGGCTCGGCTGAGCAGAATGGTCGCAGACTGTTTCTTGCAATGAGCGGTTTGACCAGTATCAGGGAGCGTGAGGAAGAAGCGAAAAATCTCATTCAATGGGGTATGACTTCATTCGATACTGTCAGTATTTATGCGGCTAATGAAAAGGTCAGCGCTGCGCAGGTCTTTGGTGGATCAGCATCCAGCGTCCCGCTGAAAGTCAAAGATGGTGTCCAGTTGCTGCTTCCCAAGGAAGGGCGCGACAAGCTCAAAGCACGTATTTTCTACGAGGGGCCGTTAAACGCGCCTATCGAGGCCGATACACAAGTCGGGATGCTGCAGTTTGAACTGAACGGCAATGTGGTTCAGCAAATACCGCTTTACACGGCGCAAGCGGTGCCTGTTGGCAGTCTCTCACAGCGAGCAATGGGGGCAGCACTTGAACTCTCCACGGGCTGGCTGAGGAAATATTTGTAAACTCTCGACCTAGCTCGCAAACGCCGTTAAACAGTTTGAAAGCCTAAACAGGCATGAACTCAATTTTGCGGAAGTCAGTGTGACCGGATTGTTCATTACATTCGAGGGTGGGGAAGGCGCGGGTAAATCGACCCAGATCGCCTTGCTGGCAGAGCATCTGCGCACTCTTGGCTTTGATCCGCTGATCACGCGCGAACCCGGTGGTTCCGCAGGTGCTGAAGCTGTGCGACATGTGATTCTAAGCGGCAATGCTGAAAGCTACGGTCCTGCCATGGAGGCACTGCTCTTCGCTGCGGCTCGTGCCGATCACGTGGATCAGCTAATCCGACCCGCATTATCCGAGGGTCGTGTTGTGCTTTGCGACCGTTTTATCGATTCAAGCCGTGCCTATCAGGGCGTGACCGGAAATCTGGATGCTACTTATATGGCAGCCATCGAGCGTATTGCTATCGACGGCGCAATGCCCGACCTGACAATCATTCTTGATATTCCTGCTGAAAAAGGTCTCTCACGCGCAGTCAAGCGTCGCGGCGCTGATGTGGCCGATCGTTTCGAGAAAGAAGCGATTGCCGTGCATGAAGCGCGTCGTCAGGCGTTTCTTGCAATCGCGAAAGACGAGCCCGATCGCTGCAAGGTGGTCGATGCTGATCGATCTCAGGATGTGATATCAGCAGATATTGTTGGCATTGCAGACGAGATTTTGAAGAAAAAGGGACTTCTGTGATCGAAGAACTTGATGTCCCAAAAGCCCATGATTCCATTGAAGGCGTGGCCGAGCCGTCCGCCTGCGATTATCTGACAGGTCACGGCGAAATAGCAGCTTTCCTGGCACAGGCCTATCGTGAAGGCCGTATGCATCATGCACTGCTTTTTGAGGGAGAGCAGGGTATCGGCAAGGCAACATTGGCCTTTCATCTGGCAGGCCATATGCTGGGCCATGCAGATCAGGCGCTTGCCCCTGAAACTATCGGCGTGCCTGATTTCAGCAAGCCGCTCTGGCGACAGATCGCGGGTGGTATGCATCCTGCCGTGCTGCATATTAACCGGCCCTTCGATCAGAAAACAGGCAAGTTCAAAACCGGCATTCCTGTCGAGGAAATTCGCCGCGTCACCCATTTCTTGACCCGCACCGCATCGGATGGCGCATGGCGTATTGTCATTGTCGATCCAGCCGACGACATGAACCGCAACGCAGCCAATGCGCTTCTCAAAACTCTGGAAGAGCCACCGGCACGCGCGATGTTTATTCTTATTTCGCATTCGTCGGGACGGCTTCTGCCAACCATCCGTTCGCGCTGCCAGAGCATCCAGTTTAAGCCGCTCGAAGATGATGCGCTGACCGATGCGCTTGCATATATTGGACCGAGTGTCGGGCTTGATGCGGGTAACATCACTCAATCACTTCTGGCCCGCTCAGAAGGCAGCGTTCGCAAGGCGTTGCTTCTCGTAGCCCATGGCGGTTTGGAGATATCGGATACTGTCGATGCAATCTTGCAAGGACAGACTTTTGATCTTCCAAAGGCTCAAACACTCTCAGGCGTTCTGAACGGCCGGGAGGCCGAAGTCCAATATGAACTGTTCCGCGATTATCTTATGAGCCGGATCGCGGACGAGGCTCGACGCTATGCAGATTCGGGCCGGTTGCCGGATGCCGATCAATGGTCGCGCTACTGGAGTGAACTGACGCGCGAAATTTCGAACGCCGAGACCTATAATCTCGACCGGAAACAGGCTGTTATGATCCTTTTAGAAAAAACGCATCGCGCTTTTCGATCTGGCATGCCTCCGCTTACGTGACATGGTGCTTCACTTGCGTTATGTCACCGCTAACGTTTTTTAAACATCACACTTGAAGAAGCCGGATTTCTGATGAGCCGCGAAAAATTCTATATCACCACCGCAATCGCTTACCCAAATGGCAAGCCGCATATCGGTCATGCTTATGAATTGATTGCGACTGATGCCATGGCGCGTTTCCAGCGTCTGGATGGCAAGGATGTTCACTTCCTGACCGGCTCGGACGAACACGGCATCAAGATGTTGCAGAGCGCACGCAAGGAAGGCATCACGCCGCGTGAACTCGCAGATCGCAACACAGCTGCTTTCCAGCGCATGGGCGAGTTTCTGAACAGCTCGCACGATGATTATATCCGCACCTCGGAAGAGCGCCATTATAAGGCCAGTCAGGCAATCTGGCAGGCAATGTCGGCCAATGGCGATATTTATAAGGGCGGTTATGCGGGCTGGTATTCGGTGCGCGATGAAGCCTATTACGGCGAGGAAGAAACTGAAGTGCGTGGCGACAATGTTCGCTACGGTCCACAGGGCACACCTGTTGAATGGGTTGAAGAAGAAAGCTATTTCTTCCGTCTGTCCAATTATCAGGACAAGCTACTTGAACTCTATGAAAACAATCCCGGCTTCATCATGCCTGCGGAGCGTCGCAATGAGATTGTGAGCTTCGTAAAGTCTGGCCTGAAGGATCTGTCGATTTCGCGCACGACATTCGACTGGGGCATTCCTGTTCCCGGCGATGAAAAGCACGTCATGTATGTCTGGGTCGATGCTCTGACCAACTATATCACGGCGCTCGGCTATCCGGACACGACGAACGACAAGTGGGCTTACTGGCCAGCAGATGCACATATCATCGGCAAGGATATTTCGCGTTTCCACGCGGTCTACTGGCCAGCATTCCTGATGTCGGCGGGCGTTCCGCTGCCAAAGCGCGTATTTGCACATGGCTTCCTGTTCAATCGCGGTGAAAAAATGTCGAAGTCGCTCGGCAATGTCATCGATCCGTTTGAACTGGTCGAGCGCTACGGTCTTGACCAGCTGCGTTACTTCCTGATGCGTGAAGTGCCGTTTGGTCAGGATGGCAGCTACAGCCACGATGCAATCGTCAACCGCACCAATGCCGATCTTGCCAACGATCTTGGCAACCTCGCACAGCGTTCGCTATCGATGATTGCAAAGAACTGCGAAGGCAAAGTTCCGGTTCCGGGTGCATTCTCTGATGCCGACAAGGCCATTCTAGATCAGGCTGATGCAGCATTGGAAACCGCGCGTAAGGCGGTCGGCGATCAGGCATTGCACATCGCGCTTGGCGGCATTTTTGCGGTTGTTGCGGAAGCAAACCGCTACTTTGCCGGGCAGGAGCCTTGGGCACTGCGCAAGACTGACATGGAACGCATGGGCACGGTGCTTTATGTGACGGCTGAAGTGATCCGCCGCGTCGGCATCATGGTTCAGCCTTTCATTCCGCAGTCGGCAGAAAAGCTGCTCGATACTCTGGCAATTCCGGCAGATCAGCGTCAGTTCTCTGATGTAAGCGCGCATCCGCTTGTCGGTGGTGCAGAACTGCCAGCGCCGCAGCCGGTTTTCCCGCGCTATGTGGAACCAGAAGAACAGAACTGAGCCTATTATGCTTGTCGATAGTCATTGCCATCTCGACTTTGCGGATTTCGAGCCAGAGCGCGACGCTGTTGTACAACGCGCGCTTGATGCCGGCATCAAGCGCATGGTCACGATTTCAACGCGTGTGCGCAAGTTCGATACGATCCTCGCACTCACCGAGAAATACGAAAGCGTCTATTGTTCGGTTGGCACCCATCCGAACAATGCGCATGAAGAACTCGATGTGACCGCCGACGATCTCGTGAAGCTGGCAGAGCATCCGAAAGTTGTCGCCATAGGCGAGGCGGGGCTTGATTATCATTATGATTATGCGCCACAGGAAGCCCAGCGTCAGGGCTTTCTCGTGCATATCGAGGCTGCACGTCGCACGCAGTTGCCGCTTGTGATCCATGCACGCAGTGCGGATCAGGATATGGCCGATATTCTGGAAGCTGAGACGGCGAAAGGTGCATTCCCCTTCATCCTGCATTGCTTCTCATCAGGCAAAGCACTGGCTGAAAAGGGCGTAGAGCTTGGTGGTTATGTGTCGCTCTCAGGCATTCTGACCTTCAAGAACTCGGCTGATATTCGCGAAGTAGCTCAGATTGTTCCGCGTGACCGTTTGCTGGTTGAGACTGATGCGCCCTATCTCGCGCCCATGCCGCACCGTGGTCAGCGCAATGAGCCGTCCTTCGTGCAGCATACAGCAGCTGTGCTTGCAGAAACAATTGGTGTGAGCAAAGATGAAATCGCTGACATTACCAGCGAAAATGTCTTCCGACTTTTCTCCAAAATGCCAAAGCCGGTTGAGGGATAGTCATCGTGGGTTCTCCTCGCAATTGCCTGCGTTTTACGATTTTGGGATGCGGTTCATCCCCGGGAACGCCGCGCATCAATGGCGATTGGGGCAATTGCGATCCGAAAAACCCCAAAAACAAGCGCGGTCGTGCTTCGTTGCTTGTCGAACGTTTCGACGCAGAGGGAAAGAGCACAGTTGTTGTGATCGACACAGGCCCCGATTTCCGCGCTCAAATGATCGATGCCGATGTGCGCTCGCTTGATGCTGCCGTTTACACGCATCCTCATGCCGATCATATTCACGGCATTGATGATCTGAGAACCTATGTCGTGGAAAACCGTCGGCTGATGGATGTATACGCCAACCGCCTGACGCGGAACCGTCTGTTTGAAGCTTTCGGTTATTGTTTCGAGACGCCAGCGGGATCGAGCTATCCGCCGATCCTGTCGATGCATGATATCATGGCTGAAACGGCATTCTCGATCACCGGTGCTGGCGGGCCCATCCGCTTTGAGCCATTTAATCAGGTTCATGGTGATATTGAATCGCTTGGTTTCCTTATCGGCAATGTCGCTTACTGCACAGATGTCAGCGCTTTCCCCGATGAAAGCCTGAAATATATCCGCCGGGCAGATGTGCTGATTATCGATGCTCTGCAATATCGGCCGCATCCAAGTCACTTTTCACTGGAACAGGCGCTGGAGTGGATCGAGTTTTTCGGACCGAAGCGCGCGATACTAACCCACATGCACATACCGCTCGATTACGAAACAGTCATGCGTGAAACACCTGATCACGTAGAGCCCGGCTATGACGGGTTGCGCTTTGAAGTTTCCATCTGAAAAAAGCCCGCTGCGGTATTCGCAGCGGGCTTTTCTTTTTGAGCTGTAGTTGTTGATCAGGCAGCTGAACCCTTGACGGGGAACGGCATGACATTGCTGCTTTCGTCCTTAGCCTTCTCAGACTTGTCTTCAAGCTGCAATCCACCTGCGCGAAGCAGGTCGGAGAAGCGGCCACCGCGAGCAGCCAGTTCATCGAAGCTGCCACGCTCGACTAGATGGCCCTTGTCCATGAACAGAACAATATCGGCAGAGCGTACAGTCGACAGACGGTGCGCAATGATGAAGGTCGTTCGGTTCTGGCTCAGATCATCGACAGCCTGCTTGACCTTTTCTTCGGTCTCTACGTCGAGCGCACTGGTCGCCTCATCGAGCACGAGGATCGGTGAATCCTTGAGGATAGCGCGTGCAATTGCCAGACGCTGACGTTCACCACCCGAAAGCTGCGAACCACGCTCACCGACGACCGTGTCGTAACCATTGCCCTTGGCGAGAATGAAGTCGTGTGCAGCGGCGGCTTTTGCGGCGGCATGGACCATTTCGTTGGTCGCGTTTTCATTGCCGACGCGGATATTCTCTTCGACCGAACGGTTAAACAAACCCGCATCCTGGAAGACGGTTGCGATCGCGTGGCGCAACGATCGACGGCTGATAGTCCGTGTATCGGTGCCATCGATCAGAATACGACCGGCAGCAGGATCGAACACGCGTTGAAGAATGTTGATCAGCGTTGTCTTGCCAGCGCCTGTTGGGCCGACAATAGCCACAGTCTGGCCAGGCTTCACTTCGAATGACACGTCATAGACGCCCTGACCCGAATTCGGGAACTCAAAGGTTACGTTGTCAAAAACAATGTCGCCCTTGACGTTTTCAAGATCGGTTGCGCCCTGTGGTTCCTGACGGTCAGCAGTCGCATCTTCCATCTCGAAGAATTCTTCAAGCTTGGCGCGTGCCGTTACAGTCTGGTTGATGAACGCGCTGATCTGGTCAAGACGACCGATCATAAGCTGTGCGAAGCCGATAAAGGCAATCACGTCACCGACGCGCATCTGGCCCTTGGTCACGAAGTACGCACCGAGCAGCAGCACGATAACCATCGAGAAGGTCGAAGCCATGCGGTTAAGGCCGCTGGCAAGCGCCCACCAGTTAAGAACAGGGAACTGAACGTTTTCAAGGTTCTTGGCATAATCACGCAGCGCCTGCGTTTCAGAAGCAATGCGATTATAGCTCTGCACAACAGACACGTTGCTGATCGTATCGCTCACATGCTCGAACAGCTTGTGGTGATGCTTTTCAACAGCGGTCTGACCGTCTTTGGTCTTGCGCATGACGAGCTGGCCAATCATCACATAGATGATGCCGAGCACGATTAGCACCGTGGACATACGCATATCCATGCTCATAGCGACCGGAATAAGCGCAACCAGTGCCACGACTGTGGTCAGGTGTTGTCGCATGAATTCAAGCCAGAGCGTGAAAAGGGAGTCGGTGGCACGGATCAGTGTGTGCAGCGCGTTCGAAGTACCGCGCTTCTGATGCCAGGAAAGCGGCATGGTAATGATGCGCTCATAAGAGTCGATCATTACACCGAGACGGCGACGATGGGCGAGGCGGTCAGCCCCACGCGCAACGAAGACTGCGGCAATGATATTAAACGCACCAAGTGCAGCCCACATGGCGAGCTGCGTAACGATATCTCCCTTGTCCGAGATAGCCTGGATAACCCGACCGAAAAGGATCGGTTCGGCCAGCATGACAAGGGCAACCAATACGCTTGCAATACACATAGTTATCGTTGCAGCCTTTTCAGCCGCAAGATATTCCATGGCACGCCAGTAGATTTTGAGCAATGACACCTTCGCACTCCCGCTCGTTCTATTTCACAGAACTAAATGGTGCAGTCCTGTTGTTCTATCAATATGAAATGAAGGCAAGAAGTGGCGAATGCGTGTTAAGATTGACCATAAATTAAAAATGCATGTAACCGAGCGTGAAGATTCATAGCCGCATTCCTATTCTTTGTGGATGGTTCACGCTTTAGCAAAACAGCGGCAGATTGTTGTTTTCCCCAATTTAGCCTAGCAATCCGCCCTTGGCGCGTCTATTGACTGATTTAAAGCGCATCTCGAAAGACGAAACGGGCTCTCGGATATAAGACGCACAAAAAAGACAGGCACGCAGGCTCGTGCCCAAAAAGTATTGATCGGGTTTTCCATGGCAGGCGTTGAACAGAAGAGTGTGGCTGCAGACGAGACGGGTATGCGTCTTGATCGCTGGTTCAAGGTCCATTTCCCCGGACTGGGGTTCGGACACCTGCAGAAATTGCTGCGTTCCGGTCAGGTCCGCGTCGACGGCGGTCGCGCCAAATCAGACACGCGTTTGCAGGCAGGTCAGTCGGTACGCATTCCGCCGCTTGGTGTTGATGAGAAGGCAGCTGGCCCGGTAACGGCTCGCACCATCCGCAGTCAGGATGATGGCGATGTTCTCAAACAGATGCTGATCTACGAAGATCCCAAGGTCTTTGTTTTCAATAAGCCGGCAGGTCTGGCAGTGCAGGGTGGTTCAGGACTAGTTCGCCATGTTGACGGCATGCTCGAAGCATGGCGCAATAAAAGAGGTGAAAAGCCTCGCCTTGTGCATCGTATCGACCGTGATACATCGGGCGTTCTGGTTGTGGCACGCACGCGCGGCGCCGCACAGGCGCTGACCGCTGCATTCCGCGAACGAGAAACCAAAAAGACTTACTGGGCTTTGGTGAAGGGCGTTCCGCGCAAGCGTGAAGACAAGATTTCGACATGGCTGGTCAAAGAGCAGACGCCGGATGGCGACAAGATGCGCGTTTGCCAGCATGGCGAACCGGATTCCGATCACGCAGTTTCCTATTATCGGATCATCGAAAAGATTGGTAACAATCTGACCTGGCTGGAGATGGAGCCCTATACAGGCCGCACCCACCAGCTTCGTGTGCATGCGGCGCATATTGGCCATCCGATCATCGGCGATCCGAAATATTTTGAGGCAGATCAAAACTGGGAATTTCCGGGCGGTATTCAGAAAAAGCTGCATCTGCATGCGCGCCGCATTCGTATTCCTAATCCCTCAGGCGGTATCATTGACGTCACGGCCCCTTTGCCACCGCACATGGTGCAGTCGTGGAATTTGCTAGGCTTCGATGAGGCAAACGCGGAAGAATAAGAATGTCGGGTGCTGGGGGAGGATCGGCAGGAGGAATAGTTCCGGGCCGGGTGTCATTCGACGGGCTGGCAATCGCCCTCGTCATGTTCATCATGTTCACGTGGGGACTTAATCAGGTTGCCATCAAGATCGGCAATCGCGGTTTTAACCCCATGCTCATGGCAGCAGGCCGTGCGGCATTGGGTGGCTTCTGCGTTTTTCTCTGGTGCTACTGGAAACGTATTCCGCTTTTCGGGCGCGACGGCACGTTAAAGCCTGGCATTCTGGCTGGTCTTCTTTTTGGTGTCGAATTCGTCCTGATCTTTCTCGCGATGGAGCTGACTAGCGTCGGTCGCGTCACACTGATGATGAACGTTATGCCGTTCTGGGTAGCGATCGGCAGTCATTTTCTTTTGGGGGAGCGTATGTCCGTGCGCGCCTTCATTGGCATGTGCGTGGCGTTTCTGGGAGTTTTCGTGGTCTTTTCAGACCATATCAGCCGTCCCGGTCCCAATGCGGTCTACGGCGATCTGCTCGCGCTGATTTCCGGTATGCTTTGGGGAATGACCACGCTCGTCATTAAGCGGTCGAAGCTTGCAAGTGCGGCGCCTGAGAAGACGTTGCTTTATCAGCTTGCCGTGGCAGCACTCGTGCCATTGCCATTCATACCATTGAGCGGACCATTGATCCGTGATCCCGATATGCTCTCGGTTCTGTCATTTCTGTTTCAGTCAATGTTCGTGGTAGCTGTGACTTATCCGTTGTGGTTCTGGATGGTGCGGCGCTATCCAGCATCCAAACTGTCTAATTTCGCATTCCTCACCCCCGCTTTCGGCGTGCTGTTGAGCGGCGTTCTGCTCAACGAACATCTGGGTTGGAAAATCTTTGTGGCGCTTGCTCTCATCGGGCTGGGCCTCATTATCATCAACCGACCAGCAAAAACGGGGGCCGCCCGATGAAACTCGTTCTCTTTGATTGTGACGGCACGCTTGTCGATAGCGGTGACACGATTCACCATTGTATGGCTGCAAGCTTTGCCGACGCAGGGCTGGAGCCACCGGAACTTGCTCAGACGCATTCGATCATTGGTCTTTCGCTTCCTTTGGCCATTGCGCAATTACTGGGTCGTGAAGTTGATGAGCAGGTTAACTGGCTTACACAGCGCTATAAGGAAAACTTCGTGCGCCTGCGTCAGACGCCGGATTTCTCTGAGCCGCTTTATGATGGTATTCTGCCGCTTCTGACCGAGCTTGGCAGTCGTGACGATCTTCTGCTGGGGATTGTCACCGGCAAGTCGCAGCGCGGCGTTCGGTCTATCTTTGAACGACACGGTATCGGACACCATTTCATGGTCGTTCGTACTGCTGATGATTGTCCGTCCAAACCGCATCCGGCCATGGTGCTTGAATCCTGTGTCGAAATGGGGATAGAACCGGATCGAACAATCGTGATCGGCGATGCGATTTACGACATGCAAATGGCTCGTTCAGCAGGTGCGCGTGCCGCAGGGGTTTCCTGGGGTTATCATGGCCCGAGCTTACTTGTAGAAGCAGGCGCTCATCATGTCCTGAATCGGCCTGAAGAACTCCATGCGATCTTGCATGAAATGGATGCTTTGGCTTCCTGACACTAGAGCATTTCCAGCAAAAGTGCGAAGCGGTTTTGCGTCGGATAATGCGAAAAAACAAAGAGATAGAGCATTTCCAATGTTTCAAGAAAAACAGGAAATGCTCTAAACAACTGGACAATATTATGCGCGATACTCTGAGCGATCCTCAATCTGAAATGCCAATTTCGCAAAAAGACCCGGTGGCGCGCTCGCAGGAACTCATGCGGACGCCATTGCCGAAACGCTTTTACGAAAAAGCAGAAGTGGCGGAAGTCGAAGGCGGTTTCACCGTGCATCTGGATGGTCGCCCGGTCAAAACGCCGGCACGTGCTGTTCTGCTTTTGCCAACTGCATCAGCTGCCGAAATTATTGCAGAAGAGTTCCGTGCGCAGGAAAAGGTCATTGATCCTTCCAAGATGCCGGCCACACGTCTGGTAAACACAGCCATCGATGGCATCGCGCAAGACCCACAGGCGGTTTTCGAAGACATCCTGCGTTTCGCTGGTACAGACATGATCTGCTATCGTGCGGCAAGTCCCAAGGAACTGGTTGCCCGGCAGACTGAACAATGGGACCCGCTGATTGATTGGGCCGAAGGTCTTGGCGCGCGCTTCGCACTGGCTGAAGGTGTGATGCATGTCGAACAATCCCGTGAAGCGATTGCTGCCTTTGGCATTCATCTTACAGAATTCAAAAATCCGATAGCGCTGGCATCACTCCACACCATGACGACGCTGACAGGTTCGGCACTTATCGCGCTGGCAATTGCCAAGGGCGAGATATCCGTCGAAGACGGTTGGTCGCGCGCGCATCTCGATGAAGACTGGACCATTGAGCATTGGGGTGAAGACGCCGAAGCGCAAGCCCGCCGCAAGACGCGTAAAGGCGAAATGATGGTTGCTGCGCAGGTTCTGCAAGCGCTCTAAATATTTGTTTTGCGCACATCTTGTTCCGAAAACCGGTTCCCACTTTTCGGGATGTGCTCTGGTCTTTATTCAATTAATAAACATAATATATTGATAATAATAGAAAACCCGGCTTTCGCCGGGTTTTCTTTCGCGTGCTTCAGCACGTCGTTCCCCTCGGTAACTGAGATAACCAGGGCGGGTCTCCAATCTATTGATTGTCGACCCGCAATATTGGTTAAACCGAGTAGTACATGTCGAACTCGATTGGGTGAGGCGTTGTTTCATAACGCATCACTTCAGCCATCTTGAGTTCGATGAAGCTATCGATCTGATCGTCTTCGAATACGCCACCAGCCTTGAGGAACTCGCGATCCTTGTCGAGCGACTGCAGAGCTTCACGAAGCGAACCGCAAACAGTTGGGATCTTCTTGAGTTCCTTGGCAGGCAGATCGTACAGATCCTTGTCCATAGCCTGACCTGGGTGGATCTTGTTCTTGATACCGTCAAGACCAGCCATCAGCAGGGCTGCGAAGCAGAGATATGGGTTCGCTGCTGGATCCGGGAAGCGGACTTCAAGACGCTTCGACTTCGGCGACGAGCCGAATGGAATACGGCAGGAAGCGGAACGGTTACGAGCCGAATAGGCCAGCAGAACCGGAGCTTCATAACCTGGGACCAGACGCTTATAGGAGTTGGTCGACGGGTTGGTGAATGCGTTCACAGCCTTGGCGTGCTTGATGACGCCGCCGATGAAGAACAGGCAGTTTTCCGACAGGCCGGCATATTCGTTACCAGCAAACGTTGGCTTGCCTTCTTTCCAGATCGAGAAGTGAACGTGCATACCCGAGCCATTGTCGCCAAAAACTGGCTTCGGCATGAAGGTTGCGGTCTTGCCGTAGGCATTGGCAACCTGATGCACAACATACTTGTAGATCTGCATCTTGTCGGCGTTGCGAACGAGCGTGTCGAACTTGACGCCAAGTTCGTGCTGAGCCGAAGCCACTTCGTGGTGATGCTTTTCAACGGTCACGCCCATTTCCGTCAGAACGGTGAGCATTTCCGAACGCATATCCTGTGCACTGTCGATTGGCGGAACTGGGAAGTAACCACCCTTGACGCGCGGACGGTGGCCGAGGTTGCCGGTTTCGTAATCGGTGTCGTCGTTCGATGGCAGTTCAGTCGAGTCGAGCTTGAAGCCAGTGTTGAACGGATCAACCTTGTACTTCACGTCATCAAAGACGAAGAATTCGGCTTCCGGGCCGACGTAAACAGTGTCGCCGATGCCGAGCGACTTCATGTAGGCTTCAGCCTTCTTCGCAGTCGTGCGTGGGTCGCGGCCATAAGCTTCACCCGAAATCGGATCAAGAATGTCGCAGAGAATAACCAGCGTGGACTGAGCGAAGAATGGGTCAATATGAGCCGTTTCCGGATCTGGCATGAGGACCATGTCGGATTCATTGATGGCCTTCCAGCCAGCAATCGAAGAGCCGTCGAACATAACGCCGTCAACGAACATTTCTTCGTCCACGAGGCCGATATCCATCGTGACGTGCTGCAGCTTACCCTTTGGGTCAGTGAAGCGGAGGTCAACAAACTTGATGTCGTTGTCTTTGATCTGTTTCAGAATGTCATTGGCAGTCGTCATTTTAGTATCCTGTTTGCACGACGATGGTCGGTAGACTGGGGTCGGGTAGGCTGGTTTTATCAGATAGCATCCACGCCGGATTCACCGGTACGAATACGGATAACTTCTTCGATATTGGAGACGAAAATCTTACCGTCGCCAATACGACCCGTCTGGGCTGCCTTGCGAATAGCTTCAATGGCGCCATCGACGGTTTCGTCGGCGACGATGACTTCGACTTTCACCTTGGGAAGAAAATCGACAACATATTCCGCACCGCGGTAAAGCTCAGTGTGGCCTTTCTGTCGGCCGAAGCCCTTGGCTTCAATTACAGTAATTCCCTGCAAACCAACTTCCTGAAGGGCTTCCTTCACTTCATCGAGCTTGAAAGGCTTAATGATGGCTTCGATCTTTTTCATCAGAGAATGGTCTCCGCTCTTGTTCGGAAATGGGCATCGTGCCCGTTTCGCTGATATAGAAGCACGAACTGTGCCAACTCGGTAAGTGCTGACCAGATTTTTTAAGTTCGTTGCTCTTTCAAGCAAAATTTCCCGCAATTACCGTATGGCTCCTGTTGAAAAGAGCGCTATTGTCGAGGTTAGCGTAATTTCAATAATCTCAGAAGTGCAACTTTCTTTGCCCTAGAGTGGCATTATTATTGTTATCTCGACAAGACGGTCTGTGTGAAAGATTTTTAATAGGGTTTCGATCTCGTTAGCTGTGATTAAAAATTAGACAAAATGCAAAGAAGTTAGTCAATCTCGTGTCGGGACGACTGCCGCGTAATTAATCATCCGCATTATCAGAGGGAAAGAGTGTGCCATGTTCGAACTGCTGACACCGGAAGAAATGGCACGAGCTGATAGCCTGACAATTGATGCCGGACAACGCGACGGCTTTTCTCTTATGCTTGCTGCAGGTCACGCTGTGGCGGATGTCGCTCAGCGCATGTTTGTCGGCGAAGGGCCGGTGGCAATTCTATGCGGGCCGGGAAACAATGGCGGTGATGGCTATGTTGCCGCGCAATTCCTCCACGAAGCTGGACGTGATGTCGTCTGTTTCGGAACAGCGCAACCGCGTCAGGGAAGCGACGCCATGCGGGCGCTTCTCTTTTATAAAGGCGAAGTGCGGCGCATAAGCGCTTTGATACCTTCAGACTTTATCGGTGTTATTGATGCAATCTATGGTGCCGGGTTGGCGCGTCCCGTGGGAGGGGCAGAGGCTCGTGTGATAGAAGCGGTTAATGCGTCGGATATTCCTGTGCTCGCGGTAGATTTGCCGAGCGGGGTTTCTGGTGAAAGTGGACAGATTCTTGGAACGGGAATGCATGCACGGGCGACCGTAACGTTTTTCCGGAAGAAACCCGGACACCTGTTGCAGCCTGGCCGAACTCATTGCGGCGTGCTGCATGTCGCAGACATCGGTATTTCTGACAATGTGCTCAATAAGATAAAACCCAGTACTTTTGAAAATGCGCCCGAGCTTTGGCGAGATAGCTTACCTTCGCTTTCAACCAACGCACATAAATATAGCCGTGGCCATGCCGCTGTATTCTCTGGACCTGCACATTCGACTGGCGCTGCCCGCCTGTCAGCAATGGCAGCGGCGCGAAGTGGTGCAGGGGCGGTAACGCTGCTTTCTCCACCGGATGCGCTGTCAATCAATGCGGCGCATTTGACGAGCATTATGGTGCGAGAAACACGCAGCATCAAAGATATAGAAGCATTTTTGATCGACCGAAAAGTCGCTGCTTGTGTGCTGGGGCCGGGCTATGGCAGCCCATCATTTGCGCGCGATCATGCCTTGATGCTGTTGACAGCCGCTGATGGGCGCGCAGAAAGCCTAAAAGGACTGGTGCTGGATGCCGATGGCATCACGGCATTTGAAAGCAAGCCTGAGCAACTCTTTAACGCGAAGCGTAACTCGCACAATGCTCTCGTTCTCACACCACATGAAGGCGAATTTCGCCGTCTTTTCCCTGACATTTCGGCTGAGAACAATCTGTCCAAGACCGATAAGGCACGTAAAGCAGCGAAACGCGCGAATGCAGTGGTGATCTACAAAGGTCCAGATACGGTGATTGCAGCACCTGATGGGCAAGCCGTTATCAACGCAAATGGAACGCCTTTTCTGGCAACTGCCGGATCGGGCGACGTACTATCGGGTATTGTTTGCGGATTGCTTTCACAGGGAATGTCCGCCTTTGAAGCGGCAAGCGCTGCCGTGTGGGTTCATGCTGATGCCGCTCGACGTTTTGGCCATGGACTTATCGCGGAAGACTTGCCAAACCAGTTGCCTGCGGTGTGGTCTGGGTTAACGCCCTGAACTGCGGCTGCCTCCAGTGCCGACATCGACCGTGATGCTGCCGGAGATCGAAACGTCGGTATTGCCCACACGGAAGTTTTTCCATGTTCCAGCAGGCTGAGAGTTAGGCTCCGGCGCAGGTGGAGGAGCCGAAACGATCGGCTTCTGTGGTTCTACGCCGGGAAGACCAGTAGGTGACGGATCATTTGCAAAAGCGCTTGCTGACAATGCCATTGAGAAAACGGCAGTAAACATAAGAAATCGCTTCATAATCATATCGCCTTATCTCAGACTTTGTCTGCGACTGCTTCCAAAAGCTGTTCCGCCATTTCCAGCGTAAATTCATCATAGTGAGAGATGACACGGCTTGGCTCATAGTGCTGCACTGGCAAATCAGTATAACCGAAATCGACCGCAACGACAGGAATACCTGCGGCCTTGGCCGTGTCGATATCGGTGCGGCTGTCTCCAACCATCACTGCGCGGTCACGATTTCCACCGGCTTTGGCAATTGTTTCCGTCAGATGACGCGGATCGGGCTTACGGAAAGCAAATGTGTCCGCGCCGCAGATAGCGGCAAAGCGATGCGCTTCGCCCATTGAAGTGAGCAGCTTGACGGAAAGGGCTTCAAACTTGTTTGTGCATACGGCGAGCGTATATCCGTTCGCGGAGAAGCGGTCCATTGCTTCCAGAACGCCGGGATAGAACGTCGAATGCCCCGGCATGTGGGCTGCATAATGCTCGCGAAATTCTTCAACTAGATGATCGAGTTTCACATCGTCAATCTGCTTCTGTTGTGCAGCAAAGGCACGTTCGATCATGACGCGACCACCTTGTCCGACAAAACGGCGCAGGGAATCCTTGTCAGCAGTTTGCAGACCTGAAATTGCGAGACAATGATTTAAGCTATCCAGAAGGTCCGGTGCCGTTTCGACCAGTGTACCGTCGAGGTCGAAAACGATGATAGGCTTGGAATTTGCAGCGGACATATGACTTCCTTCAGGAATGAGACTTGCGAGCGCATTTCTAATCGCTATTTCAAATAGGCTAAACTTCGTGCCGAAACGAGGGCCTATCGCAAAAATCGCGATATTTTGTATTGAGAGCTTTGTTGCGCTGCACGCACATGCTAGAGGCGTTCTCGGAGCCGGATGAGAATCCGCTAGTGGTCTGATTCCGATATTTGTATCCCTTTGTAACAAGCGTCGAGCAAATATCGGAATCAAAAGGACCACTAGGAACCGTATTAAACTAGTGGATTTTTCGAATTTGACGTTTGAAACAGCATCTCACTCGGTCGGGATTCAAACGTCAAATTCAATCCACTAGGAAATCAGGAATTCAGGCATGGATGAAGCACGCAAGCTGAAGATCGCCGCTGCAGCAGAGGCATTGACGCACGTCAAGGACGGAATGCGTCTGGGAATTGGGACCGGTTCTACCGCCGAAGAATTCGTACGGTTGCTCGCTGAAAAAGTAAGTGGCGGTTTCAACATCATCGGCGTGCCGACTTCCGAACGTACCGCTGCTCTTTGCGCTGAACTCGGCGTTCCTCTGACAACCCTCGAAGAAACTCCACATCTCGATCTCACCGTTGACGGTGCGGACGAGTTGGATGTGAACCTGACCCTCATCAAGGGGGGCGGTGGTGCCTTGTTGCGCGAAAAGATCGTTGCAGCTGCTTCCGACTCAGTGATTGTTATCGCGGACGGATCGAAAGTGGTTGAAACACTTGGCCGTTTTCCTTTGCCAATTGAAGTCAATCGCTTTGGCCTTGGCGCAACTTTACGCGCTATTGAAATGGCTGCATCGCAATGCGGCCTTGCAGGTCCACTGGTCCTGCGGTTAAAAGATGGCTCGCCGTTTGTAACGGATGGTGGACATTATATCGTGGATGCATCTTTTGGCCGCATTCCCGATCCAAAGATTCTATCTGACGCTCTCTTCGCCATACCGGGTGTTGTTGAGCATGGACTTTTCATCGGACTGGCAAATGCCGCGGTTATCGCAGGCGCTGACGGCATCCGAACCATGAACCGGCTTTGAAACGCCGACAAGAATTGTTTGAACGGAGTACTGACCATATGATCCCGGCAACTGGCTTCCGCCGTCTGATTGCACCGTTTTCCGCACTCGTCCTGATGTCAGGCGTTCATGCGGCCTCTGCTCAGGAGATTTCAGCATCTCATCTGGAAGCTGCACGTGCAGCAATCTCCTCGATCAATGCCACTGAGCAGTTCGACGAGATCTTGCCGAGTGCTGCGCGCGCCCTCAAGGGTGAGCTCATCCAGAAAGATCCAAACCTTGAAGCACTCATCACCAAGACGGTTGATGACAAGGCTCTGGCTCTTGCAGCCCGCCGTGCAGACCTCGAAACCGAATCTGCCCGCGCTTACGCAAATGCTTTCAGCGAAGACGAACTCAAGGCAATCGCTGCTTTTTACACGTCGGACGCTGGCAAGAAGCTTCTTGCAGAAGGCCCAATCGTGACGCGTGAAGTCGTTAAGGCCGCTAATATCTGGCAGAATGGCATTGCACGCGATCTCGCAACATCTGTTGCAGAAGTTCTCGCAGCCCAGGCTGGCGCAACCGCTGCCCCAGCTCCTGAACAGCCAGCTCAGCAGTAATTTGCTATTGTAACGCAGATTTTAAAAGCCCGGCTACTTGGCCGGGCTTTTTCTTTTGCTTACATAGGTTTCAACATGAGAGCGCATCCGGAAAAATGTTAAGCGGTTTTCGGGAAGGATGCGCGTTTAAACAAAGGATTAGAGCGCCAATCTGATGCAATCTGATTGAAACGCGCTCCAGATTTTGAACGGAGAACACCATGGTCGGCTACGATTATGACCTTTTTGTTATCGGCGGTGGCTCCGGTGGCGTGCGAGCTGGGCGTCTTGCTGGCGCCATGGGCAAAAAGGTCGGATTGGCCGAAGAATATCGTATGGGCGGCACCTGCGTCATTCGCGGCTGCGTTCCCAAGAAGCTTTTTGTCTATGCTTCACAGTTTCCCGAGCATTTTGAAGATGCTGCCGGTTATGGCTGGGAAGTTGGCAAAAGCAGCTTTGACTGGAAGAAGCTGATCGAAGCCAAGGACAAAGAGATCACCCGCCTTGAAGGCCTGTATCGCAAAGGTCTCGAAAATTCGAAAGTTGAGATATTCGCAAGCCGCGCTGAACTGATCGATGAGCACACAATTGAACTCAAGGCGGACGGACGCCGCGTAACTGCTGATCAGATTTTGATCGCGACAGGCGGACATCCAAGCGCACATGAAGCCTTGCCAGGCAACGAATATTGCATCAGCTCCAACGAAGCCTTTCATCTCGAAGAACTGCCGAAAGCAATCGTGATTGCAGGTGGTGGCTATATCGCTGTCGAATTTGCCAATATTTTCCATGGCCTCGGAGTTGAAACCACGATTGTATATCGAGGTAAAGAAATCCTCTCCCGCTTTGATCCAGATATTCGACGCCTGCTTCATGAAACGATGGAAGCAAAGGGTATCAGAATTATTTGCGGTGCGGTTTTCGAGAAAGTCGAAAAGCAGGCTGATGGCGAGCTGAAAGTTTCGCTGACCAATGGCGAAACGCTGCATGCCGGCCAGGCTATGCTGGCCATTGGTCGCAAGCCGAATACGCAAGGCCTTGGGTTGGAGAAGGCCGGGGTCAAAACCGATGTGCTCGGCGCAATTGAAGTAGATGATTATTCACGCACCAGCGTCTCCAACATCTGGGCTGTTGGTGATGTCATCAACCGGGTTCAACTGACGCCCGTAGCCATCCATGAGGCTATGTGTTTCCTTGAAACCGCCTTCAAGAACAATCCGACAAAACCCGATCACGAACTGATTGCGACAGCGGTCTTCTCGCAGCCTGAAATCGGCACAGTCGGTTTACCGGAAGATGAAGCAGCGAAGAAATATACTGAGTTGGAAGTCTATCGCGCCTTGTTCCGCCCAATGAAGAACACGCTTTCGGGCCGAAACGAGAAAATGCTGATGAAACTCATTGTAGACGCCAAGAGCCGCAGGGTTATTGGCGCGCATATAATGGGTCCGGATGCAGGTGAAATGGCACAGTTGCTCGGCATTTCGCTGAAGGCGGGTGCAACCAAGGATGACTTTGATCGCACCATGGCGGTCCATCCAACAGCGGCAGAAGAGCTGTTGACAATGTACAAGCCGACCTACCGCGTCGTGAACGGAGAAAAGATCGAAAGCTAATCTTTCGGGGCTTTTATCCTGTTAACGATTCTCACTGGTATAAAGCGAGCGTCTGCATTATATCAACGCGGTCACGTATGCCGGTATCCGTGTTCAGGCATTGATTTGTCTGATGAAGTGGATTCCGGCTTTCGTGTTAAGGAGGAAGCAATCCGAGAGAAATCGCGCGGATAATTAAACAGGTGTGAAATGACGAAGAACTGGACCCCGAATTCCTGGAGAGACAAACCGATCAAGCAAGTGCCGTTTTATCCAGACGCACAGGCTCTGACCGATGTTGAAGCTCGCCTTCGTACCTATCCACCGCTCGTATTTGCAGGTGAAGCCCGCAAGCTGAAGAACCAGCTCGCGGATGTTGCCGAAGGCAAGGCATTTCTGCTTCAGGGCGGCGATTGTGCGGAGAGTTTCGCAGAACATGGCGCGGATAATATCCGCGACTTTTTCCGCGTCTTTTTGCAGATGGCCGTTGTTCTGACGTTTGGTGCCTCCAAGCCTGTTGTTAAGGTTGGCCGTATTGCTGGTCAGTTCGCCAAGCCGCGTTCTTCCGACATGGAAACGCTGAATGGTGTAGAGCTGCCATCATACCGTGGCGACATCATCAACGGCATCGATTTCGATGAAGCTTCGCGTATCCCTGATCCGCAGCGTCAGGACATGGCTTACCGCCAGTCTGCTGCGACGCTGAACCTGCTGCGTGCATTCGCGCAGGGTGGCTACGCTAACCTGGAGAATGTGCATCAGTGGATGCTCGGCTTTGTTGGCAAGAGCCCGCAGGCAGAGCGTTATGCAGCTCTCGCTCAGCGCATCTCCGAGACGATGAACTTCATGCGTGCTATCGGCATCACGTCCGATAGCAATCATTCGCTCCGTGAAACTGATTTCTACACCAGCCATGAAGCATTGCTGCTTGGCTATGAAGAAGCGCTCACACGCGTCGATTCGACGTCGGGCGACTGGTACGGCACTTCAGGTCACATGATCTGGATTGGCGATCGCACACGTCAGGCCGATCATGCACATATCGAATATTGCCGTGGCATCAAGAATCCGCTCGGTCTGAAATGTGGTCCATCTTTGCAGCCGGATGATCTCATCCGTCTGATCGACCTTCTCAACCCTGAAAACGAAGCAGGGCGCCTGACGCTTATTGCCCGTTTCGGCTACGACAAGGTTGGCGATCATCTGCCTCAGCTCATTCGCGCTGTTGAACGTGAAGGCCGCAAGGTTGTCTGGTCTTGTGACCCGATGCACGGCAACACGATCACCGCTGGCGGTTACAAGACGCGTCCGTTCGACCGTATCCTCAAGGAAGTAGAATCCTTCTTCGCAATCCATCGCGCCGAAGGCTCACATCCGGGCGGTATCCATGTCGAAATGACTGGCAAGAACGTCACCGAATGCACAGGTGGCGCTCGCGCAATTTCGGCGGAAGACCTGCACGACCGTTACCACACGCATTGCGACCCACGCCTGAATGCAGATCAGGCGCTTGAGCTGGCCTTCCTTCTGGCAGAGCTTCTCAAGAAGGAACGTGATTTGGGTTCGGAAAAGCAGGCCGTTAACGCCTGATTGGGTAAAGCCACTTCAATTGAACAGGGCGGAGAATTCATTCTCCGCCCTGTTGCATTTAAGCTGAACTCGCTTATTGATTTTCACGAAAACTCTTAGGGGGCATCGATGAAGCGAATTTTGCTGGCGTTTCTCAACTCCATGCGTGCTCTCAGGCATCTGGCCAAACACGAAAAGGCAGTTCAGCAGGAGCTGGTGCTGTTTCTGTTGTCACTTCCTGTTGCTTTTTTCATTGCGCCGAGCTGGCTTACATTCCTGATGATGACAGGGGCGATCCTGTTTCTCATTCTGGTTGAAGTGCTCAACACCAGCATTGAAGCGACCTGCGACGCGGTTTCTCGCGATTTTCATAAAGAAATTCAGATCGCCAAGGATTGCGGTTCGCTTGCTGTGCTGATCTCTATCATTTTTGTCGCTGCAGTATGGATTTATATCCTCTTCACGACCTATATGATCTGACAAAGAACGACTGTTCTTCAACACCATCCGTTGCAATTAATTGCACAAGCGCGTTAAAGCTTGGGCATGATCAGCGCTAGCGAGAATCTCGATATGCTTCGTATTGCCGTTGCACAGCTCAACCCTGTTATGGGCGACATTGCCGGAAATCTTGCCAAGGCACGTGCAGCACGCGCAGAAGCTGCCGAATTAAATGCCGACCTTGTAATGTTTACCGAACTGTTCATTGCAGGCTATCCGCCTGAGGATCTGGTTCTGAAGACAGCCTTTGTCGCAGCCTGTGAAAAGGCAGTGAAAGAGCTTGCCAGAGACACAGTCGATGGCGGCCCCGGCGTTATTATCGGTACGCCATTGCAGCGCGATAGCGGCTTGCACAATTCAATCGCCGTTCTCGACGGTGGCGAAATCATTGCCGAACGGTTCAAGGTCGACTTGCCGAACTACGGCGAGTTTGATGAAAAGCGCGTTTTCCAGCCCGGCCCAATGCCTGGCCCAGTCAATTTTCGTGGCGTGCGCATTGGTATTCCGATTTGTGAGGACATCTGGGGTGATCTGGGTGTTGCGGAAACGCTGGCCGAAAGTGGTGCAGAATTCCTGCTGGTGCCTAATGGCTCGCCTTATCATCGCGCCAAGATCGAGCGCCGTTATCAGGTTGTGCTGAAGCAGGTTATCGAAACTGAATTGCCTGTTCTCTATGCCAACCAGATGGGTGGACAGGACGAGCTGGTCTTCGATGGTGGTTCGTTTGCGTTCAATACAGACAAGAGCCTTTGCCTGCAGATGCCGCAATTTGCAGAGAAAATCGCACTGACCGTCTGGAAGCGGGATGGCGACGGATGGCGCTGTGAAGATACTGAAAAAGCAAAACTGCCCGAAGGTCTCGAAGCTGATTACGCGGCCTGTATGTTGGGCCTGCGCGATTATGTGAACAAAAATGGCTTTAAAGACGTCGTTCTAGGCCTATCGGGCGGTATTGACTCGGCAATTTGCGCTGCGCTGGGCGTCGATGCATTGGGCAAGGATCGCGTGCGCTGCGTGATGCTGCCATATCGCTATACGTCGGATGAGTCGCTGAAAGATGCGGCTGATTGCGCCAAGGCGCTCGGCGTGCGTTACGACATTGTGCCGATTGCGGAACCTGTCGAAGGCTTTTTGTCTGCACTCAAGCCTTTGTTTGAAGGTACGGAAAGCGGCGTAACCGAAGAAAACCTGCAAAGCCGCGCGCGCGGCACCATTCTTATGGCTATCTCCAACAAGTTTGGCTCAATGGTTGTGACCACGGGCAACAAGTCGGAAATGTCTGTCGGCTATGCAACGCTTTATGGCGACATGAATGGCGGCTTCAACCCCATCAAGGACGTCTATAAGATGCAGGTCTATGCGCTGTCTGAGTGGCGGAACAGCCATGTTCCGGTTGGCAGCTTTGGTCCTGATGGCGAAGTGATCCCGCAGAACATCATTTCGAAGGCACCATCCGCAGAATTGCGCGAAAATCAGACCGATCAGGACAGTCTGCCGCCTTATCCGGTGCTGGACGACATTCTCGAATGCCTCGTTGAAAATGAAATGAGTAACGCAGAGATTGTCGCACGCGGTCATGCGCTTGAAACGGTGCAACGCATCGAACATCTGCTCAATCTGGCCGAATACAAGCGCCGGCAATCTGCGCCAGGTGTAAAAATTACCAAGAAGAATTTCGGACGTGATCGTCGTTATCCAATAACGAACCGCTTCCGCGACCGCTGAAAGATTTTATAATGACCGTAACCGTTCGTTTTGCACCGTCTCCGACGGGCTATATTCATATTGGTAACACGCGTACCGCACTCTCGAACTGGCTTTACGCCAAAAAGAATAACGGCAGTTTTATTCTGCGTTACGACGATACCGACGTCGAACGTTCCAAGCAGGAATATGCTGACGCTATTGCGGTTGACCTCGAATGGCTCGGCGTGAAGCCTGACCGCATTGAATACCAGTCAAAGCGTTTTGACGTTTATGCGAAGGCTGTCGAGAAGCTGAAGCAGGCGGGGTTGCTCTATGCCTGCTATGAAACAGCAGATGAATTGGAACGCCGTCGCCGGCTGCGATTAGCTCGCCGTCTTCCACCTGTTTATGGTCGGGAAGCGCTGAAGCTCACTGATGAAGAAAAGGCATCTTTTGAAGCAGAAGGACATAAACCGCACTGGCGTTTTCTTCTGCCTAATTTCGAGAGCGACCCGTTCGTAACAACGCGCACAGAAGTCCATTGGGACGATCTGGTTCGCGGTCCACAGACGGTCGATCTTGCATCGATGTCAGACCCTGTTCTTGTTCGTGAAGACGGTACTTATCTCTATACGCTGCCATCGGTTGTTGACGATATTGATCTGGGCGTCACGCATATCATTCGTGGTGATGATCACGTCACCAATACAGGTGTCCAGATTGCGATCTTCAACGCACTCGGCGCTAAATCGCCTGTGTTTGGGCATCATAATCTTCTGACAACGGTTTCGGGCGAGGGCCTTTCCAAGCGCTCCGGTGCACTATCGATCGGCTCGCTGCGCGACAGTGGATATGAGCCAATGTCTGTTGCGTCTCTCGCCGTGCTTATCGGCACTTCCGAGTCGGTTTCTGCTGCTACAGATATGGATGCGCTTGCAGACCGCTTTGACCTTGCTTCCATTTCTAAGTCATCGGCAAAATTCGATCCGGCTGAGCTTGATACGCTCAATCGGGCGCTATTACACGAGATGCCTTATGAGAAGGCAACAAGTCGTCTCGAAGCGTTGGGCATTCATGGTGAGAATGCAGAGCAGTTCTGGTTGACTGTACGCGGCAATCTTGAACGATTTAATGATGCTGCTCATTGGTGGCAGATCATCAATGCTGATTTACCTGAAAATCCTGAGCTATCCGAAGAGGATCGTGCCTTCGTACGTGAATCATCCACGATGCTGCCGACTGAGCCTTGGGACAAACAGACCTGGAAGATCTGGACCGATGCTGTCAAAGCAGCAACGGGACGCAAGGGTAAGACACTGTTCATGCCCTTGCGCTTAGCACTTACGGGGCAGGCGCATGGTCCGGAGCTTGCGGACCTACTGGTTTTGATTGGTCCGGATAGAACGAAGAGCCGACTACTCTGACTTTCGAACTTTCCGTATAAGTTCGCTCCGTCGGCGGTGTAGCTGCTGCCGGAGCGACATAAGCGGTTGGTTGCACCTTTGGTAGAGCCGTGGGCGCATAACCCGTTTCGGGCGTTTCATATGCCGGCACAACGAAATCTTCAACCGGCTCGCTCACTGCGTTCGCGACTTTGGCTTGACCTTGTTTCGATACCTTGCTCGCTGATGATTTCTTTGGTGCAGCCTTTTGCATCTTCCGAGCTGGCATCCAGTTTGCGGAACATGCCTGCACAAACCTGCCAGCATGAGACCTACCTGCAATTGTAGCATTCAGCTCAGAAAGCTGGCTCTCTAGTGTCCTGATCTCTGATTGAAGCTTGTCCGCTCTTGACTTAAGACGCGAGCAACCAGAAGATTTACTTGCAGAAATTCCAATACAGCTCAGTTTAGCCATCTCGGTGCGAGTTCGCGAAAGTTCTGCTTTATTGCGATCAAGCTTTAATTTTGCAGAAGCGAGATTACTCGTTAAACGTGCTTTTTCTTTTGGAGTACATTGCTGTATTGGTTGTGTTGTCGTGCAGCCAGCAACCAACACTGCGGTCGCCATCAGCGCCGCCCAAGAAGATACACGAAAAAAAATCTTATAAGCAATCATCATAGAACAAGCCCGTTCTGTTGTTCGTATGTGTCGATTGTCGTTTATTGCGATTAAAAAAGCATAAACGCCAAGTATGATTAATCATACTTGGCGTTTTTTATTAAAGCGTATTATTTATATTAAAGCAATAGCTTATTTAGCCCTGTCTTTTTACTTCGCCGGAGCGCTGAAGTGCTTCAACAACCGCAAGTGCAGTCATGTTAACCACACCGCGCGATGTAACCGATGGTGTAAGGATATGGGCAGGGCGCGCCGCACCAAGCAAGATGGGCCCGACATGCAGTGCATCGGTAACAGTCTTGACGACGTTCAGCGTAATATTCGCCGCATCGAGATTAGGGAAAACCAGAAGATTGGCTTCGCCCTTGAGACGGGAATTCGGGAACACACGATCACGCAGAGCCTGTGACAGCGCTGAATCACCATGCATTTCGCCGTCCGATTCCAGTTCTGGTGCCTTCTCAGCAAGGATTGCTGCCGCCCGGCGCATTTTCTCGGCGCTTGCCGACTCTTTCGAACCAAAGTTCGAATGCGAAACGAGGGCTGCTTTGGGTTCAATGCCGAAGCGGCTGATTTCTTTTGCCGCCAAAATTGCCATTTCCGCAATTTCTTCAGCTTCCGGTTCAACGCTGACATAAGTGTCAGTGAGAAATAGAGCGCCGCGCTGCGAAATAAGCAGGCTAAGTGCTGAGTAATCGCTGATGCCCGGCAGCTTGCCGATAATTTGCTTCACAACGCGCATATGGCGTTCAAAACGTCCTTCCAGACCGCAGATCATAGCTTCAGCTTCATCACGCATGACAGCAAGCGCTGCAATAGCGGTTGAATTGGTACGAACGATTGTGCGTGCAGCCTCAGGCGTTACGCCCTGACGACCGGTGTAGGACAAATAAAGATCGACATAGTCGCGGTAGCGTGGATCATCCTCCGGATTGATAAGATCAAAATCCTTGCCCGGACGAATCTTCAATCCGTAGCGCTGAAGGCGTGTTTCGATAACATGCGGACGACCGACCAGGATTGGCAGTGCGATGCGTTCTTCGATTACCACCTGTGCGGCACGCAATACGCGCTCGTCTTCACCATCAGCATAAATTACGCGCATTGGTTTGCTCTGCGCGCGCGCTGCAGCGAAGACCGGTTTCATAATGAGGCCGGAGCGGAAAACAAAGCGGTTCAGCCTGTCCATATAGGCTTCCCAATCGTCGATTGGACGCGTCGCAACACCGCTTTCCATCGCAGCCTTAGCGACCGCAGGAGCAATGCGCAGGATCAAACGCTGATCAAAAGGCGACGGGATAATGTGGTCCGGTCCGAAAGTCGGTGTGTCGCCTGAATAGGCGCGGGCGGCTACGTCTGAAGGTTCTTCGCGTGCAAGTGCTGCAATGGCACGAACCGCTGCAAGCTTCATTTCTTCGTTGATCGCCGTCGCACCGACATCAAGCGCGCCACGGAAAATATATGGGAAGCAGAGAACATTGTTGACCTGGTTCGGATAATCCGACCGTCCGGTACAAATCATGGCATCAGCACGTGCTTCACGAGCGGCTTCCGGCATGATTTCCGGATTTGGGTTTGCAAGCGCCATGATAAGCGGCTTGTCTGCCATCTGCTTGAGCAGTTCAGGCTTGAGAACGCCCGCTGCTGACAGTCCAAGGAAGACGTCGGCGCCGCCAATGACATCGGCGAGTACGCGCGCGTCAGTCTTCTGCGCATAAATTTCCTTCCAACGATCCATAAGGGTGTTACGGCCTTCATAGACCACACCTTCGAGATCACAGACCCAGATATTTTCGCGCTTGGCACCGAGATTGACGAGGAGATTAAGACAGGCGAGTGCTGCTGCACCGGCACCTGACGTTACTATCTTTGCGTCTTCGATCTTTTTGCCGGCAAGTTCCAGACCATTAAGCACTGCCGCAGCGACGATGATCGCCGTTCCGTGCTGATCGTCATGGAAAACCGGGATATTCATTTTGGCGCGGAGCTGCTCTTCAACTTCGAAGCACTCAGGTGCCTTGATGTCTTCGAGATTGATGCCGCCAAAGGTCGGCTCCAGAGCAGAAACCACGTCCACAATTCGTTCGATTTCGTGAGCGTCGATTTCGATATCGAAAACATCGATATCAGCAAATTTCTTAAAGAGGACAGCCTTGCCCTCCATTACGGGCTTGGATGCGAGCGCGCCGATATTGCCGAGACCGAGAACGGCTGTACCGTTGGAAACGACTGCTACCAGATTGCCGCGCGCCGTATATTCGGCAGCAGCGGCAGGATCTTCATGGATTGCCAGGCAAGGGGCCGCGACGCCAGGCGAGTAGGCAAGCGCAAGATCGCGCTGATTGCCAAGCGGCTTGGTGGCCTGAATTTCCAGCTTACCGGGCTTTGGATAGCGGTGGAAAAACAGTGCCGCTTCGTCAAAATCTGAACGCGTGGAAGTGGAGGGGGTCTTTTTGTTGGTCATTATCGCATCGCTTTCCGGTTCATACGCGCAGCCGGGAGAGGGAACCGCGCAGTGACGCAAATTTGCGTCTTTTGAGCCATTATCGTTCTTATCTCAAACTATCAAATCACTATAGGCTCGATTTCAAGAAGCAGTTATTCCGCAGCCGCAGGGTATTACAAATGAAACTGCTTCTTTTATGGCGGTAGACATGCCACCAAGCGCTCCTACCAATCAACCGGATTTTGGTTGACGCGCGGAAATGTCCACCTGTTCCGAGTGTTTTTGCGTCCTCTATACGGTAGTGGGCATTATTTTGCGATAAACATTCCTTGTGTCTAAACATCAAAGGGCGCACGACGGTCAGTTCCAATATCAGAATTCTTATATAAGGCTATACTTTAATAGCTAACTAGATTGAACTATTTCGCTCAATTTTTTGAGGATTATACTTAGTGAAATTCAGTAAACAGGCTAAGGATATATGCCATGAGCGCCGGTCTTGAAGATGTGGTCGCAGCTGACACTATTTTGTCAGATGTTGATGGTCTTTTGGGAAAACTTATAATTCGTGGACGGTCTCTCGATAGTCTTGTTCCTCACACTCGTGTTGAGGATTGTATCGAATTATTGTGGGATGGCTTTTTTGATGATTTTCCCAAGGGGGCTGAGCTTCAGCGTGCATTGGGCGAAGCACGCGTTCAAATCTTTCATCATACGGACGCAATTGATGATGAGCTTCTGGATTTACAGCCAATAGAAGCGGTTCGGGCGCTTATAGCGAGAATCCCGGATGGTGATGATCTCACGGCGGCTTTATATATGGTGGCTGCGCCTGCGGTTTTTACGCCAGCTATCATGCGTGCAAAGCGCGGCAGGCAGATGGTTTCGCCTGATCCATCGCTTCCGCATAGCGTTGATATTCTGCGTATGGCGAATGTTCGGATGCCTGAAGAATACGATGTTCAAGCTTTGGATAGTTATCTCGTCTCAGTTTCGGACCATGGCTTGAATGCGTCCACCTTTGCTGCACGCGTCGTAGCGTCGACCCAAGCCGGAATGACATCTTCAATTCTGGCCGCCATTGGCGCATTGAAAGGGCCACTGCATGGCGGCGCTCCTGCTCCTGTCCTCGACATGCTGGACGCTATTGGCAATGTGGAAAACGCTAAGCAATGGCTGGAAGATGCGATAGCCAGAGGCGAACGGCTGATGGGGTTTGGCCATCGCGTTTATCAGGTCAGTGATCCGCGTGCCGACGCTATTAAAGCCGCTCTTTTGCGCGTTCTGGAGAATAAGCGTAAGGACGAAAGCCGGTTGATGTTGGCCGAAGCTGTTGAGGCCGCAGCAATTTCTGCATTGGCAAGCCATAAGCCAGATCGTTCACTTGCAACCAATGTCGAATTCTACACGGCCCTTCTTCTCGAACAGCTGGATTTCCCGCGAGGGGCTTTTACCTGCGTATTTGCTATGGGACGGGCAATGGGCTGGGCCGCGCATTGTCGTGAGCAGATAAAGGAAAATAAACTCATTCGACCGAAGTCGAATTACATCGGTCCAAAACTGGAACTGGTAAGTTAAAATAAAGGTGAGAAATAGCTAACGTCACTGATTGATATGGATGGCTCGTAGTTTCTTTCTACCTTCCCAAAAGGCGCGGAACCTCCGGTTTCGCGCCTCTTTTTTCGTCGTCATATGTTTGTGACATGAATCGGGTTTTCTGCGCTCAAATCCGGGTTTTCCCAAGGTTGCCAACAGAAGGACAACCAAATGAGCGAAGAACAGATCGAGCCAAAGCAATTCCGCACTTTGTTTATCTCGGATGTGCACCTCGGCTCTAAAGCAGCTCAAGCCGAACTTTTGCTGGATTTTCTGCGCTGCCATGAGGCTGAGACTATTTATCTGGTTGGCGACATCGTTGATGGCTGGCGTCTGCGACGCAACTGGCATTGGCCGCAAGAACACAACGACGTCGTTCAGAAGCTTCTGCGCAAAAGCCGCAAAGGCGCAACTATCATCTATATTGCCGGCAATCACGACGAGTTCCTGCGAAACTTTCAAGGCACGCATTTTGGTGGCATTGAAGTCATGAACCGCGCCATCCATGAAACTGCAGACGGTCGTAAGTTTCTTGTTATCCACGGTGATCAGTTTGACGTGGTGGTGCGCAATGCACGCTTCATCGCTTATCTCGGTGATTGGGCTTACGATACGGCAATCTGGATCAACACAGTGATGAGCCGTGTCCGTGCCATGTTCGGATTGCGATATTGGTCATTCTCGGCCTGGGCCAAGTTTCGCGTTAAAAAAGCAGTCAATTTCATTGGCAATTTCGAAGACGTTGTTTCGGAAGAAGCACAGCGCATCGGTGTTGATGGTGTGATCTGCGGTCATATTCATCACGCAACCATCGAGAAGATGAATGGTGTTGAATATATCAATACGGGCGATTGGGTCGAAAGCTGCACAGCAGTTGTTGAGCATTTCGATGGTCGTATGGAGTTGCTGGAGTGGACAGAGCGCCTTAGTCAGCGGCCATCGCTTCCTGTCGTGCAGGAAGGCAATTCCAGTGGCAGAATAATCAGACTTCCGCGAGCAGCACGCAAAGCAGTGAACGGAAGCCGATGAAGAAACTGGTCATCGTCACCGACGCCTGGCATCCCCAAGTGAATGGCGTTGTAAGAACGCTGGCGAAATGCTGTGAACTGATGACCGAACGCGGTTATGAGGTTATTGTCATCTCGCCACAGGATTACCGTTCGGTTCCATGCCCAACCTATCCGGAAATTCGTCTGGCGTTGACAGCACCGTCCGCCTTTCGGCGAAAGCTGGCGCGGTTAAACCCTGATTATGTGCACATCGCAACAGAAGGCCCGCTCGGCTTTATGGCGCGACGTGCCTGCATCAAGATGGGGTGGAGCTTTACGACAAGCTTCCATACCCGGTTTCCTGAATATCTTCAGGATCGTTTTCCCATTCCGCCAAAGTGGACCTATGCGTTTCTGCGTCGTTTCCATAATGCAGCGTCGCACACACTGGTCCCGACCCAATCGATTTTGGACGATTTGCAGGGTCGCGGCTTTACCGGGCTGGAACTCTGGACGAGAGGCGTTGACCGCACACTGTTTCATCCGCGTGATGATGTGGCGAGAGAATTGCCTCAGCCAGTCTTTATATGTGTGGGCCGTGTGGCAACCGAAAAGAACCTGCCAGCGTTTCTGGAACTTGAGCTGCCCGGAACGAAGCTGATCGTCGGGGACGGTCCAGCTTTGGATGACCTTAAATCTCGTTTTCCGAAGACTGTGTTTGTCGGCAAGAAGGAGGGAAAAGATCTGGCGCGCGTCTATGCGTCGGCAGATGTTTTCGTATTTCCAAGCAGAACGGATACATTTGGTCTGGTTCTGCTCGAGGCCATTTCATCCGGCCTGCCGGTTGCGGCATTTCCCGTACCAGGTTCTGCCGACGTTATAGGTGCCACCGGGGCTGGCATTCTTTCTGATGATCTGCACCAGGCATGTCTGAAAGCACTCGAGATGCCAAGCTTTGACCCCGCCGAAGTGCTTAAACCTTTTACGTGGAAAGCCTGTGCAGACATTCTCGAAAACGTACTCTCGTCAACAAAGAGTGTCGCACAGTCAATAAACAGGGCAGACAATCAGCCCCAGACGGTCGCTTCAGGCGGATAAACCAAAGCACCATCATAATGAAGGCCGGGGACGCGATCCTGTGCCAGAAGCAGTGGACCATCAAGGTCAACCACATTGGCTTTTTGTGCGAGTAACACGGCAGGCGCCATCCCCAGCGATGTGCCAACCATGCAACCGACCATGACCTGCAAGCCAAGCGAAATCGCTTTCTCTCGCATGACCAGTCCTTCAGTCAGCCCTCCAGCCTTATCCAGCTTGATATTCACGGCATCGTAGCGCTTTGCGAGGTCTTCGAGACCCTCCGATGTGTGTACGCTCTCATCAGCACAGATAATCACCGGACGGGTGATGCGGCTTAGAATGTCGTCTTTTCCAGCGGGCAGGGGCTGCTCGATCAGAACCACGCCAGCTTTGGCCGCCGCTGCCATGTTTTCTTCGATGTTATCATCCGTCCAGCCTTCGTTTGCATCGATGATAATACGGCTGTTCGGGGCGGCATTCGCAACGGCATGGATACGCTCGATATCGTTTTCACCACCCATCTTTACCTTGATCAGCGGGTAATGTGCGACTTTTGCTGTGGAAACCGCCATTTCCTCAGGCGTGCCGAGCGACACCGTAATTGCTGTCTCAACTGCTCGCGTGGGCGTCCCTAGCATATCAGCAACGCTTTTGCCGGACAGCTTTGCTTCCAGATCCCATAGCGCACAATCCACGGCGTTGCGTGCGGCACCTGCTGGCATGATTGTCTGGATATCCTGACGTGTGGCACCGTTTTCAATAGCGTTGCGAACGGATTCAACCTGTTCACTCACGCTTTCTATCGATTCGCCGTAACGGGCATAAGGAACACATTCACCACGCCCCAACCGGCCGTCCCGGCCAATCTCGCAAACAACCACCACGGCTTCTGTCTTGGAACCACGAGAGATTGTGAATTTCCCAGCGATGGGATAGCGTTCATGAATGATTTTCAAGCTATTGTGCATGGCTATGCCTTTTAGGACGCAGTATTTCGGTCGTGTAACGACTCGTATAAGAGGTTAGGCCATGTTGACCGACGCTGCCGACAAAGCAAGTGCTGCCGCCAATGTCGCGCCAAAGATTGATTTGGCCGAGCATGATGGCGCACGTCTCATCAGCTTGAGTGGACGTTGGATTTCGCAAAGCGTCAGCATTGTCGATAAGAAGATGCGTGAGCTTGAAAAGGTCGGTGGTTCGCAAGCCGTCATCATCGATGCGACGGACGTGGCAGGACTTGATACTGCCGGTGCATGGCTGATTGAACGGCTGCGCCAAAAGCTGTTGTCTCAAGAGATAGATGTTCGTCTTGAAGGCGTTAAACCGGCCTGGCTTCCTCTTATGGAAGAGGTTGGCAATTCTGTCGTGCGCACTTTGGATGTACCGCAGACAAAGAAGCCATTTTTTATCATATCCATGCTGGATGCTATCGGGCGGGGCGTGACCTCGATCTACGAAGACTTCCTGATGGCGATGCACATTCTGGGCGCTACTATTCGCGGCGCTCAGTTGAAAGCGGGGCGCGGAACCGGGATCCCAATTCCAGCAATCGTCAAGCAGATGGACCGGATGGGTGTGGGCGCAATCCCGATCATCATCCTCATGTCAACGATTGTAGGTGCCATTATTGCGCAGCAAGGCGCGTTCCAGCTTCGCTACTTCGGGGCTGAAATTTTTGTCGTAGATCTAGTCGGCATTCTGGTTCTGCGCGAACTCGGTGTTCTTTTGACAGCCATTATGATTGCGGGTCGATCGGGCAGTGCGATCACGGCTGAAATTGGCTCGATGAAAATGCGCGAGGAAACTGATGCGCTTACCGTTATCGGGCTTAATCCGGTTGGCGTTCTTGTTTTTCCGCGGCTTGTCGCCCTGGTCGTGATTCTACCGCTTCTGACCATCATCGCAGACTTGTCCGCTTTGATTGGCGCTGCAGCCGTCGCTTGGTTTTATTCGAATATTTCGCCAGAGGCTTTCATCAGCCGTCTGCATGACGCTGTGGCGCTCAACACCTATTTTGCTGGCCTCATCAAAGCGCCTTTCATGGCAATGATCATCGGCATTCTTGCTTCGGTTGAAGGCATGAAAGTCGGTGGTAGTGCAGAATCACTTGGCCGCCGAGTGACTGCTTCGGTGGTGAAGGCGATCTTCGTTGTGATCGTCGTCGACGGCATGTTTGCCATGTTCTATGCAGCCATTGACTTCTAACCCCTTGGATCCAAAGTTTTATGGGGTCTTTCGGACACAGTCGCGAACAAATCCGAATTAGCGCGGTCCCGAGCGGTTCAGTCGAATCGCAAGCTCGGTTAAAGAATACATATGGAGAATAACATCGATATTCAGCAGGAATTGCAGGACGCAGAGAACAGCGATGCGCCTGTGCCGATCATTTCGGTGCGGGATGTTACCGTTGGTTTCGGCGGGCGTGCTCCTGTGCTCGATAATCTGTCGCTCGATATCTACAAGGGTGAAGTTCTTGGCTTCATCGGCCCGTCAGGCGCAGGTAAGTCTGTGCTGATGCGGACCATCCTGGGGCTGAATAAAAAGCAGTCGGGCGAGATCGAGATATTAGGGCGTAATATCGATAAGCTGACTGAAATCGAGAAGATGGCAATCGATATGCGCATGGGCGTGCTGTTTCAGCATGGTGCGCTGTTTTCTGCCCTCAATGTGCTTGAGAATATTCAGGTTCCAATGCGCGAATATCTCGACCTGTCGCCAAAGCTCATGGACGAACTGGCGCGTCTGAAAATTGATCTGGTCGGATTAAAGCCGGATACGGCCGAAAAATTCCCGTCTGAGCTTTCAGGCGGTATGATCAAGCGTGCCGCATTGGCGCGTGCGCTGGCACTCGATCCAGATATTGTTTTTCTCGATGAGCCGACATCGGGTCTTGATCCAATCGGTGCTGCGGACTTCGATGAACTGATTGCCAATCTCCGCGATACGATGGGGCTCACTGTTTACATGGTGACGCACGACCTCGACAGTCTCTTTGCGATTTGTGATCGCATCGCTGTTCTGGGGAACAAAAAAGTTTTGGTTAGTGGTTCCATTGAAGACATGCTGACTGTAGACGATCCATGGGTAAAATCCTATTTTCGAGGAAAGCGCGCACGTCAGATTGACACATCAGCGCCGAGCAGACGGCGGCCCGGCAGCCGCTTGCAGACTGGATAAGATATGGAAACGAAGGCCAATTACGTACTGGTAGGAGTTTTCACGCTAATCGTCAGCCTGCTGGCTTTCGGTTTCGTGTACTGGATAGCTCGTTTCGGTGAAGCGCGGGATTCAGTTGAGCTCGACGTGCGCATACCTGGATCAGTTACAGGTCTGGGTATTGGTAGTCAGGTCTTGTTTAATGGTATCAAGGTCGGCGATGTCCGCTATCTGCATCTCGACGAAACCAATCCAGGAATGGTGATCGTTAAAACGCGCGTAAACGCAACCACCCCGATTACGCGCTCAACCGAGGCTACGCTGGGCTTTCAGGGTTTGACAGGTCAGGCCTATGTTGAGCTGAAAGGTGGTCGCCTTGACGAGCCCAATCTTCTTACCGAAGCAGCGAAAGAAGATACGGTCGCCCGAATAGATGCTGACCCTTCTGCCGTGAACAACCTGCTGGCAACGGCACAGGATATCTTTGCCCGGGCAAACTCCGTGCTTGGTGAGCTGGAAGGCTTTGCCAAGGACGCACGTGGTCCTTTGACTGATACGATCAACAACACCAAGACCTTCACAGATGCACTTGCCAAAAATGCTGACGTGATTGACGAACTTGGTTCGAACGCCGCAAACATCAACAAGATTGTTTCTGATGCACAACAAATGATGGCGCGCCTCAATGCTGCCTCCTCACGTGTTGAAAGCGTTATTGCAAAAGCAGACCAGCTGCTCTCCAGCGATGATAAAGACGGTGTGGTAGCACAGGCCAAGGCGACACTTGAATCCATTCGCCAGCTGTCGAGCAATCTGGATAAGCGTATCACACCAATCGCCAGCAACCTTGAGCGTTTTTCGGGACAGGGCCTGAGCGATGTTCAGGCACTGATTGGTGATAGCCGCCGCGCTGTGCAGCGTGTAGAACAGGCTGTGACTGACCTCGAACGCAACCCTCAGCGTTTGCTGTTTGGTGGCCCCGGTAGTGTTCCGCAGTATAACGGAAGGACGCGTCATTAATGTCCATTACAGGTTCTGTCGTGACAAAATCCCCTCGCAATTTGATCCGGAATGTTACTGCGCCCCTTCTGCTTGCAACCTTGTTGGCAGGATGCGGAACGACAACGCCGCTCGATACCTTCAGCCTGTCAGCGCCGCAATTGTCGAAATCTGCATCCGCGAGCCGCAAGAACCTTCAGATTCTGGTTCCTGCACCAAGCGCGTTGAAAGCGCTGGATAGCGAGAACATTGTCGTCAACACGGCACCCGGTGCGATTGAGTATCTCAAGGGCGCGCAATGGGGCGACAGACTGCCGAACCTCGTTCAGTCGCGTCTCGTGCAGGCTTTTGAAAACACCGGCGTCTTTGGCGGTGTAGGGCGACCTGGCGATGGCCTCGCTATCAATTACCAGATACTGACTGATCTTCGGGTGTTCAGTATCCAAACCTATGGCGCACAGAGGGCAGCCGTCATCGAAATAGCCGTCAGGCTTATGAACGACAAGAACGGCGAGGTACGCGCAACACGCATCTTCCGTTCAACAGTTCCCGTTTCAGGCACGACCAATAGCGGTTACGTAAAAGCTCTCGATGCTGCATTCGAACGCACTGCAAGCGACATTGTCAGCTGGACTATATCTTCGCTGTAAGTGTCGAAATTTCAGATCATTGAAGGCAGTTCGGGATGAACCGGACTGCTTTTTTTTATCACGTATCAGCGCCGCGCTCCCGCCACGCGGTTATTACTCCGATCTTAGAGCGTAATCCGGCCGGAGTGAAATGAGGGTCGGTAAGATTATGGTTCAAATAAAAGGGTTTAGAGCACCGATCTAATCCAATTAGACAGAGCTCGATTCGACGGTCCAGGACAAACGCAATGCCATTTGGCTTGCAACTGGATAACCAACATAGATCTCATCAAAATAATGCACTGCTTAAAGCAGCGACAATAAAAAACGCGGCCCGAAAGCCGCGTTCTTGTTTGTTCGTTCATCTGACTACGCTTAACGCAGGCGTCCACTTGCGTGAGCAAGCATGGTGTAAACCTTGCCGGTGTCCGATGTCAGGTAAGTCTGGGTCACCATGTTGTCGCGATCATTGCGGGCGACATCTTCAAGCAGACGCTGGAAGTCATCCATGTAACGGTCTACCGCACGGCGGAATTCACCATCAGTCTGGTACTTACGCTTGATGTCGTCAAAGGTCTGCTGACCCTTCAGCGTGTAGAGGCGGCGTGTGAAGACATTGCGTTCACCGCGGCGATAGCGATCCCAAAGTTCAACCGATGCTTCATGGTCGATTGCGCGAGCGATATCGACCGAGAGCGAGTTGAGCGATTCAACCACATGGCTTGGCGAACGTGGAGCCTGGGTAGGCTGTGCCTGCGAAGGTGCAGCAACTTCATCTTCGCGTGATGCGCGAGCCAGAAGATCGGAAACCCATCCACGTGGCTTTTCAGCTGACTGAGCAGGCTGCACAGCCTTCGGAGCTTCTGCCGGACGAGCACGAACGGCAACTTCGGCCTGCTGTGGATGCGGTGCTGCCACAGGTGCCTGAACCGGAGCAGGAGCAACTACTGGTGCTGCACGCTGAGTCTGGACCGGGCGCGAAACCGGACGATCTGCGCGGCTTTCACCGACATCGACCAGACGACCCGACTTGTTAACGATTTCAGCAAGCTCCTTGAGAGCGTTGATCTGTTCGCCAACAGCCTTGCGCATTGCGCTCGTCGTTTCCTTGGCTTCAGCTGGCATATCAAGAACGCCGCGCTTGAGTTCGCCACGTGTGGTGTCGAGCTCGCTACGGATTTCCGTTGCAGTGCGACGAATATCGTCAGTCGCGGCGGAGAACCTCTGCGATGCCTGCTCAACGATCTCGGCAACGCTCTCACGCATCTTCTCTGCCGAAGAACGTGTCTGGCCTTCAGCGCGCTGGAATGCCGAAGCAACCACGGTTTCAAACGACTGCATCAGTTTTTCGATGCCTTCAGACTTTTCAACCAGACCGGAAGCCAGCTTGTCGAGCGCCAGATGACGATCTTCAAGAGTGCCTGCGAGGCCATTCTGTGCCGAGCTGATCATGTCCGAAGCGGTCGAGAGAACTTTGCCGTGCTCTTCAAAGCGCTCGGCAATATCTGCGATCTGCGACAGCGTGCCGTCGGACAATGCGCGCAGCGTACCGATATTGGTGTCGATCAGGCCAGTCGAAGCCTGGAACATCTGCGCTGCACGGTTGGCATTTTCGACGAAGCTGCTTGTTGTTTCGACAAGACGACCATCGATATTCGTCAGATTGCGCGCAGCAGCATCGATCAGCTTGCCAAGTTCGCCGTTTGAAGCGGCGAGGCGATCGATCAATTCGCTGACATTTTCCGAAAGGCCGGTCTTTGCCTGCTGAACCGCTGCAATGGTTTCTGCCGTACGGTTGGCCAGTGCGTTGACGAGCGCTGCATTTTCAGCGCGCAGGCGATCAGTGGCTGCGTGGGTTGCTTCTTCCAGCTGTTCTGCAAGTCCGCGACCGCTATCCGCCAGACGCTGCACGAGAGGTTCGGCAGTATCATTGAGAATCTGCGTGATTTCCTGTGAGCGGGCCGCGAGAACTGCATTGAGTTCACGCGTACGCTCTTCAAGCGTAACAGCAGTCGTGTCTGTCACCTGAGCGATGCGTGCTTCAACGGAACCAAGTTCCATCGTGATGCGTGAACCAATGTCACCAAGGCGCGTTGCGATGGCATCTGCACGTTCAGCAAGACGGGCTTCCGTGCCGGACAGGTTCTCTGTAACGCTCGACGAGAAGGCTTCACTGTGACCAGCCAGCGTCTCGCTGGTTTTCGTCGCAGTATCAGCGATACGGGCTTCGATTGCCGACAGTTCACCGGTGAGGCGGTTTTCGATAACTTCAAGACCACCAGCAATCGCGCTCGCACGTTCTGCAAGACGCGCTTCAGTACCAGCGAGATTATCAACAACGCTGGCAGAGAATGCTTCGCTATGACCAGCCAGCGTCTCGCTGGTTTTCGTCGCAGTATCAGCGATACGGGCTTCGATTGCCGACAGTTCGCCGGTGAGGCGGCTTTCAATGGCTTCAAGTCCACCAGCAATTGCGCTTGCACGCTCATTCAGGCGGGCCTCTGTGCCAGCCAGGTTGTCAGCAACGCTTGCTGCAAATGCTTCGCTCTGACCGGCGAGTGTTTCGCTTGTCTTGCTTGCAGTGTCTGCAATGCTGCTTTCGATCTGTGCAAGACGCGATGCGATTGCATTTGCGCGTTCACCGAGGCGTTCTTCAGTAGCAGCGAGGTTGGTGGTGAGATCAGCACTGAAGCTCTGGCCGAAACCGTCGAGCGATTCACCAGCCTTGGCAGCTTCTGCGGACAGAACGCTTGCAGCTTCTGTGATTTTCTCACGCAACGAGCCAGCAACGACACCTGCACTCTGTTCAAGCGCGCGGCGAACGTTGTCGACGCCGATGGTGAGCGCCTTTTCCATGGTTTGTGTGCGTTCTTCGATAATGCCAGTCTGGCCTTCGAATGCGCGGGTAATGACATCGCTGCTGTTTTCAATCGCATTGTGCAGGTTTGCAGTACGCTGCGAAAGAATATCGCCGTGATCCTGAAGGGTCTGGCTAAGCGAAGCGGTGCTGTCAGTCAGCGTCTCACGGATCGCAGCTGTACGACCTTCAATGGTCTGCTCATGTCCATCAAGAATGTGGGCAAGGGCGCTGTTATGATCGTTCAGAACTGAACGGAGGCCGCTTGTGCGTTCCTCTACACGCTGAACGTGATCCGTGAATGTCGCTTCGAATGCATTGCGGCTTGCGCCAATCGTTTCGCTGATCGCCTGTGAACGTTCATCGAAGACGCGTGCCAGTTCCTGCTGATTGTCAGCGATAAGCGCTGTCAACGAGCTCACACGTTCATCGAAGGTACGTGCCAGAACTTCACGATTTTCATTGAAATTATCGCGCAGTGCAGTCGTACGTTCATCCATCAGCTGAGCAAGAATCGTCTGATTTCCGGCAATGACGCTGTGCAAGGCTGCAGCGCGTTCGTCCAGCGAGCGGGCATGATCGGCAAAGGTGGCATCAAGGCGCGAGGCGTTGTTAGCCATTTCTTCCTGCAGAACACTGGTTCTGTCGGCAAGAATGGCTGCATGCTGCTCTGCAGCTGAATTAAGAGCCGAAGCGCTGTTGTTGATGGCGCTCTCGATATCGCTCGTGCGTGCAGCAAGTGTATCGGCATGACCGCGAATGACCGCAGAAACGCGCTCGGTTTCACCTTCAAGTGACGATGCCAGGATATCGCGGCTTTCAGCAAGCTTACCCGCGAAGGACGACGCCTTCTCGTTGAGAATGCCACCCACGGTTTCGCTGATCGAAGTCAGATCATCGCTGATCTTCGTCTTCGTTTCATCGATCATGGTGCTGAATGCAGTACGGCCACCGGAGAAGGTTTCTGCAATCTCACGGGTGCGAGCAATGAGATTTTCATTGATCTGGCGCGAACGGGTTTCGAGAGCCGCATTGAGCTTTTCTGTGCTGCTGTCGAGTGCATGGGCGCGTGTTTCGAACTCGGTGAGGAGCGAACGACCACGTTCGTTGAGCGTTGTGTCAAGCTGCGTCAGACGCGCATCGAATTCGCTGACCATTGACTGAGTGGCTCCGCCCAGCAAGGTGGCAATGCCAGCGGTGCGTTCATCAAGCGCAGAGCTCACGCGTTCCGAGATGTCACGTGACTGCTGATCGAGCGTAGCAATGCGGGTGTCGAGTTCATTTGCAAATGCTTCACCAGAAGTGGTGATGCGTGTTGCAATATCGCCTGTACGCTTTTCAATCGCCTCAGCAATTGCGCCACCGCTTTCATTGATGCTGCCGATGAGGCGTTCACCAGAATCACCAAGAAGCGAGCTAAGCTGTTCAGATGCAGAGACAACATTGTCGCGTATGATATTGGCAGCGCTCGACAATTCTTCTTTCAGCTGCTCATGAGCGCCGGTAATTGAGGAGCGGACGCGCTCAGCATGGCTGACCACGGCTTCGCGCTCATTGCCAAGATCGCTGACGAGCGAACGGATACGGACTTCGTTGTCGCTATAAGCGCGTTCAAGCTGATTGACCTCAGACTGAACAAGCGTCTCAAGTTCAACGGCGCGTGCGAGTGTACGCTCAATGCCTTCGTTCATCGCAGCAACTTCGCGACGAACAGCCTGGCTCAGTGTGGATACACGATCACCGGCGGCAGCTTCAGGCTGCAAGAGCTTGAGAGCAGCTTCCGACATGCTGCGCGCTGCGACATGCATTTCCTGCGCACGGCGGACGAGATGTGCAAAGCCCCAGAACATGACCACCGGCAATACTGTACCAGCGATTACGCCAATACCGGCGGGGGACGTAAAGAAATCTTTGGTCGCCTGAAGGTTCGAAAAGACATCAGGGCTGATTGCTTTGCTAATAGCAACGCCACCGGCAGCCCAGAGCACGCTCATAGCTGTCGTTGTCCAATAAAGCTTGGAAGAACGTTCGGTTACACGGCGAGGCGCAGCAGCAACGGCTCTGCCATTGCGAGAATCATCATTGGCAGGCGTGAGGGCGGCAGCAGACGTGGCAGCAACAACCGCCGATACTGGCGCCGATACTGACGATTGTGCTGGAGATGAGTTTGCAGGCTTTGGTGCAGCTTCCTGAACTGCGGGCTTGGCTTTGTTGGCGGGCTTCGGCGCAACATTAGCAGCTTCAGGCGAGGCGGATGGGAACACAGCATTGACGACTGGAGGCACAGGCGGCGCAGCTGGGCTTGCAATGACGGAAACGGTAGCAATCGTTTCGGCCTTTGCCGTTCCTTCCGTCGTAATGTCTACGGGAGAGACTTTCGCAGCATCGACCACTTTCGTGTTCTGCTCTGCAACCAACTCTTCGGCCGCACGCGAAATCTGCTCTTCCAGGTCATCGACTGAAAATTCTTCGCCAATCGCACTCAGGTCCATATCAATGTCGAAATCGTCGCCGAAATCGATATCGAGTGCCTGTTCAAGTGCCTGTTCGACCTCGTGGTCGAGCTTTTGCGCCTTGGATTTAGAAGCCATAGTCTTGCCTACCTCGTACTCATTACTGCGACGGCCGGATCATTATAGAGCCGTTACAAAACTTATTCCGCCATTTTTCATCGTATCGGCTCGGGCTTGTTAAGGAAATAGGCACCCGCGCCTGATGTCTAAAACTTTAAATACAAGGTTAACAAAAATGAGGGGACTTGCAAAAAATGCCGGATTTCTGGCGTTTTGACATTAACGATCATTCTGTGGAAATCAAACCGATGCGATAGAACACCTTAACTCATCTCCGCTAAATCGTTAACAAAAATACGCGTTAAAGGAGAGCTGTTATTATTATTCTACCGATGGTTTGATTCATAAGGCCAGAAATCTGCACTGCGTTCAAACTCGCTGTTTCACCATCACAATAATGCTTATTGCGCCTGCACCACAAGGGTACATCAGCAAATTCTTATATTTACGGCTCAAAACGGCTTTGAAGCAATGGCATATTGGCGCAGTTATCTGCCGAATATGCTCCGGTGGTTGAAACTCCACGCATAAGGCCGTATTTGCCTCTGCGATATATCAATCGCGCCGGGAAGGCGTGTGCAGGAACTTAAAATGACAAAAATTGTATTCGTATCCGCTGATGGCGCTTCGCGCACCGAAGTTGAAGCTGACAACGGATCGAGCGTAATGGAAGCTGCAATCCGCAACGGCATTCCTGGCATTGATGCTGAATGCGGCGGCGCGTGCGCCTGCGCGACCTGCCATGTCTATGTCGATGAAGACTGGACTGAGATCGTCGGCGGTCCAGATGCGATGGAAGAGGACATGCTGGATTTCGCTTACGAACCGCAGCCCAACTCGCGCCTTTCGTGCCAGATCCGCGTGACGGATGAGATTGACGGCCTCGTGGTCCAGGTTCCGGAACGTCAGAACTAATATTTCAAAGCAGAGTGGCGACATATAAGGAGCGTCGATGGTAGCCGAACGTCATTCTGACATCGCAATCATTGGTGCCGGGCCTGTCGCCCTTTTCTCTGTCTTCCAGCTCGGACTGTTCGGTTTCAAATGCCGGTTGTTTGACTCGATGGACCGGGCAGGCGGACAGTGCACAGCACTTTATGCTGACAAACCCATCTTCGATATTCCGGCTTTTCCGGAGATTATGAGTGACGAACTGGTCGATCGTCTGCTTAAGCAGATTGAGCCTTATCGTCCCGACTTTGAATTTAATCAGCTGATCTCAGGTATCACCGTTGATGAGCAGGGCGTCCAGCTTACAACTGCCGCTGCCGTCACCTTCAATGCCAAAGCTCTGGTGATTGCTTCAGGGCTTGGTGCTTTGACCTCTGCTGGTCAAATCGTGCGTCCCGATCCATTGGCAACGACTGGCGCTATGGCTGCTGTTGAGCGGTTCGGAAACGCAATCGTAGTTAGCTCCGAGACGTTTCGCACATCGCAGCCGAAAATATACGCTATTGGTGACGTTTGCCATTATCCGGGAAAGCTGAAACTCATAGTTTCCGGTTTCCACGAGGTTGCCCTGATGACCCAGGCCATCAGGCGCGAACTACAGCAAGCCAGATAAGATTCAGATTCTACTGAACCATTTTTTCGAGTTTATAAGTCAGCAGGCGTTCAAAGCGGCGTTCAAAATTGATCGTCTCGACCCGGTCGAACCGTTCCTGCGCCTTATCATGCGTAGCCATCAGGCGTTCCGTCACTTTATCAATGTCAGTGCGCAGGGTCACGCAATCGGTACGGCTCCGCAAGGAGCGTATCTCTCGCTCCATTTCGCTGGCATGGCTGCGGGCAATCACAATATGGCTTTCTTCGTGGCGTCGAATATCCTGATACAAAGTATCCCAGATCAGCGCGAGCTCAGGAGAGGCTTTGCGGCGTTGCTTCCAGCGTGGCAACATGACCTTTGCATGGACATTCACATAAACGTCCTGAACTTTGCAGGCGCGATCACCGGCAGCGCGGCCATAACGGACCTTAGCGTCGAAGCGAATTTCAGCTGCACCCGGATGATGCTGACCGGTTTTCTTGAGAAAAGGACCGCTGCGCGACAATGCCTTGTCGAGATCTTCAGCGGTCTTTCCGTTGACATTATAATAGCTGAACGTCCGGAAAATGGATGCGGCTTCAGCATGCGGCGCAACAATAGCAAGCGCCAACCCCAGAGCCAGAACCCGTTTTTTCAAAGACATGTTCCGGCACCTCTTCATAAAACCAGAAAGAAACTCGTAAATTCATTGATGAGCAACATGGCATGCAATCGTCAAGAGAACTATAACGACCTTCATAAAACGACATAGTGCCTGTTTGGCTGCATTCGGTTCGAAAAAAGACAATTGGAATATTCGTCAATGATGAAACAATGGCAACTTGCCCACGGTCGTAACCTCCAATTGGGTGCAAAATCTGTCATTATGGGCATTCTTAACGTCACACCGGATTCCTTTTCCGATGGCGGCCGCCACAACGATCTCGATAAAGCCCTCGACGTTGCCGAAACAATGCTCGCGGATGGGGCAACAATTATCGATGTTGGGGGAGAGTCCACACGCCCAGGCAGTGCTGCCGTTGATGCTGAAACTGAAGCAGCACGCGTTGTGCCAGTTATACACGCTATTACACAGCGTTTAGGCTGCATCGTTTCAATCGATACCTATCGCGCCTCAACTGCGCGGCTTGCGGTGGAAGCAGGCGCGCATATCGTCAACGACGTATGGGGGTTGCAACGGGAACCTGAGATCGCGCAAGTTGCAAAAGATACAGGCGCAGGACTGGTCATCATGCACACCAGCCGCGATAGACGCACCGATCCTGACGTAATTGCCGATCAATTTGCATTTCTGGATGTATCGCTGGAGATCGCGGGCAGGGCAGGTATTGAAACCTCCCGCATCGTTCTTGATCCGGGTTTTGGTTTTGGCAAAGACAAGGACGAAGACCTTGCGCTGATGGCGCACATGGAGGAATTGCAGCGGTTCGGTTATCCTTTACTCGTCGGAACCTCGCGCAAGCGCTTCATCGGTGCGATTACTGAACTGGTGGATCCTTTGAAGCGCGATGTGGGAACTGCTGCAACATCAGTTGCAATGCGTTTGGCGGGAGCCGACATCTTCCGTGTTCACAATGTCGCTTTTAATAGGGACGCACTTGCAGTTGCCGATGCTATCCTGCAAAGCAAAGCAAATTCAAAATAGGAACCATGGCCGTGTACACAATCCGTATCATGAATTGCGCATTCTTCGCGCACCACGGCGTCTTTGACGAGGAACACAAACTCGGTCAGCGTTTCTATGTCGATGCGATACTGGACGTCGATCCCGGCGACTCGCTGGACAATGACGACATTGAAGGCACAGTTCATTACGGAATCGCTTTTACTGTCATTCAGGACATCATCACCGGCCGTCAGCGTTATCTCATCGAGACACTTGCACTTGATGTCGGTAAAGCACTGGTTGCTCGCTTCCCGCAGATCAAACGCGCTGAAATCACCATTCGTAAGCCAAATGCGCCAGTTCCGGGCGTTCTGGATCATGTCGAAGTAACAGTGGTTTATCCGCGCTGATGAGCAACACTGCTATCTATCGTGCATGGCTGGGGCTCGGCGGTAATATCGACGATCCCGTCGCATCCATGGCCAAAGCGTTAAAGCTGCTTGATGCACGTGGCGACACAAAGATCGTCGCTGTTTCAAATGTCTATCGCACACCGCCCTGGGGTAAAACGGATCAGGCCTGGTTTCACAATGCCTGTGCGGAAATCGAAACAGCACTTGCACCACTTAAGCTTATTGAGACGTGTCTCGACGTGGAACGTTCGCTTAAACGGGTGCGGTTAGAGCGTTGGGGACCACGCATTATCGACATCGATATTCTTGCGATGGAAAAGTCAGGCGAGGCGATCGTCATGAATGAACCGGCGCTTGAGCTTCCACATCCACGCATTCAGGAACGCACATTCGTGCTCGTCCCACTCAATGACATTGCTCCGACACTTAAGATTGCAGGCAAAAGCGTTTCTGAGTGGGAAATGGCGTGCATCAGCTCTGAAATAGAAAAAGCCCGCACTGATGCGAGCTGGTGGCTTGAATAAACGCGCTGACTTTCAGCGTTTAATTTTTGGCGATGCTACCCACCGCCATGTTGTCGATGCGCTTCAGGCTCATTCCGATAACGGGCACGAGTTCCTTGTCAACGCGGACAGACACCGTGACATTCATGGTGTTCTTATCGGCAACGCGCGCAAGCATCGCGCCATTGAGTTCCTTGCGGTTCAGGCCAAGAACCACTTTGTTTCCAGTCACCGAACCTGACGTTACATTCAGCCCCTTGCCCTCAGCGCCGTCATTGAACTTGCCGGAATAGCTGGAACCAACGCGCGTGACAGTTGCCTTCATTGGCTGAGAGAAAACACCGACCCGGCAAGAGCCATCCAGTGTCATGCCGACTGCGTCGTTGGGCGTTGTGCCTGCCAGCGAGCAAACAAACTTGGTGCCTTTATATTTCCCGGCGACAATTTCACCCGGACCGGACCATTGGCCCTCGATTGTCTGGAAAAACTGTTCATCCTTATCTGCGGCCAGAGCTGGCGCAGCAAAAAGCGATGCGGGCAGTAGCGTGAGGCATGCAGCGATGTAGTTTTTCATATTCAGCTCTGTCCCGGAATCTCGACCCTAAGGCACCATTCCAATAATTTATCTGTAAAGACTTCGCAACCGAATGCCCAACCATCGGGCGTCAGTGCTTTTCTTTGGCGCAAGGATCACAGATTCGAGCACCCGATACGTCTATCTCATATTCGTTGCGAATGGTTAATGCTTCGTTGTCATAGCCATTAAAGTCAACGTTATTACCGGAATATGAATGCACTTTAGAGCGCGTTTCGATCTGATTGGATCAGATCGGCGCTCTAAATATTTATTTTAACGCGCATCTTTGTCCGAAAACCGTTTCACACTTTTCGGGATGCACTCTAGCTGTGAGATGTCGGTTTCGTGCCTTTCTCGCTGCTTATGCGCGCGATATCGCCGATAAAGTCACCAACACCGGGTCGTTTTTCAGAATTGAACGGAAAGGGCCGCACAACATCCATAGCTGCGATACCGATGCGAGCCGTCATCAATCCATTGACGACACCCTCACCGAGTTTTGCAGAAAGGCGCGATGCCAGTCCATGGCCGATGAGCTGCTGAATGACACTGTCGCCCATGGCAATAGTTCCAGTCACGGCGAGATGCGCCACGACCCGACGTGCAAGTTTGAGAAAACCCAATGTACCCGGACGTCCACCGTAAAGCTGTGACAGCCGCCGGATCAGGCGGGCGGATTCAAAAATCACATAGCCGATATCAACAAGCGCGCGCGGGCTGATCGCAGTTACGATGGAGACACGCTTTGATGCATTCAGGATTAATGCACGCGCTTCACGATCAAGCGGGCGCAATATTTCAGTCTCAGCAAGGCGGATCAGATTACGGCCATCGATAATATCATCAGTCAGCCCGTCGAGCATTTGTCGTCCACGTGCGGTTTCAGGCAGGCCTGCCGCTATTGTGCGAAGCGCGTCAACAGCCTTGCGTGCCGCTGCCATATCATCACGCTCCGCCGCATCGGCGGCATCTTTGCGCAAGTGCTGCACCGATGCCAGCCGCCGTAAAGCCAATAATTCTCGCACGATAATTGCAACGAATGAAGCAAGCGCAATCAAGGCCACGCCAAGCGCCGTCCAGCCAAGCCAGTCAGCACGCGTGAAAAGCGCCCGAATGAGGTCTTCGGTCCAAATACCAATAGCAAATGAAACCAATATGCCCAGAGCACCCAACAAGACCTTGCTCAAAGACCAGCGCCGCCGGGGCGGCGCTTCAAATGACGGGTCCAAAACTTCCAGTTCAGCGGCTTCTTCATCGCTCAAGGCAAAGACATCGATTTCTGGAACGACCTTATCCAGGTCTGTGACAGCACGCGGACGGCGCGGTGCTTCTTGCGTCGCCTCAGATGCCGAAACTGTTTCTGTTGGCTTCTTAACGGTAAAGGCTGCGGGTTTGCGTGGAGGCTGCTCACTCATGCCAGACGATCCCCGATTAGAAACTGGAGTGCACGATCAAGCCTGATATGGGGCAATGAAAGCGTTAAACCTTCGGCTGTTTTCTCCAGACGTGGAGGTCTGAAACGCACGAAGCGAATGGCTGGTTCGTGGCTCGAAAGTGAAGGTTCAAATATTACATTAGGATTATTTGGTAAATCACCGGGAAATATAGCAGTTTCTGTTTCGCCATCGAACACTTCTGCATCAATTCGTTCGCCTTTAAGCGGTGTTCCGATGATGACTGGCAGTGTGTCCTTGCCTTCTTTCACAGTTGCTTCACGCGTGGCTCGAACAGCCGCCATAGCCAGCACGTCAATATCAGCACCTGAAAAATCAGCGCGTTCTATTGCGCGTTCAACAAGACGGCGAACAATCGCCTGCAACCTGTCATGGCTCTCGTGGTGAAGATGATCAGCTTTGGTGGCTGCAACCAGAATACGGCCAATGCGACGCTGGATAAGACCAGTCAACAGATTGGCCCGCCCGGGACGAAAGCAGGAAAGAATATCGGTCAATGCGCGTTCAAGATCGGCCACCACAGCACCACCTGCATTCATGGCTTGCATGGCATCAATCAGGATAATCTGGCGATCAAGCCGGGCGATGTGTTCACGGAAGAACGGTTTTATCACATGCGTTTTGTAGGATTCATAACGACGCTCCATCATCGCAGCCAGACTACCGGTTTTGAAGTCTTCCGGCTTCAGTCCGGGTAAGGGAGCAAAAGTAAGCGCGGGTGAACCTTCAAGATCACCTGGCATCAGAAAACGCCCCGGCGGCAGTGTTGACAGAGCACGTTCGTCTGCTTTGCCAGCACGCAGATAAGCCGTGAAGCTTCTGGCCAGTCGTTGAGCAGTCAATTCGTCTGCATTGTCGGACGGCGAAACGGTTTGCGCGTCGTGCAGCCACATCTGTGCAAGATCAATATGCGTTGGCTCATTGGCCAGAGCAAAGGAATCCGCACTGAACTCGCTATAGGTCTTTCCGAGCAGGGGGAGGTCGAGCAACCACTCACCGGGATAATCGACAATATCGACCGACAGTCGCCCCGGCGAAAGCCAGCGACCCCACGCGGATGCGGTCTCATATTCAATCGTGAGACGAAGTTGCGAGATAGCACGCGTCGAATCCGGCCAGATACGTTCGTCGAGCAAAGCCGAAAGATGTTCTTCATACTGAAAACGCGGAACGGCATCATCTGGCTGCGGTTCGAGCATGGAACGTGAAATGCGACCCGACTTGTAGGCTTCAAACAGGGGCAGGCGCCCGCCATGCACCATATTGTGCACCAGTGCGGTTATGAAAACCGTCTTACCAGCGCGAGAAAGACCAGTGACACCAAGTCTCAACGATGGAGACATCAAACCCGTTGCTCGATCTGTCAGCGTATCGAGCGCAATCCTTGCTTCATCGCCGAAACTGGTCAGTTTTGCCAATTGTTCCCTCGTGAGAATTACATCTTGTCACAGCCATACATAGGAACTCGTGAGGCGTATCAACAAGGAAGCGTTGGATTCAATCGATAAGTCCTTAATTAGGCAGAGGAAAACTATCCAGGAAACCTTGCCCACGAGCAATCTCCGATAGCGGCCCATCAAAGTTGATTGTAGCGAGTGCTGCCGTCGGGAAGCCAGCTTCGAGCCTTGAAAGGCTTGAGGGTTCACCATCGCCGCAAAGAGCCAATGCAAGGTCTTCCATACTTGGGTTGTGCCCGACCAGCATCAGTTGGTCTGAATCTGCATTTTTCTTTATCGCCTGCATATATTCGCCGGCACCGCCACTATAGATCGTCTCATCGATGATCATTTTTGCATCTATTCCGAGCCGTTCAATCAAACCGGACGCAGTTTCGCGCGTGCGGCATGAAGCAGAAAGCAAAACCTTGTCTGGAAAAAGCTTCGACGTCTTCATAGCTTCAGCCAACAGGTTTAATGAGGAGATACCTTCTTCGTCCAGCGGCCTGTCAAAGTCTTTCATTGCAGGCTTTGCCCATATTGCTTTGGCATGGCGGAGGAGAAAAAGACGACTCATTGAGGGCTCCAGAGTGCATTTTGACGCGCTTGCAGCTCAATTCATGCCACATTTTCTGCAAGATTGCTCCGTCTACATGCAGTTTCGGGCAACTTTCTGGTATGACGTGTGAATATTCACAGATAGTTTTGCTACATAATTGGGCATAATCTGAAGGATCGATTGTTCTTCATTTGTAATTATGTTTCTTAAGCAGGTGACTATCTAATAGTTTGAAGTCTTTTATAAAAACAAAATCGAATAAATTACATTTTAAAATTAAAATGCATATTTTTTCATCAAAATCACACAATTTTGATGAATTAAAAAGTAGTGAGACGTGTGTGTTTGATGTTGTGTCCTTGTTGCTATGGACTTATATAACCGCTCGCGTCTCCTAGATGTGGGGTGATTCAGAATGAGTGAATTGATCGACCTTGACTATAGGCCCACTGAAGACGAGCCGTTCATGAATGAACGGCAGAAGTCTTACTTTCGTGCAAAACTTGTTGCATGGAGGAATGATATTCTGCGCGAAGCGCGCGAAACTCTCGAAGCGCTGCAGCAGGAAAATGCAAATCACCCGGACCTGGCGGATAGGGCATCCTCCGAAACGGACCGGGCAATTGAACTTCGCGCTCGTGACAGGCAGCGCAAACTGATTTCCAAAATCGATGCAGCTTTAAGCCGTATTGACGAAGGGACCTATGGTTTCTGTGAAGAAACCGGCGATCCAATCAGTTTGAAACGACTTGATGCACGACCAATCGCAACGCTTTCTATTGAAGCACAAGAGCGCCATGAGCGCCGCGAAAAGGTCTATCGCGACGATTGATCTTCATCAGGTTGAGTAGAAAATTCTTTAAAGGCTGCGTCTTACGCAGCCTTTTTTCTTTGTGCTCTAATCAGTCAAAAAGTAAGGGTATCAGCCTGTTCGACTGATACCCTTGATTTTAGCCATTGCTTTCAAGCTCATCACTTTCAAGCAATGAGGATTACTTAAAAGTTGCGGGTCTCATTCTTGGTAAGTTCACCGAGAAGTTTTTCCATTTCATCCTCGATGCTGTCATCCGGCTTGCCACCATTCGGAGAGATATCGAGCGACCCCAGAAGCTCTTCTTCGAAAATATCCACTTCCAGCATTTCAGGTTCATTGTCGGCAGAACCAGTAGGGCTTTCTGTTTCAAGATCAGCCATGATGGCATCGTGAAAAGCGCCGCCAAGATCGCCAAGATCATCATCAACCGCTTCCGGGGCTTCCGGCTCCGGATTTGAAGGAGCAGAAACTTGCTCTGTCTTGAGGGCAGGCGGCGTGAAATCTGGTGCTGATGAGGTCGTCACCGCCGGGCTTTGTAAAATGTCACCGATTTCAGGAGCTGTTGCCTTTGCACTCGCCGTCACTTCACGCTCTGGCGTAACACCACCAAGATCAGAGGCTGCAACAGTTGCCGCAGCAGCTGCAGCGGCACTGGCACCCAGGCCGGACGTTGAGCTGAGAACCCCACGCGAAACCTGGCTGAGAGGGTAGGCAGGATGCAAGCGTGGTGACGGTGGCTGTTCCGCCGGACGCTCAGCTGGCAGTACCGTGCGTGGTTGTGGCGGATAGTTGGGCGCTGGGCGTGGCGGCTGTGGACGCGCCTGAACGACGGGTGCCTCAACAGTTTTGGATGCCTGAGGAGCGACTGGCGTGACGGGCGGGCGTGGAGGAGCGCGAAACTGTGGCGTTTCAGGATTCACCTGCTGAGCTGGTGTTTCCCGAACTGGTTCGGATTTGCGCTGCACCGGCGTTTCGATCGGGGAATTTAGTTGAATGGCTTCGCCTTTTTCCATCGCTTGCTGGGTGAGAGCCGGTCGCTCTGTCACCTCGGACGTGATGCTTGCCTCATGCTGACGAAAACGTTCGATATGTTCCGCTTCGATACGCACGCTTTGCGCACGAGAATTGGCCCGCGATTCCATGACGATATTCTGTTCGACGACCACGTCAGTAGGACCACCGATAAGCAGCAGATGTTCAACATCATCACGGCGGATCAGAACCAGCTTGCGGCGGCTATCCACCGCTGCTGCATCCATAACCGAAAGTCTTGGCTGACGTCCTGTTCGACCGTTCGTGGCAAAAGTTCCACCGCTGAAGCGACGAATAATACTCAGAACAACGAAAATTCCGCCTAAAATGATCGCAAAAATAAGGATGAAGCCGACAATATTTGCCGCGCTTTCTCCAACAAGACCGCTGAGCCATTCCTTCATGCGGGTAACCCTCTCATACTAAAACGAATAATGTCCGGTTGACGGAAACCACAAATTCCCCGCGCTTCAAATCAACGTGACAACTCATGTCTATAGAACACTAGTTCAATTTACCCTGCTTGGGAATGTTCCATCAATTTGCTAGAAACATATGATCCCCAGCCAAAACAGTGCAAAACACCTTAGTAGATGCTGTTTTGAGGTCGGCAAGCTTGTGCTGTCGGGCAATTAACGCATTCTGCGAATCGTATATACCCTGCAATATGCGTCAAAATCTGGCACAAGACATGAAGCTGGAAAACGATGCAGGGAACGTGATTGGTTTTGCTTGATGAATAAGATAGCGCTTGAGCTGGAAGTAACAGCGAACGGACGATTTGTCGTCCATGCAGTTCAGCCAAACAGCATGAAAGGGCAGTGGGCCTGATGTCGCGACAGACGGACGATAATTATCCGAAACCGCTCGTCATGCCGAAGCGTGGCTCAAGCTCAGCTCTAAGGCTCCTGATTATCGGCATTGTGCTGACAGTCGCAGCCCTTGTCTATTTCCTGTTTCGCGACAAGCTCGGTGACGGTTTTGCTATCGTCCTGATGGGCATATTGTCTATGATTGGCGTGTTCTATCTATTTGGCGCTGCCACAGGTCTGATCCAGTTCAGCCAGCGTCATGGCGGGCAGGATCTGGCTCATACCTTCATGGATACGCTGCCCGAAGGAACCGTAATTTCGGATTCCCGCGGCCAGATCGTTTACGCCAATAATTCCTATGCCGGGATGACCGGAGTCGCCACTGCCGACGGCGTGCGCTCGCTCGACAATATCCTCACGAATGAACCCGCCGCCTCGGATGCGATCTATCGCCTGACAAATGCTGTCCGCGATGGCCTCTCAGGGCAGGAAGAAGTGCGCATTTCCGGTGGTCTTTCACGTGATAGTCATGGCTCTGCCGCACCAGTCTGGTATCGCATCAAAGCGCGTCCAGTCGATGGCGGACAGGACTTCAAGGGGCAACTGGTCGCCTGGCAGATTGCCGACATTTCCGATGAGCGTGCCGAACAGGAGCGCTTCTTTCAGGAACTTCAGGAAGCGATCAACCATCTCGATCATGCACCAGCCGGTTTTTTCTCTGCTGATCCGGCCGGGCGCATCATCTATTTAAACGCAACGCTCGCGGAATGGCTTGGCGTCGATCTCACCCAATTCACACCGGGTTCGCTTACGCTCAACGATATCGTTGCAGGCAGCGGAATGGCGCTCATTAAGGCCGTCAAGGCAGAACCGGGCACCAGTCGCAATACGGTCATCGACCTTGATCTGATCAAGCGCAACGGCCAGAGCCTCGCTGTTCGTTTCTATCACCGGGTTCAGGCCGCACGCGACGGAACACGCGGCACAAGTCGCACAATCGTGCTGGATCGCGCCGAGGGGGATGATTCATCAGCGGCATTGCGTTCTGCTGAAGTGCGATTCACGCGCTTCTTCAATTCAGCACCGATGGCAATTGCGGCTGTGGATGCCGAAGGGCATACATTGCGCACCAATGCGCGCTTCCTCGACATTTTTGCACCCGTTGTTGATCGTGATGCGGTCGATAATCGTGTGAAGCTTGAAAAGGTCGTTCATGAACGTGACCGCGAAACCTTCAATAAGGCACTGGCCGCAGCATTTGCGGGGCAGGCCAGCATTTCGCCGGTCGATACTGTTCTTCCGGGCAATGAAGAGCGCCACATTCGTTTCTATTTGAGTGCTGTCACCGATCTGCGCGAAACCAGCGAAGAAGCTGCCATCATTTCTGCAGTGGAAACTACCGAGCAGAAAGCGCTCGAAAATCAGATGGCGCAAAGCCAGAAGATGCAGGCCGTTGGTCAGCTTGCCGGTGGTATTGCCCACGACTTCAACAACGTGTTGACTGCGATTATCATGTCGTCGGATCTGCTGCTGAGCAATTATCGCGCTTCCGATCCGTCCTTCCCGGACATCATGAACATCAAGCAGAACGCAAATCGCGCGGCTTCTCTCGTTCGACAGCTACTGGCATTCTCACGCCGTCAGACGCTACGCCCGGAAGTTCTTGACCTTACCGATGTGTTGGCAGATCTGCGTATGCTTCTGGCACGCCTCGTTGGCAAGGATATTGGTCTTAAGATCGAGCATGGACGCGATGTCTGGCCGGTTAAGGCTGATCTTGGCCAGTTCGAGCAGGTTGCCGTCAACCTGGCCGTGAATGCCCGTGACGCCATGCCGGAGGGCGGCGAGATCACTTTGCGCACGCGCAATGTCAAAGCGTCCGAAGCGGCAAAGCTTAACTATCGAGACCTCCCTGAAGCCGACTATGTCGTCTTTGAAGTTGCAGACAATGGCACCGGCATTCCTGCGGACGTGCTTGAGAAAATCTTCGAACCGTTCTTCACCACGAAGGAAGTAGGCAAGGGGACGGGTCTCGGTCTTTCGATGGTCTATGGCATCATTAAACAGACCGGCGGCTTCATCTATTGCGACTCTGAGGTCGGCAGAGGCACAACCTTTAAAATTTTCCTCCCGCGCCATATTGAAGAAAAGAACGCAGACAATGCACCGGTAGCAGTCAAAGAGAAGAAGGTCGAGAAAGCAACCGACCTCTCAGGCTCTGCAACAGTTCTGCTTGTTGAGGACGAAGACGCGGTTCGTATGGGCGGTGTACGCGCACTGCAGTCGCGAGGCTATACTGTGCACGAAGCGGCGTCAGGCGTCGAAGCCCTTGAAGTTCTCGAAGAACTGAACGGTCAGGTCGATATCGTTGTCTCCGATGTTGTTATGCCTGAAATGGACGGCCCGACACTTCTCCGCGAACTGCGCAAAACACATCCGGACATCAAGTTCATCTTTGTATCCGGTTATGCAGAAGACGCATTTGCACGCAATCTGCCAGCCGATGCCAAGTTTGGTTTCTTGCCTAAACCTTTCTCTCTCAAACAGTTAGCGACTGCTGTTAAAGAAATGCTGGAGAAAGAGGATTGATGAAAGTTATCGGTTCGGAAAGCGATGCGTGAGCGCATAATTTCGATTTTCGGCGGCGGACCTGCAGGGTTATTCGCCGCCGAACGCTTGTCGGCGCTTGGGCATTCCGTCACGGTTTATGAACAGATGCCAACCGTTGGGCGCAAGTTTTTGCTGGCAGGCAAATCCGGTCTCAACATCACGCATTCCGAAGAATTTACACAATTTGCGCAGCGCTATGGCGCGAGCAACGATCATCTGTTGCCAGCGTTACAACAATTCACACCACAGAATTTACGCGACTGGGCAGATGCGCTCGGAGCTGAAACCTTTGTCGGTTCATCCGGTCGCGTTTTCCCGAAAGCGATGAAGGCTTCGCCTTTGTTGCGCGCGTGGGTACGTCGATTGGAAGCGCAGGGCGTCAAAGTACTGACCCGTCATAAATGGATCGGCTTCAGCTCTGGCAAGCCACTGGTGCAAACGTCAAACGGAATTGAACCTGTATCGTGCGACGCAGCCCTTTTTGCCTTCGGTGGAGCAAGCTGGCCCAAGCTCGGCTCCAATGGCGTATGGAGCGAAATATTCGCAGAACAAGATATCCAGATTGCACCGATGCGTCCGGCCAATTGCGGTTTCGATGTCAATTGGAGTGACATCTTTGCCGAACGCTTCGCAGGCGAGCCAGTCAAGTCGGTGACGATCACCAGCAAGGCAGGCACAACACAAGGCGAGTTTGTGATTACGCGCGGTGGTGTCGAAGGTAGTCTTGTCTATGCGCACTCCGCCGCTCTGCGTGATGAACTGGAGCAAAAAGGGCAAGCCAATCTGGTTCTTGATCTGGCGCCGGGACGCACAATCGAACGATTGGCGCATGACCTATCACGACAAGATAAGAAGTTAAGTATCAGTAATATATTGCGAAAAGGTGCAGGGCTGACAGGCGTAAAAGCTGCTCTTGTTCTCGAATTTCAGCGTGAAAAAGACCCGACCAAGCTTGCACAAACCATCAAATCTCTCGCAATTCCACTTGTCCGTCCTCGACCGATTGAAGAAGCAATTTCTTCGGCCGGTGGCATAAAATGGAACGAGCTCAATGAACACTATATGCTTAAAAAACTGCCCGGCATGTTCGTGGCCGGCGAGATGGTTGACTGGGAAGCGCCAACCGGCGGTTATCTCCTGACCGCATGTTTTGCAATGGGGCTGGCGGCAGCAAACGGCATCGATAACTGGCTACGAAATAAGGGTTAGATTTCTCAATCATCCGCGATATGGGGGGAATATGAAACGCTTTTTGAAAGTTACCGGTTCCATTGTCCTGATAGCCATTCTTGGTGTCGTGTTATGGCTGGGCTTCAAGCCTCCGGAGCTTCTTAAAGTCGGCACAGGCTATGCCGCCAAGATTGTCTGCTCCAATGTCTTTCTGGCGCATCGCGATGCTGAGGCCGTACTTGCCGACGATGTGCAGGCACCGGGGCATCCGCTGCTGAAATATCTCAACGTTTCCGTAAACCAGGCGCATCAAAGCGTTATCGTGCACATCTTCGGCTTCTTTGCGCCGAGCAAAGCTGTTTATCGTCCGGGATTGGGCTGCGCCAATATTCATGACGAGGATTTACGTCCCGATCTGCAGATACCAGCGGATGCTGCAGCGCTTATATCCGACATCAGCATCAACCCGACAGTCCAGAACATTATAGAAAACCCGGCGCTAGCAGGGCCGGGCATGCGTGCAATCGCTGTTCTCAAGAATGGTGAAATTATTGCCGAAACCTATGGCAAGGGCTTTGATGCCAGCACGCCGTTGCTTGGCTGGTCCATGACAAAATCGATTATGGCGACATTGATCGGTATGCGCATTGCAGAAGGCCGCATGGATCTGAAACGCGACCACTTGCTACCGGAATGGAGTAGTGATGATCGTTCCAAAATTACACTCGCTGATCTGATGGCCATGGAAAGCGGCCTCAAATTTGACGAAGATTATGGTAACGTCACGGACGTGACGCGCATGCTGTTCCTCGAGAACAATATGACTGGATTTGCCGCCTCTCTGCCGCTTGAAGCGGAACCAGGTACCAAATTCAATTATTCGAGCGGCACGGCAAACATCTTATCCAAACTCTATATGGAAAGCTTTAACAGTCGCGATGAAGCAATTGTCTATGCGCAAAAGGCGCTCTTTGAGCCGTTAGGCATCGCGAGTGCCACGTTGGAAGCGGATGCCAGCGGTATTTTTGTTGGCTCTTCTTACCTCTATGCAAATGCGCGCGACTGGCTTTATCTCGCGCGATTTCTTCTCGACAATGGTAGGATTGGCGACAAACAACTGTTGCCAGCTGAATTCGTAAACTTCATGCGCCAACCGTCCAAAGCCTCAGAGGGGCGTTACGGATCAGCGCAAGTATGGCTGCAAAGTGCAGGGGTTTTTGTCGGCACAGAAGGCATCCCGGCAGATGCCTTCTGGATTTCAGGGCATGATGGACAGAGCATTCTCATCGTTCCGTCGATGCAGCTGGCAATTGTCCGCCTTGGTCTCACTCCGTCACGAACTGGATATAAAGTCCCAGAGCTTCAGGCGGCAGTGGTCAAAGCACTTCACTGATCCGGTTTCAGATCAACGAGGTTGAGTTTGCGAAAGTCTCCGCCGCTTGGATTCTGGAATGGATAAAGGCCAAACTCCGGCATGACTGCATAGAGATGATCGAAAATATCGGACTGGATCTGCTCGTAAGAAGCCCAGATTGTTGTGTTCGTGAAGCAGTAGATCTCGAGCGGTAAGCCGTCCGGCGTTGGGTCCATCTGGCGCACAATCAAAGTCATCCCTTTATGAATGCCGGGATGACTGCGCAGATAAGTTTCAACATAGGCTCGGAATGTTCCGATATTGGTAAAACGGCGCGTGTTGACCGGGTTCTTTGCCTTGTCGCCGAGCTTTGCATTCCAATCGGCGATTTCTTTCTCTTTCTTCGATAGATAAGCCGTCAGCTGATCAATGGATGCAAGGCTTTGGAGCTCTTCTTCGCTCAGAAAACGGATCGTCGCCTGATCGATAAACAGGGCACGCTTGATGCGTCGGCCACCCGATTGCTGCATCCCGCGATAGTTTTTCATCGGTTCGGTGATGAGCTTGCGGATTGGAACGGTGGTAATGGTCTTGTCGAAATTCTGCACCTTCACCGTATAAAGCGCGATCTCAACCACATCGCCATTGGCATCGAGGTTTTTCATCTCAATCCAGTCACCGACACGCACCATGTTTGAAGAGGCGATTTGCATACTGGCTACGAGCGAAAGCAGCGTATCCTGAAAAACCAGAATAAGTACTGCGGCCATAGCACCGACACCGGACAGAAGGATGATTGGAGACCGGTCCAGCAGCGTGGCAATTATAAGTACAATTGCCACGATATAGATCACGAGCTTGCTGACCTGAATGTAGCCCTTGATTGGGCGGTCTTTCGCTTCTTCACGGCGGCTATAAAGCGTATCCACAACGCTTAGAAAAGCGCTCACTGTAAATGCCAGAGTCAGAATAATGAATGCCGTTGCAACATTACTGATGATCGTCAGTGCGGTCTGCGGCAACCCGGGCACAGCAGCAATGCCGGACGAAATAATCAAAGCCGGAACGATGTTGGCCAGATGACCGACAACACCGTTTCTTTTCAGTTCCTCATCCTGACCAAAGGCCGTTCTCTGAACAACCCTGTCCAAGACTTTGAGCAATATCGCTTTAATGAGGAAATTTGCGACAAATGCCGCAAGAAAAAGACCGCCAAGGGATGCAACCGTTTGCGCCCAGGGGTGGGCAATAAAGAATTCCGACAATAGACTTTCCCAAATGAAATGTTCGAATGATTTGGTGATTGTTCAACAGTGGTACGTGTATGAACTGCTGAAATCAACCGTTCGCATCATTTCAAATAAAAGCCCCGGCCAGAGGCCAGGACTTTTATCCATACAGTACACAAGGATATAGTTTTACTGCGCAGGAGCAGGTGTTGCTGGCGCTGTAGACGGATCAGCCGCGGGCGCGTCTGTCGCTGGAGTCTCTGTCTCACCTGTAGCGGCTTTATCGGCTACACCGTCGGCAAAGAGTGCAGAACGATCAAAAGTCGGTGCCTCGGTCAGCTGCTCCTTCGTGGCCTTGATGACCAACCACTTTTTGCCGTCGCTTCGTGTTGCAAGCTGTAACTGATCAGGGCTCACAGCCACGTCCTTCTCGCCGACACCAAGGAAGCCACCGACACCAATCACGGCTGCCTGAATTTCGCCTTCAGGGCTGGTGATCAAATCGTTGAGCTTACCAACAGAGGCAGCGTCGGCGGCGTCGCTCTCATAAACGGTCTGACCGATGAAGCTTGATACAAGGAGTTGTCCGTCCTTCGATTCAACAAAGCCGACCTTATCGGCATCTTCAGAAGGCGGGCTGCCAAACATGTTCTGGGATGAGACTGGAAGCTCTGCTGCTGCAGGCGCTGCTTCGGTCGGTGCCGGAGTTGCCGTCTGCGCGAAAGCTGATCCACCGATAAACAGTGCACACGTCGTTGTCAGAAGTGTTGTTCTAAGCATAACCATCTCCTTTATACGCTCGGTTGCATTAGTTGAACGTAGAGAGATGAATTGAGTTCCGAATTTTATATATTTTTTTATGAACAATAAGGATCTGAATAAGAGATATAAATCAGCTTAGAATGTATTTTAAAAATAAAACAGGCCGGTTAAAACCGGCCTGAATTTTATATTCAATCGAAATGCAGATTAACTGCAACCACTTGTAGCGCCGCACGTATCACACTTGAGGCAAGTGCCGTTGCGAACCATGGTGAAGTTCTGGCACTCCGTGCAGCTGTCACCCGTGTAGCCCTGCATCATCGATTTGATACGGCGATCAGCTTCGAGCTTCTTGGCCGCATTCGTCGTTTCTGCACGAGCAGATGCCGCATCAGCTGCAGCCTTGTCAGAGAACAGCTCGGTTGCTGCCTGATTTTCCTGCTGAGGTGCTGGTGTTGCCTGCTCCTCAAACTCGCGCTTGAGTGCAGTCGCCCCTTCAGTAACCAGACCAACTGTGCCCGCGCGCGGGGAGGAGGATTTCAATGTCGTAACATTTGAACCTTGTGGTGCCGATGTAGCCGATCCCTTTGATTCATTGCCGGGCAGGGTGCCGGATGGGGTGTTTGACACCAATGTCGGCTTGTAGCCGCGTGTCCAGCCGGTGGAAACGAGATTGGTTTTGCCTTCCTGAATGCCCTTACCGAGCGCCGTGTTCGAGAAATCGCTCGTATCGACATGAGCGAGATCGTTGCGGCCAAGGTAAGACACAGCCAGTTCACGGAAGACATAATCGATGATCGACGTTGCCGTCTTGATCGCATCATTGCCGATGACCATGCCCGCAGGCTCGAACTTCGTGAACGTAAATGCCTCGACATATTCTTCGAGCGGCACGCCATATTGAAGGCCGAGCGACACAGCAATAGCGAAGTTGTTCATCATTGCACGGAAAGCAGCACCTTCTTTGTGCATATCAATGAAGATTTCACCGAGGCGACCATTACCAAACTCACCTGTGCGAAGGTAAACCTTATGACCACCTACGACTGCCTTCTGCGTGTAACCCTGACGACGGTTCGGCAGCTTCTCACGCTCATGAACAATCTTTTCGATGACTTTTTCAACGACGCGCTCTGTGATCTGAACAGCACGCGCTGCTGCCGGCGCTTCGATCAGCGCTTCAACCGCATCATCTTCGTCTTCATCGTCCGAGATAAGTGAAGCATTCAGTGGCTGTGAGAGCTTGGAACCATCGCGGTAAAGCGCATTGGCCTTGAGTGCCAGCTTCCATGAAAGCATGTAAGCACTCTTGCAATCTTCAACGGTCGCTTCATTCGGCATGTTGATGGTCTTGGAGATTGCACCCGAAATGAACGGCTGTGCCGCTGCCATCATCCAGATATGGCTTTCGACCGAAAGATAGCGCTTGCCGATTTTGCCGCAAGGATTGGCGCAATCAAACACTGCATAATGCTCTTCTTTCAGGAAAGGCGCACCTTCAAGCGTCATCGCTCCGCAAACATGAACGTTAGCTGCTTCGATTTCCTTCTTGGCAAAACCAATCGCTGGCAGCAATTCAAACGAGAAATCGTTGAGCTGCTCATCGGTGAGCTTGAGCACGTCCTTGCAGAAATCTTCGCCAAGCGTCCACTTGTTGAAAGCGAACTTGATGTCGAATGCGCTTTTCAGAGCGGCATTCAGCACTTCAATCTTCTCGTCAGTAAAGCCCTTAGCTTTGAGTGTCGAAGGATTGACGCCGGGTGCCTGATTGAGATTGCCGTGACCGACAGCATAAGCTTCGATTTCAGCAATCTGGCTTTCCGAATAGCCGAGCGTGCGCAGTGCTTCCGGCACAGCGCGATTGATGATCTTGAAGTAACCGCCGCCAGCGAGCTTCTTGAACTTCACCAGAGCAAAGTCAGGCTCAATACCGGTCGTATCACAATCCATGACGAGGCCGATCGTGCCGGTTGGCGCGATAACTGTTGCCTGCGCATTGCGGTAGCCGTACTCTTCACCGAGTTCCAGTGCCTTGTCCCATGCAGCGCGCGCGTGGGTGATCATGTCCTGGTCAGGGCAATCTTCAGCAATCAGACCGACCGGATTAACGGCAAGGCCTTCATAACCATCATTTTCGCCATAAGCCGCACGGCGATGATTGCGAATGACGCGGAGCATGCTTTCGGCATTTGGCTCATAGCTTGGGAAAGCACCGAGCTCCTTGGCCATTTCAGCAGAAGTGGCATAGGCAACACCGGTCATGATCGCGGTGAGGGCGCCACAGATCGCACGGCCTTCATCTGAGTCGTAAGGAATGCCGGAAGTCATCAGCAGGCCACCAATATTGGCGTAGCCGAGGCCGAGGGTACGATACTCATACGAGAGACGGGCGATTTCCTTCGAAGGGAACTGCGCCATCATCACAGAAATTTCGAGAACCATGGTCCAAAGACGAGCGGTATGCTCATAAGCGCTAATGTCGAACGAGCCGTCCTTGTTGCGGTAGGTCAACAGGTTGATCGACGCCAGATTACAAGCCGTATCATCGAGGAACATATATTCCGAGCACGGATTGGATGCGCGGATTGGGCCAGCCGCAGGGCAGGTGTGCCAATCGTTCATCGTGGTGTTGAAATGCAGACCCGGATCAGCCGATGCCCAGGCAGCGTAACCGATCTTCTCCCAAAGATCGCGCGCCTTGAGCGTTTTCATCACGCGGCCATCGCGGCGCGCAGTCAGGTTCCAGTCACCGTCAGTTTCGACAGCGCGCAGGAATTCGTCTTTGAGCGAGACGGAATTGTTCGAATTCTGACCCGACACGGTGAGATAGGCTTCCGAATCCCAATCGGTGTCATAGGTCTTGAACTCAATGTCCGTATAACCCTGACGCGCAAACTGAATGACACGCTTGACGTAGTTTTCCGGAACTTGATTCTTCTTTGCAGCCTTGATTTCGCGCTTGAGGGCAGGGTTCTTGGACGCATCAAAGCAATCGTCATTGTCAGCTTCGCAATTAACGCAAGCCTTCATGATCGCTGTCAGATGCTGCTTGACGATCTTGGAGCCAGTGACGAGAGCCGCAACCTTCTGCTCTTCCTTCACCTTCCAGTCGATATATTCTTCGATATCCGGATGGTCGACATCGACAACCACCATCTTGGCTGCGCGACGTGTCGTGCCACCAGACTTGATCGCACCCGCTGCACGGTCACCGATCTTAAGAAAGCTCATCAGGCCGGAAGACTTGCCGCCACCCGAAAGCTTTTCACCAGCACCGCGCAGATGCGAGAAGTTGGAGCCGGTGCCGGAACCATATTTGAACAGACGTGCTTCACGAACCCAGAGATCCATGATGCCGCCTTCATTGACGAGATCATCACCAACCGACTGAATGAAGCAGGCATGTGGCTGTGGATGTTCGTAAGCGGACTTGGATTTCGTCAGCTTGCCGGTCTGCCAGTCAACATAGAAGTGCCCCTGACCCGGGCCATCAATACCATAGGCCCAATGCAGGCCAGTGTTGAACCATTGTGGGCTGTTTGGTGCGACACGCTGCGTTGCAAGCATATAAGCGAGTTCATCGCGGAAAGCGCTCGCATCTTCTTCTGAGTTGAAGTAGCCGCCCTTCCAGCCCCAATAGGTCCAGGTGCCCGCCAGACGATCAAAAACCTGACATGCATCCATTTCAGAACCAAAACGCTCATCTTCCGGAAGCTTGGACAGAGCGTCTTCATCCGGAACCGAGCGCCAGAGCCACGATGGAACATCGTTCTCTTCAATTTTTTTCAGACGAGCAGGGACTCCGGCTTTGCGGAAATATTTCTGCGCAAGAATGTCTGCGGCAACCTGGCTGAACTGCGCCGGGACATTGATGTCCTCAAGGCGAAACACCACCGAGCCATCGGGATTCTTGATCTCACTGGTCGCCGTGCGGAATTCGATCTCCGCATAGGCCGACTGGTTTTCTTTCGTAAAACGGCGTTCGATCTTCATCTGTCCCATCCAAACGTTCTATATATAGTAGCCAGACTGATCAATTTCAGCCCTAATTCAGCCTTGGCGTGCCAGCCACAACAGGTGTCCTGCATATTCGTTTCGAACGTCCTCCCTGTGTGGGAGGGCAATCGTGTTAAGGAGCGTGCTCCTCGATAATTTCTCGGCCAACCTTGCTCACGAAGGCATGATTGGTGTTCCAGCCGCAAGGCCGGTCTTATTCGAAGTCATGCGAGTTTGCGGATAAGGTTTTTCCTTATCTGGTATGTTATCATGATTGAAAATACTAAATCTAGTATTAATCCGACATCAACACCAACAAAACTCATCTTTCCTGCCAAGCTAAGCCTCTGAATTTCAGACGCAAAAAATCCCGCGCGATAAACATCTTTTCGACGCACCGCCCGCTACTGACTCGACTAAATTGAAGAAAAGGCCAACACAACCTGACGCCCGGCCACGCTACTCACGCAACGATCATTCCATAAAAAACGACTCGGACATGAGCGTCAAGCTTTGGTTTACCATATGGCTTCCAACGCTAGATATTGTGAGAAAGTGCTGGGGGCAAATGTGGATAACGGGGAGAATGACAGTTATATGAAGGGGAAAACAAATCCTCCCCATAGGCCCGAGGCCACCGTTGGTTTGAAAATCGCTCAACAAGAGCAATGACCTTCATCCCATCTAATCCAGTTTGACGGTCAAGCCAGCGTTGCGGCTAGTGGTCTGATTTCGACATTTGCATCCCTCGATTACAAGCTCGGACAAATGTCGAAATCAAAAAGACCACTGGCAAGTTTACGAATCTAGTGGATTTTTCGAATTTGACGTTTGAAACTGCGTTGCAGTCGGTCGGGGTTAAAACGTCAAATTCATTCCACTAGGATAGATAAGTGCCATTTATCCCCAACTCCGGCTAAGCCTGAGTTCTTATTCGTTTATATTTTTCCAGGGGGAAACTTGAAACCTTTGTTAATGACATCTGTGCTTTTTACAGCACTCTCTCTCACCGCCTGTACAACCACGCCCGCTTCCAATTCAGCCTCAGTAATTACCTCTGATGCCTGCGGAGCTTCGCAATATCAAAAATTGGTTGGCGGCCCATCCTCTGCGACAACAGGATTAACAATCCCGGGAGATTCACGTCATTATGGCCGTGAAGAGCGTGTCGCAACCGATAAGCCTTCGCGTCTAAATTTCGTTCACAGCGGGACCGCGACCGAATCCGTAATTAATCCGAAATCTACTGTGATACGCGTATTTTGTGGGTAAAATCCCAATAAAGCTCCGATACCCCGGAACAAAAGTGGAATCGTGATCTATTTATTGCAGATGTCACGACATTCCTGAGCATGCCTCAATCATTTCAATTGAGGCATGCCCAAAAAATATTCTTTAAAATGCACTAAACAGATTATTCAGCGGCAATTGCCATACGTGAACCGTCAAAATCCAACAGAATGCGCTTGAGATCGATTTCATCGACCCGCTCGGCTGCTACACGCGGGGAAACCCACTCGCAAACACGTTGATCACGTTCCGGCCAATCCTTAGCACGCTCGATAAAGTGCAGAGCGTAGACCGCAACCGTAAACTGGTTGATGCATTCTGGTGGCAGGTCGCTCTTGCAATAATCAAAGCTCCCGATTGGCTGAGATAATATCTCGCCACGGACGCCAGCTTCTTCATAAGCTTCACGAGCAGCCGTCTCCGCAAGCGTGCGGCCAACTTGTGGCCATCCCTTGGGAATCACCCAACGGCCGGTTCCACGACTGGTGATAACAAGAACCTGCAATTCATGCGCTTCGTAGCGGTACACAAGTGCCGCAACTTGTTGCAAACGACCGGAAGGCGTCAGAATACGCTTTTCCGTTGCAACAAATTTTTTAGCCTGTGTTTTCACTGCGAAAGTCCCACCATTTTCCAAACAGAATGGATTGATTCGCCAAAATGACAATGGATTTGTTCGCCACTGCCTCACAATAAAAGTCGAAAATGCTTTTATTTTAAAGGGCTTGCTGAAATTTGCGGGCGCACAGCTTCAAATCAGTACTGTGCAGTCCGCCTCCATCTTATTTCGGCAGACTTTCAATATAGTGTGATTGCGGCGGTTTTACCACCGCAACCTACCTTCATTTATTTTCGTTTAGAGCGCGTTTTGATGTCATTGGATCAGATCGGCGCTCTAAATATTTATTTTAACGCACATCTTTGTCCGAAAACCGTTTCACACTTTTCGGGATGCGCTCTAACCGCGCTTACCGCCAGCAATAGGTTCCTGATAGGTAAAGCCCATATCCCATGGGAAGTAGATCCAGGTATCCTGCGAAACTTCCGTCACAAAGGTATCTACGAGCGGGCGTCCCTTTGGCTTCGCATAAACGGTTGCAAAATGTGCCTTTGGCATCATTTCGCGGACGATAGCGGCGGTTTTACCCGTGTCGGTCAGGTCATCAACGACGATGACACCTTCGCCACCATTTTCGAGCAGCGGAGCGCTGATTCCCTTGAGAATTTCCATTTCGCCCTGCGATGTATAATCGTGATAGGACGCAACGCAGACCGTTTCGATCAAACGAATGCCGAGCTCACGGCAAACAATAGCAGCCGGGACCAACCCACCACGCGTGATTGCGACAATGGCACGCCATTCGCGGTCCATATCGGCAATACGCCAGGCAAGCGCGCGGGCATCGCGGTGGAACTGATCCCAGGAAACGGGAAAGGCTTTATCGGGCAACGACATCGAAACGCTCCATGGAAAATCCGGGAGTTTCACTCCGGACCTGTCAAACCAAAAATGCGCGATGGCAGTTGCCAGTCGCGCTGAACTGTCTGGATCTGCAGCTTTTCTTCATGCGCGCACAACACTTTAAATGCATGCAGCACAGGTACGAAAAGGCTTTCCGCCCGGCAATTTCAGCGCCGGGAAATGCTGATAACCGCAAATAGGCCTATCTTGCAAGAGCGGCGTGAGATCGCAGCCCATCCCTTTATTGAAATTGAGCTAAATAATTGCCGGAAATGAAACGCCGACCTGACAAACAGGTCGGCATTTTGTGAAAATGGTCTACTGCATAATTTAAGCTGTTAGAGCGACCTTTGTGCGCCCAATGGAGCGCACGGCGTCTAACGGGCGAAAAGCGTCAGGATCGGCAAATCGTTAAGCATCGCGCGGGTCACGCCACCAAAAACAAGCTCACGAAGCCTGGAGTGGCTATATGCTCCCATGACCAAAAGGTCAGCGCGCTGCGCAATGATGTGCTCACGCACCACATCCTGTGCATAACGATTATGCGATGGAAGTGGAGTTACGCTGACATCCAGCCCATGACGAGACAATGCTTCGGCAAGATCACTTCCGGCAAGCGCTTCATCTTCGCCTTCGCGTTCAGGCGGGTCGACCCAGATAATTTCCGTACGGCTTGCATGTTTCATCAGAGGCAGAGCATCAAAAGTTGCGCGCGCGGCCTCACGCTTGCCATTGAATGCGACAACGATACGATCCAGCGCCTCCATTGCATGAACCGGTGCATAGGGCACCAACAGTACGGGGCAACTGGAGTGAAACACCAGCGTATCAGCAGTTTCATCATTGGTTGCCGGATCATCCGGGTCCGGTTGACCGGCAACGAGCAATTCAGCGCCAAGACATGAAGTCAAAACACCGTCAGCAGCAGTGCCCGTTTCAGAGCGGGTGACGCGAAACTCGTGGTTAGCGCCCTGACGACGCATCTCTTCTTCGAAAAGGTGCTTCAGACGCTCTGAGATTTCTTTGTGCTGCTTGTCGTGCAGCTCAAACATGCCCGGATCTATAAACCCGTTGGGATCGGCATACACAACAGGAGAGGGAACAGAGTAAAGTCCTATGACGTGAATGTCAGGCATTCTGCGCATCAAAAGCTCAACTGCAGACAAAACCCGCTTCAACTCGGCTTCACTGCGGGAATAGGCGACCACCGTCTTGTAGGACATATTAGTTCTCCTTCCAGCTATATTTCCATTTTATCATATAATGCGCAGAAACAAATAGTTAGAGCCGCTCCGAGGGCTCCATTTTAAATTAAGCCGCGCCCTGAGATTGCAAGGTGGCAATCATTGTTTCGATCGCAGACACCGCAATGTCAATTTTAGCCACATCACTGCCGCGCACGACCAGTTCGGTGCTGAAACGGCCATTCTCGAATTTTGGATAAGAACCGATGATCGTTTCAGGATTTTCTTTCTGAATTTCTGTCAACGGCGCACCAATGACGCCTTCGCCAAACGGACAACGCACAGCTTTCGAGAATAGTTTCCGTCCAGTTTTCAATGTTGGCAGAACATTATCGAGCATCGCCTGAAATACCGAAGGCACGCCTGCCATGACATAGACATTGCCAATATGAAATCCGGGCGCAGTCGATACTGGATTATCAATATGCTCGGAGCCTTGTGGCATGCGAGCCATACGCTTGCGGGATTCCGTGAACTCCAGATCACGCTTGGCGTAATTCGCGGCAAGCATTTCCATTGCCTTCTCATCATAGATACAAGGCACTTCAAAAGCACGTGACACCGCGTCTGCAGTAATATCGTCGTGGGTAGGGCCAATGCCGCCTGATGTGAAAATATAATCGAAACCCGGTCGCAGAGCGTTGAGCGCTGAGACTATGGCGTCTTCATCGTCGGGAACGATGCGAACTTCTTTGAGATCGATGCCAGCAGCGGTCAGCACATCGGCCAGATGTCCGATATTCTTGTCTTTCGTTCGTCCTGAGAGAAGTTCATCGCCAATTGCAAGCATTGCAGCCGTGACGGCTTGCTGCGGGGTATTCGTCATGCCCAGACTCCATTCTGTGTCTTCACAGTTAATCCCCGGCAGAAGAATGCTGCAACTGGTTTTCTGTGTTTTTCAAAATGAAGACCCCGCATGTGACTGTTTGTTTTCACTATAACTTTTATTCCTCGAAATCGTTGCGGGCGATTTGTTGAATATTTTCTGCATCACCCTTCAGGCGATTTCCACTGTCAGCAAAACCAGTTGTTACAACAGTGGGAAACAGCTTGAATTTGCTTCACAAATCATGACATAGAAATCCCATGCTGCGGTCGTGGCGAAATTGGTATACGCAACGGACTTAAAATCCGTCGCCTTTTAGGCTTGCGGGTTCAAGTCCCGCCGACCGCACCACCCATTCTCCCCGATAAAACATTACAAATTTACTCATGTTTATCGTTTCAAGCTTGTTTGCGCTCTCAAAGCCATGTAGCCATGCGCAAATATTGTTATGAATGCAGAAAGCTGACCGATGAACGCCTTCGTTAAAGCCGTAGCTCAAGCTGAAACTGCCATGCGTGCACTCTTCCCAGAGACACCTTTGCAGCTCAATGACTATCTTTCACGAAAGTACGGCGCAGAAATTTGGCTCAAGCGCGAAGATCTGACCCCAGTTCGTTCTTATAAGATACGGGGAGCCTTCAACTTCATTTCGCGTGCCGTAAAGACCGCTGACGAAAATGCCGTCTTCGTTTGCGCCTCGGCTGGCAATCACGCACAGGGCTTTGCCTTTGCTTGTCGTCATTTCGGACGCAAAGGCGTGGTTTTCATGCCTGTCACGACGCCTCAGCAGAAAATCGACAAAACCCGCGCTTTCGGTGCAGAATTTATCGAGATCAAGCTTATCGGCGACATTTTCGATGTCTGTTATGCCGCTTCGCAGGAATATGCAGAAGCCAATAAGGGTGTAATGGTGCCACCATTTGACCATCAGGGCATCATCGAAGGGCAGGCGACTGTTGCGCTCGAAATCGAGCGACAGTTGCCTGACAATAAGAAACCGGATTTTGTATTCCTGCCCGTTGGTGGTGGTGGTCTATCTGCAGGCGTAACACAATATTTTACAGCACTTGGCTGGAAGACTGCCTATCGCTTTATTGAACCACAGGGGGCAGCCAGCCTGAAAGGCAGTCTTGAAGCAGGCAAGCGGATCAAGCTTTCTCAGGTCGATAATTTCGTTGATGGTGCAGCTGTCGCTGAACTCGGAAAAGAAAACTTCAAACTTCTCAAAGGCTTCGACAAAAACGTTGTCATCACGGTTCCGGAAAACCGCCTTTGCTCGACTATTGTCGAAATGTTGAATATTGAGGGCGTTGTCCTTGAGCCTGCTGGTGCGCTCGGCATTGATGCTCTCAAGGATTTCAAGAAGAGCGAACTCAAAGGCAAGCGTATTGTCATCGTGGTATCCGGCGGCAATTTCGACTTTGAGCGTTTGCCAGACGTGAAAGAGCGCGCTCTTCGCTACGAAGGCCTGAAGAAATACTTCATCTTCCGCTTCCCGCAGCGTCCGGGTGCACTGCGCTCCTTCCTTGATCTGCTTGGTCCCGAAGATGACGTCGCCCGCTTTGAATATCTGAAGAAATCCGCGCGCAATTTCGGTTCAGTATTGATCGGCATCGAAACCAAGGATGCAGGCAATTTCAAGATTCTGGAAAAGAAGTTTGCGGAAGCAGGCTGGGCTTATCAGGATATTACAGACAATCAGGTGCTCGCTGATTTCATAATCTGATTTGCCGCTCAAACATAAATCATTTGCTTTTTGGGGCAAAACACCCCATATGGCGGCTCAGGCGCATGGGCTGAACAGTTTCAGCCTTCCCGGAATCGGACTTGTTGCGTCTCGCCTCTTGCAATCAGAATGGTCTGAGCGCAGGGGAGACCCGGCTGGTTTCGGGCACGGCAGCGCAAGTCGACCGGAGTATTCCGGCGTCCCGTCGTACATCCAAGAAATTCCCGTTCGGCAAGTTGCGCTTGTCCGAAGTTTTTAAGCGGACCACAGCTTTGCGGTGCCGCCGAAAGAGTTTAAATTGACCACTGAAAATATTGGTGAAAACATTGGCGGCTTTGCCGCTCTTGGCGTTACCGGCGTGCTCCTTAAAGGCGTTGAAGCTGCTGGCATGACCGAGCCAAAGCCCATTCAGACACAGGCCATTCCGCATCAGCTGGAAGGCCGCGACATTCTGGGTATCGCACAGACTGGCTCTGGCAAAACCGCTGCATTCAGCTTGCCAATCCTGCAGAAAATCATCGCCCTTGGTGACAAGCGCAAAGGCAAGACTGCACGCGCGTTGATCCTCGCACCAACCCGCGAACTGGCCGTGCAGATCGAAGAAACGATCCGCACCGTTGCCAAGCAGGCTCATATCTCGACAGCACTCGTTCTTGGCGGCGTATCGCGCCTTAGCCAGATCAAGCGCATGCAGGGCGGCGTGGACGTTCTCATCGCAACACCGGGTCGTCTAACCGATCTCGTGCGCGAAAACTGCGTTGACCTGTCGGAAACCCGCTGGCTGGTTCTCGATGAAGCTGACCGCATGCTCGACATGGGCTTCATCAACGATGTGAAGCGCATTGCCAAAGGTACACACAAGAACCGTCAGACAGCGCTTTTCTCGGCAACCATGCCAAAGGAAATCGCAGCACTTGCACAGAGCCTGCTGCGCGATCCAGTTCGTGTTGAAGTTGCTCCGCAGGGCACAACCGCTGCTGAAATCACGCAGGTCGTGCATCCTGTTCCAACCAAGGAAAAGCGCCGTCTGCTCTCTGGTCTTCTGGGCGACAAGGGCATGAAGTCGGTCATCGTCTTCACTCGCACCAAGCATGGCGCAGATGCAGTCGTTCGCCATCTTGAGCGCGATGGTTTTGATGCTGCTGCGATCCACGGTAACAAGTCGCAGAATGCCCGTCAGCGCGCGCTGAACGGCTTCCGCGATGGCACATTGCGCATTCTGGTTGCAACAGACATCGCCGCACGCGGCATTGACGTTCCGGGCATCAGCCATGTCGTCAATTACGATCTGCCGGATGAGCCGGAAACCTATGTGCACCGCATTGGTCGTACTGGACGTAACGGTGCAAGCGGTGCCTCGATCACGCTTTATGATGCAGCAACGGAAGATACGAAGCTGCGTGCCGTTGAACGCGTCACACGCACGAAGCTGTCGATCAAGGAAGCTCCGGTTAAGCTTGCACCAGCACCGGTCGCAAAATTCGATGATGCGGACGACAAGCCACGTTCCCACAGCGTACCACAGAAGCATCGCCGTCCAGCTAACAAGATGGCAAAGTCCGGCGAACATCGTTCGGGTCAGGGTTCAAAGCCTGCGGCTGGGGAAGGCGCTGCGAAGCCGAAGCGTCCATTCCATCGCAAGCGCCGTCCAGGTGGCGGTGGTGGCGGCGGCCAGCGCGCTGCTTAATCGCAGCACTACTTTTTCTAAAAGCCGCCCGATAGCGCATCCCAAAAAGTGCAAAGCGGTTTTTGGATAAGATGCGCGATAAAAAAATGATAAAAAGCCAATCTGATCTAATCAGGTTGGCTTTTTATATGCGGTTTTTTCGCATCGGGATGAATGATGAGTTTTTCGTTGCGAAATCATGCAGAAAATTATTCCCCACTTGCTTGAAGAACGTCATGCTTCCACATAGTTTCCTCTCAACCAGAAGGAACGGAAGCCATGCTCAATTCGGCACTCGACGCTATCGGCAACACACCACTGATCCGCTTGAAAAAGGCTTCTGAAATCACTGGTTGCGAAATCTACGGTAAGGCCGAATTTCTCAATCCCGGTCAGTCGGTTAAGGACCGCGCAGCCCTTTACATCATCCGTGATGCCGAAAAGCGCGGACTTTTGAAGCCCGGCGGCGTTATCGTTGAAGGCACGGCAGGAAACACCGGCATCGGCCTTACCTTTGTTGCCAAGGCGCTTGGTTATCGCACTGTCATCGTCATCCCTGAAACGCAAAGTCAGGAAAAAAAGGACGCGCTGCGCCTCCTTGGCGCAGAACTGATTGAAGTTCCTGTAGCACCCTATCGCAATCCGAACAATTATGTGCGTCTGTCCGGGCGTCTGGCCGAGCAACTCGCCAAAACCGAACCCAATGGCGCAATCTGGGCCAATCAGTTCGACAATGTCGTCAATCGCATCGCGCATATTGAAACCACCGCACAGGAAATCTGGCGTGATACCAATGGCAAGGTCGATGGTTTCGTCTCGGCTGTCGGTTCGGGCGGCACGCTCGCAGGCACTGCTTTCGGCCTCAAAGACAAAAATGCGGACATCAAAATCGCGCTTGCTGATCCCCATGGCGCAGCCCTTCATTCCTTCTACACGACGGGCGAGCTGAAATCCGAAGGTGATTCCATCACCGAAGGTATCGGGCAGGGGCGCATCACGGCCAATCTCGAAGGCTTTACACCTGACTTTTCCTATCGCGTTCCCGATGCCGACGCGCTCGATATTCTGTTTGATCTGGTGCAGGAGGAAGGACTCTGCTTGGGCGGTTCCTCCGGCATCAATATTGCCGGTGCAATCCGCCTTGCAAAAGATCTCGGACCGGGCCACACCATCGTGACCGTGCTTTGCGACTATGGTAATCGTTACCAGTCCAAGCTGTTCAATCCGGCTTTCCTGCGCGGCAAAGATCTGCCTGTGCCAGCCTGGCTAGAAATGAAAACCGAAATCGACATACCATACGAGGGATAATCATGGCATACGAGACTGAAGCTCTGTTCCGCGAAGATGCATATCTTAAAAGCGCGGAGGGTTCAGTCCTGGCCCTGACAGATACCGGCGGCATTATTCTCGATCAGACAAATTTTTATGCCACTTCCGGCGGTCAGCCGGGAGATACGGGCTTTTTTGAGCGTGCCGACGGCTCGCGCATTGAAATTGCGGCAACCGTTACCGGCGAAAGCAAAAACGAAATCGTCCATGTGCCAGTCGAAGGGCAGGCGCTCCCCGCGATTGGCGAGAAACTGGTTCTGCATATCAATTGGGAGCGCCGCTACAAGCTGATGCGTATGCATACAGCCTGTCATCTTCTTTCTGTCGCGTGCCCGTTTCCAATCACTGGTGCTGCGGTTGGTGAAGAGGAAAGCCGCGTCGATTTCGATCTTCCAGATGCGAGCTACACCAAGGAATCCGTCACCGAAAAACTCATGGAAATGGTGGAAGCCAATGATCCAGTTACGCTTCGCTGGATCAGCGACGAAGAGTTTCTGGCCAATCCGGATATTGTGAAGTCGAAGAACGTCCGCCCTCCTGTGGGTGCAGGCCGTCTTCGTTTGGTGGTTATCGGCGAAAATGGTTCAGTGGATTCGCAACCTTGTGGCGGAACACACGTTTCTGAGACGCAGGAAGTGGGTGAAATCCACATCGGCAAGATCGAAAAGAAGGGCAAGGAAAACCGCCGCTTCCGCATTCGATTTGGCAATGCACCACTAGTGTAAGTTCAGGAGCAATCATGTCCGATAAAAGCGCATTTGTTATCTCCCGCGATGTTCTGAAAGCTCGTCTGGGCGAACCGGGTCTCGCAATCGTGGATGCATCCTGGTATTTGCCCGCAGCCGGTCGCAACGGGCGCGATGAATATGACGCAGCACACATTCCGGGCGCAGTCTTCTTCGATCAGGATCTGATTGCAGACAAGGGTTCGGGCCTCCCGCATACCTTGCCATCACCGGAGCTTTTTGCACGCCATGTCGGCGCAATGGGCATCACGGCGGATGAAACCGTCGTCGTCTATGACGGTCCTGGCATGTTCTCTGCGCCGCGCGTCTGGTGGATGTTCCGCGTGATGGGCGTGAAGAACGTTCTGGTTCTCGATGGCGGTTTTGATGGCTGGAAGGCAGCAAACTTCCCCGTCACCGATGAAGTTACAAAAATCGCTGCAACGCTTTTCACGCCTTCATTCAATGCGGCAAAGGTCGTTGATTTCGCAGAAATGAGCAAAATCGTGGATGGACGCAGTTCTCAGATCGCCGATGCACGTGCCGCTGGCCGTTTCACAGGCCGCGATGCAGAACCGCGCGCAGGTATGCGCTCGGGTCACATGCCGGGCGCTCGCAACGTTCCGGTCGGTTCGCTGTCTGAAAACGGTCAACTGAAAAGCCTCGACAGCCTTCGCGAAATCTTCGCCAGTGCCGGTGTAGACCTTAATAAACCCGTCGTCACCAGCTGCGGTTCCGGTGTGACCGCAGCGGTCATCACACTGGCATTGACGTCGCTTGGCCACGAAGACAATCGGCTTTATGATGGTTCGTGGAGCGAATGGGGCAGCAGGCAGGATACACCTGTCGTGACCGGCGAAGCAGAATAAGCATGACTGAAAAACTGATGGCCAGAGTGACCCATCTGGAAATGACAGCGCGTCCGGCGCTGTCATTTCCGGTTCCTTCCGGTCTGCGCCTTGCAATCATGCGCTCGACCGAAATGCCGGTGCATTTCTATCGCTATCTCTACGAACAGGTTGGACGCCAGCATCACTGGATGATGCGTCGCGTGCAGAGCGATGCGGAAGTGGCTAAGGCCATTCATGCAGAGACTACCGAGATTCACGTCCTTTATGCGGAGGGAAATCCGGCCGGTTTTTTGGAGCTCAATTTGTCAGCCTTGCCAGAAACAGCCGAAGTTCTCTATTTCGGACTCGTTCCTGATTATCAGGGGCGGGGACTGGGAAAATTCTTCTTCAGCGAAGCCATTTCGACTGCCTGGTCGCACAGCCCGCAAAGAGTGACCATTCATACCAACACGCTCGACAGCCCGCGCGCGCTACAGCTTTATCAAAAGATGGGATTTGTGCCGGTCGGCTGGTCCGAGGAAGAAGTCACGCCCTGGGAATAGAGCAAGCGCTATTATCCGCGCGCGACTTCACGGCCATTGGTGATTGAAACCACGGAAGCACTTGTGATGCGTCCGCTTTCCTCATCGAACACCACGCAATTTCGACCGCGCTGCTTGGCCATATAAAGGCAACGATCAGCGCGGCTTAACACCTGCGAGTTGGTTTCGTTCTTTGGTGCAGACGCCACACCGATACTGATGGTCAATGGATAAATCTGATATTCAGTCGCATGGAATGGCGTATTTTCTACTTCCGCGCGTATTCTTTGCGCAACCCGCATACCCGTTTCGCCTGTCGCGCCCGGAAGAAAAACGCAAAACTCCTCACCGCCGATACGGCCAACAAGATCACCTTTACGGGTAACATTCTGAAGTGCAAAGGCAATCAGCTTAAGCGCACGGTCGCCAACACTATGACCGAACGTATCATTTATCGCTTTAAAATGATCGGCATCGATAACGAGAAGTGTCCCGCTTTCGATACGCGAGCGGCTGATTTTCATAGCATCGAACAGCGCTTCACGGTTGAGTAATCCGGTCATGTGGTCGACGCGAGAGCGAGCTTGCAACTCGATATGGGCTTTTTCTAATTGCACATAGGCATCGCTGAGCTTGCTATGCTGCAAAAAGATATAAAGAAGGGAAGGGAAGGCCGTTATGGTCGGGATTACGACGCTCAGACTAAGAGCTATAATCCCGGGCATGCCGCCAGAGATGAATCCAATGGTCAGGCTGATCCCAACTGAAAACAGGACCACAGACAACGTTATCAACGTTGCCTTCCATAAAGCCGCCTTCATACCGAACTCCCCAACCCCGACAAAGATGTTTTAGATGCCTGTCTCTGAACCCTCTATGAACAGACCTGATCTTTGTGGGCCTTATAAGAGGAGTGCTTTGGCGAAGAAAGACGCGCCCCCGCACGAATGCAATTTTTTATATATGCGTGCTATTATTGACACAATCTAAAGTAGAATGCCGCGAATATATTACCTATAGATTAGCTGAACGACAACTATCTTTAAAAGAAATAACACTAATTGTAATTTTTAACATTTTACTAATTTACAATATTGGATCGTAGCAATGCTTAAACAACAGAAGGACGCCTTTGGAGGGGCCCTCAATGTTCAAAAACCCATATCGTCGGACAACCAGAGCATTTGAGCCAAAAGTGCGAAGCGATTTTGCGTGAGGTAAATGCGTAAAAACAATAGTTAGAGCGGTTCCAACGATTCAATCTTAATCGGAACCGCCCTATGGTCTGTGGGGAATTAGGTTTTGGGCGTGGCGTGAGACGGATTTTGTTTCTGAACAGGAGAAAAGGACGCCGTGGAGTGTATCTCCACAAGGGCTGTTCGACGCATTCAGAGAGAAAATCCGCCACGTCCTAAAGGGATATGGTGAAAATCGCCCAGCTTCGCGTCGCAAAACCTCGATGAAGAACCAATCCATCTTCGGCTTTGCTCCTAAACCTGGCTATTTTCATCCATACCACGCTTCAAAACGAATTCCCCACAGACCCTAGAAGACTGCCAGATATTTCAGGAGCGATATAATACCGATGATGATGACGATCACCTGAGCGATCTGTTTCACTTTCCCATCGAGTGGCAGCATGTTGATGAGATATAGAACGAGAAAGATAACCAGAATTGTTATCAGAAGACTGATGAGGATGGACATAGGCTGTCGGACCCTTCCCGGAACGGCTTTTCTATAATCATTCGGTGGTGGTTCCTTCACAACACCGAATTGAACTCGGGAAATCATGGGAAACGAGGGATATTTATAGGCCCCGAAAATCCATGATCTCAACCATTTTCCGTTTGAAAATGATGTGCCGGTTAACGTTCCAACGAGAATAAGGTTCCAACACGTAGCAAAGCAAAACGGCGGCTTTCGCCGCCGTTTATAGTGTTTTCTGTCTCGAATTATCCGTTATTTCAACATCGAGCCCGTTTGTTGACGCCGGCTATGCCAGCTGAATACCTCTTCCAGAAGGTGAGGGGTGTGCCCACCCCGGCTGCAAGCACGCTCAAAATAATCGTTAAGCTGATCGCGATAATCCGGATGAGCGCAATTGTTGATAATCAGCTTTGCCCGTTCACGTGGTGCAAGACCACGAAGATCTGCCAGACCTTGTTCGGTCACGAGAATATCCACATCGTGTTCGGTATGATCGACATGTGTCACCATCGGAACAATCGACGATATCGCACCATTTTTGGCTTCGGACTTACTGACGAAGATAGAAATATAAGCGTTACGCGCAAAATCGCCAGACCCACCAATACCATTCATCATGTGCGTACCATCCACATGGGTCGAATTGACATTCCCGTAAATATCGAACTCAAGAGCGGTGTTGATACCGATAATGCCAAGACGACGGATGACCTCGGGGTGATTGCTGATCTCTTGCGGGCGCAGGATCAGTTTATCGCGATAGCGATCGATGTTGTTGAAGACCCGTTCACCACAAGCAGGGCTCAATGTAATAGAAGAACCTGACGCGTAATCGAGTTTACCAGCATCAAACAAATCAAAGGTGCTGTCCTGGAGCACTTCACTATACATACGCAGATTATGGAACGGACTTTCGGCAAAGCCATTGAGAACCGCATTCGCGATTGTGCCGATACCGGCCTGCAAAGGATTGAGCGTCAGATCGAGACGACCCGCCTCCACTTCATTCAAAAGAAACTGGATGAGGTGCGAAGCAATCGCAATTGTCTCACCATCTGCAGGCTCTACGGTTGAAGCGCTATCATTTTCCTGCGTGATGACGATGCCGGCAATCTTCTCCGGCGGAATAGGTATATATGGAAGGCCGACACGGCTGTCACAGGCTGTGACCGGAATTGGATCGCGGGAAGGGCGCTTCGTCGGTATATAGACGTCGTGCAATCCTTCGAGCGCCAATGGCTGGTTCAGATTGACCTCAACAATCACTTTCTCGGCAAGAATCGCAAAACTGGCGGAATTACCGATGGATGTTGTGGGAATAATCCCGCCATTTTCGGTGATCGCAAGCGCCTCGACGACAGCGTAATCGATAGGTCCAATCTGGTTGGACCGCAGCTGTTCCACCGTCTCTGACAGGTGCTGATCGATAAACATGACTTCGCCGCGATTGATCGCGGCCCGCAATGTACGATCCACCTGAAATGGCATCCGGCGAGCCAACACGTGTGCTTCCGTCAACAGCTTGTCGACATCGTGGCCGAGGGAGGCGCCGGTAATCAGCGTAATCTGAAAGGGATCGCTTGCGGCACGTGCCGCCATTGCCAGTGGAACAGCCTTGGCATCGCCTGCGCGTGTAAATCCGCTCATGCCAACAATCATGCCATCTTTAATCAGGCTTGCGGCTTGCTCCGCAGTGATAATCTTGTCCCGCAGAGACGCGTTCCTGATACGTGCTTCCAACATGTACTCTAACCTTCCTTGCAGACCGGCTTTAGAGCCGGAAACAACGCTCTCCAGTACGCGCATATTGTGAGCATGGGGCCGGAGTCAGCGCATGCAGGTAATAGCGCATGCTGACTGCGATTACACGCATGCTTTGGTCTTAGATCGGTTCCAGTTAAAGCGGAGCCGCTGAAACCGCTCTAAGTGTTTATTTCATCGCTTACCCTACGCAAAACTGCTTCGCACTTTTGCTGGAAATGCTTTAGATCAGCATTCTGGAATTACATTGGGAAGCAGTTTGAAGGAATGATTTAGATCAAACGAGGTGAGTGAAAAAATGCTTTCTATGCTTTGGCAGAAACATGGTCCAAACTATTCACAACGCAATGATTTCAAGATAAATCTAACGCCGTTGGCACCGTCCTTCTCATAAAAACACTGAAGTGCATTTCTTTCAGCAGCACCGTCTGACTGGAGATTGTATCTTCGCAAGCAGAGGTTACGCGATGGACGATATCGCTAATCAGAGTGTCGGTTTCGGACGAATTGCAGCTATGATTCCTGTCAAAGACATGGATGTGGCCTGTCAATTTTATTGCGGCGCATTAGGCTTTAAAAAAGTCTTCGAAAATGGAAATCCGGTGGGTTTCATGATCCTGAAACGCGAAGAAGGTGAACTGCACCTCTCCCTGCAAAGGAACCACAAAGCCGCTAATTTCAACATTGCTCACATGCTGGTGAAAGACGTCGATGCTATGCATGCCATTTGTAAACGGTATGGCATGAGGATCATAAAAGGTCTGCAAGACAAGGACTATGGCTTGCGGGCATTCGTTTTTGAAGACCCTGATGGAAATCGTATCGATGTAGGACAAAAAACTAGTTCAAGTCGCACGGATGAAAACGCGTAATCTCTTGTAATAGTTACAACAAATGAGAGACAGGGCAGGGCTTTCAGATAGCCCTGCCTGCAGTCTGTTTACCGACAACGCGCCGTATAAATTCTGCCGCGACGGTCTCTATATTCACATTTACCATTGCGTAAGTTGCGAACAAGCAAACCACCAATAGCACCAGCACCAGCACCAATCAGTGCTCCGCGTCCACCACCGGCTATTCCTCCAATAGCGGCACCGGCAACGGTTCCAATGCTGACATCCTTTTCGGTCGTCGTGCATCCGGTAATGATGAGCATGGCGACCAGTACCGCTGAAATTTTACCCATTGAACCTTTCCTCTCCTCGAAACGATTAAACGCCTAACTATAAGCTAAAGCTTTGAATTTTGTGCGCTTTCACACATGCGATATAAATCGATTTCGTGTCAAAATGCGAATACTTTCTTGGAGGACTTCTATACTCCGCATAGATCCAGGTTCAAATTTCGCTCGGCTAGATTTCCAGAATTTTTTCTTTAGTTACAGGCTCCTTGAATTGAATAACTCATTGTTATCATTTGCAAATAACACTTTAGAATAGAACGCACCCATCCATCAACGTCGATCACATAAGATAGATTATGGAACCATAAGATCGGAATCTGTATGCGAACTCACGATGAATGTTAGCGTCGCTGAGCGACATATAAATGCCCTGGGACCGGTGATCCTTGCTCACTTCGAACTGTGATGTCTGTGCAGCGTATGCAATCCATTCCGTGTGCTGATAGCAGCGAGCGCACATAAGACTGCGCATGAGCGAAACGCTGGAAATCGCCAACCATGAAATCGCGGCCAGCGAAGCGCTCGTCGGGCTGTGTTTCACTGGAAAAGCCAAAGTGGCCTCCGGCCTGCAGATGTTCGGCAACGCCCGAAAAAAAGCGATCCAGCTCACCCATATAAGGCAGTACGTCAGTTGCGACGATCAGGTCCCAATTGTCTTCCTCAGTAGTCTCCAAAAAACGGACTGCCTCGCCAACAAAAAGCGCGTCGTAATCGCCTTTTTCATAAGCCACTTCAATCATGTTTTCAGATATGTCGACGCCTGTCTTGTGGTCGGCCATATCGTCCAGCGCGTCGGCAGAAAGTCCCGTACCACAACCGAGATCCAGCATGCGCTCGGCCTGAAACTCTTCATTGAGTTCCAGTAGCATTTCACGCAATTGCAGCGGCACATCGTAACCAAGCTGATCGACAAGAATCGTGTCGAACATCTCGGCATGCTGATCAAAAAGCGTAGCAACATAAGCATCAGGTGCTTTTGGCGGTACGATGCCACGTCCCATGCTTGCCAGACGCACGGCGGCGCCACCGTGGTCTTCGGGATCAATTTCGAGAACTGCTTTATAGGCTTCAGCAGCGGCATCCAGATCGCCGGCTTTTTCCAGGGCAAGCGCATGATTATAAGCCTCAGCCAGCGCCTCTTGATCAAGAGAATCCGTGTTATTGGATTTACCGTTGTGCTTGGACATCTGCGTTGCCTTTTGTTGAGCCGTCAGCGAACTGAAAAGGCCTATAGAGAGCTAATATATGGGTTAGGGCTGTCTTTTCCATAGATCGAAAAGGCGAGGCGAAACCACTCGCCTGCCCTCCTACTCTCATATGAAGATGACAGCAAGAACCAGTTCTATTCGGCCGCTGCGGGAGCTGTGCTTGAAGCAGGCTTATGGTCAGCAAGCTTTCGCGCAATGACTGCACAAGCCATCAGCTGGATCTGGTGAAACAGCATGAGCGGCAGCACCACGCTGCCCACATTCGCGCCTGCGAAGATCGCGCTGGCCATCGGCGCCCCGCTGGCAAGGCTCTTCTTGGAACCACAGAACATGATGGTAATGCGGTCGGCGTGATTGAAGCCCAGCGCCTTGCTGCCATACCAGGTCGCCAGCATGACAATCACCAGAAGCAGAATATTCACGCCGATCATTACGCCGAGATCATTCCAGGAAACCGTATGCCACAGACCTTCGACAATCGCTTCACTGAACGCCAGATAGACAACCATCAAGATCGAGCCACGATCGACAAACCCGAGCGATTTGTTATGACGACGCATGAAATTGCCAATCCATGGCTGCAATATCTGCCCCAGGACAAATGGTGCAAGCAATTGCAGCAGAATGGATTCGAGAGCATCGACAGAAATCCCGCCGCCGCCCTTAACCGCAAACAGCAACCCGACAAGCAATGGTGTCAGGAACATGCCAAAGATGTTCGATGCCGATGCAGAAACGATAGCCGCAGAGACATTGCCGCCAGCCATTGAGGTGAAGGCGATTGAGGATTGTACGGTGGAAGGCAAAACGCAGAGATAAAGAATGCCGAGATAGAACGGCGATTGCGCAAGACCGGGAATAGTCCAGCCCGCGGCCAGTCCTAAAATCGGAAACAGAACAAATGTTGCGCTGATGACTGCCAGATGCAGTCGCCAGTGGGTTACACCTGCAACAACTGCCTCACGTGACAGACGCGCACCGTGCAAGAAGAACAGAAGCCCAACCGCTATTTTTGTTGCAATCCCGAACCATTCAGCAAAATCGCCCTGCACGGGAAGAAATGACGCGAGCAGAATGGTCGCAATCAACATGCAGGTGAATTTATCGGGCAGAAAACGCATTTCTCGTCAGTCCTTCAGCATGGCATTCCTGAATGCTCTCCTAAAACTCCAAGGCTTCTCGGAGAGCATTCTGAGCATGTTTGATCCCTAATTTGTAATAGGCCGATCAGAAATCGACACAATACTAAAGGATAGAGCCAGTCGCTAATTGGATCACTTTTCCGGCAAAAGTCGTCGATAAAGGGCTTTTCAGCCCTCAATCCACTTCATATCCATTTGGATTTTTCGACTGCCAGTTCCACATGTCCTTACACATCTCGCGAAGATCCTTCTCAGCGGTCCAGCCAAGAAAATCACGCGCAAAAGCTGGATCAGCGTAGCATTCGGCCACATCGCCCGGACGGCGTGGAGCAAGCTCATATTTGATTTCACGATTTGAAACGTGTTCGAAGGCTTTTACCACGTCGAGAACGCTGTAACCCTGCCCTGTCCCCAGATTGACAGAAAAGCACTTCGGTTCATCAAGTTTTTTGAGCGCTTTAAGGTGCCCTGCTGCGAGATCAACAACGTGAATGTAATCGCGAACGCCTGTACCATCCGGCGTGTTGTAATCATTGCCCCAGATGTTGAGTTTCTCACGACGACCAGTTGCCACCTGCGCAATGATTGGCATCAGGTTGTTTGGAATCCCCTTGGGATCTTCACCGATAAGACCGCTTTCATGCGCACCAACCGGGTTGAAATAGCGCAGGATCGCGATCTTCCAGCTATTGTCGCTGTTATAAAGATCGCGCAGCATATCCTCGATAACAAGCTTCGTGCGTCCGTATGGATTGGTCGCAGAAAGCGGCTGATCTTCGGTAATCGGCAATTTTTCCGGGTCGCCATAAACAGTCGCAGACGAGCTGAAAACAAGCGTCTTCACGCCTGTAGCTTCCATTGCCTGTAACAAACGCAACGTACCGAGCACGTTGCAATCATAATAATGCAATGGCTTTTCACTCGACTCACCGACCGCCTTCAAACCGGCAAAATGAATGACAGCCGTGCATTTATGGCGCGTGATAATCTGTTCCAGCAGGGTGCGATCGCGAATGTCGCCCGGCTCTCGAATAGGTGCGCGACCAGTGATCTTTTCCACGCGATGGAGAGCTTCCGGATTGCTGTTATCGAAATTATCGACCACCACCACTTCATGACCGGCCTCAATCAGCTGTACGCATGTATGCGAACCGATATATCCAGCGCCACCAGTTACAAGAATCGTCATGCTTTAAATACCTGCTTGTTGAACATACTGCCCCAATGTGCGATCCCGAGAGCGTTTGTTGGCTGACTATGCAAAAACCGTAGCAGACTGCAACCCAACCCTTCCGATTCTTGCAAATTGCCCCAAGAATGCGACATCAATTTTACTGGAGCGAAGATGGAACCCTCCCGCAATATCGACCGTCTTCTCGAAATCATGGTTGCCCTTCGCGACCCTGAAACGGGCTGCCCCTGGGACGTAGAACAGACTTCCAAGTCAATCGCTCCTTATACGCTTGAGGAAGTCTATGAGGTCCTAGATGCCATTGAGCGCGACGATGCCGATGATTTCCGTGAAGAGCTTGGCGATCTGTTGCTTCAGGTGGTGTTTCATTCCCGCATGGCTGAAGAACAAGGCAAGTTTGGCTTCGGTGATGTTGTCGAAGCCATCACGCACAAGATGATCCGCCGCCATCCGCATGTCTTTGGCGACGCCGAAGCCAGAAGCGCTGGCATGGCCAAGGGATCGTGGAACCGTATCAAGGCAGAAGAAAAGGCCGAACGTGCCGAACGTCGCGCCAAGCTTGGCTTGGAAGCTATTGATAAAACACGTTATCTTGACGATATACCACACGCCTTCCCTGCCCTCTTGCGCGCCTTGAAGCTTCAGCAGAAGGCCGCGAAAGTTGGGTTCGACTGGTCGGAAGCGGCACCCATACTAGACAAGATCGCGGAGGAAACAGCCGAATTGAAAGAAGCAATGGCGGCACAGGACAAAGCCAATATTGCGGAAGAATATGGCGATCTGCTCTTTGCTATGGTCAACCTTGGCCGGCATCTGGAAATTGACGCAGAAACAGCGCTCATTGCAGCCAATGACAAGTTCAAGCGCCGCTTTGATTTCATAGAAAAGTCGCTGAAGGAATCGGGCAGCAGCCTTGAGGCAGCACGGCTTGATGAAATGGAAGCAATCTGGGTCGAGGCGAAGAAAAAGGGGCTGTAACCAGCCCCAAAATTCAAACTTTGTCTTCCCACTTTGGTCGGAACATCTGATAAACGTCCTCGGTGGTCGCATAATCCATATAGCCAAGTCGGGTCACCGGCTTGGCTTTTCTTATGTCAAACAGCCCATCTGTCAGAACGCTTTCGTCTATATGAACGCCGACGACCTCGCCGATGACCATATAATTGTCGGTCGGCCTGCCCTCTTTGTCCTGTAAGCGCCGGATCTCCACCGCCACACATTCCAGCGCAGCATAGGCTTCCTTCACGTATGGCGCAGCGATGAGCTTACTGTGCGCAACTGTCAGGCCAGCATACTCAAATTCGCTGGTGCCGCGCGGAGCGTTAATCGATGACGCATTCATCTTCTCTTTCAGGTGATCACTGACCAGACTGGCCGTAAATTCGCCCGTCTCTTCAATAAACGAAACGCTGTCTTTGAAGCCGCTTGATGAAAACATTACCATCGGTGGCGTGTCGCATATTGCGTTGAAGAATGAATATGGAGCGAGGTTCACCGCACCATTTTTTGACCGAGCCCCAATCCAGCCAATCGGACGAGGTGCGACAATCGCTTTGAATGGATTGTGAGGCAAATTATGACCAGTAGACGGTTCATAAAACATCGTATTTTCCGTTAGTTATAACTGATTTATAAAGCGATAACTCATGACGGCCACGGCCCGTTATAATCGGAAACGATCTTGTCCATTTCGGCGCGCGGACGCTCGGGCATTTTGTTTTCTGCTGTCCCGATATGTACGAAACCAGCAACACGCTCTTCAGGCGCCAGACCAAGGAACGCACGCGCTGGCGCATCGTCTGAATACCAGTTGGTGATCCAGTTGGTCGCGTAACCGAGCGCGTTCGCTGCAATACAAAGGTTCATAGCTACTGCACCCGCCGACAGAAACTGCTCCCATTCCGGAATGCGTTCGTGGCCAACCGGTGACGAAACAATGCCAATGACCAATGGAGCACGTGCAAAACGCGCCTTCTCCTGATCTTTACGGCTATCGTTCAAAGACCCTTCCCGCTCCTCGGCCCGCTTGGCGAGATACTCACCAACCTTGTGACGAACATCACCGCGATAAAGAATGAAGCGCCACGGAGTGAGGCGTCCATGATCTGGTACACGCGCCGCCACTTTCAGCAATTCGTCCAGTTCGGCCCCCTGCGGTGCCGGTTCTGAAATGGCGGAAATAGGCGTAGAGCTGCGCTGGGCCAGAAAATCAAATACCGGATGCTTCACGGAAATCCCTCATCGCTATAATCTGCATATATGACTCCACTTAGAGCATAATCCGACCAGAGTGAAACAAAGATCGATAAGATTATGCTTCAAATAAAAAGCTTTAGACGCCAATCTGATAAAATCGGATCGGCCAAGCGCCAAATGGAGGCAGCATCTTCTCGCGCGACACTATCTGTGTGTAAAGCCTATAATCTCTGCCGCTGTATAACTCGCATGGATAAATTTGCCATGACAACGGTCGATTTGGCCTTGAATTCGCCACCCGCTTGGGTTCAAAACATCTTATGTCAGATATACTGGGTCTGTTTCGAGCAAGCAGTGCAAAATCATCGCGCAGCAAGTCATTTGTGGCGACGCTTTCGTTTGTCCTGATGGCTTCCTCTGCGTTCGCACAGGGCCCCGGTGGACCAGGCGGACCGGGTGGTCCCGGCGGTGGTGGCATGGGTGGCGGAATGGGTGATGGCTTTGGCGGTGGTCGGCAAGGCGGTTCTGATGGCGGATTCAAACTACCGGGTTTCCAACTAGAACCACCTGCACCGGCCCCTGCTATACCGGATCCCTCGGGTAGCAACGGAGCAGTACAGACAAACAGCACGATTGGTCTTCCGAACTTTCCGGAACCAAAGCTCAATTTGCCAACACTCAGCCCTTATGCAAACCCGACAAGCCCCGAGAATAATCCTCTGGTCAAAACGAGTGAGCTGGACCTGAAAGCACGTCTCAATGAGGATGGCCCGGATATTTCGACCGGCCTTGTATGGCGCGTCTTTGCACCAGAGGTTGGACCGGATGGACAGTTGGCACTCATCGCCTCGTCAAAAGGCGGCAGTACAGTGTTCAATCTGCCAGAAGGCAGTTATTTGGTGCACGCTGCATATGGCCGCGCAGGTGCAACCAAACGCATTACGCTTACGAATGCCAGTCGTCATGAGGTGATGACACTCGATGCAGGCGGCATGAAGCTTAGCGCTGTCCTGCCCGATGAAGGTAAGATCAAAAGCGATCTCGTTCGCTTCTCCATTTATGCCGACGAAGATAACAACGACCGTTCGCTCATCGTTCCGGATGTTAAGCCAGATGCAATCATCCGATTGAATAGCGGCACTTATCACGTGGTTTCCAACTACGGCACTGCGAATGCTGTCATCCGTGCAGATATACGTGTGGAGGCAGGCAAGCTGACTGAAGCAACCGTTCAGCATCGCGCTGCCGAGGTCGTGTTGAAGCTGGTGCGTGAAAAAGGTGGCGAGGCCCTCGCCGACACGTCCTGGTCAATTCTGAATGCTTCTGGCGACGTCGTACGAGAAAGCGCTGGAGCGTACTCGTCAATGGTTCTGATTGAAGGCGATTATGTTGCCGTCGCCAAGAACAAAGACCGCATCTATCAGCGCGATTTCAAAGTGACCTCTGGTGCAAATGGCGAAGTGGAAGTGGTCGCAAACCGCGAATCCGAAGCGCCTGATGACGGGCTGGCTGCGCAAGATTGATTGAGCTTAATTTCCAAATAAAAAAGGCCCGCTTTCGCGGGCCTTTTTCTATTATGCATTGCGCAGACGCAGCAGGTCCGGTGGTGTTGCTTCTTCCGTCAGACGGGCAATCGCTTCATCCAGCGTCATCGATTCCTGATCACGTGAACCAAGACGACGCATATTGACCGTCTTTTCTTCCGCTTCACGCATGCCGCAAACGAGAATGACCGGAACCTTCTGAACAGAATGTTCACGGACCTTGTAATTGATTTTCTCATTACGAACGTCGGTCACGACCTGCAGGCCTGCAGCCTTGAGCTTGGCTGCAACTTCGGCTGCATAACCATCAGCTTCCGACGTGATTGTTGCAACAACAACCTGAATAGGCGCAAACCAGAGCGGCATATGACCGGCGAAATTTTCGATCAGAATACCAAGGAAACGTTCCATCGATCCGCAGATCGCGCGATGGATCATGACCGGCTGGGTCTTTTCCGAGTTGCTGTCGATGTAGAATGCGCCGAAACGTTCCGGCAAGTTGAAGTCGACCTGTGTCGTTCCGCACTGCCATTCGCGACCGATCGCGTCTTTCAGCGTATATTCGAACTTCGGACCGTAGAAGGCACCTTCGCCCGGCAAAATGCCGGTCTTGATGTCATCTGACTGTTCCTTGATCTGCTCAAGAACCGTCATCATCACGCTTTCGGCGCGATCCCACAATTCATCCGAACCAACACGCTTTTCAGGACGGGTCGAAAGCTTGATCGTGATGCCCTTGAAGCCGAAGTCCTTATAAACCGACAGAATAAGATCATTGATCCGCAAGCACTCCGAAGCCATCTGCTCTTCAGTGCAGAATACATGCGCGTCGTCCTGTGTGAAGCCGCGAACACGCATCAGACCATGCAGCGCACCCGATGGCTCATAGCGATGCACATTGCCAAATTCCGCAAGCTTTATAGGCAGATCGCGGTAAGACTTAAGACCATGCTTAAATATCTGAACGTGGCCCGGGCAGTTCATCGGCTTCAAAGCAAACACGCGGTCATCGTCGGTATCATCACCGGCAACAGTGACCTTGAACATGTTGTCGCGATACCAACCCCAGTGACCGGAAGTCTCCCAAAGAGACTTGTCCAGCACCTGTGGCGCATTGACCTCCTGATAGCCATGGCTGTCGAGACGACGACGCATATAAGCTACCAGCGTCTGGAACATACGCCAGCCTTTGGCGTGCCAGAACACAACGCCCGGACCTTCTTCCTGGAAATGGAACAGATCCATTTCGCGACCAAGGCGGCGGTGATCACGCTTTTCAGCTTCTTCAAGCATATGAAGATAGGCGTTGAGATCATTGTCGTTGGCAAATGCCGTACCGTAGATACGTGTCAGCATCGGATTGTTGGCATCACCGCGCCAGTAAGCGCCTGCAACCTTCATCAGCTTGAAGGAATTGCCGATCTGGCCTGTGGACGCCATATGTGGACCACGGCAGAGATCGAACCATTCACCCTGATTGTAGATCTTCAGATCCTGACCTTCAGGGATCGCATCGACGAGCTCCACTTTGTAGCTTTCGCCCTTATCGGCAAAAACCTGCTTGGCCTTCTCGCGCGACCAAACCTGCTTGGTGAACGGCTTGTTGCGCTGAATGATTTCGCGCATCTTCTTTTCGATCACCGGCAGATCATCTGGCGTGAACGGTTCGTTACGCGCGAAGTCGTAATAGAAGCCATTCTCGATGACTGGGCCGATCGTTACCTGCGTTCCCGGGAAAAGCTCCTGCACGGCTTCAGCCAAAACGTGAGCCGTGTCGTGACGGATCAGTTCCAGCGAGCGCGGATCTTCGCGGGTCAGAATTTCAATGGCGCCGGAAGCACCCAGCGGATCGGAAAGATCACGCACGGTACCATCCACGGCATAAGCCACGGCTTTCTTTGCAAGTGATTTGGAGATTGATTCTGCAAGTTCGGCGCCGGTTGTGGCGGCATCATATTCGCGCACCGAGCCATCGGGAAATTGCATGGAAACATTCGACATCATATTTTCCTTATCCAGTCCCGCCAACGATTGCGGGTGGTTTTGCATGAAACGATCCTGCTTAAGTTCGCAGAACCGCCTATATGTTGCTTTTGCAACTTTGAATGAAGACTGGCTATTAGTCTTTTTTGGCCAGTCCGTAAAGCAAAAGCGCCGTGGCAAACTGCATCACGGCGCCTGTCAGAGTTCTGGAAACCACTGCATAATTCCTTAAATCAGAATCGATTTACGGTAAAATTATGCAGCATGTTTAAACTGTTAGAGCGGCCTTTGTGCGCCCCCTTGGACGCACGACGCTCTAAATGAACTCAGTTGCGGATTGCGAGACAGGGAACGCCCTGCTGCTTGAGCTTCGTGCATGTCTTTTCAGCAGCTTCCGAATCTTTGAAGCCTGTGAAACGAACACGATAAACCTTGCGGCCACGCGGAGCGGTCGAAATCTCAGCCTTCGTGCCCGGAACCAGACGGCTCACGACAGGCAAATACTTGGCCTGCAATTCATCTGCACCTTTGCGTGATGGAGATACACCAACCTGAACGCGCCAGGCAGACATTGCAGATTTTACCAGAAAGCCACCATCGCCTTGCTCGATCTTGGAATCATCGATCATATCGGCAACAGCATCAACCTTCGGCTTCTGAGGCTTAAGCGGCGAGATAACCGGCAATGGCGTCTGAACTGCGGCAACAACTTCTTCCGTTGCCGTTCCAGTGCCTTCAGTGCCAAAGCGGGTCAGCAGCTTCGCCATGCGATCGTCACGCTCACGCGATGAGCCGGCACCGAGCACAACGCCCACGAGATGCTTGTCATTGATGATGGCGGACGAGACAAGGTTATAGCCCGAAACATCGGTATAGCCGGTCTTGATCCCATCAACACCCTGATAGCGATACATCAGGTTGTTATGGCCATTGAACGGACGGCCTTTATAGGTAAACGAACGCTGGGAAAACAGCGCATATTCCTGCGGGAAATCGCGACGCAGCGACATACCAAGCACGGCCATGTCGCGTGCGGTCGTCAGCTGGGTCATCTTCGCGGTCAAGCCCGATGGATTGGCAAAATAAGTGCTTTTCATGCCAAGGTTTCGAGCTCTCTGCGTCATGAGACGACCAAAGCTTGCTTCTGAACCACCCAGATATTCGCCAACAACGGTGGCAGCATCATTCGCAGAAACAATGACCATGCCGTTGACTGCATCGCGGACGGAAATCGTTTCGCCCGCCTTCAGATACAGCTTCATTCTAACTTTTGCAGCTGCATTCCTGGAGATGGGCATTTCTTCATCCCAATGCAACTTACCAGTCTTGAGAGCTTCGAACGTCAGATAAAGCGTCATCATCTTGGCCAATGACGCAGGAGCGTGTTGTTCAGTTGCATCGTCCTGTCCCAGAACAACGCCGGTATCGGCATCAAAAACCACCCACGAAACATTCGCCATGGCGTTGGTTGCGCAGAAGATACTGGCACCAAGCGCAACACCGGCAATCAGCTGGGAGGTGCGGGACAACGATTTATGCATATTGGCTCACAAGAAAAGAAAACACGATGCAAATGAAGCCGAATTGCGGCGCGATAAAGACGCCGGGCCGACCTGATTTCCTTTTCCCGATAAAACAGATTTATCATTAACGAATTCTAATCAGCGGACAATAAATTAACATATTTGTATCAATCTTTAAAAAACAAATAGTTAGCCTGTGGGTGACGACACCCGCCAGTACCGCCAAGGCAAATACCAGCGATAATAGCCTGATAATTCCCTGGGCACGGGATCGAAACCGTGAGTCCCCATGGGGCCACAGCGCATGATCCGGAAAAGCCCCATCCAGCTACCGTTCCACAATCCGTAACGGGCTACAGATTCGTAGGTATATTCTGAACAGGTTGGCATATGGCGGCAGGAATTGCCGATAAATGAGGAAAGGGTGAGCTGATAAAGCCTTATCAAGCTCGTGCCGAGTACCCTGCCCGGCGTTTTCCGCCACGGATCAGTGAAATTGCGGGTATGGCGCTTCTTGACTGTTGTTGCTTCACCCGGATGATCTTTCCCGCAACTGCACATATCAGGCGGCCTGCACCTTTTCTTCGATCTGGCGAATGCAGTCGACGACTGCGTCAAAAGTCAAAAGCGTCGATGCATGGCGTGCTCTGTATTCACGCACCGGTTCGAAATATTTCAGATCCTCAAAGCGACCTTCTGGTGCAGGGCCATTTTCTTTGAGCATCTTATACATCGCATCACGTGCAGCCCTTAGCTCTTCTGAAGAGCAACCGATCACATTTCGCGCCATAACCGATGACGACGCCTGCCCCAATGCGCAAGCCTTTATCTCATGTGCGAAATCCGTAACTACTCCATCAGCCATCTTTAGATAAACGGTGACAGTCGACCCGCACAATTTTGAGTGAACAGTTGCGACCGCATCAGGGTTAGCAATCCGCCCTATCCGTTCGATATTCCCTGCAAATTCAAGGATACGTTTGTTGTAAACATCGTCGATCATTTGGACAAACCTTCCGTCTTACCGGATAAAAACGTAAATTTATCGCCCGGGTACGGTTTGAAGTTGCATTTTCCTGTCTATATAATAGGCAAGTCGTGACTGCGCCATGGACAGATTATCACATGGTTATGAGCAGCCGCACGATTATCCGTCCGGCAGCTAGGTGTTGCCGGATCAATACATCGCACGCTCGTAAAGCGCATCGTTGTATTGTCCGTTTAACTCGTCTCCTCCTTGAAGGAGACTACTGGAGAATACTGATGGACGCTCGCATCCTTAAAATCGATGACGAATCCAATTTGACCGCAGATTTGCCAAAGCCAACGCAGGCCGAAGCAGAAGCTGCTGTGCGCACACTTCTTCGCTGGGCGGGAGACAATCCCGACCGTGAAGGTCTGCTGGACACGCCACAGCGCGTTGCTAAATCCTATAGTGAGCTTTTCGGCGGTTATGCCGAAAGTCCTAAGGATGTTCTTGGCACCACTTTTGAGGAAGTCTCCGGCTATGATGATATGGTGCTTGTGAAGGACATCTCCTTCTTCTCGCATTGTGAGCATCATATGGTGCCGATCATCGGCAAGGCACATGTTGCCTATTTGCCGGATGGCAAAGTGCTCGGTCTGTCGAAGATTGCTCGCGTCGTCGATATTTTTGCCCGTCGCCTGCAAACACAGGAAAGCATCACCGCTCAGATCGCTGAAAGCATTCAGCGTATTCTGAAGCCTCGCGGTGTAGCAGTCATGATTGATGCAGAACATATGTGCATGGCGATGCGCGGCATTCGCAAACAGGGCTCAAGCACAATCACGACAACCTTTACCGGCACTTTTAAGGAAGAAGTGAACGAACAGGTTCGTTTCATGAGCCTTATTCGCAAGTAAGACATATAATCAGGCGCAACAATGAGCATTTTTCCTGCCCAGCCTTCCGACAAGAAGGCGATTGAAGAAGGCGCGGTTTTCATGCCGCGCTTCGATTCATCTGGTCTTATCACTGCTGTCGTAACAGACGCGCGTGATGGTGAGTTGCTGATGGTCGCCCATATGAACGAGGAAGCGTTGCGCCTGACGCTTGAAACCGGGATCGCGCATTATTGGTCGCGCTCCCGCAATAGGCTTTGGAAAAAGGGCGAAACCTCTGGCAATCTGCAAAGCGTGATCGAATTGCGTACCGATTGCGATCAGGATGCGCTTTGGCTGAAAGTCAGCGTTGCTGGTGATGGTCCCACTTGCCACACAGGTCGCCGCTCGTGTTTTTACCGACAGGTTCAATCTGTTGATGGTCAGGTCAGTCTGTCGCTGAATGGCTCCTGCGACCACAATCACTAATTTTTCTCACGATCTGTGAACTCCCTCAAATCGATGTGATGGCGCGATTTTCTCTCGCGCCTTCAATTTGCAGCATTTATTGTTTCGATACAGTGTTTTGATACACTCCCCCGAAACAAGAGGTGCTTGGTCGATATGCTCGCATGGGGTCAAAGGCGCAAGGCAGCCAATACGCAACCCTTGAAGCCAGAAGAAGAAATCATCGATCTGCCGCAGGTGCGGCATGAACCACGTCGCATTGCACTCGCCTTGGGCGGCGGAGCTGCACGCGGCTGGGCCCATATCGGCGTTCTACGCGCACTCGATGAAGCGGGCATCGAAATTGAAATGATTGCCGGCACCTCAATCGGCGCTCTTGTCGGCGGCTGCTATCTGGCAGGTAAGCTCGACCAGCTCGAAGAATTTGCTCGCAGCCTGACACGGCGCCGCATGTTCAATCTTCTCGACATCACATTTCGCGGCAGCGGCCTGTTCGGCGGCATGAAGCTCGACGGGCGTATGCGTGAGCATCTCGACGGCTTGCGCCTTGAGGATCTGGATCGCCCATTCGTCGCGGTTTGCACCGAATTGCGCACGGGCCATGAAATCTGGCTCTCTACTGGTCCGCTCGTTGAAGCCATGCGGGCATCCTATGCTCTGCCGGGTGTCTTCGAGCCGGTGCGATGGCAGGAGCGCGTTCTGGTCGATGGTGCGCTGGTCAATCCGGTTCCTGTCTCGGTGTGCCGTGCCTACGAACAACGCCTCGTTCTGGCGGTAAACCTGCATTACGACCAGTTCGGTCGTGCGGCAGTCATCAAACACGCACAGTCGCGTCAGGAAGGTTTTGCTGAAACGATTCATGGTGAGAAGGAAAGCCGCCTCGGCATCACCGGTGTCATGATGGAGGCCTTCAACATCATTCAGGACCGAATTTCGCGCGCCCGTATGGCTGGCGATCCGCCGGATGTTTCCCTGATGCCAACTGTCGGACAAATCGGGCTAGCCGACTTCCACCGCGCCTCCGAGGCTATCGACATTGGTTATGCGGAAACGGTAAAGCGGCTGGAAGACATCAAAAGACTTCAGGGCATAAGCGGTTGATAGACGCGGCAGATTCGTCATGATCTATGGCAAATTCGCATAGATCAGCGCTGACACCCCAAAAATGGCTTCCATCCTGACACGAAAAAGCTAGGAAAATTGAAGCTTTAAGTGCTTTAAATTGCAGTATTACGACTTTTACCCACTCTTTTTTGAAAAAGATTGGCAGAAGCACAAGAACGGGCTTGTGCCTGTCGGATCGATTTGCTAGATGCCTCCTCGCTGACATTGTTCAGCTCTACCACGTGCGGTCGTGGCGGAATTGGTAGACGCGCAGCGTTGAGGTCGCTGTGGGGCAACCCGTGGAAGTTCGAGTCTTCTCGACCGCACCATTCTCTCCCAAGAGTTATAATTTCTATTAAGACACAGCTCTGAGATCTGGCTTAACACCAGATGAAGCGGAGCTTTTTTGCTTTTTAAAATCAGATATTTAAGCCTGGCATAAAATAATTCCATTCAATTGTGTTGAACTGCAAGAATGGCCTTGTGTAGTCGAAACCGATTTGCTAAATGCCCTCTCGCTGACAGTGTTCAGCTTCTACCACACAGTGCGGTCGTGGCGGAATTGGTAGACGCGCAGCGTTGAGGTCGCTGTGGGGCAACCCGTGGAAGTTCGAGTCTTCTCGACCGCACCATTTTCTTTCAGAGACAATTTGATCGCGCCTTTTCGGCAGCAGCGGATTATCTTGATAAGCCTAAAGAAAAACCCCGCCAAAAGCGGGGTTTTTGCATTTTGGAAGATAAGCTATACGTCGTTGCTATGCTCGCCCAGTTTCGGCGAACGTCTGTCGAGTTTCAGTTCGGCATCCGAGAATCGGATTGGCGTTCGCAGGCCCGGCACGCCATCGGGGTCGATTCTCATATTGCGCGCGATGAATTGAGGATCGGCAAACACATCTTCAACTGTATTGATCGGTCCGGCGGGTACGCCTGTTTTGGCAAGCGCTGCCAGAAGATCATCTCGCAACCATTGCTTCGTGCGCTCTTCAAGCATTGCCGTGAGTGCGTCTCGATTGGCGACGCGCGACGAATTGGTGAGGAAGCGAGAATCACCTGCGATTTCACCGATTCCCAGCAAAGCCGTCAGCTTTGCAAACTGCCCGTCATTGCCGCAGGCGATAATGAAATAACCGTCCGATACAGGCAGCGTCTGATAAGGCGCGATATTGGGATGCGCGTTGCCCATCCGCTTGGGAGAAACACCCGACGCCAGATAATTCATCGCCTGATTGGCAAGAACCGCCGACATGCAATCAAACAACGCCATATCGATATGCTGCCCCTTGCCCGTGCGCTCACGCATGATGAGAGCCGACTGAATAGCGATGACGCTGTAAAGCCCGGTGAAAATGTCAGCGAAAGCCACACCAATCTTCTGCGGTTGCCCGTCCGGCTCGCCGGTCAGGTCCATGATGCCACCCATACCCTGGATCATGAAATCATAACCCGCACGTTCTGCGTAAGGCCCGGTGTGGCCGAACCCCGTGATAGAGCAATAGATCAGCCGTGGATTGATCGCTTTCAGGCTTTCATAGTCGAGACCATATTTATCAAGACCGCCGAGCTTGAAATTCTCAATCACCACATCCGCATCGGCAACGAGCTTGCGCACAAGTGCCCGCCCCTCATCAGTGCGAAAATCGGCAATGATCGATTGCTTGCCACGATTGCAGGCGTGGAAATAAGCTGCCGACTTTTCGCCTTCAACCTCGATAAATGGCGGACCCCATGTGCGGGTATCGTCACCTTCAGGGCTTTCGACCTTGATAACATCAGCGCCAAGGTCGGACAGCGTCTGCCCGACCCATGGGCCCGCCAGAATGCGGGCCAGTTCAATGACTTTCAGACCCGCAAGCGGTGTATTTTGCATTTCTCAAAACCTCTCCGAACGATCGAATTGCGATCAGAAAAAGGCCTGAATGCCGGTCTGCGCACGTCCGAGGATCAGCGCATGAACATCATGCGTACCCTCATAGGTGTTGACTGTCTCGAGGTTCTGCGAGTGGCGCATGACATGATATTCGATCTGAATACCGTTGCCGCCGTGCATATCGCGGGCCTGACGTGCAATATCGAGTGCCTTACCGCAATTGTTACGCTTGACGATAGAAATCATTTCGGGCGCCATCTTGCCTTCGTCAAACAAACGGCCAACGCGCAGAGAAGCTTGCAAGCCAAGCGTAATTTCGGTCTGCATATCGGCAAGCTTCTTCTGATAAAGCTGCGTGCCAGCCAGAGGCTTGTCGAACTGCTTGCGATCCAGACCATACTGACGTGCGCGGAACCAGCAATCCTCTGCCGCACCCAGCACGCCCCATGAAATGCCGTAGCGTGCACGGTTGAGACAGCCGAACGGACCCTTGAGGCCCGATACATTCGGCAACAATGCGTCTTCCGATACTTCCACGCCATCCATGACGATTTCGCCGGTGATCGAAGCACGCAACGAAAGCTTTCCGCCAATCTTGGGTGCAGAAAGCCCCTTCATGCCCTTTTCGAGCACAAAGCCACGGATCGCATTGTCATGCGCTGTCGACTTGGCCCAGACTACGAAAACGTCAGCAATCGGTGAATTGGAAATCCACATTTTGGAACCGCTGATGCGATAGCCGCCATCGATCTTGTCAGCACGGGTTTTCATACCTGCGGGATCGGAACCGGCATCCGGTTCGGTGAGACCGAAGCAACCAATCAACTCGCCGGAAACCAGACCGGGCAGATATTTCTTGCGCTGCTCGTCTGAGCCGTAAGCATAAATCGGATACATCACGAGCGAAGACTGAACGCTCATCATAGAGCGGTAGCCAGAATCGATACGCTCGACTTCGCGCGCCACCAGACCATAAGAAACATAACCGGCATTCGCCGCGCCATATTCTTCAGGCAGCGTTACGCCGAGAAGACCAGCCTGCCCCATCAGGCGAAACAGATCAGGGTCAGTCGTCTCGTCAAGATAGGCTTTTTCAATGCGTGGCAGCAGAACATCGCTCGCGAAAGCCTGCGCCGAGTCGCGGATCATCCGTTCGTCTTCGGTCAGTTGCTCATCAAGCAGAAACGGATCTTCCCAGTTAAATACGGCACGCGACATGAACAATCTCCTCAAATTCAGGTGCCCGAATATGACGTGACAAGCCTAGTTATGCAATTTACGTTTACTCATCGATCTATTCCATTTAGTAATAGATCATGACATCGCTATCGAGACGCTTGCTTCCTTCGACAAGCGCGCTTGCTGCCTTTGATGCAGTGGCGCGGCATGAGAGTTTTTCGAGCGCAGCAGAAGAACTCTCTCTGACGCAAGGTGCGGTCAGCCGTCAAATCGCAACACTGGAAGAACAGCTTGGTGCCGCTCTGTTTGATCGTACCAGCCGCCACGTTTTGCTGACCGATGCCGGGCGTGCCTATCTGAATGCTATCGCCCCTGCCCTTGCCTCCATACGCGCGGCATCGTTGCAGGTCATGTCACACATGAGGGGCACAACGCTCAATCTCGCATTTCTTCCGACCTTTGGCACCCGCTGGCTGATCCCGAGAATCCCGCGTTTTGTCGCACAATATCCTGATATTATTCTGAATTTTGCCACGCGCATTGGCCAGTTCGACTTTGAACGCGAGGGCCTTGATGCGGCAATCCATATTGGCCAACCGGACTGGTCCAATGCAGACTGCACATTTCTGATGGAGGAAACGGTTGCGCCTGTGTGCAGCCCGGCTTTTCTGAAACAGCACGCGATCACCGAGCCGGCAGACCTGTTGCGCCTGCCACTTTTCAACATGGCATCACGCCCCGGCGCATGGAGCCACTGGTTCAAAAGCCTCGAAATTGCGGCGCCGGTAGCAGCCGGAATGCGCTTCGAGCAGTTCTCAAATGTTTCGCAGGCTTGTATCGCAGGTCTTGGGATTGCACTGATGCCGCTGTTTCTGATCAGTGCCGAAATTGAAAGCGGGCAGCTTGTCGTGGCCTATCAGCACACAGTCAAAAGCCCGAGCAGCTATTACTTTGTAACACCGCAGGCGCGTGCAAACACGCCTGCGGTCAAAGCTTTTCGCGACTGGCTTCTGACGGAAGTCAATCGCGAATTTGATCCTCACGCCATCGAGTTGCTGACGATCTCATAGGAACGAAGACGCTTCTGATGGTCATAGATCATGCCCGTCACCATCAATTCATCAGCGCCGGTGCGTTCGGCAAACTCGCGAATGCCCTTGTCGACGGTTTCAGGGCCACCCACGACACGGCATGACAGCATCTGGCGAACGAGTGCCTGCGCGGACGGATCAAGCTGCTCCTGATAACCCACAACAGGCGCAGGCAACTTGCCCGGACGACCACTGCGCAAGTTCACAAATGCCTGCAATTGTGACGTAAACAGATGATGTGCTTCTTCATCCGTATCGGCTGCAATGACGTTGAGTCCCAGCATCACATAAGGCTTTTGCAGATATTCGGACGGCTCAAAACGTTCGCGATAAAGGTCTACGGCGCGTTCCATGTCAGCTGGCGCAAAATGCGAGGCGAAGCCATAAGGCAGACCCAGCATCGCAGCCAGTTGCGCGCCAAACAGGCTTGAGCCGAGAATCCAGACAGGAACATTCAGCCCTGCGCCCGGCACGGCCTGTACGCGCTGTGCGGGATCGGCCGGCTTGAAATAATTGAGAAGCTCCACAACATCGCGCGGAAAATCATTGGCGCTGCTTTCCAGATTGCGGCGCAGCGCATGCGCCGTCAGCTGATCGGTGCCCGGCGCACGACCAAGGCCCAGATCGATACGACCCGGAAACAGCGATGCCAGCGTGCCAAACTGTTCGGCGATCACCAGCGGTGAATGGTTGGGCAGCATGATTCCACCTGCCCCAACGCGAATTGTGGACGTGCCCGCCGCCACATGGCCGATAACTACCGAAGTTGCAGCACTGGCAATACCCGGCATGTTGTGATGCTCGGCCAGCCAATAGCGCGTAAAGCCCAGTTTTTCGGCCTGCTGGGCCAGTTCGAGCGTATTGCGCAGAGACTGTCCTGCATCGCTGCCTTCAGGGACGGGTGAAAGATCGAGTACGGATAAAGGTATCATGCTTGCTCATATGGTGTGGAACGGTTGGGATGCAACTTCATGCCAACAAAAAGGGCGGCCCACATGTGGCCGCCCTTAATCTGATTATTCAATACAAGTTTCAGTGATGGACAAGTTTCAATGATGTTGAGCCGGAGCTGGCTGACCGCCCTCTTCCTGCTCTGGCACGAACTCGCCTTCCACGTCTTTCTTTGCAATGAATGTGTAGAACATCGGCACCACGAAAAGCGTGAAGACCGTACCGACGGTGATACCGGTGAAGATCACCAGACCCATCGAGTAACGAGCCGCCGCACCCGCGCCACTTGCGATGATCAGCGGAACAACACCAAGCGCCATAGCAGCCGTCGTCATCAGAATCGGTCGCAGACGGGTTTCTGCGGCGATGATGATGGCTTCACGACGCGAATGACCATGCAGACGGCGTTGCTGATTGGCGAATTCCACCATCAGAATGCCGTGCTTGGTTATCAGTCCCACAAGTGTGATCATGCCCACCTGCGTGTAGATATTCAGTGTACCCAAACCCAGATTAAGCGGAACGATAGCACCGAAGATCGAAAGCGGAACCGACATCATGATGATGAATGGATCACGGAAGCTTTCAAACTGCGCCGCCAGCACGAGATAGATCACAATGACGGCGAGGCCGAAGGCGATCATAATCGTGTTACCCTGCTCGACTTCCAGACGCGACTGACCGGAATAGTCGAGGAAGAAGCCTTCCGGCATCTTCTGCTGCGCCAGATTGACGAGTGTCTGCAGGCCCTGACCTGTTGTGACACTTGGCATAGGCAGAGCGGAAATCGTAGCCGAGTTGAGCTGATTGAACTGCTCAATCGCCGCAGGCGAAGCATTCGTCTTGATCTGGATCACCGACGACAGAGGAACCATCGAACCCGAAACACTGCGAACATAGAAATCGCCAAGCTTTTCGGGATTGGAACGATAGATGTCCGGCACCTGACTGATGATGTCGTAGCTGTTTGAATCGCGGTCAAACTGGGCAATCTTTGCACCACCGGTCAGAAGACCAAGTGTCGAGCCAATATCACTGACCTGCACGCCAAGCGTTGCAGCACGATCGCGGTCGATTGTGATCGTAGTCTGCGGCGCATTATAGGACATAGAGTTCTGAACGATGATGAACTGGCCAGTTGCCTGTGCTTCGTTCTTGATTTCCTCAGCAAGTTCGAAAACCTGATCCGAAGGACCTGTCGACTGAAGTGCAATCGAGATCGGCAGACCGCCGCCCGTCCCCGGCAGGGAAGGTGGTGCGAAGATAAAGGCTTCAACACCGGCAACCTTGCTCAGACGGCCGGTCAAATCCTGCTGGATTTCCTTCTGCGAACGCGTGCGCTCAGACCAGTCCTTCAACACCCAAAGCGCAATACCTGAATTCGTACCGCCGTCCATACCAACGATCTGGAAACGTGTGTCCAGTTCTGGAAGATCCTTGGTCAGACCATCGATCTGCTCGGCATAGAGATTGGTGTATGCAGAAGTCGCATATTGCGGAGCCTGGAACATCGAGAACAGTGCACCGGAATCTTCTTCAGGTGCCAGTTCGGTCGATGTGTTCACAAACAAGAAGCCTGTAAGACCGACCAGAGCAATAACAATCATCAGTGTGATCGGGCGATAATTAAGCGACCCCGACACCATGCGATGATACCACTTCTCGAATCTCGAGAAGGTGCTGTCGATGAACTTCTGGAACCGCGATGCTTCGCCATGTTTGAGCATACGCGCGCACATCATCGGCGAAATCGTCAATGCCGCTACACCGGAGATGATAACCGCGCCTGCCAGTGTGAAAGCAAACTCGCGGAACAGCGAACCGGTCAAGCCGCCGGTAAATCCGAGAGGCGCAAACACCGCTGCCAGCGTGATCGTCATAGCGATAATCGAGCCGGTGATTTCCTTCATACCTTTGAAGGCGGCATCCATCGGACGCAATCCTTCTTCGATATGACGGTGAATATTCTCCAGCACCACGATAGCGTCGTCGACCACCAGACCAATCGCCAGAACCATCGCAAGCAGCGATAGAAGATTGATCGAGAAGCCGAAGATATAAAGGAAGAAGCACACGCCGATCAGCGAAATCGGGATCGTTACGATTGGAATAAGAACCGAGCGGAACGAACCCAGGAAGACGATGATGACCAGAATAACAATGGCCACAGCTTCGCCGATGGTCGAGAACACTTCCTTGATCGAAGAGCTGATCTGCTCGGTCGCGTCATAAACGAGATCAAGCGTCATGCCTTCAGGCAGCGACGCCTGGATCGACGGTAACTCCTTGCGAACGGCATTCGCCATATCGATCGGGTTTGCAGCAGGCGTCGGATAAACGCCAAGAAACGTGCCGGCTGAACCATTGAACGCAACAATCGTATCCGTGCTCTTTGCAGCCAGTTCGATTTTTGCAACGTCGCGCAGACGTACGACTTCATCGCCGGAAGTCTTGATCGGCATCGCGCCGAAGGCTTCAGGTGTCTGCAGGGTCGATTCCAGCGTAATCGAAGACGACACATACTGGTTCTTGGTTGTGCCGGGCGCAGACAGGAAGTTCGAAGCATTGATAGCGGCCAGAACTTCAGGCGCCGTAATTTCGCGTGCAGCCAACTGGATCGGATCAATCCAAACACGCATCGAATAGACCTGGCCACCGAGAATTTCGGCCTTTGCGACGCCCTGGATAGTGGACATACGAGGCTGAATAACCCGCTCCAGATATTCCGTGATCTGTTCGCTGGTCATATTCGGGTTTTGCGCTGCCAGATACATGGTAGCGAAACTCTGGCCCGTTCCCTTGACGATAACCGGATCATCCGATTCAGTTGGCAGATTGCCACGAACCTGATTGACCTTAGCAATCACTTCGGTGAGTGCCGCATCCGGATTTGCACCAAGTTTCATCTGAACCGTCACCGTGCTTGATGATGGACGGCTGGACGACGTGACGTAGTCAATGTTTTCAGTGGTCGCTACAGATTCAGCGATCGGTGATGTGATAAAGCCCTGAATGAGCTCAGCACTCGCGCCCGCATAAGCCGTAGTAACGGTAATAACGGTTTCATCGACCTTTGGGTATTCACGCACACTAAGCTGCGCAATCCCCTGAAGCCCGAGAAGAATAATCATGAGAGCGACCACGGTAGCAAGTACGGGTCGCCGGATGAAGATATCGGAAAAGCTCATCTTGCTCGCCTATTACTTGTCAGCCGCAGGGAGCGGATTGACTGTGTTGTCGATCGTAACAGCAGCTCCTGGCGAAAGCCGGTTCTGACCTGCACTGATCACGATATCGCCCGCCTTCAGACCATCGGTAATTTCTACAACGCCGCCATAACGACGACCGAGTTTGACAAAGACCTGCTGAGCGACAAGCTTTTCAGCTTGCCCTTCGGGAGCCTTTTCGCCTTCCTTCGGCTGTTGCGGACGAACAGCATAGGCATAATCGCCATAAAGGCTGGTCACGATTGCAGTCTGAGGCAGCGCAAGAACATTGTCTTCCTGCGGAAGCTCAATGCGGACCTGAACGAACTGGCCAGGGACCAGGCGCGGCTCATCGTTCTGAACCTCTGCACGGACCGAAACCAGGCGGCTTGATGGGTCGATCTTCGGATCAATACCAACAATCGTTCCATTGTAATTGAGTTTATCTGCGCTTGGACCGACCTTCACAACCTGGCCGAGTTTGAGCGACGTCAGGGATTGCTCCGGCACAGTGAAATCAATCCGCATCTTGTCAATTTCCTGCAAGGTGCCGATTACGGTACCGGGCGTCAGATACTGGCCAAGATCGACTTTCGAAATACCGATAATGCCATCAAAGGGAGCAGTAACAGTCTTCTGATCAAGTACGGCCTGCATTCTCGCAACAGTCGCCTGTTTGGCACTTGCCGCAGCAGCGGTTGTATCGACATCAGAAACTGCACCAACACCGCGCGCGCGCAGTGTTTCAGCACGCTTCAGGTTCTGATCTGCAAGAACTGCTTCGGCCTTGGCGGCCACCAGATCGGCAGTCTCAATGCTGTTTTCCAGTTCAAGCAGAATGTCGCCCTGCTTCACTTCCTGATTGGCCTTGAAGTTGATTTTATCAACGATGCCATTGACCTGAACGGTGAGATCAACACCATTGGTCGCGTTCGCAGAACCGATAGCTTCAATACCGGGCGTCCATACGCCCGGCTCCAATGTAACAGTTGAAACCGTCTTGGCAGGCTGCTGCATATTGGCGAAGAAATCTTTAATCGCCTGCGTTCTGAACAGGTTAAATCCAACAAGCCCCCCCACGACGATCACGAGGAAAATTATTGCCAGAATAAGGCGTTTGATCATTGCGGATGCACTCCAGGGCGTCGTTGGCGTGCTTCCTTTATGTTCCTCACAATTTGGTCGCACGTATTTTACTTGAATATCAGATGAAAATAACTGTACCGTCTGGACGGTATTGTCAACTATGGAACTGTCAGGAGACCCAAGGAATTGCACACAAAGAATAAGGTCTCTTCGCGAGAGCGCATATTGCGCGCAGCCGTTGAACTCGCTCAAGAAGTTGGACCCGCACATATATCGCTTGATGCAGTGGCGGCCCGCGCAGGCCTCTCAAAAGGAGGATTGCTTTATTCGTTTCCAACGAAAGCAAAGCTGCTTGAAGGTGTTGTCGAAGAGTATATGAAAGAGCATGACCGGGCGATGAATGTTCAGGAGAACCTTCAAAGCGGTGATAAAAACCGTGTTGCGCGTGCTTTTTTTGATGTTTATCGCGTTCAGGCAGACGATGAACCGCCAGCCAGCGGAATTCTGGCTGCACTGGTCGAAAACCCTGATTTTATGATCCCGGTCAGGCATTATCACAGAGCCTTGCTGGACAGGATGCTGAAAGATGCGACCGACGATAATCTTGTTTTGATTACCTATCTGGCGCTTACAGGTCTGGAATGTGGACGTTTGCTCGATTGTGATATCGTCAGTGATGAAGAGCGTCACTCGGTTATCTGTCGGCTCGAGAAGCTATTGGAAGCTGGTTAACCCCATCTGCGACCGATAATTGATACAAAAAACGCGCCATAAATGGCGCGTTTTGTTTGTAACGAAGATGAAGTTACAGGGCTGGAATGTCGCCCCTCTCCCATCCGGCTGTCGTTTCAGCGGCAAAATCTTCAAAGCGCCCTTCGGCGATTGCCGCGCGAATGCCCTGCATCAGATATTGGTAATAGGCCAGATTGTTCCATGTCAGCAGCATTCCGCCCAGTGCTTCACCCGATTTGACCAGATGATGCAGATAGGCGCGGCTGTAATCACGCGTCGCCGGGCAGTTTGATTCTGGATCAAGCGGACGATGATCATCGGCATGACGCGCATTGCGCAGATTCACCTTGCCAAAGCGCGTGAATGCGAGACCATGACGACCGGCACGCGTCGGCATCACGCAATCGAACATGTCGATACCGCGGGCAACCGATTTCAGGATGTCATCAGGTGTACCAACGCCCATCAGATAGCGTGGCTTTTCTGTAGGCAGTATTGGGCAAACCACTTCGAGCATGTCAAGCATGACGTTCTGCGGTTCACCAACGGCCAGACCACCAACGGAATAGCCTTTGAGGTCCATGGCTTTGAGCGCTTCAGCCGAGCGCTCACGCAGGCGCGCATTGTCACCGCCCTGCACGATGCCAAACATCGCCTTCCCAGCCTGTGTGCCGAACGCCACCTTGCAGCGTTCTGCCCAGCGCAACGACAATTCCATGGCGCGTTCGGTGTTCTTTTCAGGCGATGGCAGCGCCACGCACTCATCGAGCTGCATCTGAATATCGCTATCGAGCAGCCCCTGAATTTCGATGGAGCGCTCAGGCGTCATTTCATAAGGCTTGCCGTCGATATGTGAACGGAACGTCACGCCGTTTTCATTAAGCTTGCGCAACTGTGCGAGCGACATGACCTGAAAGCCGCCGGAATCGGTCAGGATCGGGCCTTTCCAGCCACCAAACTCGTGCAAACCACCGAGACGCGCCACGCGTTCGGCACCCGGGCGCAGCATCAGATGATAGGTATTGCCGAGGATGATATCAGCCCCCAGCTCCTTTACCTGATCCATATACATAGCCTTGACGGTTCCGGCTGTGCCAACCGGCATGAAGGCAGGCGTCCGCACCACGCCGCGCGGCATGGAGATCTCGCCCTGACGCGCTGCGCCATCACGCGCAAGCACTTTGAATTCAAAATTTTCGCTGGTCATGCCGTGTCTCTAATATCTCAAGCTCGTTCAAGCAAGCTTGCATCGCCGTAGGAATAGAAGCGGTAGCCCGTCTCAATTGCGCGCTTATATGCTTCCTGCATTGTGTCGAAACCGCTGAAGGCCGAAACCAGCATGAAAAGTGTCGAGCGCGGCAGATGGAAATTGGTCATCAGCAGATCGACTGCACGGAATTTGTAGCCCGGCGTGATGAAAATATCGGTCGGGCCTGCCCACGGGCGAATGATGCTATCTTCACCGGCAGCACTCTCGATCAGGCGCAGTGATGTCGTACCAACACAGATCACTCGACCGCCACGCGCATGAACAGCATTGAGCGCATCCGCCGTCTCTTGCGAAACATAGCCGATCTCGGAATGCATCTTATGGTCCACCGTGTCGTCGGCTTTTACCGGCAGAAATGTGCCCGCACCGACATGCAGCGTCACGAAATGCTCTTCGATACCGCGTTCGCGGATTTTTTTGAGAAGATCAGGCGTGAAATGCAGTCCGGCAGTTGGTGCAGCAACAGCACCTTCTTCCCGCGCATAAACAGTTTGATAGTCGCTGCGGTCGCGCTCATCCTCAGCGCGCTTGGATGCAATATAAGGCGGCAAAGGAATATGGCCGACGGCGGCAATCGCTTCGTCAAGCATAGCACCCGAAAGGTCGAAAACCAGCAGCACCTCACCCGCGTCACCCTTCTCGGCAACGGTTGCATCGAGCGCGCCCATGAAGCAGCTTGAACCTGAATGGCCAAAACGGATGCGGTCGCCTTCCTTCACGCGCTTGGCAGGACGCAGGAATGCTTTCCAGCGATCAGGGCCGGTACGCATGTGAAGTGTCGCACTGACCTGCGAAATATTGCCATCGCGCTCGCGCATACCTTCAAGCTGCGCGGGAATGACTTTTGTATCATTGAAAACGAGCGCATCGCCCGGCTGCAACAGATCAGGCAGCTCAAACACCTGTCGATCTTCGAATGGCTGACCGGGACGCACACGCAAAAGCTTGGCGTGGTCGCGCGGCTCGGCTGGACGCAGAGCAATGCTCTCTTCCGGCAAATCGAAATCGAAAAGATCAACACGCATCATAAACCTCATCAGAGCACTTCCGTCGGAATGTCACGACCGGAAATGCATCAAAGCAAGAGCGGCCCCGGCAAAACCGGAGCCGCTGTATTTCTATAGTAACGACAGAATTAGATGTCGGCAGCGATACGTGCAGTTACAATCGTGTCCGGATCAGTAACAGGTTCGCCGCGCTTGATCTTGTCGACATTGTCCATGCCTTCAATGACCTGACCCCAGACGGTGTACTGACGATCAAGCCATGGAGCATCGGTGAAGCAAATGAAGAACTGCGAGTTAGCCGAATTCGGGTTCTGCGAACGAGCCATCGACGCAGTACCGCGCTTATGCTGGGTGTTCGAGAATTCAGCCTTCAGATCAGGCTTGTCCGAACCGCCCATGCCAGCGCGCGAGCCATTGAAATGTGCGCCGCCGGTCTTGCCGAACTTAACATCGCCGGTCTGAGCCATGAAACCGTCGATAACGCGATGGAACACAACGCCGTCATAAGCGCCTTCGCGTGCCAGTTCCTTGATGCGCTCGACATGGCCAGGAGCTAGATCAGGGTAAAGTTCGAGAACAACATTGCCCTTGGTGGTTTCAAGAACGAGTGTGTTTTCCGGGTCTTTGTAAGCCATCGGGCCTCTCCTATTGAGCGTATCCTCAAAAGTTTGCCCAAATGCTTGAATCATTTTTTGGGACAGGGATACGTGTTGAATTTAGAGCGCATCCCGAAAAGTATGAAACGGTTTTCGGATAAGATGCGCGTTAAAACAGATATTTAGAGCGCCGATCACTTTCAATCAGATCGAAAAGCGCTCTAAAACTTATTTCTTATCGATCGTGGCCTTGATGATCTTGTCAGGATTTTCTACCGAACCATTGTCGGATTCACTACCCTTTTTGATCTTATCAACCACGTCCATACCACTGACAACCTTGCCAACAACAGTGTACTGGCCGTTCAGGAATGAACCTTCGTTGAACATGATGAAGAACTGCGAGTTGGCGGAATTCGGGTCCTGGCTGCGCGCCATACCAACCGTGCCACGCACAAATGGTTCCTTTGAGAATTCAGCCGGAATGTTCGGCAGTTCAGAACCACCGGTGCCAACGCGCGATGCATTGAAGCCCTTGTCGACGTTACCGAACTTCACATCACCGGTCTGAGCCATGAAACCAGGAATAACACGGTGGAATGCAACGCCATCGTAAGCGCCTTCCTTCACCAGCTTTTCAATCTGTGCGACATGCTTTGGCGCAAGATTTGGGCTCAGCTCAATAGCGACATTGCCATCTTTGAGCTGCAGATTGAGGGTGTCGGCAGCAAAGGCCGCACCTTGAGAAAGCGCAACAATAGCAGTTGCGGCGAAAGCCGAACGGATGAATGACATAATCGAGAAACTCCCTGAATCAGGATTTGAATTTTGCTTCCAGTGCTGTGGCTACCGCGACTGGAACGAAGGGCTTTATGTCGCCTCCCATAGAGGCAATCTGACGAACCAATGTGGCAGTAATCGTGCGCACGGCTGGATCGGCAGGCAGAAAAACAGTCTGGAGTTCCGGTGCCATTGTGCCATTCATGCCAGCCATCTGCATCTCATAATCGAGATCGGTGCCGTCGCGTAATCCACGAACCATGAGCTGCGCGCCATGTTTACGTGCGGCATCGATCACCAGATTGTCGAAGGAGATCACAGATAGTCGATTGGCATCCTCACCCAGAATAGGCTTGGCGCTCGCACCGATAAGCTCGACGCGTTCCTCAAAACTAAACAGTGGTTTTTTGCCCGGATGCACACCAATGGCGACAATAACCCTGTCCGCAAGGCGCAGCGCACCTTTCAGCACATCTATATGGCCATTGGTCACCGGGTCGAAGGAGCCAGCATAAATCGCGATCGTCATTTCTTCCAGCTAGCCTTTTCTCGTCAGATTTTCAACAACAACCACAATTGGAAAGAAATCAGAAACCAAGAAAACAGATGAATGCAATATGAACAACGATTTCACGACAAGTTCACAACCGATTTACCAGGATAGGCGCAAGTTTGGTGCAACCTTTTCGCTTCTCAAGCGTATCTATAACGAAAGGATACCGCGATGATGATATTTCTTCTGGCATTATCCATGATGGTAGCGATGGCTGCATCGGCGATTGTATTGCTTCTGGAAGAGAACGAAGCGAAGCGCCAACGCGTACGTCCCGCCGCTTTTAATCTGAGCACCATGCGTAAGCTCAGATCGCATTAAGTTCCGTTTTGAGTTTCCTGAGATCGCCAGTTCCCTCCAGTCCTGGCATCTGAAAAAAGGCCGATGTTGAACCATCGGCCTTTTTATTTAATTCAAGGATCACCCGATACTGTAAGCACCGGGCTCTCGCTTATTCCTCACTCGGGGCTACAGGCGTTTCACCTTCAGAGGCAGAATCACCAGCCTCCGCAGCACCATTTTCTTCGTCGCTTTCCGTTTCTGAAATGCGTTCGACCGAGACGACCTTCTCGCCGTCAGCCGTGTTGAAGATTGTGACACCCTTGGTCGAGCGTCCAGCGATACGAATGCCGCCAACCGGCACGCGGATCAACTGACCACCATCGGAAACCAGCAGGATCTGGTCACTTGCTTCAACCGGGAACAGAGCAACCAGCTTGCCAATTTCGTCGGTTTTCGAGGTATCAGTTGCACGGATACCCTTACCACCACGGCCGGAAACACGGAACTCATAAGACGAGGAACGCTTGCCGTAACCATACTCACTGACCGTGAGAACGGTTTCTTCGCGTGCCTTCAGTTCCTGATAAAGCTCTTCGGAAAGATCGGCTTCCACCGCAACTTCTTCACCGACAACAACGATATCATCTGCGTCGTCAGCACCCTGCGCACGGCGTTCGGCAATCGAACGCTTGAGATAGGCAGAACGGGTCGATGCATCCGCATCCACATGATGCAGGATCGCCATCGAAATGACCTTGTCGCCATCCGCCAGATTGATACCGCGAACACCGATCGAATTACGGCCTGCAAAGACGCGAACATCGGTAACAGGGAAGCGAATACACTGGCCACCGGCACAGGTCAGTAGAACGTCATCGAATTCGGTACATGTATCAACCGAGAGGATTTCATCGCCTTCTTCTTCCAGCTTCATCGCGATCTTACCGTTACGGTTGACCTGAACGAAGTCGGAAAGCTTGTTACGGCGAACCGTACCGCGCGTCGTCGAGAACATGACGTCGAGGTTTGCCCAGGATTCTTCATCCTCCGGCAATGGCATGATCGTAGTGATGCGCTCGCCCTGCTGCAATGGCAGCATGTTGATGAGCGCCTTGCCGCGCGACTGCGGATTACCCACCGGCAGACGCCAGACTTTTTCCTTATAGACGATACCGCGCGAGGAGAAGAACAGCACCGGCGTATGTGTATTGGCGACGAACAGACGGGTTACGAAATCCTCGTCCTTCGTTGCCATGCCGGAGCGACCCTTGCCGCCACGACGCTGCGCACGATAGGTCGCCAGCGGCACACGCTTGATATAACCGGCATGGCTGACGGTGACGACCATATCTTCGCGGGCGATGAGGTCTTCATCATCCATTTCAGCGCCGCCAAGACCAAACTCGGTGCGACGCGGCGTGGCGAACTCGTCACGTACGGCAATCATCTCTTCTTTGACGATTGTCATGACGCGAATGCGCGAGCCAAGAATATCCAGATAGTCACGGATTTCTTCGCCGATCTTGTTCAACTCGTCCGCAACTTCGTCGCGGCCAAGTGCTGTCAGGCGCTGCAGACGCAGATCAAGAATGGCACGTGCCTGCTCTTCCGAGAGGTTATACGTGTTGTCTGCATTGATCGCGTGACGCGGGTCGTCAATAAGACGGATCAACGGCGCAACGTCGGCTGCAGGCCAGCGACGTTCCATCAACTGCTCACGAGCGGTCGCCGGATCCGGCGCACGACGAATGAGAGCGATAATCTCGTCAATATTGGCGACTGCAATAGCCAGACCAACCAAGACATGTGCACGATCACGTGCCTTGTTGAGCAGGAATTTCGTGCGACGCGTAACAACTTCCTCGCGGAAGGCGACGAAAGCACGCAGCATATCGAGAAGATTGAGCTGCTCCGGCTTGCCACCATTCAGCGCCACCATGTTGCAGCCAAACGAGGTTTGCAACGGCGTATAGCGGTAAAGCTGATTCAGTACGACATCGGCAACAGCATCGCGCTTGAGCTCGACCACAACGCGATAGCCTTCGCGGTCAGATTCGTCGCGCAGATCGGAAATGCCTTCAATACGCTTGTCGCGTACCAGTTCGGCCATTTTCTCGATCATCGAAGCTTTGTTCACCTGATAAGGAATCTCGGTGATGATAATAGCTTCACGGTCGCCACGCATCGGTTCAATCGCTACGCGACCACGCATGATCACCGAGCCACGACCCGTAGTGTAGGCAGAATTGATGCCAGCGCGTCCGAGGATGATACCGCCGGTCGGGAAATCCGGACCGGGGATGATCTCCATCATTTCTTCCAGCTCAATAGCCGGATTTTCGATGAGCGCTACGCAACCATCAATGACTTCGCCGAGATTATGCGGTGGAATGTTGGTCGCCATACCGACCGCAATACCACCCGAACCATTGACGAGCAGATTCGGAAAGCGCGCAGGCAGAACCATAGGTTCACGCTCGCGGCCATCATAGTTGTCCTGAAAATCAACCGTATCCTTGTCGATATCCGACAGAAGGGATTCGGTGACTTTTTCCAGACGGCATTCGGTATAACGCATCGCCGCTGGCGGATCGCCATCGATGGAACCGAAATTGCCCTGCCCGTCCACAAGTGGATCACGCAGCGAGAAGTCCTGCGCCATACGCACGAGGGCGTCGTAAATAGATGCGTCGCCATGCGGATGGTACTTACCCATCACTTCACCGATCACACCTGCCGATTTACGGTAGGGACGATTGTAAGCGAGGTTCATCTCGTTCATGGCATGGAGAATACGCCGGTGCACAGGCTTGAGGCCGTCACGCACGTCAGGCAGAGCGCGACTCACGATAACGCTCATTGCGTAATCGAGATAGGAGCGCTGCATCTCCTCAATAATGGAAATTGGTTCGATACCTGTAGGGCCGCTCGGGCCACCATTCATATCGTCGGAACCAGGTGGAGGCGTTTGATCTGACACTATTCAGATATCTTTCTCAACAGAATCGATAAAGTCACTTTATAAAGTAAAACGGTACAAAACGCCAATTTCACGACCATTTCAACCAGCTTATTTCCTTTATTAAATCAACAGCTTAAAAGATATTCACATAAAGATCGCGCAATGATGTTGCCGCAAAGCGTGCTTTCCGTCGACCATGCACCTCTCATCGGCTACAATCCGTTTCACAATTGAAACAAAGAATACCAACAAAAGGGGCGAGTTTAGCATGGGGTTCTACGATACGGTTTTCAGCGCCTTCGTCACCCTCCTCGTCACCATTGATCCGCCCGGTCTTGCGCCGCTATTCTTGGCCCTCACACCCGGCATGGACCGCAGCCATCGCAGTCAGGTTGCCCTGCGCGCGTCCATCATCGGTTTCATTGTCATGGCGCTGTTTGCTATTGCGGGCGCACAGATACTGGGCATGTTCGGCATCAGCATTGGTGCTTTCCGCGTTGCGGGTGGCTTGTTGCTGTTCTGGATCGCTTTCGAAATGATTTTCGAAAAACGAACCGAGCGTAAGGAAAAGAGCGCCGAGGTTGCCATCACCAAGGATCATATCCGTAATATCGCCGCCTTCCCGCTCGCCATTCCGCTGATCGCAGGTCCGGGTGCTATTTCGGCTATCGTGCTGACATCAGATTCGTTTGACGGCATCGGTCCCCGTGCCGCCCTTCTCGGCGTCATAGCCGTCTGTTTGCTGATTACCTATTTCGTGTTGCTGCTCGCAGAACGCGTCGACCGGTTTCTTGGCGAAACCGGCCGTTCTATTCTGACCCGCCTTCTCGGCGTCATTCTGGCTGCACTTGCGGTTCAGTTCGTTGCAGATGGCGTCAAGACACTCATCAGCGGCTAAGCTGATTTCTGCGCCTTCTTGCCAATCATCGCATGACGAAGCTTGGACGAGAACCAGTCGATAACGGCGACCGCCACGAGGATCATGAGGATCAGGAAAGAAACGTCCTGAAGGTTCAGAACCTTGATCTGTTCCGCCAGATGCGCACCGATGCCGCCTGCGCCGACAATACCGATGATCGTCGCAGAACGGGTGTTTGACTCGAAGAAGTAAAGCACCTGACTGCCCATGAGCGGCAGAACCTGCGGCAGCACGCCAAAGCGATAGCCGTGCAGCCTACCGCCACCCGACGAGACCACCCCCTCGACCGGCTTCTTATCGGCGCCTTCAATGGCTTCCGAGAACAGTTTGCCGAATGCGCCGAAATCCGAGCAGGCAATTGCGAGAATACCGGCGAATGGTCCGAGTCCCACCACCGATACCCAGATCAGCGCCCAGATCAGCGTATCGACGCCACGAATGGTATCGAGGAAGCGACGGATGCCGAAATGCATGAAGACGTTGGGAATGATGTTCTTCGCCGCCAGAAAACCGAATGGAAAGGCAAGGATCGCCGCCAGCAATGTGCCAAGATAGGCGATTGCCAGCGTTTCCATCATCGACCAGAGATAGAGGCTGAAACGACCGCCGGACGATGGCGGCATCATCATCAAGGCGAAGTCACCGAGACGACCAAGGCCGTTAAGGATACGCAGCAACGAGAAATCGAGCCAATAGAAAGCGAACCAGACCGAAGCAACCAATGCTACGGTTAAAATCGCCAGATTACGCCACGCGCGCGCGTTTCCAAACAATTCGGCATGTTCTGCCCGAAGTTCCTTTTCATGCGCATGCGCCTCACGGGAGAGACTTTGTGCAATATCGGTCATAATTCTCTCTTTTGTTTGAGCATGATCTTTTCCGAAAACCGGTTCCCACTTTTCGGGATCACGTTCCTCAACCAATACGGCCCAGAAGCGCGTGGCGAATACGCTGCGTAATGAGATCGATGGCAACAATGGTCACGATAATCAGAAGCAGGATGGCGCTGACATCGCTGTAGTAAAACTGGCGGATCGATGTGAGCAATTCCTGCCCGATACCACCTGCCCCGACAAAACCCATGACCGAAGCACCGCGCACGTTGATTTCAAAGCGTAGCAGGCCATAGGAAGCAAAATTCGCGGCCACCTGTGGAAGCACGGCAAAGCGGATGACCTGAAAACCGGAACCACCCGATGCACGAATGCCTTCCACCGGGCGCATATCGATATTCTCAACAACTTCGGAGAACAGCTTGCCCAGTGCACCCGTTGTGTGAAGCATCAGCGCCAGCACACCGGCCATCGGCCCAAGACCGAAAGCGATGACAAACAAAAGCGCGAATACGATTTCGGGAACCGTACGCAGCAGCTCCAATCCACGACGAACAACGAAACGCACCGTCGAATTGGGGGCCATATTGGATGACGCCGCAAATGACGCGGCAAAGGCGATGATGCCGCCGATCAAGGTTGCCAGATAGGCAATGAGCAGCGTCTCAAACAGCATCTTGAGCCAACCGCCAAGGTTCCAGTACCAGGCAGCGAGATCGCCCCAGAAATTGGCAATGGTCAAATCCGGCAGAATGCGACCAAGATAGCTTGTAAAGCGAAAGAGATTTTCGACCAGAGTGCCCGGCCGAACATCGGCAACGACGGAGGCAGCAATGGCGACGACGACGAGCGCAAGGAGGAGCGCGATACCGTAGAGACGCCGTTTGCCGACTTCTCTCCGATAATCGGCAAGCAGGCTTTTTGCTCCGTTGCCGTCGAGTGAGGATACCGTCATGCGAGATTCCCTAACAAAAATGCCCGAAGCTTTTGCGGCTTCGGGCACTTCAATTGTTCTACGGATTAGGACTTGCGAGCCTTGTCGTTGAACTTGAGCATCTCGATGATTGGCTCATATTCCTTGGCTTCGGTCGCCACGAATTCCTGATCCTTGCCGTCGGAAAGGGCATCAAACCCAGCCTTGTCCTTCTTCGGCATGTCGAGGAAAGCCTGCTTGATGTCGGCCTTCAGCTGGTCTGGCAAAGTGCTGAGAACAGCGAACGGACCTTCAGGAAGGAAGTCCGACTTGAAGATGACGCGGAAATCATCCTTCGTCATTGCCTTGCCGTTTGCGTCTTTCAAAACGCCACGGCTGACCATGCGGGTCAGGTTGGAATCGTCTTCCGAATTCCACGAATTTGCTGCTGCATCTGCTGTGCCCTGTGCGAGAGCGAGAACTGCATTTTCATGGCTGCCAGCGAAGAAGTTTTTACCGAAGAACGTATCGACGCTATAGCCTTCGCGGTTGAGGAAGAAGCGCGGTGCATTGTTGCCCGAGGTTGAGTTTGGATCAACCAGAGCAATCGCTTTGCCCTTCAGGTCATCCATCGTCTTGTATGGGCTGTCATTGAGCACATAAACAACCGAATAGTAACCGTTGACGCCGGTGTTGTGGCGCTGATTGACAAGCGGCGTGGTTTCAACGCCGGTCATGACCGCGCGGGCATAAGAAGCCGGGCCATAGAATGCGATCTGGATGTTGCCAGCGCGCTGGCCTTCGATAACGGCGGCATAGTCATTAGCAACGCGCAGCGTGACCTTCGTGCCGAGTTCCTTGCCGAGATAGGCAGCCAGAGGCGCATAACGGTCGGAAGTGGTCGAAGCATTTTCCGCCGGGATCACACCCAGAACGATTTCCGGATAATCCTTGCTCCAGTCTGCAGCCTGCGCAGTGGAAGCCATCATTGGCATGGTCAGCGTAGCGGTGAGCGCAGCAGCCGCCAGAAAGTTTCTACGGTTAAGCATAGTTATCTCCTGTTAATCCCTGATTTTGGAGCGTAATTTTTCCGGAGCGTTGCGTGCTCAGGCGGAAAGCTGGCGCAGAACGGCTTCTGCCGACTGCGGAACTGGCATTGGCATTGTTTCAGCCTGTCCATCGGCATCGATGACTTCGTCGGCTTCCATGCCGTAAAGGTCGCGTGATGCCATATCTGTCAGCATCGACGGTGTGCCGCGGAATACGATCTTGCCTGCAGACATGCCGACGAGGCGGTCGCAATAGCTGCGTGCGATATCGAGCGAGTGCAGATTGCAGAGAACCGTGATGCCATATTCGCGATTGATGCGACGCAGAGCGTCCATGACGCTGCGGGTATTGCGCGGATCGAGCGATGCAATCGGCTCGTCGGCAAGAATAATGCGTGGCTGCTGCACGAGAGCACGGGCAATGGCCACACGCTGCTGCTGGCCACCCGAAAGTTCATCGGCGCGGTGCGCCGCAAGATGCGCAATATCGAACTGCTGCAAAGCGGAAAGAGCGATCAGGCGTTCTTCGTCGCTCCAGATACGCAGGAGCGATTTGGGCGTCGAAACATAGTTCAGGCGCCCCATCAAAACATTGGTCAGAACATCAAGACGATCGACCAGATTGAAATGCTGGAAAATCATCGCGCATTGTGCGCGCCAATCACGCAATCCCGAACCCTTGAGCCCGGTAACGTCGCGACCATCCCAATAAATTGTTCCCTCTGAAGGTTCAACCAGGCGATTGATCATACGCAGCAGCGTCGACTTGCCTGCGCCCGAACGCCCGATAATTCCCACAAACGAGCCCGGCTCGATTTCGAGATCAACCCCCGAAACCGCCACCTTATCATTATAGCGGCGCGTTACGTTTTTTAGTTGAAGCATGAATTCATCTCCATTCATGCTCACTATTGATCCGTTCAATGACACTGCAATGAACGGACCATGACGTTTGTGTAAACTTACATTCCGCTTTAAGTTCTTAATTTAGGCGATTGTTTTAATGCTCATTTCCTGCAGGTGACGCAGGAAGGCATCTGTGGAAGCAGCGACTTCACCCGAATTGTCTATTATGACAACATCGTCAGCCCTGTCATCGAAACTCACTTCGCGCTTAAGTCGCAAAGCGATTTCTTCTCGACTTTCACGTCCACGCGATGCAAGCCGCTCTGCAAGTACTTCCGGCCTTGCCGAGATGACAACCACGGACCGTTCCGAATAAAGCCTGCGGATATCGCCAAGCACGCGCCGTGAGACATTGGCAATCACGACGATACCGTCGGCGATTTCATCATCAAGCGATTTCGGCAATCCATAGTTCAGTCCATGAGCCTGCCAGTGCAGGGCGAAAGCACCCTCGCCTGCGGCTTTCGTAAATGCTGTTTCATCCAGACTGTCATGATCTTCCGTGCCCGGCATTTGCGGGCGTGTGATGATCCGGCGTACAAAATGAAACCGCGTGTCGCCCGCAAGAGCTACACGCGCTGCATCCATAATCGTGTCCTTGCCGGCCCCACTGGGACCGACAACGGCAACGAAACAACCCTTGAACTCATTTGCAGCCTGCATCACAAAACACGCTCACCTTCGCGCCAGACAGTGCGCACAACCGGAATTGCACCTTTCGGGCGCACCCGAACCAGATCGGCGCGTTTGCCAATGGCGATCTCGCCGCGATCATCCATAGCCATGGCGTCGGCAGGGTTCTTGGTCACAAGGCGGACAGCCTGTGGCAGAGCAATCGGACGCTCGCCCGAAGCAAGACCGAAAGCCGACTGAATAAGGCTGAATGGAATATAATCCGAAGACAGGATGTCGAGACTGCCATTATCGACAAGATCGCGTGCAGCGATATTGCCGGAATGCGAGCCGCCGCGAACGATGTTTGGCGCGCCCATCAGGATCGACAATCCGGCTCCCTTGGAGGCATTTGCTGCTTCCATAGTGGTCGGGAATTCGGCAATCCGCACACCATGATCAAGCGATTCATCGACGTGATTACTCGTCGCGTCGTCATGACTCGCCAAAACGATACCGCGATGAGCCGACAAATCGGCTATCGCGCGACGATGTTTGGCCGAATAGGCGTCCGAATCCGCCATACGTTTCTCACAATGCACCCGGAACTCCTCATCCGTGAGCTTCATCTTGCGCATGTAATAAGTGCGATAGGTCTCAAGATCAACGAATTGACGCTGCCCCGGTGCATGATCCATCAGCGAAGCGAGTTTTACGCGGTCATCGCCCGCGAAAAGCTCAAATGTTTCAAGGCAATCTGCTGAGGAAACTTCACAGCGCAGATGCAAAAAATGGTCTGCACGCAGCCGGTTTTCGCGGACACCGCTTTCGATGGCATCCGCAAGCATCCGCATATCCTTGCCAACGAAGTCGCGGTCATAGTCAGAGCCGACGCGCATCGCATCGAAAACCGTTGTGATACCGGATGCTGCGACCTGCGCATCATGCGCCTGAACTGCGGCATCGACATTCCAGCGCACTTTCGGACGCGGCGCGTAATGGCTTTCCAGCTGGTCGGTGTGCAACTCGATGAGGCCCGGAATGACATAATCGCCATCCATGTCATCGCCGCCATTGGCATAGCCTTGATCGATGGCTGCAATTTTGCCATCGCGGATCAGGATAGAACCGGAAACAATCTCATCCGCGAGCACGATCTGTGCATTTTTCAGAACGATTTCATTAGCCATTGGATAGCTCTTTCATGACCGCATTCGTATTTGCGGCCGTTTCATATTTCGAGAGGAAAGCTTCGATATCGAGCGCACGGAAATCATCGAGCGCTTCGCGCAGACGCTCATGGCTCCAGTCCCACCAGGACAGCCGGTCCAGACGACTGCCGGTCGCAGCGTCAAAACGTTCGCGAATGAGACGCGCAGGCACACCGCCAACAATCGTATAGGGTGCAACGTCCTTGCTCACGACCGCACCGGCACCGACAACCGCACCATTGCCAACGCTCACACCCGGCAAAATTGTGGAGCCATGGCCGAGCCATGTGTCGTGACCGATTTTCACGGCATTGCCACGACGCCAATCAAAGAACTCCGTCTCATCCTTTTCTTCCGGCCAGTAATCACCGGCGCGATAGGTAAAATGATGCAGGGTCGGACGCCATGTCGGATGGTTGGTGGCGTTGATACGCACATGGCTGGCGATATTGGAAAACTTGCCAATTTCCGCGCACCATATTTCGCAATCGACGCCGAGATAGGAATAATCATTGAGCACGGTTTCCGAAACACGGCTGCGCTCGCCGATCTCCGTATAGCGACCGAGTGTGCAACCACTGACGATAGCGGTTTCATGCACCAGTGGCTCCAGCGAGAGCTTGGTCATGCAGCGGCCCTCGGAGAAAAAGCCGTCACGTCGATAATCCGGTCCGCAACCTCCGTACGCACATCTTCATCGTGGAAGATGCCGAGCATGGCGACGCCCTGCTCCTTCTTGGTCTTGATGAGATCAACCACGACAGCCCGGTTCTTCGCATCGAGCGAAGCGGTCGGCTCATCAAGCAGCAACACCGGATGATCCGTGATGAAACCGCGCGCGATGTTCACGCGCTGCTGTTCGCCGCCGGAGAAGGTTGCAGGCGGCAAGGCCCACAGCCGTTCCGGCAGGTTGAGCTGTGACAGAAGCTCGCGAGCGCGGTTCAGCGCCACTTCGCGATCAACGCCACGCGCAACCAGAGGCTCGGCAACCACATCGATTGCTGCGACGCGCGGCAATGTGCGCAGAAACTGGCTGACATAGCCAATCGTATCGCGACGCACTGCCAGCACTTCACGCGGATCGGCCGTTGCCAGATCCACCATACGGTCTTCGTGACGAATGAGGATCGAGCCTGCATTCACCGCATAGTTTCCGTAGACCATCTTGAGAATGGAGCTTTTACCGGCACCCGAAGGTCCACCAAGCACAGCGCATTCGCCAGATTCAAGAGCGAAATCCACACCGCTTACGACCGGCAGCTGAATACCGCCCTGCAAGTGCATCGTGAATGTCTTCGCGAGGCCCGACACGGCCAGCGGAGAGGATGTTTTAACTTGTGTCATTTCTCACCTCGCGCATGAAGTTTCGCTAATTTACGAACAACACGCTGCAAACATCTGTTTTAATTTACTAAACCTGCAAAATAGACGACACGAGAAGCTGTGTATAAGGCGCTTGCGGGTCATCCAGAACGCGGTCGGTCAGGCCCTGCTCGACAATATGGCCGTCTTTCATGACCATGATGCGATGGGACAGAAGACGCGCCACAGCGAGATCGTGGGTCACTATGACAACCGAAAGGCCGAGATCGCTCACCAGACCGCGGAGCAGGTCGAGAAGACGCGCCTGCACGGACACGTCGAGACCGCCGGTCGGTTCATCCATGAAGACAAGACGCGGTGCGGTCACCAGATTGCGGGCAATCTGCAAGCGCTGGCGCATACCGCCGGAGAAGGCGCGCGGCTGATCGTCGATACGGTCAGAGGCTATTTCGACACGTCCCAGCCATTCGGTGGCCGTCGAGCGGATATTGCCGTAATGGCGTTCTCCGACTGCCATCAGACGTTCGCCGACATTGGCGCCAGCCGAAACGGTCATACGCAATCCATCTGCCGGGTTCTGGTGCACAAAACCCCAGTCGGTCCGCATCAGGAAACGGCGTTCCGCCTCGCCAATTTTGTAGAGATTGCGGAATTCACCATCACGCATCCGGTATTCGACGGTGCCCGCAGTTGGCTCCAGACGGGTTGCCAGACAGTTCAGGAGTGTCGTTTTGCCGGAACCGGATTCGCCGACGATGGCCAGCACTTCGCCTGGCCACAGATTGAAGGAAATGTCTGCACAGCCACGGCGATTGCCGTAAAACTTCGACAGGCCGTTTACTCTCAGCAGAGGTTCGTTGTTCATTCTGCTGCCTCCTTATTCGCTGCCAGATGACCGAAATGGCCGTTAGCCTGACGATCTTCACAATAATCGGTGTCGGAGCAGACAAACATCGAGCCGCCACGATCATCCAGCACGACTTCGTCGAGATAGACGCCGCGTGCGCCACACAATGCGCAAGGCTCCTTGAATTTCTGCACTTCGAACGGATGATCCTCGAAGTCGAGGCTCACAACATCTGTATATGGCGGGACGGCATAGATGCGCTTTTCACGACCGGCACCAAAGAGCTGCAAGGCTGGCGACATGTGCATCTTTGGATTGTCGAACTTCGGCGTCGGCGACGGCGCCATTACATAGCGTCCTTCGATCATCACCGGATAATCATATGTCTTGGCGATATGACCGTGACGCGCAATATCCTCGTAAAGCTTAACATGCATGAGGCCATATTCGGCGAGCGCGTGCATCTTGCGAGTTTCGGTTTCGCGTGGCTCCAGAAAACGCAGCGGTTCCGGGATCGGCACCTGATAGACAATCACCTGCCCCTCAGTCAGCGGATATTCCGGGATACGGTGGCGGGTCTGTATGATGGTCGCCTCGCCCGTATGGGTGGTGACGGCGACATCAGCTGTCTTCTGGAAGAAAGCACGGATGGAAACGGCATTGGTCGTATCATCAGCGCCCTGATCTATGACCTTCAGCACATCATCTGGCCCCAGAATGGCAGCTGTTACCTGCACACCACCGGTGCCCCAGCCATAAGGCATCGGCATTTCACGGCTTGCAAACGGCACCTGATAACCGGGAATAGCGATGGCTTTCAGGATCGCACGACGGATCATCCGCTTTGTCTGCTCATCCAGATAGGCGAAATTGTAATTGGCTAAATCGCTCATTCTGCTGCTTCCTTGCCCTGAATTTGCGTTTCCTCATATTCGGCACGCATCCGGCGGATGAGGTCGAGCTCCGCCTGAAAATCCACGTAATGCGGCAATTTCAGATGCTCGACAAAGCCAGTCGACTGCACATTGTCGGAATGGGAGATGACGAATTCTTCATCCTGCGCCGGTGCTGTCACATCCGTATCGAATTCACGAACGCGAAGCGCACGGTCGCAAAGCGACATCGACATGGCTTTGCGTTCGCTCTGCCCGAACACCAGACCATACCCACGGGTGAATTGTGGTGCCTGCTTGGACGAGCCTTTAAACTGGCTCACCATCTGGCATTCGGTCAGCTGCACGCGACCAAGCGATATGGAAAAGCCCAACTCCGGTACGTCGAACTCGACTTCCACTTCACCAATGCGGATTTCACCGACAAAGGGATGCGTGTTGCCATAGCCGCGCTGCGTGGAATAACCGAGCGCCAGCAGGAAACCTTCATCACCGCGCGCCAAGGCCTGCAAGCGCAGATCGCGCGGCATCGGGAACGTCCACGGTTCGCGGGTAAGATCGCCCGGCTCATGCCCTTCCGGCATTGCACCATCTTCCTCGATCATGCCGTTGACGCCGAGAATATCGGTAACGCGTGGCGTCGCCTCAGCTTCCGTCGCACGCACTTCCGGTTCAGGGACGCTCACGTCGCCTGCCAATTCCGGATCAAGCAGTCGATGTGTGTAGTCAAATGTCGGCCCCAAGAGCTGCCCACCGGGCAGATCCTTATAGGTGGCCGAAATGCGGCGTTCGATCAGCATGTTCGCGGTTTCAAGTGGCAGCGAATAGCCAAAACGCGGCAAGGTTGTGCGGTAGGCACGGACCAGAAAGATTGCCTCAATCAGATCGCCACGCGACTGGCGCACGGCGAGTGCCGCAAGTTCGCGATCATAAAGCGAGCCTTCGGCCATGACACGATCAACGGCGAGACCCAGCTGTTCAGCAATCTGGTCAAGACGCAACGCTGGAACCGAGCGGTCACCGCGACGGCGATCATCAAGCAGACGGTGGGCATTGCGGATGGCGGTTTCACCGCCCTTTACAGCAACATACATGGATCAGCCCTCCAAATTAATAATACGGGTGGTACGCGGTAGAGCTGCGACGTTGCCGTCAGCGACGAGCACCAGATCGATACCCAGCGGAAACAACGCGCCATTTTCACGCCATTGCGCGGCAAAATCCTGCGGCAAACCATCAACGGTCAGCACAGTTTCATCCTTGATGCCCGGGCCTTTGAGGCTGAAACTCTGCCCGCTCGTCAGAGACGAAACTGCTAGAACAACAGTCGTCGAACGGTCCGGAAATTCCGCATTGCCCTGCGCAAAAGAAGAGAGAACAGGCAAGGATTGCGCGCTTGTGACAAGCGCAAACTGCGCTTTGGACTGGTCATCGACGATTGGTGTGCCGGTATGGAATGTAAGCCAGGCCGTCGCGTCCTTGTTGGCAACGATTTCAGCATCAACCCAGACGCTGGCGTCGTGATCAAGCAATGTTGCAGCAATCACACCAAGCTCAGGCGTAAGCGGCTGTGGTGGCATCGCAGCTTGAACCAACGAATAAATGCGGCCGGGATTTGCAATAGCGTGCATCACAGCATGAAACGCCGATTGCGCCTCATTAACCGGATCAGCCAGACCGCCTTCGAAAGCAGAAGAAGAGTGGAGCATCAGTTATCCCCCCGAACCATAGTGAAGAAATCGACCTTGGTGGCAGCGGCCTCGGCGCGCAGCTTGGTATCCGCATCATCAATGCGGCTGCGCAGCACGTTCAGCACCTGGCTCTCAACAGCGTCACGCCGATCTTCATCGAGCCACAGCGCATCGAACAAGGCAGCGAGCTTCGCCTTTTCCTGATCGCGTCCGAGTGCATAAGAATGACCAACTGAGCCATCGGACAGACGAACGGTCGCTCTCGTTACTGTCGCTTCACCGACATTGAATGGCGCACCGCCGCCGCCAATGCGACCGCGCAGCATAACCAGTCCGGTTTCGGGACCACGCAAGACCTCAAATTCCGGCTTATTCGGCCAGTTCTGCCAGAATAATTTCAGTTCTTCGCCACTGGCGTGCGCTAGAACTGCCAAGCTGGCCTGACGTGCAATCTGCGTCGCATCTGGCGCCGTTCTGTTTCCAGTCGTGAAGCTCGCTCCACTTTCACCCGTGCTATGCCGCGTCGTCTGCATGAGCTTATCCGCCCTACCCTAATCTTGTTGACTTTATCGCTTCAGTTGTCTATTTATCTAGACAACTATACAATAACACCATTCTTATACCCTGCCAATGACAGGACGATGACAAAGCATGGCAAAGACAAAACGAATTGAACGAAACAGCGGCGTAGCCATCTGGCGGCAAATTGCCGATGAGATACGCGGCGATATCATGGCCGGGAAACTTCAGTCAGGCGCCCGCATGCCCGCCGAGATGGAATTGGCTGATCGGTTTGGTGTCAATCGCCACACAGTCCGCAGCGCCATTGCCGCGCTGACACAGGAAGGTGTGCTGCGTGCCGAGCAAGGGCGCGGCACCTTCGTTGCCAATGCGAAGCGTCTCACCTACCAGATCGGACGCCGCACCCGCATTTCGCAATCGCTGGCTTCGCAGGTACGCGACATGAAGGGCACGCTGCTCGCTTCCGGCACAGCACCCGCCTCTCCGGATATAGCCGAGGCTCTTGAGATCGAACCCGGCTCACCTGTCATGCGGCTGGAGACCTTACACAGCGCAGACGGACGCCCCGTATCGCGCGCAACACTCTGGATCAGAGCCGAACAATTCCCGGAAATCGCCAAGGATTATGAGGAAAGTGGTTCAATCACCGTGGCTTTTCGAAAAGCAGGCATTGCCGATTACTTCCGTAAATCGACAATTATATCTGCCCGTCATGCGGATTCGGATGATCTGAAACATTTAAAACTTTCGCCCGGCGCAATTGTGCTGACAGCTAAGGCAATCAATGTGAATACCGACGGGGTGCCTATCCAGTATTCGCTGACACGGTTTTCTGCTGACAGCATGGAATTTTCTATCGACACTTATCCTGGCGCCCCGCAGATGAATGACATGAACTGAATCTTGTTAGCGCTAAACCGCTCTCAAAGCGCTATGAACGCGGCACTGATCAAAAGCCCGCCACACAGACAGGAAATCACCGATGACCGTGACCATTTTTCACAACCCGAAATGCGGTACCTCGCGCAATACGCTGGCGATGATCCGTGCGAGTGGCGAAGAGCCCGTCATCGTCGAATATGTGCAGAATCCGCCCACGCCGGAACGTCTGGTTGGCCTGCTTGCAGCAATGAACCTGACACCGCGCGAACTGCTGCGCGAAAAAGGCACACCCTATGCAGAACTCGGCCTGTCCGATCCGAAATGGACCGATGCCGAGCTGATCGACTTCATGATGGCCCATCCGATCCTGATCAACAGGCCTATTGTTGAAACACCGCTCGGCACCAGGCTTTGCCGTCCTTCCGAACTGGTTCTGCCGCTTCTGGAAAACCCCGTTGCTTCATTCACCAAAGAAGACGGCGAGCAGGTTAAATCTGAGGAAAAGTCACACTGACGAACTCGGAATCGGACATCATGTTTCCTAGAGAATTGGAAGTATAATCCAAAAGAAAAGGCGCTGTAAAACAGCGCCTTATCATATTTCACTTATAAACTGGATTATGTCCGTTCTCAGAACGGAATTTCGTCGTCCAGATCGCGCGAGAAACCACCGCTGTTGCCACCCTGATTGGATGGACCAGACGAGCCGAAATCACCGCCGCCACCGGAATAATCAGACATCTGGTTGCGATTACCACCGCCACCGCCGAACGAACGACCTTCACCGCCGCCTTCACCACGACTGTCGAGCATCTGCAATTCACCACGGAACTTCTGCAGCACGATTTCGGTGCTGTAACGATCATTACCGTTTTGATCCTGCCACTTACGTGTCTGGAGCGCACCTTCGATATAAACCTTGGAACCCTTCTTCAGATACTGCTCAGCCACTTTGGCGAGGTTCTCATTGAAGATGACAACGCTGTGCCACTCGGTGCGATCCTTGCGCTCGCCGCTCTGACGGTCGCGCCAGCTTTCCGAGGTTGCGATGCGCAGATTAGCAATCTGATCACCAGAATTGAGGCGACGGATTTCTGGATCAGCACCAAGATTGCCGACCAGAATGACTTTATTGACGCTACCAGCCATCGAAAACTTACTCCGGATCTCTCGCATACACTTGTTGAGCGGGCTCTTGCCCTGCCAAACGGTGCCTGCTCCTAAAGAATGGCCAATCACCTGAATGTACTGACCTGAAATTCAGCTACCACCTTACAGCAGCAGCCACCGCTGCGCTCATCCCAGCGCCGCGAATTCAACCAATGTCCACAGAAGTTATGTTCTTGTTTTGTTCAAATTACAAGTACATACATCACTTTCCATGCATTTTTCACATGTTGGAGGCCTTAAATGAAAAGCCATCAAATGACCATCCAAGGAAAAGCCCTGCCGCTCACTGTTTCTTTGGCGCGCAGGGCTTGGGGTTGAGCATAGCTCTTATATCGACAGTACTTCGCCGATAAATCTAATCGGAAATCTGAAATATGAGACCAGATCGCCGCGCATTTTTTAAATTTTCTGCAATCACTCGTTTCAATCAAAAAAGCGTCATTCCTTGCAAATGAAGCAATTATGACTGCAAGCAATTGTGCTTCCATCAATGTGAAAGCTATGCAACGTCGTCAGGTGGACTCATGCTCCTTTACCTCCCGGTTCGTTGGCTCAACTGGCGGGACCTCTTGCCGATATCGTTTCATCCCTTTCCGATATCTCTCCGCAACCAGTGAGTATGGGTAGTGTGCTCCTGTCAGGAGTGACAGTCAACGCTCTTGCGTTCACATTTCGTATCGCCTATCAGAAGGCTGGTTGTTCGATCTTTGTTCTGGTGCTAAATGTGCCAATAGCGATTGAGCAGCCCCCCTTCTCCTTGGAGGGGTTCATCCCCATATTGTGGAGCGGCGCGACGTAAGTTTCATCGGCGCCTGAAGACTCCATGACATGACGAAACAGGCAGGACGCGGAATGAGCGATCAGAAATTCATTTCCATACGTGGCGCGCGTGAACACAATCTGAAAAATGTCGATCTTGATCTGCCGCGCGACAAGCTGATCGTGATGACAGGCCTTTCGGGTTCAGGAAAATCCTCACTCGCTTTCGATACGATCTATGCGGAAGGTCAGCGGCGTTATGTCGAAAGCCTTTCGGCCTATGCGCGCCAGTTCCTCGAAATGATGCAAAAGCCGGATGTGGACCAGATCGACGGTCTGTCTCCTGCCATTTCCATCGAACAGAAGACCACGAGCCGCAATCCGCGTTCGACCGTCGGCACTGTCACCGAAATCTACGACTATATGCGCCTTCTGTTTGCGCGCGTGGGCATTCCTTATTCCCCGGCGACTGGCTTGCCTATTGAAAGCCAGACAGTCAGCCAGATGGTTGACCGCATCCTGATGCTGGAGGAAGGCACCCGTCTTTATATTCTGGCCCCCATCGTGCGTGGCCGTAAGGGCGAATATAAAAAGGAACTGGCAGAACTTCAGAAGAAGGGCTTCCAGCGCGTCAAGGTCGATGGCACTTTTTACGAAATCGCTGACGTTCCAGCGCTCGACAAGAAGTACAAGCACGATATCGATGTGGTCGTGGACCGTGTCGTGGTGCGGTCTGATCTTTCGACCCGCCTTGCCGATAGTCTTGAAACCTGCCTCAAACTGGCAGAAGGTCTCGCCATAGCGGAATTTGCAGACAAGCCGCTACTGGCTGAAGATACATCAGCAGGTGGTGGTGCGAACAAATCTGCAAATGAAACGCATGAACGCGTTATGTTTTCAGAAAAATTTGCCTGCCCGGTCTCAGGCTTCACGATTCCTGAAATCGAACCGCGCCTTTTCTCGTTCAACAATCCCTTTGGTGCCTGCGCCACCTGTGATGGCCTTGGCACACAACAGGCGATTGATCCGAACCTGATCATTCCCGATGAGTCCGTACCTCTGAAAGATGGCGCAGTTGCACCGTGGGCGCGCTCTTCATCGCCTTATTACAATCAGACACTTGAAGCACTTGGCAAAGCCTATGGGTTCAAGGTCAGCGCTCGTTGGGCGGACCTGCCAGATGAAGCGCAGGACGCGATACTTCATGGCACGAAGGGACGCGAAATCACCTTCAACTATGATGATGGTTTGCGCTCCTATCAGACTACGAAGGCTTTTGAAGGCGTCATTCCCAATCTGGAACGCCGCTGGAAAGAAACCGATTCTGCCTGGTCGCGTGAGGAAATCGAACGTTTCATGTCCTCGACGCCCTGCCCGGCCTGTAGCGGATATCGTTTGAAGCCAGAATCCTTAGCCGTAAAGATCGGCATGAAGCATATTGGTGAAATCACCAGCATGTCGATCCGCAATGCTGACGCATGGTTCCGCGATGTAGACGGCAGCTTCAACGATAAGCAGCGTGAAATTGCGGCGCGCATCCTCAAGGAAATCCGCGAACGTCTGGAATTCCTCAACGACGTCGGCCTAGATTATCTGACGTTGGCGCGTAACTCCGGTACGCTATCGGGCGGTGAAAGCCAGCGCATCCGCTTGGCTTCGCAAATCGGTTCTGGCCTTACGGGTGTGCTTTATGTTCTTGATGAGCCGTCTATCGGCCTGCATCAACGCGACAATGCCCGTCTTCTCGACACGCTGCGCCATCTGCGCGATCTCGGTAATACGGTTATCGTCGTTGAGCATGACGAAGATGCCATCCTGACGGCTGACTATGTGGTTGATATCGGTCCAGCTGCCGGTGTTCATGGTGGCAAGATCATCGCGCAGGGTTCGCCCGATGATGTCATGTCCAATGCCGACTCGCTTACTGGCAAATATTTGTCGGGCGTGCTGGAAGTAGCCGTTCCGGCGGAACGCCGCGAAATCTCCAAGGCAAAGCGCATCAAGGTCGTCGGTGCGCGCGGCAATAACCTGAAAAATGTCTCCGCAGATATTCCACTGGGAACATTTACCGCGGTCACAGGCGTTTCAGGCGGCGGTAAGTCCACCTTCCTGATCGAAACCCTGTTCAAGGCTGCATCGCGCCGCATCATGGGCTCGCGCGAGCATCCAGCAGAACATGACCGTATTGAAGGACTGGAGTTCCTCGACAAGGTCATCGATATCGACCAGTCACCGATTGGCCGCACACCGCGTTCCAATCCTGCCACCTATACGGGCGCATTCACGCCGATCCGCGACTGGTTCGCTGGCTTGCCAGAAGCAAAGGCACGCGGCTATCAGCCAGGCCGCTTCTCATTCAACGTAAAGGGTGGGCGCTGCGAAGCCTGTCAGGGCGATGGTGTCATCAAGATCGAAATGCACTTCCTGCCCGACGTCTACGTCACTTGTGACGTCTGCCACGGCAAGCGCTACAATCGTGAAACGCTTGAAGTGCACTTCAAAGGCAAATCAATTGCCGACGTGCTCGACATGACGGTTGAAGAAGGCGCTGAGTTCTTCACCGCTGTTCCGGCGGTTCGGGACAAGCTTGAAACACTCGTCAAGGTTGGCCTCGGCTATATCAAAGTTGGTCAACAGGCAACGACACTTTCCGGCGGTGAAGCACAGCGTGTGAAACTTGCCAAGGAACTGTCGCGCCGCGCAACCGGACGCACACTCTACATTCTTGATGAGCCAACCACCGGCCTGCACTTCCACGACGTGGCAAAGCTTCTCGAAGTGCTGCATGAGCTGGTCGAACAGGGCAACACGGTCGTCGTCATCGAGCACAATCTTGAAGTCATCAAGACTGCTGACTGGGTGATCGATCTCGGTCCAGAGGGTGGCGACGGTGGTGGTGAGATCGTCGCTGTGGGCCGCCCGGAGGACATCGTGAAGGAGAAACGCTCTTACACAGGCCAGTTCCTCAAGGATCTGCTTGAACGCCGTCCTAGGCGCAAAGCTGAAGCTGCTGAATGAGCATAAAAAGCCGGGTTTCACACCCGGCTTTTTTTATTACTCGATAAAGCCGACAACCGGGCCATATCCACCATGCCATGAGATATCGTTTCTTCCCATGGCAGGGCTGTAGATCCCGGCACCGCCGCCGCCATCGAGAAACAACGCATTCGGGCATTTGAGCCCGTCTCGAAATAACATGGCGAAATCGTAGAAATTCACCGCATCTTCGCTGATGGCAAAGCGGATGGATTGATCCGCGCAGACACCAACCCCGCTTCTGCGGGTCCGGTCAGTCGATCCCTTGATCAGAATCGGATTGAGCTTGTTCTGAATGACCAGCATCGGTCCGGATTGCGTGGCAAAATGCGCCTGCGGTTTGCGCTTCAAAAACCTGTCGGTCGAAACAATACCGGCGCTGTCATCCCCGAAATAGAAAATGCCATTGGGTTTTTTGTAAAAGTTTGGAACCGGGCCGGAGGAACGCGTGGGCGCTTTGGTGTCGGCCGCAACCAACTCCTGCCCATTCTCGACATATAGTCCCATAGGCGTAAAATCGACCTGATACATTCCCGCATTCAAGGCAAATGATAACGTCTTGCCGTCTTGCGTTACAGCGTCTGCCACCTTCGAGAAATTGCGATATGGCTCGCCATCAGAGCCCTTCCAGAAGAGACGTAGATTTTCTTTGGCCTTCACTGTGCAGATTATGAATTTTGTGTCCTGAAAGACCTGATCGTCGCAGGTTTCCGCCAGCGCCGGTTGCATACCGAAAAGCAAGCCTGCAAAGCCAATAGCCGGGAGTGCCATACTCATTTTACGAAAGCGCATCGCGAAACCTCCCCCAATCAAAACCATAGACCGTTGAAATGAAAAAAGCCCGGTCAAACCGGGCCTTCTCGCAAAACTGCTCGCGATCATATCGCGTCAGTTTATAGGATTAGCCGTTAACGGCGTCCTTCAGGCCCTTGCCAGCCGAGAACTTCGGCACGTTACGGGCCGGAATGGCAACTTCCATGCCAGTCGACGGGTTACGGCCAGTCGATGCTGCGCGATGCGAAACGGAGAAAACGCCGAAACCTGGCAGGCGAACTTCTTCACCAGCCTTGAGTGCACCGGTGACAGCTGCGAGTACAGCGTCAACAGCAGTTCCTGCGTCGGCCTTTGTCAAACCGCCCTTTTCCGCTACAGCGGCGACCAATTCGTTCTTGTTCATAGGCATTTCCTTTCTTTATCTACCGGAACGAATAACGCGACCGGATTGCGTGCAGTTTATTCAAATCGGTTGACAAACCAAGCCTGTCAACATGAAAAAACCCCGGAAAACCGGGGTTAAACACAGAAATGCCGGGCATTTTGCCCGGCATTGTTATCTTATTAGCCACTAGCAACGATCAATGAGCTGTCGAAACGCCTGCTTCATCGTCCGCTGGAGCGGCTGCAACAGGAGTCGCAGGCTCTGTCCATTCGATTGGTTCTGGCTTGCGGAGCAGCGCATGCTCAAGAACCTCACCGACACGCGACACAGGAACGATCTCAAGATTATTCTTCACATTATCCGGAATCTCCGCCAGATCTTTGGCGTTTTCTTCCGGGATCAGAACTTTCTTGATGCCGCCACGCAATGCGGCAAGCAGCTTTTCCTTGAGACCACCGATTGGCAGCACACGGCCACGAAGGGTAACTTCACCCGTCATTGCGATGTCCTTGCGAACCGGAATGCCGGTTAAAACAGAGACGATTGCAGTAACCATAGCGATACCTGCCGACGGACCATCCTTTGGCGTCGCACCTTCCGGTACGTGCACGTGGATATCGCGTTTGTCGAACAGCGGAGGCTCAATTCCGAAATCAACCGCACGCGAACGAACATAAGATGCCGCCGCAGAGATCGATTCCTTCATCACATCGCGGAGGTTACCCGTGACGGTCATGCGCCCCTTGCCCGGCATCATGACACCTTCAATGGTCAACAGCTCGCCGCCAACTTCAGTCCAGGCGAGACCTGTGACAACGCCGACCTGATCTTCACCATCGATCTGACCGTAACGGAAGCGCTCAACGCCGAGATAATCGGAGAGATTCTTATCAGTGATTTTCACCGACTTCTTCTTCGACTTCAGAATCTCGGTCACGGCCTTACGGGCCAGAGTCATCATTTCACGTTCAAGGCTACGCACACCGGCTTCACGTGTGTAAAGGCGGATAACATTGCGCAGCGCATCGTCCGTGACCGAAAACTCCTTCGGCTGCAGAGCATGATCCTTGATCGCCTTTGGCAGCAGGTGCCGCTTGGCAATCTCGAGCTTTTCATCTTCGGTGTAACCGGCAATACGGATGACTTCCATACGGTCCAGAAGTGGACCAGGAATGTTCAGCGTATTGGCAGTCGTCACGAACATGACGTTCGACAGATCATATTCAACCTCAAGGTAATGATCCATGAAGGTCGAGTTCTGTTCCGGGTCCAGCACCTCGAGCATTGCCGATGACGGATCGCCGCGGAAGTCCTGGCCCATCTTGTCGATTTCATCGAGCAGGAAGAGCGGATTGGACTTCTTCGCCTTCTTCATCGACTGGATGACCTTACCAGGCATCGAACCGATATATGTGCGGCGGTGACCACGAATTTCAGCCTCGTCACGCACGCCGCCAAGCGACATACGGACATATTCACGGCCGGTAGCCTTGGCAATCGAACGTGCAAGCGAGGTCTTACCAACACCGGGAGGTCCAACGAGGCAAAGAATCGGACCCTTGATCTTGGTCGAACGAGCCTGCACTGCGAGATACTCGACAATGCGCTCCTTAACCTTTTCAAGACCAAAGTGATCGTCACCGAGTACGCCTTCGGCAAAGTTCAGGTCCTGCTTGATCTTCGACTTCTTGCCCCACGGAATGGACAGCAGCCAGTCGAGATAGTTGCGGACGACCGTTGCTTCGGCAGACATCGGGCTCATGCTGCGCAGCTTCTTCAGCTCAGCCTGGGCCTTTTCGCGGGCTTCTTTGGAAAGCTTGGTCTTGTTGATGCGTTCTTCGAGCTCAGCCGCTTCATCGCGACCATCCTCGCCATCACCAAGCTCCTTCTGGATCGCCTTCATCTGCTCGTTAAGGTAATATTCGCGCTGTGTCTTTTCCATCTGACGCTTGACGCGGCCACGGATGCGCTTCTCAACCTGAAGAACCGAAATCTCGGCTTCCATGAACGAAAGCGCCTTCTCAAGACGCTCACGCACCGAGAGAATCGACAGCATTTCCTGCTTTTCAGGAATTTTGATCGCGAGATGCGAAGCCACCGTATCCGCAAGCTTGGAATAGTCGTCAATCTGGCTGGCAGCGCCAACCACTTCCGGCGAAATCTTCTTGTTCAGCTTGACGTAGTTTTCAAAGTCCGAGACCACCGAACGAGACAATGCCTCAACTTCAACGGCATCTTCTTCAGGCTCTGGAAGAGCTGCGGCATAGGCTTCGTGATAATCTTCACGATCAGTAAACTTGGAAACCTTGGCGCGTGCAGTGCCTTCGACGAGAACCTTGACGGTCCCATCTGGCAGCTTGAGAAGCTGCAGCACATTGGCAATCGTGCCGATTTCATAGATTGCATCCGGTGCCGGATCGTCGTCAGCCGCATTCTTCTGCGTTGCGAGCAGAATCTGCTTGTCGACACCCATCACTTCTTCAAGTGCTTTGATCGACTTTTCGCGTCCGACAAACAGCGGGACGATCATATGGGGGAAGACTACAATGTCACGCAACGGCAGAACGGCATACAGCCCGTCTTCGCCGCCCGCAGCAGAACCACCCAAAGGCGTCTTCTGTTCAATACCCGTCATTATTCAGTCCTTTCTCAGGTCATTCGACCCGATTGCCACAGGTTGTGTCCCCTTTCATTATGAGGCAGTCCACAACCAGTGCGTCGGTCCATAATTGGAGTGTCGAACTCCTAAATTCAAGCTGCTTTCAGAGCAGCATTCATAGAATCGTCATCTATCCTGCGCCGTCACAGGAATTTGTACAATAACAACTGCGCGATGTATCCAGCCTGCGCCAACACATAGACAAGAAAAAGGCCGCTTTCGCGGCCTTATCTCAGAAAATCCGGCAATCGTCAGGCTGACGCGTTGCCTTTTTCGTCCTGACGCTCGGCGTAGATATACAGTGGACGTGCACTACCATCCACAACATCGCCAGAAATGACCACTTCCTGCACGCCTTCCAGCGTCGGAAGCTCGAACATCGTATCGAGCAGGATCTTTTCCATGATCGAGCGCAAACCACGTGCACCCGTCTTGCGTTCCACGGCCTTATTGGCAATCGCCCGCAGGGCATCGTCGTGGAAGCTCAGCTCGACATTTTCCATGTCGAACAGACGCTGATACTGCTTCACGAGCGCATTCTTGGGCTCAGTCAGGATCTGCACCAATGCGTCAACATCGAGATCTTCGAGTGTTGCAATCACTGGCAGACGACCAACGAATTCCGGAATAAGACCGAACTTCAGAAGATCTTCAGGCTCGAGTTCCTTGAAGACATCGCCGATACGACGATCATCTACCGACTTGACGGTTGCACTGAAGCCAATCGACGTCTTTTCACCGCGAGCAGAGATGATCTTGTCGAGACCGGCAAAAGCACCACCACAGATGAACAGAATGTTTGTCGTATCCACCTGCAGGAACTCCTGCTGCGGATGCTTGCGACCACCCTGCGGCGGCACGGAAGCGACAGTACCTTCCATGATCTTCAGAAGCGCCTGCTGAACGCCTTCGCCCGATACGTCACGGGTAATCGATGGATTGTCCGATTTGCGGCTGATCTTGTCGACTTCATCGATATAGACGATGCCGCGCTGCGCACGTTCAACGTTGTAATCAGCCGACTGAAGCAGCTTCAGAATAATATTTTCGACGTCTTCACCGACATAGCCTGCTTCTGTCAGCGTCGTAGCATCAGCCATGGTGAATGGAACATCGATGATACGAGCGAGCGTCTGAGCAAGATAGGTCTTGCCGCAGCCCGTCGGGCCGACCAACAGAATGTTGGACTTTGCCAGTTCGATGTCGCTGCTCTTCGTCTGATGCGCGAGACGCTTGTAGTGATTGTGCACGGCAACAGCGAGAACGCGCTTAGCGCCCTTCTGGCCAATAACATAATCGTCAAGAACGTCCATAATTTCCTGCGGCGTAGGCACACCTTCGCGCGACTTCACCATCGAGGTTTTGTTTTCCTCGCGGATGATATCCATGCAAAGTTCGACGCACTCGTCGCAGATAAATACGGTCGGGCCTGCAATCAGCTTACGCACTTCATGCTGGCTTTTGCCACAGAACGAGCAATAAAGCGTATTCTTTGAATCGCCGCCGCTGTTGCTGACTTTGCTCATTGCAGTTTCCTTTCAATAAACCGAAATGAACAACAACCTCATCGCGTGTTCATTCCGATCGTTTTTTCCGGTTCGGATCCATTTGGGGAAGCAAAACACACTTCCTTGACGGTCCATCAGCAGCTTCAACGCGCTGCTTCTAGTCTCGGGATTCCAGTCACCGCAGGCTTCCCGACCGAAGAAGCCCTAAGTGGTGACTTTTGCAGAACCTAAAGCGGGGAACAATTGAAAAATCAGGTTCCCCGACGAGATTCCGCATAATCTGAACAATTTTAGCGCCCGGAACCCCAACAGATGCTTAACGCGATGCGTTAACCTTCACGTACGACCAAGAAATAAGCCGCTTTTGTGGCAACGGACGCTAAAAATCCAGCAAACCGGGTAAACCGGCCTCTGTTTACTTCGATTCTTCAGCACCAGTTTCGCGTGATTCGATCACCTTATCGATCAAACCGAATTCAAGAGCTTCCTGCGCCGTCATGAAATGATCACGATCAAGTGTGCGCTCAATCGTCTCGTAATCACGGCCAGTGTGCTTAACGTAAATCTCGTTGAGGCGGCGCTTCATCTTGATGATGTCCTGCGCATGACGTTCGATATCCGACGCCTGTCCCTGGAAACCACCTGATGGCTGATGCACCATGATGCGTGCATTTGGCAGCGCAAAACGCTGGCCGGTTGCACCGGCGGTCAGCAGCAGAGAGCCCATCGACGCAGCCTGCCCCATGCAAAGCGTGGAAACGGGCGGCTTAATGAACTGCATCGTGTCATAGATCGCCATACCGGAGGTCACAACGCCACCGGGCGAATTGATGTACATGTTGATCTCTTTCTTCGGGTTTTCCGATTCAAGAAAGAGAAGCTGCGCGCAAATCAGCATGGACATGCCGTCTTCGACAGGACCGTTGACGAAGATGATGCGTTCTTTCAGCAAGCGCGAGAAGATATCATAGGCCCGCTCACCACGGTTGGTCTGCTCGACCACCATCGGCACGAGGTTCATGACGGTTTCAATGGGATCTCTCATAATGGGCCTCTGCATATTTATGACGAATATGAATCGTTTGGATGTTCCATACATAGGGCTTTGCAGCCCTGTTCCGCAAGATGCCGATCAATCCCAGTCGGAATCATCAATGACAGGCTTAATGCCACGTTTCTCATCCAGCATTTTACGCGATGTTTCAGTCAGGCGGGCGCGGATACGAACCGACCCATCCTCCAGATCTTCTCGCTTTACGTCACTGCCGTGCTGGTAAATCCAGTCAAGGATTTGCATCTCAAACGGAGACAATACGACGTCTACCGAACCGAGCGCCCCTGCAATGCGGGTCTCGATAAGCGAAAGCAACCTGTCAACGCCTTCACCTGTCCAGGCTGAAAGCGGAATCGGACGGCCTTCGTCACTGCCTGCAGCAGCAAGACGAGATGCTGCCTCGCGCCCCGCTTCATCCAGATTGTCGATCTTGTTCCATATCTGGATCACGCGTTTGTGGTCATGAGGTTCGACGCCAAGACCTGCAAGAATGCTCTCTACATCCTCTGCCTGTGCAGCATTATCCGGATCGGAAATATCGCGCACATGCAAAATCAGGTCAGCCTCGACGACCTCTTCAAGCGTCGCGCGAAACGCCGCTACCAGATGGTGAGGAAGGTTCGAAATAAAGCCCACGGTATCGGACAGGATAACCGTTTCGCCATGCGGAAGACGGATACGGCGAAGCGTCGGGTCCAGCGTAGCAAACAGCATGTCCTCAGCCAGAACATCAGCGCCGGTCATGCGGTTGAACAGTGTCGATTTGCCCGCATTTGTATAACCGACGAGCGCAACAACGGGATGTGGCACCTTACGGCGCTTCTGGCGATGCAGCGTACGCGTGCGAACAACTGTTTCCAGCTCACGCTTGATCTTCAAAATCTTGTCTTGAAGCATACGTCTGTCGGCTTCGATCTGTGTTTCACCCGGACCGCCAAGGAACCCGCCACCACCGCGCTGACGCTCAAGGTGGGTCCAGCTTCTGACAAGACGCCCCTTCTGATAGTTCAGATGTGCAAGTTCAACCTGCAGCGCACCTTCCTTGGTGCGCGCTCTCTCGCCGAAAATCTCCAGAATGAGGCCCGTGCGGTCGATAACCTTGACGTTCCATTCCTTCTCCAGATTGCGTTGCTGCACCGGTGTCAGTGAATGATCTACGATGACAAGCCCGATTGACTTGTCTTCAAGAATTTCAGCAATCGTCTCTACCTTACCTGTCCCCAGCAGGGTTGCGGGGCGTGGCGTGTTCACCACTACATTTTCGGCATGAGCAATTTCGAGATTGATCGCACGCGCAAGACCGACAGCTTCCTCCAGCCGCGCTTCGTTAGAGCGCTGGAACTGGGGTCTTTCACCTTCTTCACTTGCAGTGCTTGTATTGTGCCGTTCTGGCAATATAGGAACGATAACCGCTGCTCTGGTGGGTTCTGGCTCAGACAGGCCAAATCCCTTGTTTTCATCGGCAGGCGATATGTTCTTATCCTTGAATTTCGACAAATAGATTTACTCCGGGATACGGAAACGAACTACCCATGCAGATAGGTCTCCGCACAAGCGGTTTCAAACATTAGAGCACCGTGCGTCCCAACGGGCGCACAAAGGTCGCTCTAACAGTTTAAGTTTACTGAATAATTCAATCTTAAATCGATCCCGATTTAAGAAATTATGCAGACGACGCCCCGGCTAATCAAATTACAATCCGAACACCAGATCTGGCGAGATTGGAATCGAAAAAACTGGAGCGGAGTGACAGCTTTGCGAAATCACCACGCTCCAGCAAAAACTGGCCAGTTAAGCTGGCCAATAACTGGTAAGCGTCAGACTTCCTCACCCTCGAACATCTGCACAGGCTGACTTGGCATGATGGTCGAAATTGCATGCTTATATACAAGCTGCGAATGGCCATCGCGACGCAGCAATACGCAGAAATTGTCAAAGGACGTCACGATACCCGTGAGTTTCACGCCATTAATAAGGAAGATGGTCAGTGAAATTTTCTGCTTGCGTACAGAATTGAGAAAAAGGTCTTGAAGATTTTGCGATCGTTCAGCCATTGTTTTTATTCCTTTAATCGATCAGCAGTCAGCTCGCCAAATGCCAGACGAGCACGCGCACACACATAAATCAAGCTCCCGGATTGCGCAAAACCGGTCACTGATCGCAATTGCTGTGGAAAGACAACTGCTTCGCTCTTTAGCTTCGGTTAACAGGATGGGAATCTTTGCGCAACCGGCAATTTCAAATGCATGCAGGCAAATCTTTCAGGCCCCACAAATCTGGCATTCTTTTCAAGGAGCTGAGAGGAAAAAGCCTTAGGCCAATTTGTTACATTGTCTCAACGACATCTTGGAATGGTCCATCGAGTAGTGGTTTAACACGCTCAATCGCCCACATATAAAAGCTACCGGGCTTAAGAAAAACCACTTCCTTGTGCTTCTTATGGATATGAAATCCGATAAAGTCCGGATGCTTCGTTGGTTCCAGGCCATAAGCAGGGTCATAAATGCGTGTAGCTTCCCTCCCGACCCAGTAGTAGAAATTCTCCTGCGGTGCCGCATTTTTGAATATGCCGTACTTGCGGGCCAAACGCGAAATACCATCATTGCCGAAGATCGTGATCCCGATGGCGGCTGGTGTAATGTCTTTGCCAGTCATTCGATAATAAAGCGGACGCAGCTTACCGCGTCTCAGGCCAAGCCAGCGAGGCAATGGATAGCTCGCAGCAACATAAGCTTCAAATTCGCGGATGATAGGATGGTCGTGCGGCAGATAAAGCGCTGAAACTCCCACTCGGAAACGATTCTCACGTGCGAGATACGGCTTTAACGGATCAGGATGAAATTGTTTGAGCAGATAGACATCTGTATCAAGCCAGACGCCCTGCTTGTGCTTCATCAGCATTATACGGAAAATATCGCTGAACTGAACGATGGTCGTCCTGCTGCGAAAGTTTGGATATCCCGGATCCAGCCGTTTAAAGACCTGTTCGGGCAATATCTCGCTGGCGTCACACAGTTCTACTCCCTGTGGCACGTTTTCTATTGGCGCGTAAGAAAACAATTTCACGCGTTGACCCGTCATGACCATCGAGGCCAGACAGATTTGATCAACTTCACGCAGACGCGGTCCGTACCAAAAAGTGCAGATATCCATATAAGCCCCGATGAAAGTACTGCCCTATTTTAATCAAAGCCGGGTGATCAGAAAAACTCAAGGCTGACGCGGAACATCTGTTCCACATGTTTGATCGCATCCGCAGTTGCAAAAATCACAACACGATCCCGCGGTTTGATCCTTACATTACCGTTTGGCTGGATAACTTGCCCGTCGCGATAAATCGCACCGATTCGCAAACCTTCCGGCAGGTCGAGGTCGCGCAAAGGTGCTCCAACCAATGAGGAGGTCTCAAGCGCTTCAGCCTCAATAATTTCAGCCATATCGCGATAGACACTATAAACCGCCCGGATACGGCCACGCCGAACATGCTGTAATATCTTCGATACAGTCACTGCCTTCGGATTAATGTATGCATCGATACCCACCATGTGGGTGAAATCCTGATAAGCGACGGTATTGATCAGCGCCATGTTAGCCTTGCAGCCAAGACGCTTCGCCATGATGCTCGATAGAATGTTGACCTGATCCTGATTGGTCAGTGCCACAAAAAGATCAGCATCTTCGATATCTGCTTCTTGCAAAAGCGCCTGATCAAGCGCGCTGCCATGCAGAACCATTGTTCTGTTAAGCTGATCAGCAATCGCAAAAGCGCGGTCGTGCTCGCTTTCGATCATCTTGATCCGTGTTTGCCATTTGCGTTCTTCAATCGCTTTGGCAACATAAAGTCCGATATTTCCGCCGCCAGCAATGACAATACGATGTGCTTCCGGCTTTTCATGCCCGAACAATGAAAGCGTTCTGCGAACCTGTTCGCGGGTTGTCACCACATAGGCGAGATCGCCGGCATGAAGCTGATCCGTCGAACGCGGAATAAAAAGGCTGCCATTGCGAACAACGCCAACGACCGTTGCCGCGAGATCGGGAAACAGGTCTGACAATTGTTTCAGCGGCGTATTAATAACCGGACATTCATCAAGGCATTCGATTGCAAGACCGATGATTTTATCATCGGCAAATCGCAGAACATCAGTAGCCCCCTGCAAGGCGATACGCCGCAAGACGACTTCACCGACTTCAAGCTCCGGTGAAATAATAACGTCGATGGGCAAGTTTTCGCGCAGGAACAGGTCCTGATACTCGGCCTTGAGGTAAGACTGCGCGCGAATGCGTGCGATCTTGGTCGGCACGTTGAAAACTGAATGCGCCACCTGACACGCCACCATATTGACTTCGTCAGATAGGGTGACTGCGATAATCATATCAGCTTCGTTGGCACCAGCAGCAGCCAGCACATCGGGTTGAGACCCATGACCAACAAAGCCGCGTACATCCAGCGTATCGCGGACGATCTCGATATGTCGTGCAGACGTATCGATGACGGAGACGTCATTTTCTTCAGCAGCAAGCCGCTCGGCGATGCCATAGCCAACCTGCCCTGCTCCGCATACGATTACCCGCATATCATCCCGCCTGCTTTAAACTTGTAATTCTCTTATACGCCGAGAGATTTCAGTTTGCGATGCAAAGCCGAGCGTTCCATGCCGACGAATTCAGCAGTACGCGAGATATTGCCACCGAAGCGGTTGATCTGTGCAATCAGATATTCCTTCTCGAAACGCTCACGCGCCTCGCGCAAAGGTAGGGCCATGATATGCTGATCGGACTCAGTGGGTGCACGCGGCAGCGTGTCACCAATTTCTGCTGGCAGAAGGTCGGCGGTTACTGGCGCTTCCGGATCATCGCCACGCGCCAGAATCATCACGCGTTCCACATTATTGCGCAGCTGACGAATATTGCCCGGCCAACTATGGGACTGCAAAACCGCCATAGCATCGGAACCGATCTTGCGCGGCTTGATACCGGCCTGTTCGGCAATCTGCGTCATGAAATATTCGACCAGCGCTGGAATATCTTCGCGCCGCGCCGCAAGGGCTGGCACATGCACCGGCACCACCGAAAGACGATGGAAAAGGTCTTCGCGGAATGTACCCTCAGCAATCATGCCTTCAAGGTTCTGTGCGGTCGAAGAAATGATGCGGACATCAACCTTCACACGCTTGGTTCCACCCACCCGCTCAAACTGCTGATCGACCAGAACACGCAAAATCTTGTTCTGCGTCTCACGCGGCATATCGGCAACTTCATCGAGATAGAGAATACCCCCATGTGCTTCTTCAAGCGCACCAACTTTACGCTCACCACCATCCATTTCCGTACCGAACAGCTCGATTTCCATGCGTTCCGGCGTAATGGTTGCAGCATTGACCGTTACAAACGGCCCATTGGCGCGCGTTGATTGCGCATGAATGGCACGCGCGGCCAACTCCTTGCCGGCACCGGAAGGACCAGTGATCATAATACGGCTATTGGTCGGCGCTACGCGCTCGATTGTCTGGCGAAGCTGATTGATAGCCAGCGACGCACCGATCAAATCCAGATTATCGCCACTGCGCTTACGCAGGTTGGAAACTTCACGCTTGAGCTTGGATGTCTCCAGAGCGCGCTCCGCAACCAGAATGAGGCGGTCAGCCTTGAATGGCTTTTCAATGAAATCATAAGCTCCGCGGCGGATCGCGGACACTGCTGTCTCGATATTGCCGTGACCGGAAATCATAACAACAGGCAGCTCCGGATGTTGCTTCTTGATCTCGTCAAGCAGCGCTAGCCCATCAAGACGGCTGCCTTGCAACCAGATATCGAGGAACACCAGACGCGGCACACGATCATCGATGGCTGCGAGCGCACTGTCAGCGTCAAAAGCAGTACGGGTTTCATAGCCTTCGTCGCTCAGAATACCTGCAACGAGTTCCCGAATGTCCGCTTCATCATCAACTACAAGAATATCGGCTGCCATATCAATTCACCTGTCCAATTATCTTGTTTCCGTGATTCCCCTCTTCCGTACCGGTCACACCGGTGGAAATCTCAGGAAAGATCATACGTATCATTGCGCCACGTCCTCCGTGGAAATCTGCTGGCGCATCATGCAATTCCAAATGTCCGCCATGTTCTTCAACAATCTTGCGAACGATAGCGAGACCAAGTCCCGTGCCCTTTTCACGCGTGGTCATATAGGGCTCGAGCAGTTTCTGACGGTCATCGCCCGGCAAACCTTTACCGTTGTCGATAACATCGACCACGAGTTGTCCGTCGATTTTTTGCGACCGAACGAGAATATATCCATCCCCACGCTCTTCCTTGGAAACTGCATCAATAGCCTCACTGGCGTTCTTGATGACATTACCAAAGGCCTGTCCCAGCAATCGGCTATCGAAAGAGCCGATGAGCTTTTCAGAACCATATTCATGGTTGAAATGAATATCATTCCGGCTGACTTCGATAAGAAAGGATGCTTCACGAAGCGCTTCTCGCAGGTCCATTGCACGCATTTCCGGCTTCGGCATACGCGCAAAAGCCGAAAACTCATCAACCATGCGACCAATATCACCGACCTGCCGGATGATCGTTTCCGTGCATTGATCGAAGACTTCCCGGTCTTCCGTAATCACCTTGCCGTAACGACGGCGAATGCGTTCTGCTGAAAGCTGGATCGGGGTCAGTGGGTTCTTGATTTCATGTGCAATGCGACGCGCAACATCGGCCCATGCGGAAGAACGCTGTGCCTGAACAAGATCGGTAATGTCATCGACCGTCACCACATAGGAATAATCGTCAGATTCCGCGTCCTCTACCGTAACCTGCACGTTGAAGTTGCGTGCAGCACCTCCACGAGTCATGCTGACTTGTTCGCGATGCACAGTGCGTCCTGTAGTGCGTGCGACCTCGAAGGCCTGTCCAATTTCCGGCGCGATACTGGTAAGGCTTTTGCCAATTGCATCCTGTGAGCTCACCCCGAACATGTGTTCGGCAGAGCGATTGAGGATCGAAATGGATCCATCGGACTCAATGCCAATAACACCGGCAGTCACCCCCGAAAGCACGGCTTCGGAGAAGCGGCGACGCTCATCGATCTGATCTTTTGCAGAAATAAGTTCGTTACGCTGGCTCTTCAGCTCCGCAACCATGTTGTTGAACGTTCCCGAAAGCGCCCCCACGTCACCATCCGATGAACGAACAGGCACGGAAATATCGAGATTACCCGCCGCCACATTATCAGCTGCCCCAATCAACAGGCGAATTGGACGTACGAGACGGTCAGCAACCGCAATACCGGTCCATATAGCCGATAACAGAAGAATCAGCGTCAAACCGAAATAGAGCAACGCAAAAGCGATCTGGGTCGGAATACGATTGGCATCCATCTCCTGATAGCGTTGTGTGTTCGCTTCCATCAGGCGCATGGCTTCCAGAATCTGCTGATCAACGGCACGAACCGTGTAAAGATAAAGATCCGGAATCTCGCGCATCTTTATAACCGCACCGACGAAATTACTGTTGCCGGGAGGGATGATCACAGGCTTGCCATCAACGGCAGTTTTCAATGCATCTTCGGTAGGAGGTGGAAGGCGCGTCTCAACACCGGTTTCACTTTTGACAATGACATCGCCGCCTTCACGCACAAGGAATGCGCCAAGCAACCCACGACCACCGGCCTGGAGCGTCATATAGCGGATGAAGCCGCCCCGATCGAGGCTGTAAAGCGTGCGCTGAGCATCGAGTTCCTGCAACATCGAGAACGATGTGCTTTGCAGATTGAGTGCCGTTTCACGAATGTAAGCAGTCGTCAGACTTTGCGATGAACTCACAATGTCGCGCGTATTGGTATCAAACCAGCGATCAAGCCCAAGATTGAGCGTCACCGACGCAACGATTGCCACCAAGATGGCCGGAATAGCCGCAATCAGTGAGAACAGCGCGACAATACGGACGTGCAGCCGGGAAGCAGCCTTTCCTGACCGGCGCGCCGACACAATGCGATAGACTTCACGACAAATCAGCAGGATCAGAAAAACAATCAGCGCAACATTGACGATAACGAGCGCCAGCGTCACGTTGCGATCAGGTGTGATTGGCGTAATACCAATAAGAATGGCAAAAGAAATCGATGCCGTGATCAGCGCCGAAACAACGGTGATAATACCGGGCAATGCGAGAAGCCTGCGCCCCTCACCCGCACGTGATGATCGCTCTTCCCCGTCCATATCCGTCGTCAGATTCGCTGTGTTCATGTTAACCATGTTACCCAATAGCGTTGCATCTATGCAACGCATTGTGGCGAAAATGCAACGATTGTTTACAGCTTTTAAGCATTTCCAGCAAAAGTGCGAAGCGGTTTTGCGTTGGATAATGCGCCAGACAAATAGTTAGATCGATGATCTAACTACGACTTCTCAAAAGAGTAAGCGGATTTCGGCGCGTAATGATGGCTTAACTCTGTTTAGCACCACGATAAATGTTGACGCCAAGCTCTCTGATCTTCTTGCGCAACGTATTGCGGTTCAGTCCAAGAATCTCTGCTGCCTTGATCTGATTGCCACGCGTCGCGGTTAGGCAAGCAAGGATCAGCGGATATTCCAGTTCTGCGAGAACACGGTGATAGAGACCCGGCGGTGGCAGATCAGAGCCAAAGGACGCGAAATAACGCTGCATATTGTGCTCTACCACCTGCGAAATGGTGATATTCTCGATATCGGCAGATGTGGAAACCGGAACGTCAGGCTTTGATAGCTCGGACTTCAGTTCGGCTTCGATGATCTCCGGTGAGATTTCGTCCTGCGGGTAAAGAGCGGCCAACCGGCGCACAAGGTTTTCCAGCTCGCGCACGTTGCCCGGCCATGGATAGCGACGCATCATGTCGAACCCGGCAGCAGTAATACGCTTCTCCGGCAACCCCTCCTCAGCAGCTCGCTTGAAGAAATGACGTACCAGATCGGGCACGTCCTCACTACGCTCGCGCAATGGCGGCAGGCGCAGCGGCACAACATTGAGACGGTAATAAAGATCTTCGCGGAAAAGCCCCTGCGCGATGAGCTGACGCAGATCCTTGTTGGTTGCAGCCACGATGCGCACATCGGTTTTGATCGGCGTGCGACCGCCAACTGTCATATATTCGCCCTGCTGCAACACACGCAGCAAGCGCGTCTGCGCCTCCATTGGCATATCGCCGATTTCATCAAGAAACAGCGTGCCGCCATTGGCTTGTTCAAAACGTCCGCTTGAACGGTTCTGTGCGCCAGTAAAGGCACCCTTTTCATGGCCGAACAATTCGGACTCGATCAGATCACGCGGGATCGCAGCCATATTGATTGCGACAAACGGCCCTTTGCGGCGGCGACCATATTCATGAAGCGCTCGTGCAACGAGTTCCTTACCCGTACCCGACTCACCTGTGACCATCATGGTCAAATCGGTCTGCATCATACGGGCAAGCACGCGATAGATTTCCTGCATAGCAGGCGAACGACCGACCAGCGGCATGTTCTCGGCCTGCTCATCAGGCATCGCGGCTGCTGGCTTATGCTTGGGCTCAGAGAGCGCACGACCAACAATGTTGATAAGCTCAGTCAAATCGAAAGGTTTTGGCAGATATTCATAGGCACCGGCTTCCGAAGCGCGGATTGCGGTCATGAAAGTATTCTGCGCGCTCATCACCACGATCGGCAGATCAGGGCGCATCTTCTTGATGCGCGGAAGCAGATCAAAGGCATTCTCGTCCGGCATGTTGACGTCTGTGATGACCAGATCACCGTCACCAGCGGCTACCCAGCGCCAGAGCGATGTTGCATTGGACGTCACCCGAACATCATAGCCTGCACGAGACAGTGCCTGATTAAGCACCGTACGGATTGCAGCATCGTCATCTGCGACGAGAATCGTACCTGTCGGACGTCCGGCAATCATTCGTTATCTCCTGTCTTTGCAGACATCTTTGAGCTCTTTGAACTCGTGTTATCGGCAGAACTCTTCCATGCAGGCATGAGTATGCGGAATGTTGTACGGGACGGATGGCTGTCGCACTCAATCACACCGCCATGATCACCGATAATCTTGGCAACAAGCGCCAGTCCCAAGCCAGAACCATTGGTCTTTGTGGTCACAAATGGATCAAACAGATGCGGCAGCATATCTTCGGGAACGCCCGGACCATTATCGTGCACGCAGAATTCGAGTGGCAACGCCACGCGGTCACTCGCGCCAGGAACCTGCAAGCGAATGCCCGGACGATAGGCTGTTGAAAGTGTGATCTCAGCCCCTTCGCGGTCACCGAGAGCCTCAGCTGCGTTCTTCACCAGATTAAGAAACACCTGAACCAGTTGATCCCGATTGGCAAAGACAGGCGGCAATGAGGGATCATATTCCTCAACGAAGCGAATATGCCGCGCAAATCCATTGCGTGCTATGGCCTTCACATGGTCGAGCACCGAATAAATATTGACTGCAGTGCGCTCGATTGGACGCTCGTCGGAAAACACTTCCATACGATCGACGAGCTTAACAATACGATCAGTTTCATCGGTGATGAGCCGCGCAAGTGCACGATCTTCATCCGTTACCACCTGTTCAAGCAATTGTGCTGCGCCGCGAATACCGGAAAGCGGGTTCTTGATCTCATGCGCCAGCATGGAAGCAAGCCCTGTAACCGAACGCGCAGCGCCACGATGCGTCATCTGGCGATCGATCTTCTCCGCCATGGTCTTCTCCTTAAACAGGATCACCACAGCGCCCGGAGTCTCGATCACCGGAGCCACATAAAGATCAACGATGCGCTCAGCACCAAGCTTAGGAGACGATATATCGACGCGATATTCGTTAACCGGCACCTGACTGGTGCGAACCTGATCAACCAAAGCCAATAACGGGCTTCCGAAAGGAAGAAAGGATTCCAGCCGGTTGCGCGCCAGTATGGAGGAACCAGAGCGAAAAAACTGCTCCGCATCCATATTGGCATAAACGATATGATTGTCAGTGCTGACCATGATGACAGGCTGATTGATCGCATCCAGAATTATGCCCGGGATGCCGCCCGCTTCTGCTCTTCCGACCATCATGCGACCTTTCTGATTACGTCTGCAGGATTTGCATCACGCAAAAATACGCGGGCGAGCGCCACGATAACCGCTTCAGGGTCGGTGAGCGTCATGATTTCAGCCTTAGTTTTTTTAGATTGTTCTGACGACGAGAATGCCTCGTCCACATGGCGATCCAGATACCAGCCGAGATGCTTTCTTGCATGGCGGATACCAGTCTTGCTGCCATAATGGTCGAGCATATCTTCGTAATGTCTTATAATATAAGAAAGAACTTCTTCTGGAGAATGCGGCGCAAAATCACTCCCCGCAATCGCACCGGCCAACCACGGCTGTCCATAGGATGCGCGCCCAACCATAACAGCGTCCGCGCCCGAACGACGCAACAACTCCTCCGCATCGGCACGCGATAACACATCACCGTTGGCAACCAATGGAATCTTCACCACATCACGCACGGCACGAATAGCGTCCCAATCGGCGGTGCCCTCATAGAACTGACAACGGGTGCGGCCATGGACCGTGACCATCGCAATGCCCGCATCTTCGGCACGCTTTGCCAATTCCGGCGCATTGATGCTGTTTTCATCCCAACCGAGACGCATTTTGAGCGTAACCGGAACTTTGACAGCATTTACCGTAGCTTCAACCAATGTCATCGCATGGTCGAGATCGCGCATCAGCGCTGAACCGGAATAGCCGCCCGTCACCTTCTTGGCGGGGCAGCCCATATTGATATCGATGATATCCGCACCCTCTCCCTCGGCTATCCTGGCCGCTTCGCCCATCCAGTGTGCTTCACGCCCTGCGAGCTGCACGACATGCGTACCCAACCCCTCACCAGAAAGGCGCAGCATGCTTTCTTTATGCCGATTGCAGAGTTCTGCGCTCGCAACCATCTCCGAAACGACCATACCTGCGCCAGCCTCGGCAGCGCGTTTCCGGAATGGAAGGTCAGAAACACCCGACATGGGCGCGAGAAAAACGCGGTTTTGAAGTACCACGCCACGTATGTTCAGAGGTTGTTCGAGGAGAGTCACCAAGAAATGCCCATTTGATGTGCATGATGCAATTAGCACACACTTTAATCACTCAATGCATTGAACGCAAGGAAAAGCGCGTGCCTGCGCTGATAAATCCATTGCGGTATGGCAATTATTTGCGCAAGGCATTATTCGGCTTGCAGACGATTGTTTGAATAGATGAATCTTTTGGCAAAGGCGATCGACATTTCACGGGCAGCAGCAGTCATCGTAGCCGCGGGGCGTGGCGAACGGGCGGGACAGAGCACTGAGGGGCCGAAACAATATCGGCGGATCGGCGGCGAAGCTGTGCTTGCGCGCACGTTGCGTGCTTTCGCGCATTGCACTGAGATTGACCAGATCGTCGTGGTCATTCATGCAGATGACGCCACACTTTATGAAAACGCCATTACTGATCGCTCCTCGAATATACGCGTTGTAACCGGCGGCCCCACGCGACAGGAATCGACCCGGCTTGGGCTACTGGCGCTTAGCGAAAACGCCCCGCAATACGTGCTCATTCATGATGGCGTGCGTCCCTTTATAGAGCAGGACCTTCTCGCGCGGATATTCGACAATCTGACGCCAGAAGAAGGTGTACTGCCCACGCTCGCCGTGTCCGATACGCTGAAGCAATCGGCCAGTGATGGAACCGTTAAGACAACCGTTCCGCGCGCTGGTCTTTTCTCAGCACAGACACCGCAAGCCTTTCCCTTTGCACCGATCCTCGACGCGCATGAAAAAGCATTCACCAGCGGTCGCTCCGACTTTACCGACGATGCATCCATTGCGGAATTCTATGGGCTTTCAGTACGCATCATTGAGGGTTCCGCGGACAATACGAAACTAACATGGGCCAAAGATATCGAAATGGCCGACAAACGATTGAGGCATGGCATGACTTCATTTCCAGATATCCGCACCGGCAATGGCTATGACGTTCACAGCTTTGAACCCGGTGACCATGTCACGCTCTGCGGTGTTGCCATTCCACACGACAAGAAGCTTAACGGCCACTCTGATGCGGACGTCGCGTTGCATGCCCTAACTGACGCATTACTCGCGACACGCGGTGCAGGTGATATCGGCACGCACTTCCCGCCTTCCGATCCGCAGTGGAAGGGGGCAGCATCGCATATTTTCGTTGAACATGCGGTGAAAATCGTCCGCGAAGCCGGTGGGCGCATTGCCAATGCCGATGTGACGATTATCGCCGAAGAACCCAAGATCGGACCACACCGCCCCGCGATGACGGAAGCCATGGCAAATATGCTGGGAATTTCCCTCGACCGCATTTCCGTAAAAGCGACCACCAACGAGAAAATGGGCTTTGTTGGGCGTGGCGAAGGTATTGCTGCTATTGTGACGGCAACAGTGATCTATCCCGGTGAGGTTCCTGAATGACTCTTGTTGCCGAAGCCCAGGCCATCGACGTTCTCAGTACATGTCGCAAACACGGCATCATGATTGCGACAGCAGAATCCTGCACAGGTGGGCTTATTGCTGGCGCATTGACCGATATTGCCGGTTCATCTGATGTAGTGGATCGGGGTTTCGTCACCTATTCCAATGAAGCCAAGAACGAAATGATCGGTGTTCCGCTTGCGTTGATCAACAGCAATGGTGCAGTTTCAAAGGAAGTGGCCATTGCCATGGCTGAAGGCGCGCTCGCTCATTCGCGCGCGGGCATCAGCATCGCCGTGACAGGCATTGCCGGTCCCGGCGGCGGATCGGCTGAAAAGCCCGTTGGCCTTGTGCATATTGCAAGCGCCCGTCAAGGCTTTGCAACACTGCACAAAGAATGCCGTTTTGGTGAAAAATCACGTGAAGATATTCGTCACGAGACAGTGCTATCTGCGCTAGCACTGGTTCTTGCCGCACTAAATTCTTAGGTCAGACGAGACCGTAAATATGATCAGCACGCTTCTCGAAGGCTTCCGAGAATTTGCGGAAGGCCAGATCAAACATCGACCCCATCAGAAGCCCAAGTGTTCTGCTCTTGAACTCATAATCGATGAAAAACTCGACGTCGCATTCCGAACCATCGCCAACCGGTTTGAACGTCCAGCGATTATCGAGATAACGAAATGGACCATCGACATATTTCACATCGATGACGTTCTCTTCCGGCTTCAAAAACACCTGACTGGTAAAAGTCTCACGGATCACTTTGTAACCCACGGTCATATCGGCAACTAAAAGTGTCTTGCCGTCTTTTTCCTTGCGTGACCGGATCGAAAGGGCCTCGCACATAGGCAGGAATTGCGGATATTTTTCAACATCCGCAACCAAAGCGAACATATGCTCTGCCTTGTGGTGAACTCGTCTGACATTCGTAAACTGCGGCATGCGATATTAAGCCTGTGCTGCGACCTGCGCTTCACGTGCAGCCTTCAGCTTCGCAAAATCATCGCCAGCATGGTGCGATGAACGTGTCAGCGGGCTGGACGCAACCAGCAGGAAGCCCTTGGTACGACCAATCGTCTCGAAAGACTTGAATTCATCCGGAGTCACAAAACGGATAACCGGATGGTGCTTACGGGTCGGCTGGAGATACTGGCCAATCGTCATGAAATCCACGTCCGCAGAGCGAAGATCGTCCATCAGCTGCAGAATTTCGTTCCGCTCTTCGCCAAGGCCGACCATGATGCCGGATTTGGTGAAGATTGTCGGATCGAGTTCCTTCACACGCTGCAACAGACGAATGGAGTGGAAATAGCGCGCGCCAGGACGAACCTTGAGATACTTCGAAGGCACTGTTTCCAGATTGTGATTGAACACATCCGGGCGTGCCTTAACCACGATCTCAAGCGCGCCTTCCTTACGCAGGAAGTCTGGCGTCAGAATTTCAATCGTCGTCTTTGGCGCAGCTTCACGGATTGCGAGAATGACATCTGCGAAATGCTGCGCACCACCATCGGCCAGATCGTCACGATCAACTGACGTGATAACCACGTGGGTCAGCCCCATCTGCTTGACGGCACGGCCCACATTTTCCGGCTCATTCGGATCGAGAGCTTTTGGAATACCGGTGGAAACATTACAGAACGCGCAAGCACGGGTGCAGATTTCACCCATGATCATGAAGGTCGCGTGCTTCTTTTCCCAGCACTCGCCAATGTTCGGGCAACCGGCTTCTTCGCAAACAGTGACAAGCTTGTTGGAGCGGACGATCTCACGCGTTTCATTGTACCCGCGCGAAACGGGTGCCTTGACGCGGATCCAATCCGGCTTCTTCAGAACTTCATTGTCTGGACGGTGAGCCTTTTCAGGATGCCGCTGACGTCTCTCGTTCACTGTATCGAGAACTGTAACCATGCTGTTTCCTGCCTATCTGGAACAAAATGCCTGCAGGCTTTGTGCTCCAACAATGGGTAGACCTCTGAATGTGGCTTGCCCTAACAATTTGAAGCACTGCTGCGCAATGCCTATAACTGCGGCTTACCGTCTCGCTGCAATTCCAATCGCTCTGAAAACCAGAGCCCATATCAGGCCGAATATAAGGCCGCCAAAGCCAAGTGCCAAGGTCAGTGTCCAGACACCGTACCAGCCAGCAATCGCCATTCCGTTGATCGATATGGTGTTTCCGCCGATCAAGCTGAAGCTTCCTGCAAGAAAACCCAGTGCAAGACCGCCTGCGGTACACCATTTGACCATGGGCCAGGCGGCACGCCGCCAAGGCCCTCCATTATCGATCAGCGGAATGTGCTTACTCCTGTTTAAGAGCGTTTCTGGTTTACATGTTCAGCGCACGGCCATAGGCATCCAGTACGCTTTCCTTCATTGTCTCGGAAATTGTCGGATGCGGGAAGACCGAATGCATCAGCTCTTCTTCTGTGGTTTCAAGGTTCATCGCGACAACGAAGCCCTGAATAAGTTCCGTTACTTCCGCACCGACCAGATGTGCGCCCAGCAGCTGTCCGGTCTTTTTGTCGAAAATGGTCTTAACCAGACCCTGATCTTCACCAAGTGCGATTGCCTTGCCGTTGGCGACAAATGGGAACCGTCCAACGCGAATATCACGTCCCAGCTCTTTTGCCTTGGCTTCAGTGAGGCCAACGGAGGCGACCTGCGGATTACAATAGGTGCAGCCCGGGATCATGTTGCGGTCGAGCGGATGGACATTCGGCAAACCGGCTATCTTTTCGACGCAGATAACGGCTTCATGCTCAGCCTTGTGAGCCAGCATTGGTGGACCAGCAACGTCGCCAATCGCGTAAATGCCGTCAACATTGGTCTTGCAATAAGCATCGATGGCAATGCAACCGCGATCTGTTTTGATGCCAAGCGCTTCAAGGCCGATATTCTCGATGTTGCCCTGAACGCCAACAGCCGAGATCATGCGATCAACGGTCAGCGTCTGAACCTTGCCGTCTTTGGTTTCGATATGAGCGGTCACATTGTTTGCGCCCTTCTCAACCTTGGAAACCTTGGCGTCTGTGATGATCTTGAGGCCGCGCTTTTCAAGCTGCTTGCGCGCGAAAGTCGAGATTTCCGCGTCTTCAACAGGCATAATATTCGACATCAGTTCAACAACAGTAACGTCAACGCCCATGTCGTTATAGAACGAAGCGAATTCGATACCGATTGCACCAGAACCCATGACCAGCATGGTCTTAGGCAGTTCTTGTGGAACCATGGCTTCAAAATAAGTCCAGATCAGCTTGCCATCTGGCTCAATACCGGGAAGCGCACGCGGACGTGCACCCGTCGCGACGATAATGTGCTTGGCCTTGTAAGTGCCTTCACCAAGCGTGTTCTTAGGCTGTGGCGCCTGTGGCAGCATCGGCGCTTTGGAGGTCTTGGAAACAACGATTTCGCCCGGCTTGGAAAGCTTTGCTTCACCCCAGATCACGTCGATCTTGTTCTTCTTCATGAGGAAGCCAACGCCACCATTCATGCGCTCTGCAATGCCACGCGAACGGGAAACAACAGCCTTGATGTCGGCAGTGATAGAGCCTTCAAGCTTCAGGCCATAATTTTTAGCATGATCGGCAAGGTGCTTCACTTCTGCTGAACGCAGCAACGCCTTGGTTGGAATACAACCCCAGTTGGAGCAGATACCAGCGAGATGTTCGCGTTCTACAACAGCCGTCTTGAGTCCAAGCTGCGCTGCGCGAATAGCCGCGACATAGCCTCCAGGACCCGATCCGATAACAATAACGTCGTAACTGTTGGACACGCTCATTCTCCTCGAGTGGTCTTTATGCCAGATCACCGGCATATCTTTCACTGTTCAAAAAGCCGATATCATCGGCCCAATAATTTACAGACCGAGCACCGCACGAACAACAGGCTCCAGCCCTTGTCCGATTGCCCGGGTATTTTCTCTATCCAGATGCACGCCATCGAGCGGTGTGGTTTTCGCGACAGTCGAAGCATCAAAAAACGCGCATTTCATCTCATCGGCAAGTCCGGAAAGCAACGGACCCAACTTGGCAGTTTCAACAATGCCGCCAGCGAACATTGAAGCAAAAGCCGGATCAGCACTCTCGCGGATATGTGGTGGCGCTACGATAAGGATTTCAGGGACGCTCGAGCCTTGACCATAAGGATGCGAACGAATGATCTGGATCAGTCTGCGCATACCGGAATAACTTGAAAATGCGTCACCCACGACCTGCGGCTTCATATCATTGCTACCGAGCAAGATAATAACCAGATCAAGCGGGGAATGCGTGCCGAGCAATGTTGGCAGAATACGAGTGCCATTGCGGTCTTCCGCAGCTGTATAATCATCAAAGGCAGTCGTTCTACCGCTCAGCCCTTCAGCAATCACATTTGCCTGTGAACCAAGTAAATTCTGCAGAACCGATGGCCAGCGATCTTCCAGTGGAAGGCGCGCACCATTGGGGGCCTGATAGCCCCAGGTCAATGAATCACCAAAGCATAAAATAGACTTCATACGTTACGACTCCGCGGCAAATAAACCTGATCAATAAACTGAAAAATAAAACTAAAAAAAGCAAACCCAAGCCACGCGAGCAACTTGGGCATCAGTATATCGTTCTTGACAGCAGAGAAACCGCCAAGGCTTTTCCCGATAGTAGAGGCGACGAAAAGCCTTGGCGTTAATGTCATATTACACCAGCATACCCATCGGGTTTTCGATGTGACGCTTGAAGGCCTGTGCAAGTTCAGCAGCCAAAGCGCCATCAACGGCACGGTGGTCGGTGGAAAGGGTGACGGACATAACAGTCGCAACCTTGATTTCACCGTTCTTGACCACTGCACGCTGTTCGCCCGCACCGATTGCGAAAATCGTCGCATGTGGTGGGTTGATGATCGCTGCAAAGTCCTTCACGCCAAACATGCCGAGGTTGGACACGGAGGTCGAACCACCCTGATATTCATCAGGCTTGAGCTTGCGATCACGCGCACGCTTGGCAAGGTCCTTCATCTCATTGGAGATAGCGGACAGCGTCTTCGATTCCGATTGGCGCACGATTGGCGTAATCAGACCACCCGGGATGGAGACAGCAACGCCGACATCAGCACGCTTGTGCTTGATCATGCCGCCTTCAGTCCATGAGACGTTGGCTTCTGGAATGTCACGCAGCGCAAGAGCAACAGCCTTGATTACCAGATCGTTGACAGAAAGCTTGTAGGCCGGAACCTCGCCCTTCTCTGTCTTGATCAGCGGTGCAGCGGCGTTGATCTGCGAACGCAGAGCCAGCAGCGCATCAAGTTCGCAATCGATCGTCAGATAGAAATGCGGAACAGTCTGCTTCGATTCCACCAGACGGCGGGCAATGGTCTTGCGCATACCGTCGTGAGGAACGATTTCGTATGTGCCTTCTTCAAAGAGCTTGAGGATGGCATCATCCGACTGAGGCTTTGGAGCAGATGCTGTTGCCTGCGGTGCAGCCGCAGCAGCTTTTGTGCCACCCGACTTGATCGCAGATTCAACGTCACGCTGAACGACGCGGCCATATGGGCCAGTGCCTTTTACAGCGGAAACATCGACGCCAGCATCCTTTGCGATGCGGCGGGCAAGCGGCGATGCAAAGACGCGTTCACCCTTGTTCTCAGCGCCTTTACTTGCAGCCGGAGCAGCCGCTGGGGCTTCAGCCTTTACAGGAGCCGGAGCTGCCGCAGGTGCCGCTTCCTTTTTGGGCTCTTCCTTAGGCGCTTCTGCCTTTGGTGCAGGAGCGGAATCGCCACCTTTCGCTGCTTCCGCAACATCCTCGCCGTCTTCGGCGAGAATTGCGATCAGCGCGTTAACCTTGACGCCTTCAGTTCCGGCAGGAACCACCAGCTTGGCAACAACGCCTTCGTCGACAGCTTCGACTTCCATCGTCGCCTTATCGGTTTCAATCTCGGCAATCACATCGCCGGACGTAACCTTGTCGCCTTCTTTAACCAGCCACTTGGAAAGATTGCCTTCTTCCATGGTTGGCGAAAGCGCTGGCATGGTGATCTTAATCGGCATGTCCAGTACCTCCTCAGGCGGTGTAGGTCACGGCTTTCACCGCTTCTACCACTTCTGCAACAGTTGGCAGAGCCAACTTTTCAAGATTTGCCGCATATGGCATCGGTACGTCCTTGCCAGCGATCGTCAGGATCGGCGCGTCGAGGTAATCGAACGCCTGCTGCATGACACGTGTGGCAATTTCAGTACCAACGGAAGACTGTGGGTAGCCTTCTTCAACGGTGACGAGGCGACCGGTCTTCTTGACCGATTCCACAACCGTCGGAATGTCCATTGGACGGATGGTGCGCAGATCGATGATTTCCACATCGATACCAAGACCGGCCAACTCTTCTGCAGCCTTGACCGCATAGGTCATGCCAATACCAAACGAAACGATGGTCGCGTCCTTGCCCTGCTTATGAATGCGGGCCTTGCCGATTGGCAGAACGAAATCATCAAGCTTCGGCACATCAAAATGATGACCGTAAAGAATTTCGTTTTCGAGGAAGACGACCGGATTTGGATCACGGATAGCAGCCTTGAGCAGGCCCTTCGCGTCAGCAGCCGTATAAGGCATGACGACCTTGAGGCCCGGAATCTGGCTATACCATGCGGCATAGCACTGCGAATGCTGAGCGGCCACGCGAGCAGCAGCGCCCGAAGGACCACGGAACACCATTGGCGCGCCCATCTGGCCACCGGACATATAAAGCGTCTTGGCTGCCGAATTGATGATCTGGTCAATCGCCTGCATGGCGAAGTTGAACGTCATGAATTCAACAACTGGCTTCAGACCAGCCATTGCGGCACCAACGCCAACACCGGCAAAACCGTGTTCGGTGATCGGGGTATCGACAACGCGGCGTGGGCCGAATTCATCGAGAAGACCCTGCGTGATCTTGTAAGCGCCCTGATATTCGGCAACTTCTTCGCCCATGACGAAGACATTCTCGTCACGGCGCATTTCTTCGGCCATGGCATCGCGCAGCGCTTCACGCACAGTTGTCGAAACCATTTCCGTACCGGCTGGAATATCCGGATCAGCAGCAACTTCGACCTTAGGAGCAGCAGGCACGCTATCAGCTTTCTTTTCTTCAGCCTTTGGCGCTTCTTTTGCTTCTTCCTTCGGTGCTTCGGCCTTGGCCGCCGGAGCAGAACCAATGTCGGAGGCACTTTCGCCATCGCCAAGCAGGACGGCAATCGGCGTATTGACTTTCACGCCTTCCGTGCCTTCTTCGATGAGAATTTTACCGATTGTGCCTTCATCGACGGCTTCAACTTCCATCGTCGCCTTATCGGTTTCGATTTCCGCGATCACATCACCAGACGTAACCTTGTCGCCTTCTTTTTTAAGCCACTTGGACAGTTTGCCCTCTTCCATCGTCGGAGAAAGAGCAGGCATGAGAATTTCTACGGGCATGACAACACCTTTCTCGAATTAGAGCAGAATATCCGTGTAGAGCTCGGAAGCATCCGGCTCTGGATCGTTTTGAGCGAAATCGGCGGAATCAGCGACGATATCGCGAACTTCCTTGTCGATTTCCTTCAGCTCTTCTTCAGTGGCCCAGCCCTTTTCGATCAGGCGCTGTTTTACCTGTTCGATAGGATCATGTTCGGAACGCATCTTCTGCACTTCGTCCTTCGAGCGATATTTCGCAGGATCGGACATCGAGTGACCGCGATAGCGATAGGTTTCCATTTCAAGAATCAATGGACCCTTGCCGGAACGTGCCCAATCGACAGCGAACTCGGCAGCAGCGGCAACGGCGCGAACGTCCATGCCGTCAACCTTGATTCCGGGAACGTTGAACGAAACACCGCGCTTGGAGAAATCTGTTTCAGCGGAAGAACGCGAAACCGAAGTACCCATTGCATAACGGTTGTTTTCAATCACGTAGATCACAGGAAGCTTCCACAGCGACGCCATGTTGAAGGCTTCGTAGACCTGACCCTGATTGGCAGCGCCGTCGCCGAAATAAGTCACGGAAACATTGTCATTGCCGCGATACTTGTTCGCGAAGGCAAGACCGGTTCCAAGCGGAACCTGAGCGCCAACGATACCGTGGCCGCCGTAAAAGCCCTTCTCTTTCGAGAACATGTGCATGGAGCCGCCCTTGCCCTTGGAGTAGCCTCCACGGCGCCCGGTCAACTCGGCCATGACGCCGCGCGCTTCCATGCCGGTAGCAAGCATGTGACCATGGTCACGGTAGGAAGTGATGATCTGATCGCCTTCCTTCAACGCTGTCTGCATGCCAACAACAACGGCTTCCTGACCGATGTAGAGATGGCAGAAGCCGCCGATGAAACCCATACCGTAAAGCTGACCGGCCTTTTCTTCGAAACGGCGGATCAACAACATCTCACGATAAGCGGCCAGTTCCTGCTTCTTGTCGAAGTTTGCAGGCGCAGGTGCCTTGGGGGTTGTAACAGAAGACGCCTGCATTTTGCCGGCAGGCGCCCTTTTAGCCCTCGGTGCCATATCTCGCTCCCTTAAGCATCCACCCCAAAAATCGGGATCGATTTTTGGAAGACATGATGCATCGATTCAAATTACCAGAGCGACATTAAACACCCGAAGGGCAAACAGCGCTCTAGGATTGTTGTTCTATTGTGACGTTATACGGGCAATTTACAAGATACAATATGCACCCAGAGCATAGCTGCTATGCCGCCAAGCCCTTAAAAACATATCACAAAAAGACAATTAACTGGATTTAAGTTAATTTGACCTGTCTTCTCTTGAAATGATTATCGTCATTTCATCGGGATGAGAGAGATTAAGCGCCCTGCGCGCCTGCTCGTCAAGCATATCCTTTTCGATCGACCCGTCGCGCAAAAGCGTGACGCGCTTCTCAAGTGCAGCCCTGTCGGCAGTCACTTTCTCAAGCTGCTGGGTAAGTAGGCTTTTCTGTTCTTCAAGCTGGATACGGGAATAAAGACCAAACTCGCCATGATAGGCGTGAAAACCGAAATAGCTAAGAAACGCAGCCGTCAGAATAGGCAGCACAAAACGGCCGCGGATCGATTTACGTTTCTGCTTGGTCCACATTTCGGCTTCCTTCCCGGATAGTCAGAGCGGCTTTGATTCTGAATTAAAGCGCACCCCGAAAAGTGGGAACCGGTTTTCGGAACAGGGTGTGCGATAATAAAGACAGTCAGAATGCCGATCTGTTCGAATCAGACCGAACGCGCTCTGACAGCGTCAATCCGATTTCCACCATGAAGCATTATTTTGCTTAACAGAGCTTTACCGCAGAGTGATGACAGAGCATTCAGAAGCAGATTTTTTTGCGATCATGCTCCCGTTGCCTGAATAAAAAATGGCGGCCGAAGCCGCCATCTGATCAACAATTCCTGTGCAAATTACACATCAACAATGGTTGAGAAGCCACCCATGATCATGCGCTTGCCGTCAAATGGCATGGTGTCGCCCATTTCTTTCATGCGCGGATCGCTCATCATTTTTTCATTAGCAGCGTCTCGCGTGGCTTTGTCCGGGTATTCGAACCACGAGAAGACGACCTCTTCATCGTCTTTTGCCTGCACTGCACGGCGAAAATCAGTGACTTTGCCGTCAGGCACGTCATCGCCCCAGGCCTCAACCATACGCGTCACGCCAAATTCCTTGAACAAGGCCGAGGCCTTGGCAGCATGTTTCTGGTAGGTGTCCTTGTTCGCCTTAGGCACCGCGACAACAAACCCTTCAATGTAAGCCATTTCTCTCTCCCATTTTGGCCCGCCCATTTCTGATTAGATGCGTCTACCCTCGCTTGGCATTCCCCTGAAATAGGACACCAAATGAAACGGGCAACTGCATTTATATTGATATCAATGTAATTTGATTTGTCAAATAAGGCGTGACTGACTGCGCAAGATAGAAAGAAGGGCTTCGAGCCTCAGCGTTTAGGTCGGATGATTGGCTCAAGCAAAAAGGAATCGGTTTAGAGCGCGTTTCGATCTGATTGGATCAGATCGGCGCTCTAAATATTTGTTTTAACGCGCATCTTTGTCCGAAAACCGTTTCACACTTTTCGGGATGCGCTCTAAAACCGCCAGACAGTCACCGCTGCGACATTACCGAATGCCACAAGGTCGGCTTCTGATCGTAGCCGCTGCCCTGCCAGCTCTCCAGTGACACAGCATTCCATGCTGCATTGTCGTTCCAGATACGGGCGATCTCATCGGCGCTCATATAGTTATAGTATCGTCCAAGTGCGTCGTGACCTTCACCCGGACCATCCTTAAAACTCGCCCAGAGCCAGCCTCCCGGATTGAGTGCCCGGTGCATACGCCGCACAATATCGGGCAGGTCCGCACGACTTGCATGAAGCAGCGACGCGGATGCATAAATACCATCATAACGCTCAACTGCTTCAAGCTCATGGAATAACATCTGCCTGACAGGACGCTGCAATAGCGCCGAGGCTTCCGCAGCCAGTTCTCCTGAACCATCGGTCGGATCGACGTCAAAGCCACGCGCTAGCATCGCCTTGGCGTCCTGGCCACTCCCTGTGCCAAGCTCTAGAATAAGCCCAGCTGGACGAACATGCGCAAGAAAACTCTCCAGTTTTGGATTCACGCTGGAGCGGGCTGCATAAGCAGCGGCGTTATTCGCATAAAAACCCAGCGTATCGTTCGACATGACCTTGCTCCCCGTTTGTAAACTTAGAGAACAAGCAAATATGTCCGCACGAAGACGCAAAGAAAAAGGCGGACCAAAGCCCGCCTTTTCAACTCATAAGTTACTAAAGCTTAGATGAACTTCAGCGCGCTGCGGCCTGCATAGCGAGCCTGTTTGCCAAGTTCTTCTTCAATACGGATGAGCTGGTTGTACTTCGCCGTACGGTCGGAACGAGCCAGCGAACCGGTCTTGATCTGACCGCAGTTGGTTGCAACTGCGAGATCGGCAATGGTGGAATCTTCCGTTTCGCCCGAACGATGCGACATGACAGCGGTGTAGCCAGCCTTGTGCGCAGTTTCGACGGCATCGAGCGTTTCGCTGAGCGAGCCAATCTGGTTGACCTTGACGAGGATCGAGTTGGCAACGCCCATCTTGATACCGTCGCGCAGGCGAGCCGAGTTGGTAACGAACAGATCGTCGCCAACCAGCTGGCACTTGTCGCCGATCAGATCGGTCAGATACTTCCAGCCTTCCCAATCGTCTTCAGCCATACCGTCTTCAATCGAAACGATAGGGTAATCAGCAGCAAGCTTTGCAAGATACTTGGCCTGAGCCTTTGGATCGCGGGTCTTGCGTTCACCTTCATAGACGTAGTTACCGTCCTTGAAGAATTCTGTGGCGGCGCAATCAAGACCGATTGCGATGTCTTCGCCCGGCTTGAAGCCAGCCTGTTCAATCGATTCCAGTACGAAATCGAGAGCAGCCTGGGCGCTCTTGAGGTTTGGAGCGAAGCCGCCTTCATCACCGACATTGGTGTTGTGGCCAGCATCTTTCAAACGCTTCTTGAGCGTGTGGAATACTTCTGAACCATAACGGACAGCTTCGCGGATCGACGAAGCGCCCACTGGCAGAATCATGAATTCCTGAAAATCGATTGGATTGTCAGCATGCGCGCCGCCATTGATGATGTTCATCATTGGAACTGGCAGAACGTGGGCGTTGACGCCGCCAACATAGCGGTAGAGTGGAAGGCCGGTTGCCTGTGCGGCAGCCTTGGCAACAGCAAGCGAAACGCCGAGAATTGCATTCGCGCCGAGATTACCCTTGTTTGGCGAACCATCGAGATCGATCAGTGTCTGGTCGATCAGCAACTGGCTTTCAGCATCGATACCGGCGATTGCGTCAAAAATCTTGCCATTAACTGCTTCAACGGCCTTTTCAACGCCCTTGCCGAGATAGCGGCTACCGCCGTCACGAAGCTCAACGGCTTCATGCGCGCCAGTGGAAGCGCCTGATGGCACCGCAGCGCGGCCAAAAGAGCCGTCTTCCAGTACGACGTCTACTTCGACGGTCGGGTTACCGCGGCTGTCGAGAATTTCGCGACCAACGATGTCGATGATTGCAGTCATAGGGGCAAGTCCTTCCCTGTAGATAGCCCCGCTTTGTTACGAGGCACATTGAAGAAATCCGATGTGAGACTTCATTATAGAAATAAAAGGCGGAGGAAAATCCCCCGCCTGTGAATTCCTGATGAAATTTTAAATCGATTTAGCAATCCTGTCGAATGCCATCAATTTTTCGAGAAGTGCAGGCATTTTATCGATCTGCACCATGTTTGGTCCGTCAGACGGTGCATTGTCCGGGTCTTCGTGCGTTTCAATGAAAACACCAGCCACACCCACAGCAACAGCGGCACTTGCAAGCGTCTCAACGAACTCACGCTGACCGCCGGAAGAACCACCCTGCCCGCCGGGCTGTTGAACGGAATGGGTTGCGTCGAAAATCACAGGCGAACCAAAGCCAGCCATGATTGGCAGCGAGCGCATGTCCGAAACAAGCGTATTGTAACCAAAGGATGCGCCGCGCTCGGTCGCCATGACATTTGGATTGCCATTCTCGGTGATCTTGGCAAGCACGTTCTTCATGTCCCACGGTGCCAGAAACTGGCCCTTTTTCACATTGATCGCACGGCCAGTCTTTGCGGCAGCAACCAGAAGGTCGGTCTGGCGGCAAAGAAATGCAGGAATCTGCAAGACATCAACGACGTCAGCGACTTCCGCGCACTGCGCTTCGGTGTGAATATCGGTCAGAACAGGAAAACCGAATTCTTTCTTGAGATCGGCAAAAACTTCGAGCGCCTTTTCCAGACCAATGCCGCGCTGCGCGCTAAGCGAGGTGCGGTTCGCCTTGTCAAAGCTCGACTTATAAACAAGCCCCATGCCAAGCTTATTGGTGATCTCAACCAGTCGGCCAGCCATGTCGAACGCGTGTTCACGGCTTTCCATCTGGCAAGGCCCGGCGATCAAAGCCAGAGGCGCACTGTTGGAGAACGTAACATTGCCGATTTTAACGGCAGAATTTGCGGTCGTCATGACTTGGAACCTTCAAATACAAACAACGTCCCCTGGCCCGGAGCCGGAGTGACGCAAATACGGCTTTCGCTCTTTGTGAAAACGATTCCGTTGCGAACGAGAAGCTGCTCAACCGCATAAAGCGAAGCAACCGAGAAGACCAGACCGGCAAGCCGCAAACCACGACCATGAAGGACCGGCGACCAGCCAAAACAGCAATCAAACTGTGTCGGCGTCATGACCGCTATATCGGAATTGTTGGCGGAAATTGCCAGTGAACCATCTTCCTCTTTGCGAGCAGGTGCATGAAAGACACCCTGAATCAGGCTTGAGAAATCTTCTGGTTTCTCCTCGCACACTAATATCTGACGCAAACCCGTCACGCCATTTTCATGGGTGATCAGATGCGAGCGGTCTGTCTTGGGATAAGCCAGACGCTGACAGGTGAAGAAAAATGTATCCGGCGCGCGCAGATCGGCAGCAAAAGCCAGACGGAAGCTGCCTGTTTCGCGCTTACCTTCAGATGAGATGAAACTTCGCGAAAACTCGACCATGCGACCACCGGAAATACCACGGCGCTTGAATTCCGCATGATCACCACGCGAATCATCCGTCTTGAAAGCTATTCCGGAAAAACCGTCGTCGCCGTTGCGAAAACGGTAAGATAAATCACGCTGGATAAAGCTGTTGTTGCGCTGCGCGGCGGCTTCATAAAGCGGCGAGCGGTCCACAGCCAACATTTCGAGATAAGTATCGTCTGCAAAGAAACTGCAGACGTTAGCGGTGCCGAACGGATGTTGTGCGACCGGTGCCACTGTAAATCCCAAGTGGGAAAGTCTCTTGCGCGCCTCACTCAGTTGAGAAACTGGAAGCACCAGATGGTCAACTGAACGAGCTTTGCGCGCAAGATCATTTGTCATGCATCAAACCAGTCTGCCCTGCTCCATCGCAGCCGCGATGAAGGAAGAGAATAGTGGGTGTGGCTCAAACGGACGCGACTTCAGTTCCGGATGGTACTGAACGCCGATGAACCAGGGATGGTCAGCATATTCAACCGTTTCCGGCAGAACGCCGTCAGGCGACATACCAGAGAATACCAAGCCGCTCGCTTCAAGGCGGTCCTTATAGTCAACGTTCACTTCATAGCGGTGACGATGACGTTCGGAAATCTCGGTCGAACCATAGATCTCGGCAATACGCGTTCCAGCCTTAAGCGTGGAATCATATGCGCCAAGGCGCATCGTGCCGCCAAGATCACCCGATTTCGTACGCTTTTCGAGCATATTGCCCTTGAGCCACTCAGTCATCAGACCGACAACAGGTTCCTTGGTCGGACCGAACTCGGTCGATGACGCATTTTCGATACCGGCAAGGTTACGCGCGGCTTCGAGACATGCCATCTGCATACCGAAACAGATACCGAAATAAGGCACCTTGTGCTCGCGAGCGAACTTGGCCGCAAGGATCTTGCCTTCTGCACCACGTTCACCAAAGCCGCCCGGCACCAGAATGCCGTGAACTTTTTCGAGATACGGTGATGGGTCTTCACTTTCGAAGACTTCGGCTTCGATCCAGTCGAGATTGACCTTGACCTTGTTGGCAATGCCACCGTGCTGCAGCGCTTCGATCAGCGACTTATAAGCATCCTTCAGCTCAGTATATTTGCCGACGACGGCAATGGTAACTTCGCCTTCCGGATTGTGCAGAAGATGGGAAATGCCTTCCCAGCGTTCCATACGTGGCTTCGGTGCCGGTTCGATACCGAATGCTGCAAGCACTTCGTTGTCGAGACCTTCCTTATGATAAGCAATCGGCACATCATAAATGGTCGAAACGTCGAGCGCCTGAATGACTGCGCTTTCACGCACATTACAGAAAAGCGACAGCTTGCGACGTTCAGAAGCCGGAATCTCGCGATCCGCACGCACCAGAAGAATATCCGGCGCAATACCGATCGAACGCAGTTCCTTCACCGAATGCTGCGTTGGCTTGGTCTTGAGTTCGCCTGCCGCAGGAATATACGGCATCAATGTCAGATGGATATAAACCGCGCTGTTGCGTGGCAGTTCGTTGCCAAGCTGACGAATGGCTTCAAGGAACGGCATGGCTTCGATATCGCCGACCGTGCCGCCGATTTCGCACAGAACGAAATCATAATCGTCATTGCCTTCAAGGACGAAGTTTTTGATTTCATCCGTGACGTGGGGAATAACCTGAACCGTCGCACCGAGATAATCGCCGCGGCGTTCCTTTTCGATGATGTTGCGGTAAATGCGACCGGTGGTAATGTTGTCCCGCTGATTTGCAGGACGACCGGTGAACCGCTCGTAATGGCCCAGATCAAGGTCTGTTTCAGCACCATCGTCAGTGACGAACACCTCACCGTGCTGGTAAGGCGACATCGTGCCGGGGTCGACGTTCAGATAAGGGTCGAGTTTACGGATACGCACGCGGTAACCACGTGCCTGAAGGAGTGCAGCTAGAGCTGCTGCGGCAATGCCTTTTCCAAGGGAAGAAACCACGCCGCCTGTGATGAATACATATCGCGCCATGGGCTTACGTCGTTAGACCCTTCTTGCTGATTCCGCCACTAAAAAAAGTGTGACCAGCGTTTTTTCCATCAAAATCACACCCGATCAGCTTCCCATATGGGAAAACCGGATGCTTCCACCAAGTTCAGCCCTGCTCGCACCATGTAGCGTCGTTTGTTACATGCACACGAAAAAAGGCCGGGGAAATCCCGGCCTTTCGGGTATTTCTACAAAAAATCAGAGAACGACGACTTTTGCGCCCATGCCAACGCGATCATACAGATCCAGAATGTCGTCATTGGTCATACGGAAACAACCATTGGAAGCCGGGCTACCGATTGTCCATGGCTGAGTGGTACCGTGAATACGGATATACGTATCCTTGTTGCCCTGGAACAGATACATGGCGCGCGAACCAAGCGGATTGCCCGGACCGCCATCCATGCCGTTCTTGTAGCGGCCGTACTGAGCAGGATTGCGTTCGATCATTTCCTTGGTCGGAATCCAGCGTGGCCATTCGCGCTTTGCGCTGACAGTTGCTGTTCCCTTGAACTCAAGACCAACTTTACCAACCGCAATGCCGTAACGGCGGGCTGTCGTCGAGCTTTCAACGAGATAAAGGAAATACTTCGAAGGATCGATGACAATCGTCCCTGCTTCGTAGCCAGTGAAGGTAACAGACTGCGCCTGATAGCGCGGGTCGATGTTGTAGCGGTTAAGGCCGACCTTCTTCGCAGCACCTGCGTTTGAAGCACTCTTCTTTTTCTTCTTGGCAGGCTTTTCCTTGGCATCATTTGCCATAGCGACCTGCTGAACACCCGTTGCCGCAGCAGTAAGCTCGGCTTCAGCACCAGCAGCAAAACTTGGGCCCGTAAGTCCAATGCAAAGGCTTGCAATGCCAGCCATCAAAATAAAACGTGAAGACATGATCTGTTCCCGAAAACCCAAGCAGTGCGGAAAACACCTGTCGCAACATCGCGTTCAGGCTTTCGCCCTCCATACTGTAAACAGTCGCACTACTCAATTATCCACAATGGCTATCCCTCACGATTCGGGAGGGCCTATTGCCAGCATGCAACACTTTGCGAACTCATGTTTAACAAAAAGAAAACCGGCTCTTTCGAACCGGCTTTCAAATTTTCTGCAATTACAAAGCTCTTACTGTGAGCTTGGAACCTGCGGAGCCTGTGGCTGCGTTGGTGCAGTCGCCGGAGCCGAACCAGAAGCAGGCGTTTCTGCTTCATTGGTGCGCGAAGACTCACCGCCCAGCTGATTAAGAATGCCGCCACCGGTTCCGGTTCCACCAGCAGGAGGATTCTGTGTGCTACCTGCTGCCGGGATACGGTTCAGAATGTCCGTTGGCTTTTCGCCATAGCGGGCCATGATACCCAGAACGAGCGACGTGGCGAAAAAGCCAATCGCGAGAATAGCTGTTGTACGGGTCAGCGCGTTAGCTGCGCCGCGTGCCGTCATAAAGCCCGAACCACCGCCGATACCAAGGCCGCCGCCTTCGGAACGCTGGATGAGCACAACGCCAACAAGCGCCAGAACGATCAACAAATGAATGACAATGACTATGGTCTGCATAGGTTACGGTCTTTATATCTCTGGACTAATGCGTAACCGGGAGAAACAGCAAGATTTCCGCCCCGGACAGCGATGATACAAATAGATAGAGCGGCTCTTTACACGCTATTGTGCGATAATCCAAGCCCTGCGTCCGATATAGAGCATTTCCAGCAAAAGTGCGAAGCGGTTTTGCGTCGGATAATGCGAAAAAACAAAGAGATAGAGCATTTCCAATGATTCAAGAAAAGCAGGAAATGCTCTAGATTTAAAGGACGCAGACGCTCATCACAGATTGCGATAGGTTTCGCATATGGCGAGGAAGTCCGTTGCTTTCAAGCTGGCTCCACCCACCAATGCGCCATCAACATCAGGCACGCTCAGCAATTCAATGGCGTTGGCCGGTTTGACCGAACCACCATAAAGAAGACGCAAGTGCGCGCCACTGGCACCGAAGCGCTCGGTCAGCTTCTCACGCATGAAAGCATGAGCCGCACGAACGTCTTGCACGGTTGGCGTCAAGCCTGTGCCAATAGCCCAAACGGGTTCATAGGCAACAATGGTATTTTCTGCTTTCACACCTTCAGGAAGTGAAGCGGCGAGCTGATCGCCGATCACATCAAGTGTGCGATCTGCCTTGCGCTCGTCAGCCGTTTCACCAACGCAGACAATCGCGATAAGGCCAGCGGCCCATGCAGATTCGGTTTTGCTGCGAACCAGATCATTGCCTTCACGGTGATCCGTGCGGCGCTCGGAGTGACCAAGAATGACGTGGCTTGCACCTGCTTCTTTAAGCATCTCGGCCGAAACATCGCCTGTATGCGCACCTGAAACTTTCGGATGGCAATCCTGACCACCCAATGCAACGGTTCCACCTTCGAGCGTTTCAGCCGCACGCGATAGCAAAGTTGCCGGAACGCAGATGACAGCATCAAGCTTGCGACCCAAATCGGAACTCAGGCCCGCAGTAATTGCGCGCAGTTCCGTTAGGGATTCTCCCGTACCATTCATTTTCCAGTTGCCAGCAACCAGCGGACGGATTCCCGGAGTCATATCATTCTCCTCGCCTTGAACGACGCCAACCGCCTGATAACGTGTATGGAGCGCCAAATTTTGCCACTGACTAAGCGTATTCGTCACGCAATGCAACGTTCTTGGTGGTCTATACTCAATGAGAACTTGCATCGGGGCCTAGCTTAAGGTTATCCCCACACACGGCTTATCTTTATCGATAGCCGGGCTATGTTTTGTTCTTAAAGGGTTTCCAATGCTCGACAGTATGCGTGATGCCGCCAGATCCTGGGTTGCTAAGCTTCTTCTCGGCCTCCTTGTTCTGAGTTTTGCAGTCTGGGGTATCGCAGATGCATTCCGGGGCGACATGTCTGGCAATGCAGCGCTCAGCGCTGGCAAGTCGGAAGTGAGCGCAACAGATTATCGCTTTGCCTATGAGCAACAGCTGATGCGTCTGTCCCAGCAATTCCGTCAGCGGCTAACCCGTGAACAGGCTCAGCAGCTCGGCGTTGAAAATCAGGTTCTCGCACAGCTCGCAGCAGGCGTCGTCCTGGATGAACAGGCTCGCAACATGCAGCTTGGCCTCTCCAAGGATGGTATCGCGCGTCTCACTGCTGAAGATCCTTCATTTCAGGATGCAAGCGGCAATTTCAGCCGCGCCCAGTTTGATGCTGTTCTGCGCCAATCAAACATTCGTGCACAAGACTATCTCGACAACCGCGCGAAAGTCGCCCGTCGTCAGCAGGTCGTTGAAGCAGCAACCGACGGCATGAAAATGCCAAATACGATGCTGAAGGCGCTCGCTCTTTATCAGGGTGAGAGCCGCAGCGCGGATTACATCACTATTCCGGCTGAAAAAGCCGATGCGGTTCCTACCCCTTCTGATGATGCTCTCAAGGCTTATTTTGATGAGCACAAGGATGAGTATAAGGCACCGGAATACCGCAAAATCACCTATGTGAAGCTTGAGCCATCGGATATTGCCGATCCAGCCGCCGTCACGCAGGATGAAATCAACGAATATTATGAAAAGAACAAAAGCCGCTTCAGCACCACTGAAACGCGCACCATCGAACAGCTGAACTTTGCTGACGAAGCTGCCGCTCAGGCCGCACATCAGAAAATCGCGGCCGGTACGAGCTTTGTTGATATCGGCACGGAACAGGGCAAGAGCGAAGCTGATCTGGTTCTTGGAACCTTTGAAAAGTCTGCTCTTCCTGATGCGACTATTGCCGACGCAGCATTTGCGCTCAACGAAGGCGGCGTAAGTGATGTGGTCAAGGGTGCATTCGGCCCGGTCATTCTCCGTGTCACCAAGGTGAACGCAGCGAACGTCAAAGCGCAGTCGGAAGTTGAAGCCGAAATTCGCGACACAGTTGCAACCAATATTGCAATCACCGGCATCAATGGCCTGCACGATTCCTATGAACAGCAGCGTTCGGACGGTGCCAATATGGCAGACGTCGCCAAGGGCCTGAGCCTCAAGGCCGTTACGGTCGACGCCATTGACGCTGAAGGCAACGATCCGGCCGGCAATGCAGTCGAGCTTCCAAATTCAGAAGCACTTCTCTCAGCTGCATTTCAGGCTGAACAAGGCTTTGACAACGACGCTCTGACCTTGGGCAATACCGGTTACCTTTGGTACCAGATCGATGGCACCACCCCTGCCCGTGACCGCACACTTGATGAAGTCAAGGATAAGGTCGTTGCTGCGTGGAAGGGTGAAGAAGCTGTGAAGCGTCTGAATCAGCGTATGGAAGATCTGAAGAAGCGCCTCGACGGTGGCGAAACGCTTGACGCGATTGCTACAGCTGCGGGTGTTGAAAAGCAGACCAAACGCGGCATCACCCGCAATACAAACGATGCTGATTTCAACTCTGCTGCGACCGCACAGGTTTTCCGCGGGCCGAACGAACACACAGGTACGGCTGCTGCTGCATCTGATGACGCTCAGATCCTGTTCAAGGTTATCGAAGTCACCGAACCAACTGCCGCAGGTCCGGAAGCAATTCCTGAACAGCAGCAGACCTATCTGTCGACGACGCTTACCGATGACGTTCTCGAACAGCTGGTAGGCGAGTTGCAGAAGCAGTATCCGGTGCGGATCAATCAGACGGTCATCAACAACGCGTTGGCATTCTGACCCGCGACAGGTCCCAGACAGGTATAAGATAATGGCTGACTTAAAACCCTATATCGCCAAGGCTGCCTCCGGCAATCCATTGTCGTTCGAGGATTCCAAAGCAGCCTTCGACATCATGATGTCTGGACAGGCAACGCCTTCACAGGTGGGTGGCTTCCTGATGGCTCTGCGGGTACGCGGTGAAACAGTGCCGGAAATTGCCGGCGCAGTTGCCTCCATGCGGTCGCGTATGCTGCCGGTTTCCGCGCCGACCAACGCTGTTGATATCGTTGGTACTGGCGGCGACCAGTCTGGTTCCTACAATGTATCGAGCTGTTCGGCTTTTGTCGTCGCAGGTGCAGGCGTGCCTGTTGCCAAGCACGGCAATCGCGCCCTCTCCTCGCGTTCGGGTGCTGCCGATGCGCTCGCAGCCCTTGGGGTCAACATCGAAGCCGACGCAGACACGATTGGCCGCAGCATCAACGAAGCCGGTCTTGGCTTCATGTTCGCACCGACTCACCATTCGGCGATGCGTCATGTCGGCCCATCGCGTGTCGAACTTGGAACTCGCACGATTTTCAATCTGCTTGGTCCATTGTCGAACCCAGCGAGTGTCAAGCGTCAGCTGGTTGGCGTGTTCTCGGCGGAATGGGTCGAGCCTTTGGCGCAGGTTCTCAAAGAACTTGGTTCTGAAACTGCATGGGTTGTCTATGGCGATGGTCTCGATGAGATGACCACAGCAGGCACCACGAAAATCGCAGCGCTTGAAAACGGTACGATTCGCACATTCGAGATTGAGCCTGAAGATGTGGGCTTGCGCCGTGTCGATATGTCGGAACTTAAAGGTGGCGAAGCCGAAGTAAACGCCAGAGCTCTGCATGGCGTTCTCGAAGGCGATCAAAACGCCTATCGCGATATCGTTTTGTTGAATTCTGCCGCAGCACTTGTCATTTCAGGTAAGGCAAAAGACCTGAAGGACGGTATCGCTCTCGCTGCGCGATCCATCGACAGCGGTTCAGCACTTGCAGTCCTGCAAAAAGTTATCGCCGTGTCCAACGATAAACCGCTCTGACGGAGAGGATCAAACCATGTCCACCGACATTCTGCGGAAAATCGAAGCCTATAAGCTTGAAGAGATCGCTGCTGCCAAGGCTCGCCTTCCACTGGAAGAAGTAAAGGCACAAGCCAAGGATCAGCCTGCGACGCGCGGTTTCCTCAAAGCACTGGAAGCCAAGCGCGCTGCCAACAAGTTTGCGCTTATCGCCGAGATTAAAAAGGCAAGTCCATCGAAGGGGCTTATTCGCCCGGATTTCAATCCACCGGTACTGGCCAAGGCCTATGAAGATGGCGGTGCTGCCTGCCTTTCCGTACTGACCGATACGCCATCTTTTCAGGGTGCACCGGAATTTCTGACAGCTGCACGCAATGCATGCTCATTGCCCGCGCTACGCAAGGATTTCCTGTTCGATACCTATCAGGTCTATGAAGCGCGCAGTTGGGGTGCAGACTGCATTCTTATCATTCTTGCAAGTGTTGATGACGATCTTGCCAAGGCGCTTGAAGAAACCGCTTTCGAGCTCGGCATGGATACATTGATTGAAGTCCATGATGAAGAGGAAACGGAACGCGCACTCAAGCTTTCGTCGCGTCTCGTCGGCGTCAACAATCGCAACCTGCGTACATTTGAAGTCGACCTTGCGGTTTCCGAGCGGCTCGCAAAGATGGTGCCTTCGGATCGTCTGCTGGTCGGCGAAAGCGGCATCTTCACCCATGATGATTGTCTGCGTCTCGAAAAGTCGAATATCGGCACATTCCTCATCGGCGAAAGCCTGATGCGCAAAGAAGATGTTGCGTCTGCAACCCGCGAACTTCTGACCGGCAAGGCCTGAGATATGGCGGCCAAGCTCACCCATATCGACCAGACCGGCGCTGCCCACATGGTCGATGTCGGCGACAAGGCTGAAACCGAGCGTCAGGCCACAGCTGAAGGTGCTGTCAGGATGCAGCCCGAAACGCTGGCGCTCATTCTGGAAGGCAATGCAACCAAGGGTGACGTTATCGGTGCCGCGCGTCTCGCTGGTATCATGGCTGCGAAGAAAACGGCTGATCTTATCCCGCTTTGCCACCCGCTGATGCTGACCAGAGTGTCGGTCGATATCGAGCCTGATCAGATGCTTCCCGGTTTGCGTGTTCGTGCCACGGCAAAGCTTAAAGGCCGTACCGGCGTAGAAATGGAAGCACTGACTGCCGTATCCGTCACCTGCCTGACCATTTATGACATGGCGAAGGCTGTCGATCGCCATATGGAGATCACCGACATCCGCGTTTCGGCAAAAAGCGGCGGCAAGTCAGGTGACTGGAAAGCCTGATATCCAGACGAGAGGAAACCATATGTCCCTTCTCCCGGTCGATGAAGCCCTTGCCCGCATCCTGAGCACCGCCGAGCCGCATGATTTTGAGCAGGTTGCACTTGCTTCCGCAGGCGGCCGCGTTGTTGCTGAGCAGGTCATAGCAAAACTACGCCAACCACCATTCGATTGTTCGGCCATGGACGGCTATGCGCTCATCGCGCCTCAGAACATCGAATATCCGATTGAGCTTACAGTGATCGGCGAATCGGCAGCGGGTAAGCGATTTGATGGCCAGCTCAACGAAGGCGAAGCCGTGCGCATCTTCACAGGCGCACCCATACCGGTCGGCGCTGACTGCATCGTCATTCAGGAAGACACCGAACGTTCCGGTGACAAGCTGACAGTCCAACATGGGCTTGATAAAGGCCGTCACATCCGCCGCGCGGGTCTCGACTTTGCACCCGGTGACACCGTTCTTCCAGTTGGGCGGGAACTTGACGCCCCGGCACTGTCTCTTGCCGCTGCCAGCGGCAATGCAATGATTTCCGTTTTCAGGCAGCCCCGAATTGCCATTCTCGCCACTGGCGATGAACTCGTCCCGCCCGGAGCACTCCCCGGTCCTGATCAGATTGTAGCCTCCAATAGTTTGGGAATAGCTGAAATTGTGCGCCGCGCAGGTGGCAAGCCCGAAGACATGGGCATTATCGTTGACGATCCGACAAAGATCGAATCAGCGATCAGCCAGGTGCTCGACGATGGCATCGATATTCTCGTCACTATCGGCGGCGCGTCCGTTGGTGATCGTGATTACGTGCATGGCGCGTTGAAGAACTGCGGTGTCGATCTCGATTTCTGGAAAATCGCCATGCGTCCCGGTAAACCGTTGATGTATGGTCGCAAGAGCATTTCAGGCAAAACGGTCCACGTCATCGGCCTGCCAGGCAACCCCGTTTCCAGCCTTGTTTGCAGCCTCGTATTTCTACGCCCATTGGTAGCCAAACTATCCGGCACGGATCTGACTGCAGATATTCGTCCCGCAAAGCTTGGTCAGGCAATGAATGCGAATGATCACCGGCGCGATTTTGTTCGGGCAACAGTCGAACAGGATGCTGACGGAACATTGATCGCAACGCCTTTTCCTATCCAGGATTCATCAATGCTTTCCGCCTTGGTTCGATCCGATGCGCTGCTGGTCAGAGATGAAAACGCACCCGCTTCATTGACCGGTGACGCCTGCATAATATTGATGCTGTAACGAACGCATCCAATTCCGCCAGTCCGTTAATCATTTTAAAACCATTGCAGAACAAGACTGGAACATATAGTGTTCGTTCTGGTTTTGTTTTTATTTGATTCTGGTCTGGAGGGTGTAGCGCATGTTGACCCGTAAACAGCACGAGCTTCTGCTGTTCATTCATGAACGTCTGAAAGAGACGGGCATTCCTCCGTCTTTCGACGAGATGAAAGAGGCTCTTGATTTAGCCTCGAAATCGGGCATTCATCGGCTCATCACAGCGCTGGAAGAACGCGGCTTCATCCGCAGGCTTCCAAATCGCGCCCGCGCACTGGAAGTGCTCCGTTTGCCGGATTCCATTGCTCCCGGACTGAATTCGCAAAAGAAATTTGCGCCAAGCGTTATCGAAGGCAGTCTCGGCAAGGCGCCACCTGCCCCTACGCCTATTCGCCCAGCTCCGGCGACTGCGAATGACGATGTATCGACCATGGTGTCCATCCCTGTGATGGGACGTATCGCTGCTGGTGTACCAATCTCGGCGATCCAGAATCAGACCCATTCGCTCAGCCTTCCGCCAGAAATGATTGGCGCAGGCGAACACTACGCGCTTGAGGTCAAGGGCGATTCGATGATCGAAGCCGGAATTTTCGATGGTGATACTGTCATCATCAAGCGCGGCGACACAGCCAATCCAGGTGAAATCATCGTTGCTCTGGTGGATGACGAAGAAGCGACACTGAAACGTTTCCGCCGCAAAGGCGCTTCCATTGCGCTCGAAGCTGCAAATCCAGCCTATGAGACGCGGATATTCGGTCCTGACCGAGTTCGTGTTCAGGGCAAGCTGATCGGTTTGATCCGGCGCTATTAGAGCGCATCCCGAAAAGTGTGAAACGGTTTTCGGACAAAGATGCGCTTTAAAAAAATATTTAGAGCGCCGATCTGATCCAATCAGATCGGCGCTCTAAATCATTGCGAGAGATCAGAGCCTGTCGCATTTTCTGTTCCGGCTTTCTTCTTGTATTCCCGATCGGGCAGACCGCGCGCTGCTCGTGAGTAGAGGCGATAGAGATGCCAGGGGCGTGTGGGCGCATCGACGGAAAAGTCCAGTTTGTCCGCATAGTCTTCGATATTGCGAGGCATTGCAGGCGCGAAACGATAAGTCTCGCGCTCGCTGACCGGCTCTCGCTCCGGAGACTTTGCCTGAACCATTTTGTCTGCGCTTAGTTTTTGCCCTAACCTTATTTCAAGAGTTCCTTTTAGGGCCAGTTCCTGCCTGTCAACGACGAGCGAGCCTGACCGCTCACAGCTTAGTTTTTTTCCGGCAATAGCAAGAACAACAATATCGCCTACATTACAGGCAATCTCGCGCATATCTTCCTGCGCAGTATAGGCCAGCATTCGACCATCCCTGAGAGGAATGGTACAGAGCCCATCTTCGCAGAGAAAAGCACGCTCATCAGCGGCAACCGATTGTTTCTTCACTATGTGCGGAGGAACAAAGGCTTCAACCAGATAGGCCGTCTGCCAGTTCTGCGCTGTGAACTGCGGTGGCCTGTTGCGGTTAACCGCGAAATTGCCATCAGATAGTCGCACGGCCACAAACTTGGCATCTTCGCTGATAAGGATATCCGGCATCGGCATCCGTATGAAAGCGATCAGACCCATCACAATAAATGGAAGCGCCATTAACCGCAGTCGCGTTGTGAACGTAACCGCAACGACAAGAGCTACCGTCCAGAGGATGAGCGTTGCGACCGGCATGACACCGGGATTACCGTCGGGTGAAAGGCTGGCAACAAACTCAGCAATGTGTCGCACGAGCAAAACGCCAAATCCCATGACTTGCAATGGCAACCAATCAAGTTGCAGCGGCATCAACAACAGGCTCAAAACTGCGAATGGCATTACCAGTATCGAAATGACCGGCAAGGCCAGCACATTGCCGACAAGGCCCAAAGGGGCGGTGTTGTTGAAATGATAAGCCGCAAAAATCCCGCTGGCCACCCCTGCTACAATGGACGTCGCAGCCGTGGCTATTGCTGGCATAAATATTTTTGACAAAGGCCCACGCGATGAGGCTTGGCGATTCTCTGCGCCTGACTGTCTTATGGCTTTTCTTTCACTCCACCAGGCGAAAGCCGCGATCAGCCCTGCTGTCGCCGAGAACGACATTTGGAAGCTTGGGCCCAATATCTCGTGCGGGGAGATTGCGATCATCGCAATTGCTGAAATCGCCAGATTACGCATGCTGATCGCCGCTCTGTCAGCCAGAAGCGCGCAAAGCATTACGGCAATCATCACGTAGCTGCGCTGTGCCGCCACATCGGCCCCAGACATAGCAAGATAGAACGTACAACTGAGCAACGAAAGAAAAGCTGCATATTTCTTAACCGAATATCGTGCGCTGAATGCCGGAAACAGGGCAAACAACGACCGCAACGACATCATGACCACCCCGGCTGCCAACACCATATGCAGGCCTGAAATCGACAAGATATGCGCGAGCCCAGCCTTGCGCAGATGTTCATTGGTCTCTTCACTGATCCCTGCCCGCTCACCTGCGATCAGTGCGGCCGCAACGCTGCCGTCTTCACCGGACAGCACCTCTGCAATCCGCTCGGAAACATGTACGCGTAACTGGGCGATAGAGCCGGAAATTTTGGCAACTATGTCGCTCGGCCCGGGCACTTCCACACTCTTCGGCGTCCCCAGAAAAAAGCCATTTGCACCGATACCGCCAAAATAAGCGTGAAAGCCAAAATCGTAGTTTCCCGGTCGTACCGGGCCTGATGCCACACGCAGACGTGCAAAACCGTTCAGGCCACTCCCAATCGTCGTTTGCGCCGGAATATCACGCGCAGTAATCCGGATGCGCTGTGGGGCAAAACGAAGCTTGGGCCTCTGCGTTTCAATAAGGTCGAGCGTGACGCGCCAGCTACCATTATCCCGATATTCGAGAGCGACAACCCGACCCGTAACGCGGGTTGCCACTTCAGAGCCAAGCATCTGGGTTCCACGTCGCTCCGTTTCGATCTTTCCCGCAATCATTCCCAGCTGGAGTGCTATCACGAGCGTCAATAGCTGTGACGGCAGGAAATGCCCACGAGACAGAAGACGAATAAAGACGGATACCCCAAGAACCGAAGTAAGTTGCAGCCATGCAGGTTCGACCGACACTGTGAAATAGATAATTGCCCCGATACCCATAAAGATAGGAAACAGCAGGAAAAGCATTCCTCTGCCGATTTCCCGCGTCATGGCTGCAGCAAAACTCTGCCGGACAACAGACGCCAGTTCCTTCAGCCGCTCGGATGCTGTTCGTTGTTTTAGTGGCAGTACTGGCGGCGGATCTTCTGTTGGTTTATAAGGCGGCCATGGTTCGGGTAGTAAGGAACGTGCAAGACCGCCGGGCATGTCTTTGACGAACGCCCGTTCATTGATCTCCCGCGTTTCGCTTGTGCCCGTCATGCCCCCGCCTGACTGCAAAAGTGTCCCCCGCTAATCTAAAGAAGAATACCGGATTAGCGCGAAAGAACCTTCAAGCCCTTGCGCGCTGTGCTGCCTATGGTACATGAACGCCAGCCAAAATCGAGAGGGTTCCCGCATCGAGAATCCTTGCCGCCCGTAGACTGAGTACAATCGGGCGCTACATATTCAAAATTCCGCCTCGCACTGCGCGTCCGCTGCAGCCCAACGAGGCCTGTTATAGTGGAGCTGTCATGTCGAAACCGGTCGTAACCCGTTTTGCCCCTTCGCCCACGGGTTTCCTACATATTGGCGGAGCCCGGACCGCCCTGTTCAATTGGCTTTATGCCAAGCATAGTGGCGGCAAGATGCTGCTGCGCATCGAAGATACAGACCGCGAGCGCTCCACGGATGCTGCAACGGCGGCTATCCTTGATGGCCTTACATGGCTTGGTCTTGATTGGGACGGCGATGCCATCTCCCAGTTCGAACGCGCGCCACGCCATCGCGAAGTAGCAGAAGAACTGGTCGCCAAGGGCAAGGCTTATTATTGCTATGCCACGCCAGCCGAACTCGAAGATATGCGCGAAAAGGCACGTGCCGAAGGCCGTCCACCACGTTATGATGGTCGCTGGCGCGACCGTGATCCATCCGAAGCACCGGAAGGTGTGAAGCCGGTCATCCGAATCAAAGCACCGCAGGAAGGCGAAACCCTTGTTCGCGATGCCGTTCAGGGTGATGTTCGCTTCCCGAACAAGGATCTGGATGATTTCATCATCCTTCGCTCCGACGGTACGCCAACCTATATGCACGCCGTCGTCGTCGATGATCATGATATGGGCGTCACCCACATTATCCGCGGCGATGATCACCTGACCAACGCCGCGCGTCAGACCGTGATTTACGATGCAATGGGCTGGGACGTCCCCCAGATGTCGCATATTCCGCTCATTCACGGCGCGGATGGTGCAAAGCTCTCCAAGCGCCACGGCGCACTTGGCGTTGATGCCTATCGCGCGATGGGTTATCTGCCGGAAGCTCTGCGCAACTATCTGGTTCGTCTTGGCTGGAGCCATGGCGACGACGAAATCATGTCGACCGAACAGATGATCGAGTGGTTTGACGTCAAGGATATCAACAAAGGTGCGGCACGTTTTGACTTCCAGAAGCTGGAAGCCATCAACGGCCTCTATATGCGCGCCAGCGGCGACAAGGCACTATTCGATGCTCTGATCGCCGTATTGCCGGAAATCGAAGGCGGCAAAGAACTGGAAGCCTCTCTCGACGACAAGGGTCGCGCGCAGCTGCTTACAGCAATGCCGGGCCTTAAAGATCGTGCGAAGACACTGGTGGAGCTTGCTGATGGTGCGAAGTTTATCTTCGCAAAGCGCCCGCTTGTATTTGATGAGAAGGCCGCATCTCTGCTTAACGACGAAGGTCGCGAAGTTCTGAAAGCTGTCCTTCCGCATTTGGAATCAGTCAGCGAATGGACCGTAGACGCGCTTGATGCGGCAGTTCGCGCCCATGCAGAAACAGTAGGCCTGAAGCTTGGCAAGGTAGCACAACCACTGCGCGCTGCCCTTACAGGTCGAGCTACATCTCCGGGTGTATTCGACGTACTGTTTGTGCTCGGCCGTGAAGAGTCACTTGCACGCATAAAAGATCAAATCGTTTGAACTGTTAGCATTCACGCTGACGTGACAAAACGGACTTAATTAGACCAAATTACGCATTGCATCGCAAAATCATTGGGATAGTTTGGCGGGCGAAATCGTTTGGATAATGCGTTGAAAAATAGGTTTCCCGCGAAAGTGGGAAACCTATAGAAGTTGAGAAGACAAGTTATAGAGACGATTGAAATTTCAGCCACCACATGGGCGGCAAAAGTGGACACGAAAGGAAACACGATGTCAGATAAGACAGCAAGCTTTACCCTCGACGGCAAAACGTTCGACCTGCCTGTACGACAAGGCACTGTCGGGCCGGACGTTGTCGACATCGGTCCACTTTACAAGAATGCAAACGCCTTCACTTACGACCCTGGCTTCACGTCGACTGCTTCGTGCGAATCCAAGATCACCTACATCGATGGCGACGAAGGCGTTCTGCTCTATCGTGGCTATCCAATTGATCAGCTTGCTGAACACGGCGACTTCCTCGAAACCTGTTATCTGTTGCTTTATGGTGAACTGCCAACAGCAACTCAGAAGGCTGATTTCGATTATCGCGTGACCCGTCACACGATGATCCATGAGCAGATGACGAAGTTCTTCACCGGATTCCGTCGCGATGCGCATCCGATGGCCGTGATCGTAGGCTGCGTAGGCGCAATGTCCGCCTTCTACCACGACTCGACCGATATCACCGATCCGCATCAGCGCATGGTCGCCTCGATCCGCCTGATCGCCAAGGTGCCGACACTCGCAGCAATGGCCTATAAGTATCATATCGGCCAGCCGTTCATGTATCCGAAGAACGATCTCGATTTCGCGTCGAACTTCCTGCACATGTGCTTCGCTGTTCCGTGTGAAGAGTACAAGGTCAATCCGGTTCTGGCACGTGCCATGGATCGTATCTTCATCCTGCACGCAGACCACGAACAGAACGCCTCTACTTCGACCGTGCGTCTGGCCGGTTCGTCGGGTGCCAATCCGTTTGCTTGTATTGCAGCTGGCGTTGCCTGCCTCTGGGGCCCTGCCCACGGCGGCGCAAACGAAGCCGCGCTCAACATGCTTGCAGAAATCGGCTCGGTTGACCGCATTCCAGAATTCATCGCACGCGCCAAGGATAAGAACGATCCATTCCGTCTGATGGGCTTTGGTCACCGCGTTTACAAGAACTACGATCCGCGCGCCAAGATCATGCAGAAGACCTGCCATGAGGTTCTCGGCGAACTGGGCATCAAGGACGATCCGCTTCTCGACGTCGCTCTGGAACTGGAAAAGATTGCTCTGACTGATGAATATTTCATCGAGAAGAAGCTCTATCCAAACATCGACTTCTATTCCGGTATCACGCTGAAGGCGCTTGGCTTCCCGACCGAAATGTTCACGGTTCTGTTCGCCCTTGCCCGTACCGTCGGCTGGGTTGCACAGTGGAAAGAAATGATCGAAGACCCACAGCAGAAAATCGGTCGTCCGCGTCAGCTCTACACTGGCGCTGCAGAACGCGACTACGTACCGGTCGCAAAGCGTAAATAATCTAAACCAGAATAAAAAACCCCGGCAATCTGCCGGGGTTTTTGTTTGTACCGATTTTGGAAAATTAGAGCGCCGGGCGCCTTATTGGGCGCGCAAAGATCGCTCTAACACTTCAAAATTGGAGCATTTCCAGCAAAAGTGCGAAGAGGTTTTGCGTCGGATAATGCGAAAAAACAAAGAGATAGAGCATTTCCAATGATTCAAGACAAAGAGGAAGTGCTCTAGTGCTTTCTGCCGTTTTCAGCAAGATCAAGCAAAACGCGGGCACCGATCTCTCCTGATGGCCGCTCGGTGGCCATGATGGACGTCACCTTGTCGAAGCCATCGAGCTGAGCCTGCCGAAAAGCGCCTTTCTGCATCAATTGCTCAATATAGCGCGCGAGGTTGCCGGGCCTCACGGATTCATTGAAGAATTCCGGTACAACAGGCGCGTCCGCGATAATATTGGGCAGTGCTGCACTCCAGATCGTAATTCTGGAAATCAGAAACTGACGTGCAAACCAATCTGCCTTATAGGAAAGAACAGTCGGAATATGTGACAGGGCCAATTCCAATGAGACGGTGCCCGACGCAGCCAATGCGGCATCTGCGCGTGCAAAAGCCTGCCACTTTGCCTCGTCGCCAGTCACGATAAGCGGCTTTACTGCCCAGTCATTGGATAGTGTGCGCACCATTTCCTCAACACGAGGCAATGTAGGCAGAATGACTTCAAGCTTTTCGACACGTGTTGCCAGTTCCGCAACCGCCTTGCCGAACGGCTCCATAAGCATCTGAATCTCCCCACGACGAGAGCCGGGAAGCAGCAACAGGCATCGCGTGTCGTCAGGCCAGCGTTTCTGCTCGGCGGCCTGCTGCGCTGCCTGTACCTTCAGGATAGGTGCATAACTGCTGAGACGATGACCAACATAAGTCGACTGCGGACCATTGAGGCGCCTCATCACCTCAACCTCGAACGGCAATACCGTGAGCACATGATCGACATAGGCGCGCATGGCTTTTGCGCGTTGCGGACGCCAGGCCCAAACGCTCGGTGCAATGTATTTTACGATTGGTATCGACGGATCCGCTGCACGTATTTTCTTTGCAACACGATGCGTGAACTCCGGACTGTCGATCAACAACACACAATCTGGCTTTTCAGATACAATCCGCTTCGCCGTCTGACTGATACGCAGAATAAGACCCGGAAGGTTCTTGAGGATGGCACCTAGACCCATCAGAGCAATTTCATGCGGATCGAAAAAACTCTTCAATCCGCGCTCAGTCAAATGCTCGCCGCCAACTCCGACGATATCGACAAGCCTGTCAGTCTGGCCACGAAGAGCATCAATCAGGTCGGCTCCAAGCAGATCGCCGGATTCCTCTCCGGCCACGATTGCGATTTTCAATGGCCGGCTGGTTTTGCTCACCCTGTCGTGTCCTTTGTGCTTCGACTAATCGTCTCGATAAAAAGGCCTTTTTCATTTGCTGCGGCCAAAGTTTCACCCAGGCCAAGAATGAAGGTGCGTCCTGCTTCAATAGCAATGCCGGAAAGGCCTGCACGCGCGGCATTTTCGACCGTCGATACACCAATCGCAGGCAGATCGGCACGCTCATCCTGTCTTGGCTTCGCCATTTTTACAAGCACGCCGCCACGACGCGAAATTCTGCCTTCCTGACGTAAGGCAAAAACCCGCTCAATCATCAAGTCGGTGCCTTCTGCACCTTCTAGAGCCACAACCCGGCCGCCAGTTGCAATGGCACCCTGCCCGACATCGAGTTCACCCAAACGAAGGGCTGCTTCCATCGCTAGCGCAATATTACCGCGCTCGCGCGAATCTGGGGTCAATCGTGTGAGACAGCGGGCTGGTTCTGGCGACAACAGATCTGGCACAACTTCGTGTGCTCCGACCATTTTGAAACCGTAACGTTCCAGCAGGCGCATAAATGCGCGCAGCAGTGCATCATCGCCCTGACTGAGAGCAACGAGAACATAACGCATCGCCCTGATTGTGGGCAAATTAAGCTTCAAATCGCTTAAATGCGGACGATTACGGAGCCCACCGGCCAGAACCACTTGCGAAACGCCAGCGGAACGCATGGCACGCATCAACATGCCAAAATCGACCGCCGAAATTTCCTGATGATCATAATCGTAAAGCGAAGCATCGGCTTCACCACGCAGCGGAAGCACGAAAGGCGGATTTCCATCCGCCTTTAAAGCCTCGGCCACCTTAATAGGCAAAAGACCATTGCCAGCAATGATAGCCGTGCGGGGGCGCTTAGTCACGCTCTGCCCGCTATCAAGCGTCGTCACCGTCATCCATCGCTCCGCCTACGGATGAACCGAGCGGCGGGGTGCAGTAGGCGCGCTTATTATCCACCAGAATAAAGGAGATAAGATCGGTCACACCGTCCGAATCGGGAATTGCCTTCAAAACGTCCTGAGCACGTTCACGCACCGGCTTGGAGCGATCAAACAGCATATGCACCGCATGGCGCAGATTATGAATATCTTTGCGCTGCATGCCCGAACGCTTCATGCCGATAATGTTCAAGCCGCCAAGATAAGCGTGGTTGCCAATCGCACTGCCATAAGGAATGAGATCATGCGCAAGCGCTGCCATGCCACCAACAAAAGCATGATGACCGACGCGCGTGAACTGGTGAACAGCAGAACCACCGCCGAGAATGGCGTGATGACCAATTTCCACGTGACCGCCAATCATCACATTGTTGGCGAATGTGACATGGTCGCCGACATCGCAGTCATGAGCGACGTGAGCGTAAGCGAGAAACTGACAGTTGTCGCCAACACTCGTATATCCGCGACTGCTGTCTGAACCACGATGCATGGTGACACCTTCGCGGATAAGGCAGTTTGTGCCAACGATAAGCTTCGTCGGGCCGCCTTTATGCTTTCCGTTCTGCGGATCGCAGCCGAGAACGGCATGCGGATAAACCTTTGCCCCAGCACCAAGCGTTACCGCCTCCGTGACGACAACATGGCTCATCAATTCGGAACCATCACCAATGACGGCGCCAGACTGAATATGGCAAAATGGACCGACGGATACGCCCTGTCCCAGCTCCACACCCTGCTCGACAAGAGCTGTAGGGTGGATAAAAGTTTCCTTCATCGAGGTACTCACGCCTTTTCTTCGGCTACGCCAACCATCGCGGCGACTTCAGCTTCGGCAACCTTTACGCCATCAACTTCCGCCACGCACTCAAATTTAGAGATGTTTCCGCGCTGTTTCACCTTCTTCACGTGAAGGTGAAGCTGGTCGCCCGGAACCACCGGACGGCGGAACTTGGCTTTGTCGATCGTCATGAAATAAACAAGGCTGGGCGCATCTGTTCCCTGCTTGAGTACAGTAATTGCACCGGCTGTCTGTGCCATGGCTTCAATGATCAGAACGCCCGGCATGATCGGTTTGTCAGGAAAATGGCCGGTAAAATGCGGCTCATTGATCGTGACATTCTTGATGCCTGTCGCTGACTGATCGCCATCAATATTGATGATACGGTCGATCAGCAAAAATGGATAGCGATGCGGGAGCGCACGCAAAACTGCCTGAATATCTGCGGTTTCCAGCTTCTTCTGATTAGCATCACTCATCAGAGGACTGCTCCTTTCTTGGTTTCCCGATGCTCCGGATATTTGCAATATCTCTGAACCATTGTTTTATTGGTCGAGCAGGGACGCCCCCCCAACGCTCGCCATCGGGTATGTCATTCATTACGCCGCTTCCCGCAGCAATCTGTACGCGCGAACCGATAACCACATGATCGGCAAGGCCCACGCTACCGCCGATCATGGTCTGATCACCGATAACGCAACTTCCCGAAACACCGCAAAGTGCGGCTACAACGCAAAATCGGCCAAATCGCACATTATGCCCGATCTGCACCAGATTATCGATCTTAGTGCCCTCACCGATCACCGTGTCGTTCAAAGCGCCACGATCAATCGTGGTATTGGCACCGATTTCAACATCATCCTGAAGAATAACGCGTCCAAGCTGAGGCACTTTTTCAAGACCTCTGGGGCCAGGCACATAGCCAAAGCCATCCTGCCCGATACGAACACCCGGATGCAGAGACACGCGATTACCGATCATGGCAAACTGAACAGCTACACCCGGCGCAATATAGCTATCGCGACCAATCTGGCAGCCCTCGCCAATAACAGCCGTTGCAGCAATGAGCGTGCCTGTACCAATGCTGACATTCCTGCCAATCATCGCACCCGCTTCAATCGTCGCACCATCTTCGATCTTTGCAGAAGGATGAATGAATGCAGCCGGGGAAATCCCTGTTTCGCCCAGCCAACTGGATGGCCGCACTGATACAGGGAACAACATCCGTCCGACCGACGAAAAATCACGCTGGGGACTTCTGGTAATAAGCACGGCAATATCGGAAGGAACACTATCGGCCACATCTTCCGAGCAAAGAACGCCTGCGGCTTTCATACCAGCAAGTGCGGCAGCATTCTTTTTTCCATCGACAAAAACGAGTGCATCTTCACTCGCATCATTCAATGAAGCTAAACGCGCAACAGAACGCGGTGCAAACTTCGGGTTGCGAAGTTTTGCACCGGTAAAATCTACTATATCGCCGATCGTGAGTTCACGAGAAGGCTTGAAGAAAATGGGATCTGCCATCAAAGCACTTTCTTGCCCGGGGCATGTCTGCCCCGGGAAAAGGCAAATCTATTAGAACTTGGTCGAAACACCAAAGTTGAAATTCTGAACCTTATCGGTATCAGCCTTTGCAATCGGGAACGCGTAGTCAAAACGCAACGGACCGAATGGCGAAGCCCACATCAAGCTCACACCAGCCGAAGCGCGAAGCTTCTTGTCGTCGCCGTTAACGCCCGTGGTATCATTTCCATACAGGGTTGCAGCGTCTGCAAAGAGAGCACCACGGATACCAAGGCTTTCTGGAACAATCGGCATCGGGAACTGAACTTCAGCCGTACCGTTGAAATAGGTCGTTCCACCCATCCAGTAACGGTTCCCGTTGTTCGCATCCTGATAAGGACCGATACCGTTGAACTTGAAGCCACGGATCATATCCGAATTGTTCTTGAACAGATCGAAGATACGAACGCCGTCATTACCAAATTCGTGGATGTAACCACCACCTACACCCAGCATACCGACAATGTCGGCTTCCTGCATAAGCGTGGTATAGTAATTACCCTTGAAAGTCGTCTTCACATACTTGGCGTCGCCACCGAGACCCGCAAATTCCTGCGTGAACTTCGCATAAATACCTTCATGCGGGTTCTTCATATCGTCGATGGAGTTGTAGGTGAGCGAGTAGCTAACCGACGAACGCAACCATGGGCTGAATTCTGCTGCATCGATAAGAGCAGGTGCGTAGTAATCTGGATCAGGCCGACCATCAGGACCAGAAACGTACAGGTCGTACTTTTCCTGAACGAGGTTGTAGGCCAGACCAGCAGAGAAGTTATCGGTAATCGGCAAGCCGAAACGGATCGTGCCGCCCGTCTGCTGAACATCATAACGGCCACCGCTATCTACGCGGTACGAGCGACGGAATACGTCGAAGCCGGCCGACATACGATAGCCGAGGAAGTATGGTTCGGTGAACGACAGCGCGTAGTTACGCATTTCGTCCTGACCGGCACCGGCACTGATTCGGATGAACTGACCACGACCGAGGAAGTTGCGCTCGGTAATAGCAGCTTCAACCTGCGCACCTGGCGATTCACCGCCGGTTGTGTAACCACCACCAATCGAGAATTCACCGGTCGACTTTTCGACAACGTCAACAATCAGGATAACCTGATCAGGCTCAGCACCCGGAGCAGTCGAGATGTTGACAGTCTGGAAGAAGTCGAGGGCTTCAAGACGACGCTTCGCGCGCTGAACCATGACCTGATTGAAGGCATCGCCTTCATTCATGTCGAACTCACGACGAATAACGAAATCGCGGGTCTTGTCGTTGCCACGGATTTCGATGCGCTCAACGTAAGCGCGCGGACCCTGATCAACACTGTAGACGAGTGAAATCGTGTGATTGTCAAAGTCGCGGTCGCCACGTGGCTCGACCTTGGCAAATGCGTAACCGCTGCCAGCAACATTTTCAGTGATAGCTGTAACGGAATCTTCGATCTGCTTGGCGCTGTAAGGCTTACCTTCGCGTGTCTTGAGAAGACCACCAAGAGCTTGCGTATCCACACCTTCAACAGTGCTTTCAACGCCTACATTACCGAAGGTGTAGCGCTGACCTTCATCAACGGTAACCGTGATCGTGTATTCGTTGATCGATGGATCCAGCGTAGCATTCGACGAAAGTACGCGGAAATCCGCATAGCCGCGGTTGTAGTAGAAACGACGCAGCGTTTCTTCATCAGCCTGCAGGCGACCTTCATCATAAACGTCATTACGTGTCAGCCACGAAAGCGGGTTCGAGCGCTTGGTGGAGATCACGTCGCGCAGACGACGCGCGCTGTATGCACTATTACCAACGAAGTTGATGTTGGCGATCTTGGTGCGCGAACCTTCGTTGATTTCATAAACCACGTTCACGCGGCCCTGGCCGAGATCAACGGTACGAGCATTAACCGTCGCATCGCTGCGGCCGACATGCGCGTAAGCACCCTTGATGGCTTCCTTGTCAGCTTCCATCGTTGCCGCATCAAACGGCGAACGGGCTTTAAGCTGAACAGCGCGGGCCAGATCAGGATCTTTGACCTTCTTGTTGCCCTGGAAGAGAACGTTGTTCACAACCTGACGTTCACTCACCTGAACGATCAGCGATCCACCAGACTGGTTGATGCGAACGTCAGAGAACAAACCCATTGCGAAAAGGCGCTTAACAGCAGCATCAATATCATTGCTGTTGAAAGCCTTGCCCGGGCGAATGTCAATATTGTCACGGATTGTCTGCGCATCGACACGCGTATTACCGCGCACTTCAATACGATTGACGACCGCGGCCTCAGCAGCATTTACCGATGCCAGAGAGAGCGCAGCTGTACCCGAAGCTACAAGAGCCACCGACATGGCGAGCGCTGAAGCGGCGCCAAAGAATTTAGAACTTGCCGTCATAGGCTTTCCGAACCTTCGTTTCTTTCTGTCCCCGGGGCGAATTTCCCAGAAATGCACGTATAGATACAACCGTAATAGCCGGTTTTTCTATACAAGCAAGCGTCGCGGTTAAAATCTGTTTACTTAAGCAACCAGCGTGACATCCGTGCCACGCGATTTAACGGTTATGGTAAACAAATCACTACGCTTTTCCAGTCCTCACTCCCAACGTTCATTTCTGATTAACACCTCTACACAGCTTCCACCGTGCGCGGCGCTTCTTGCGGTAGAGAGTCTCGCCAGATGAGCAGCGCGACCCAGTTCCCCGTCAACCAGCCGGACAGTGATCTAGCAGGCAAACAGGTCGTTGAAAAGTACGAACCCCATGAATCCCATCACAACAAGGAATCCAACGCGATAAAAAATTTCCTGCGCCCAAACAGACACAGGGCTGCCCTTGATCGCCTCCACGGCGTAGAAAACCAGATGCCCACCATCCAGCGGCGGCAATGGAAACAGGTTCAAAAGCCCTATGCCGATGGAGAGCATCGCAGTCAGCTGGATAAGCCAGTCAAATCCCTGACTTGCAGCCTTGCCCGCCATATTGGCGATTTTCACCGGTCCACCGAGCTGACATTTATCTTCACGACCAACAGCAAAGCGTTGAAAAAACTCACCAGTCCGGCTGATGATATGCCCGGTTTCAACAATCGCCTGCCCGACTGATTCGAGCGGGCCATATTCAATGCGGCGGAAATTTCCGACCGCCTGCGTGGTTTCCACGCCGATGGCTCCCATCTTGACCTTGTTGCCCAGAGGGTCAGTACGTTCAACGAGCGCAGGTGTAGCCTTCAGATCCACCATTTTGCCATTGCGCTCGACAGTGAAGTCCAGCACATCGCCCGAACGACCAGAAACAATCCGCTGAACATCGGAGAACGTCGTGATTTTTTCACCTTCGACACTAACAAAACGATCACCCGGCTCGAACCCGGCTTCAGCAGCCGGACTACCCGGCTGAACGCCAGCAACAAGTGGATCGGCAATCTGCCGACCATAAAGCGCAAAGAACACGCTGAAGATGACAACTGTAAGAATGATGTTGAAAGCAGGGCCAGCAAAAACCGTCGCAGCGCGTTTCCACACTGGCTGCGTATGGAAAGCCCTGCTCTGTTCTTCTGCGCTGAGACTGGAGTTATCCACACCTACAGGTGAGCTCGTAGCACTTTCATCGCCCAGAAACTTTACGTAGCCACCAAGGGGAATCGCAGAAAGCTTCCAGCGCGTACCGTGCTTATCGGTAAAGCCAATCAGTTCAGGTCCGAACCCGACAGAAAAGGCGCTTGCTCCAATGCCGCACCAGCGGCCAACGAGATAGTGCCCCATTTCGTGCACGAAAACGACGACCGTCAGCACAAACAGAAATGGAATTATGGTTCCGACGAGCAGACTTTCACTGCCGATAAAAAAGGCCAGAGCCTCCTGCAAATCACCACTCCTACGAATTCATACGCGCTCAGAAACTAAAAAAGATTGCAGATGGTACATCTGGTTCGGCGATAATAGCACCAAAGAGGTATAGAAGTGCTGCCGCCGCCACAAGTCCGTCCACCCGATCCAGAACACCGCCATGTCCCGGCAAAAGACGTCCGGAATCTTTTGCGCCGAACTGACGCTTCACCCATGATTCTGCGAGATCGCCAATCTGCGAAACGATAGACAGCAAAAGGGCAAGCAATGGCACGATCCAGCTACCAGGAGCAGCCACAAGCGAGGCAACCAGAATGCCACCGGCAACAGCTGCCGCCGCACCACCCAAAGCTCCTGACCAGGTCTTGTTTGGCGAAAAACGTGGTGCAAGCTTGGGACCACCCAAAGCACGTCCATTGAAGTAGGCTGCTATATCAGTCGACCATACGACCGCAAAAAGGAAACAAATAGCTGTAAAGCCGAACGGCTCATCGCCACGCAGCAGCGAAAGGGAGATAGCTGAAAAACCAGCATAGAAAAGACCGGCGGCAGGCCATCCGCGCCCGGTCTTCCACTGCGTTGCCAAAAGAATGATACAACCGGTAAGCAACACGCCAATTGTCAGCAACGCACTTCGGTCAAGAATCAGAAGAATGAAGGTCGCGAGCAACCAGACCCAACCGAAAATACGTGAGAATGACGTCTGCTTTGTCGCACTGAGTTCAGTCCACTCGTAAAACATCGCCAACCCAATGGCGATAGAAAACAGAGTGAACCCCAACCCGCCTATCCAGGTCAGCCAGAGGGCCGCGGCGCCGAGAACTATGGCGGTCAGAATACGAGTTTGCAGATTTGACATTTATACCCTTCGATGGAGCGGACAAGCCGCATCAAACCGCTGCACCTTTTGCTGACGTGCATTCGATTGCGGGTGAACACTCTTCGAGCTTGTCGCGCACTTCTACGCCACCGAAACGGCGCTCGCGCTGGCGGAAGACTTCATAGGCAGTATCGAGATCGGCAGGTCTGAAGTCTGGCCAGTGGCCAGGAACAAACAGAAACTCTGCATAAGCAGCCTGCCAAAGCAGAAAATTGGAAAGCCGCATTTCACCGCTCGTGCGAATGATCAAATCCGGATCGGGAATACCTGCAGTGTCCAGATTTGCGGAGATCAACTCAGCGGAAATCGATGACGGGTCAAGGCGTCCTGCAGCGACATCGCGCGCCAGACTTTTAACTGCGCGCGCGATTTCATCACGCGAACCGTAATTGAAGGCAATAATCAGATTAAGGCCAGTATTGTGCCGTGTCAGTGTCTCGGCTTCACCGAGCAATCCGCAAATATCGGATGCCAACCCTTCCCGCTCGCCGATAATCCGCACCCGGACATTATTGCGATGCAGCTCGGCAAGATCACGACGGATGAAAAGCTTCAGCAATCCCATAAGATCGCCAACTTCACCGCTCGGGCGTGACCAGTTCTCAGAAGAAAATGCAAAAAGGGTAAGATAGCCAAGGCCGCGATCACCCGCGCCCCTCACTGTCTCGCGCAAAGCTTCCACTCCGGCTCTGTGTCCGGCGCTGCGCGGTAAACCGCGTGCCTTCGCCCAACGGCCATTGCCATCCATAATAATGGCTATGTGGCGCGGATCGGACATGGCGAAGCTCTCCTCATTGATAAATCATGCACAGCCAGTGCCTAACGTCATAAATCTGTAGCGCTTTGAAAAACGCAATCAGAATTTCACAACTTACCAGACACTGGCAACAAATTGTTTCTAGTACCCCTCGGTTTCAAAGCCCGTATTCGATCACCGTATGAAATCGTGCAGACTTTGAAATCAGGAAACTAGACCTGCATGATCTCGCCTTCCTTGACCGAAACGATCTTGTCCATTTCGGCGATCGTATCATCGGTGAGCTTCTGAACCTTTTCGGAAAGGCCACGGCTGTCATCCTGGCTGATGTCGCCGTCTTTCTCGAGCTTCTTCAGCGTGTCCATACCATCGCGACGAACGTGACGCGCAGCGATACGGCCCTGTTCGGCATACTGATGCGCGATCTTGACCAGCTCTTTACGGCGCTGTTCGTTGAGTTCCGGCAAAGGAATGCGAAGCGTCATGCCATCGGTGATTGGATTGAGGCCAAGACCGGAATCACGAATCGCGCGTTCAACCGCGCCAACCATGGTCTTGTCCCATACGGAAACCGAAAGCATGCGCGATTCAGGCACAGTAATATTGGCGACCTGGTTGATCGGCATTTCAGCGCCATAAGCCGTAATCGTAATTGGCTCGAGCAAGCTTGCAGAAGCGCGGCCCGTGCGCAGACCACCGAGGTCATGCTTCAGGGCATTAACTGCGCCTTCCATGCGTCGCTTCAGGTCGTTGATGTCAAAAACATCGCTCATACATGTTCTCCTTCAGTGCGCGACAAGACAAACGATCAATATTGCCGATCAATTATCGGAAACGATCGTGCTGCGTCCCTTGCCTTGCAGAATTTCGGCCAAGCCGCCGTTTTCATGGATGGAATAGACTATTATCGGAATGTTGTTCTCACGCGCAAGGGCGACAGCAGCCGTATCCATCACCGCAAGCCCGCGATCAAGAACTTCCTTGTGTGTGAGTTTGTCAAAACGTGTTGCATTCGGCTCCTTCTTCGGGTCAGCCGAATAAATCCCATCGACCTGCGTGCCCTTCAGAAGCGCGTCCGCACCAATTTCGGCTGCGCGCAATGCTGCGGCCGAGTCTGTTGTGAAGAATGGATTACCTGTACCACCTGCGAAAATCACAACCTTTCCCTCATCCATATAGGCAGTTGCCTTTCTCTGCGAGAAGCTCTCGCAGATTTCAGGCATTGCTATGGCGGAAAGAACGACGGCATCCACACCAATCTTGTGAAGCGATGTACGCAGAGCCAGAGAATTGATCACCGTTGCCAGCATACCCATGTGGTCGCCAGTGACACGGTCGCCACCCTTGGAGGCAACCGCTACGCCGCGGAAAATATTTCCGCCGCCAATCACGACACCCACTTCAACGCCGAGATCCCGCGCCTGAGCGATGTCACTGGCAATGCGGTCAGCAACCGACACATCAATGCCGAAGCCCTGACTGCCCATCAATGCTTCACCGGATGCTTTGAGGACAATACGCTTATAGGCGGACTTAACGGGCATGGAGTGTTCTCCGCAGATCATGATCAACTGTTACTATTGGGGTTCCGATACACGAAGGGCACCGCGTTGTCACGCGATGCCCTTCATAATCAAAAGCCTTTTAAGCATTTCCAGCAAAGTGCCTGAGCCTTTTGCGCAGGATAATGCGGCAAGACAAATCTTTAGAGCGAGCGCATGCCGAAACAGAATGCACTTCGAAAGATTGTTTAGCCCTTGGCAGCAGCAGCAACTTCAGCAGCGAAGTCGCTTTCTTCCTTCTCGATGCCTTCACCGAGAGCGATGCGTGCAAAGCCAATGATCTTCGCAGGAGCGCCGATCGACTTTTCAGCTTCCTTGAGCGCTGCTTCAACAGTCAGGTCGGGATTGATGACGAAAGCCTGCGAAAGAAGAACAACTTCTTCGTAGAACTTGCGCATACGACCTTCGATCATCTTTTCGATGATGTTGTCTGGCTTGCCGGATTCACGAGCCTGCTCGATGAAAATAGCCTTTTCACGCTCAGCAGCAGCCGGATCAACGTCAGCAGCAGTCAGTGCAAGCGGATTGATAGCAGCAACATGCATTGCAACCTGACGGCCAAATGCGTTTGCAGCTTCTGCGTCGCCAGCGGTTTCGATTGCAACGAGAACGCCGAGCTTGCCGAGGCCGTCTGCAACGCCGTTATGGATGTAGGTAGCAACTGCACCCTGGGAAACTTCAAGAGCTGCCGAACGACGGAAGCTGATGTTTTCACCAATGGTTGCAACTGCGTCCTTTGCAGCCTGCGTTACCGACTTGCCGTCGATGTTTGCTTCAGCAACAGCTTCCGACGAACCATCGGTCGACAGAGCAGCCTGAGCGATCTTGCGAACGAGATCCTGGAATGCATCGTTACGAGCAACGAAGTCGGTCTCGGAGTTGACTTCAACAACAACAGCCTTGTTGCCGGAAGCTGCAACACCAACCAGACCTTCAGCAGCCGTACGGCCAGCCTTCTTGTCAGCCTTTGCCATACCCTTGGCGCGCAGCCAGTCAACAGCGGCTTCGATGTCACCGTTGGTTTCAGCAAGCGCTGCCTTGCAGTCCATCATGCCTGCGCCGGTCAGTTCGCGGAGTTCTTTAACCTGTGATGCGGAAATGCTCATTGTGTCGCCTTTCACGAAAGCGAAGGCACACCGAATGGGTGTGCCAACTTTTAACCGACGCTGATTGCATCGGAACGAATGAAGTTATCCACCCGTCATGTGACGGATGGATGAAATTCATAAGCGCTGATTATGCGCCTGCAGCCGGAGCTTCGAGAGCTGGCTCAACAGGAGCTTCAGCCTGTGCGCCAACGTCGATGCCCATAGCGCCCTGCTGACGTGCGATGCCGTCAAGAGCAGCGCGTGCAACCAGATCGCAATAAAGCGAAATAGCGCGTGCGGCGTCGTCGTTACCTGGGATTGGGTAGTCGATCTGATCTGGATCGCAGTTCGAATCGATAACAGCCACAACTGGAATACCAAGACGCTTGGCTTCCTGGATAGCGATTGCTTCCTTGTTGGTGTCGACGATGAACATCAGGTCAGGAACCGAACCCATGTCCTTGATGCCGCCGAGTGCGCGGTCGAGTTTTTCACGCTCGCGTTCGAGGTTCAGGCGTTCCTTCTTCGAGTAACCCTGAGCATCGCCCGAGAGAATTTCGTCGAGCTTGCGCAGACGCTGGATCGAGTTCGAGATCGTCTTCCAGTTGGTCATCATGCCGCCGAGCCAGCGTGCATTGACGTAGTACTGAGCCGAACGGCCAGCGGCATCAGCAATGATGTCCGAAGCCTGACGCTTGGTACCAACGAAGAGAACGCGGCCACCACGAGCAACAGTGTCCGAAACGACCTTCAGCGCATTGTGCAGCAGAGGAACGGTCTGGGACAGATCGAGAATGTGGATGTTGTTGCGGTCGCCATAGATGTAAGGAGCCATCTTTGGGTTCCAGCGGTGGGTCTGGTGACCGAAGTGAACACCAGCTTCCAGAAGCTGGCGCATGCTGAATTCAGGCAATGCCATCTGTATTTTCCTTTTCCGGTTGAACCTCCACGGGCTGAGGCGATTGCTCGCCACCGGAGGCTGAAGCAGGATTTCTCCCTGCAAAAGCCCAATCCCGTGTGTGGAATAGGCGCGCTGTTAACTTATCGCGCCAATAAATGCAAGCCTTGTGACCATTATAACGCCAAAGGCTGTGGCAAACGACCTATTTGCAATCCGCTTTGGGCGCTTTGTCATCATACACATCAAGCTTCACCAGTTTCCCACGCATGGAAAAATCACCATAATCCATGGTCAGGTCGCGGGTGATGCCGTTTCGGTATAGCTTAAAGTTGATACGATAGATCGGCAGACCATCCTGCTTTTCCTTGTCATCAAAATAGGAGATCGTCACCGGCCAGACATTGTCCTTCGTGAACTTGCCCATGGCTTTGGTTTCGTCGCTTTTGGCTTCCTGCTCCTTGCCGACAACAACCGTCGTTGCAACAACGCGATCCGCATCTTCCGAGGCATCATAAAGAGACGTCTGGTAGAACTTCTCGCCCGCTTGTGCCTTTCCGATCAGCTCTTCCATATGAGTCGTCGGGAATTGTGTCGCCTTCAGATCGATATTGTCTTCTTTGGGCTTGGACAGGGCAACAATCGTCTTGCCACCTTCGACCTTGGCATCACCACGCACTTCTTTCACCAGTTCCTTATCAACAAAGGTCTTGTTGACGAAACGGAAATCCTTACCGTTGCCGCTTTCAAAAGTTGTCGTCTGCTGATCGGTCACGCGCTGCGGCTGTTCATCCATGTCAATGCGCGTTACGAAACGAAAATTCGTCGTATAACCTTCGCAGGCTGAACCGTTGAACTCATAGACCATACGGCCGGTAAGCCCACTGATCCCGGATTTCTCATCCGCTCGATCCAATGTGAGATCATACACTGCGCGATGCGGGACCAACGTTACCGTCGAAGCAGCGGCGGCAACGCCAACCGAACTACCCCAAACGCAAACCGCTGCTCCGCTTGCCGCAAATGCCATACTCAAAAAACGCATACATGAATCTCCCGATCTGTTGAGGAGCATGATAAAAAAACTCATGGCGGAAGCGAGGCAAAAAACGCACCCTCCCCAAAAGCTTCACCGATTCTATCTCATATATCGGGTGCGAAAGGCATTAAGTTAGTAAGGATTAATGGAATGACCGACACAATCGACAGCCGTCTTAAAAATCTGGGTATATCTTTGCCCGAAGCCGCAGCACCAGCTGCAAACTATGTACCTTTCGCACAAACGGGCGCTCTGCTGCTCACATCGGGTCAGCTTCCGCTGGAAAATGGCAAGCTCGTACACACAGGCCAGGTTGGCGATGCACTTACAGTCGCACACGGTCAGGCTGCAGCCCGCGCATGTGCTGTCAACATACTGGCGCAGGCAAAGGCAGCCCTTGGTGATCTGAACCGCATAAAGCGGATTGTAAAAATCACTGTATTCGTTTCCTCGACCGCAGATTTCGTCGAACAGCATCTGGTTGCCAATGGCGCATCTGACCTTCTCGTTGCAGTCCTTGGCGACGCGGGCAAGCATGCACGCTCAGCCGTCGGCGTTGCAAGCCTGCCACTCAATGCACCCGTTGAAATCGAAGCAATCATCGAGGTTGCATAATGTCATCTCCTGAATGGCTCAAAAAACAGCCAATTGCGCATCGTGGCCTGCACGATCTGAACAATAAGCGCTGGGAAAACACGCTCGCAGCCTTTGATGCTGCTGCAAAAGCAGGCTTTGCAATCGAATGCGACGTACATCTTACCAAGGATGGCGGTGTCATCGTTTTTCATGATGACGATCTCAAGCGCCTCACCGGACGCGAAGGCCGCATCAGTGACCTGACACTTCCAGAAGCCTGTGCACTGCGCATTGGCGGCACTGAAGATCATGCGCCGACACTGCGCCAGATGCTTGAGCTCGTTGCCGGTCGTGTGCCGGTCGTCATTGAGCTTAAGGGCATTGAAGGCCGTGACGATGGTCTGGTTGCCGCTGTAGCCAAAGAGCTGGCCTCTTATAAAGGCGAAGCTGCGATCATGTCATTCGACCACCATCTGGTCCGACTGTTTGCAAGCGACGCGCCAGGAATTCCCGGCGGACTGACTGCGGAAGGCACGCGCACCAAGGATTTTGAAGCCCACTTCTCGATGCTCGCGCACCAGATTTCCTTCGTGTCTTACAATGTGCATCATCTGCCAAATCCGTTTGTCAGCTTTGTGCGCGAAAAGCTCAACCTTCCGGTCATCAGCTGGACAGTCCGCGATACCGAGACCAGGAAGCATAGCGATCTCAACGTGGATCAGATTACCTTTGAAGGTTTCGATCCTCGGTCGCTGTTGGCTTAACAGGAAAATTCGGTGATGAGCGACGACGAAAGGCAGACAGAGCAAAGCTTCGTTCTCCGCGTCGTCGAAGGCATCGGCGATTTTTCGGAAGACGAATGGAACCACCTTGCCGGCACGTCCCGGCAAGGCGGAAGCTACAATCCCTTCATTTCTCGTGCGTTTCTGAATGCACTCGAACAATCCGGATCCGTGTCGCAGCATGCGGGCTGGCTGCCGCGACATCTGCGCCTTGAAGACGACAAGGGTTATCTTATCGGCGCTGTGCCGAACTACCTCAAGGGGCATAGTCAGGGCGAATATGTCTTCGACCATGGTTGGGCCGATGCTTTCGAGCGCGCTGGCGGGCGCTACTACCCCAAGTTTCAGGCTTCAATTCCTTTCACGCCTGCAACGGGCCCACGCTTACTCCATCACGCAGAGTTTGAACCCGATGCGGTTCAACTTGCTCTCGCAAACGGGTTAAGACAGCTAACCGATCAGACTGGTGCATCTTCTGCCCATGTGACCTTTGCACCGAAAAACGAGATTTTTGCGCTTGAATCGGCTAATTTTCTGCACCGAACGGATCAGCAGTTTCATTTTATAAACAATAGCTTTTCTAGGTATGATGACTTTCTAAATGAGCTCGTCTCCAGAAAGCGCAAAGCACTCAAAAAAGAACGGCGCGACGCTCTTTCAGAAGGCATTGAAGTCGACTGGCTGACCGGCAGAGATCTGACTGAAGCCGTCTGGGATGACTTTTTTGAGTTCTATATCGATACCGGCAGCCGCAAATGGGGGCGTCCTTACCTCAACCGTAAGTTTTTCTCGCTGATTGGCGAGACGATGGCCGACGACATATTGCTCGTCATGGCGCGTCGCGTCGGACGCTATATCGCAGGCGCGATCAACTTCATTGGCAGCGACACGCTCTATGGACGACACTGGGGCTGCATCGAGGATCATCCCTATCTTCATTTCGAGGTCTGCTACCATCAGGCAATCGACTTCGCGATCGACCGCAAATTACGGATTGTCGAAGCAGGAGCGCAGGGTGAACATAAGCTCGCCCGCGGCTATATTCCGGTTACAACGCATTCCGCGCATTACATTGCGCATGAGGGTTTCCGTAGAGCGGTTAGCGATTATCTGGAACATGAGCGCCGCGAAGTCGAGCAGATACATGCGGCACTGGAAGAGCATACGCCTTTCAGGCACGAATGACCGCCACCACACGAATAAAAGACTGAACTGGAGAAAACAGCATGTCCGCCACCTATGATGACAACAACATCTTCGCAAAAATCCTGCGCGGCGAAATTCCGTCAACGCGTGTTTACGAAACGGATAATGTTGTCGCTTTCATGGATGTCATGCCGCAGGGAACGGGTCACACGCTCGTGGTTCCCAAAGCGCCATCCCGCAATCTGCTGGACGCCAAGCCCGAAACTCTGGCTGAAACCATTCAGGTCGTGCAGAAGATCGCCAATGCAGTCAAGAAGGCGTTCAACGCCGATGGCGTCACTGTCATTCAATTCAATGAACCTGCCGCAGGCCAGACAGTTTACCATCTGCACTTCCACGTTATCCCGCGTTTTGAAGGCGTAGAACTCAAACCACATACGGGGAAAATGGAAGACGCTGCCGTAGTTGAATCAAATGCTGAGAAGATCCGCACAGCACTTTGATAAGAAATGACTTTATAAGCTTAGCAAACCGGCTATCAACAGTGCTTCGGCAACCAGAATGCCCACGAGCAGGCGCTTTCCAGCAATGAGATAGGCGGCAAAGCCAGCCGCAGCTGATCCAACGCGCAGCCACATCGGGGAGTTGGCAAGCTCCCCGTTCGGGTACAGAATAAGTTGCGCGATCACACCTGCAACAAGTGCTGTCGCGACACAGCGAACAAACACCAGCACTTCCGAATCTTCGCGTACACGACCGCCAACGATCACCCCCAAGACGCGGAAGAGATAAGTCGGAAGCGCGCCTGCAAGCAGGATGAAGATAAACGGCCACCACCAGTCGGAAAAACTATCCCAGTTCATTTGGCCACATCCTTGCCGGGATTACGCGACCGGTGAAAAGCAAACGCAATCAATCCGCCCACGATACCCGTCATCAACAAATCGTAGCCTGGTGCGAACTGATGAAAAATCGGGAACAACACGATCCCCGATACCATGGCAATCTGACCTGCCCGTTCGCGCGCCGAACGCCAGAGTGATGTGAGAAAATACATCGGCGTAAGCATGAAAAGCGCTGCGAACACCACCGGTGGAAATGACGCGGAGAGCAAATAGACCACCGCGACGACCAGCGCATTTGTGCCGACGAGGACCGTACCAATTCCAGCGAAGTAACTTGTACGCATGTCGCGCGGTATGTTGCGCAACTCTTCCATTGCCATGACCCAGGCGGTAACTGCCACGAAATGGCAAAGAGCTGCGAGCGTCAGTTTTCGGGTCTTTGGTCCTTTCAGCTCCGGCAGAAGTGCTACGACCATCGGCATCAAACGGACAGACGACAATCCAACGGCCAATGCCGCCGCAGGGATTGAGGCGCCAGCGCTGATTGCGCCGATCAGAACCACCTTGGCGGGCAGTGCCCAGATGGTCAGCGTCATGAAAACCGCCTGCCCGACCGTTATCCCGCTTTCAATCGCCAATCCTGAAAAACCAATGAAGGAACTCATCAGCAAGATTGCGGGCACGCTGATAATGCGTCGCGTACCGCGAAAAAACCAACGCAAGGCGTTGGCTTGTTCTGCCGGATGAGATTCAGAACTGGGGGAGCGACTCGAAGACATATCTTAAAAATAGATCATGACACAGAAAAGAGCACCTGCATTTAGAGCGCATCTTTGTCCGAAAACCGTTTCACACTTTTCGGGACGCGCTCTAACGCGACCTGTCCGCTTAGAAGCACTTAAAATGAAAAGGCCCTTCCGAAGAAGGGCCGTTTCGTAGAGCTTATTTCTTGCGTGGCACTTTGGGCACCGACGACTTTGCCGTGGTGGATTTGGTTGCAGGCTTGGCCGAGACTTCATCGTCCTTACCAGCCAATACCTTCTCCTTCTCGGCCTTTTTAGGTGCCGCTTTCTTGCGCTGCGGAAGCTTCTTTTCCGGAGGAATATCCTTCTTAGGCTTCACAGGCTTGTCAGCGACACTTTCAAGTACGAGATCGGTCTTACCATCGTCCTTCGTCGTTACATCGACCCGGACTGTACCACCATGCTTGAGCTTGCCAAACAGCACTTCATTGGCCAACGGCTTCTTGATGTGCTCCTGAATAACACGAGCCAGCGGACGCGCGCCCATGCGCTCGTCATACCCCTTGTCCGCAAGCCACGCGATAGCGGCTTCTGTCAGTTCAAAAGTCACACCACGTTCTGCAAGCTGGGCTTCAAGCTGAAGCACAAACTTCTGCACAACCTGATGAATGACAGGCACCGGAAGCGGACCGAACGGCACGATTGCATCGAGACGGTTGCGGAATTCCGGCGTAAACAGCCGGTTGATCGCTTCCATATCGTCGCCTTCGCGGCGTGTCGAACCAAAACCAATCGCAGCCTTTGCCATATCGGCAGCACCGGCATTGGTGGTCATGATCAGAATCACGTTGCGGAAGTCGATCTTCTTGCCGTTGTGATCGGTCAGCGAACCGTGATCCATGACCTGCAACAAGATGTTGTAAAGGTCTGGATGTGCCTTCTCGATTTCATCGAGCAGCAGCACGCAATGCGGATGCTGATCAACGCCATCAGTCAGAAGGCCGCCCTGATCGAAGCCGACATAGCCGGGAGGTGCACCGATCAAACGCGATACGGTGTGGCGCTCCATATATTCCGACATATCGAAACGCAGGAGTTCCACGCCAAGCGAGCTTGCCAGCTGTTTGGCCACTTCTGTCTTACCAACACCGGTCGGACCGGAGAACAGATAAGAACCGATTGGCTTATCCGGCTCACGCAAGCCCGCACGAGCGAGCTTGATTGCAGCCGAAAGTGCTTCAATTGCCAGATCCTGACCATAGACGACTCGCTTGAGTTCCGCATCGAGATGCGAAAGCACAACCTCATCATCCTTGGAAACCGACTTGGGCGGGATCCGGGCCATGGTAGCAATCGTTGCTTCGATTTCCTTCACGCCAATCGTCTTCTTCCGCTTGTTCTCCGGCAGAAGCATCTGGCTTGCACCAGTTTCATCGATCACGTCGATGGCTTTGTCCGGCAACTTGCGGTCCGAGATGTAGCGCGCGGAAAGCTCCACAGCCGACTTGATGGCATCCCCCGTATATTTGACCTTATGGAAGTCTTCAAAATACGGCTTCAGACCCTTCATGATTTCAATGGCATCCGGGATGGAAGGCTCATTGACGTCAATCTTCTGGAAGCGACGAACCAGTGCACGGTCTTTCTCGAAGAACTGACGATATTCCTTATAGGTGGTCGAACCGATACAACGGATTGCACCGGAAGACAGAGCAGGCTTGAGCAGGTTCGATGCATCCATTGCACCGCCCGACGTAGCACCCGCGCCGATCACCGTATGAATTTCGTCAATGAAGAGAACTGCGCCCGGATAATCTTCGAGCTCTTTCACAACCTGTTTCAAGCGCTCTTCGAAATCACCGCGATAGCGGGTGCCGGCAAGCAGCGTACCCATATCGAGCGAAAAGATCGTGGCATCGGCGAGCGCTTCCGGCACTTCGCCTTCAACGATACGCTTGGCCAGACCTTCGGCAATCGCAGTCTTACCGACGCCAGGATCACCCACATAGAGCGGATTATTCTTGGACCGACGGCAAAGAACCTGAATGGTGCGGCTGATTTCGCTGTCACGTCCGATGAGCGGATCGATGCGACCGGATTTGGCTTTTTCGTTCAGATTGACGCAATAGGCAGAAAGAGCATCCTGCTTTTTCTTTGCGCCTTCTTCCGGTTCTACGCTTGTGCGTTCTTCGCTGGCACTTTCCGCACCACGCGGCGTGCGTGGTTCGCTGCTCTGTGTACGCTTCGAAATGCCGTGCGAGATATAATTGACGGCATCATAACGCGTCATCTGCTGTTCCTGCAGGAAGTAAGCAGCATGGCTTTCACGCTCCGCGAAAATGGCAACGAGCACATTGGCGCCCGTCACTTCCTCGCGGTTTGAAGACTGAACGTGGATGACTGCGCGTTGAATCACGCGCTGGAAAGCGGCCGTGGGTTTGGAATCCTCATCATAGCCTGTGACGAGATTATCCAGTTCACGGTCGATGTAATCTGTAACGATCCGTTTGAGATGCTCCAGATCGACGTTACAGGCGCGCATCACTGCACCTGCATCCTGATCGTCGATCAGGGCAAGCAAAAGGTGTTCGAGCGTCGCATACTCGTGATGCCGCTCGTTCGCGATGGTAAGCGCTTGATGCAGCGCCCTTTCAAGGCTGGGAGAAAACGATGGCATATGACCTCACTTTTTCTCCATTACACATTGTAATGGATGCTGGTTTTGGCGGGCAAAATCCATGACCTGACTAACCTTGGTCTCGGCAACTTCGTATGTAAATACGCCACACTCGCCGACACCGTGGTTATGAACATGCAACATTATACGCGTCGCATCGTCCATGTTCTTTTGAAAAAAACGTTGCAGGACATGAATGACAAACTCCATGGGAGTATAGTCATCATTGAGAAGCAGGACGCGATAGAGGCTTGGCTTCTTTGTTTTCGGCTGCGTACGCGTGACCACCACGGTACCGTTGTCCGGTCCGTTCCCGCCGTTGGTCTTGCTCTGCATGACTGGATTAGAATGCCGCATGAAAACTATCACCCAATGCCCAATGCTGGGGCCCAGATGTCTGGCCCCAACTATCTGCCTGCTTGCCCATATATGTAGGGCGTCATGCGATGATTTTAAGCCCTTCGGCGACACTTGCAACCGAGACTTATGACAAGCCGCAGCATTGGCACAATTATCTCAATAAGTTTATCGGGAAATTCCAGTTCCCCGAAAGGCAAACCTTGTCGCTTCAGCGGAATTCACGGTTCGACTGAAAAAACTGACAGGCAATTTTTTTCAAGTTTTATGAATAAGTCGGTTACCATAAACGGATTGGTAACGCTGATGACAGTAAGGTCACGGAATTAGATTGCTGTGTGCCCTTTGCGCCGCAGTTCAAAAAAACCGGGATACAGGCAGGTCATCATCGTGCGTACCGCATTCAGTAAAGTCGCATACGCCTTGAAAAGAGCAGCGCAAGCCACTCTTCTTCTCGCTGTCGTAACAGGTTGCTCCACAGCCTCCACAACAGTGCCAGCCGTTGCAGCTAGCGATCGGTATGCCGCGATCGTAATCGATGCGAACACAGGTAAAACGTTGTTTGCATCCAATGCAGACGCCAGACGTTATCCTGCGTCGCTGACCAAAATGATGACCATGTATATGCTTTTCGAAGCAATGAAATCCGGTCGCATCAATAAAGATACCCGCATTCCAATCTCTGCCTATGCCGCCGCACGTCCTCCGACAAAGATCGGTTTCAAGCCGGGTCAGAGCATTCGTGTTGAAGACGCTATCCTTGCCATGGTGACAAAATCTGCCAATGACGTTGCAACAGCATCGGGTGAATTCCTCGGTGGGTCTGAAGAACGTTTTGCGCAGATGATGACATCCAAAGCCCGTCGCCTTGGCATGAGCAACACCACATTCCGCAATGCTTCGGGCCTTCCAAACATGTCGCAGGTTACGACTGCACGCGACATGGCGATCCTCAGTATCGCGCTTCGTCAGCACTTTCCGCAAGAATTCTCCTATTTCTCGCGCCGCAATTTCGTATTCCGTGGCCAGACGATCAATGGTCACAACCGTCTGCTCGGTCGCGTTGAAGGCGTTGACGGCATCAAAACCGGCTACACCAATGCATCCGGCTACAACCTCGCCTCTTCGGTCAATCTTGATGGCCGTCGTCTGGTTGCCGTCGTCATGGGTGGCAACACCGGCGCAAGCCGTGACGCTCACATGACCCAGCTGATCCGCAAATATCTGCCTGCAGCCACGCGTGGCCGCGTTTCCGAACCGCTGGTCGCAATGCGCGGCGAAGTTCCACAGGTCGTTGCATCTGTCGATCTTCCAAAGGCACGTAATGCTCCTGTTCCCGTTGCTCGCCAGATCAATGAAGTCGCAGACGTCATCAACAACGAAAGCGGCGAAGGCGACGTCGACCAGCCACAGGTTCTGGCTCTGGCAGCTCCAACGCAGCGTCCGGCAGCTATGGCTGCACAGGCAGCCGTTCGCCCGACCCCAAAGGCAGCGGTTCCCGCCGCGCCTGCTCACGACATTGATCCAGTTACGACCGCATCAGCACCTGCAAGCGGTGGCTGGGCAATCCAGGTCGGCTCGCTTCCAAGTGAAGGTCAGGCACGCGACATGCTCGCAAAAGCTTCGGCTTCGGTCGGTGGCTCGCTGCGCTCCGCTTCGCCTTACACTGAAACCTTCACCAAGGGCAGTTCCACTTTCTACCGTGCACGCTTCGTCGGCTTCTCCTCGAAGCAGGCTGCATGGGATGCATGCGCATCGCTGAAAAAGAAGAATTTTGGCTGCTACGCAGTCGCGAACTAAGCATGTCTCCCAAAAGGGCGAAGCAGTTCTGCTGGGACAATGCGACTAGAGAACGATCCGAACGCAGGAGGGATACCCCTCTTGCACCGCTTTAAACCCGAAATTTGTATTGTGTAGAGGGTTTCGAGATGTCGAATATGAATGAACCGATCGGACAATATGCTTTGAAGGCCCACACATGGACCGAACAGGCACACCGCCCCTCAGGACTGGGTTCCCTGTTTTCTGTTCAGGCTTTGAAGCAGGCTGCGATTCGCATTGCTGACGTGCGTCATGGAAAAGGTTTCCATACACGCGATCTGGTTGGATTGCTGGTAAGCCACGCCGCTCGCAACCGTCGTATGGTGCAGCCGCGCACAATGATGCGTATGACCTTGCCGGTAACATCAGACAAAGTTGCAGTACGTCTCACCATCGAAAGCTGAGGCCGTCACAAGCTAAAACAAAAGGCCTGCCGGTTTTGGCAGGCCTTTTTCATTTCTGAACTGTTGTTGGAAAAATACGCAAAAGCAAACCGTCAGAGCAGTCCCAGCGCAGCAAGCTCCTGCCGTAACTCGGATGGCAAAGCAGCCCTACCGGACTTTCCGGCAGCTTCATCCAGCGGAACCTCATTCTCATTGAGATAACGCCACCCCTGAAAGGCGCGCCGCGGCTGCCATTGGGTCGGGTGGATCTTCGGTTCGAGTATCAGATGACAGCGATTGATGCCCTGTTCATCTGTAAATGGACGGATATCCAGCAGGCGCTGCCTGCACTGCACATTGCCCTTGATCACCCAGTAGAGCGAACCGCCTTCCAGCAATTCGTCAACACGCTTGGGAACCATTCGCGTGGTGTGAAACTGTTCAGGAACGAGCCCGGCAGCACGCTGCTCAGCAAGCCTGAAATCGATCCAGGCCGCGAGATCTTCGATGCTATCGCAGCCGACGCAAAGTTTGACGAGATTAAGTGCCATGGAGCTGATTTAGCCAAGCTCGATGAAGGCTTCAAGTGATAAGAACATTATCTCAGCAGGCAACCACATTAACAGCCAAACCACCCTGGCTGGTTTCCTTATAACGTTCGCTCATATCGTGACCTGTCTGACGCATGGTTTCGATACAGGCATCAAGCGGCACGAAATGCTGACCGTCGCCTTTAACTGCCAGTGATGCAGCAGTCACAGCCTTTACGGCACCAAGCGCATTGCGTTCGATGCAAGGCACCTGAACAAGCCCACCCACAGGATCACAGGTCATGCCAAGATGATGCTCCAGAGCGATTTCAGCAGCATTCTCGATTTGCTCCGGTGTACCACCAAGAACGGCAGCAAGACCAGCCGCAGCCATGGCGGAGGCCGAACCGACTTCACCCTGACAACCCACTTCTGCGCCTGAAATGGAAGCATTATGTTTGATCACGCCACCGATAGCGGCAGAGGTCAGCAGAAAATCGCGAATGCCCTTCTCATCGGCATCGTCGTGGAAATGCAAGTAATAACGCAGAACCGCAGGCACAACGCCCGCCGCGCCATTGGTCGGAGCGGTCACAACTCGACCACCCGATGCATTCTCTTCATTGACCGCCATCGCATAGACAGACAGCCAGTCATTGGCGAGCAACGGATTGACTTTGTTATTGCGCCAATCGTCTTCCAGCCGTTCAAAAAGCTGACGTGCACGGCGACGCACTTTCAAGCCGCCAGGCATGATACCATCACGGCTCAGCCCACGCTCAATGCAGCCACGCATTGCACCCCAGATGCGATCCAGACCTTCGTCGAGATCAAGGCAGGACATATGGCATTCTTCATTGGCGCGCTTCATATCAGCGATAGAAAGGCCGCTTTTACGCGCCATCTCCAGCATTTCAGCAGCATTGTTGAATGGATAAGGCACATCAGCCTTTTCCTCGCGCTTGCCTCCGCTGGTCTGTACACGGCTCAGTTCTTCCGCGGTGACAACGAAACCGCCACCAATCGAGAAATAGACGCGACGAAGCAACAGTCGATCACTCTTGTCGTAGGCCTCGAAAGCCATGCCATTGGCATGGCCGGGCAAAGGTGTTTTGCGATCAAGAACCAGATCGGTTTTTGGATCAAACTGATAGGCTGGATGGCCGGCAGGTTGCACAGTCTTTGCGCGCGAAACCTTTTCGACTTCACTGTCCATAATATCGGGATCAATCGAATCAGGTGTGTAGCCGCAGAGACCCAGAACCACCGCGCGATCTGTGGCATGTCCAACGCCGGTATAGGCGAGCGAGCCATGAAGGCTGGCCTTCAGTCGATAAACCTTGGCATTGGCTGGTTTCGGCCAATTGCCACTGATCAGCTCATCGAGAAACATGTGGGCAGCCGTCATCGGACCCATCGTGTGTGAACTCGAAGGCCCAATGCCAATCTTATAAAGATCGAATACCGACAGAAACATTCTACACCTATTCCGACCCACAAATGGGGAGTGCAATCTACAGCATCGGTCTATCAGACACGCGCAATAATATTACACCATTATCAGATAGTGTAGGAGAGGAGCAACGCCAACAGAATGCCGAAATGCGGCATTAAATTTCCGGTTTACGCAAAGCAGCAACCTTCGCATTCCAGTCCGAATGCAAACGTCCGTTCTATTCATATCAAATGGAAAGCTCTATCCGAAAAGTTCTTCAGCTTTTCGGAAACTATCGCACCCGCATCAAGCGGAGAAAAGGTAGGCCATGAGGATGATAGTGGCGAGGCCAACGACTGCCCAGAGCGTGACGCCCCAGCAGGATTTTTGAACGGTTTCGTCCATGGAGATTTTTAAAACCTTGTTGTGCAACTCTTATAATCAGCGTCCTTCACAACGCTGTTACCGGAGATATAATCCTGAAGCCAATGAAACGCAACCGTGAAAAATGGCGGAAATGCGGCACACTTAACCACCTCATCACATGGCCTTTCAAAAACTAGTTTAGTATCAGAACCTTAACAACAGGTATGCTTAACAAAAGCTTTAAAGTCACGGCAGAAATGCGGCATCAGGGTTGAGGCAGCAGCATATCTGTCTTACCGGTTAGCCAATACGCGGTCAGCCCTACCCACTCACGCATTGCCACACTGAAGCGCGACAGGGCCTCATTGGGTGATTCGAGATAAAGAGAAAAACTCTCTTTTGCAGGTGTTTTGTAGTCGACCGGCCATGCAACCACCTCGAAACCTGCTTTCCGAAAGCATCCGATCGAACGCGGCATATGGTATGCCGACGTGACAAGAAGCCATGTTTCACCGGGCTTTGGCTGTGCCAATGCCTTCGAAAACTCGGCATTCTCCACCGTATTCCGTGATTTGTTCTCGAAAATGAAGCGTTCGCCGGAAAAGCCGAGATCAGCCAGCATCGTGCGTGTGCTATCGGCGTCAGGCGCGGATTCTTCAAAAAAGGCACCATCTCCGCCCGATACGACGATCTTTGCATCAGGATAAAGCCGCGCAAGTCGCATCGTTTCAAAGATACGATCAGCTGCGCTATTCAGCTCAAATCCCGGTCGGCCAGCATTGATATCGCCGTTCATATAGCCGCCCAGAACCACAATACCATCCACACGCTTCGGCAGCTCAGTCTGTTTCGGAAAACGATCCTCCAGCGGAACGAGGAGCACGGAACCAAGCGTTGTATATCCACTGACAAACAAAACGATTGCACCGACAACAAGTGTTGTCAGCCCAAGTTTTTTAAACCTGGTCCAGATCAGCACGAGTGCAAGCAGCAGAAACACGAAGATGATTGTCAGCGGCTGAAAAAACAGCCAGAAAAGCTTGGAAATACTGAAAAACAACGCGAGCTCCGCCGATAAAGTGCACATTCAATCCGATCCGAACGAATCCGGTTCTCTGACATACTATAGCCATGCAGTTGCATGTGATAGGAATCTGCTCGACTCTTAGAGCGCATCCCGAAAAGGGTGAAACGGTTTTCGGACAAGATGCGTGTTAAATCAAAGGTATAGAGCGCCGATCTGATTCAATCAGATCGGCGCTCCAATGTCATAGCTCGGGAAGAAATATGCAGAGCAATGCTGAAGCGACCGTAACGCCGTCAACCCGCCCGCGCCTGGAGCGCATCGATATTGCGCGCGGCGTAGCGCTCATTGCAATGGCGATCTACCATTTCGGCTGGGATCTCGAATTCTTCGGCTATATGGCGCCAGCCACCACTGCGCATGGTGGATGGAAACTGTTTGCCCGCTGCATCGCATCAAGCTTTCTGTTTCTGGTCGGATTCAGCCTCGTTCTCGCACATGGCCGCGCCATTCGCTGGAATGCCGTAGGAAAGCGTCTCCTGCAGATCGTGGCAGCCGCAGCGGCGATCTCAGCGGTGACCTATTATATGTCGCCGGATAATTTCATCTTCTTTGGCATTTTGCACCAAATCGCGTTGGCAAGCGTGCTCGGCCTGTTGTTCCTACGCCTGCCCGCCGTGGTAACGCTCATAGTGGCAGCCTTTGTCATTACAGCGCCGCTTTACGCACAATCTGATATTTTCAACCGGATGTGGCTTGCCTGGATCGGACTTTCGACGGTTCCGCCCCGTTCCAACGATTATGTACCACTGTTTCCATGGTTTGGCGCTGTTTTGCTCGGCATTGCGGCTGCCCGCATCTTCGAGCGCTTCAACTGGCTGCCTATGCTTTCAGGCGGCATTCAACCGCAATTTCTGCAAAAGCCGTTGACCTTCATCGGTCGCCATAGCTTGGCATTCTATCTGATCCATCAGCCGGTGTTGATCGGGCTGGTCTATATCTTTTCACAGATCATGCCACCAGCACAACCAGCGCCGCGTGAAGCGTTCACGCAATCCTGCGTATCCTCCTGTATGCAGAATGGCGGTGAAGCGCTCTGTACCCAATTCTGTGGTTGCGTGGTCAGTGAGCTCGACAAGGCAAAGCTCTTTGACGACGTCTTCAGCGGAAAAGCTGACCAGAACAACAACAGCACAGTCCAGCAAATCGCGGAAATCTGCTCACCAGTGCCAGATAATCAGCCCTGATTGTTATGTTGAAACACCAAGCTCTGCCAAACGCTCAATGCAGGCTTCTTCAACCTGATCGAGCTCTGCAAGCGTCTCGTCAATATCGCGACGCTTTTGCCTAAGGTCGCCGCGTTTTTCTTCAACGCGCTTCATCAAAAGCTTGAGCTGGCCGGTTTCACCCGGCGGTTCGCGATACATCTGCACAATCTCGTGAATCTCGGCGATCGAGAATCCGAGACGCTTTCCCCGCATGATTTGCTTGAGAAGGTGCCGATCAGACGGCCTGAACAAGCGTGTGCGGCCACGCCGCACAGGTGCGATCAACCCCTCGTCCTCATAAAAACGCAACGTACGGGTCGATATCCCGAATTCCCGCGTCAGCTCCGTGATCGTATAATATTCGCGCACTACAACATCCCAGCCTTGCAATATGCAGGCAATTGTTGTGCAACCGCACTTACGTAAAAGTCAATATTAAACCGTCACAATTGCTAATATTACCTATAAGTAGCCACCACATTTATCGCACAGCCTTGCCATCATAGTGCCGCTCATGCGTTATGAAGTGACGACAGGATTGGTAACAGACAGCGATTCATGCGGCGTTCTATAAAATATACCTTGATTGGACTGGTTATTGTTGCGCTTGTCGGCGCAGCACCTTTTGCAGTTGAACCTGTTGTCCAGAAGATCGGCGAAGGTTCGATCCGGCAACTGGCGAGAGACGGCAATTTCTGTACAACGGATGATTGCGAAGAAGGCATAAACTATGCCATTGGCTTCCTCGAAACCAATTATGGCCTCTCTCCCGAGAACGTTAAATGGTGTATGGGCGTGGATGTCATCGCGCATTATGAATTGCCGTTTGGCAATGGACTGAAAAAGTCGATAACTGATCGAATGTATCAGCGTTGCGGCGATCCTAATCAGGACGAACCTATCGGAAATTACACGGCAGAATAGAAGGCCTTTTAATTAATGACGCGTTTTTTGCGCTTTGCCGCGTGGCTGGTTCTGGCAATAATTCTTATCGTGACGATAAGCCCGATCCAGTTCCGTCCCATCACCGGTGAACCTGCCGATGTGGAACGCTTCGCAGCCTTTTTTCTTGTCGGCTTCCTGTTTGCGCTCGCCTATCCACGCCACTGGATCGCTGTGCTGTTATTGACCGTTGGATGCGCAGGCATGTTTGAGATGCTTCAACGCTTAGCTCCGGGCCGTCACGGCGAATTCGCAGACTTTGTCTTCAAAGCAGTGGGTGCAATCGGTGGCGTTTTTATCGGGCGTGGCCTTAGCCTTCTGCCGTTCTTTTCAAAGAAGACCGGAAGTTAGCACTTAGACTTCTGTTTTCCTCGTTGGAACCAAACTGATGCATGAGCGTTCTATCAGCATCAATTCCAACGGAGGTTTGAAATGGCCGATAACAAAACAGCTAACGACGTTCAGCAGGCTCTGGAACAACAGATTTCTGATTTGCGCGGTGAGCTGAAACGCCTGTCTAAGTCTTTGGCATCCCGCACAAGCGACTTCAGAGATACCGCCGAAGACGCATTGGACGATGCTTCCGGTCGTTTCCGCCATGCAGCTCAGGCTGTTCGCGAACGCGGTCAGGCGGTGGCAGAGACTGTTAAGGAAAATCCCGGCACAGCCACGACACTCTTCGGCACTGCTGGTATCCTAGGCATCCTGATCGGCGTGGCGATTGGCTGCGCACTCTCTGATCGCCGCTAACTGACATAAAGACTCCTCCTGACTAACCCGCGCCTCCACAGCGCGGGTTTTCTTATGGGCTTTACCTGCTCGACCATGACTGCTACTCGGAGCCATTGGCAATCTGCCACCGGTCGCAGCCTACCCGGTCAAAACAAGGACAAGCGCTTGATATGCAAGCGCAAAGACTGCACCGTGGCTTTTAAAAAGGCACGCAAATGTCTGAAAAGACAATATATTCCGATCTGAAACAACTCGGATCGAACAGCACGGTACCGCAATCACCTGAAGAGGCCGTACTTGAGCGGGTCGCAAACCCGCAGGCCGGAACACCATACTGCATCCGCTTCACAGCACCTGAGTTCACCTCTCTCTGCCCCATGACGGGACAGCCAGACTTCGCACATCTGATGATCGATTATGTTCCTGGAGAATGGCTGGTTGAGAGCAAATCGCTCAAGCTTTTCCTGTTCTCATTCCGCAATCATGGCGCGTTTCATGAAGACTGCACCGTGACAATCGGCAAGCGTCTAGTCGAACTGCTTCGGCCTGAGTGGTTACGTATTGGTGGCTACTGGTATCCGCGCGGTGGCATCCCGATTGATGTGTTTTATCAAACAGGTGCAGCACCTCAGAATGTTTGGATTCCTGAACAGTCTGTACCCAATTATCGTGGTCGCGGCTGATCACAAATATGGGTATCTATTGCCGCTATGCACCGCGATGCCTATGATTGGCATCAACATTAAAACCGGAAACACTTCAGATGACTAAAGTTGTTCTACTGATTTCGCTTGCTGTTCTTTCCGGCTGCGGTGCCGGAAAAGCGGCAATGGATGCGGGTAAAGGGTTCGACCGATTCGCTTGCGCGTCGCGCAATTTCAAAGGCGAACCGCCCTGCCCCCAGCCTGATAGTCCAAACCAGCCAAACCAGACTCCATAAACCCGGAAAGAGGCAGCCATGGCCATTCAACCCAACGACATCCTCGATTTCTGGTTCTCCGTCAAAATGCGGGAGAACTGGTTTACCAAGAGCGACGAAATCGATGCTGAAATCCGCGAGAAATTTCTGGCTGCCTACGAAGACGCTCGCGCCGACAAGCTCGAAGACTGGAAACAACAGCCGGAAAGCGCTCTCGCGCTGACTATTCTGTTCGATCAGTTTCCACGCAACATGTTCCGCAGCTCTCCACGCTCATTTGAAAGCGACGGTCTTGCTCGCGATGTGGCGGCTCAGGCGCTCGACCATGATTTCGACCGCAAACTGTCGGCTGAACAACGTCAGTTCTTCTATTTGCCTTTCATGCATAGCGAACATCTTAGCGATCAGAAGCGCTGTGTCGATCTTTACGAAAAACTGGGTGATGAGTTCTCATTGGGCTTTGCACAACAGCATCACGACATTATCGAGCGCTTTGGCCGCTTCCCGCACCGCAATAAGGTGCTGGATCGCGAAACGACCAGCGAAGAAGCGGAATTCCTCAAGGAACATGCAGGCTTCTGATTTCATAAAAGCTTGTAAGGCAGAATTCCACGGCGGTCGTGATCGACCGATATGCGGCTTTTGAGTGGTGGTACGGCGCGCTGAACACATTCAGCGCGCTCACAGATTCGGCAAGAAACACCGATCGGATCAAAAGCAGAGCGGGTGGCGATATCAAGCCCATCCGCATAGACAAAATCCTGCGCATGTGTGACCTCGCAGCCGAGTGCTATTGCATAGCGGCGCTGCGGGGCATTGAAACCGCCTTCACTCTTCGTAAGCTCCGTCGCGACACAGAGATAACGCGCACCATCTGGCGTTTCGGCGAGCTGACGAATAATGCGCCCCGGCATTTCAAACGCCTGATGCACATTCCACAACGGACAAGCTGCACCATAACGCGCAAATTGCAGTTTGGCCGCACTGTGACGCTTGGTGATATTTCCGGCTCTGTCGATACGCGCAAAAAACACCGGCACACCGCGCTGGCCGGAGCGCTGCAAGGTGCTTAACCGATGCGCGACCTGCTCAAGACTGGCGCCAAAACGTGAGGCGAGCAATTCCAGATCATGCCGCAGTTCCTTCGCCGCCGACAAAAATGTCTGATAGGGCAGCATCAACGCACCGGCAAAATAATTACGCAGTCCGATTTTGCAAATTTCGACAGCTTCGGTTGAGCGAAAGTCTGCACGTTTCGCAATTGCCGTGACGATTTCTTCCATTTCCAGTTCTGCAATCTGAAATGCAATCTGAAAGTTTCGTGTCGAAGCGGGCGAATAAGGATTGAGATGTAGAATACGGGTTTCAGGATTGAAACGGCGCAGAATTGCCTCATCCGGGTCAGCACGCGCAACACGCACCCGATGATGATTCTCCATATATTGCGGCAGCGCCACACCAATGTCGCGCCCTGGAATATCAAGTTTTGCAGCAAGATTTTCTGCTGCAATATCAATCTCATGTACGTAGTTATCGATAAAATGGAAAAAGTCGCGTACTTCTTCATAGGGTGCAGGCTCGGCAACCGATGGCGCGCGCCCAAGTTGATTATCGAGGCTCGCAAGCTGCTCGCTATTGCGCCGATAGGCCTGATGACAGGCGATCAGCGCATGCGCCAATCCCGGCGCATTCTGCGTGATCAGCTTCAGCTCCTGCAAATTCGGCTTGTAGTTATCAAAGACTGGATCAGCCAGGGCTTCTGAAACAGCGGATAACAAACGATCATCATCGCCCAGCGAAATCGCACCAATGTCGATCTGGTAATTCTCGGCAAGTGCCAAAAGAACAGCAGCTGAAACCGGCCGCTGATTATTCTCGATTTGGTTGAGATAACTCGTTGAAATACCTAAGCGTTCAGCAAAGCCAGACTGGGTTGTCCGATGCTGCTCGCGTATCTCACGGATTTTTCTGCCAACGTAAAGTTTTCTCGGTGCCATATTTGCAAATTCGCATTTCGCTATTTGCAAATTTATAAATTACACAGCCACACCTTTTCAAGCTTTCAGAATGCGGCATACTGGCTCTAATCATTGGAACAACAATCCGCAATTTCATAGCTTTCCAAAGGCATAGCGAATGCAGGAACTTCTCGAACAACTTGAAGCGCGTCGCGCTGAGGCGCGCATCGGCGGCGGGCAAAAACGTATTGATGCCCAGCACGGCAAGGGCAAGCTCACGGCCCGCGAAAGACTGGAAGTGCTGCTCGACGAGGGATCGTTCGAGGAGTTTGACATGTATGTCACACACCGCTGCACCGATTTCGGCATGGAAAAGCAGAAGATTGCGGGTGATGGCGTCGTCACCGGCTGGGGCACGATCAATGGCCGGCAAGTCTATGTGTTCAGTCAGGATTTCACAGTTCTTGGCGGCTCACTGTCAGAAACCCATGCCCAGAAAATCTGCAAGATCATGGACATGGCCATGCAGAACGGTGCGCCAGTGATCGGGCTCAATGATTCGGGTGGCGCACGCATTCAGGAAGGTGTGGCCTCACTCGCGGGCTATGCCGATGTCTTCAAGCGTAATGCCGATGCTTCTGGCGTTATTCCGCAGATTTCAGTCATCATGGGCCCATGTGCCGGTGGCGCGGTTTATTCGCCAGCCATGACAGATTTCATTTTCATGGTGCGCGACTCATCCTACATGTTCGTGACAGGCCCGGATGTGGTCAAAACCGTCACCAATGAGATTGTCACTGCAGAAGAACTGGGCGGCGCTTCAACCCATACGAAAAAATCATCTGTTGCCGACGGCGCTTACGAAAATGATATTGAAACGCTGGAACAAGTGCGTCTTCTGTTCGACTTCCTGCCGCTTAATAATCGCGAAAAATCACCGACCCGTCCCTTCCACGACGACCCCGCGCGTCTTGAAATGCGACTTGATACATTGATCCCCGATAGCGCCAATAAGCCCTACGATATGAAGGAGCTGATCCTCGCGCTGGCGGATGAAGGCGATTTCTTCGAAATTCAGGAAGCTTTTGCCAAGAATATCATCACAGGCTTCATCCGCATGGAGGGGCAAACAATTGGTGTCGTCGCCAATCAACCGATGGTGCTGGCTGGCTGCCTTGATATCGACTCGTCGCGCAAAGCTGCACGTTTCGTGCGCTTCTGCGATGCCTTCAATATTCCGATCCTGACGCTTGTCGACGTTCCGGGCTTCTTGCCCGGCACGGCACAGGAATATGGCGGCGTCATCAAGCATGGTGCAAAACTGCTCTTTGCCTATAGCCAGGCTACCGTTCCGATGGTCACGCTTATCACCCGCAAAGCCTATGGCGGCGCTTATGATGTGATGGCATCCAAACACATCGGTGCCGATATGAATTATGCATGGCCCACCGCAGAAATCGCCGTCATGGGCGCCAAGGGCGCCACCGAAATTCTCTACCGCTCGGAACTTGGCGACACCGAAAAAATCGCGGCTCGTACAAAAGAATATGAAGAACGCTTCGCCAACCCATTCGTTGCTGCCGAACGCGGCTTCATCGATGAGGTGATCATGCCGCATTCATCCCGCCGCCGCATCGCCCGCGCGTTCTCTGCTCTGCGTAACAAGAGCCAGAACGCGCCATGGAAGAAACACGACACAATTCCGCTGTGATAGCGATGGGTGGGAACAAAATGATCAAGAAAATCCTCATTGCCAATCGTGGCGAAATCGCATGCCGGGTTATCAAAACGGCAAAGAAAATGGGCATCGCGACGGTCGCAGTCTATTCCGATGCCGACCGTAACGCGCTGCATGTCAAAATGGCTGACGAGGCCATACATATCGGACCAGCGCCCTCGAACCAGTCTTATATCGTTGTCGATAAAATTCTGGCGGCAATCAAGGAAACCGGGGCCGATGCAGTGCACCCAGGCTATGGTTTTCTGTCCGAGAACCCGCGCTTTGCCGAAGCATTGAAAGCCGCCAACGTCACCTTCATTGGCCCGCCGGTGAATGCCATTGAGGCCATGGGTGACAAGATCACCTCGAAAAAACTGGCCGCTGAGGCAGGCGTGTCTACCGTTCCCGGTCATATGGGGCTGATCGAAGACGCCGACGAGGCGGTGAAAATCGCAAATTCTGTCGGCTATCCGGTAATGATCAAAGCGTCTGCCGGTGGTGGTGGCAAAGGTATGCGCATTGCATGGAACGACGACGAAGCCCGTGAAGGGTTCCAGTTATCGCGTAATGAGGCGAAATCCTCTTTCGGTGATGACCGCATCTTCATTGAAAAATTCGTCACGCAACCGCGCCATATCGAAATTCAGGTCCTCGGCGATCAGCACGGCAACGTCGTCTATCTTGGCGAGCGTGAATGCTCCATCCAGCGCCGCAATCAGAAGGTCATCGAAGAAGCACCCTCGCCCTTCCTTGATGAAGCAACCCGCAAAGCCATGGGCGAACAGGCCGTCGCGCTTTCCAAAGCCGTCGGCTACTATTCGGCAGGCACTGTCGAGTTCATCGTTGATGGCGAGCGCAATTTCTATTTCCTCGAAATGAACACGCGATTGCAGGTCGAACATCCGGTGACAGAACTCATCACCGGCATTGATCTGGTTGAAGAAATGATCCGTGTGGCTTCGGGCGAGAAGCTGCGCATTACGCAGGCTGATGTGAAGCTCAACGGTTGGGCCATTGAAAGCCGCCTCTATGCAGAAGATCCATATCGCAACTTCCTGCCCTCCATTGGCAGGCTGACGCGCTATCGCCCTCCGGTCGAAGGCCAAGACAAAAATGGCTCAATCATCCGCAACGATACGGGTGTCTTCGAGGGTGGTGAAATCTCGATGTATTATGACCCCATGATCGCAAAGCTCTGCACATGGGCACCAGATCGATTGAGCGCAATCGACGCCATGGGCGAAGCGCTTGATGCGTTTGAAGTGGAAGGCATTGGCCACAACCTGCCATTCCTTTCGGCCGTTATGGATCATCCGCGTTTTCGGGCTGGCGCATTGACCACAGCCTTCATCGCAGAAGAGTATCCCGATGGGTTTGCAGGCGTAACAGTGTCAGAGCAAGACGCCCATGTTCTGGCTGCGGTAGCAGCTCAGATCAACATGGTCGTTGAACAGCGCAACAGCCAAATTTCCGGCAAACTTTCCACACAAAAACAGTCTCTTCCAACCGACTGGGTTGTTACATTCAGTGGCTTCAGCCTGCCGATCCGGATTGCAGAAGGTGAAGGCGGAACGACAATCAACTTTGTCGATGGCCTCAGTCTGCCAGTCGCCAGCGATTGGCATCCAGGCAATCAGCTTGGATCATTCACGATTGGTGGCAAACCAGTCGCCGTAAAGGTTTTGCGTTCAGGAACCGGTTGGCGCTTGCGCTGGCGTGGCATCGATGTCGTTGCGCATGTGCGTTCGCCGCGCGTGGCCGAACTGGCAACACTCATGCCCATTAAGCTGCCGCCCGATACATCGAAAATGCTGCTTTGCCCAATGCCGGGCGTCATCACCTCCGTACTTGTGAAAGACGGTGACACGGTCGAGGCTGGCCAACCACTTGCTACGGTAGAAGCCATGAAGATGGAAAACGTGCTGCGTGCGGAACGCCGTGCTACCGTAAAACGCATCGCTGCGGAGGAAGGCGTAAGCCTGGCGGTTGATGAACTCATTATGGAATTCGAGTGAGGGGCTTCGTGGGATGGAGAATAAGCCAATGACGCAGAAGACCCGTGCGGACTGGGAGGCGTTGGCCGAAAAGGAACTGAAACGCCCCGCAGACAGCCTTGTCTGGCACACACCGGAAGGCATTGACGTTAAGCCGCTCTATACTGAGGATGATCTCAATCATGTCGGGCATCTTGGCACCCTGCCCGGCTTCGAGCCGTTTCTACGTGGCCCACGTGCGACCATGTATGCGGGCCGCCCGTGGACTATTCGTCAATATGCGGGCTTCTCCACGGCGGAAGCCTCCAACGCTTTTTACCGCAAGGCACTTGCCGCGGGTCAGCAGGGCGTGTCGGTGGCCTTCGACCTTGCCACTCATCGCGGCTATGACAGCGATCATCCCCGCGTTGAAGGTGATGTCGGCAAAGCTGGCGTTGCCATTGATTCCGTCGAGGACATGAAAATTCTTTTTGACGGTATCCCGCTTGAAAAAATCTCCGTCTCCATGACCATGAACGGCGCAGTGATCCCGATCCTCGCCAATTTCATCGTCGCTGGTGAAGAACAAGGCGTGTCGCGCGATCTGCTTTCAGGCACCATTCAGAATGATATTCTGAAAGAATTCATGGTCCGAAACACCTATATCTATCCGCCGGAACCATCCATGCGGATCATTGCGGACATCATCGCCTATACGGCAGCCGAAATGCCGAAATTCAATTCGATTTCCATTTCCGGCTATCACATGCAGGAAGCAGGTGCCACGCTGGTGCAGGAACTGGCCTTCACACTGGCCGATGGTCGTGAATATGTGCGTGCCGCGCTCAATAAAGGCCTCAATGTCGATGAGTTTGCAGGGCGTCTGTCGTTCTTCTTCGCCATCGGCATGAACTTCTTCATGGAAATCGCCAAGTTGCGCGCAGCCCGCCTGCTCTGGTCGCGTATCATGAAGGAGTTCGATCCGAAGAAGCCAGGATCGCTGATGCTGCGCACTCATTGCCAGACATCCGGTGTATCGTTGCAAGAGCAGGATCCTTACAACAATATCGTTCGCACAGCGTTTGAGGCTATGTCGGCAGCGCTTGGTGGCACACAATCGCTGCATACCAATTCTTTCGACGAAGCTATTGCTTTGCCAACGGAATTCTCTGCGCGCATAGCCCGCAACACGCAGCTTATTTTGCAAAATGAAACCGGGGTCACCAAGGTCGTGGATCCGCTTGCAGGCTCCTATTACATTGAAAGCCTGACCAATGAACTGGCGGAAAAAGCATGGGCGCTGATTGAAGAAGTCGAAAGCCTCGGCGGCATGACCAAAGCCGTCGAAAGTGGTTTGCCCAAGCGACTGATTGAAGAAGCAGCCACTAAACGGCAGGCAGCGGTTGATAAGGGTGAAGAAGTCATCGTTGGCGTCAACAAGTTCCGCCTCGAACAGGAAGACGAAATCGACATTCTTGAGATCGATAACACCGCCGTCCGCAGTTCGCAGATTGCCCGCCTTAACCGGATCAAGGAAACACGCAACAAAGCGAAAGTTGAAGCAGCGCTGGCTGAACTGGAAAAAGTTGCAAAAACCGGCGAAGGCAACATTCTCGCAGCCGCAGTAGAAGCATCGCGTGCTCGTGCAACTGTCGGTGAAATTTCAGATGCCATGCGTAGCGCTTTTGGTGATCATGCGGCCGTGCCGAAGGTCGTCAGAAAAGTCTATGGCGCAGCCTACGAAAATGAGCCGGAGTATCTGACCCTCGTGGAACGTCTGGAAGAGTTCTCCAAACATACAGACGACAAGCCCCGCATCATGGTGGCCAAGCTCGGTCAGGATGGCCACGATCGCGGCGCGAAAGTTATCGCCTCAGCTTTCGGTGACATTGGCTTTGAAGTGCTCGCCGGTCCGCTGTTTCAAACACCTGAGGAAGCAGCTGATATGGCCATCAAGGCGAAGGTTCATGTGTTGGGCGTTTCATCATTGGCAGCCGGTCACAAAACGCTGCTGCCCCAACTCGTAGATACACTTCGCAAGAAGGGTGCCGAAAATATCATCGTTGTCTGTGGCGGTGTCGTCCCGCGTCAGGATTATCAATATCTGTTCGACCACGGCGTATCGGCTGTGTTCGGCCCCGGCTCCAATGTGCTCGATTGCGCACGTGCAGTGCTTGATCTCATGGAAGGAAAGCGCCGCAATCTTTGAGCATAAACAGATAGATAAACAAGAAAAGAGACTCATTTTCTGAACCTCTTGAGAAGCCGGGCGAAAAGCCCGGCTTCATTGTCCTAAAGTCCCATCAATGAATTCTATCAATTCTTGGGGCCAGCAAACCCGGCAATGGTTGAGCTTGTGACCGACACCGGATCGCTTGCCGGAAATGTATCTTCCAGCCCTTCATCCAGCTGACGTTCAAGTTCTGATTTGTCGCCTGCGCGACGCGCGCTTGGAACAGTCAACAAGCTAGCAGGTTCAATACCGCACTCGATACAGGCAACGCTTAAGGCCTCTCCAAGCTTGAGTACCGCTTTGCGTATCACAGCATCCCGTGACAGCTCGGCCTCAGTATCATTCTCAACCTTGACCGTAATCCGCTCTTCGCTCTCGGTTACGAATTCAACGATATAGGTTGCAAAACCACCAAGCGAACTGACGCGTGTTTCAACAATGTCCATAGCTTCACCTCCGCATTTCACCTTCGGACACAACGGTCATCCGCACCGATAGTTCCCGAAAAGGAACCTGTCCGATGCTGAAACGTTTCCGGCATATTATGGGAGGACGCCATGTCTCAGTTTTTTACGCAACTAAGTGAAAAGGCCTCCGAACTTGCGGGGCACTATGCTGCGTTTATTCTCGCGACGCTCTTCATCCTGTTCTGGGGTGTGAGTGGTCCCTTTTTTGATTTTTCTGATACCTGGCAGCTGGTTGTGAACACCTCGACTACCATTATCACGTTCCTGATGGTGTTTCTGATCCAGAACTCGCAGGACCGCGAAGCGAGTGCCACCCAAGCCAAACTCGATGAAATATTGAACCACCTCTGTATTCTTAAAAGTGAGACAATCGGCGCCGAGCATCTACCGTTGGATAAGTTGAAAGCCATGATCAAGCATCTTGAAGCAGAAGGTCGACATCCCAGCGTTTCAAGCAGCTCTCAGAATCAAAATGAATGAGCTTTATGCTATCACCCTTTCCCGCTCGAACGTCAGGCCTATATGCCAATGAGGAGTGACAACCGGAAGGAGATTTTTATGGCCATAACTCGAAAAGAAGAAGCTCGTGCGTTGAACGCTGAGGAAAAAGAGCTGGTAGAAAAATCGCACCATCCGATTCTTCAGGATGTTCCTGACTCAGAGCTTTCGCAACTGGCCAAGCTCTTACGTGATCGTCGCAGCAAAGCGCGCGATCAGGCCCACCAGCGCCGCCGCGAGATGCGCGGGAAAGCTGCCGCCAGAGGTGCTTCGGCATCCAAGGCTGATGAAGGTTCGCATCTAAAGGTTTCAGTCCTGGCAATGGCGATGCGTCGCATCAATGCTGAAGTGGATCGTCGTCGCAGCATGTCTGCAAGCAATGATCTGATTGCGAATGCGCAGAAGGCGTTAGCCACGAAGAAAGCCAATGAAAAGAAGGATAATACTTTCAATACACGTCATGCACGGCATGGCATGCGCAACATACCCAGCGAGAAGGCCGATAGTCTCATCCGACCTATGGAGCGCGGTCGTCTGAAAAAAGCCGCCAGTGTCGCCCAGGCCAAGCGCGACTCTCGACAGGACGCTGCGAGCTAAACCAGCATAAAACATCTTCTGGAAGATTTTAATTCTTCCAGAAGAGACAATGAAAACAATCTTCTAAAGAAATTTCTTATAGAACAACTTACAGCATTTCCAATGCTGTTTTGCGCGTTGGCGGAGCAAAGGTTCTGTCCAGCAAAGTCAGCTGTTCCTCTGTCAGCCTTATGTCCGCAGCATTGCGATTTTCACGCACATGACCGAGCTTTGATGTCTTCGGAATTGCAATCACATCGCCATTGCGCATGGTCCAGGCAAGCGCAACAGCCGCCGGCGAAACCCCGATTTCATCGGCAACTTCATGTAATACACTATTGCCCAAAAGCCTGCCCTGTTCGATCGGCGAATAGGCCATCAGGGGAGTTTTCTGCCCTGCACACCATGGCATCAAATCAAATTCTGGCCCACGCCGGATCAAATTATAGAGTATCTGATTGGCCGCCACGGCTGTGCCGCCTGTAACGATCGTCAGTTCTTTCATGTCGTCGGTATCGAAATTGCTGACGCCCCATGCGCCAATCTTGCCTGCCTGCTGCAGTTTCTCAAAAGCAGCCAGGGTCTCCTCCAGCGGATATCGCCCACGCCAGTGCAAAAGATAAAGATCGATCTTTTCAGTGCCAAGCCGCTTGAGACTACGCTCACACGCTTCAATCGTGCCTTCTAAGGAGGCATTGTATGGCAGCACCTTACTGACGAGAAAGACACTATCACGGCGACCTTTGATCGCCTCGCCCACGACCTCTTCTGCACCGCCATCCGCATACATTTCAGCAGTGTCGATCAGTGTCATGCCAAGTTCGATGCCGCATTGCAGCGCCTCGACTTCCAGTCGCCGTTGGCGCGTATCTTCGCCCATATACCAAGTGCCCTGCCCAAGTGCAGGCACATGGGTACCCGATGCCAGTTTCACTTGCGGGATTGTTCCGGTCATGGCTCGCCTCTTGATGCTTTCAGGATGCGCATAAAATCGCGACATCGAAAAAACATAGGCTACATCAGGCAAACTGCAAGCCAAAGCCTTGCATCAGGCGACGAATGGCATAATCCGGCTTCTGTGATGTAAACACCGCCAGATCATCGTGATGATGCAATTCCTCATCAATCTGCCGCGGTTGCAACAGCGATACGGTGCGCCGTGCTATAGCTTCCGCTGGGTCAAGCCAATCAACTGGCCAGGGAGCCAATCGGCGGAACACATTCGCGAGAAACGGATAGTGGGTGCAGGCGAGCACAACGATATCCGTACGTTCTCCGTCTTTTTCGACAAAGCAAGGCGTGATCTGCTCAATAACCAGCGCCTCATCGATTTCTTCGCCACGAATATGGGCTTCAGCGACTGCGGCAAGCCTGTCTGCTCCGACCAATCGCACGTGACATTGCGTGGCAAATGATTGGATAAGATCGCGGGTATAGGCGCGCTTGACAGTCCCTGGTGTCGCAAGAACAGAAACCAGTCCCGAAGAAGTACGCTCAGCAGCAGGCTTAATCGCAGGCACAGTGCCGACAAAAGGCACGGCCGGATAAGCGTGTCGCAGATCATCCAGCACCAATGTTGAAGCCGTGTTACAGGCAATAACTGCGATTTCGGGATCGTGCTCCGCAATGAACCTGCCAAAAAGCTCGACAATGCGCGCGCGCAACGCTTCTTCTTCCCATCCACCATAGGGGAAACCGGCATCATCCGCGATATAGACAAATCGCCGGTCAGGCATCAGCACCCGCGCCTCACGCAGAACCGTCAAACCGCCAATACCGCTATCAAAGACCAATATGGGCTTTTCATAGGTGGCAGACGACGTGTCGGAAAGGCGAGCTGCGGACGCGTGTTTCATTCAGCCTTGTCCTCAATTGCAGTTTTGCGGGCGCGCCCCTCAGGTGCCCCCGAGCCACGCGGCTTTTTCGGCGTAAACACATCAAGCGATGTAATGACGCCACGCAGAAGTTTGAGTTCTGCCGATGCAAAACCCGCACGCGTCAGCACCGAGCGCAGATTATTGACCATGATTTCTTTTTTCGCCTCAGGGCGGAAATAACCGCGAACATCAAGCGCCTCTTCCAGATGATTGAAAAGACTCTGCAATTCCAGCTTGGGCGCCGCTTCCATTTCCGGTCCACGGAAAACCGTATCTGTCTGGCTTTCGAGACCCGATTTCATCCACTCATATGACATAAGCAGTACGGCTTGTGCGATATTGAGTGAGGCAAAGGCTGGATTGACCGGGAAAGTCACCAGCTCATCTGCGAGACCAACCTCTTCGTTGCTCAAGCCGAAACGTTCCCGGCCGAACATAATGCCGGTTTTCTCACCAGCTCCGAAACGGCGGCGCAATTCACCGTTGGCTTCCACAGGGCTGCGCACCTGTTTAAAGCCGTCGCGCTCGCGCGCTGTGGTGGCATAAACGAAATTGAGATCAGCAAGCGCTGAAGGCAGATCATCATAAACGACCGCATTGTCGATGATATGATCCGCCTTACTTGCTGCGGCCCGCGCCTTTTCGCTCGGAAACTCGTCACGTGGCTGGACAAGTCGTAACTCGGCAAGACCAAAGTTTGCCATGGCGCGCGCCACCATGCCGATATTCTCCGGCAATTGCGGGTTAACCAGAATGATCGCCGGTCCTTCGGTGATCATTGGGCGCTGTTTGTCTGTTCCTGCCATGATATTTTCCGCTAAAGCATAGTGCAGCCAAATGTTTCATTCAGCGTCCGCGACCATGCGACAATTGTAAGAAATCAGAGCGAGCAAATCCGGTAAAATTAAGTGCTATACGCTCTGATGCTTTAGGATCGTGGCGCTTCCCTGACATAATTGGCAAAAAATCGCAAAGATTCCCCTTACATTCGATATCGAAAATCGCGTGTAGTAGCGGAATAACACCAGTCTGCCTCCCATCCATGTCACACTGTCGGCACCGACATCGAAGTTTACAGGGAGGAAAATCATGTCCGGCAAAAAGATTCTCATGATCTGCGGCGACTTCTGCGAAGATTACGAAACGATGGTTCCGTTCCAGACGCTCCTCGCCGTCGGACACAAGGTCCATGCCGTTTGCCCCGGCAAGAAGGCGGGCGATTCAATCGCAACGGCCATTCATGACTTTGAAGGGCATCAGACCTATACCGAAAAGCCAGGCCATAATTTCACACTTAACGCCACCTTTGCCGATGTGAAGGCCGAAAACTATGACGCGCTTGTCATTCCCGGCGGTCGCGGACCGGAATATCTGCGCCTTGATGATAAAGTCATCGCCATCGTCAAACATTTCTTTGACGCCAACAAACCCGTGGCAGCCGTTTGTCACGGCGCACAGCTTCTTGCCGCGGCGCGCGTTCTCGAAGGCCGCACCTGCTCGGCCTATCCCGCCTGTCGTCCGGAAGTGGAGCTTGCAGGCGGCACATATGCCGATATCCCCGTTGATCAGGCGGTCACAGACGGCAATCTGGTTTCAGCGCCCGCATGGCCTGCTCATCCTGCATGGTTGTCGCAGTTCCTCGCTGTTCTTGGCACCAAAATTACCCACGCTTAAGTGACGCTTTGCCTGCAACTCTAATCCGGTTGCAGGCAGCATCAAACTGCGCAACACTAACATGGGAGACATTTCGGGAGGAATGCATGTGCAGATTGTTCATCGGGGCTGATCCGGAACTTTGGCAAAGCGTCACACGCTCGTTGCGTATTGATGGCGTCGTGACCAGCGTGCGGCTCGAGAACTTCTTCTGGTTTGCGCTGGAAGATATCGCTTCGCGCGACGACCTGACCGTCAATCGCCTGCTGGGTCGCCTTTATGATGAATCGCGTGCCGAAGGCCACGATCTCGATAATTTTGCATCGTTCCTGCGTGTCTGCTGTGGTCGCTATCTCGCCCTGCAGGTCAGTGGTCTTGTCCCAATGGATAAGACTACAGCAATTTCGACGCTCGACGCAGATGCCATATTGCTACGCGAGCAGGAAACTTATCGTGATCAACGCTCAAAATGGCAAAAACCGGCACATCACGCCGCCTGAAAATGTGCCTATAGGCCAAAGAATAAGCCTCTGACACTTTGCCTTCGCGTTCACCGATGCTATACGGTCGCGACGCATTAAATGAGAGGCTTTATCAATGGCAAAAATCAAGGTTGCGAACCCGGTCGTTGAACTCGACGGCGATGAAATGACCCGCATCATCTGGCAGTTCATCAAGGACAAGCTGATCCATCCCTACCTCGACATCGATCTGAAATATTACGATCTGTCAGTAGAACATCGTGATGAAACCAATGACCAGGTTACCATTGATGCGGCTAATGCCATCAAGGAACATGGCGTTGGCGTAAAATGCGCAACCATTACGCCGGACGAAGCCCGCGTTGAAGAATTCAAGCTCAAGAAGATGTGGAAGTCGCCTAACGGCACCATCCGTAACATCCTCGGCGGCGTTATCTTCCGCGAACCAATCATCTGCAAGAATGTCCCTCGTCTGGTTCCGGGCTGGACCCAGCCAATCATCGTTGGCCGTCATGCTTTCGGTGATCAGTACCGCGCGACCGATTTCAAATTCCCAGGCAAGGGCACGCTGTCGATCAAGTTCGTCGGTGAAGATGGCGAAACCATCGAGCACGAAGTCTATCAGGCTCCAGCGGCTGGCGTGGCTATGGCCATGTACAACCTCGACGAATCGATCCGTGAATTTGCGCGCGCCTCGCTGAACTACGGCCTGCAGCGCAATTACCCGGTTTATCTGTCGACCAAGAACACCATCCTCAAGGCCTATGACGGTCGCTTCAAGGACATTTTCGAAGAAGTCTATCAGGCTGAATTCGCTGAAAAGTTCAAGGAAGCAAAGATCTGGTACGAACATCGTCTGATCGACGACATGGTTGCTTCGGCCCTCAAATGGTCCGGCGGCTACGTTTGGGCTTGTAAGAACTATGACGGCGACGTGCAGTCCGACATCGTGGCACAGGGCTTCGGCTCGCTTGGCCTGATGACCTCGGTTCTGATGACGCCAGATGGCAAGACCGTTGAAGCTGAAGCTGCACACGGCACCGTAACCCGTCACTATCGCCAGCATCAGAAGGGCGAGGAAACCTCGACCAACTCGATCGCTTCGATCTTCGCATGGACCCGCGGCCTCGCACATCGTGCAAAGCTTGACGACAATGCAGAACTGAAGCGCTTTGCCGACACGCTTGAAAAGGTCTGTGTAGATACCGTTGAAAGCGGCTACATGACCAAGGATCTGGCGTTGCTCATCGGTCCGGATCAGCCTTGGCTCTCGACCACCGGCTTCCTCGACAAGATCGATGAAAACCTTCAGAAGGCAATGGCTGCTTAAACTGAAGCCAACGCTAAGTCAGATCAAGACGGCGGGTTTTTCCCGCCGTTTTTTGTTTGCGTTTAACTATTTCCTCTCGCAAGCAACAGGCCCGCTGGCTAGTCTGTCCCTAACGAGATAGGGAGGACTGATATGTCGACAATTCAGACATTAGCGCCGCAAGACCGGACAGCATGGGAGCCATTATGGAAAGCCTATCAGGTCTTTTACGAAGTCGATATTCCAGCTGAAACCACGAGCCTCACATGGGAACGTTTTCACGACGCGTCGGAACCAATGCACGCATTAGGCGCGTTTGATGACGACGGATGCCTCGTCGGCTTTGTCCATGCAATATTTCACCGCTCTTGCTGGCTGCCAAAATGGACCTGCTATCTTCAGGATCTCTATGTCGAAAACAGCCAGCGTGGAAAAGGCACCGGCGCAGCACTGATTGATGCAGTGGCTGATCTCGCACGCGAAGAAGGCGCAGGCAGGCTCTATTGGCTCACACACGAAAGCAATGCCACCGCACGCCGTCTTTATGACGCCATCGCCCAACAGTCCGGCTTCATCCAATATCGAAAGGCCTTATAAGCCGCCTGATATACCCGACTGGTTTTTCGTTTCTTTTTAGCACGAGAAAGAGCATCCTGTTGCTCAGCTTGCAGGGAGGATGAAAAATGAGCGATTTGAAGCTTTACACCAACCCCATGTCACGCGGACGCATTGCGCGCTGGATGTTAGAGGAAATCGGTAAACCCTACGATGTAGAAATCCTCGATTTTGGCCCCCCCATGAAAGGGCCAGATTACTGCTCCATCAACCCAATGGGCAAAGTGCCAGCAATTCGCCACGGCAAGGATATCGTGACAGAAGTTGCAGCCATCTGTGCTTATCTTGCAACCACATTTCCAGAAGCTGGTCTCGCTCCGCATCCTGACGAGCGTGCCGATTTCTATCGTTGGCTTTTCTTCACATCGGGCCCGGTCGAAGCCGCTCTATCCAATCACGCGCTGGGTTATGAAGTGCCAGCCGACAAACAGGGCATGGTGGGGTATGGCAATTACGATACCGTCGTGAATACGCTCGACAAAGCCATTTCCCGTCACCCTTATATTACCGGCTCACGCTTCACCGCAGCCGACGTCTATGTCGGCTCACATGTTGGCTGGGGTTTGCGCTTTGGCACATTACCAGCAAAACCTGCCTTTACGGCCTATTGGGATCGTTTGAAAGATCGCCCTGCCCTGAAACGCGCCAATGAGTTGGATGACGCCGCAGCAGCGGCTCGAAACAATAGCTAAAGCTGAAAAACCTTGGCAAAAGCCTGAGCCCCATTGGGTGAGAAAGCAATAACGCGGCCTTCTTCCCGACGCGCCCAGCCTTTATCGATGAAGTTTTTCAGGAGTGCCGCGCCAAGTGCCCCGCCAAGATGGTTGCGCCTTTCGCTCCAGTCGAGGCAGTGACGGCAAAGCGGTCGCTTGCCCTTTTGCAGCATATCCACATCAATGCCGAGGCAAGAGAAGAATGACTTCCCTTCATCGGTGAGCAGAGGTTCACCGGCATCATCGATCAGACCAAGCCTGTGGGATGCGTCGAGCATTTCAACGCCGCGCTCGCCTGCCAGATGATCGTAACAAATTCGTGCCTTACGCAGCGCATTGTCCTTAGGACCAGTACGAACACGCACTGCGCCGGTGCGTTGTGCAAGCCCCATAAGTCCTTCCAGAACTTGCGCCACATCCGTGCCTGAAAGCCTGAAATAACGGTGCCTGCCCTGCTTTTCGGCTACGAGCAAATTGGCTGCATCAAGCTTTGAGAGATGCCCGCTGGCAGTCTGAATCGTCACACCCGCTGCTGCTGCAAGTTCGCTTACCGTCAAAGCACGCCCGTCCATCAGCGCGGTCAGCATGTTTGCGCGCGCCGGGTCACCCAGCAGGGATGCAACTGAAGCTATGATCGGTCCGTCTTTCATACTTCGATGCTAACCGAAGCATGGACGCATTTCAATAGGCTAAACAGTCTCCACCAAATCCACCAACTCAGGAGACGACGATGATTACCTGCTTTATCCGCTATCAGATCGACCCGTACAAAGCAGAAGCTTTCGCGGAATATGCGCGCAATTGGGGACAAGCAAGCCCACGTTGCGGCGCGAACCTGATTGGTTATTTCGGCCCGCATGAGGGTTCAACTACTACGGCCTATGGCGTCTATTCCGTCGAAGATCTTGCCGCCTATGAAGCATTTCGTGCGCGACTTGCATCTGATCCAATCGGTCAGGCAAATTATGATTTTGCAAAACGCGAACAGTTTATCCGCTCGGAAGAGCGTATCTTTCTCAAGTTGCAATCGGCCCCACATGCGGAGTTTATCAAGCCATGATCGCTGTTATTTTTGAAGTCTGGCCTGCGGATGATGAGCGGCGCGAGCAATATCTTGATATCGCGGCAAGCCTGCGCGCTGATCTGGTCAAAATCGATGGTTTCATATCCATCGAGCGCTTTCAAGGTCTGGTTGAACCAGAAAAATTGCTGTCGCTCTCCTTCTGGCGTGACGAAGAAGCTGTCAAACAGTGGCGCAACTTGCCCACTCATCGGATCGCACAGGCAAAGGGACGAGGTGGTGTCTTTGAAAACTACCGCTTGCGCATTGCAGAGGTCTCACGCGATTATGGTCTCGATGAACGTGAAGAAGCTCCCGACGATAGTCGGAATGCGCATGCTGCATAAAGAAAAAGGCCGGGAAAACCCGGCCTTCTGCAGTTCTAATCTAAGTACAATCAGACGATCAGCGCTTTAACAGCAGCGATTGCTTCGCTTGCCTTCGTGCCATCAGGCCCACCGGCCTGCGCCATGTCCGGACGACCGCCACCGCCGGCACCGCCAAGAGCACCAGATGCAGCACGCACCAGATCAACCGCACTGAAACGGCCAACCAGATCGTCAGTCACAGCAGCAACCGCGCTTGCCTTGCCATCTTCACCGACACCGATGAAGAGAACAACGCCTGAGCCAACCTGCTTTTTGCCTTCGTCAGCAAGTGGCTTGAGATCGCGCGGCGAAACGCCAGTCACAACCTTGCCGAGGAAATTGACGCCATTGACGGTTTCCACAGCACTGCCGCCATCAGACGCACCACCGCTCAGCGCCAGTTGTCTGCGGGCTTCGGTAAGCTCGCGTTCCAGCTTCTTACGCTCATCAACCAGAGCGTTGACACGCTCAAGTGCTTCTGATGGCGTCGTCTTAAGAACACCGGCGATTGCCTTGACGCGCTCGTCCTGCTCTTCGAGGTACAGGCGAGCTGCCTCACCCGTCAGCGCTTCCATACGGCGAACACCGGCAGCGACACCGCTGTCGGACAGAATACGCACGAGGCCAATATCACCCGTCTGACGAACATGCGTGCCGCCGCAAAGCTCAACAGAGTAAGCCTTGCCAGCCTTTTCGCCATGCGTAGCCGTCCCCATTGAAACAACACGAACTTCGTCGCCATACTTTTCGCCGAACAGCGCCATTGCACCTTCAGCAATCGCATCATCAACCGCCATCAAACGCGTCGAAACCGGTGCGTTTTGCAGGATGATCTCATTGGCGAGATTTTCAACAGCAGTCAGTTCTTCAGCCGAAATTGGCTTCGGGTGCGAGAAGTCGAAACGCAGACGATCGGGAGCAACGAGCGAACCCTTCTGAGCGACATGTGAGCCGAGCGTTTCGCGCAGCGCTTCATGCAGAAGATGGGTTGCCGAGTGGTTGGAGCGAATGCGTGTACGACGCACAGCGTCTACCTTCAATTCGACTGCATCGCCGACCTTGGCCGAACCTTTGGTGACTTGGCCGGTATGAACGAAAACGCCCTCGCCCTTCTTCTGCGTGTCTTTGATCGTGATTGCAAAGCCTTCGCCGGAAATCGTTCCTGTATCGCCCTGCTGACCACCGGACTCGCCGTAGAACGGTGTCTGATTAACGATGACAGAAACGGTTTCGCCTTCCGCAGCCGATGCAACCTCTGCACCGTCACGGACAAGCGCAGTGATCACACCTTCAGCGCTTTCGGTTTCATAACCAAGGAATTCGGTCGCGCCGACCTTATCCTTGATACCGAACCAGATGGTTTCAGTGGCAGCTTCGCCCGAACCAGTCCAGTTGGCGCGTGCTTCTGCCTTCTGGCGTTCCATGGCGACGTTGAAACCGTCGGTATCGACTGTCACACCGCGCTGGCGCAGTGCATCCTGTGTAAGATCAAGCGGAAAGCCGTAGGTGTCGTAAAGCTTGAAAGCCGTCTCGCCATCAAGGCGATCACCTTCAACCAGACTTTCCGAAGCATCGGAAAGCAAACCAAGACCGCGTTCCAGCGTCTTGCGGAAACGGGTTTCTTCAAGCTTGAGGGTTTCAGAGATCAATGCTTCAGCGCGGATCAGTTCTGGATAGGCCTGTCCCATTTCGCGGATGAGCGCTGGCAGCAGACGCCACATCAATGGCTCTTTTGCGCCGAGCAGCTGCGCATGACGCATAGCGCGGCGCATGATGCGGCGCAGCACGTAGCCACGGCCTTCATTCGATGGCAGAACGCCATCGGCAATCAGGAAGCTCGATGCACGCAGGTGATCAGCGATAACGCGATGGCTCGCACGGAAATCGCCTTCAGCCTTAACGCCAGTTGCGTCCTCCGATGCGCGGATCAATGCCTTGAAAAGATCGATATCGTAATTGTCATGTACGCCCTGCAGAACAGCTGCAACGCGCTCCAGGCCCATTCCCGTATCAATCGAGGGACGTGGCAGATCGATGCGCTGCTCCGGAGAGAGCTGCTCGAACTGCATGAAAACGAGGTTCCAGATCTCGATGAACCGATCGCCGTCTTCATCTGCTGATCCAGGAGGGCCACCCCAGATATGATCGCCGTGATCGTAGAAGATTTCCGAGCAAGGACCACAAGGTCCGGTATCACCCATTGCCCAGAAATTGTCGCTCGTCGCAATGCGGATAATGCGATCATCCGAAAGACCGGCAATCTTCTTCCAGAAATTCGCGGCAGCATCATCGGTGTGATAAACGGTGACCAGCAGCTTGTCCTTGTTCAGGCCAAACTCCTTTGTGATCAGGTTCCAGGCATGACTGATCGCTTCTTCCTTGAAGTAATCGCCAAAGGAGAAATTGCCGAGCATCTCAAAGAAAGTGTGGTGACGAGCTGTGTAGCCGACATTGTCCAGATCGTTGTGCTTACCGCCAGCGCGCACACATTTCTGCGAAGTGGTCGCACGGCTGTATGGACGCTGTTCAAGACCAGTAAAAACGTTCTTGAACTGCACCATGCCCGCATTGGTGAACATCAGCGTTGGATCGTTGCGCGGCACCAACGGGCTTGATGAAACAACCTCGTGTCCGTTCTTACGGAAATAGTCGAGGAATGTGGACCTTATCTCGTTGACGCCAGCCATAATTCACCCTTGGACATTTTCTGCCCTACATGAGACACACCTTTCAACAAGGCGCATCGATTATCTTTTCACCACCCGCAAGGTTGCAACGATGTCCGGCATTTTCATGCCGCCACGCTTCGACTGCCCGATCATGGAAAGTCCGTGAGGTGGAGTTTCGGTTGACCGCTTTTAACGGGGCACCGCTTTTCTGTCCAGATAAGCAGTGTGCGCTATAAAAGCAATTTCTCCCGGAAAATATGAAAATAACGACTATGCAACAGTGTTCATAGCATTCCCAGCAAAAGTGCGAAGCGGTTTTTCGAAGGATGATGCTCAAAAACAAATAGTTACAGCAGTTTCAGCGATTCAGTCTTAACTGAAGCCGCTGTAAGCTAAAAAACAAAAAGCCCTGCGCATAGCGCAGGGCTTTCTTCCGTTTCGTCATCAGACGAATTTTACATTTCTGCGGCTTCCGGACCATCATCCGCTTCCGGTCCACCATCTTCAAGGAACTGCTCGGCAATCAAGCCTGCATTCTGACGGAGCGTCGTCTCGATCTCTTTCGCGACTTCCGGATTATCCTTGAGATACTGCTTGGCATTTTCACGGCCCTGCCCCAGACGCTGGGAATTATAGGAGAACCAAGCGCCCGATTTCTCAACAACACCGGCTTTAACGCCAAGATCGACCAATTCGCCCATCTTGGAAACGCCCGCGCCATACATGATATCGAATTCAACCTGCTTGAATGGAGGTGCAAGCTTGTTCTTGACCACCTTCACGCGGGTCTGATTGCCCACAACCTCGTCACGCTCCTTGATCGAACCAATACGGCGGATATCGAGACGCACCGATGCGTAGAACTTGAGCGCATTACCGCCAGTCGTCGTTTCAGGCGAACCGAACATGACACCGATCTTCATACGAATCTGATTGATGAAGATCACCATGCAGTTCGAACGCGAGATCGAAGCCGTGAGCTTGCGCAATGCCTGGCTCATCAATCGCGCCTGAAGACCAGGCAAGGAATCGCCCATTTCACCTTCGATTTCGGCGCGTGGCGTCAGAGCTGCGACCGAGTCGATAACCAGAACATCAATTGCGCCAGACCGCACAAGCGTATCCGTGATTTCAAGCGCCTGCTCACCAGTATCTGGCTGCGAGATCAGCAGGTTCTCAAGATCGACCCCAAGCTTACGGGCATAGACCGGATCAAGAGCATGTTCCGCATCCACAAATGCGCAGATACCGCCCTTTTTCTGAGCTTCTGCAATCGTGTGGAGTGCAAGCGTCGTCTTACCCGAGCTTTCCGGACCATAAATTTCTACGATACGTCCCTTGGGCAGACCGCCGACGCCCAATGCAATATCGAGAGAAAGCGAACCGGTCGACACCGTTTCAATCTCTACTACCTGATCATTCTGACCAAGGCGCATGATCGAGCCTTTGCCGAACGCCCGTTCGATCTGCGACAGAGCCGCATCGAGAGCCTTTGTCTTGTCCACTGAATTTTCCTCAACAAGTCGCAATGAATTCTGAGACATCTTACACCATCCTCTTGTCTCGCTAGAAGCCCGGTGGGCTCATTGCCGATATCTATTTGTATCCGTTTTGTTCTCATTTTGCAATATGGTCAAGACATTGATTTCGATAGATTTAATATTTTTGTTCTATTATTGTTCCTATGCATTAGGAACTTGTAATTTGTAAGACTGTCCACGCTTTAGTTCTAAAAAAGTGTAGCCGAACCATTCGATTCGCAATCTACGCATAGAAAACGCAGCCCTTCTTACGAAGAGCTGCGTCACAATACGGATCAAATCCGATTCTCTAATTTAGGAGCTAGCACCACGTAGCGGTGAAATCTGTATTTCTACGCGACGATTCTGCGCGCGTCCGTCCGACGTTGCGTTGGTTGCAACCGGCTGGCTTGCGCCCAAACCGATGACCGCAAAGCGACGTGGATCGATACCCTGCGAACCAAGATAGCTTGCAACAGAAGAAGCACGGCGCTGCGACAGACCCTGATTGTAGCTTGCGCTACCAGTCGAGTCCGTGTGACCGATAACGTCGACAAGAGTCTGATTGAACTTGCGCAGCACGATCGCAACGGAATTAAGCGTTGGGTAGAACTGGCTCTTAACCTGATCCTGATCCGTGTCGAAAGTGATGGCCGATGGCATGTTCAGGATGATCTGATCGCCATTACGGGTAACTGAAACGCCGGTTCCCTGCAGCTGATTTCGCAACTCGGATTCCTGACGATCCATGTAATTTCCGATAGCGCCGCCACCGAGCGCACCAATACCTGCGCCGATCAGAACAGCGTTACGCTGTGCACGGCTGGAACCGCCAACCATCAGTCCGCCGAGAGCGCCGACAGCCGCACCAATTGCAGCACCGCCAGCGGTGTTAGACACCTTCTGATCGCCGGTATATGGATCGGTGGTGCAGCCTGCCAGAAATGTGGCACCGATAAGGGCAATCCCGATTTTTTTCAGCATGTATAGGTTATCCTCAATTGTCGATTCGTCGCGAATGATAACTTCGATTAAGGCCGGATGGTGTTTTTAAATCCCCATCCGCGACTTTTAAAACGCGTTTTGTTCTGATTGCAACAGATCACCGACCATTTGATCGCTACGCCTTACCCAATACGCCCACAGGAACGCAACTGTGTGGCGTAGCGATTGGCCATCGACTGCGCGCGTTTCGCACCGTTCAACGCGGTTGCGTTGCCGCGCCAGACACCACGCGAATAGCCGCCGTGACCGGAATAGTAAGCGAGATACAGGCTGTAAGCATCGGCCCGGTTAATGCCGTTCTTCTGATAGCTCTGATAGTGATACCAGCCGATGAAATGAATAGCATCGCCGAAATTGCTTCGTGATGCAGTCCAGCGTCCAGTCTCCCGTTTATAACGATCCCACGTTCCATTGAGCGCCTGCGAATAGCCATAGGCAGTGGAAGCGCGCTTCCATGGAATGAAACCAAGCAGTTTGGTGCGCGGCGGACGCGCATAAGGGCGGAAACCAGATTCAGTGTATATCGTCGCCATAAGAACATGGACAGGCACGCCGAACTCACGCGAAGTGCGGGTCGCGTCCTTCTGCCAATTATTTATCCAGCCGTCGCGTTGATCAAAGACTGCGCAAACATTGCTGACCTGCCGTGGGGCGGTCGCGCAGCCACCAAGAATAACGAGCGCGACGAGAAACAAAACGCGCGTCATGGGGAAACCTCGTTGCTTTTAAAAATTGATAAAACGTAAATATTAAAGAGGAATTAAATTAAAGCGTTGATTTTATTATGGTTACTGTAACATTTATTGCCACTTCTCAAGGTTGTCGGGTTGTTGAAATCATTGATAAATCATCCCCTGGCCTAGCCTGTGGAATACGACTAGCGATTGTGTCTTACCGCAGTTCACCGTACGCGATGAAGGCCGAATTGTGATTTCAGTTATCTCGGCAACAATTAGCTCCGTTGAATAGGGTGCGATGCAAGCGGCATTTCGCTATAAAAGGCACGATTAGAGCGCATCCCGAAAAGTGTGAAACGGTTTTCGGAAAAGATGCGCATAAAAACAAATGATTAGAGCGCCGATCTGATCCAATCAGATCGAAACGCGCTCTAAGCGGGCTGGAGGAACCTAAATGAACGTTCAAATGCTTCGCGACGCTTACACGAGATATATTTCCTGCCTCAATGCCCAGGATTGGCAGTCGTTACATCATTTCGTTGCAGAAACAGCCCAGCATAACGGCCGACATTTGGGTGTAGCCGGATATCTGGAAATGCTTATCCGCGATTATCAGCAGATCCCTGATCTCCACTTCAACATCGGATTGCTGGTAGTCGAACCGCCAACCCTGGCCAGCCGTCTTGATTTTGACTGCACGCCAGCCGGAAGTTTTCTCAGTCTGCCGGTCAACGGCAAAAAAATCCAGTTTTCGGAGAATGTTTTCTACGAATTCGTCGATTACAAAATCGACAAAGTTTGGTCCATCATCGATAAATCAGCCATCGAAGCACAGTTGTCGTTGTAGTTTCAGCGCCGACCTTGGCGTTCCGCTCGAAGACGTGACCAGTAATCGAGCCTTTTTCGAATTTCCCGTTCAAAACCACGTTCCGGCGGATCATAGAAAACCTGCCGTCCCATCGCCTCTGGGAAATAATCCTGACCTGAGAACGCATCCGGCTGATCGTGGTCATAGGCATAACCATCGCCATAGCCTTCATTCTTCATCAGCTTCGTCGGCGCGTTTAGAATATGCTTGGGCGGAAGCAGTGAGCCATTTTCCTTCGCCGCACGCATAGAGGCTTTGTAAGCCATATAAACCGCGTTGGATTTGGGTGCCGTCGCGAGATAAACGCAGGCCTGTGCCAAAGCGAGTTCACCTTCGGGCGAACCAAGATAGTCGTAGGCATCCTTCGCAGCATTGCAGATCGCAAGCGCTTGTGGATCGGCAAGACCAATATCTTCCACAGCCATCCGAACCAGTCGGCGCCCCAGATAAAGCGGGTCCTCGCCTGCATCGAACATGCGGCTGAGATAATAAAGAGCGGCATCAGGATCAGAACCGCGCACAGACTTATGCAGAGCCGAAATCAGGTTGTAATGCCCGTCCTGCCCCTTGTCGTAAACCGGGGCGCGGCGCTGAACCACATCCTGCAGTTTTGCAGCATCAAACACTTCTTCAGGTCGGGCTGCACGCCACACTTCCTCAGCGAGCGTCAGGGCCGCGCGACCGTCTCCGTCGGCCATGCGAATGAGGCTTGCTCGAGCCTCTTCATCCAGAGGTAACTGACGTTCTTCCTGTTCTTCCGCACGCGTCAGAAGCGTTGCAATGCTTGTGCCATCATGCGGATGAAATGTCAGCACCCTCGCCCGCGACAGCAAAGCGGCATTCAGTTCAAACGAAGGGTTTTCTGTCGTGGCACCAATCAGGATAACCGTGCCATCTTCCATTACCGGCAGAAAGCTGTCCTGCTGAGCGCGGTTGAAGCGATGAATTTCGTCCACAAACAGCAGGGTCTGACGGCCCGACATGCGCCGCGCACGTGCAGATTCAAACACCTTTTTCAGATCAGCCACACCCGAAAAAATTGCGGAAATCTGTTCAAAGGCAAGTTCGGTTTCGCCAGCAAGCAGCCGTGCAACGGTTGTCTTGCCAGTTCCCGGTGGCCCCCAGAAAATCATGGACCCAAGCGAACCGGATGCAATCATACGCGTGAGAATACCTTCCGGCCCGCTCAGGTGTTCCTGACCGGTTACTTCCGACAGATGACGCGGACGCAAGCGATCAGCGAGTGGCCTGTTACGGTCCGCATTCGGATCAGATGCAGTGGAGAATAGATCACTCATTTTGCGTCGCTCAATGTCAGAAAAGCAAATGTCGTTTCAGGCATAGTCCCGCCTGAAACGACATGCAACTGTTTGGGACGGTGTATTAGAGCGCATCCCGAAAAGGGTGAAACGTTTTTCGGAAAAGATGCGCGCTAAAACAAATATTTAGAGCGCCGATCTGATCCAATCAGATCGAAACGCGCTCTAGCGCACAAACTGGCGGATCAATGCACCATTGCGTTCCACCTCAAGTCGCCATGCCAGACCGCGCCCATTGCTCAATGCAGTCGTCAGATCGTCAATTGTGCGGATCGGATTGCCGTTGATCCCGCGAATAATGTCACGTTGACGCAAACCAAGCCGGGCTGCTTGCGAATTGATAATAACATCCGTGACGATGACGCCGCGTGCGCCATCACGCAGCCGCATCTTGGAAGCCATTGACGGGGTAAGCTCCTCAACCACTGCACCCTCAAACGGGTTGTCCCCTTTGATGGTCTGCTTCTGCTGTGGCTTGGCTTCCGGCTCTTTCGCCAGTTTCACCGGCAGCTTGCTTTCCTCGCCGTTCCTAACGATATCCAGCGTGACGGTATTTCCGATACCTGCTGTCGATAGGCGATAACCAAGCACATCGACATTGTCGGCCCGCACTCCCTGAACCGACATAACTACGTCACCGACTTTCAGTCCGGCTTCTTCTGCAGGACCACCCTTGATAACAGCTGTCACAAGAACACCGAACGACTTATCCATGCCGAGACTCTCGGCAACATCAGGCGTAATGTTCTGGAAAGTAGCGCCAATAAACGGGCGTTCGAAGCTTGAGCTTCCGCTCAATGCAGCATCAACAACTGCGCGCACCATGTTCGACGGAATGGCAAAGCCAATGCCTACCGAACCACCCGAACGCGAGAAGATTGCCGTATTGATACCAATCAGACGACCGCGCATATCGAGGAGACCACCACCGGAATTGCCGGGATTGATCGCGGCATCGGTCTGAATGAAGAAGTCAAAATCTGAAACGCCAACCTGGGTTCGTGACTGGGCCGAAACGATACCACTCGTCACCGTCTGTCCCACCCCGAACGGATTGCCTATCGCCAGAACCAGATCGCCAACCTCGACCTCATCGGAGTTCCCCAGAGCCAATACCGGGAATTTCTCCTTGGCATCAATTTTCAATACAGCAAGATCAGTGGTTTCATCGCGAAGAAGAACCTTGCTCTCAAACTGTCGACCATCAGAGAGCGCGACCTTGATCTCATCCGCATCCTTGATGACGTGATTATTGGTGACAACGATACCCGATGCATCGACGATGACGCCCGAGCCGAGCGATTGTTCGGTTCGTGATTTGCCGCCACCGCCAAACTGTTTGCCAAAGAATTGTTCGAAAAACGGATCGCCGGCAAACGGTGATTGCTGCTGCACCTGTCGCGCTGCATAGACATTGACAACCGCTGGTGCCGTTTCCTTAACAAGAGGTGCGAAGGAAAGCTGCATATCTGCGCGACTAAGAGGTATCTGTTTGCCCTGAGCAGGAACAGCAGTTTCCTGAGCGATCACAGGCAACGCGACCATGCTGATCGAAGCAAGAACCAGACCCGTAATCCCATAACGTCGCCAATTCATTCGCAAACTCCAGTTTCCTTAATCCAGCTCCGATTCCTCGGAGCCATTATCGGCAATATGGAGGTAACAAAGCCAAGTATAAAGGGCTGGAATATGGCAAAGCGCATTACAGCTTCGCAATGAATTATGGCACGCCAATAAGCGCTCCATAATAGTCAGATCAAAATGCGCACTAAACGCAAAAAAAGGGCCACACGAGGCGGCCCTTTTTTATTCAATGCGAAGCGTAAGATTACGCTGCGTCTGCTTCTGCAGCGGCTTCAGCTTCAACGCGCGCGCGATCAGCTTTGCCCTTGGCATCCACATCGCGCTCAACGAATTCGACAACTGCCATTGGTGCATTGTCACCAGTGCGGAAGCCTGCCTTCATGATGCGAATGTAGCCGCCGTTACGGGTTGCGTAACGAGTAGCAAGTGTGTCGAACAGCTTAGCAACGAGCTGTACGTCGCGGATGGCGGAAATCGCCTGACGACGTGCATGCAGGTCACCGCGCTTGCCGAGGGTGACAAGCTTTTCTACGATTGGACGGATTTCCTTAGCTTTAGGAAGCGTGGTCACAATCTGTTCATGCTCGATGAGCGAAGCCGCCATGTTGGCGAACATTGCCTTGCGATGCGAGGCAGTGCGGTTCAGCTTACGCTGTCCATTACCGTGGCGCATGGCCTTCTCCTTTAATTCAGTTCAGCCGGAATTGTCCGGTCTTAATATTGGTCTTCGTAGCGCTTGGCGAGATCTTCGATATTTTCAGGCGGCCAGGCTGGGATTTCCATACCAAGATGGAGACCCATCGACGCCAGAACTTCCTTGATCTCGTTGAGCGACTTGCGGCCGAAATTCGGAGTCCGCAGCATCTCGGCTTCCGTCTTCTGGATCAGATCGCCGATGTAGACGATGTTGTCGTTCTTCAGGCAGTTTGCCGAACGTACAGACAATTCGAGCTCGTCTACCTTCTTGAGCAGAGCCGGGTTGAAAGCCAGTTCCGCAACTTGTTCCTGCGGAGCTTCCTTCTGTGGCTCTTCGAAGTTGACGAAGACCGCGAGCTGGTCCTGAAGAATGCGCGCTGCATAAGCAACTGCATCTTCACCGCTCACGGAACCATTGGTTTCGATGTTGAGCGTCAGCTTGTCGTAATCGAGAACCTGACCTTCACGGGTGTTCTCAATCTTGTACGATACCTTGCGGATCGGCGAGTAAAGGCTGTCAACCGGAATGAGACCGATTGGAGCATCTTCCGCACGATTACGGTCGGCAGGCACATAGCCCTTACCGGTGTTGACGGTGAATTCCATACGGATTTCAGCGCCTTCATCCAGCGTGCAGATGACGTGATCCGGATTAAGGATCTCGACATCGCCAACAGTCTGAATGTCACCAGCCGTAACAACGCCCGGGCCTTCCTTGCGGACAACCATGCGCTTCGGGCCTTCGCCTTCCATACGGATGGCGATTTCCTTGACGTTCAGAACGATATCCGTGGTGTCTTCGCGGACGCCCGGAATGGAAGAGAATTCATGCAGAACGCCATCGATCTGAATGGCGGTCACGGCAGCGCCGCGCAGCGACGACAGAAGCACGCGACGCAGTGCGTTACCGAGCGTCAGACCAAAACCGCGTTCCAGCGGCTCAGCAACGACGGTTGCAAGCGTGCGAGAGCCGTTGGTGTTGAATTCCACCTTGTTCGGCTTGATCAGTTCCTGCCAGTTCTTCTGGATCATGTGGTTTTCCTCTATCAACCGTCGCTACCATCCTATCGTAGCGATCTTGTGAAGAACCGCAGAGGAGCCCCGGACCTGAATCCGGGGCTCATGCGGCATATAAGTGAAAATCAGACCCGGCGCTTCTTGCGCGGACGGCAACCGTTGTGCGGGATCGGCGTAACATCGCGGATCGACGTAATCACAAAGCCGGCAGCCTGAAGGGCGCGCAGCGCAGATTCACGGCCAGAGCCCGGTCCGCAAACCTCGACTTCGAGGGAGCGCATGCCATGTTCCTGAGCCTTCTTGGCGCAATCTTCAGCAGCGATCTGTGCGGCAAACGGGGTCGACTTACGCGAACCCTTGAAACCCTGAGCACCTGCAGAAGACCAGGCAATCGCATTGCCCTGTGCATCCGTGATGGTGATCATGGTGTTGTTGAACGTCGAATTCACGTGGGCAACGCCCGACGAGATGTTTTTGCGCTCGCGACGGCGAATACGCTGGGCTTCCTTAGCCATGATAGTCCTCTCAAAACTCGATCTCGACACCGCCGTAGTTCCAGCGGCTCCACCGGCCCTTTGATAAGGACCAGCACCGAACCCACCCGCTTATCGGGTAAGCCCGGCAGAACGATTGGTTCTGCCGAAAATTACTTCTTCTTACCTGCGATAGCCTTTGCAGGACCCTTACGGGTGCGTGCATTGGTATGCGTACGCTGACCGCGAACCGGCAGCGAACGACGATGACGCAGACCGCGATAGCAGCCAAGGTCCATCAGGCGCTTGATGTTCATCGAAACTTCACGACGCAGGTCGCCTTCGACCCGGTAGTCAGCATCGATTGCTTCACGGATCTGAAGTACTTCAGCATCCGAAAGCTGGTTCACGCGACGATCGTCAGCAATGCCGACCTTCGTTACGATCTGACGAGCAAATTTTGGTCCAATCCCGTGAATGTACTGAAGCGCAATGATTACGCGCTTGTTCGTCGGGATGTTGACGCCAGCGATACGTGCCACGTCTGTTCTCCTTGAGTTACATAAAAATCCACCTGGCAGATGCGATCAACCAGACAGCATTGTTTGACCGGTCCCGGCCTCTTACTATTTCCGCCAGAACCGACCATTCAAAACCAATTGAAGTGGCGCAGTCTTTGACGGAATCGCCCGAAAAAGTCAACTCTTAACTGTCCGTAAAGTCACCATAGCGACCTTGCAGACATTAAAAGCAACTTTTGGAAGCAATAAACGGACAGAAAAACATCAAATGTCCCTCTGTCCGCAATTCTCAATGATTCAAATGAGCCTTAAACCGGCCCATTTCATGCAGGAACAAGAATTCTCTCGATCTCTGCGGTAACTTCCTCAACCGGGGCCATACCATTAATGACCCGGAGTTCACCGGTTCCGGCATAGTAGTTGGAAAGCGGTGAAGTCTTTTCGCGATACTCAATAAGACGCTTACGGAAAGCTTCTGGATTGTCGTCGGAGCGAACCTGACCACCCTTAGCAATCGTTTCAGCCACCCGGTTCTCCATCCGGTTGACCAATGCATTCTCATCGACCTTCAGCTCGATGACTGCATCAAGCTTAAGACCTTTACCAATGAGCATTTCGCCAAGTGCCTGCGCCTGAGGCACAGTACGAGGGTAACCGTCGAGAATGAAACCGGCTGCGCAATCTGGCGCATCAATGCGCTCGGATACGATCTGATTTACGATCTCATCGGAAACCAGCTGACCCGCATCCATCACAGCCTTGGCGCGCTTCCCGATCTCGCTTTGCTGAGCGACTGCTGCACGCAGCATGTCGCCCGTCGAAAGCTGTGGTATTCCATGCTTCTTGGTAAGAAGTCCAGCCTGCGTCCCCTTACCTGCTCCGGGCGGCCCAAGAAGTATCAGTCTCATTTACTACGTTTCCCACCTCTGAGTTTGGACTTCTTGATCAACCCTTCATACTGATGGGCAACAAGATGTCCCTGAATTTGCGCAACCGTATCGAGCGTTACGCTGACCACGATCAGCAGCGAAGTACCGCCAAGATAGAATGGTACGCCGGTCGCAGAAATCAGGAATTCCGGCAGAAGACAGACAAGCACGATATAGATGGCGCCGACAACCGTAATGCGTGTCAACACATAGTCTATGTACTCTGCTGTACGTTCACCCGGGCGGATACCCGGAATAAAGCCGGAATGCTTCTTGAGCTGGTCTGCCGTGTCCTTGGGATTGAACACGATGGCCGTATAGAAGAAGCAGAAGAATGCCATCAGTGCAGCATAGAACAGCATGTAAAGCGGCTGACCATGGCCGAGAGCATTCAGAATGGTCGTACCCCAGGCCGGCATTTCAGCCGTATTTGCGAAACCTGCAACAGTCGCAGGCAAAAGCAGAAGCGACGAAGCGAAGATCGGAGGGATAACACCAGCAGTATTCAGCTTGAGCGGCAAGTGCGATGTATCGCCCTGGAACATACGGTTGCCAACCTGGCGCTTCGGATACTGGATCAGAAGGCGACGCTGTGCACGTTCGACAAAGACGATGATCGCAATAAGCGCGACAGCCAAAACGATAACGCCAAGAATAAGACCAGTGGACAAAGCGCCCGTGCGGCCCAGTTCCAGCGTACCGGAAATAGCATGAGGAAGGTTTGCGACAATACCGGCGAAGATAATGAGCGAAATACCGTTACCGATACCGCGCGCAGTGATCTGCTCGCCGAGCCACATCAGGAACATCGTACCGCCAACGAGCGTGATGACCGATGAAACCAGGAACATTGGTCCAGGATTTGTAACAATGCCGTTACCCGACTGAAGACCAACAGAAATCGCGTAAGCCTGCACGAGTGCGAGAAGCACTGTACCGTAGCGCGTGTACTGATTGATGATCTTGCGGCCGGATTCGCCTTCCTTCTTCAGCGCTTCAAGAGACGGAACAACCGACGTCATGAGCTGCACGATGATGGAAGCGGAAATGTAGGGCATGATGCCAAGTGCGAAAATGGCCATACGACCAACAGCACCACCGGCGAACATGTTGAAAAGCCCAAGAACACCCTGGCTATGCTGCTGGAATGCCTGCGCAAGCGCTTCAGGATTGATCCCGGGAAGCGGAATATACGTTCCAAACCGGTACACGAGCAGAGCGCCCAATGTGAACCAGATACGCTTCTTAAGTTCTTCCGCTTTCGAGAAAGCCGAAAAATTGAGATTGGAAACTAGCTGTTCAGCAGCCGATGCCATTAAATTTCTCCGGTGAAAAGTCTCCGGCCCTCCCCCTCTGCCGATACGAATCCCTGAGACCCGCACCCTCAGACAAAGAAGACCCTACCCAGATATGCGCATTGGCATAAAGGTGCAAGCGGCGGCACTAGGGCCGCCGCTTTTTATTTTGTATATCGAAGTCTTATTCAGCAGCTGCTTCGGGAAGCTTGACGCTACCACCGGCCTTTTCGATCTTTTCGATCGCAGCCTTGGAAGCTCCAGCAACGTCGAACGCTACCTTAGCCTTCAGTTCGCCATCCGAAAGGATACGAACGCCGTCCAGAGCGCGACGAATCACGCCTGCAGCCTTCAGCGACTCGAGGTTCACCACTGCCTTTGCATCCAGCTTGCCTGCATCGATCGCAGCCTGAACACGGCCGAGCGATACAACGTTGAAGCTCTTTGCAAAGATGTTGGTGAAGCCACGCTTCGGAAGACGGCGGTAGATTGGCATCTGGCCGCCTTCAAAGCCGTTGATCGCTACGCCAGAACGGGACTTCTGTCCCTTGACGCCGCGGCCAGCGGTCTTGCCGGTGCCGGAGCCGATACCACGGCCTACGCGCTTGCGCGCCTTTACAGAACCTGGCTTATCACGCAGATCATTGAGTTTCATGTCTCTATCCCCTGCGTTATCAAGCCTCGTCCACAACGCGGACGAGATGCTGAACCTTGGCGATCATGCCGCGAACTGAAGGAGTATCCTCCAGTGTGCGGCGGCGGTGCATTTTGTTAAGTCCGAGACCGATCAGCGTTGCACGCTGCTCGGCTGGACGACGGATAGGGCTTCCGATCTGTTCGACCGTAACCGTCTTACCCTTCTTCTCAGCCATCACTCAAATCCCTTGTCTATGGCGTATCCGGTGCTCGCGCACCGGACTGGCACAAACTATCGGCTATTCTTCCGAACCGACCACATCATGGCGACGAGCCTGAAGGGTCGAGTACTTGATGCCGCGCTGTGCAGCGATATCCTTTGGATGCATCTGATGCTTCAGAGCGTCAAAGGTTGCGCGAACCATGTTGTAAGGGTTCGACGAGCCGAGCGACTTAGCAACAACGTCCTGAACGCCAAGCGTTTCGAACACCGCACGCATAGGACCACCAGCAATGATACCCTTACCAGCAGGAGCTGCACGAAGCAGAACCTTGCCAGCGCCGTGACGACCCTGCACATCGTGGTGCAGTGTACGACCCGAACGCAGTGGTACGAAAATCATATCGCGCTTGGCAGCTTCTGTAGCCTTACGGATAGCTTCAGGCACTTCACGTGCCTTACCATGACCGAAACCTACGCGACCCTTCTGATCTCCAACCACGACGAGCGCGGCGAAACCGAAGCGACGGCCACCTTTAACGACCTTGGCAACGCGGTTGATGTGAACGAGCTTGTCAACGAATTCGCTGTCGCGCTCCTCACGACCGCGATCCTCGCGGTTACGTTCTCTCTGTGCCATATCCTATTCCTTTATTTTTTTCCGGAAGCACAAAATGCTATTAGAAGCTCAGTCCGCCTTCGCGGGCAGCTTCGGCGAGAGCCTTCACACGGCCGTGGTAAATAAATGCACCACGATCGAACACTACTTCGTTGACGCCTGCTTTAACGGCACGCTCTGCAACCAGCTTACCAACAGCAGCCGCAGCTGCCTGGTCCGCACCGGTCTTGAGCTTACCCTTCAGATCGCCATCGAGGGTCGATGCTGCTGCGATGGTAACACCGCGAACGTCGTCGATAACCTGAACGTAGATGTTCTTGGAAGAGCGGTGTACGCTGAGACGTGGACGGCCGTTTGCGACGGCCTTGACCTGACGGCGTACACGAGCAGCGCGACGCTGCAAAGTTTCTTTTGGCGATGCCATGACGCGCTTCCCTTACTTCTTCTTGCCTTCTTTGCGGACGATCTTCTCGCCAGCATACTTGACGCCCTTGCCCTTGTAAGGCTCGGGGCCGCGATATTCACGGATCTCAGCCGCGACCTGACCGACCTGCTGCTTGTCGATACCAGTGACGACGATTTCCGTCGGCTTTGGCACGGCAACAGTGATGCCAGCAGGCACGTCATAGATTACTTCGTGAGAGAAGCCGAGAGAAAGCTGGACATTCTTGCCCTGCATAGCAGCACGATAACCAACGCCGCTAATCTCAAGCTTCTTTTCAAAGCCCTTTTCAACGCCTTCGAAGATGTTAACGATCATCGAACGCGACATGCCCCACTTGGAGCGAGCTTCTTTGGACTGATCACGAGGATCGACGCTTACAGCGCCGTCTTCGAGCTTAACCAGTACTTCATCGTGCACGACGAAAGACAATTCGCCCTTCGCGCCCTTAGCCTTGACGATCTGCCCATCAACACTGGCGGTCACGCCCGCCGGGACCGGCACGGGTTTTTTACCGATACGAGACATTTTTATACCTGTCTTTTATCTGTTCGCTGTCAGCCGCATCAGAAGATGCGGCAGAGCAGCTCACCACCAACGTTTTGTTCACGAGCTTCATGATCAGCCATCACACCCTTAGGGGTGGACAGGATCGAGATGCCAAGACCATTCGCAACCTGCGGGATCGACTTGACCGACACGTAAACGCGACGGCCAGGCTTCGAAACGCGGGTCAGTTCACGAATGACTGGAACGCCTTCATAATACTTCAGTTCGATTTCGATCTCGGCTTTGCCGTTCACGAATTCACTCTGCGTGTATCCGCGAATGTAACCTTCAGACTGAAGAACATCCAGAACGCGAGCGCGGAGCTTCGAAGCCGGGGTCGAAACCTTGGTCTTCTTGCGGCCTACTGCGTTGCGAATACGGGTCAGCATATCGCCGATAGGATCTGACACAGACATATGCTACTCCTTACCAGCTCGACTTAACTATGCCTGGAATCTGTCCAAGCGAACCCAACTGGCGAAGCGCAATACGCGACATCTTCAGTTTACGGTAATAACCACGCGGACGACCCGAAACTTCGCAACGATTGCGAATACGGACCTTAGCGGAATTGCGCGGTAGTTCGGCGAGCTGGATAGTAGCGCGGAAACGCTCATCCAGCGGAAGGCTCTGATCCATTACGATCGCCTTCAGACGTGCACGCTTGTCAGCATGACGCTTAACCAACTTTTCGCGGCGCTTATTGTTTTCGACTGCGCTAGTCTTGGCCATATTATTATACCTCGCTACGCTTGCCGTTACTGCCGGAATGGGAAGTTGAAGGCGCGCAGAAGAGCGCGGGCTTCATCATCCGTCTTAGCGGTCGTGCAAACGATGATGTCCATGCCCCAGATCTGATCAACTTTATCGTAGTTGATTTCTGGAAACACGATGTGTTCCTTAACACCCATGGCAAAGTTGCCACGACCGTCAAAGCTCTTCGGATTCAGACCGCGGAAATCTCGAACGCGCGGAAGCGCGATCGTGATCAGACGATCAAGAAATTCGTACATACGATCTGAACGAAGAGTGACCTTCGTACCGATTGGCATGTCTTCGCGCAACTTAAAAGTTGCGATCGAATTACGGGCGCGAGTAATGACAGGCTTCTGACCGGCAATCAAGGCCAGATCTGCTGCAGCAACAGTTGGCTTCTTAGAGTCGCCAGTTGCTTCGCCTACACCCATATTCAGGACAACTTTGGTGATGCGTGGAATCTGCATCTCGTTGTCGTACTTGAATTCTTCAAGAAGAGCTTTACGGATCGTGTCCTGATAAATCTTCTTGAAGCGTGGAAGTGCCTTAGCTTCAGCCATCAGATCACCGCTCCCGAACGCTTTGCAACGCGAACCTTCTTACCGTCCTCGATACGGAAACCAACGCGAGTTGGCTTGCCATCCTTAGGATCAGCAACAGCCAGGTTAGACAAATGGATCGGCGCCTCTTTCGAGATGATGCCGGCTTCCTGAGTCTGTGTCTGGCGCTGGTGACGCTTTACAACATTAATGCCACGAACGAGCGCTTTGTCGTCCTTTGGCATAACCTGAAGAACTTCGCCCTTACGGCCCTTGTCCTTACCGGACAGCACGACAACGCTGTCGCCTTTGCGAATCTTTTGCATCGTCTTGCTTCCTTACAGAACTTCCGGAGCCAGCGAGATGATCTTCATGTGGCTCTTAGCGCGGAGTTCGCGCGGAACCGGTCCGAAGATACGCGTGCCGATAGGCTCTTTCTTGTTATCGATGAGAACAGCTGCGTTGTTATCAAAACGAATAACACTGCCGTCTGCGCGACGGATGTCCTTGGCAGTCCGTACGACTACCGCCTTCATCACGTCACCTTTTTTGACGCGGCCGCGCGGAATAGCTTCCTTGATCGACACCACAATGATGTCGCCCACGGAAGCGTAACGCCGCTTGGAACCGCCCAGCACCTTGATGCACATGACACGACGTGCGCCGGAGTTATCCGCCACGTCGAGGTTTGTTTGCATCTGAATCATGACTGGCCGCCTTCTTTTCCTTCAGCTGGTTAAGGGCTCCTGCCCTACCTAAGCTGCGTGTTTGTAATTTAGCCCGCTGTTACGTTCGAGAGAACGACCCAGCGTTTGTCCTTCGAAATTGGCTTGGATTCTTCAATAGAAACCTGATCGCCAATCTTGAACTGGTTGTTTTCGTCATGCGCCTTGTATTTCTTAGACTGACGAATGGTCTTCTGGAGGAGCGGGTGCGAATAGCGACGCTCAACCTTAACCACAACAGTCTTATCATTCTTGTCGCTGACGACAACGCCCTGCAGAACGCGTTTAGGCATTATACTTGTTCCTTATGCCTTGCTTTCGGCCGCCTTCTGGCGGGCGATGGTCTTGATACGCGCAATGTCGCGACGAACTTGCTTCACGCGCGCGGTTTTTTCGAGCTGGCCGGTTGCCTTCTGGAAGCGCAGATTAAACTGCTCTTTCTTCAGTGCGCCCAACTCATCGTTGATCTGATCGAGGCTTTTCGCCCGAACGTCTGCGGCTTTCATGACTGCCTCTCTTACTCTGCGATGCGCTGAATGAAGCGCGTCTTGACCGACAACTTTGCAGCGCCGAGTCTTAAGGCTTCGCGTGCCACATCTTCGGGTACGCCGTCAAGCTCAAACATTATACGACCTGGTGCAACTCGGGCTGCCCAGTAGTCAACTGAACCCTTACCTTTACCCATACGGACTTCGGTAGGCTTCGATGTTACTGGCAGATCCGGGAAGATCCGGATCCATACACGACCCGCACGTTTCATGTGACGGGTGATCGCGCGGCGAGCCGCTTCGATCTGTCGTGCTGTGACGCGGTCAGGCTCTACTGCCTTCAAACCGAATGCACCGAAATTAAGATCCGTACCGCCCTTCGAGTTGCCGTGGATACGGCCCTTGAACTGCTTACGGAACTTGGTGCGCTTTGGCTGCATCATTGTTCTCTACTCCAATTTTCTCGCCCGCGGCCCGCTTTTTAAGCGTTTTCGCGGCGGCGGTTCTGCTGGGAACCCTGATTGTCACCCTCAACCGCACGACGTTCAGAAGCCATTGGGTCGTGCTCAAGGATCTCGCCCTTGAATACCCAAACCTTCACGCCGCAGATGCCGTAAGCGGTCTGCGCTTCTGCCGTACCGTAGTCGATATCGGCACGCAGCGTGTGAAGCGGAACGCGACCTTCGCGATACCATTCCATACGTGCGATTTCAGCGCCGCCAAGACGACCGGAGCAGTTGATACGGATACCTTCAGCACCGAGACGCATTGCCGACTGAACGGCACGCTTCATGGCGCGACGGAATGCCACACGGCGTTCGAGCTGCTGAGCGATCGACTGAGCGATCAGCGTAGCATCGACTTCCGGCTTACGAACTTCAACGATGTTGAGGGACGTATCGGAATTCGTCATCTCGGAAAGCTTCTTGCGGAGCTTTTCGATGTCTGCACCCTTCTTGCCGATGATGATACCCGGACGAGCCGAGTGGATCGTCACGCGGCACTTCTTGTGCGGACGCTCGATTACGATCTTGGAGATCGCAGCCTGCTTGAGTTCGCTCTTAAGATACTCGCGGATCTTGACATCTTCATGCAGCAGCTTGCCGTACTCACCGGTATTCGCGTACCAACGCGAATCCCAGGTGCGGTTGATGCCGAGACGAAAACCGATCGGATTAATCTTCTGGCCCATTATGCGGCCTCCCCTTTTTCCGCAACTTCGCGGACAACAATGGTGAGATGCGAAAACGGCTTTTCGATGCGGCTTGCCTTACCACGTCCACGAACGTGGAAACGCTTCATGACAATTGACTTGCCGACATAAGCTTCAGCAACGATCAGCGCGTCAACATCGAGATCATGATTGTTCTCTGCGTTGGCGATAGCCGATTCGAGCGTCTTTTTCACTGTTTCAGCGATCCGCTTGCGCGAGAAAGTGAGATCAGCAAGTGCCGCATTTACTTTCTTGCCGCGGATAAGTGCCGCGACAAGATTAAGCTTCTGCGGGCTGACGCGAAGCGTACGGGCGACGGCTTTCGCCTCGTTATCCTTAAGCTGGCGGGGAGCCTTGGCCTTGCCCATCTGTTACTTCCTCTTTGACTTCTTGTCCGCGCCGTGACCGTAATAGGTACGTGTCGGCGCGAATTCACCGAACTTATGTCCAACCATTTCTTCGGAGATCGATACCGGAACATGCTTGTTGCCGTTATACACACCGAAGGTCAGGCCAACGAACTGCGGCAAGATAGTGGAGCGACGGCTCCACATCTTGATGACTTCACTACGACCGCCCTCGCGTACCTTCTCAGCTTTCTTGAGAAGATAGCCATCGACGAACGGACCTTTCCAAACTGAACGAGCCACTTCAGACTACCTCTCTTACTTCTTGCGCTGATGACGCGAACGCATGATGAACTTATCGGTCGCCTTGTTCGAACGGGTCTTTTTACCCTTCGTAGGCTTGCCCCAAGGCGTGACCGGATGACGACCACCAGAAGTGCGGCCTTCACCACCACCATGCGGGTGGTCAACTGGGTTCATAGCAACACCGCGAACGTGTGGACGCTTGCCGCGCCAGACCGAACGACCGGCCTTACCGTCATTGATGTTGCTGTGCTCTGGGTTGGACACTGCGCCAACCGTAGCCATGCATGCACCGGAAACCAGACGCTGTTCGCCGGAGTTCAGACGCAGGATAGCCATACCCTGGTCACGACCAACGAGCTGTGCATATGCACCAGCCGAACGAGCAATCTGACCGCCCTTGCCTGGCTTCATCTCCACGTTGTGGATGATGGTACCAACTGGCATGGACGAAAGCGGCATTGCGTTACCTGGCTTAACGTCGACGGACTGGCCAGAAATGACCTTGTCGCCGGCTGCCAGACGCTGCGGAGCCAGAATGTAGCTCAGCTCGCCGTCTTCGTAGCGGATCAGCGCGATAAACGCGGTGCGGTTTGGATCGTATTCCAGACGTTCAACCGTTGCGACAACGTCATGCTTGCGACGCTTGAAGTCGATGAAACGGTAAGAACGCTTGTGACCGCCGCCCTGAAAGCGAACAGTGATACGACCGGTGTTGTTACGGCCACCCTTCTTGGACAGACCTTCGGTCAATGACTTGACCGGCTTGCCCTTGTAGAGTTCCGAACGGTCCACGATGACCAGCTGACGCTGGCCTGGCGTGGTCGGATTAAAGTGCTTGAGTGCCATTGTCTTTACTCCATGGCCTCTCAGAGACCTGTCGAAACGTCGATGCTCTGACCTTCAGCCAAAGTAACGATCGCTTTCTTGACATCGCTCTGGCGCCCGACAATGCCGCGGAACCGCTTCACCTTGCCTTTGCGCACAGTGGTGTTAACGGCCTTTACCTTGACGCCGAAGAGCGCCTCGATTGCAGCCTTGATTTCCGGCTTCGTCGCCTTGCGAGCTACGTTGAAGACAACCTGGTTATGTTCGGAAACAAGGGTCGACTTCTCGGTAATGACTGGGCTGACGATCACGTCGTAGTGGCGAAGATCGGTCATTTAAAACGCTCCTCGAGTGCTTCGACAGCTGCCTTGGAAAGCACGAGCTTGCCACGACGCAGAATGTCGTAAACATTGATGCCCTGCACTGGCAGAACGTCGATGTTTGGAATATTCGAAGCAGCGCGCTGGAAGTTCACGTCGAGCTCTGCACCACCGATGAGGAGTGCATTTTCGAGACCGAGCTTTGCGAACTGCGAAACAAGCTGCTTTGTCTTGGCTTCAGAGGCAGCCAGATCATCGATGATGATCAGGTCAGATGCCTTTGCTTTAGCCGACAGAGCGTGACGCAAGCCGAGAGCGCGAACCTTCTTTGGCAGATCATGATCATGCGTACGGACAACTGGTCCGTGAGCCTGACCACCGCCGCGGAACTGAGGTGCACGAGCCGAATGGTGACGAGCGCGACCCGTACCCTTCTGCTTGTACATCTTCGAACCGGTGCGGCTGATGTCGCTGCGGCCCTTGGCATCATGAGAGCCCTGCTGGCGGCGAGCCAGCTGCCAGCGCACGACGCGCTGAAGAATGTCGTCGCGTGGGTCAAGGCCGAAGATATCTTCGTTCAGCTTGACCTTGCCGGCATCCTTGCCTTCAAGAGTTGTAATTGTGAGATCCATTATTCGGCTCCCTCAGTCGCTGCAGTTTCAGAAACTACAGCAGCTTCTACCTTGGCCTGTGCTGCTTGGCGCAGACCAGCTGGCTTGGGAGCATTTTCTGGAAGCGAAACCTTAACGGCGTCGCGAACATAGATCCATGCACCCTTCGAACCAGGAACCGCACCGCGAACAAGAATAAGGCCGCGATCGAGGTCGGTAGAAACGACTTCGATATTCTGCGTGGTTACACGGGTCTGCCCCATGTGACCGGCCATCTTCTTGCCCTTGAATACTTTACCTGGATCCTGACGCTGACCGGTCGAGCCGTGAGCGCGGTGGGTAACTGAGTTACCGTGCGAAGCACGATGACCAGCAAAGTTATGACGCTTCATTACACCGGCAAAGCCTTTACCGATCGAAGTACCCGTCACATCAACCTTCTGGCCGGCGACGAAATGTTCGGCAGTGATTTCCACGCCGACCTCGAGCAGATTTTCAGGCGAAACGCGGAATTCCGCAACTTTTGCCTTAGGCTCAACCTCAGCCTTCGCGAAGTGACCGCGCAGAGCCTTGGTTGTGTTCTTTACCTTGGCAAGTCCAACGCCAAGCTGAACAGCCGTGTAACCATTCTTTTCAACTGTACGCTGAGCTACCACGTGGCAGTCTTCCATGCGGAGAACTGTCACTGGTACATGTTCGCCGGCGTCGTTATAGACGCGGGTCATGCCCAGCTTTTGTGCAATAACACCTGAACGCATCGGGTTCGTTCCTTCCGTCCTCAAGCCGATTAAAGCTTGATCTCGACATCAACACCGGCGGACAGATCAAGCTTCATCAGCGCATCAACTGTCTGTGGGGTTGGGTCAACGATATCGAGAAGACGCTTGTGCGTGCGCATCTCGAACTGTTCGCGGCTCTTCTTATCGATGTGCGGCGACCGGTTTACTGTGAACTTTTCGATCCGCGTTGGAAGTGGGATCGGTCCGCGCACGTTGGCACCGGTACGCTTGGCAGTCGACACGATTTCCCGCGTCGAAGCGTCAAGGATCCGATGATCAAACGCCTTAAGGCGAATGCGGATGTTTTGACCGTTCATTTGATCTGTTCCTTGTTACGCGGGACGCCTCCGAGGAGACGCCCCTGCACAAATCTAATTACTCGATGATCGAAGCGACGATGCCTGCACCGACGGTGCGGCCACCTTCACGGATAGCGAAGCGGAGCTTCTCTTCCATTGCGATCGGGACGATCAGCGTAACGTCAACGGTAACGTTGTCGCCAGGCATAACCATTTCCGTGCCTTCTGGCAGGGTAACAACACCGGTCACGTCAGTCGTACGGAAGTAGAACTGTGGACGGTAGTTGGTGAAGAATGGCGTATGACGGCCACCTTCGTCCTTGGTCAGAATGTATGCTTCTGCCTTGAACTTGGTGTGTGGCTTAACCGAACCTGGCTTGCAGAGAACCTGACCACGTTCAACGTCGTCACGGCCTACACCACGAACCAGTGCGCCGATGTTGTCGCCAGCCTGGCCCTGATCGAGCAGCTTGCGGAACATTTCAACGCCGGTAACAGTCGTCTTGCCAGTGGCCTTGATGCCAACGATTTCGACTTCTTCGCCAACCTTGACGATACCGCGCTCAACACGACCGGTAACAACAGTACCACGACCCGAGATCGAGAACACGTCTTCGATTGGCATCAGGAATGGCTGGTCGATCGGACGTTCTGGCGTTGGGATATAATCGTCAACAGCAGACATCAGGTTGCGGATTGCGTCTTCGCCGAGTTCCTTCGAAGAATCTTCCAGAGCAGCAAGAGCCGAACCCTTGATGATTGGAACTTCGTCGCCTGGGAAGTCGTACTTCGAAAGCAGTTCGCGAACTTCGAGTTCTACGAGTTCGAGAAGTTCAGCATCGTCAACCTGATCGCACTTGTTCAGGAACACGACGATCGCAGGAACGCCAACCTGACGAGCGAGCAGGATGTGCTCACGGGTCTGTGGCATCGGGCCGTCAGCTGCCGAAACAACCAGGATCGCGCCGTCCATCTGTGCAGCACCGGTGATCATGTTCTTAACATAGTCAGCGTGGCCTGGGCAGTCGACGTGTGCATAGTGACGAGCTGCAGTTTCATATTCAACGTGTGCCGTCGAAATGGTGATACCGCGAGCGCGTTCTTCCGGTGCAGCATCGATCTGGTCGTACGCCTTGAATTCACCGAAGAACTTCGTGATTGCTGCTGTCAGCGACGTCTTGCCATGGTCAACGTGACCAATCGTGCCGATGTTTACGTGGGGCTTATTGCGTTCAAACTTGCTCTTTGCCATCTGAGCTCTCCTAAAATCTAGCCTGCTCAGGCTTTTTACTGTTTGGCGTAATCAGAAATTACGCGAACTTCTTTTGAATTTCCTGTGCGACCGCGGTCGGAACCGGCTCATAATGGTCGAACTGCATGGTGTACTGTGCACGACCCTGAGACATCGAACGCAGGTTGTTCACGTAACCAAACATGTTGGCCAGTGGAACGTTTGCGTTGACGACCGTAGCAATGCCACGAGCTTCCGTACCTGAAATCTGACCACGACGTGAGTTCAGATCGCCAATTACGTCACCGACGTAATCTTCAGGAGTTACGACTTCAACCTTCATGATCGGTTCGAGAAGCTGTGCACCAGCCTTCTGTGCGCCTTCACGGAACGCTGCGCGAGCAGCGATTTCGAACGCGAGAACCGAGGAGTCAACGTCGTGGTATGCGCCGTCGATCAGGGTTGCCTTTACGCCGAGCATCGGGAAGCCAGCAAGCGGACCCGCACCCATGACGCTTTCGATACCCTTCTGAACGCCTGGGATGTATTCCTTAGGAACAGCACCACCAACGATCTTGGATTCGAAGATGAAGTCATCGCCGTCATGCGGTTCGAAAATGATCTTGACGCGAGCGAACTGACCCGAACCACCCGACTGCTTCTTGTGGGTGTAATCGATTTCAGCCTGACGGGTGATCGATTCACGGTAAGCAACCTGCGGCGCGCCGACGTTTGCTTCTACCTTGAATTCACGCTTCATGCGGTCGACGAGAATGTCGAGATGAAGTTCGCCCATGCCAGCAATGATCGTCTGACCGGATTCTTCATCGGACTTAACGCGGAACGAAGGATCTTCAGCAGCCAGACGGTTGAGCGCGATGCCCATCTTTTCCTGGTCAGCCTTGGTCTTTGGTTCAATCGCGATTTCGATAACCGGATCAGGGAATTCCATGCGTTCAAGGATAACCGGCTTCAGCGGATCGCAGAGCGTATCACCAGTTGTGGTTTCCTTGAGGCCAGCCAAAGCAACGATGTCGCCTGCATAAGCTTCTTCGATGTCTTCACGGCTGTTGGAGTGCATCTGCAGCATACGACCGATGCGCTCACGCTTGCCCTTAACGGTGTTTTCGAGCGAAATGCCCTTGGTCATCTTGCCCGAGTAAATACGAGCAAAAGTAAGCGAACCAACGAACGGATCGTTCATGATCTTGAATGCAAGCATCGAAAGCGGTGCTTCATCCGAAGATTCACGGGTGGTTTCGGTTTCCGTCTTAACGTCGATGCCCTTAATCGCAGGAACATCGGTTGGAGCCGGAAGGAATTCCACAACAGCGTCGAGAAGTGGCTGAATGCCGCGGTTCTTGAACGCCGTACCGCAAAGAACCGGATGGAACTTAACGTCGATGGTGCCCTTACGGATCAGTGCACGAAGCTGTTCGTTCGTAGGCATGGTGCCTTCGAGATAAGCTTCCATTGCAGCTTCATCGATTTCCACGGCCAGCTCAATGAGCTTTTCGCGGTACTCTTCAGCCTTGTCCTTAAGGTCTGCAGGGATTTCGCCAACGATCGCAGATGCGCCGATGGTGCCATCCCAGGTCAGGGCATTCATTTCGATCAGATCGATAACGCCTTCGAACTCATTTTCAGCGCCGATTGGCAGCTGAACTGGAAGAGCGATTGCGCCAAGACGCGAGCCGACCATTTCTACGCAACGGTAGAAGTCTGCACCGATCTTGTCCATCTTGTTGACGAAGACCATACGTGGAACGTGGTACTTCTCAGCCTGACGCCAAACAGTTTCGGTCTGTGGCTCTACGCCAGCATTCGCATCGAGAAGAGCGATTGCACCGTCGAGAACGCGGAGCGAACGCTCGACTTCGATGGTGAAGTCAACGTGGCCCGGGGTGTCGATGATGTTGAAGCGACGCTTCTTGCCATCCTGACCCTGCCAGAACGTGGTCGTAGCAGCGGACGTGATGGTGATACCGCGTTCCTGTTCCTGCTCCATCCAGTCCATGGTGGACGCGCCATCATGGGTTTCACCGATCTTGTGGTTCTTACCGGTATAGAACAGGATACGCTCGGTCATCGTCGTCTTACCGGCGTCGATGTGAGCCATAATACCGAAATTGCGGTAGTCTTCGATTTTATATTCGCGGGCCATGTTTTTGCTCTTTGAATAGGGTTCGACGATTACCAGCGGTAATGCGAGAATGCGCGGTTGGCTTCAGCCATGCGGTGCGTGTCTTCACGCTTCTTCACAGCAGAACCACGGTTGTTTGCAGCATCAAGCAATTCACCGGAAAGACGATCAATCATCGTGGTTTCATTACGACCACGAGCTGCATTGATCAGCCAACGAATGGCAAGCGCCTGGCGGCGTTCTGAACGCACATCGACCGGAACCTGGTAGGTTGCACCACCAACGCGGCGCGAACGGACTTCAACGTGCGGAGCAACATTGTCGAGCGCCTGATGGAACAGCGCGACCGGCTCTGACTTCGCCTTGGCTTCGATCGCCGAAAGCGCACCGTAAACGATGCTTTCTGCAACCGACTTCTTGCCATGAAGCATAACTGCATTCATGAACTTTGTGATCACGAGATCGCCGAACTTTGGATCCGGATTAATCTCGCGCTTCTCTGCTTTATGGCGTCTGGACATTTCGTCTCAACTTTCAATTACATCGGGCTCAACTCGCCATTCTGGCGGCCGGTATCCCCGGAAAATTCTTACTTAGGACGCTTCGCACCGTACTTCGAACGACGCTGCTTGCGGTTCTTAACACCCTGGGTATCGAGAACGCCGCGGATGATGTGGTAACGCACACCCGGCAAATCCTTGACGCGGCCGCCGCGGATCATAACCACGGAGTGCTCCTGAAGGTTGTGACCTTCACCTGGGATGTAACCGATGACTTCAAAGCCATTGGTCAGACGAATCTTGGCAACCTTACGGAGAGCCGAGTTCGGCTTCTTAGGGGTTGTCGTATAAACGCGGGTGCAAACGCCGCGCTTCTGTGGGTTTGCCTGCAGAGCAGGAACCTTATTACGCTTTACCGGCGCAGTGCGCGGCTTGCGGATCAACTGGTTTACGGTAGGCATTGAACCTTCCTCTATAAAAAATCTCGTATCAGCGCCCCATGAGGGCCGTTTCACCGGAGTGCTCATGCACAAATTCGGGACCAGCCACACTGTATGTGGCCACCCCGAACAAAAGCAGAGGAAGCAAAAGCTTCATGCGAACGGCAAGTTGCATTTCGATCGTAAAACGAACCCTGTTTGAGGCGAACTTCAGAGCGCGTCGCCCCGAAACAGCCAGCCTCACATCGGCTCAGATGGGCTGCTGATACGTGTTTGGAGGCGTTTCGTCAAGGGCAGGACATTAAGTTTCTTCACCAAAAGGCCGTAAAGCCGCGTTTTGGTGCCAGCCGGACAGGTTATTGCGCCGTATTCGACGTCAATTCGCGATTATTTCGCAGACAAAACTGTCATTTTTGTGTGCCAGCATAGCGCCGGACCCGAACAGCCGCTATTGAAGCACATCCGAGTCGAAACACAACAGAATATTAAGGGATTCTCAATGTCATCCACTACCCCGATTGCAGATAACGATTCGCCAATCGTTCACCTGGTCATTGCCGACGTCTGGAACGAAGGCGAAGAGGAATCTGTAGAAGTACACATTCTGCTGAAATCCGATGAAGACGAAGATCTCGTTCAGACCGTCCTCGCGATCCTGGCGGAAGAAGGTTATCACGAAGCTGAGTTGATCGAGATGGGCACAATCACCGAAGAACCAGAAGAAGAACCTCACAAGAGTGCATGGCACACCGCCCTCACCGGTGAAGTAGCGCTGATCGAATTCGAAGGCGATGACGAGGAAGAAGAATAAGTTTGGCTGAAATCACGCAGCCTGACCCAGGATTGGGTTCAAGGTTTTGCGCTAAGATAAAGGGCGGTTTCTGACCGCCCTTTTTTTCACAATCAAAAAGCCACAAACAAAAAGGCCGCCTCGAAAGGCGGCCTTTTCTTTTTCCTGAACGCTGCCTTATTCGGCTGCGCTGTTGGTCATGTCTGTCAGCATCGCATTGGCTGCTGCGGAACCGGTCGACTTGCGACGCTCGTCGATGATCAGTTCGTCGCGAGCCGTCGCAATACGACGGATCTGGTTGGTCATGCCACCAGTACCGGCCGGGATGAGACGGCCGACGATAACGTTTTCCTTGAGACCCTGCAGCATGTCCATCTTGCCGGCAACAGCCGCTTCGGTAAGCACGCGAGTGGTTTCCTGGAACGACGCCGCCGAGATGAACGAAGGAGTCTGCAACGAAGCCTTGGTAATACCAAGCAGAACCGGATTACCCGAACCTGGCTTCTTGCCTTCCTCGATCAGACGATCATTGACCTCATCGAGTTCGATGCGATCGACATGATCACCGGTGATGTAACCGGTATCGCCCGATTCCGTGATCTCGATCTTCTGGAGCATCTGACGAACAATCACTTCGATGTGCTTGTCGTTGATCAGAACGCCCTGAAGACGGTAGACTTCCTGGATTTCATTGACGAGGTAGGAAGCGAGAGCTTCCACGCCCTTAATGGCCAGAATGTCATGCGGCGCTGGATTACCGTCGAGGATGTATTCACCCTTTTCGATAACGTCACCGTCCTGAAGATGGAACGGCTTGCCCTTAGGAATCAGATACTCAACAGGCTCGATCGTATCGTCGTTTGGCTCGATGATGATACGGCGCTTGTTCTTGTAATCGCGACCGAAGCGGACAGTACCATCGATCTCTGCGATGACGGCATGGTCCTTCGGACGACGAGCTTCGAACAGTTCCGCAACGCGTGGCAGACCACCGGTAATATCCTTGGTCTTCGCGCTTTCCATCGGCAGACGCGCAATAACGTCACCAGCATTAACGTGAGCACCCGGCTCGAACGAAAGGATCGTTTCCACCGAAAGCAGGAAGCGAGCTTCGCCACCCTTCGACAGCTTTGCGATCTTGCCGCTCTTGTCCTTGATGACCATTGCAGGCTTGAGGTCTGCACCACGTGGGGTCGAACGCCAATCGATGATAACGCGCTTCGTGATACCAGTCGACTCGTCCGCAGTTTCCGAAACCGAGAGGCCGTCGACGAGATCTTCGAACTCGACGTAGCCTTCCACTTCCGTAAGGATTGGACGGGTGTACGGATCCCACTCGGCAATACGCTGACCGCGCTTGACTGCATCACCTTCGTCAACGAACAGACGCGAACCGTAGGTTACACGGTGAACCGCACGTTCCTTGCCCGTAGCATCGACGATCAGAACCGCCATGTTACGGCCCATGACCACGAGGTTACCATCGGAGTTGCGAACCACGTTGCGATTGCGCAGCTTGACGGTGCCTTCATACGAAGCTTCGAGGTAGGACGAGTCAACAACCTGTGCAGTACCGCCCAAGTGGAAGGTACGCATGGTCAGCTGAGTGCCTGGCTCACCGATCGACTGTGCAGCGATAACACCGACAGCTTCACCCTGGTTGACAGGAGTACCACGTGCAAGGTCACGACCATAGCACTTGGCGCAAACGCCGTTACGGGTTTCACAGGTAAGGGCCGAGCGAATACGGATCGACTGGATACCAGCCTTCTCGATGACTTCGACGTCCTTTTCCTCGATCATGCGGCCAGCTTCAACGATAACATCGCCAGTTGCCGGATTGATGATCGGATCAAGTGCTGTACGGCCCAGAACGCGCTGTCCGATTGGAGCAACGATCTGACCGGCATCAACGATCGGCTGCATGGTGAGACCGATTTCGGCGCCGCAATCGACTTCCGAAATGATCGCATCCTGTGCAACGTCAACGAGACGACGCGTCAGGTAACCCGAGTTAGCGGTCTTCAAGGCGGTATCAGCAAGACCCTTACGGGCACCGTGTGTCGAGTTGAAGTACTCGTTAACGGTCAGGCCTTCCTTGAAGTTCGAGATGATCGGGGTTTCGATGATTTCACCCGACGGCTTGGCCATAAGACCACGCATACCGCCAAGCTGACGCATCTGGTTGACCGAACCACGGGCACCCGAATGCGACATCATGTAAACCGAGTTCATCTGCTTCTGACGTCCGGTCACCGGATCGAATTCAACAGCCTTAATGCGGGCCATCATTTCTTCGGTGATCTTGTCAGTCGCCTTACCCCAGGCATCAACGACCTTGTTGTACTTTTCGCCCTGAGTGATCAGGCCGTCATTGTACTGCTGTTCGTATTCGGTCGTCAGCGCTTCGGTTTCTGCAACGATCTTCGCCTTCGAGTCCGGAATGACCATGTCATCCTTACCGAACGAAATACCGGCGCGACATGCATGGGCAAAGCCGAGCTGCATGATGCGATCGCAGAAGATAACCGTCTCTTTCTGACCGCAATGGCGGTAGACGTGGTCGATCATCTTGGAGATGTTCTTCTTCGTCATCTCCTGATTACAGATGTCGAACGGCACATTGACATGCTTCGGTAGAAGCTCGCCAGTGATCAAACGACCAGGCGTTGTGTCGTAAACCTTGGAAACGACATTGCCTTCCGCATCAACCGTCTTGAAACGGCCTTTGATCTTGGTGTGCAGCGTGACAACCTTGTTCTCAAGCGCATGCTGAAGTTCGCCCATATCGGCAAACATCATGCCTTCGCCTGGCTCCTTGTCTGCCACGATCGACAGATAATAGAGGCCGAGAACCATGTCCTGCGAAGGAACGATGATCGGTGCGCCGTTTGCCGGGTGCAGGATGTTGTTGGTCGACATCATCAGCACGCGTGCTTCAAGCTGAGCTTCAAGCGACAGAGGAACGTGAACAGCCATCTGGTCACCGTCGAAGTCAGCGTTGAACGCTGTACAGACGAGCGGATGCAGCTGAATGGCCTTGCCTTCGATCAGCGTGGGTTCGAATGCCTGAATACCAAGACGGTGCAGCGTAGGCGCACGGTTCAGAAGAACCGGATGCTCACGGATCACTTCGTCAAGAATATCCCAGACTTCCGGACGTTCTTTTTCAACCAGCTTCTTCGCCTGCTTAACGGTCGAGGAATAACCCTTGGCGTCAAGACGAGCGTAGATGAATGGCTTGAACAGTTCGAGCGCCATCTTCTTAGGCAGACCGCACTGGTGAAGCTTCAGTTCAGGACCAGTCACGATAACCGAACGACCCGAATAGTCGACGCGCTTACCGAGAAGGTTCTGACGGAAACGACCCTGCTTACCCTTGAGCATGTCGGAGAGCGACTTCAGCGGACGCTTGTTAGCACCGGTGATGACGCGGCCACGACGGCCGTTATCGAACAGCGCGTCAACAGCTTCCTGCAACATACGCTTTTCGTTACGGATAATGATGCCAGGAGCGCGCAGTTCAATAAGACGCTTCAGACGGTTGTTACGGTTGATCACACGACGGTAAAGGTCGTTGAGATCGGATGTAGCAAAACGACCGCCATCGAGCGGAACCAGAGGACGCAGATCCGGTGGAATAACCGGAACGATCTTCATAATCATCCACTCAGGACGGTTGCCGGATTCCATGAAGTTCTCAACGATCTTGAGACGCTTCATCAGCTTCTTGGTCTTCAGTTCCGACGTGGTTTCTGCCAGATCGACGCGCAGGTCTGCGGCGATGTTCGGAAGATCCATCGAAGCCAGAAGTTCAAAGATAGCTTCTGCACCGATAAGGGCTGTAAACTGATCTTCGCCGAATTCATCGACGGCAATCATATATTCTTCTTCCGAAAGAAGCTGGTGCTCTTTCAGCGAAGTGAGACCCGGTTCGGTAACAATGTAGTTTTCAAAATACAGAACGCGCTCGATATCCTTGAGCGTCATGTCCAGCAGCGTGCCGATGCGCGATGGCAGCGACTTCAAGAACCAGATATGGGCAACAGGTGCTGCGAGCTCAATATGGCCCATGCGCTCACGACGAACGCGCGACAGCGTGACTTCAACGCCGCACTTTTCGCAGATGATGCCTTTGTATTTCATACGCTTGTACTTGCCGCACAAGCATTCATAATCCTTGATCGGGCCAAAGATACGCGCGCAGAAGAGACCATCGCGTTCAGGCTTGAACGTACGATAGTTGATCGTCTCCGGCTTCTTGATCTCGCCGTATGACCAGGACAGAATCTTCTCAGGGCTGGCAATCGAGATTCTGATGGAATCGAACGTCTGTGCCGGAGCCTGAGGATTGAAAAGATTCATGACCTCTTGGTTCATGCCGTTCTCCTTGAGGGCGATCCGCCGCCCTGTGTGTCGTCGATGACAAGCTGAAAGTCCCTGCCATCTTGAAAAGAATTCGCGGTATTAAGCAGTCTGGAACTGCACATTCCGTTCAGCATTCCCGTGCGCAAAGCATCTTTAGCCTTTTACTGGAAATACCTTACGGGCGCGCCACGGCAATACCATGGCGCGCCTTGATGTTTTTATTCCGCCGCGTCCGGAAGTGCCGGCTGCTGCTCGTCGCGTGTATCGTCCAGCTCAACATTGAGACCGAGCGAACGCATTTCCTTGACAAGAACATTGAAGCTTTCTGGAATGCCAGCTTCGAACGTATCGTCGCCACGAACAATCGCTTCGTAGACCTTGGTACGGCCTGCAACGTCGTCCGACTTGACTGTAAGCATTTCCTGCAGCGTGTAAGCCGCACCATATGCTTCCAGAGCCCAGACCTCCATTTCGCCGAAGCGCTGACCACCGAACTGCGCCTTACCACCGAGCGGCTGCTGGGTGACGAGCGAGTAAGGTCCGATCGAACGAGCATGGATCTTGTCGTCGACCAGGTGGTGGAGCTTCAACATATAGATGTAGCCCATGGTCACCTGACGGTCGAACGGCTCACCCGTACGTCCATCATACAGCGTCGACTGACCCGAGGTCGCAAGACCTGCATCCGTCAACATCGCATTGATGTCAGCTTCCACCGCACCGTCGAATACCGGCGTTGCGATCGACACGCCGCGCTTAACCTGGTTCGCCAGCATCATGACCGAATCATCGTCATAAGAGCGAACCGGCTCGTTGCGGTCGTTGTCCGGATAGATGTGCTCAAGCGTATCGCGCAGCGGCTGAATGTCTGCCGTCTTGCGATAAACGTCGATCAGCTCACCGATCTTCTTGCCCATACCTGCGCAAGCCCAGCCAAGATGGGTTTCCAGAATCTGGCCCACATTCATACGGCTCGGCACGCCAAGCGGGTTAAGAACGATATCGGCATGCGTACCGTCTTCGAGGAACGGCATGTCTTCGACAGGCAGAATGCGGGAAACCACACCCTTATTGCCGTGACGGCCAGCCATCTTATCGCCCGGCTGGATCTTGCGCTTCACAGCGACAAAGACCTTGACCATCTTCATGACGCCTGGAGGCATCTCGTCGCCGCGCTGTACCTTCTCGACCTTATCCATGAAGCGAGCTTCGAGCAGCTTCTTGGATTCATCGTACTGGCCGCGCAGAGCTTCCAGTTCACCCTGCTGCTTTTCGTCTTCAACAGCGAACTGCCACCATTGCGAACGCGGATACTCGGTCATGATTTCGCGAGTAATGGTCGTGCCCTTCTTGAAGCCCTTAGGCCCTGCAGCAGCAACCTTACCGTCGATCATGTCGGCGAGACGTCCGTAAACGTTACGATCCAGGATAGCCTGTTCGTCGTCACGGTCCTTCGCAAGACGTTCGATCTCTTCGCGTTCGATCGCCATTGCGCGTTCGTCTTTTTCAACGCCGTGGCGATTGAAAACGCGAACTTCAACAACGGTACCGTATGTTCCCGGAGGCATACGCATGGAGGTGTCACGAACGTCAGATGCCTTTTCACCGAAGATGGCGCGCAGAAGCTTTTCTTCCGGCGTCATCGGGCTTTCGCCCTTCGGTGTGATCTTGCCGACAAGAATGTCGCCAGGATGCACTTCAGCACCGATGTAAACGATACCAGCTTCGTCGAGGTTCTTCAGTGCTTCTTCCGAAACGTTCGGAATGTCGCGGGTGATTTCCTCAGGTCCGAGCTTCGTGTCGCGAGCAGCAACTTCGAATTCCTCGATATGGATCGAGGTGAAGACGTCTTCCGAAACGATCTTCTCGGAAAGAAGGATCGAATCTTCGTAGTTGTAGCCGTTCCAAGGCATGAACGCGACGAGCACGTTACGGCCAAGAGCCAGATCGCCCAGATCGGTCGACGGACCATCAGCAATGATGTCGCCCTTACCGATAGGATCGCCAACGCGTACAAGCGGACGCTGGTTGATACAGGTCGACTGGTTCGAGCGCTGGAACTTCTGCAGACGATAGATATCAACGCCAGACTTCGACGGATCGAGGTCTTCGGTAGCGCGGATAACGATACGCGTTGCGTCAACCTGATCGACGATACCACCGCGACGAGCGGCAATAGCGGCACCAGAGTCACGCGCAACAACTGCTTCCATACCAGTTCCGACGAACGGTGCTTCTGCACGAACGAGCGGAACAGCCTGACGCTGCATGTTCGAGCCCATGAGAGCGCGGTTCGCATCGTCGTTTTCAAGGAACGGAATAAGCGCTGCAGCAACCGAAACGAGCTGCTTCGGCGAAACGTCCATCAGGTCCACGTTTTCACGCGGAGCCATCATAACTTCGCCAGCGTGACGGCAGATGACGAATTCGTCTACAAAACCACCCTGCTCGTCCAGCTCTACGTTTGCCTGAGCAACCGAGTGCTTCGCTTCTTCCATAGCCGACAGATAAACAACGTCGTTCGTGACCTTGCCATCGACAACTTTACGATACGGGCTTTCAATGAAGCCGTACTTGTTGACGCGGGCAAAGGTTGCAAGCGAGTTGATCAGACCGATATTCGGGCCTTCCGGCGTTTCAATCGGGCAGATACGGCCATAATGCGTTGGATGCACGTCGCGGACTTCGAAGCCAGCGCGCTCACGGGTCAAACCACCAGGTCCAAGAGCCGAAAGACGGCGCTTGTGAGTGATTTCCGAAAGCGGGTTGGTCTGATCCATGAACTGCGACAGCTGCGAGGAGCCGAAGAACTCACGAACAGCCGCTGCAGCAGGCTTCGCGTTGATCAGATCCTGCGGCATGACCGTGTCGATTTCGATCGAGGACATACGTTCCTTGATCGCACGTTCCATGCGCAGAAGACCGACGCGATACTGATTTTCCATCAGCTCGCCGACCGAACGGACACGACGGTTACCGAGATTGTCGATATCGTCGATTTCACCACGGCCATCGCGCAGCTCAACCAGCATCTTGACCACAGCAAGGATGTCTTCCTTGCGCAGAACACGGACAGTGTCTTCTGCATCGAGGTCGAGACGCATGTTCATCTTCACGCGACCAACAGCGGACAGGTCATAGCGTTCCGAATCGAAGAACAGCGAATGGAACATGGCTTCAGCCGAATCCATTGTCGGCGGCTCACCCGGACGCATCACGCGGTAGATGTCGAACAGCGCTTCCTGACGGCTTTCGTTCTTGTCGACAGCCAGCGTGTTGCGGATATACGCACCGATATTGATATGATCAATATCAAGGACGTTGATCTCATCAACACCTGTGTCGAGAAGCGTCTTGAGAACCTTCTCATCAATTTCATCACCGGCTTCGAGATAAATCTCACCCGTTGCGTAATTGACAGTGTCTTCAGCAAGGTAGGAGCCAAAGAGATCATCTTCGGTTGCCTTGATGAACTTGAGGCCCTTTTCAGCAAGCTGCTTCGCGGAGCGAGCAGTCAGCTTCTTGCCTGCTTCGAGAACAACCTCACCTGTGTCGGCATCAATAAGATCAGAAATGATCTTCATGCCCTTGAAGCGTTCTACCGAGTACGGAATGCGCCAGTTATCGCCATCACGCGAATACGTAACGGTGTTGTAGAACGTCGACAGAATTTCTTCGCCGTCCATGCCGAGCGCCATGAGAAGCGTCGTTGCTGGAAGCTTGCGGCGACGATCGATACGCGCATAGACCACGTCCTTGGCATCGAATTCGATGTCAAGCCATGAACCGCGGTAAGGAATGACGCGAGCAGCAAACAGAAGCTTGCCCGAGGAATGCGTCTTGCCCTTGTCGTGATCGAAGAATACGCCCGGCGAGCGGTGCATCTGCGAAACGATAACACGTTCGGTACCATTGACGATGAAGGTGCCGTTGTCCGTCATGAGCGGCATATCGCCCATGTAAACGTCCTGCTCTTTGATGTCCTTGATGGACTTCGCGCCGGTATCTTCATCAATATCGAATACGATCAGACGCAGCGTCACCTTGAGAGGTGCCGAATATGTCAAATCGCGCTGACGGCATTCGTCAACGTCGAACTTCGGTGCATCGAATTCGTAGCGAACGAATTCCAGCATTGAAGCGCCGGAGAAATCCTGAATTGGGAAAACAGACTTGAAAACCGCCTGCAAACCCTCTTCAGAACGCCCGCCAGCTGGTTCCTCAACCATGAGGAACTGGTCGTATGATGCCTTTTGAACCTCAATGAGGTTTGGCATTTCCGCGACCTCGGGGATCTTGCCGAAAAATTTGCGTACGCGCTTGCGACCATTGAAAGAATGGGTCTGAGCCATCGTCGCTCCTCGTTCTATAGCCTTACGGCTTGCTCACGCCTTGCGGCCTTTATCGTGCGCCGCCTTTCGGCGGTCCTTCTAACGGGCTAAAACCCGTTTCCTGAAGGCCCGGTCAGGGCCATCAGGAAAAGGGTTTAAAGTGATCAGAACATTCTCTTAACAATCGTTCTGATTATAATCTGCATGAAGAAAACCTAATTCCGCGCTTTTCGTTTCTTTTCATGCATTTACTCCGGATGCAAGACCCAGAATGAAACCGGCGGACGGAAACCGTCCGCCGGAATACTCGAACTTACTTGAGTTCGACCTTAGCGCCAGCTGCTTCGAGCTGTGCCTTGATCTTCTCAGCTTCGTCCTTGGAAGCGCCTTCCTTGACAGCCTTAGGAGCTGCTTCAACGAGGTCCTTAGCTTCCTTGAGGCCGAGACCGGTGATTGCGCGAACTTCCTTGATCACGTTGATCTTGTTTGCGCCGCCGTCAGCGAGAACGACATCAAATTCGGTCTTTTCTTCAGCAGCAGCAGCAGGAGCAGCGCCAGCAGCAGCAACTGCTACAGGAGCAGCAGCCGAAACGCCCCACTTTTCTTCGAGAAGCTTCGAAAGTTCAGCAGCTTCCAGAACTGTCAGAGCCGAAAGGTCGTCAACGATCTTTGCGAGATCAGCCATTTTGGTATTTCCTTAGTTTAAGGTTTGAACTGTTTGTAATGAGAAACGGCCTTAAGCCGCCTCGTTCTTCCGGGCGTGCGCACCGATAACGCGGGCGATCTGGCCCGCTGGAGCGCTGGTAAGTACTGCAAGACGCTGAGCCGGGGTCTGGATCATTCCAACCAGCTTTGCGCGCAGTTCGTCGAGCGATGGGAGCGAAGCAAGCGACTTTACGCCATCGGCGTTAAGCGTTGTTGCACCCATGGAACCGCCAAGAATAACGAGCTTTTCGTTAGCCTTAGCGAACTCGACGGCTACTTTCGGAGCAGTAATCGGGTCGTCTGCATATGCAACGACCGTCTGACCTGTGAACAGGTCTGCGATACCTTCCGATTCCGTGCCCTGAAGAGCGATTTTGGCAAGGCGGTTTTTCGCGACTTTAACGGTGCCACCAGCATCACGCATCTTGGAACGAAGATCGCTCATCTGCGCAACGGTGAGACCGGTATAGTGGGCCACGACGACCGAACCGGACTCTTTGAAAGCGCCGTTCAGCCACGCGACAAATTCGCGCTTTTCCGCTCTATCCACTGTGTCTCTCCAGTAGACAGGACCAATTGGTCCTGCCGGGTTGCCTTTGCCAGATAAACCTGACGGCTCATCTGACGTTCGAGGATCCTGTCCCCTTCAGCTTCACCCGCAAAACGGACTTCACTCAAAGGCAACTACGGTTCAAACCTCGCATGCACTTTCGTGCGAAACAGGGTTATTCCACGTCTCATGCAGGCCATATGTTTAAGGACTATCACCCGGAGATGATGATCCGCCTGCAATCTCGGACAGGATAACCGGACTTTCGTCCGGCTATCCGGATCTTGCGATCCGGAATTCTTACACTTTCGACCACTCTCGCAGTACCGGTGTGCCACCACTGCCTCCCCTTCAAAGGAAGGCTCAGGCTCCGGCGAACCGGAGCCCAAATAACTTAAGCGACGACCTTAACGGTTGCCGGATCGACCTTGACGCCTACGCCCATGGTCGAGGAAATCGATACGCGCTTGACGTATTCACCCTTTGCAGCCGAAGGCTTAGCCTTGATGACCGCATCAGCAAAGGCCTTGATGTTTTCTTCGAGCTTCTGGCTGTCGAAGGAAACCTTGCCGATACCAGCATGGATGATACCAGCCTTTTCGACGCGGAACTCAACTGCGCCGCCCTTGGAAGCGGTAACTGCAGCTGCAACGTCAACAGTCACGGTGCCAACCTTAGGGTTTGGCATCAGGCCGCGTGGGCCGAGTACCTTACCGAGACGACCAACGAGTGGCATCATGTCGGGAGTGGCAATGCAGCGATCGAAATCGATCTTGCCGCCATTGACGATTTCGAAAAGCTCTTCTGCACCAACGATGTCGGCGCCAGCCTTCTTAGCTTCTTCAGCCTTGTCGCCGCGTGCAAAAACAGCAACGCGAACGGTACGGCCTGTGCCGTTAGGAAGGTTGACAACGCCACGAACCATCTGGTCGGCGTGACGCGGATCAACGCCGAGGTTCATTGCGATTTCGATGGTTTCGTCGAACTTGGCAACTGCACGTTCCTTAACCAGACCGATTGCATCGGACAGGTCGTAGAGCTTGTTGACGTCAACGCCTTCGCGGATCTTAGCTACACGCTTGGAAATCTTTGCCATGGTCTTAGCTCACCACTTCCAGGCCCATCGAACGGGCAGAACCTTCGATCATGCGCATTGCCGCTTCCACGTCAGATGCGTTCAGATCCTTCATCTTAACAAGAGCAATTTCGCGAACTTTATCACGCGCAATTGTGCCTGCCTTTTCCTTGCCAGGTGCCTTGGAACCCGACTTGAGGTTGGCAGCCTTCTTAAGGAAGTAGGTTACCGGAGGAGTCTTCATCACAAAAGTGAAAGACTTGTCCTGATAGTATGTGATCACGACTGGAATCGGCGAACCTTTTTCCAGTTCCTGTGTGGCAGCGTTAAATGCCTTACAGAATTCCATGATGTTGATGCCGCGCTGACCCAGTGCTGGGCCGATCGGAGGCGATGGATTGGCCGCACCTGCTGCTACCTGGAGCTTCAGCTGGCCTGCAATTTTCTTAGCCATTGCATTCTGCCTTCATAAAAATACCGGAAACCGGTGTTCTCGATTAATGCCGGAGATCCGGCTCTCGACTGACGTCAGACGAACTGACTGGCAGTTTGGTGGTGCGAAATCAGCGACCGGCTAAGCCGCCTATCCTTCCACCTTTTCCACTTTTCACAGTGGACACCCTTGCGGGCAAACAATCAGAGCTTATCGACCTGACTGTATTCAAGATCCACAGGCGTAGCACGCCCGAAGATAGAAACCTCAACCTTGAGACGGGCACGCTCATCATCGACTTCCTGAACGATACCGTTGAACGAAGCAAACGGACCATCGGAAACGCGAACGTTTTCACCGATCTCAAAGGTGATCGATGATTTTGGCCGATCAACACCATCCTGAACCTGATTCAGAATCTGATCGACTTCCTTCTGAGAGACCGGAACAGGCTTTGAATCACCAAGGAACCCAGTCACACGCGGCGTATTCTTAATCAAAGAAAACACAGCATCAGTCAGCGTGGCATGCACGAGTACATAACCCGGGAAGAACTTGCGCTCAGCATCAACCTTACGGCCGCGGCGAACTTCAACAACCTTCTCGGTAGGCACAACAATCTGCTCGATCAGGCTGGAAAGGCCTTTCTGAGCAGCTTTAGTTTCAATATCCTCGGCCACCTTCTTTTCGAAGTTGGAATAGGCGTGAACGATGTACCAGCGCGCTGTCATCTCGTAACTCCCCAATCCTGCTTAGCGGCCAAGGCCAAGTATAAATTCTACGCCATAGGCCATAAGCTGATCGGCAAGAAAAAAGAATGCAGCAGCCAGAAACGCCATGACCACCACCATAATCGTGGAGATGATCGTTTCACGCCTTGTAGGCCAGGTCACTTTCGCCGTTTCGGCGCGAACCTGCTGGAAAAAGGTGATCGGATTCGTCTTGGATGCCATCTGCCACTCTGTTTGCTTGGTGAACCACCATCCCTGACCCAAAAGCGAATCAAAAACGGGAACCCACGCGTATACGGTACGCAAAGCTGAAGATTCAGCCCCACGCACCGCGTGTCTGTTGACGTTACATAGAATCGATTCTCAAAAAAAACAAGCCCATTGGTTAAAAGAATACCATACAGGCTTATCGGAGATAACCGATCCTTGCTAAATTCGCTTAACCGACCATTCAATCATGCCCACCCCACCGGCGGCAGCACAATTTTGACGGTAGCGACCATCCCTGCCCGGCCAACAAATTCCGGCAGGAAGTTATCTTCGCCGATCTCGCATCGCTGAACTACGGGCGCATATCGGATGAATGAGCAAAAGCCCATCCAGATAGAATACAGAAAACGAGCGCCCATAGTCAAGCTATGAGCACTCGTTTAAAAATGGCAGGGGCAGCAGGGCTCGAACCCGCGACCTACGGTTTTGGAGACCGTCGCTCTACCAACTGAGCTATACCCCTATGCGGCATCCAGGATGCCAGACTGGCGGCGTTACCGCCAGTCAAATTCATTACTCGATGATCGAAGCGACGATGCCTGCACCGACGGTGCGGCCACCTTCACGGATAGCGAAGCGGAGCTTCTCTTCCATTGCGATCGGGACGATCAGCGTAACGTCAACGGTAACGTTGTCGCCAGGCATAACCATTTCCGTGCCTTCTGGCAGGGTAACAACACCGGTCACGTCAGTCGTACGGAAGTAGAACTGTGGACGGTAGTTGGTGAAGAATGGCGTATGACGGCCACCTTCGTCCTTGGTCAGAATGTATGCTTCTGCCTTGAACTTGGTGTGTGGCTTAACCGAACCTGGCTTGCAGAGAACCTGACCACGTTCAACGTCGTCACGGCCTACACCGCGAACCAGTGCGCCGATGTTGTCGCCAGCCTGGCCCTGATCGAGCAGCTTGCGGAACATTTCAACGCCGGTAACAGTCGTCTTGCCGGTGGCCTTGATGCCAACGATTTCGACTTCTTCGCCAACCTTGACGATACCGCGCTCAACACGACCGGTAACAACAGTACCACGACCCGAGATCGAGAACACGTCTTCGATTGGCATCAGGAATGGCTGGTCGATCGGACGTTCTGGCGTTGGGATATAATCGTCAACAGCAGACATCAGGTTGCGGATTGCGTCTTCGCCGAGTTCCTTCGAAGAATCTTCCAGAGCAGCAAGAGCCGAACCCTTGATGATTGGAACTTCGTCGCCTGGGAAGTCGTACTTCGAAAGCAGTTCGCGAACTTCGAGTTCTACGAGCTCGAGAAGTTCAGCATCGTCAACCTGATCGCACTTGTTCAGGAACACGACGATCGCAGGAACGCCAACCTGACGAGCGAGCAGGATGTGCTCACGGGTCTGTGGCATCGGGCCGTCAGCTGCCGAAACAACCAGGATCGCGCCGTCCATCTGTGCAGCACCGGTGATCATGTTCTTAACATAGTCAGCGTGGCCTGGGCAGTCGACGTGTGCATAGTGACGAGCTGCAGTTTCATATTCAACGTGTGCCGTCGAAATGGTGATACCGCGAGCGCGTTCTTCCGGTGCAGCATCGATCTGGTCGTATGCCTTGAATTCACCGAAGAACTTCGTGATTGCTGCTGTCAGCGACGTCTTGCCATGGTCAACGTGACCAATCGTGCCGATGTTTACGTGGGGCTTATTACGTTCAAACTTGCTTTTTGCCATCGCCGTTGTTCTCTTTGTTCTAGAACCGCTCGAGCGCCAGCACGAAAATCCATCAGACTTTCAGGCCGACATTTATGCCAAAACGGAACGGCGAACCGCCCGTCGATGATTCCTTACACGCCTATCCGCTCTTGAAAACTGGAGCGGGTAACGGGAATCGAACCCGTGTATTCAGCTTGGAAGGCTGCTGCTCTACCATTGAGCTATACCCGCATACTCTAAACTCTGATCCGACAGTGGTGGAGGAAGTTGGATTTGAACCAACGTAGGCTTAGCCAACGGATTTACAGTCCGTCCCCTTTAACCGCTCGGGCATTCCTCCTAATATCACTATCAGCAGAGTCGAGTAACTAGGCATTTTCTGCAGAATGTCTGGTTGGCTGTTGAGCCCGCCGTCGTTCTGCGAGGGGGCTTATGCCGATATGCGCTCCTCCTGTCAACAGGGTAAAAGTGAAAAGAATGCATATCCTTCCAATAGTTGCAGGTGGCGACTTATCGAGGTTTCGGCGGAACCGCCGGAAATCAGGGCTTATAGCCGGTTGAGCATCAAAATTTCAGGGTTCATTTAACTGCTATCCAGCTATCTTCCCTGCTGTGGACAGGATATAAGCGCCCCATGAACGATCAAAATTCTCCCCGTACCCCAAAAGATTCTCACTATGCGCGTCTGCGTCGCGAACATCGCGATCACAAGGCCGTGTCGGAAGGCAAAGCTCCGCATAAGCCGCAGCGTGCTCCGATTCCTGCAGGTCGTGTAGCGGAAGGAACAGTCCGTCTTTACGGCCTGCACACCGTACGCGCTGCAGTAGAGAATCCCGCGCGCAAGATTCTGCGCATGCGCGCCACACGCAACGGCTTCGCTCGCCTCGAAATTGGTGAAGCGGAAGCTCTGCCCTTCCCTGTTGAAATCGTCGAACCGAAAGATATCGACAAAGAGACAGGCTCGGATGCCGTGCATCAGGGTGTCATGATCGAAGCGCAGCCGCTTCGCCCCAAAAAACTATCGGAACTGAAAGAAAGCCCGCTATTGCTGGTTCTCGATCAGGTAACCGATCCGCATAATGTCGGCGCTATCATTCGTTCGGCAGTGGCTTTTGGTGCAGGCGCACTGATTACAACGAGCCGCCATAGCCCGCAGGAAAGTGGCGTTCTGGCGAAAGCTGCGTCCGGTGCGCTTGAACTGATTCCCCATATCGAAGTGCGCAATCTGGCTGAAGCAATCGAAGAGCTTCACTCCCTCGGCTTCATGACCATTGGTCTTGATTCGGAAGGTCCGCAGGAAATGGAATCGACACTGACCGGTGATCGGGTAGCCATTGTTCTCGGTGCTGAAGGCAAGGGATTGCGTCAGAAGACCCGCGAAACAGTGACTGCTTTGGCACGGCTCGACATGCCGGGCGAGATCAAATCACTCAACGTCTCGAACGCGGCGGCGATTTCGCTTTACGCTGCTGAGCGTTATCTGCGTGCGCGTCGTCCTTCGTAAAGAATCAGCTCAACTCCAACATCTGGAGCGTTTCATTCGCTCCAGATAATGATTCGTCGCTCTGACGTTTCCCAACGCACATCTTTTCCGAAAACGGCTGATGCTTTCCAGGATGCGCGTTTAATCACGCAGTCGCAATATAGGTGCGAATATCTTCCGCCTCGCGCTCCACATCCTCGATGCGTCGTTTCACAACGTCACCAATCGAAATGATTCCCGCGAGCTTCCCGTTTTCTTCCACCGGCATATGACGGAAGCGATTATGCGTCATGATCTCCATTACCTGGTTAATCGTATGATGCTCGCGGCAAACTTGCACTTTGGACGTCATAAATTCAGAAACCGGACGTGCCCCGATTCCTGTATCCAGCGCTGCCAATGCCCGAACAACATCGCGCTCGGAAAGAATGCCTTTGATGTGCCCTGCCTCATCGCAGGCCACAATCGCACCGATTTTATATTGGACGAGAATGGCAATGGCGTGTGAAAGCGTATCATCAGGTTTGATGACAACGACATCCCTGCCCTTGTTTTCGAGAATCGATCTAACGGTCATGCCAAAATCCCTCCCAAGGTTCAGCAATCAATCTTGCGGCTCTGCCGCATGATTCTACAGCATCGGCCCAAAAATCGGAATCGATTTTTGGAAAGCACGATGCGTAGATTCAATAGTTTAGAGCGTCCGTGTGTAGCGCCCAAGACGGCGCACGGCGCTCTAACGCAGCTCCTCCAGCTGTGTTCCCAAGATGGTGCGCTTTCAATGCCTGCTTTGCAAGCGGACTAAATAGGGAGGGATCAGGTCAGCGCCTTATGACTGCGTCATAGCTGCGCGGCTTATCCAGCAGTGAAATGCCAAAGAACCCGGCAATAAATCCGCCAATATGGGCTTCCCAGGCGATACCCGACAAATCAGCCCCGCCAGTGGAATACAATCCCGTAAAGATATTGATCAGAAACCATATACCCACGAAGGTCAGTACAGGCTTTAATGTCAGCGTAAGGCCAATCGGTAAAACCGGTCCCGCAAATTCAGATCGGCGTCCAGCACCAACGCGGCGGAAACCGTAACGCGCAGCAGCGCCCATCATGCCGGAAATAGCCCCGGAAGCCCCGACAAGGGGCGTCACGCTTTCGGGATAAATGGCATAATGCGTCAGTCCCGCAATCACCGATGTCAAAATCCAGAAAATGATCATTCGTCCGGTGCCAATACGTCCCGCCAGTGGGGAACCGAAAGCGGCGAACCAGATCATGTTGACCGCTATATGGGCAAATCCACCGTGCATGAAAGAGTAACTGATGAGCGTGAACAGTGCCGCCGGATCCGAAAAGCCGCCCGCCAATGAGAACCGCGCTGGAATCAAAGCGAAGTTCAGCATGAACTCATAGTTCTGCTGCTCGCTGATAATATAGTTCTGATAAATATAAACGCCCGCACAAATTGCCATCAGCGCAAGAATGACGCTCGGTATGTTGAATATCGGCTCACCACCGCCCGGCCGTCTCGAATCATTGGCATTTCTGCGCATTTCAGGCTGAGGCGTATTCATAAATTGCCGCTTTCCATCTGCTAGAGCGCATCCCGAAAAGTGTGAAACGCTTTTCGGAACAAGATGCGCGGAAACACAAAGATATAGAGCACTTCCAATGACTCAACTTAAACTGGAAATGTTCCAGAGACCGGGTGCGCCGATTGCACACCCCAGAGATAAGGATTCTTGATAAGTGACAATTCGTTAAAAATAAAGGCCGCCGGAGGGTCCCGCACGGCCTTGTCGCAAATGTCTGATATTTGCGAGACAAAATCTGGAGATCAGGAAAAAGCCAACCAAGACAATGGCTTCTTCTGATAACTCATCAAACTGCTATAAAAGAAAATTTGCAACTATTACTTCTTATTAACCTTAACAAGCACGTGTCGTGGATGAATAAAGGGTTAAGCTGGCATCCCGTCTGTTAATACTATTTTAATGCGCGGACCGACGGGCACTGCCCGCAAATTCAGATGAACGGCCAGAGAGCAACAAGCAGCGCACAATGAAAAACCGCAGCACGATCGCAATCTTCAGCGAATGGCAGCGACTGGCTTTGGGTCAGAGCGGCAGCTTGTTTGCACCGCAGCGCGAATCGATCCAGCCGCGTAAACTCGGACGTCACCTGTCCGATCTGTTCTTTCTTGAAGAAGACCAGAACGGCGAGCTGATCTTTCGTCTTGCTGGCACCCGCATCTGTGCTCTGTTCGGGCGTGAACTGAAGACCACCCGTTTCCTGTCCCTTTGGCCAGAGCGCAACCGCCCTGCCCTGAATGAACTGGCGCGAAACATCAATTCTCATCTGGTTCCTGCATTGAGCCAGAATGATGGAATAAGCCTTTCCGGGCGCAGCCTGTCTTTTGAAATGCTGCTCGCTCCACTCGAATCAGGCGAAGACGGAAGGCTCAATCTGCTTGGCAGTATCTCTGTGCTCAATGACGTCGCCTGGGCCGGTGCTGATCCGCTGGTGCTCGGTAACCTCAACAGAATTGAACCGCTGGCCCCTGATCTTGTCGTGACACAGGAAATCCGCAAGCCTTCGATTGTCACCATGAACGGGGCGAACGCCGCAAACAGCACCCGTCGCTGGGCCACACCTGTGCCAACTCGCGATATGCCCGCTCTTCGCGTCATTCCCGGCGGCAAAGCCTGAACCGGCTTTCAGTGGCATATTTTAAAAGGTAAACGCGCACTAAGGTTACGGATTGGCAAATTGAGTTAAGAGCCATATTGGGCATCAAAACGCCATAAATCGTGCTATTATGGCTCTTATTGCGCTATTTCTGAACAAAACATTGCTGAATTTCGTGCAGTTTTATTCAAATTAGATTCGCATTTTCGCGTCTGAATTTCCCCGCTCTCAAAGTCTTGCACGCATTCTTGTTTCCAACAGGGAGACAAAAAGAATGACAAAGCAGACGATCATCGCAGCAATGCTGATCCTTCTGGGAACAGCTTTCGCACAAGCCGCAAACCCGGCATCAAACTCGCATTGGATGCCAACTGGCGAACGCACTTCGCAGCCAATCGGGCATTACGAGTTTTGCGAACGTCATGCAGCCGAGTGCAAAATCAGCAGCACCAACAGTGCGCCTCTGACACTTAATCAGAAAGTCTGGCAGGAAATTGTCGCCGTTAATGCCAGCGTAAACGAACGGATCGCGCCGCGTACCGACATGGAAGTCTGGGGAAAAGAAGAATATTGGGAATACCCAACCACTGCTGGCGATTGCGATGACTATATGCTGCTCAAGCGCCGCGAATTGATAGCCCTCGGCGTTCCTGCCAACACGCTGTTGATGACCGTTGTTCGTCAGTCAAATGGTGAAGGGCATGCGGTTCTGACTCTGCGTACGGATCGCGGCGATTTCATTCTCGACAATCTCGATAAGCGTGTGCGCATCTGGAACGAAACCGACTACACATTCCTGAAGCGCCAATCGACGACCAATACCGGCGCATGGGTATCGATCAAAAATGGTCGCGATCAGTTTGTAAGCAGCATTCGCAACTGATTTCGACAAATCTGGAGCATTTCCAGCAAAAGTGCGAAGCGGTTTTGCGTCGGATAATTCGAAAAAACAAAGAGATAGAGCATTTCCAATGATTCAAGAAAAACAGGAAATGCTCTAATGAAGAAAAGGACGGGTCGTCATTCCCCGTCTCTTTTTATGCGGGTTCCAAACCACGCATAAAAGACTGCCCCTTCTCAACATAATGCTGCGCAGACAGTTTCAATTTCTCAATCGCCGAAGAATCAAGTTCGCGAATGACGCGCGCAGGCGATCCGACGATCAGCGAATTATCCGGAAACTCTTTACCTTCCGTCACAAGTGCGCCGGCGCCAATCAGGCAATTGTTCCCGATCTTTGCCCCATTGAGAATAATTGCACCCATGCCAATCAGTGTGTTTTCGCCAATCGTGCAGCCATGCAGGATAGCACGGTGGCCGATGGTGCAGCCTTTGCCAATCGTAAGCGGAAAGCCAATATCGGTATGCATGATGGTATGTTCCTGCACATTGGTGTTCGCACCAACTGTGATCGGCTCATTATCGCCGCGCAGAACAGCTCCAAACCAGAAACTCGCATTCACTCCAATCACAAGCTTGCCAATCAGCGTTGCATCTGGAGCGATCCAATTGCTGGCACGATCAGCAAATTCCGGCTGGTGACCATTGTACACGTAAATTGGCATGAGCTTTCCTCCATCACAAAGTCTCGAAACAAGATGCGTTATTTATCGTGGGAACGGAATGCGGCTTTCAGACAAGAGATCGCCGCAATCAGAAAGATAGCGCCCGCTAATAATTTGAAACCGACGAGCGTTGAAAAGAATCCCCAATCGTCCGGCCAGCGATAGGTGCTGCGCAGTCGCCCCATCTGGGACGAGACTGTCATTTTGCCGGTCGATATGTTGTGAAATGCGCTACGGATCAGAAAATACGCCACCAACGCGCCTAATATCGTGCTTGCCCACAGCGAGCTCCTTGAAAAAGCTCGCATTTCCCCAAGAGGTCGGTTCTCAGGGTCAGGCTCTACTTCGCGCGTTTCGCGCTTGCGTATGTCGAGCCAGGAAGGAAGCCGCTTGTCGCCATCGCCTTGCGTCATGGTCAAGGATAATCACAGATTTCATAGCCGCTGCTTTCCGCTTCGACCGCCGCCTTTATCCAGTAAAAGACATTTCCGTCGCCCTTGAGTTTGCCCTGACACAGAGCAACAACATTGCCCTGCCCGGCTGGTGCTTTTGTCGCGCAGGATGCCTTCCAGCTTGCGAAGCGTTCAATGGAGCCATCAACAATTTCTGGAAAGCCAAAATAGATTTTGCTCATTTTCTGAGCCAGTTCCGGGCACGTTCCATCATCATCAATTGTTTGCGCTACAGCTGAGAATGTAGCGCAGCTCAAACATAGCGCCACAACTGTAATATGGCTCGCAAACGAACGTGTCATGATTTCTCCCGCCATGCATTCAATCAGTTGTTTTTTAGAGAAGGCGTCAGGGACCATCAAGCCAATAAAAAACGCCCTCCCTGTAAAGCAGGAAGGGCGTTCTTGTTCATCGCAACGGATCTCAGAGATCGACGTCGAGAATAGCCATCGAGAAATTATAGGACAGTTCGCCTTCGTCCTCATCCTTGTAGACAAGACCCAGGAACTCGTCTTCCAAATACACCTCAGCGGAATCGTTCTTGCGTGGACGCGCCTTCACCTGAAGGCCCGGATTGTTGAAAGTCCGCTTGAAATAGGCGTCGAGTTTCTTGAGTTCTTCGGGTTTCAACCGGCTTCTCCTGATATTGATTTGAGGCCGGTTTAATGCACCCGCCCTTATGCGATGTAAAGCATTAACACATGCGTTGATGCACGCACGCGCGAATAGTTCTGAACCGTTAAAGCATTTCCAGCAAAAGTGGGAACCGGCTTTGCGCTGGATAATGCTTAAACCAGATAGCGAGACTCAGTTTCAACGATTCACTCATAACTGGTACCGCTCTAAGCGTCATATAGGCCGTCCAAAATAAAAAACCAGAACGCGGCACTATTCGCGTTTTTTAGAGCGATAAGACGATCAGATGCCTTCTCCGAACATGTGTTCACCGAACGCAGCTTCACTCAACATCTGATCCATGACACGCGAAGGCTCAGAGCAACCACTTTCACCGACCACCTTCGCAGGCACACCTGCTACAGTAGCATTATGTGGAACCGATTTCAGCACAACAGAGCCTGCCGCAATCTTTGAGCAGTTCCCCACTTCGATATTGCCAAGAATTTTGGCACCTGCACCGATCAGCACACCGTGACGGATTTTTGGATGGCGATCACCACTGGCTTTGCCGGTGCCGCCAAGGGTCACACCATGCAGGATGGAGACGTTGTCTTCGATCACTGCTGTCTCGCCGACCACAAGCCCGGTGGCATGATCGAGGAACAATCCACTGCCGAACTGTGCAGCTGGGTGAATGTCCGTCTGAAAAATAGACGATGAACGGCTTTGCAGATAATAGGCAAAGTCCTTACGCCCTTCATTATAAAGCCAATGCGCCAGACGATGGGTCTGAATCGCATGAAAACCCTTAAGATAAAGAACAGGGTCCATGAAACGGTTATAGGCCGGGTCGCGATCGTAAACCGCCTGAATATCCACCCGTACGATATGAGACCATTCCGGGTTTGCCTCCAACATTGCATCGAATGTCTGGCGCAGAATATCTGCGCTCACGTCAGCATGTCCCAGACGCTCCGCAATACGATGCATCACGGCATCTTCCAGTGTCGACTGGTTGATAATCGTTGCATAAAGAAACGTTCCAAGCACGGGATCGTTCTTGGCTGCTTCTTCCGCTTCAGCGCGGACGGAATGCCAGATCGGATCAACCTGCCCCAAAGATGGGGATACTTTCGCGTTCGTACGAACCGACATTATGCACGCTCCAATTTTTCTAAACGCGACGTGAGTTCAGCGAACAACATATCGCAAAATACCGTGCCTTTACACCGCATAAATCTTATAGCTGCGTTTCGCGTAACTGAATGAAATCCAGTTCGTGCGAACTCAAAGAGGATTTTCCTCCAGAAAGGCCAAAACGCCTTTCTTGTAAACCTTATCACCGACTGCCAACATATGATCGCGGTCAGGAATATCGAGTGCCTGGCCATTTGGCAGCATGTCTGCCAGTTCCTGTGCACTTCCTGCAATATCGTCAGTTGTACCGACGGCGACAAGGACCGGCTGCATTATGCGCGCAATTGCCTCGGCAGAAACCAGTTCCTTGGAGGTAATGACGCAAGCGGCCAGCGCTATAAGATCACTTTTGGTCTGATCAGCAAATTTACGGAACATCAGTCCACGTGGATGCGTAATCGTCGACGGATCTTCAGCAAGCAATGCTTCTCCAATCGGCTCCCAATCACCCGCACCTGTCACCATTCCGATGCCAAGACCACCAAATACAGCACTACGAACACGATCAGAATGTTCGATTGTAAGAAACGCGCTGATACGCGCTCCCATCGAATATCCCATCACATGCGCTTTTTCGATACCCAGATGATCAAGCAGCGCTGCGGCATCACCAGCCATGGCGCTCGGCGTATAATCATCGGCATTGTGACTTTTCGCAGAAAAACCATGTCCACGATTATCGATCGCAATCACACGATAGCCAGCTTCGGTCAGTGTCCGGAACCAACCGGGCGACACCCAATTGACAAGGCTTGAGGACGCGAAACCGTGAATGAGCAGGATCGGATCGCCTTCTCCGTCTTGACGATACGCAAGGCGCAAACCATCATGTTCGAAATATTCGATATCGAGCGCACTCAATTTTGTATTCCTTTTGATTTTTCAGACTGTGGGTTTTTGACAGATCAGTTGCGACACTCGCCACAAATTGCTCTGTGGATCGCTCTGTCACCACGCTTGATTCCGGTCCGCTTAACAGTACCGGCAAGAAGTTCAACGACGTAAGCCGCCGGACCTTGCGAAGAAATAATGTCTTCCGAAAACGGGACCGCGTTTTCATGAATTGCAGATACGTGACCTGTGTCATCAAGGAAAACCATATCCAGCGGCGAAGGCGTGTTCTGCATCCACATCATAACACTGCGCATTTCACCGAATACAAAGAGCATGGCTCTATCCTTTGGGAAGTCCGTGCGCCACATCAGCCCGCGCATACGCGCTTCATCAGTCGCAGCAACTTCCAATCCAAATGAAACTTTGCCATTCGATGTTGTGAAAGTGAGCGGTTCTTTGTCCATTGGCAAAAGCATGGGCTTGGTTTCCTGCGCCTGGGCGGAAAACGCAAAGAAAATAAATGCAAATGCGAAAAGAATGCGACCCATTACCTGCTCTTGTCCTGCGTGCTCGCGTTGAATGCCCTATAGCATTTCCAGCAAAAGCGCGAAGCGTTTTGCATAAGGTAAATAGTTCTAGCGGTTTCAACGATTCAGTCTTGATTGGGACCGCTATAAGGCGGGCAATCACGAATGGTGCGTTTGAGCGGCGGAGACTATCAACGGGAGCTTAATGCGGCAAGGCCCAGTCACTGCATTGTCACTGGCATCACCGGCTTGTGAGATCCTCGCAAAGAACCAAATCAGTGCGAAACAGGAATCGCCGTACCGATATCCGGATGGATTTCAGCGGCCATAAGGCCTTTGTCCCCGTTGCCGAAGCGAATGAGGACGACCTGACCGGGGCGTAGTTCCATCATTCCGAAACGGCGTAGCGTTTCCATATGAATGAAAATATCCTCAGTGCCCTCGCCGCGCGTCAAAAAGCCAAAGCCCTTGGTGCGGTTGAACCACTTGACGATAACTCGTTCCAGACCGCTGGACGGCGTAACGGTAACATGGGTGCGCTGCGGCGGCATCTGCGCTGGATGCACAGCAGTCGATGTATCCATGGAGAGAACACGAAAGCATTGCATGCCTCGGTCACCATTGCGAACTTCACAAACAATACGCGCACCTTCGAGGGCAGTCTGGAAGCCATCGCGACGAAGTGTGGTCACATGTAGCAGAATATCAGAAAAACCAGGCTGGTCAGGAACGATAAAACCATAGCCTTTTGCAACGTCGAACCATTTAATATGGCCCGAAAGCTCAACGAGTTCGCCAATCTCTTCTGAGGAGGCCTGACTGCGAAACTGGTCATTTGACACAGATTTGTCTGCCATGCGCTCGTCCCTCCTCTTTGTGTTCCGTTGCGATTCTGACCTGATTCTTGCTCAAAGAATAACACTTCCTTAACCGTAGGCGGCAAGCCCTATCTTTTGTTGAATTGAAGATGACCACAGGCTTTATGCGTTCATCGTTAATTCCTAAATTTCTCAATCAGAAACTGGTCTGTCGAAAACATAAGGCAGCATGATCATTCGACAACTTGTTTACTTGCGTTTTTACGACGGCCACTTATCCACGATAACAGCTCTTTAAAGCGGTCACGGAAAACGCACTGAACCATTCTTTTGGGAAAGTGTTAAGTTCTGTAACCGGCCTATCTGCAAAACAGGAGAAGACTATGCGCTATCTGCACACGATGGTTAGAGTTCGCGATATTGATGAATCTCTGGACTTTTACGTGAACAAATTCGGCCTTGAAGAAATTCGTCGTACCGAAAACGAAAAAGGCCGTTTCACGCTGATTTTCCTTGCTGCTCCAGCGGATAAGGACAAAGCGCAAGCAGAACGCGCGCCGGAACTGGAACTTACTTATAACTGGGACCCTGAAACCTATAGTGGCGGTCGTAATTTCGGCCATCTCGCCTACGCGGTTGATGATATCTATGAGGCTTGTCAGAAACTGAAAGATGCAGGCGTCACCATCAACCGGCCACCACGCGATGGCCACATGGCTTTCATCAAGTCGCCTGACGGAATTTCCATCGAGCTGATCCAGAAGGGCGAGCGCCTTGCCCCACAGGAGCCATGGGCTTCAGCCGAGAATATCGGCAGCTGGTAATTACGAAAAAGGCCCGGTCTTTCGACCGGGCCTTTTCTTTGCAATAGTTAAGTTTATTCGGTGCCCTGAATGGCTGCGAGCAACCAATCCCCACCGTCAACGCGAGTGAATGTCCAGACTTCGACGCTTTCAACCGGCTCATCAGGATTGCCTTCGACGACTGCACCTGTGTTGCGGTCGAGCATAACGTCGATAGCCGAGTAGCGGATGGCGACAGTCGCATATTCGACATTGCCTTCACGCCATGCTTCGGAAACATCGCCCTGAAGTAGCTTTACGTCCTTGACTTCATTACGCATACCGCTGGAAGCAATCTCGCCCAGCTCTTCAGCAAGGTAAGACATGGCTTCTGGAGTTGCGAGCTTGCGAAGGGCTGCATAATCCTCGCGGCCATAAGCGGTCTGGATTTCCGAAAGCATTTGTTCGAAACGGTCGAGCTCTTCCTGACCGACATCCATTGGCTCTTCTTCAACGACAGGGGCTGCCGGAGTTTCAGCTTGTTTGGCCTCAAATGGATTAACCGAAGGGGTACGGCTGCCGAAGCCTGCCTGTGGTGCTGCACTCTTCGCAGCGCCAAAAGGCTGCGCACCAGTGTTGCCCGCACCTGCCGCTGCCGTCTGACGACGGTTAGCAAACATGCGCATAACGAACATCGCAATCAACGCAATGACGGCAACCTGCAGAAGAAGACCAAACATACCGGCAAGACCACCAAGGCCATTACCGAGCATCATGCCAATCAAACCACCGACAAGCAGGCCACCAAGCATGGAGCGGCCGAAATTGCCGAACATACCGCCCGAACGCTGTGCAGCCGCCGCATTCTGAGCACCAGCTGCTGGGCGATTAGCCTGCGTGTTGGTGCCTGTGTTCGGCGTCATTGAACGTTCCATCGGAGCCGCATTGTTTGGCGCGGTACGTGTCGGCGCTGGCGCCTGATAAGTACGCGCACCACGGCTACCAAAACCGCCCCCGCCAGCACGGCGAGCCTCGGCGAAATCAACAGCGGCAAAAGAGGCTATAAGCCCAAGGACCATTGCAGCGGTCAGTTTGGTCAGGCGGTTTCCGGAACCCGGCATAAGTATCTCCCAATAGAGTAATCACAGATTATTTTATTCCGTGATCATATGGGAATTCACCCCCCACTTTCACAAGAGCGTGAAGACAAAAAAGTTGAGAAAATTCAAATAGGCACAGCCGCATCCAGAATCTGAATCTGAGGCGTCACCGAACCATTCCAGTGATTGAGCGACAGATTGCCAACCACGTGTACGCTCTGGCCGATATTATTGAACAAAAAGCGCCCTAAATCGCCCTCCGCCGCCCGGAATGCTATGGCATTGACGCGTTTGCCGTCTGCACCACGCAAAGCAACACGAACATGATCACGTCCTACGCCACGCACATCTGCCAGCACATGATGTGGCAATGCCAACACCGGCTGCGGATGCGCCGACCCGAAAGGCCCTGCCTTCTGCAACGATTCATAAAGCGAGACTGTTGCCCCTGAAGCGGCAACCGCACCGTCGATGGAAAGACTCTGATTTTGACGCAGCCGTGAGACGATATCCGCAGATTCTTCTTCCAGAAACGCCCGAAGCGCACCAAGTTTGCCGCGCTCAATGGTAATCCCCGCCGCCATGGCATGACCGCCACCCTTGATCAACAATCCCTTATCGACAGCATTGCGAACAAGCCTGCCGAGATCGAATCCTGTGATCGAGCGTCCCGAACCAGAGCCAGTTCCGTTGGCGTTGAAGGCGATGGCAAAAGCCGGACGACGTGCCTTTTCCTTAAGGCGCGAGGCGAGGAGTCCAACAATACCGGGATGCCAATGGTCACTCGCGGTCACGATTACGGAAGCACCCGCCCCGCCGGAAATCTCCAGCGAAGCCTCCGCTTCTGCCTCCATCAGCATTTCGGCTTCCATCGCCTGCCGTTCCTGATTGAGCCGGTCGAGCTCAACAGCAATCGGGTCAGCAGCAGTAGAATCATCAAGTGTCAGCAGGCGGGCGCCCAGTCCTGCATCACCAATACGGCCACCCGCATTGATACGCGGACCGATCAGATAACCGAGATGAAAAACGTTGAGCGGTTCGCCAATGCGCGAAACACGACCAAGCGCTGCAAGCCCTGCATTGCTTTGACTGCGCGCTACCAGCAGGCCCTTGACCACAAAGGCACGGTTGACGCCTTTAAGCGGCACCACATCACAAACCGTTGCAAGTGCGACCAGATCGAGCATACCGAGCAGATCCGGTCCTGCACCTTTTCCACGTTCACGCAGAATTTTGGTGACCTGAACAAGCGTCAGGAAAACAACGCCTGCCGCACAAAGGTGCTCCTGCTGTGAAATGTCGTCTTCGCGGTTGGGATTGACGATTGCCACCGCATCATCCGGCAGGTCACCGCCAACCTGATGGTGATCAAGGACCACAACATCGGCACCGGCGTCTTTCGCAGCGGTGATTGACGGTGCGCTATTAGTACCGCAATCGACCGTCACAATCAGCGAAGCACCCTTTGCGACCAGTTCGCGCATGGCATCTGGATTAGGCCCATAGCCTTCAAAAATGCGATCCGGGATATAGATCGAATGCGCGATGCCGTAATGTTTCAGAAAACGCGCCATCAAAGCGGATGAGCATGCCCCATCCACATCGTAGTCACCAAAAATCGCTACAGTTTCGCGACGCATGATAGCATCGGCAATCCGGTTGGCCGCCTTATCCATATCAGTCAGCGTTGCCGGATCTGGCATCAGATTGCGCAAGCTTGGATCGATGAATTCCGGCGCACCTTCTACCGTCACACCACGTCCGGCAAGCACGCGCGATACCAGATCAGAAATACCGTGATGCTGGGCTATCGCCAATGCTGTGTTAGCCTCGCGCGGACCAAGACGGTCCATCCACTTTTGGCCAGTGACAGAATTCCGGATACCAAGAAAAAAGCGTTCTGTTGTCATGGTTTCTTAAAGACACAAAAGGCGGCATTTTTGCAATGCCGCCTTTGTTCATTACGCTTTTCGTAATCTTAAAATTTTGAAAGGTCCTGATGGCGCGCTTTAATCTCACGAACAGTCTGTGAGCTTGAGCGCATGACGATTGTATGCGTCTGGATATAGTCACGAGCGAACTTGACGCCGGAAAGCATATTGCCATCGGTTACGCCGGTTGCTGCGAACAACACGTCGCCCTTTGCCATTTCTTCCATCGTATAAATCTTTTTAGGGTCCGAAATGCCCATCTTGGCAGCACGTGCAATCTTCTCATCAGAATTGAGCTGAAGACGGCCCTGCATCTGGCCGCCAATGCAACGCAGTGCTGCAGCGGCCAGCACGCCCTCTGGCGCCCCGCCAATACCGATGTAAATGTCGATGCCGGTTTCATCCGGGTTGGTCGTGTGCATCACACCTGCAACGTCGCCATCGCCGATCAGCCGAATGGAAGCGCCGGTTGCCCGCACTTCTTCAATCAGACGCGCGTGGCGCGGGCGATCCATGATGCAGGCCGTAATTTCATGCGGCTTCACGCCCTTTGCCTTGGCAATAGCATGGATGTTGTCAGTCGGCGTTGCATCGAGATCGACGACGCCCCTAGGATAGCCCGGACCAACCGCAATCTTTTCCATGTAAACATCTGGCGCGTAGAGCAGATTGCCTTTTTCGGCGATGGCAATAACAGCCAGCGAATTCGGCAGGTTCTTGGCGCAGATTGTCGTGCCTTCCAGCGGATCGAGAGCGATATCAACGTCCGGCCCCTGTTTGGTGCCGACTTCTTCGCCGATATAAAGCATCGGCGCTTCATCGCGTTCGCCTTCACCGATCACGACCGTGCCAGCAATCGGAAGGCGATTCAGTTCCTGACGCATGGCATCAACGGCAGCCTGATCAGCAGCCATTTCATCGCCACGTCCACGAAGGCGTGCTGCAGCCACTGCCGCGCGTTCAGCCACACGAACGAGTTCCAGTGTGAGAATGCGATCCAGTCCGTGCGGTTGCTGTTCTGCAGTCTTGGCCATGTGAACAAAGTCCTGAATTCGAATTACGTTGATGCGTTCGTATAACGCCAGTGTCGCTGCTTATAGCGACATTATGCAAATCTTTTGTCAAAGTCCCCGGTTCTCTGCAAGAGAAAGAGGTTCCTGCAACAGAAAGAACGGTAAAAATATTTTGCTCTCAAGCTCTTAATCGATTTAGCTCTACACGCTTGGTTTCATGTCCTGATCGGGCGTGAACCAACACACCCGATAAATGTTACCAGAAAGCGCGAAAGCAACCAGAAGAATTACCTATTGATCAACCTGCAATTGTTTCAAAGAAAACCTCCGGGCTATCCACTTCGAGCAGCTTTTTTCTGTCGATCACCCAGAAACGATTGCCCACATTGCGCACAAAACTGCGATCATGCGATACGATGAGGCTCGCAGTTTCATCGCTCAGCAATTCGGCTTCGAGCGCTTCCTGGCCATCAATGTCCAAATGGTTGGTTGGCTCATCGAGAATGTAGAAATTCGGCTTGGTCAGACGCAGAACCAGCATGGCAAGACGCGCCTTCTGCCCACCCGAAAGCCGGGACAAAGGTTTGGCTTGCATTTCCAGTGTCATACCCGCTCCGGCCAGCAAAGATCGAGCACGTTGATCGCCAACATCGAAACGCTTCATGATCGTTTCAAACGGCGTCCAGTAACCATTCAGCTCGGACAAAGCCTGATCGCTATAGCCCAGCACCAGCGAAGGCGTCGCCTTGATGCCTGCAAGTGACCCTTCCGGATTTAGTATCGCTTCCCGAACCAGTGTCAGGAGCCGAGTCTTGCCTGTACCATTAGCACCAAGCACTACTATTCTATCGCCGGGATTGATCCAGAATTGACCGGTTTTATAAAGTGATCGGTTATCCGGCGTTGCAATCTCGGCCTGATCGATCACGATCAGTGCCTTGGCATGACTGCCGCGACCGTCAAGCTTGATCTTGCCCGCAGAGCGCTCGACATGCGCGGCTTTCGCACTTTCCTCTATCTTCTCAGCCCGCGCACGCAGTTGCTTGGTCTTTACCACCAGCAAGTCGCTGCCGGAATTGATGCCTATATTATTGAGCTTGGCTGCCTGTCTGCGCAATTGCTGAACAGTCTTCATGTCCTTTTCAAACTGACGGGCATCGGCCGCATCAATCTCGTCAAGCGCCACACGCGCCTGACTATAAGGCAAAGCAAAGACAACCGACTTCTCCGCGCGCAAGAAAAGCGTTCGTTTCGTTACCACGTCGAGAAAGGCACGGTCGTGACTGCAAACAATGACGGCTACTGAACGCGGGAGCGCATCAAGCCAGTTTTCCAGCAGATGCACTTTCTCAAGGTCGAGATGGTTGGTCGGCTCGTCCAGCAAAAGCACGTCAGGGTCGGAAACCCATGTGCGTGCCAGAAGCGCAAGCCGCTGCCAGCCGCCACTGAGCTGACGAATGGTAAGCTCACGCAATTCAGCAGGAACGTTGAGATCGTCGAGTACAATATCAGCGCGCCAGCTTTCATAGTCGCGCGCATCTTCGTCCAGTCCGCCGAGTACAACGTCATAGAAAGACAGATCCATCAGATCATCGGAGACATACTGGCTTACATAGCCAACCTTCAGTCCACGCGAGCGGGTTATAGCACCGCTGGTCGGCTCCCCCTCACCCACAATAAGGCGCAAAAGACTGGTCTTTCCGCGACCATTGGCGGCAACAACCCCTAACCGCTCGCCTTCATCCAAGACGAAATCGAGGTTAGAGAACAGGGTTTCATGGAGCGTGAGCGAAAGATTTTGAACAGAGATAAGAGACATGGCAATAAGCCCAATTTGGCCCAAGCACTGATGAACAGCGTCCAAATAGCTTCGATCGAAGTGCTTGCAAATTTTCGGCTACAGCAATTCAAGCTGCGCCTTTAGAAAAGGCAGAAAAAGACTTTGATTTCAGTCTTAATCGGCCCTGCACAATTTAATGCTGCAGGGCAAAATCAGGGCCATACTGACGATGACGATCGTGACGTGTCACTTCCATCTTACAGCCCTCCTTTTCCGTGTTTGTCTCTAAATCGGATTATTCCGATGGGTGCGTTCTAGCAAAAACGTTGCCGCCCTTCAAGAGCGGCAACCTTATTGGAGTATGTCAGCCTGCACGTTCGATACGGATCATCTGTGGCTTGCTCACCAGATGATCGTCCTTGAAGATCGCTTCAAGCGCCTTCTTCACTGCAGCTTCAGTCGTCTCATGCGTGACGAGAATAACCGTCTTGATACCGTCACTCACGTCACTGTCCATCAGAGGACGCTGAACGATTGATTCAAGCGAAATGTCATTCTCGGCCATGCGCTTGGCAATTGCCGCAAATGCACCGATGCGATCATAGACTGTCAGGCGAATGAAATAGCCACCGGCATGTTTGCGCATTTTTGCGCGCTTATAAGGCTGCAAGGCCTTCGCAGGAGTGCCGAAAACCGGACCATGCTGGAAGCCGGGGCGGCTCTTGGCAATATCTGCCAGATCACCGATGACAGCCGATGCAGTCGCGTTGCCACCAGCGCCCGGACCAGAAAGCAGCAGTTCGCCGAGAAGATCGGTCTCAATAGCAACCGCATTGGTCACGCCATGCACCTGAGCAATCACCGACGAAGTCGGAACCATGGTCGGATGCACACGCTGTTCGATGCCGGTATCGGTCTTCTGCGCAACACCGAGCAGCTTGATACGATAGCCAAGCTCATCGGCCGCACGAATATCGGCCAGAGAAATATTGCTGATGCCTTCGAGATAAATATCGTCGGCAGCAATCTGTGTGCCGAATGCGAGACTTGTGAGCAGCGCAAGCTTGTGCGCCGTGTCATTGCCTTCAATATCAAAAGTGGGATCAGCTTCAGCATAGCCAAGGCGCTGTGCATCTGCCAGGCAATCCTCGAACGAGATGCCCTCTTCCCACATGCGGGTAAGGATGTAGTTACAGGTACCGTTCATGATACCGTAAACGCGCGAAACCGTATTGCCGGTCAGCGATTCACGCATCGCCTTGATGACGGGAATACCGCCAGCAACGGCTGCTTCAAAATTGAGAAGCACGCCCTTTTCTTCAGCGATCTTGGCCAATGCCACGCCATGTTTTGCGAGAAGCGCCTTGTTGGCGGTCACCACATGACGGCTTGCGCGCAATGCAGCTTCGACCGATGCTTTGGCCGGACCTTCATCGCCGCCGATCAGTTCAACGAACACATCAATGTCGGCGCTTTTCGCCAATTCAATCGGATCGTCAAACCATTCAATTCCATCAAGATCAACGCCGCGATCCCGAGTTCGGTCGCGTGCGCTCACCGCTGTAACCGTAACTTGCTTACCGCACTGACGAGTGAGCATTTCGGCCTTGTCACGTAGAATACGCAACACCGAAGCACCAACGGTGCCCAGTCCGGCAACGCCGATCCGCAATGCATCACTCATTGTTCTGTCTTTCTGAACTGTTGAATTTGTACGTGGTGGGAAACAAGGGCCGATAACATGCGGCCCCTGCTTTGCTTGGTTAAAACCGCTTAACGGCGGCCTTCAAGCGGAATGACATTCTGCAGATTCTCGTCCTTGGCGGACAGGAAACGCTTGATGTTGCGTGCAGCCTGACGGATGCGATGCTCGTTCTCAACCAGTGCGATACGAACATACTCGTCGCCATGTTCGCCAAAGCCGACACCCGGAGCAACAGCCACATCGGCCATCTCAACCAGCAGCTTCGAGAATTCGAGCGAGCCCAGCGCGCGGAAGCGCTCTGGAATCGGAACCCATGCGAACATCGTTGCAGCTGGCGGAGGTACATCCCAGCCTGCCCGGCCAAAGCTATCCACCAACACATCACGACGCTGCTTATAGACATTACGTACATAGGCAATGTCAGAGCCGTCACCATTGAGTGCAGCGGTTGCCGCAACCTGAATAGGTGTGAACGCGCCATAATCGAGGTAAGACTTCACACGGGTAAGTGCCGCAATCAGGCGCTCATTGCCCACTGCAAAGCCCATACGCCAGCCCGGCATCGAGAATGTTTTCGACATCGACGTGAATTCGACCGCAACATCCATCGCACCCGGCACTTCAAGAACCGATGGTGGTGGATTGTTGTCGTCGAAATAGATTTCCGAATAAGCGAGATCCGACAGAATGATCAGGTCATTCTTTCGCGCGAAATCGACCACGTCCTTATAGAAATCCAACGTCGCGGTATAAGCCGTCGGGTTCGAAGGGAAGTTCAGGATCAGCGCGAGCGGCTTTGGGATGGAGTGCTTTACCGCACGATCCAGCGCACGGATAAACTCTTCATCAGGCTTTGCAGGGATTGAACGGATCACGCCGCCCGACATGATGAAGCCGAATGAGTGAATCGGATAAGTCGGGTCCGGGCAAAGCACGACATCACCCGGCGCCGTGATGGCCTGCGCCATATTGGCGAAGCCTTCCTTGGAACCTAGCGTCGCAACAACCTGTGTATCCGGATTGAGCTTCACTCCGAAACGGCGCGCATAATATTGTGCCTGTGCACGACGAAGGCCGGGAATACCCTTCGACGATGAATAGCGATGCGCACGTGGATCCTGAACAGCTTCGCAAAGCTTGTCGACGATATTTTTTGGCGTCGGCAGATCAGGATTACCCATTCCGAGATCTATGATGTCGGCGCCGGCCGCTCGCGCCGATGCCTTCAGGCGATTAACCTGTTCAAAGACATAAGGTGGCAAACGACGGACTTTATGAAATTCTTCCGACATGATCCTGTTCCAGAAGGGGGGTTGAATGAAACGGCGCGTATGCACCGGGTTAGGAGCTATACACCTGTTATCGAATCGGGTCGAGACTTGTTACAGTCCTGAAATGAAGCTTTTTTCCGTTGAAAAAGGCTACTCTGCTCCGGATTCGATCTGCTTGAGGGTGGCATCTGTTTCTTCCTGCGCCTGTTTGCGCAAGGCAGCAGCCTGAGCAGGCGTCATCGCTGCATTGGAAGAACGAGTGGCCGCAAGACGTGTGCGGTCAGAATCAAGCTTGGAAGTAAGTTGTGCTTTTTCTTCCGGGGTGATCTGAGTGGTCGCGGCCTTTGGCATGCGGCCAAAGGTTGGATAGGTATCCGAACGCTTGGCACCTTCCTGCGGCGTACCCTGAAATTCAGGACCACCGGCACAGCCCGCAAGAAACGCCACGGCCGTTGCTGCCAGCATAAGATTGGCAATCTGCCGCGTGCTCTTGGTCATGTTTCCGGTCCGATCTTGATGTTCTGAATGCGCCAGGAGGGTTACCTAGCTCAACACAGATAATATAATGTGAAAGGGATAGCACCAACTCGATGTGTCATGTCAACAAGCGAGTTGAAATTGGGACATTCCTCACCGTCTGAAACGGCGACCATCGGCAAGTATAAACAAAAATTACAATCAGTAATATTGCGTTATATCGCTGTAATATGCGTGTAGTTTACGCCCGCATGAAACACATAGTGCTTTCAATAGTTGCGTTTGGCAGGTAAAAATCCTAAAAATTGGTTACAAATGATCAGTCAGTGATTTATACATTCACGCGTCAACGCGATTACAAATATGATGTATTCGTAATAAAGCGCTGAAACTCTTGGTTTATCTACCCCGGTCCAGACGACCGGTTTCTGTGAGTAAGCTCGCCATCGATTGATTGTCGCGGGTTTCACACGGGAGAACTACTCTCCCGAAATCAGCAGGACGCCGATTTTTTTCGGATTATCAGGCTGGTACAGGCCGAAAAGCTGAAACGTCGATCTGGAGCAGACATTGAAATTCGCAGAACCATCGCATCGGACAACCAGAAGACTACTTTCAGGTAGCGTAGCCCTCCTTGCGCTCGTTCTGTCATCCTGCACGTCTACTGGCAACGGCACGTCACCTTTACAAATGACGAACAGCGCCGATGGTTCCATGATTGCCGACACGCTTCAGAGTGCAGCCGATCAGACGGTCGCAGCCGAAGCGTCTGGCGAAGCCGGTAAGAGCGAAACACAAAAGACCGTTGCAACGGCCAACACAGCGAAAACCACTGTCGCTGAAGCAAAGCCAGCCGATAAAGAACAAAAGCCGACAACAGTCGCAGCAACTGAAGCAGAATCAGCTCAAGACGGATCGATTCAGGTCGCAGCCCTCGCCCCGCAGACGAAGTCGACTTCCCTGTTTGGCATGTTTGGCAAGAAATCGAGCGAATCTCCAGCAGCTGCAACGCCCGAACCTACCCCTGAAGCGACAGAAGCTGCAAAGCCGGAACAGACAAAAGAGCAGGCTGCTGCCGCTGAGACCAAGCCTGCGGCAGAAGAGACCAAACAGGCTGAATCGCCTAAGCCCGCCGAATCAGAAAAACCGACGCAGGTCACCTCGCTATTTGGCTCAGCCAAAAATGCCAACGCCTTTGCCTCGCCACAACGTCCTACTACCGCAGGTCAAGGTAGCATTGCGCGCCTCTTTAACGATGAAGCTGCAAGCGGTTCAGGCACCTCACAAAATAAGAAACTTGCGGTCGTAAGGCCGGGCGCCAAATCAAAGCATGAATATAATTATTCGCTGCCTGGCGTGCGCCCCAATGGTGGGTTCGAAATCAAGCATCGCAAAAGCATTTACGACGACAGCGATATCGATGCCAACGAGTATGATGATTACGCTGGCGTCCAGCTGGCATCGGCTCCCGGCCTCGCACGCCTTACGCCAAACGGCCTTAAGGTGCAGCGCGAAACAGTGGATGTAGCCTGTCTCAAGCCACAACTTGTTAGCATGCTAAAAACCATGGAACGGCACTTCCGTAAGCCTGTCATGGTTACATCGGGCTACCGCAGTCCATCTTACAATCGCAAGGTCAATGGCGCTCGCAAATCACTTCATATGATTTGTGCCGCAGCCGATATTCAGATCGATGGCGTTTCAAAGCACGAAATCGCCCGTTTCGCCCGCAATATGCCGGGACGTGGCGGCGTTGGCACCTATTGCCATACCACGTCAGTTCACGTGGATGTGGGGCCGGAACGTGATTGGAACTGGAGCTGCCGTAAATCATAAGGAAGAAAAGCCGGATATAAAATCCCGGCTTTTTTGTTATTTTACAAAGGGTTGAGCACGTCATCCACAGTGCGGCAGTACGTAAATTCGGCCTAATCTGAGTTTTTTTTAGAAAAGTTAGATTAAGGGCTTGCGAGTCAGGTTCTTCCTGAATATAAGCCCACTCACACCAGCAACAGGCGCCCATCGTCTAGCGGTTAGGACAGCGCCCTTTCACGGCGCAGACAGGGGTTCGATTCCCCTTGGGCGTACCACTTGCTGGTTTTTCTTTTCCAGAAACATCGCTGACTGTATGTAAAGACGAGCCGCTCCACTGCCAGGCTTGCCGTCAGATTTTCGACATGCACACCTTTCAAGATCCTGACTATCTCCTTGTTTTCGCTGGAAACCTCGCCTGAACTGTGCAGATGAATTTTTATTGGATAATTTCTAAAAAAGGGCTTGCGCGTCAGAATTTTCCTGCCTATAAGCCGACCCACACCAGCAACAGGCGCCCATCGTCTAGCGGTTAGGACAGCGCCCTTTCACGGCGCAGACAGGGGTTCGATTCCCCTTGGGCGTACCACTTGCTGGTTTTTATTTTTCTCCCGAAAAATTGATATCTTCTTCAGTGACATCGCTTCGATTGCAATGTTACGCACTGTCCGTAAAACTTGAAAATGGACAGCAAGATTATGGCTAAAACAACAGCAATCGTACCAACCACACACGCCAGCCGCTATTTGCAACAACTATGCAAACATTGGGCGCATAAGTTCACCGTTGAGTTCACGCCCGAACATGGTCGAATCGACCTTGGCGAGAATCGCATCGTGTTGATGGATGCTAAACCGGATAATCTCGTTACAACGGTTGAAGCACCCGAAGAAAGCCTTTCACAGATGGAAGACGTCGTCGCAAGCCACATCGTGCGCTTTGCATTCCGTGAAGAGCTGGTTTTCAACTGGGTGAAGGAATAGGCGCTTTGGTGCCCCTTTATTCTTCCGATAAATTGCCCGCAAAATACCCCGAATAGCCATCTTCACATCACATTGCAGGCTAAATCCCGCGCAAAATTCCCACCAACTCATGATTGATTTGGTGGTGATGAAGATGACCAGTGAAACGAGAACAACGCTCACCTTGCTCAGCGCGGGGCTCATCGCAGCAATGCTGGTCCTTGGAGCAGATATGAGCTGGGCAGACGTGGCCAGGGTTCTGTTCTGATCCATCCGATCAACCTACTTGCAACAGAGCATTCATGAGCCTACATCGGCTCATGCTTTTCCCCACTCCCCTTGTTACCGGTCGCTTAGAACGGCGCTATAAAAGATTCCTCGCCGACGTTACGCTTGACGATGGAAGCTTTATTACCGCCTCGGTTCCCAATACCGGCTCCATGCTCGGCCTGACTGCTCCCGGCTCCCGCGTCTGGTTGAGTGTGTCGGATGCCCCTCATCGCAAATACCCGCATACGCTCCAGATTGTTGAAGCTGACAACACGCTTGTTGGCGTGAATACGGGTCTGCCCAACAAAATCGCGGAAGAAGCCATTCTATCGGGAATGATTCCCGATTTGAAAAATTATGGGCTTCTCAAACGCGAACAGAAATATGGCCGAAATTCCCGTATTGATATTCTTCTCGATGAAGGTGATCGACCTCGTGCCTATGTGGAGGTGAAGAATGTTCACTTCATTCGCACGCCTACCCTTGCCGAGTTTCCCGATACCGTCACTACGCGCGGTGCGAAACATCTCGATGAGCTCGCTGATGTGGTATCCGCTGGCTATCGGGGCGTGATGGTGTTTATTATCCAGCGAAGCGATTGCAACAGATTCAGCATCTCAGGCGATCTCGACCCTGCTTATGCACGCGCATTTGATCGAGCAAGGGCCGCTGGGGTTGAGGCTTGGGCTATTCGATGCCAAATAACGGAAAACGGCATCGATGCTGAAACTGTAGTGCCGATAGAGTATTAGCGCGCGCACCGAAAAGTACGGAATGTTTTTCGGACTAAGATGCGTGTCAAAATAAACGATAGGGCGCTGATCTGATCCCATCAGATCGAAAAACGCTCTGGAAAGACGGATTGAGATGGTGACTTATATCGAAGCGACAAGCGCACCGATGAAATACACGGGGCAGATCAGGCTTTATGGCCCGGACGCTTTTGAAGGTATGCGCAAGGTCTGCAACCTCACCGCCCGTTGTCTCGATGCACTCAATGATATTGTAAAGCCCGGTATCACGACCAACGAGATTGATCGCTTCGTGTTTGAGTTTGGCATGGATAACGGCGCTTTCCCGGCGACGTTGAACTATCGCGGCTATACCAAATCAACCTGCACATCGATCAATCACGTGGTCTGCCACGGCATTCCTGACGACAAGCCATTACGCGAAGGCGATATCGTCAATATCGACGTCACCTATCTGCTCGATGGCTGGCATGGTGACTCAAGCCGCATGTATGCGGTTGGCGATATCAAGCGCGCTGCTGAGCGTCTGCTTGAGGTAACATACGAAAGTCTTCTGCGCGGCATTGCTGCAGTCAAACCAGGTGCTAAAACCGGTGCGATTGGCGCGGCTATCCAGACCTATGCGGAAGGTGAACGTTGCTCCGTGGTTCGCGATTTCTGCGGCCATGGCGTCGGCCAGCTTTTCCATGATGCGCCGAACATTCTGCATTATGGCACTGTCAACGAAGGCGTTGAGATCAAGGAAGGCATGATCTTCACGATCGAGCCAATGATCAACCTCGGTAAACCGGGCGTGAAGGTTTTGGCCGATGGCTGGACCGCAGTGACACGCGACCGCTCGCTTACTGCCCAATATGAGCATACTGTCGGCGTCACCAAAGACGGCTGTGAAATCTTCACGCTGTCACCAAAGAATGTTTTCGGCCCGCCATCCATGCGGTAAAAAGTTTTCCATACTGTCTGTCTGTCTGTTTCTGCGGGGGTTTAAACAGAATGGCATCAAACGACAAAAAACCGGGAAGCATCGACATTCCCGGCTTCAATGAAGGCATACAAATGGCGGCTTCGCTGGAGAAGCCGCACCATTTGGGTCATCGTGACCGGTTGCGTCAGCGCTTCAAGAACGCTCCCGATGCACTCGCAGACTATGAACTGCTTGAACTTCTTCTTTTCCGGGTCATACCGCGTGCTGATACCAAGCCGCTTGCAAAGTCCTTGCTCACCCGCTTTGGCTCTCTCGCCGAAGTTCTTGGTGCGCCTGAAAAACTGATTGCCGAAACACCTGGTGTCGGCCCTTCCATTGCTATGGAACTTAAAATCGTCGAAGCGATTGCCAAACGGTCTGCCCGAAGCATGGTGATGGAACGTGAAGTGCTCGGCTCCTGGAGCCAGGTCGTACAATATTGCACGACAGCGATGGCCTATGAGACGCGCGAACAATTCCGGGTGCTGTTTCTCGACAAAAAGAACCGCCTCATCGCAGACGAAGTGCAACAACAAGGGACAGTCGATCATACCCCGGTCTATCCGCGCGAAGTCGTGCGCCGCGCGCTCGAGCTTTCAGCCACAGCAATTATTGTCGTCCACAATCACCCATCGGGCGACCCGACACCATCACGCGCCGACATCGACATGACCAAGCTGCTGATTGATGCTGCGAAAGCGTTAAGCATTGCCGTGCATGACCACATCATCGTCGGCAAACACGGCCATATCAGCATGCGCGGGCTGAAACTGATTTAGAGCATTTCCAGCAAAAGTGCGAAGCGGTTTTGCGTCGGATAATGCGAAAAAACAAAGAGATAGAGCATTTCCAATGATTCAAAAAAACAGGAAATGCTCTAGAGCGCCGGGCACCCTATTGGGCGCGCAAAGGTCGCTCTAACACTTTAAAATTAGAGCATAATTTTACCTTAAACTGATCCAAGTTTAAGGAATTATGCTCTAGGGGCTGTGGATCGTTACCTTTCATTAAGCATATGAACGAAAACGCAGGTCTGCCCCTGCGAATTAGCTCGAATTTTCTTAAATTTGGACACATTCACAAGCGACGAAGCAAACAGCATGAGGGCTAGCCAAATCGCGCCCTCAAAGAAGAGTTCAAGCATATTTCCCGCCAGCGTTTTTGACGGGAAAACTGGAGTAAAAAATGTTGAAGCGTTCATACATCGCCACGGCGTTCGGTGCCGCAATTGTTGCCTTTGCTGGCCCATCCTTTGCGGCCGACATGATGGGCGGATCCGACTACACCTACAATGAACCTGTTGCGTCAGGCCCACACGACTGGTCCGGCAATTATGTTGGTGCTCAGATTGGCGCTTCTTCGTCCCGTGTTCCAGGCCCATTCACGAACCGCACTGGCTTCCTCGGTGGCGCAGTCGTCGGCAAGAACATGCAGAGCGGTAACCTCGTTTTCGGCGGCGAGCTGGAAGGTAATTTTGCAGAAGCCGAACACCGCATTGGTAACGGTGGCAGCCTGCAGCAGTCATGGAACGGCAATGCAAAAGGCAAAGTCGGCTACGCGTTCGACAAGACCCTCGTTTACGGCACAGCAGGTTACGGCGTAACCAAATTCAAAGCCAAGGATGCAACCACTTCGGCTCCCGGCTGGGAAGGCGGCGCATTAATTGGCGCAGGTGTCGAGCAGGCAATTTCCGGCCCGATCTCGATTAAGGCCGAATACGATTTCCAGCGCTTCAACGACGTAAAATCCAAGGTAAACGGCGTTACCCAGTACAACAACCTGAAGAATCATTCGATCAAAGCAGGCGTGAACTACCGCTTCTGATAGCTTTTAGGCGGAGTTCATTCCGTTTAAGCATCGGTATATGCTATTTTTGCATAAAAGGCTGCACTCCCCGTGCAGCCTTTTGTTTTTGCACCGTTTCCCAATCGAGAAATACCACCTTCGATAGCAGAGAGCTTGACTCCTTTAGCGGGCAACATCTTATATATCACGAGTTCGAGTGGGGCGCTCATCATCCGCAATTCTGAATGAATTCCGTTTGTGTTGACACCCTGTTGCGGGCGGGCTTTGAATTGGGCGGCGAGCTTACCCAGCCGTTCAGCTAGGAATGTAAAATGCAGCGCGTTTTTGACGGACACAATGATGTCCTTCTGCGTCTTTGGGAAAACCAGCGTAATGGCGGTGACCCGATCAAGGAATTCATCGACGGCACAAAGATTGGTCACATCGATCTGCCCCGGTCGCTAAAGGGCGGTCTGGCTGGCGGTATCTGTGCGATCTATATTCCGGCAGGTCACCATATCGAACTCGGCAAGGCCGATGAAAATGGCCACTATGAAACGCCGCTTTCACAGCCGCTGGAGCGCGCTCCATCGCTGGACATTGCCCTTGAATTTGCTTCGCTGGCGTTGCGCCTCGAAGAGGCGGGTGGTTGGAAGCTTTGCCGTAACGGTAAAGAGCTGGATGAAACGCTTAACAGCGACACATTCGCCGCCGTACTTCACATGGAAGGCTGCGAAGCCATCGATGCCGATCTTGCGGCTCTCGACGTTTTCTACGCTGCCGGCCTGCGCTCGCTCGGCCCCGTCTGGAGCCGGAACAATATTTTCGCGCATGGCGTGCCATTTGCCTATCCAATGAGCCCTGATACCGGCCCCGGCCTTACTGAAGCAGGCAAGCGGCTCGTCACGGAATGCAATCGCAAAGGCATTCTGATAGATCTTGCGCACATCACGGAAAAAGGCTTCTGGGACGTGGCTAAACTGAGCGATCAGCCATTGATTGCCAGCCATTCAAACGTGCACGCCCTCACCCCTGTTGCGCGCAATCTGACCGACCGCCAGCTGGATGCAATCCGTGAGAGCAAAGGTCTTGCTGGCCTCAACTATGCGACCACCATGCTGCGCAGCGATGGCAAAGAAAACGCCAACACACCGCTTTCCGATATGGTTCGCCATGTTGATTACATGGTCGAGCGCATGGGCATCGACTGCGTAGCACTTGGCTCCGACTACGACGGCGCGACCATTCCGAATGAAATCGGTGATGCCGCCGGCACGCAGAATCTCGTCACTGCCCTGCGCGATGCAGGCTATAGTGAGCAAGAACTCGCGAAACTCTGCCGCGAAAACTGGATAAGGGTCTTGAAGCAGGCGTGGCACGAAGCAGCCTGATCGCTCGATAACAAAATCCCAAACAAAATCAACGAAAGGGAACTAAAATGATGCATTTCGGACGTTTTCGTATTCTCGCAGCCGGTGCAGCTCTTGCTGCAGTTATGGCTGCAAATCCGGCTTTGTCGGCAACACCTGCCGATACGCTCGTTCAGGCTTGGGCCATTGATGACACCATCACGCTCGATCCAGCTGAATCCTTTGAGCTGACGCCAGCAGAATTCATCGGCAACGCCTATGACATGCTGGTGCGTCTTGACTCCAACGACACATCCAAGGTTGTCCCAGGCGTGGCTGCAAGCTGGACCATTTCGGATGATGGTCTCACCTACACATTCAAGATGAAGCCAGACATCAAGTTCGCCTCTGGCAACCCATTGACCGCAAAAGACGTAGCCTACTCGTTCGAGCGCGCTGTCCGCCTCGACAAGAGCCCGGCTTTCATTCTGACCCAGTTCGGTCTCAATGGCGAGAATGTCACAGAAAATGCCAAGGCAGTTGACGATGCCACTTTCGTTCTAAAAGTCGACAAGGCTTATGCTCCAAGCTTCGTGCTGAACTGTCTTACCGCCACCATTGGCGCTGTTGTCGACCAGAAGCTGCTCGAAGAGCATTCCGTAAAGGTCACTCCAACCGACGATTATAAGTACGAAACCGACTATGCTGCAGCATGGCTTAAGACTGGCTATGCAGGTTCGGGTCCATTCAAGATCCGTGACTGGCGTGCAAACGAAGTCGTCGTTCTGGAACGCAACGACAATTACTATGGCGAAAAAGCGAAGCTCGCCCGCGTGTTCTATCGTCACGTCAAGGAAAGCGCCACACAGCGCCTGATGCTTGAATCGGGTGACGTCGATGTCGCACGCAATCTCGAACCGGGTGATCTGGAAGCCGTTCAGAAGAACAAGGATCTGGCTGTCGCCAGTGCTCCGAAGGGCACCGTCTATTACATTTCGCTCAACCAGAAAAACCCGAACCTGGCCAAGCCGGAAGTTCGCGAAGCCTTCAAGTATCTGGTTGATTACGATGCGATCGGCGCAACCCTCATCAAGGGTATTGGCGAAGTTCGCCAGACCTATCAGGCAAAGGGTGTTCTCGGCGCTCTCGAAGCTGCACCATACAAGCTCGACGTTGAAAAGGCGAAGGAACTGCTCGAAAAGGCAGGTCTTAAGGACGGCCTCTCAATTACCTTCGACGTTCGCAACACGCAGCCTGTCACCGGTATTGCTGAATCCTTCCAGCAGTCTGCTGCCAAAGCTGGCGTAAAGATCGACATCATTCCGGGCGATGGCAAGCAGACGCTGACCAAGTATCGTGCACGTAACCACGATCTCTATATCGGTCAGTGGGGCATGGACTATTGGGATCCGAACTCCAATGCTGAAGCCTTCACGTCGAACCCGGACAATGGCGACGATGCTTCCAACAAGACGCTTGCATGGCGCAATGCCTGGGACATTCCAGCGCTGACCGAAGAAACCAAGTCTGCGCTTCTGGAACGCGACAACGATAAGCGCGCCGCGATCTATCAGAAGCTTCAGCAGGAAGCCCTTGATCAGAGCCCATTCGTGATGCTCTTTCAGCAGACCGAAGTTGCCGGTGTTAGTGGCAGCGTGAAGGGCTACAAGCTCGGCCCAACATTCGACTCGAACTTCCTCGCACCGATCAGCAAAGACTGATCTGAAGAACGGTCAGACAATTGAGCACGACAACAACCGCAACTAAAAAGAGGGGCGCCCGACGGCGCTCCTCTTCCATCGCTTTAGCAGTCGCCAGCTTTCTGGTGATCGTAGCAACAACTTATCTTGGCCTTCTGGCCGTGACATTCTTCATTGGGCGCGTTGTCCCGATTGATCCTGTTCTGGCAATCGTCGGCGATCGCGCACCTGCGCATGTGGTTGAACGTGTGCGTCAGGAAATGGGCTTCAACCTGCCCTATTACCAGCAGTTTTACCTCTATGTGAAAGGTGTGCTGCAAGGCGACTTCGGAACATCTGTTCTGACCACAAATCCGGTCATGACCGATATTCGCCGCGTCTTCCCGGCGACCATGGAGCTTGCAACCATCGGCACGATTATCGGCGCGCTGTTCGGCATTCCATTGGGTGTTCTGGCGGCAGTCAAGCGCGGCAGCATCATCGACCAGATCGTGCGCATCATTGGCCTTGTTGGCTATTCAGTGCCGATTTTCTGGCTTGGCATGCTGGCCTTGCTGATTTTCTATGCCCGCCTTGGCTGGACGTCAGGCCCCGGCCGTATCGACATCACCTTTGAATATACGTTTACGCCGATTACCGGATTTTACGTAATCGACGCTATCATCCAGCGCGATTGGGAAGCCCTGCGCAACATCATCTCGCACCTTGTTCTGCCATCGGCGCTGCTTGGCTATTTCAGCCTCGCCTATATCAGCCGCATGACACGCTCGTTCATGCTCAATGAGCTTGAGCAGGAGTATATCATTGCAGCACGTGCCAAGGGCATTTCTGAAACGCGGATCATCTGGGGCCACGCTCTGCGCAATGCAGCCGTACCGCTCGTGACTGTGATTGTGCTTTCCTATGCTGGCCTGCTTGAAGGTTCGGTTCTGACCGAAACGATCTTTGCGTGGCCGGGCCTTGGTCTTTACATCACCAACTCGCTGCAAAACGCCGATATGAATGCCGTTCTGGGTGGTACTATTATCATCGGTTCGGTCTTTATCGCGCTCAACCTTGTGTCCGATCTCCTGTATCGGCTCCTTGATCCGAGGACGCGCGTAAGATGAGTCAAATGACAGACACTTCAAATCTTTCATGGCGCGAATGGCTGCTTTCCGAGCGTCCACAGTCCCGCATGCAAGCCCGCATGGGCCGCTCCTACATGATCTGGCGTCGTTTCACCGCGAACAAACTCGCAGTGATCGGCCTGATGATTATCGTCGCACTGGTTCTGGTTGCAGCATTTGCAAACGTGCTCGCACCGCATTCGCCGACGCAAGGCGATCTCGCCAATGCGCGTCTCCTGCCGCCCGGTACACCAGGTTATCTGCTTGGTACTGACGATCAGGGACGTGACATTCTCTCTCGCCTGATTTTCGGCTCCCGCATCACACTTTATGTGGTGCTGCTGGTTGCTGTCATTGCAGCGCCTATTGGCCTTTTGGTCGGTACAGTTGCAGGCTATGCAGGCGGTTGGGTCGATGCCGTTCTGATGCGCATAACCGATATTTTCCTTGCCTTCCCAAAGCTTATCTTGGCGCTCGCCTTCGTTGCAGCATTGGGACCGGGCATTGAAAACGCCATCATTGCAATCGCGATTACCTCTTGGCCGCCTTATGCACGTATTGCACGTGCAGAAACGCTGACCGTGCGCAATTCCGATTACATCTCCGCTGTTCGTCTGATGGGTGCTTCACCTTTCCGTATCGTTCTGCGTCACATCATGCCGCTCTGCACCTCTTCGCTGATCGTCCGTGTGACGCTTGATATGGCAGGTATCATCCTGACTGCGGCAGGCCTCGGGTTTCTTGGTCTCGGTGCGCAGCCGCCACTACCGGAATGGGGTGCAATGATTGCATCAGGTCGCCGTTTCATTCTCGACCAGTGGTGGGTTGCAGCCATGCCAGGTATCGCGATCCTCATCGTCAGCCTTGGCTTCAACTTCCTCGGCGACGGCCTGCGCGATGCACTCGATCCGCGGGGTAACAACCAATGAAGCCGCTTCTGACAGTTGATGATCTCCGCGTCACCTTCCCCACCCGTACCGGTGCGATTGAAGCCGTGCGCGGCGTGAGCTTTACGCTTGGCCGCGAACGTCTGGGCATCGTGGGTGAATCCGGTTCGGGCAAATCGCAAACCGGGCGTGCGATCATGGGGCTCACACCTCCGCACGCGCAGATCACTGCGAAGACGTTGCAGTTCGACGGCATCGATCTGCTGAACATCTCTGCACGGGAGCGTCGCGCATTGCGCGGCGGTCGCGTTGCCATGGTGCTTCAGGACCCGAAATACTCGCTCAATCCGGTTATGACGATCGGCAGGCAAGTTGCCGAGACGCTCAAGGCTCACGGTAAGTATAGCAGCGGTGAAATTCGCAAGCGTTCGATTTCAATGCTTGAAGCTGTACAAATTCGTGATGCTGAGCGCGTGATGAAGCTCTATCCGCACGAAGTTTCAGGCGGCATGGGGCAGCGTGTTATGATTGCCATGATGCTCGTTGCAGAACCTGAATTGCTGATTGCCGATGAACCGACATCGGCACTTGACGTGACGGTTCAGCTCGAAGTGCTGGGCATTCTCGACAAGCTGGTAGCGGAACGCGGTATGGGGTTGATTTTCATCAGTCATGATCTGCGTCTCGTTTCATCCTTCTGCGACCGCGTTATCGTCATGTATGCAGGCAAGATCGTTGAAGAGATTGCAGCAAGCGATCTCGCCAACGCGAAACACCCCTATACGCAAGGACTGCTGAATTGCATGCCCAAGATCGGAGCGGATCAACATCCCCTGCCTACCTTGCAGCGTCAGGAGGCATGGCGGCTATGAGCACTGCATCAGCACTCAGCGTTGATAAGGTCGACGTATTCTTCGATCATTTCCATGCATTGAAGTCAGTCAGTATCGAAGTGGCGCGCGGCGAGTCCTATGGGCTCGTTGGCGAATCCGGTTCCGGAAAATCCACACTGCTGCGCGCAGTGGCAGGGCTTGCACCCATTGATGACGGCGAAGTCCGCATTGATGGGAATATGCTCAAGACACCGCGTGACAAGGCGTTTTACCGCACTGTGCAAATGGTGTTTCAGGACCCTTATGGCTCCCTTCACCCGCGCCAGACAGTCGACCGCCTTTTGCTCGAACCACTCGCCATTCATGGCGTGGAAGACAGCGAAAAGCGTATTGTCCGCGCACTGGATGAAGTGGGCCTGGGTTCAGGCTTCCGCTTCCGCTATCCGCATCAGCTGTCGGGTGGCCAACGACAGCGTATCGCTATTGCACGCGCATTGATTGTCGAACCAAGCATCCTGCTTCTCGATGAACCAACCTCGGCGCTTGATGCTTCCGTTCAGGCGGAAGTGCTAAACCTGCTTGAACAGGTACGCCGTGATCGCAAGCTGACCTTTGTAATGGTGAGCCATGATCTGGGAGTCGTCACCCATATGTGTGATCGGCTCGCCGTTATGCGCAATGGCGAAGTTGTGGAACAGCTTGAGGCATCAGACCTCGTAAATGGCAATATCAACGCCGATTATACAAAGAACCTGATGCGAGCCAGCGAAGGCTTCAAGCGCTAAAATGAAGGGGACCGCAAGGTCCCCTTTTTATTGGAGCATAATCCGACCGGAGTGAAACGCGCTCTAACTGCTTATTTTAACGCGCATCTTGCCCGAAAACCGTTTCACACTTTTTGGGACACGCTCTAATCATCCGAGCCGCGGCGCGCATTGTCGCCATCCTGACCGCGCCGCCAATAAGCAACAATCAATTGCTTGTCCTTCGGGATGTTTCGTTCTTTGCGCATATAGGTGCGGATCGAACGGAACGCGTTGAACTCGCACCCCGCCCAAACATAGATGCTCTCTTCGCCTTCTGGCAGCTCCACGGCGCGGACCGCATCCTGCAGAAGCGTCGTTGTGCCTGCTTCAGCTCCCTTGCGATGCAGCCATTGCAGGTCCACATCGGCGCGGGACTGAATGGCCTGTTCTTCCGCCTCACTGTCGATCTCGACACGGACGACCGCCTTGGCACCTTCCGGAAGGCGCTCCAGAATACGGCCAATCGCCGGAAGTGCGGTCTCATCACCAGCCAGCAGATACCAATTCGCATCATCAGCAGCATCACCGCCGCCGGGGCCTGTCATACCGACAATATCGCCGGGCTTGGCGCTGATCGCCCAGCCGGAACCCGGGGCATTGCAGTCATCGCCATGAACAACCATGTCGATATCCACCCAACCTGCCTTGGCATCGATCTGGCGGATCGTATAAACACGTGTCGCAAGTTTGGCATCACCATCTGGCCAGACAGGGCGACCATCTTCGCCCGATACGGGCCATTGCGGCTTGGCGAGGCTCTTTGGCGGAAACAGCAAGCGAATATGCAGACCCGTGTGGGCGAAGCGAGCAAGCTCGTTACCTTTTAAACGTACGCGACGCATATGCGGCGTAACATTGCTGACGGCAACGACCTGCATTTCACGGAAATAAGGTAGCGGCAAACCAGCGGCACCGTCACCTTCCCAGATGATCTTTGGCTTCGGACTTCCTTTGTCAAGAAATTCGAGCACATGTTCGGCGATGGAATATTTCATATAGGCGAGACCGGTTTCATCACCGCTCTTTACGTCAACGCTGACGACCTCGTCGTCCCACTGCACATCTGCCTGACCAAAGCTCAGGACCAGCTTTGCGCTGCTCTCCTGCCGTTGTACGTCAGCATGTTCAACAAAATGATCCAGCAACTGATTAACGATGCGATCAGGATTGCTGAGTGCGATGCGGGTATTGGCGTTCAGGCTCAGATCAGACATGCCTGCTCTCCTATATTTAAACGGTGAGCAAGCCTTACCTGAATGTAAGATGACAATACAAGTCATCTTTTCTCGATCAGCGCGGTTTGATGCCGCAATAAATTGTGACGGGTAAAGCCTGGCGCCATGCATCAAATGAACCAAGAGCGCCTGCTTGTGCGACCTGCAGCCGCGTAAGCTCCCCCTCATGCTGTTGTCGCCAGTTGAAAAGCTGCATTTCGCTCTGCAATGTCACCGCATTGGCAATCAGTCGGCCGCCGGGTTTCAGCGCCGCCCAGCAGGCCTCGATCACACCTTCATCCGTAACACCGCCGCCGATGAAAATCGCGTCAGGCGCTTCAAGCCCGTTTAGCGCTCCGGGTGCTTCGCCTTTTATCAGCTGTAAGCCGGGCACGCCCAGCGCGCGCGCATTGCGCTCAATCATGCCTTGCCGGTTTTCATCAGCCTCAATAGAAATGGCGCGGCACGACGAATGAACACGCATCCATTCAATGCCAATAGAACCGCAACCTGCGCCGACATCCCAGAGAAGTTGCTCCGGAAGGGGCTGCAACCGCGAGAGCGTCACGGCACGAATATCGCGTTTGGTCAGCTGACCGTCATTTTCAAAAGCTGCATCGGGCAATCCGCTGACGGCTGAGAAAACAACAGAATCTGACGCAGCGATGCATTCAATTGCCAGAACATTGAGATCGGCGCAGTTCTCCTGTGACCAGTCTTCCGCCCGACCGCTGATGCACTTTTCCTTTGGCCCACCCAAATGTTCAAGCACCGTCAGACGGCTTTGACCGAAGCCTTTGCCGTTCAGAAGCTTGGCGGCTTTTGCAGGTGTTGTGCCATCATTGCTGAGCACAAGAATTTTCTCTCCCGGCAGAACATGTGGTGCCAGCAATTCTAACGGACGCCCATGCACGCTGACCGTACGCACCTCTTGCAATGCCCATGCCATACGGCTCGCCGCCAGCGACAATGAGGATGGAAACGGGATGATCTGCATATCTTGTGACGAGAAATGACGGCTCAGAGATGCGCCCATGCCAAAAAACATCGGATCGCCGCTTGCCAGAACCACAACCTGCCTGCCGCGCTGCGCCTCGATCATCGGAAACGAATTGTCGAACGGAGATGGCCATGAAACTCGCTCGGCTTTGGCCTCATCATCGAGAAAAGCCAGATGACGCTTGCCGCCGAAAATGACGTCCGCATTGACGAGCGCGTTGCGGGCATTTTTACCAAGGCCCGCCAATCCATCTTCACCAATACCGATAACTGTCAACCAGCAGCTCATAAGCGTTGCTCCTTTTTTCCGTTCGTATGGCGGCGCAGTAGCAAGTGCAAGCACGAAGGCGTATAAGGCCAATATGTTGAGCCAGCAAAGCAGCCAAACCGACGCGAGCAGACCCGACCGGCGCAATGCCTGCCCCGGCTTGTCACGCATGGTCATGGCTAAAGATGGGGCAATTGCCCGCATCAAGCTTCCCTTGGGAAGGATCAGCGCTTCCAAAGCACATGTTTTGGCCGAAATTGCTCAAGAGTTTGGAAACTGCACGGTCGAACTTTCGATTCGCTCAAACGTACAAATACGCGGCATTGCACCCGCCAATTGGGCTAAGGCAATTACAGCGCTCTATGATGCCGGTTTTGGTGCAGACAATCCGTCTGCCGATGACATTCGCAATGTGATGGTAAGCCCCACCGCATCAATCGATCAGGCACAGCTTGCCGATACCTCCGGCCTTGCGACTTCGTTGCTGACAATGCTTGAAAGCGCCGAAAAATATCACGCATTATCACCAAAATTTTCTTTCCAGATTGATGGCGGCGAAAATTGCGCGATGATTTCACATACGGGTGATATCTGGCTCTCGGCAATGGACGATGGCGCACATTACGTGTTCGGCCTGGCGTCGTCGCCGGATACCCAGCCTGTCGGCATGATCACACAAACGCAAGCGCTCTCGTTGATCGAAGCCCTGCTTGATCTGTTTCAAAGCCGCGCCGGAGCAGGCGTGGCACGGATGAAGCACCTATTTGAAACCTTACCGCGGGATCGATTCTTGCGAGAGCTGCCTTTTGAGTTCTCTCCCGTACCAAGCTGGGAACGAAAGCCGACAAAACCCTTCTCATGGCTCGGGACACACTTGCAGAATGACGGACGATTTTATGTAGGCGCAATGCCACTTCTCGGAAGATTGCAGACGGAACAATTGCATAAGCTGGCCCGGCTTGCGGAGAGCGTGAATGGCGGCGAAATTCGCCTCACACCATGGCAAGGCATTCTCCTGCCAAACATCGGGCAAGCAGACTGCAACCGGGCCTCAGCCAGATTGAACGAACTGGGGTTGGCAACGTCACCAGAAGCCCCACAAGCACGCCTTCGGGCCTGTTCCGGTTCAACCGGCTGTGCTTCCGCCCTTGCTGACACTTTGACCGACTCTCAACATCTCGCAGATTTGCTGATTTCCGGCAACAAACAGGTCCATGTTACGGGTTGCGCCAAATCCTGCGCAGCGCTTTCTCCTCTGCCACACACGCTTTTGGCGCGTTCGCATGGTCATTATGATCTCTTTTCGCAAGACAGTGCTGGACCATCGCGTTTCGGGCAGCTATTGGCCTCAAACGTCACTATTGACGAGGCTGCGTTTATTTTGAACGCCCGGAATCTATAAGAGTGTATCCCGAACAGTGCGAAACAGTTCTCGGGCAAGATGCGCGTTAAACAACAGGTAGAGCGGACGCCATGACAGACTATATCCGCGACGGACAGGCCATTTATGACCGCTCCTTCGCCATCATCCGTTCTGAGGCCGATCTGAGCCGCATTCCCGCCGATCTCGAAAAGCTTGCCGTACGCGTTGCCCACGCATCCGGTATGGTTGATATTGTTGAAGACCTCGTCTTTTCGAATGACGCAGGGCACGCCGGGCGCGACGCTCTTCTCAAAGGCGCTCCGATCCTCTGCGATGCACGCATGGTCGCAGAAGGCATTACCCGCTCACGTCTGCCAGCCAATAATGAAGTCATCTGCACATTGAACGATCCATCCGTGCCGGAACTGGCAGCGAGGATCGGCAACACGCGCTCTGCAGCAGCGCTCGGTCTCTGGCTTCCACATCTTGAAGGCAGCATAGTTGCAATCGGCAATGCACCGACCGCCCTCTTCCGCCTGTTTGAAATGCTCGACAATGGCGCGCCGAAACCTGCGCTTATCATCGGCATGCCGGTCGGCTTTGTGGGCGCTGCCGAATCCAAAGACGAACTGGCTGAAAACAGCCGTGGTGTCCCTTTCGTCATCGTGCGCGGACGTCGTGGTGGCAGCGCCATGACCGCAGCTGCCGTCAATGCACTTGCTTCGGAGCGCGAATAATGGCGCAAAAAGGTAAGCTTTATGGTCTGGGCGTCGGTCCCGGCGATCCTGAACTCATCACGCTCAAAGCGCTTCGACTGCTCAAATCTGCCCCTGTGGTCGCCTACCACGCAGCCAAGGGCAAAAAGGGCAACGCACTGACGATTGTCGAAACCTATCTGTCTTCAGAACAGACTTTGGTTCCACTCATCTATCCGGTGACGACAGAGAAACTGCCCGCTCATATGGACTACGAGCAGATCGTCAGCGATTTCTACAGCGAGATCACGAGCACAATCGCAAGCCATCTCGATGCGGGTCGTGACGTGGCGGTGATTGCCGAGGGCGATCCATTCTTCTACGGCTCGTTCATGTATATTCACGACCGATTGGCCGAAAAATACGAAACGGAAGTCGTGCCCGGCGTTTGCTCGGTCTTGGGTGCCGCCGCCGTACTTGGTGCACCGCTCGTCTATCGCAATCAGACGCTTTCGATCCTCTCCGGCGTCATGAGCGCGGAAGAGCTCAAAAAACGTCTTGCTGGCACCGAGGCCGCAGCTATCATGAAACTCGGCAAAAATCTCGACAAGGTTCGCAACGTCCTGACTGAGCTTGGGCTGATGGATCGCGCGCTCTATATCGAGCGCGCAACTATGCAGAACCAGCGCATTGCGCCCTTGGCGGAAGTCAGCGGCAGCGATTGCCCTTATTTCTCGATCATTCTCGTTCCGGGCAGCAAGTGGAACGGCGCATGAAAGCGGCCATTCTCGTTCTAGGTGAAGCTGCAATTTCTACCGCGCGCAAAATACAGTCTGCGCTTGGAAATGCGGAAGTTCTCGGGCTGGAAAGTCGCGTTACCAGTGCGGACAAGCGTTTCACGCATTTCGGCGACACGATACGTATGCTTTACGAGGAAGGCCGTCCAATCATCGCATTGTGCGCCGCTGGCATCGTTATCCGCGCGCTTGCATCCCTTCTGCAAAACAAACGGATAGAGCCGCCGGTTCTGGCCGTTGCAGAAGACGGCAGTGCTGTCGTGCCGTTGCTTGGTGGCCTTTCTGGCGTCAATGATGTGGCGCGAACAATCGCTCACGCGCTCGCAGTAGCCCCTGCAATCACCACGACGGGCGAGCTCCGCTTTGGTATCAATCTGTTACACCCGCCCGCAGAATTGACTCTCGCCAATCCTGAATCCGTCAAGACCTTCATGTCCGATCTGCTGGCTGGAAAAACTCTATGCCTCAATGGGCAGTCTCGCTGGCTCACAACATCAAAATTACCGTTCTCTGATAATGGGCAACTCACAATCAGCATCACGCCTGAAACGCGCGCGCCGCAGGCAAATGAGCTGGTCTATCATCCCCGAACAATTGCTATTGCAATCGAAAAGCCGACAGAAGACCTGACAAGCCTGATCGGGCAAGCACTTGATCATGCTGGCTTATCCAGGGATTCCCTCGCCTTGCTTCTCGCTCACGAAAGAGATTGCGAGTCACTGCATATTCATCAGGTAGCACAGGCACTCAAAACACCATTGCGCTTTGTGACAGGCAATGCCGATCTTGCGATGGCCTCTGTAGAAAACCCTGTTCAGTGCATTAGGGACGAAAAACTGACACTGGCTGTCGCACCTTCACCGGCCGATGTTCTCTTCATCGGGCGCAAGCGTGGCAAGCTGACTGTGGTTGGCCTTGGCCCCGGCGCACGAGACCTGATGACACCCGCTGTCCAGCGCGATCTGGAACAGGCCGAAGATGTGCTTGGCTATGAAACCTATGTGCGCATGGCTGGCCCGTTCCGGGACGACCAGATCATCCATATGACCGACAATCGCGAGGAAATGCAGCGTGCACGCCATGCATTTGAACTCGCGGCTTCAGGCCGTGATGTGGTGATGGTATCGTCAGGCGATCCGGGCGTATTTGCCATGGCAGCAGCGGTTGTCGAAGCACTGCATGAATCATCCGATCCGTCATGGCATGGTGTTGAGCTGGTCATCCAGCCCGGCATTTCGGCGGCGATGGCTGCGGCTTCCCGTATCGGCGCGCCGCTTGGGCACGATTTCTGCATCATCTCGCTTTCCGACAATCTCAAGCCTTGGGATGTGATCGAGAAACGTCTGGCGCTGGCAGCACAAGCCGATCTGGCCATGGCTTTCTACAATCCTATTTCCAAAGCTCGCCCGCATCAGCTCGGTCGTGCACTGGAAATTCTCCGGCAATATCGTAATGCTGAAACGCCCGTCGTGCTTGGCCGCGATATTGGCAGACCTGCGGAAACAACCCGCGTTCTTTCGCTGTCGCAACTCACACCCGATGATGTAGACATGCGAACTGTGGTGATTGTCGGCTCGTCCCACACTGTTCGTTTTCCGCGAGCAGAGGGCGGAGAATGGGTCTATACGCCGCGATGGTATGGCGAAAAACCGGACAAATGAACAGAAACAGAAAGGCAGGGAAATCCCTGCCTTTTTCGTATGTTATGAAGTTTTATTGAATCACTTCTTCTTCGACTTCTTCGGTGCAGCTGGCGCAACCGATGCGGCCTGAGCAGCAGCAGCTTCAGCAGCGACCTGATCTGCGCTCTTTGGTGAAGTATCGATAACCGAGCGAACCGAACCGTTCGCAGAAACCTGACAAACTGCTGTGCGCAGATCGACCTTCAGATCAACATCTGTACCGCCGCCAGCACCCGGGCGGGAGTTAACCGCGCTGATGACACGTTCAGGCAAGAAATACTTGTTGGCAGCAGCGGTAATGCAAGGCTGGACCAGCGAAGAATCAACCGTTGCGGTCGGAACGAAACGTGGCAGCGATATGGTCGACGCAGTGACCGGTGCCTCGGACTTGCCGGGAACCGTCGCATTTTGCGTGGTTGTCGTACAAGCGGCAGCCAATGGAGCCAGCATGGCAATGACAAAAAAACGGGCTCCGATGCGGGTGCGTCCGTACATGATCAACCTCTTACGATCTGCTGATTAGGTAAAATTTTAACTGAGATAACTATTCGCTTTTGACGGATTGTCGAGTGGCAGGAAGGCCACATTGCCAGTTTTTCGATTCACATCCACAAAAGCATCATCATTGTTTCGCGAATATCCAGTTCAACATCTCACGCCAATCGCTCATTCGTATCGGCGTTCCATGATTGCCACTTTCGAAGCGTCGGAACTGAACAGGATATCCGGGAACATTCTTGCGTATGTCGCGATAAAAGGCTTCCTGCTTGTCAATTGCGAAAACCGGATCACGACTGCCATGCCCGAAAAATACCGGCACGCGTTTCTTGAACGCAGGTGATTTGAAAAAATCACTATCCCACAATGATCCCAACAAGATCAGACCAGCAAGCTGATTGGCCGCCTTCTCATTCAAAGCAATACGCCAGCAGAGAGCACCACCCTGCGACCCACAAGCAAGGACGAGCGGGGCCGATGGCGACGTTGCCTTTGCAGCTTCAATAAGTCCCGCAATCTGCGCTTCACCTGTCGTCGCAAAATCCTTGAAGTCCGGCGTCAGATAAAGCCCGCCATTGAGCGCAGCTAAATTCTTCACACGGTTGAAATTACCGCCGAAAGTAAAATCATTCATCCCCTGCAGGCGGTTACCACCGCGCCCATGCAGATAGATGACGATAAAAGCCGCCCCTTGCTGCTTTCCAGCAGCCATGGCCTTTACCGGACCCGCCGCCGTCTGAAAGACGACATCTTTCTGGTAAGCACGCGCTTTCAGCGAAACATAGGCGTCTTTAACGCGCTTTTCGGGCACAGCATCGCGGCCATTGATGTCACGCATTTCATTGTAATCAATGACTTTATAATCGCCATTGTCAGCGCTGCTCAAAACACCCGGATAGGCAAAATAACTGTCTTTGAAAGGTGGAAGCGGTCCTTGTGCGAGGGCTGAACTGCCGAATGTCAGCAAAAGCCCTGCAATTAATCCAATCCGTTTGTGCATCACCCCTCCCAAAAGCACATTCAAAGCTCAAGCGTATGATAACGACGATTGAGATAGATCAGTGCCTCTTCATCTGCATTGGAGCGCAATCCCACCACTTCACCAAACAAAACGTGGTGTGTGGAATGATCCTGCACACTGACAACCCGGCAATCGAAAACCGCCAACGCACCTCTCAGCGTCGGCGCACCCGTCGCAAGCACGTCCCACGCGGCGAGTTCAAAGCGCTCATCCTGCGTAAGGCCGATACGGCCCGAAAAGGCATCCGCAAGCTGCTGGTGTGATCCTGCCAGCGTATTGACCGCAAAAACCGCATTCTTGATGAAAAGCAGGTTATCCTCATGCATTTTCTGCAAGCAGATCAGCAGAGTCGGAGGATTATCCGAGACCGAGCAAGAAGCTGTCAGAGTAAGTCCACGTCTTCCAGCAGAACCGGCTGTGGTTACAACCTGTACCGCGCCCGCATAATGGCTCATCGCATCACGATAAGTCTTCGGTTCTACCGGCACAGTATTTGAGGTGATGTTTTTATCTGTTTGCACGTCAGCAAGCATCCGTATTGTCTGACAGGCTTCCACAGACCAATATCTGTTTACCTGTATACATATACGGGCATTGCACAAAGGCGAGGAAACCGCTACCCACTTTTCGTTCAATTAGCCATGAAATGTTTGATGAAGATAAATCGCGTGATCAAACCAGTGCCATTGCCGGGACAACATAAAGCGGCTCTCCGCCCGGAATTACGCGTGCACAACTTCACGAAGATATTTGTCGCCGCACTGTCGGCTTTCACGATGCTTTGCCTGCCGACCATAGCGCAGGAAAACCCAACCGGAATACGCATAGGAGTTGCAGCGCCTTTGAGCGGTGGATTTGCCCCACTCGGCAATCAGCTTATCGATGGTGCACTCGTGGCGGCAACCGCGAAGAACGCTGAACTTATCGTCGCGGACGATCGCTGCAATGCCGAAGGGGGCAAAGCAGCTGCAGAAAGCTTCATCGCTGGCAATGTACAGATAGCTACAGGCTTTCTTTGTTCCGAAGCGCTGGAAGCTGCTCTGCCTTTATTGAACCAGCGCAATATTCCGGTCATTACTTCGGGCGTCAGTGACCCGACGCTGACAGAAAAGCGTTCTGCCACCCCGCTCCCTGTGTTTCGTCTTACAACCGGCCTTGATAAAGAAACACTCGCTACGGGTAGCTTTTTGGGCAGTCTCTGGCGTTCCCAGCCCTTCGCTGTCATTGACGACGGTACGATTGAGGGCCGTGAGCGCGCATCGCATGTTTTGGCCAACCTCAAAGAACAGCAACTTCGGCCGGTCTTCACCGATACTTATCGACCGGGCCTAGAAAACCAGAATGCGCTTGTTGCCCGCCTGCGCCGTGCAGGCGCAACACATGTCTATGTCGGTGGAGAGCGCGATGATATCGCGGCAATTGGCGCGAGTGCTGCGACACTCAAATATCCGCTGGTGATCGCAGGTGGCAGCGTTTTGAATGCAGCGCCGGGCACACAGCCATTAAGCGCAGACACGCTGATGATCGCGCCGTTAAAGCCACAGGATCTTTCAACTGCAAAGCCTGCCGTTGATGCAATCAATCAGGCCGGAAAATTGCCAGAGGCCTACTCAGTCATCGGATTTGCCACGATTGAACTGGCGGAAGCGGCTATCAGACAGGCGACGGATCAGAAACAGCCTTTGATCGATATTCTGCGCGACAATTCTTTCGAGACATCGCTTGGTACGCTCAAATTCGATGGCAATGGTACGCGCACAGACAATCCAAATCGTCTGCAACGCTTTGATGGAACGCAGTTTATATCAGCTGACTGATAAGCCCTATCAGGCTCGCGACGATCAATATCCCTGTCATCAGGCTCATCAATGTCCAGAATAATTGAATTGCTGCGTCAATATCTTCGGCATTCACATCGCGCTTGCCGTCGCTGTTAAGCATAGGTCCTTCGACCTTCTCTGTTCCATATTGGCGGGGACCGGCAAGTGCCAGTCCAAGTGCGCCAGCAAACGCCGATTCCGGCCAGCCGGCATTGGGCGAACGATGCAGACGCGCATCGCGCCACATCACAGCAAATGCACGCTTTCCCGTCTCCTTATTATGAGTGAAAGCAGCAGCCAGAGCAGCCAGCAACCCGGTCAGGCGCGCGGGAATATAGTTCACCACGTCATCAAGGCGCGCTGCGAACCGTCCAAAATGACGATAGCGTTCATTCAGGTGACCTATCATCGAATCGGCGGTATTGATGAGCTTATAGGCAAACAGGCCCGGCAATCCGCCGATGAGGAACCAGAACGCAGGCGCAACAATGCCATCCGACGCATTTTCAGCGAGGCTTTCAACTGCCGCCCGACTGACTCCGCCTTCGTCAAGCTGTTCGGGGTTGCGCCCAACAATCATCGAAACTGCTTTGCGGCCACCTTCAATCCCCTCTTCACGCAGACCATTCGCCACCGCCTTCACGTGATCGGCGAGGCTCTTTTGTGCCAGAAAGACCGCGACGATGACGATCTCAATCAGCGCGCCAGCCGAGCCGAGGAACGGTAGAAGATTTTCGATAGCCAGTCCGATAAATACGCAAAGGGCGACCAGTCCGATGGTGAGCCACATGCCATTGCGGCGCAGCGTTTGAACCGAAAGCTCATTGTTGTTGAAACGCTTTTCACCCCAGCTGATTGCTTTTCCAAACAGTACGACCGGGTGCGGAAATCTTTGCCAAAGCAATGGTGGGTCGCCAACGACGCGATCCAGAACAAGCGCTAATGAAAGAACAATCAGCTTTATTTCCATAGCCTTGCCAGATTTCCCTGAATCAATCTTTCAAGCGCAGAATATCACGCAACGCCTGCTCAAGACGCGCAAAGGCCGCTTGATCGGCAGCAAGTCCAATGCGCAGCCATTGCGGCGCATAGGCGAATTTTCGCACCAGAATGTGTTTTTCACAAAGCGCATCATATATCGCATGAGAATCGCGGTGCGCGACCAAAGTGAAGAGTGCCGTGCCACCCACTTCCCGCAAGCCGCATCGCGTCAGAACCGTTGCGAGTTCCGCCCGCCGCCAATCGATGCTTTCACGAAACCTTTGTAATTCCGTATCATCTTCAAAGGCATGTTCGGCTATCGCCAAGGCAGGTCCAGACACGGCCCATGGGCCAAGACGCTTAGTTACTTCCTCCACGATTTCCGTGCTTGCAAGCAGGAAACCAAGACGGACGCCTGCAAGACCAAAAAACTTGCCAAAAGACTTCAGCACAATCATCGGTGCTGTGGCAGCCTGGGCCGCAACACTCACCTCGACATGCGGATCAGCAAAGGCTTCATCAACAACGAGAAAACCGCCACGCTCGCCAAGTGTCATCGCCAACTCAAGCAGATCAGGACGCGCGATAATTCGCCCATCCGGATTGTTCGGATTAACGATTGTGACAACGCGCGCATCTTGCGGAATATCTTCAAGCGTCGCACATTCGACCACGTTCCAGCCCGCGCTCGCAAAAGATGCAGCATGTTCCTGATAGGTTGGGCTTAAAATAGCGACGGTAGAAGGTTTGGCCAGCGTCGGGATAAGCTGAATAAGCGACTGGGTTCCGGGTGCGGCCACAATAGAGGCATCATCGGCAACGTTGTAATATCGCCGTGCTGAGACAAGAACCCGCTTCAGAAGCCCCTCATCGGGTAATCGGTTCCAAAGTGCTGGCGTGAAATCCGGCAGAGGAAAGTGTTCAGGATTGATGCCCGTTGAAAGGTCGAGCCACTCTTCCGCCTTCCCGCCAAATCGGGCCATAGCACGATCCAGCGCACCACCATGTTCAATATGCGTGTTCACGCATCTTCTCCGCTGAAATCAATCACATGCATGAATGAGCCGGAAACAGAGCCAACACGCAGGCCGGCTTCACCGCACTCTTCGCCCATTGCATCGCGTACTTTGAAAAGTCGTTCGGCATCCCCTTCACGCACAATCGTCGCATAGTGAAATTCATGTGCCTTGAGCGGCATTTGCCAGGGCGCACCAGCCAGTGGTGCGAGTGACCGATAGCCAAGGTGAAGCTTTCTTTTGGCGAAGCTTGTCTCAAGCGGCAGAAGTCCCAGCATCGGGTGGCTCATGCCTTGAGCATCTTCCAGCGCGTCACCGAGCACCATATAGCCACCGCATTCGCCATAGATGACGATACCCTTTGATGCAGCAGCCCTCATGCCCGACTGGAATTTTTTGGCAGAAGCCAGTTTGCCCGCAAAAAGTTCGGGATACCCACCGGGCAGATAAATCGCATCGGCATTTTCATCCGGTGCTTCATCGGCCAGCGGCGAGAAGAACGAAATCTCAGCCCCACGCCTACGCCAGCCTTCAAAAAGATGCGTATAGGCAAAAGCAAACGCGTCATCACGCGCCACCGCAATGCGGTCACCCAATGGCTTGAGACGTGGCACATTGGCCATCGCTGTATGACGCTTCGGCCCCGACCAGATATGCGCAAGTGCTGCAAATTCGAACCGCGCCTCCAAAACATCGGCTGCGTGATCGAGAAATCTTTCCAGATCTGCATGTTCACCGGCCTGCACAAGCCCCAGATGACGCTCGGGCAAGACGAGTTCATCGTCGCGTGGGATCGCACCCAGAACGGTAATGCCGAGCGGCTTCAATGCTTCGCGCAGCATCATTTCATGACGCGCACTGCCCACACGGTTCAGTACAATACCGGCTATCAACACATCCTTGCGAAACTGGCTAAATCCAGAAACAAGCGCTGCAATAGACTGCGACTGCTTTGCACAATCCACGACCAGCACCACCGGCAGATCAAGCACCTTTGCAAGATCAGCCGACGAGCCTTTGCCATTCATGGCCCCGTCGAACAGGCCCATCATGCCTTCCACGACGAGCAGCTTACCGCCTTCGGTCATACGCGAAGAAAGCGCACTGATAAGTTCAGGCCGCATACCCCATGGATCGAGGTTGAAGCATTCTGCTCCGCTCGCAGCCTTATGATAAGCGGGATCGATGTAATCCGGCCCTGCCTTGACTGGAGCAAGTGCTACACCACGACGCTTGAGCGCCCGCAGCAGACCAAGCGTGATAGTTGTTTTACCAGATCCCGATGCCGGGGCTGCAATCATAAAGCCATTCATGCGCTTTGCACTCCACGCTTTTTCTGATTGAGATGAAGCGGATCACTTATGAGCTGCCGTCCACCCTCGGCGCCCAGCCAATCGAGGCCAGAGCGCAACCGCACCACCTCACCCACAACGACGATTGCAGGCGGATTGAGGCCAGCCGCTTCCACATCTGAAACGGCGCGTGCCAATGTTGTCTCCAGAACCACCTGTTCCGGCAAGCTGGCATTACAAACAAAGGCTACCGGCTCATCGGGTGAGCGCCCGGCAGCCATCAGCCGCGATGTGATAAGATCGATATGCTTCATCGCCATATACATCACAATAACCGGAGAAGACTGTGCAATGCCCTCCCAATTAATGCGGTCAGGCACCAATCCGGTTGCGTCATGCCCTGTCAGAAAGGTGACGGATTGGTTGATATCGCGATGCGTGGCAGCAATGCCTGCATAGGCAAGACCACCTATGCCCGCCGTAATGCCCGGAACAATGCGAAATGGAACGCCATGTTCAACGAGCGTCAGCGCTTCTTCGGCTCCGCGCCCGAAGACAAACGGATCCCCACCCTTGAGGCGCAAAACCTTCTTGCCCTCTTTGGCAAGTTCAACCAGTCGCAACGAAATATCACGCTGTTTCGGTGAAGGTTTGCCGCCGCGTTTTCCGGCATATTCGAGTGTCGCCGTGGCATTTCTCAGCGAAAGACACGATTCATCGACTAGAGCATCATAGACAATCACATCCGCCTGACCTAAGGCATTGACCGCATGAAGCGTTAGCAAACCCGGATCGCCGGGCCCAGCGCCCACCAACCAGACATGTCCGGGCTCCATTGCAGGCAAAGCTATTCTGCCGGTGCCAGATGGGGTAATGTTCGGTTGAATATTTTCAGTCATTTTGAAATGTGTCACCAGATAAATCCGCAGGCATCCATGAACGACGAAACTACAGCCCGCAAGGAAAAAGCGCAAAATAGCGGACAAGAACCCTTACGTCGCGGCTGGACCACAGGTGCCTGCGCCACAGCCGCAACCAAGGCAGCACTGACTGCGCTCATCACCGGCGAATTCCCCGACCCGGTTGGTATTATCCTGCCCAAAGGCGATGTGCCCTATTTTCAGCTTGCTTATGAAGGCCTTGGCGAAGGCTATGCGATGGCAGGCATCGTCAAGGACGCGGGCGACGACCCGGACGTAACTCATGGTGCCACGATCATTTCAACTGTTTTCCCCGCCCCTCCCGGCACAGGCATTGTATTTCAGGCAGGCGAAGGTGTTGGCACCGTTACGCGGCCCGGTCTGCAAATCCCTCCTGGTGAAGCGGCAATCAATCCTGTTCCGCGCCGCATGATGACAGAAATCTGCGAGCAGATTTGCGCCGAATATGGCCTGCCAGCCGATCTCGTCATTACGATTTCAGTTCCGGGTGGTGAGGAGATCGCACAAAAGACGTGGAACCCTCGTCTTGGTATCGTTGGCGGCATTTCCATCCTCGGCACAACCGGCGTCGTTCATCCATTCTCCTGCTCGGCGTGGATTCATTCGATCCATCGCGGCATTGATGTCGCACGTGCGGCAGGGCAGAAACACGTTCTGGGTGCGACAGGCTCAACGTCGGAAGATGCAGCGCAAGCCATTTACGATTTACCGGACTTCGCCATTCTCGACATGGGCGACTTTGCAGGCGGTGTACTCAAATACCTGCGCGAACACCCAATCGATAAACTCACCATTGCAGGCGGCTTCGCCAAGCTTACAAAGCTTGCGCAAGGTGCACTCGATCTTCATTCTTCGCGCTCGCAGGTCGACAAAGGTTTTCTCTGGGCTATCGCCGAAAAAGCAGGCGCACCAGACGACATGAAGGACCGGATTCTTTTTGCCAACACGGCAATGGAAGTGCTTGAATTGACTCAAAGCATTGGCATCGACATGGCGACACCAATTGCACAGAAAGCCAAAGAAACAGCACTCGAAACCTTGCGCGGCGCGCCCGTTGAAGTCGAAATTATCGTAACGGACCGCAAGGGGACGATTCTTGCCCGCCTCTAAGCCAAAGATACTAATCCTTGGCGGCACAGCGGAAGCTTCAAAGCTTGCTTTCGCATTACAGCCCCTCCCCGTCGATGCCATAACATCATTGGCGGGCCGCACGGCTAATCCCGCTGCAATCAACGGCGCGGTTCGAATTGGTGGCTTCGGCGGCGCAGAAGGTCTTGCGGACTATCTCGTCACGGAACAGATTGACCTCATTATCGATGCAACGCATCCCTATGCGACGCGTATTTCGCAAAACGCAGTTATAGCCTCTCAGGCAGCAGATATTCCGCTGCTGCGGCTGGAACGCCCTACCTGGCAAAAACAGAGTGGCGATAACTGGATTGATATTCTAAGCGAAGCGCAGGCAGCCGCTTTAATCCCGGCAGACGAGTGTGTGTTTCTCGCATTGGGACGACAACACATCGAACCATTTGCAGAGCGGAACGATGTGCATTTTGTCATCCGGATGATCGATCCGCCACACGTAAAACTGCCGCAAGATTGCGAAATTGTTCTGGCAAAACCGGGAAATTGTGAATCTGAAAAGCATTTCCTCTCGGCACGCAGAATCGGTCTGATTATCAGCCGCAATTCGGGTGGCAGCATATCTTATGCCAAAATCGAGGCTGCGCGCGATCTCGCCATTCCCGTCATGATGATAGCCCGTCCGCCAGTCGCAGCAAAAACCGTTGTTGCGACAGTAGAAGAAGCTATGGCTTTTACCCGCTTAGCCCTCAAGCTTTGATCGCGCAACATGGCTGTGCGCTTCATGATAAAGCGCTGAATCCCGAAAATTCTTTGGATCAAGTCCCCGGCCAACGAAAATCATCGCGGTGCGTTTGAGATCAGTCGCTTCAATCTTGGCCTCGATATCCGACAAGGTACCACGCAAAATCTGCTCATCCGACCATCCCACGCGGTAAGCGACCACCACAGGGCAATCCGCACCATAAAGTGGGGTGAGTTCGGTTCTGATCTTCGCAACATTGCGGATCGAAAGATGGATAACCAGCGTCGCACCCGATTTGCCAAGCGTTGCGAGGTCTTCGCCTTCCGGCATGGCAGACGACTTCACTGATGTGCGAGTGAGAATAATGCTCTGATTGATTTCTGGAATAGTCAATTCCTGCTTCATGGCAGCCGCAGCCGCAACAAAGGCTGGCACACCCGGCGTCACATCATAGGGAATCCCAAGTGCATCGAGCCTGCGCATCTGTTCAGCCATTGCGCCGTATATCGACGGATCGCCCGAATGCACCCGTGCAACATCATAGCCTTTCGCATGTGCCGCTTCGATTTCAGCGATAATTTCATTGAGCGTAAGCGCGGAGCTATCGATCAGAAGCGTATCTGTTGGAGCTGAGGCAACCACTTCTTTCGGCACCAGCGACCCCGCATAGATGCAGACCGGACAGCTTTCGATCAATCGAAGACCGCGCACGGTAATAAGATCGGCAGCACCCGGACCGGCTCCAATGAAATGAACTGTCACGCTTTTTTCCTCAATTCAGGAATTCCGAATGCCTGTTTGGTAACGGGCAAGTCAATTGCTTTCAGGCGCTTTTGGGCAAAAGCCCTTCAATATCATTGAAGATCGACTGCCATTCGTCCTGCGTTAGTTCGAAGAAGTTGAAGCTTCTGAGCAAAAACGCGCCCTCATTGGCGATGAAAGCAAGGCGGGCTTTGCGTCCTTCCGGTGTGGACACATCCAGACCATCCCATTGCTTGCGATACCAGATACGGGTTTCATTGAGATATTCAGTATTTGGAATAAGGCTGGCCATCATCGCCGCGAAGCGGGAATCGTCTTCAGCATTGCTTTGGCGGGTTATGCCGATATGCGCAGCAATATGGGAAATCGCGTCACTTTTATTCTGCTTGCGCGCTGTAACCTGATCATCAAACCGGTCGCCCCAGCGTTCGATCATCGCTTTCAGAAGTCCGTCCTTATTGCCGAAACAATATTGTACGCCGCCCTTGGTAACACCGGAGGCCTGCGCAACGGCATCCATGGTCAGCGCGACGATCCCGCCTTCTGTCACGATTTTTTCGGCCATATCGAGCACATGATCGCGATCAATCGAACGTGGACGGCCAGTTTTCTGCAATTTCTTACTTTCCATACGAACGGATTTATATTATGTCAGCCACCCTGACAAGTTTGAATACGCTCGTATTGAAAAGGTATAATTCGATGTTGCCGCAAAATCGCTGGCTCGTTCTCGCAATCGTTTCCAGCGCGTTGTTCCTGATCGTTGTGGATATGACGGTCCTCTACACGGCATTGCCACGTCTCACCCATGATCTGGCAGCCAGCGCTTCGGAAAAGCTCTGGATCATGAATATTTATCCGCTGGTTGTGGCAGGTCTTCTGCCGGGCCTCGGCACACTGGGCGATAAGCTCGGCCACAAGCGCATGTTCATGAATGGTCTGGCCGTGTTTGGCCTTGCGTCGCTTTGCGCAGCCTATTCGCCCAATCCTGAAATCTTGATCGCAGCCCGTGCATTCCTTGCCTGCGGTGCCGCAATGATGATGCCTGCCACATTGTCGATCATCCGCCTCACCTTCACCGATGAGAAAGAACGCTCACTTGCTATTGGTATTTGGGCCGCAATCGCTTCCGGCGGTGCCGCAATCGGTCCAGTTGCGGGCGGTGTGTTGCTTGAATATTTCTGGTGGGGTTCGGTATTCCTGATCAACGTGCCAGTTGTTCTGGTGGCTTTGGCTTTATCTGCCATCAACCTTGAAAACCGCCCACTCGGCTCAAAACGCAAATGGGACCTCGTCGGCTCGATCCAAATCATGATCGGTCTGATCGCGCTCACCTATGCCGTCAAGGAACTCGCCAAGCGCGATGCATCCATGACCATTTTCGCAGTGGTGCTCGTCATCGGCCTTATTGCCACGACGATCTTCGTCCGCAGGCAGCTTGCAAGCACTGAACCGCTCATCGATTTCTCGCTGTTCAAGACGAGACTGTTCTCAATGGGCGTGTTTGCAGCCCTTGTCGCATCAGGATCCATGACCGGTATGGAACTTGTTTTCAGCCAGCGCATGCAGTTGATCGAAGGCATGTCACCTTTGCAGGCCGGTCTTGTAATCCTGCCTATCCCGCTGGCTGCATTCGTTGCTGGTCCAATCGCTGGCATGCAATTGCCGCGCCTTGGCGCAGGCAAGGTGCTATGGGCATCGCTCGCAATTACAGCGCTTGGCGTCGTGATCTACATTCTGACCTATAAGCTCTCTGCCCCGTTCTATCTTGCGGGACTGGCAGTGCTCGGCTTTGGTGTTGGCTGTGCGATGACGGGCGCATCGTCCTCGATCATGGGAAATGCGCCTGCAGAGAAGGCTGGCATGGCAGCGTCTGTCGAGGAAGTATCATTCGAACTTGGCAATGCGCTGGGTGTAACGATTTTCGGCACCATCCTGTCGGCCTTCTACACGGCAAGCCTCGTGCTACCGGCGGGACGGAATATCCCGATCATTGCTCGTGACAGTCTTGATGAAGCATTGCTGGCAGCGCAATCATTGCCGCCGGAAGATGCCAGCCTATTGACCAAACTTGCCGCATCCTCTTTTGAGAATGCTTATGTCGCAGTGATCGTAGCCACGGCTCTACTGCTAATCTTTGCGACCATTGCAACTTACATTGTGCAACGCCGCAAAACTGAAACGGCCCAATAATCAAACTCGTGTCACCGCCAATGCTGCGGTGACACGACCACCCAAAGTCTTTTCTACCCTTAGAAAAGCTGCCGGTCCTGCTGCCGCCAGCGCGGCAGATTCCGCGACACCATGACAACCGATTGTTGCGAAAACCGCCTCCGACGGGTTCTTGATGCGAAATGTTTCCTGCTCAAGCCGTTCCGCAGCAAAGAAGCGCAAGCTGCACCCATAATGCTCGGCAAGAGCCAGCCAGACCGGCTCACCTTGTTTCGTGTCCAGTGTTGCGATCATATCGGGCTTTATAACACCCGCACCCGCGAGCACCTTATCCGCCAATGAAACAAGCTCCTCAAGGTACACGCTTGAGGAGCTGCCCATACCCAAAACAATGCGCGTTGCGTCAGAGACCACAGGGCGATGCTTGCTGTGCCTGACGCAAATCGTCAGCCGTTACGCCGAGCACATCAGCGATACGCTTGATCATTGCGGTTTCAGACTGATCGATATGGTTATCCGCGCAAGCAACTCTCATCAAATCGCGCAGCAAGGAAGCACGGCGCTCAGGTGCCATTTCAGCCAACATGCTGGCTGCCTGCTTCGTCGTGGTTTCATATCCGAAATCCTTCAGATACTCAGTCACTTCTGGCAATTCCTCTGCCGAAATCCCAAAGCTCTCTGAAGCAATCGCTTTGAAAGCAGCAATTTCAGCCGGGTGACGGTCGCCGTCTGCGAAGACCACATGAAGCAGGAGAAGCAATTCCGAAGCGAGGGCCGGATCTTCGGCAACACGCTGCACAGCGCTTTTTTTGCTGAGAAACGCAGAGATGCGTTCGAAAATGCTTTCACTCATGGGCTACCCTCTCCTGTGTTGTGTTAGCAACTTTTTCCAATGATGCCCTAACCAGTAAACAACGCAAGCGCCACAATGCAACAGCTAAGGATTTTCGGAAGCGCCTGGAGCAAATCCCGAAAAGTAGGAACCGGTTTTCGGACCAAGATCTGCGTCAAACAAAATGAGTAAACTTAATCCAGAAATACTCTAAGTCGCACCCCGGCTGGCGTAACGGGACTGTCTGCTCTATGTTGCGCCATCTCATCCCGGAATCCCCCTCCATGCTTGAATTCTTCGACACCTTAACGCTCCTTCTGACTATGGCCGCTTTCATTGCCGGGATCATTGATTCCATCGCGGGTGGCGGCGGAATGATTACAATCCCCGCTCTGCTTCTTGCGGGCATTCCCCCAGTGGAGGCGCTCGGTACAAACAAGCTGCAAGGGCTTTTCGGTTCTTCCTCCGCAACAATCGCCTATGCTCGCAAAGGCCATGTGAATATCAAAGAACAATGGCCGGAAGCGCTCGCTTCGCTCATCGGTTCTGTATTTGGCGCGTTGCTGGCGACTGTGCTACCGGTCGATATTATGCGCGCAGCACTGCCAATGCTTCTCATTGCAATTGCCGTCTATTTTGCCGTGAAGCCAAGCCTTGGCGACGTTGACCGCACCCGCCGCATCGGTCCATTTCTGTTTGGCGTCACAATCGTTCCGCTGATCGGCTTTTATGACGGCCTGTTCGGTCCCGGCACCGGCTCATTCTTCATGCTAGCTTTTGTCGCGCTGGCAGGTTTCGGCGTCCTGAAAGCTACGGCCCACACCAAGTTGCTCAACTGCGCGTCCAATGTCGGGGGTTTCGCCACTTTTGCGCTTGTTGGCGTCATCAACTGGAAAATCGGCATCTGCATGGGCATCGCGCAGTTCATAGGCGCGCAGATCGGCGCAAGCCTTGCCATGAAGATCGGCTCCCGCATCATCAAGCCGTTGCTGATTGTTGTTAGTTTGGCACTCGCGGTTCGTCTGCTGATGGACGGAACCAATCCGCTACGCCAGTGGATTGGTTTTTAAACACGCAACGCCACCAGCACCACGCCACAGCCAATCAGCACAATGCCAAACCAGTTGATGGCAGACATGCGCTCGCCGAGAAATGCTGCACCAAACAAGGCCACCAGCACCACCGAAAGCTTGTCGACGGGGGCAACGCGCGCCGCATCGCCAATCTGCAACGCGCGAAAATAAGCCAGCCACGACGCCCCGGTGGCAAGGCCCGACAGCACAAGAAACAGCCATGATCTTGCGGAAATATCGCCCGGCCTTTGCCATTGCCCGGTGATGGTCAGGAACAGGCACAATGCACCGATAATGACCAGCGTGCGGACCAGCGTAGCAAAGTCTGAATTGATGCCCTGAATACCAATTTTCGCAAAAATCGCGGTCAGGGCGGCGAAGACCGCCGACATCAATGCCCAGAATTGCCAGCTCGCCACCATGATCAGAACTCGATACCCTTTTGTGCTCTCACGCCCGAACGGAAAGGATGTTTGATCATTTCCATCTCGGTGACAAGGTCTGCGGCTTCGATAAGTTCATCCTTGGCATTGCGGCCGGTAATGATGACATGCTTCATTTCCGGCTTGGCGTTTAGTACTTCTATCACTTCCTCGACGGGCAGATAATCATAGCGCAGCACGATGTTGAGCTCGTCGCACAGCACCATGTCATAGCTCTCGTCCATGATCATCGCCTTGGCCTGCTCCCAGGCACCGCGCGCCATTTCAATGTCGCGGGCACGGTCCTGCGTTTCCCAGGTGAAGCCTTCGCCAAGTGCAGAAATCGTCACCTGTTCGGGAAATTTCTCCAGCACCCAACGTTCGCCAGTATCCCATGAACCTTTGACAAACTGAACAATACCAATCTTCATACCATGACCGAGCGCGCGGAAAACCATGCCGAAACCTGCGGTCGACTTGCCCTTGCCCTTGCCGGTATTGACAATCACAAGCCCTTTTTCCTCGGTCTTGGTGGCTTGTATCTTGTCGCGTGCGACCTTCTTCTTGCGCATTTTATCCGCGTGGCGGGCATTCAGTTCCTCTTCCGTCATCGAAAGAAGTTTTGCAGATTTCTCAGCCATTTAATGCCTCCTTGTTAACGCGTGATCTTATCCGAAAAGTCTGCAACTTTTCGGGATCAAGCGCCCGGAATCAGTTTCATAAGATTTTCCAGCTCAAAACGTGCTGAATTGGAACGCGGCGCCCAGAAGCCACGCTCGATGGCCTCATAGAGCTTCGATGCGCTTTCGCTCAGTGCAGCGGGGTTTTTATCAAGCATGAAATCATGCACCGCCTTATCAGCGATATAAGCCTGATAGACCACCTCGAAATGATGATTGCCGACTTTGCCGGTCGTGGCCGCAAAGGCAAAGAGATAATCAACAGTAGCCGCAATTTCAGCTGCGCCCTTATAGCCATGACGCATCACGCCAGCGATCCATTTGGGATTCGCGGCGCGTCCACGCACCACACGCGAAAGCTCTTCTTCCAGCGTGCGGATCACCGGCTTTTCAGGCCGCGAATGGTCATTGTGATAAACCTCCGGCATTGAGCCAGTCAGCTTCTCGACGGTTGCGGCCATGCCGCCTTCAAACTGGTAATAGTCGTCGCTATCGAGCAGATCATGCTCGCGATTATCCTGATTCTGCACCACGGCCTGCACGGAACGAAGCCGCTCTTCAAGAAGTCCGCGCTCGGCCTGCCCTTCCTCGCCAGCGCCATAGGCATAGCCGCCCCAGACAAGCCATGCTTCGGCAAGATCATTACGACCGGCCCAGCCTTTTTCATCGATAAGAGCTTGCAAACCTGCGCCATAGGCGCCGGGTTTTGAGCCGAATACGCGATAACCGGCACGGCGTTCGGCGGTCTTTTCATCTGCGCCGCTTGCAATCAACCGCTCTCGCTCCGTTTTTATCCGCGCAGCGATAGGATTGTCTTCTGCATCTTCATCAAGTGCACCGATAGCGCGAACAGCTTTGTCAAACAGAGCAATCTGTTCCGGGAAGGCATCGCGGAAAAAGCCGGAGATGCGCAAAGTCACATCCACACGCGGGCGACCAAGCTTAGCGATTGGCACGATCTCGTAGCCCGTGACCCGACGTGAAGCCATATCCCAAACCGGCTTCACGCCGATGAGCGCCAGGGCCTGTGCAATATCGTCGCCGCCCGTGCGCATGTTGGATGTACCCCATGCAGTCAAACCGAACGAGGTTGGCCACTCGCCATGATCCTGCGTGTAACGCGTAATCAGCAGTTCAGCTGATTTACAACCCAGCTCCCACGCTGCCGGTGTCGGCACAGCACGGCTATCTGTCGAGAAGAAATTGCGTCCAGTCGGCAGAACATCAGGACGACCGCGTGTTGGCGCACCGGACGGTCCCGGCGGAACGAAGCGCCCCGAAATGGCCGATAGAAAGCCTTCAATCTCCGAAGGTCCGCATGATGTCACCATGGGCCGCAAATGTTCATTGATGGATTGCAGCACAGCAGTTGTCTGTACCCAATCATTAGGGCAATTCGCCGAGCCTTCAACAAATTGCGCCGCAAGCAATTCGATCCGTTCAACCGTATCGCCGACAATGCGCCAGCTTGCCGGACTTACAGCATTAAGCAATTGAGGCTTCGGCCCGACCCACGGATCAGCCATTGCACAATCGAGCGGATCGAACTCATCACCAAGCCCCGCATCTCTGGCGATAGCCCGTTGCAGGCTCTGATCGCCGGGCAGACCACCCAGCGAAACAGGAATGCCGCGCGGAACGCGTGCAAGTGCGACCAGCAGATCGGTGAGCAATCGCCCCTCGGGCGCCAGTCCAAAAATATGCAGGCCATCACGGATCTGCATTTCCTTGAGATCGCAGAGATATGCATCGAGCTTTTGCAGCGCCATGTCTTCATCGTCATGGGCATGGATGCCCGCATCACGATCAAGACCGATATCGCGCACCAGATCGAGTATCTGACCTTTGAGCCGCAACAGGCGGCGCGGATCAACACCCGACGCCTCGTAATATTCATCGACCAGCGCTTCGAGATCTTTGAGGGGGCCGTAGCTTTCCGCACGTGTCAGCGGCGGCGTCAGATGATCAATGATCACAGCACCCGCACGGCGCTTGGCCTGCGTACCCTCACCCGGATCATTGACGATGAAAGGATAGACATGCGGTGTGGGCCCGAAGACCGCTTCGGGATAGCAATTTTCCGATAGCGCTAGCGCTTTGCCGGGCAGCCATTCCAGATTGCCATGCTTGCCCATATGCACAATGGCATCGACCTCTGCCACATCACGCAAGTAAGCGTAGAAGGCGATATAGCCGTGCGGCGGCACCAGATCAGGCGAGTGATAGGTTTCTTTCGGATCGATATTGTACCCGCGCGCAGGCTGAATACCGACATGCGTTTCACCAAAGTGCATAAGCGGCAATGCGAAGGCATCAAGCTCGTTCGCAAAATAAGGATCGTTCTCCGGAGCACCCCAGCGTGCGTTCACTTCACCTTGAATCACACTGGGAAGCATTTCAAAGAAGCGCTTGTATTGATTCAGGGAAATGATTTCGCGGATTTCGCGTCCATCGCGTGCGGCATTGGTTGGCCCAGCCATAAGTTGGCGCATCAGGGCATCGCTATCGGCTGGAATATCACCGACTACATAGCCCTCACCTTTCATGGCGCGCAGCACTTCGACAGTACCGGCTGGCGTATCGAGCCCAACGCCATTGCCTAGCCGCCCGTCGCGATTTGGATAATTGGCAAGGATCAGCGCAACACGACGCTCCGGCGATTTCTTGCGCCTCAGCCGCACCCAACGCGCGGCAAGCTTTGCCACAAAAGCCACGCGGCCGTCATCCGGCTCATGAGTAACGATATTGGCTTCAACGGAAGCATCAAACTGCTTTGCCGATTTGAACGACACAGCGCGAGACAGCACACGCCCGTCGACTTCCGGAAGTGCCACATTCATCGCAAGATCACGCGCGAGCAGACCCTGCTGTGATGTTTCCCATACAGCCTTCGGCGTGCCTGAGAAAATCACCTGCAGAACCATGTTGCCGCGTTTATCCAGCACAGTCGGTTTGCGTTCTGCTCCTGGTGAGGAAATAGCAAAACCGGTAGCATTCAGCACGATATCCGGTGTGCAATCTTCAAACACACCGTCGACTACGGCAGCGGAAAGCCGGTCCTTGAGACTTGAAACAAAAACCGGCAGCGGGTTGAGACCCTGAGTCTTCAAGCCATCAATCAACGCTTCTACCGGTTGCGTCTGACCGCTTTGCACAAGAGCACGATAGAAGATTATTGCAGCAACTGGCGCGTCTGCGTTCGGCCAATGATTTTTAATACTATCAAGCGACGACACCGCATCACCCGGCCACCACAAACCAGCCTTCAATAGGGGCGTGGCTTCTTCCGGCTTTTCCAAACCAGAAATCATTGCAGCGCAATAGCTGAGGAAAGCGCTCGTATTCGCCGCTCCGCCTTCGATCAGATAATGCCAAAGTGCCTCGCGCTCGCTGACAGGCACATTGGAAAATCTGTCCAGACCATGATCAGGTTTGTCGTCGCCCGGCAGCACGGCTATCTTTGCCCCATGCGCAAGCGCAGAAGCATGCAGTGCCTCAAGCCCATAAGGCCAGTAGGTTTCACCACCAATGATACGCACCACGATCAGCTTCGCGTGACGTGCCGTGCGCTCCACATAGGTATCCACTGACATCGGATGGGTAAGGCTTAGAAAATTGGCGAGCCTTAGACTTGGCCTCAGACTTGGCCCGCCCTGCACAAGCTTATGAGCTTGGGCAAGGCTGGCCAATTCGGTGTCAGCAGCGGAAAGGAACAATATTTCGCCCGGCGTCTGGCCAAGATCGATGGCCTCGTTGCCGTCGCTGATCGTTCCTTTCTGGGCAAGCAATAAGTGCATTACGAAACAGCGTCTTTCACGGCTTTGGTGATTGCCTGCTCATCGATCTCATGCAGACCAATGACGACAAGGCGCGTATTGCGCACTTCATCTTTGCCCCATGGGCGGTCGAAATAATGCTCAATACGCGGACCAACGGCCTGCACAACCAGACGCATCGGCTTACCCGGTACGTCGACAAAGCCCTTGAGACGCAGAACATCATGTTCCGCAATCACGGCCATAAGCTTCTCGGTAAATGCCTTCGGATCGGCAACAGAGCCTGCTTCAACAACAAAGCTTTCAAACTCGTCGTGATCATGCTCATGGCCATCAGCATGATGGATTTCATGATGCGACTTGCGGTTGGCAATATCGTCTTCCGTACCCACGCCAAGACCGAGCAGTACATCGGCACCAAGCTTGCCAAAACTTGCCGACACCATATTGACGCGGCGTGTTGAGCGTTCAGCCACATCGGCCTTCACGATATCGAGTTTCGATGGATCAACGAGATCGGCCTTATTCAGAACGATAAGGTCGGCCGCATGAATCTGATCCTCAAAAAGTTCTTCTAAAGGGCTTTCATGATCAAGAGATTCGTCCGCTGCGCGCTGTGCATCCACCTTGTCGTGATCATCGGCAAAACGACCTTCAGCAACGGCGGCTGCATCAATCACAGTCACCACGCCGTCAACCGTAACCTGCGTCTTGATTTCAGGCCAGTTGAAGGCTGCGACCAGGGGCTGTGGCAGCGCCAGACCCGACGTTTCAATCACGATATGATCAGGACGATCCGCACGGTCGAGAAGCTTGGTCATGGTCGGAATGAAATCATCGGCAACAGTGCAGCAAATGCAACCATTGTTGAGTTCAATCACGTCTTCCTCACGGCAGCTTTCGATACCACAACCTTTCAGAATTCCGCCATCGACGCCCAGATCGCCGAACTCATTGATGATGAGCGCAATACGTTTGCCATTGGCGTTTTCCAGCAAATTGCGGATCATCGTGGTCTTGCCCGAACCTAAAAAGCCGGTGATCACGGTCGCTGGAATCTTTTGTCCCTGCATCGAATTATCCCTTCATTTTGAGCGACAGACCTGCCGCCATGAAATAAACTTCATCCGCCACTGATGCCACGGCCTGATGCAAAAAACCGGCATGATCGCGAAACTCCCGCGCCATCCGATTTTCCGGCACAATGCCAAGTCCAACTTCGTTCGAAACGAATACAACCGGACCTGAAAGCTGGCGCAACGCCGCTATCAGTGTCTTAGTTTCAGCAGCGATATTCTGCTCTGCCATCATCAGATTGGTGATCCAGAGTGTCAGGCAATCGACCAGCACAAAGCGGTCATGCCTTGCATGTTTTTCGAGCATTCCAACAAGATCAAGCGGTTCCTCCACCGTCTGCCATTCGCTTCCGCGACGATGGCGATGAATGGAGATGCGGCTTTCCATTTCCTCGTCGAATGCGCGTCCAGTTGCCAGATAGACTGGCTGAAGTCCTGAGTCTTCAACCAGTTTCTCTGCATAAGACGACTTACCGGAACGGGCTCCGCCGAGAACGAATGTAATTTTTCCTGACGAAGCCATTCCTATCAGCCTTCCACTTCCGACTTTGCGTAAGTCTGAATGAACCAGCCTAGTGCCAGACCGATCACAGCCCACATAAAGAGGTTGGTTGCCAGAGATGCGACAGCATATTGCGAGGCCAGCAGCGATGGAATTGGCGAGGAAATATCTTCCGGATGCGGCGCGCCATAAAGATGTGGTGCAACGATCAGCACCAGACCAAGGATCTTGGAAACCACTTCTCCACGCAGAACCAGCAGATAAATACCAACACCGCTCAAGACCACCGTGGAAAGCCACCAAAGCTGACGTTCAGCCAAATCCGCAGCGGGCATCGCAGGCAATTCCGGCGAAAGCCCTAAAGCTGGCAGGAAAGCGACCGTAAAGAAACCAGCCATACCCCAGAGAATACCGTTCTGCGGGGTGATGCGACGACCGAGCAGCAACGCTACACCGCCGAGCAGAAGCGCAAAACCTGCACCGGCCACGAGATTGGCAAGCAATGTATTGCCAAGACGACCAAACGGCAGTTCGGCTCCAGCTTCTTCACCTTCACTAGCAGCAGTTGCAGCAGCGGCATGATCATGTGGCGCGGCAGCTTCTGCTTCACCATGGCTGTGACCGCCGCCAGCGTCTTCATAAGTTTCCGCCTGAATGATGAGCGGAACAGTTTTCAAATACATGGCAGGCGTCACGAGAAGCCCTGCCAGAAGGCCAGCAGCAAGCGTGGCCAGAAGATAACGGATCAACATTCTTGTCCCTCAACAAAAAACTCGCGCCGACGGCCATTCACCATCGGGCGCTGCAAAGCACCAAATCCTAAAACAGACGCTTTAACTGCTCAGTGACAAGGAAAACCGTAAGAGTGACGCGTGTCATGCGCCGAATCATGCAGCGTATCCGAATGCGCGAGACCGACGCCGTAGATCAGGAAAGCGCCGAGCATGAGCGAAACCACCGCAGTACCAAGACGGGCAGCAAGTGGCAGAGGGAGTGTAGTTGAAAGTGAATTTTCTTTATGCGCAGCCATGACAACCTCCGTGCAGGCAGCAGGGAAAACCTCCCATCAGGTGCGGGCATAATGCCCTTCACGCAACAGGCAGGTCTCCTGGCTCACGGGTCGCAGGGTCTGAAGCTGCCTTCCCAGAAACGCTGATGGTTTCCAGTGGCTGCCGGTTAACCGGCTTGCCTCATCCCTCTCCGCTCTACAGTCGCGGGGTCGGCTGCGATAAAGACGCCCGGATTGGGTCCGTCCGTCGCATTCCCTTTTGGTATCGCCGGGGCTTCGTCCCGGCAAAACCTGTTGCATAAATCGACACTAGGCCTTCGCCAATGCGGCGTCAATCAGCCTATCGGGTATAGACGCTTGCGGGCAGCCTCCCCTCGAAGCCTTACCCAGTTGTCAATTGCATCCGCATTACGCAAAACTCTAGGCCGCAGCCAAAGCATAAGACCAACGATCAGCGTCCAGGCAATAACCACATCCGATAGAAAATGCGCACCCATAAACACACGATTCAACGAAATGAGCACCAACAATGGTACAAGGATAAGCGCGGCAACCTTACGTCTGCGGGCAGGAACAAAAACGAGCAGAGATAACATCACTGCTGCTGCAGACGATTCTCCTGATGGAAATGAGCAGTTGTTGCGACATATGCCCGCCAATTGCCATGCAGGCGTAAAATCGGACAAACCGCCAAACTCGATCAAATGCCTTGGCCGCGCTCTCCCTATGAGTATCTTCAAGCCTTGAACCAAGGCCCCCGACCCAAGGATAAAGGTCAAACTGACATAGAGAATTTTATGCGGTGCAATTGAAGGAAGCGGGCATCGCCACACCGCATACAATACCGGCAAGACCAACACAGCGATCAAAAAAAACCACTGACTTGACCGATGCATATCTCTTAGAGAAGTCCAAAAAAAATTCTCAGAAATAAAGAAAGAACCTGAACTAAAAAAATATCTTGATACAGCAAGATCAATTTGCGGAAAAATTATAAATACACCTGTGAAGGCAATAGAAAAATACAAAAACCTCTTATTCAAATCCGTATAATTATTATTAGTATTTTCTAATAAAATTGAATCAGACTTCACAATTACCTCTAAAAACAATACAAATAAAATATCAATTCAAGTAAATATTATTCTATATTTAAGACATAAATACTAAACTATAAATCGCAATAAATTCTGTCGCAAAAATTGCTAGAAATAATTTATTACGGAATGATTTTTGCAATAAATTCTTTGGGGTTTCATAACGTCTGATTTAAAATTAGGACAAACTAAATAGATCGTCGATATGCAGACAGCTTTCCAAACCTTCAGCCAACTCATCAAGTGCCGCTTCGATGCCAGCACGATAATTCCCGCCTGAGCTGCTTACGCCGAGTGCTGCGAGAAAATGCTGCCGAAAATCATCTGCTCCAAAAACACCATGCAGATATGTCCCTATGATCCGGCCATTCGCTGACATGGCTCCATCATCATGATCGCCAATGCGGGCAAACGGGCGAATAACATCTGCCCCCCCAGTGCGACCGATGTGAATTTCATAACCTTCAAGAGCTGTATCAAAGAGCACCGAGCGGGCCGCGACGTTACGCACAACTTTCTCCGGCTCCATCACAGTCTCAACGTCGAGCAATCCAAGTCCTTCAATCTCGTGAACCTGCCCTTCGATGCCTTCAGGATCACTGATGCGGCTTCCGAGCATCTGAAACCCACCACAAATGCCAAGCACATGCCCGCCGCGCCGCACATGGGCCCGTAAATCTCGCTCCCAACCGTTTTCACGGAAGGCAATCAGATCAGCTATCGTGGATTTGGTTCCCGGCAGAACGACAAGGCCCGCATCATGTGGCAATGGCTGCCCCGGTGGAACCATGACGACCTCGACTTGGCGCTCTGTTTTCAATGGATCGAGATCATCAAAATTTGCTATACGCGGCAGCATTGGTACTGCCACTTTTAAAGCTTTGGCATCACCGCGCGTTGCCCGCTCCAGCACGACCGAATCTTCTGCAGGCAAACGTGAAACTGCTTTGAGCCACGGAACGACGCCGAAAGACCGCCAACCCGTGAAGTCTGTGATCGCAGTCAAGCCATCATCAAACAGCGAAATATCACCGCGAAACTTATTGATAAGAAAACCACGCACCATCGCGCGATCTTCTTCCGACAAAATTGTGTGCGTACCGACCAGCGATGCAATAACACCGCCCCGGTCAATATCTCCCACCAGCACCACCGGCACATTGGCCTGGGTGGCAAAGCCCATATTGGCAATGTCGCCAGCGCGCAGATTGATCTCTGCAGGCGAACCGGCTCCTTCGATCAGTACAAGATCAGCGCCGTCACTGACAATGCCAAAAGATTCCATCACCGCCGCCATAAGTTGCGGCTTCAACTGCTGATAATAGCGCCCGCGGGCCTCTCCCCGCACTTGCCCCTGAACAATCACCTGACTGCCCATATCGGTTTGCGGCTTCAAAAGAACCGGATTCATATGAAAAGATGATGGCACACCGCAAGCCAATGCCTGCAGCCACTGCGCGCGGCCAATTTCGCCGCCATCGTCACTGACGGCTGCATTGTTGGACATATTTTGCGGTTTAAATGGCCGGACTTTCAGTCCGCGATTGCGGGCAACCCGGCAAAGACCCGCAACAAGCACGCTTTTGCCGACATCCGAACCCGTTCCCTGAAACATGATCGCGCGTGTCATGTCCCGTGCCTATCCCAAGTTTCTGCGACTGGCAATCGCTGCACCTTTCCGCAAGCTTATATGCAAAAATGCGCATCCGATTATTACAAAAGTGAGCAACATTATTCCAATGGAGCGTTGGCAGCAACGCGCCATTGTGATCTAGTCGGGCTAGGAGGCGCGGTGCTCATAGGGAGGAAACCATGGATACGGCGGACCAGAATCAATTCGAACTCAACGAAGACCAACTCGCTATTCAAGAGATGGCGCGTGGTTTTGCTGCCGATTTTGTAGCGCCTCACGCGCTGCAGTGGGATCGCGACAAACACTTTCCGATAGATGTCATTAAAGAAACCGGCCCACTGGGGATGGGTGGTATTTATGTGCGCGACGATGTCGGCGGCTCAGCGCTCAAGCGCTCGGATGCAGTCCTTATTTTTGAGGCACTGGCCGAAGCCTGTCCGGCTTTTTCGGCGTTTATTTCCATTCACAATATGGCTGCGTGGATGATCGACACATTTGGCGATGAAAACCAACGCCAGATGTTCCTGCCCAAACTGACATCTATGGAAACCCTCGCAAGCTACTGTCTTACCGAGCCTGGCTCCGGTTCCGACGCGGCAGCCCTTCGTACGCGCGCTGAGCGTGATGGCGAACACTATGTCATCAACGGAACCAAGCAATTCATTTCTGGAGCTGGCGCGACTGATCTTTACGTTACCATGGTGCGTACCGGCGAGGACGGCCCAAAAGGAATTTCTACTCTCGTTGTGCCGAAAGATGCACCCGGACTGTCTTTTGGAGCCAATGAGCACAAGATGGGCTGGAATATGCAGCCAACTCGCACAGTCATTTTCGACAATTGCCGCGTTCCAGTTGCCAATCGTTTGGGCGACGAAGGTACCGGCTTCAAGATTGCAATGGCCGGACTTGATGGCGGAAGGCTGAACATCGCCGCATGTTCAATGGGCGGTGCGCAATCAGCACTTAACAAAGCGCTGGAGTATTGCGGGCAGCGCAAAGCTTTCGGCCAGACGATTGATCGTTTTCAGGCTTTGCAGTTCCGCCTCGCCGACATGGAAACCGAGCTTTCGGCCGCACGCCAGCTCCTTTACACGGCCACAAGCAAGCTCGACCGCAAAACCCACGACGCAGGCAAGTGGTCTGCTATGGCCAAGCGTTTTGTGACAGACACAGGTTTTGATGTCGCCAACGACGCTTTACAACTTCTTGGCGGCTACGGCTATCTGCACGATTACGGCATCGAAAAGCTTGTCCGCGATCTGCGCGTTCACCAGATCCTTGAAGGTACAAACGAGATTATGCGCGTCATCATTGCACGCCAGCTGATCGGACGCTGATACACATATTGAATGGGAGAAAATCATGGCCACTATCGCATTTATCGGCCTCGGCAATATGGGCGGCCCAATGGCCGCCAATCTGGTAAAAGCCGGGCATAAGGTCATAGGTTTCGATTTATTGCCTGCTCATCTTGAGGAAGCGAAAGCCAACGGGCTCCAGATTGCTGCAAGTGCTGCGGACGCTGTCAGCGATACGGATGCAGTCATCACCATGCTGCCCGCAGGTAGACATGTTCTTTCGGTTTATGAAGACATCGCGCCTAAAGCCAGAAAAGATTCAGTTTTCATCGATTGCTCGACAATCGATGTTGATTCGGCGCGCAAGGCACACGAGATCGCGACCAGATACGGTCACCTTTCGATCGACGCGCCTGTATCTGGCGGGACAGGCGGCGCTGCCGCAGGCACGCTCACCTTCATGGCGGGCGGCAGCGATGACGCATTTGGCAAAGCAGAGCCAATTCTCAAGCCTATGGCCGGCAAAATCGTCCATTGCGGTGGCGATGGTGCGGGACAGTCCGCGAAAATCTGTAACAACATGATTCTGGGCATTTCCATGATTGGCGTCAGTGAGGCGTTTGTACTGGCCGAAAAACTGGGCCTCTCTCATCAGGCGCTGTTCGATGTAGCCTCAACATCCTCCGGCCAATGCTGGTCCCTGACCACCTACTGCCCAGTACCGGGCCCAGTGCCAACTTCGCCCGCCAATCGTGATTACAAACCCGGATTTGCAGCAGCTCTGATGTTGAAAGACCTGAAGCTTTCGCAGGAAGCCGCTAAAAGTGCTGGCGCAGCAACACCGTTGGGAGCACATGCGGAAGAACTTTACAGCCGCTTCGACAGTGACGGCCATGGCGGAGAAGATTTTTCGGGCATTATCAATTTTCTACGCGCAACCAAAGCGGGGGACTAAAACTTCTGGGTAAAAAATACGATGTCGTTATGCCCGAGGTAAATGCACGAAGATTTAGAGCTGTTCCGACGTTTCAACCGTAACTGGAACCGCTCTAAGGAGTTTTTCTCCAGAAAAGTGAAAAAACTTGCTTTGTTTAGATTTGCTTAAGTATCTGATAACCGTCCGGTAACGATGTTGCGCTAAAAGGGAGCAAGAGACGGGTCAAACCCTCTCGTTGCTCCGGATCTGGTACTGCGTACCGGAGCTTCAGTCTCTCCCGCCTGTGTATTGTTTGGCGGGAACGCCATGCGTTTTTGGCAAGACCGTGCACCTGACGAGGCAGCGCGGTTTTTGCCGTTGTTATAATTATAACTTATCCGTGATTTTTGCATAAGAATTAGCTGCTGCGATTGAATTAAGGCCACAATCCTGTGAAAGCTAGCCGCTGCTTGCTAGCCGAACAAAACCTAATTCTTTCTGGGGCCAATAGATTTTGAATACAACAAGACCAATAACGGCACCTTCAGCCGAAAAAAATACCTTCGGTCTGCCGGCGGCAGTGCTTTTTGTCCTTTGCTATTTCGCCTTCCAGGCAGTTTTTGTCACGCTTGTATCAAATGGTGCTGGCCTTGATGATGCCGAGCAGCTCGCCAATATCGGCTATCTCGATTGGGGATATGGCGGCTCGCAGCCCCCGCTCTATACATGGATAACAAATATCGCCGCCTCGGTGCTTGGCACCTCAATGCTGACGCTGCAAATCGTCAAATTCGGCATGCTTGCAAGCTTGTTCCTGAGCGTGTTTGGCGCAATGCGTTTGCTCGGTTTCTCGCGCATTGTTGCATCCACATCGATGCTGGGGCTGTTTCTCGTGCCGCAGATTGGCTGGGAATCTCAACGAGCGCTGACGCATTCCATCGCAGGTACAGCAGGATGTGGTTGGGCCTTCCTGGCTTTCGCCTGGCACATGCGTTCCCGTCATGTGGGTTCGGCAGCCGTACTTGGAATTACCATGACGGCGGCCATTCTGGGTAAATTCAACGCATCGATCTTCGTTATCATGCTGATCGCTACCGGCCTGTCTGTTCCAGAATATAGAAGAATCCTTCTTTCCAAGCTCTCGCTGGTTACCATTCTTGCCTTCGGCGCTTCATTCGCACCGACCGGTTCGTGGATGTTGGCGCATAAATCAAGCGTCATCGCCCGATCTGCCAAGCTGCAAATTGGCGCTTCCGGTAATCTTTTTGCAGATCGTTTGAACGGCGTGGGAAGCTTCGTTGAAGCGGCATTTCTGTTTTCGATCGTTGTACTTGCGATTGCCGGAATTATCGCACTCATTCATTTCAAAGAACGTACATCGCCGCCAAAGCCATTCTCACCCGGCGAAACATTCATGCGTCACCTGCTGGTGATCGGTATGCTGATCGTATTTTTTGGCGTCGTTGCTGCAGGCGTGAACAATATTAAGGATCGTTGGTTGCAGCCAGTACTATTCTTGTTGCCTGCAGCGACCGCTGCCTGGTTTTCGCATTATCGCGCTGGTAGTAATGCTCTACGCGATTTCGCGAGGGTCAGCATTTTTGCGGCACTGATCGTACCGCCTATTCTTGGTTATTATCTGACATATGGCTCAAGCACACCGCCTTATGGGCAACTGGAATATCAGCGGCTTTATGATGAAGTGAAGCAGCACGGTGAGTTTAAGACTATCCTCACAGACAATGCACAGATCCCGGGGAATTTCCGCTTATTTGATCCGTCGCTTCAGGTCATTCACCCCGAAACGCCTTTTGGTGCGGCAAATGCTGCCAGACCCACTCTGGTCATGTGGTTTGGAGAAGCAACGCCCAACGAGCGTATAACTGCGCTTATCAATGAGGCGCAAATCACGGTTCCTGAGACGGGTATCACCACGACCACAATCGCGTATAAAACCCGTCCAGACATGAGTATGAAAGTAAGTTATTTCCTGCAAAATTAAAGCACTTCCAGCAAAAGCGTGAAGCGGTTTTTCGTAGGATAATACGTAAAAAAGTCAGAGTGGTTTCAACGTTTCAGTCTAAACTGGAACTGCTCAAAAAAATGGTCCAGGTAACGAGCCCGGACCATTTTAGTTTATTCAACAGTTTCCTGCACAGCGTGCGCGGTGCCTTTGACATCACGTCCGACGCCACGCACCGTATTCGCGCAAGATGCTAGCGTGAAAGCACACAGAACGATGGCAACGGGGACAATACGGGATAACTTCATAACAGTCTCTCCATTGAGATGTTCAATTCAACCAAATATGCCTCCCAAACTACCTGACGCGCGCTGCCGGGCATTCTGGCGGTGAAGCCGTTAGTCGGCTGTCACATATGAAATCTAGAGCAGCTTTATTTGCTGGCAAGAGAGGGAATGAGTAAAACTTCCCAAGATTTTGCTTGCTCGCTCACGCATTACGAAAAGTATCGAAACGACCGCTACGCCGATAGGCTTCGAAGACAGTGCGCAAATGTTCAGCGACAACCTGAATATGCTGCCGCGCATCAGGCTTGATAATCATCCCAAGCTGATAACGCCCAAGCTGCGGGAGATCATGTTCCGCACCAAGAGCGACGATCCCTTCACCAAGCAAGGTTTTACCGAAAGGTGCTATGGCAAGATCAGCCATGATCGCAGCGCGCTGGCCTGTTGAATGAGAGCTCATATAGGCGATGCGGTAAGGACGTCCAGACTTCTCAAGAGCCTCCAGCGCATTTCCCCGCCAGGCGCAGCCCTCTTCCCATATTGAAAGTGGCAGCGGATCACGGCGATAGGCGGTGCCGCATTTAGCGCCCGCCCACACCAGCTCTTCATCGAGCAATATCTCAACATCGCCTTTGCTCGGGACCGTATGCGAGAGGTTTATAAGCGTCACATCCAGACGACGTTCATCCAATCGCTTACGTAAATTGCTGCTCTGATCGATCACCACATCAACAGTTACACCCGGATGGGTTTCAGCAAAGCGCTTCAAGACAAGAGGCAAAACGCATTCACCAATGTCATCCGGCGAACCGAGCCGAACCACGCCCGTAACGGTCGGGGCCACAAATTTTGCTACTGCTTCGCGATTGAGAGCGAGCAAACGCCGTGCATAGCCAAGCAGCACTTCGCCATCGCTGGTCAGTGTCACAGACCGGGCGTCGCGTTCAAAGACGGCGACACCGAGCTGCTCCTCAAGCTTCTTGATTTGCATCGAAACGGCTGAAGGCGTGCGAAACACCACATTTGCCGCCGCCGAAAAGCTACCCGTATCTGCAATGGCTGCAAATGTACGCAGCACATCAATATCGAGCATTGGCAGGGGATGCTGAACCGGCGCTGTCATAGTGGAATCCGCATTTTATTAGTTCAATTTTTCTGATGTTATACCTTTCTATATTTCATTTGATTGAACGTCAAGATGGTCGCAAGCTGTCAACATCGAGATCAGAGCATCTCAACTCAACCACTTGGTCTCACTTTTTGTCAGGAGAACGAAAATGAGCATTCAATGTGAAGCACTGAAAAGCGAATGCGGTTCGCGCCCAACGATAATCCCGTACTGGTTGCAAGATAAGATTACATCAGTAGTCTCGTATTATTCTTACTGGGCGTATCAGCGGCGCATCAAGAAAAGCCGCAGAATGCTGGAAGCTTTACCGGAGCATATCTTGCACGATATTGGCTGGCCTTGCGTGGATGATCGCCTCCCGGGCATCACCAGAAACCCAAAATAGTAACAATGCAAAAAGACAATTGAGGGCAGGATAAGCCCTGCCCTCAATTTAGCGACATATAGATGCCATTATACGGCAGGCATTTAGCCGCACTATTCAATCTGAAAGTTCTATGTCTCAATATGTCTGTCCTGTTTGCGTCATAGCCTACCCCCTATAAATCCGGGCTGTTGCAACAGGATAACCGGTCAAAATGCGACCGGATGACTGGGCCTGAATGAGGTCCCCATGTCATGACGGAGGCACAAAGCCTGAATTGCGTCGGGAACCGCAGTAAAGGCTTTCGAGAATGGGAACGATCAGGCTATGAATCAAGCTTCATCGATTAAGCGGTCTATTGTTTTTTTTCTGGTCCCTGACTTCTCGATGATCGCATTTGCGACAGCGATCGAACCGCTGCGCATTGCTAATCGAATGCTGGGTTATGAGGCCTATCGCTGGCGGCTCACCTCCACTGATGGCAAGCCGGTTAAAGCGTCAAATGGCGTGGAATGCGCGGTCAATGCGTCGCTGGAAGACGAGCGCCGCTTTCTGCAGCGCGAACAGCGCCCATCTATGGTGTTTGTCTGCTCCGGCGTCTATGTCGAAGACTTCCGCAACAAGTCCGTCTTTGCGTGGCTCCGCGAGGAATACAATCGCGGGGTCGCGGTTGGCGGTCTTTGTACCGGCGCGCATATTCTGGCGGCAGCAGGCCTTCTATCTGGCAAACGCTGTGCCATTCACTGGGAAAACCTGCCCGGTTTTTCGGAAGCCTTTCCAAAGGCGGAGGTTTATGCCGATCTCTTTGAGGTAGACAGCAACATCTACACCTGCGCAGGCGGCACGGCATCGCTTGATATGATGCTAAAGCTCATCGGCGACGACTTTGACGATAATCTGGTCAATCGAATTTGCGAACAGGCCCTCACCGACAGGGTTCGCAATCCACATGATCGTCAGCGTCTGCCATTACGCGCACGTCTCGGCATTCAGAACTCGAAGATACTCACCATCATCGAAATGATGGAGGCTAATCTTTCTGAACCAGAAGCACTCATCGACGTAGCCCATAATATTGGCCTGTCGCGTCGTCAGGTCGAACGTCTCTTCCGCCAGGAGATGGGGCGCTCGCCCGCGCGCTACTATCTCGAAATACGCCTCGACAGAGCGCGGCATCTGCTGCTGCAATCATCCATGCCAGTGGTCGAAGTGGCCGTCGCGTGTGGCTTCGTTTCCGCGTCGCATTTTTCCAAGTGCTATCGTGAGCTTTACGGGCGTTCGCCACAGCAGGAGCGCGCTGATCGTAAAATGCTCATCGCGGCTTAACCGCCATTTCTGCCTCACAAGCCGCATCTCTCACGATGCGGCTTTTCTTTTAAAATCATATCGATAAGCCTAACCCCTGAATCAAATCATCAGCTTGATACATGGTCAGACCATGCGCATACGCACCGACGTGCAGCAACCAATAAGCTTCGGTCGCCCCACGCCGTGATTATGTCGTAGAATGACAATTGTTGGTCCATGCCAATCACTATGATTCCATCAAATACAAAATGGGATCGCATAAAATGGCAGAGTTTCCTAAGAAGGCGAAAGTAGTCATTGTCGGGCTCGGCGGCATCGTTGGCGCGTCGGTCGTCCACCACCTGATTGAGCGTGGCTGGGACGATATTGTCGGTATCGATAAATCCGGCATCCCCACCGATATTGGCTCGACAGCGCACGCATCCGACTTCTGCTACGCCACCAGCCATGACTTCCTGTCGTGCTGGACGACGCTCTACTCCATCGATTTCTACGAAAAGATGGGCCATTACGCCCGCGTTGGCGGCATTGAAGTTGCCCGCGTCGGTGACGATTCCCGTATGGATGAGTTGAAGCGCAAAGTGGCGTCTGGGAAAGCCTTTGGCACCCGCGCCCGCCTGATGGAACCATCCGAGGTCAAAGAAAAGTTTCCGCTTATTGAAGAGAGCCTCGTTCAGGGCGGCTTGTGGGACCCAGATGCGGGTCTTGTCATCCCTCGCTCGCAGACGGTTGCTGGCAAGCTGATCGATCAGGCCGAAGCTGCAGGCAAACTGCAAAGCTTTGCCAATACCCCGGCGCAGTCGCTTGTTGTTGAGAACGGTCGCATCAAGGGAGTCGTCACCCATCGCGGTACGATAGAAGCGGATTATGTGGTCATTTGTGCGGGGCTATGGGGTCGTCTGATTGCCGAAATGGTTGGCGAAGACCTGCCGGTGATGCCAATTGACCATCCGTTGACATTCTTCGGCCCGTATAATGAATTTGCCGGAACCGGCAAGGAAATCGGCTGGCCGCTTCTGCGTGATCAGGGCAACTCGGCCTATATGCGCGACACCGGCGATCCGAAGACTGCTGAAGGCGGCCAGATCGAATGGGGTTACTACGAGGAAACCAATCCGCGCCTTTGCCATCCGCGTGATCTACTGGAGAAGCATGAAGCCCGTCTTTCACCATCCCAGCGCGATCTCGACATGGAACAGGTACTTGAGCCGCTCGAACGCGCCATCGAACTGACGCCGATCCTTGGTGAACTGGGCTACAATGAAAGCCACTCCTTCAATGGCTTTCTTCAGGTCACGACCGATGGTGGCCCATCCATGGGCGAAAGTCAGAAGGTGCGCGGGCTTTGGTATGCAGTTGCCATATGGGTCAAGGATGGCCCCGGCATGGGCAAGCTCATCGCCGATTGGATGACCGATGGCCGTACTTCCATCGACCACCATGCCATCGACTATTCGCGCTTCTATCCGCATCAGATGACTGAGCAGTTCATCTGGGATCGCTGCACTGAAACCGCGATGAAGGTCTATAACCCAGCAGTCCATCCGCGTGAGCCATTCTCCAAGGGCAGGAATATTCGCCGCTCGCCATTCTATGAACGCGAGAAGGAGCTAGGTGGCCATTTCATGGAGCTCGGCGGCTGGGAGCGCGCGCACGGTTATGCGGCCAACGAGCACCTGCTGGAAAAATATGGCGACCGCGTCCCGGTGCGTGAGAACGAATGGGACAACCGCCATTTCTGGCGCGTATCCAACGCCGAGCATCTGGCTCTGAGCGATGATTGCGGCATCATCAATCTCTCGCACTTCGCCATGTACGATATTGAAGGCCCAGATCATGTCGAGCTGATGGAATGGCTATGTGCTGCCAAGATCGGCGGCGATGCCAATATCGGAAAAGGCATCTACACCCACTTCCTCGACGATGAAGGCATGGTTCGTGCTGACTTCACCGCAATCCGCATGGCTGACCACATCCGTATGATCAACGGCGCTGATGCTGGTCCGCGCGATTTCCATTACATGCGCCGCGTAGCCGAAGATAAGGGCTTTGACGTCACCATCACCGATGTCACGGAAAAATACGTAACCATTGGCATCTGGGGACCAAATGCGCGCGACAATCTCAAGAAAGTCGTTGAAGATCCCGATGGTCTCAATGTCGAGAATTTTGCATTTGCAGCCATCAAGCCGATCCGTATTGCTGGCAAGGACGTGACAGCGTTCCGCATTTCGTATGTTGGCGAACAGGGCTGGGAATTGCATATGCGCTATGAGGATGGCCTGGCCATCTGGGATGCGCTGCGCTCGACTGGTGCTATTGCCGTGGGCGTCGAAACCTATGCGAATACGCGCCGCATGGAAAAGAGCCTGCGTCTCCAAAATGCGGACCTGCTCACCGAGTATAATCTGCTCGAAGCCGACCTCGCGCGCCCAAAGGTCAAGGAAGCGGATTTCTGCGGCAAGGCCAAACACCTTGAATATAAAGCTCGCGAGCACCAGCCAGCCATGCTCTGCACGCTGGTTATGAGCGAGAATGTCGATTCCAAAGGCGTCGCTCGTTATCCGGTTGGCATCCTGCCAGTTATGGATCCGGAAACCGGCGAAACATTGGTCGATGACCTCGGCCGCCGTTCGTTCACTTCGTCCATCGCTTACGGCCCGACAATCGGCAAAAACATCGCACTTGCTTATCTGCCTTGGTCCTATTGCCAGGAAGGTCGCAAGCTCAACGTGGAATATTTCGGCGAAACCTATCCGGTCGAAGTCGTATCAATTGGCTACAAGCCGCTTTACGATCCGGAAAACCTCAAGCCGCGCAGTTGATGACAGGCAACAAAAAGCCGGGGCGAACACCCCGGCTTTTCAATGTCACACAGTTGCTTACTGAATAGTCGCCTTGCCACCTGAAATCGTGATCGTTTCGTCACCCTTCAGCGCCTCACGATCACCGTTCGGGAATGTTACGAAGCAGCCACCATTGCAAAAGTCTACCGTCTCACCCGGTGCAACCAGCATTTCACGCTTGGAAGCGCCTTCGGTAACGACAATAGTCTGCGCTGCGCTGTCGTTATTGGCAACGGTTGCAGCATAAAGGCTCGGTATGGAGAACGAAATAGCGAGCATCGCACCAATCGCAACCTTGCCAGCATAATTGACCTGAGTTCTGTTCATATCGTTTCAGCGTTTCCGCCGCTCCCGCTACAAGCCTGATATTCGGCCCCATTGCTCCGAGACAGTGTGCCTGCCCCCTTTTCATGATCATTTATAAAGCTTCAAAACTGAACTGCAACTGAACGACATGTTCATAAATTACACCCGTTTATTCAGACCTTGTCATCATGTTCCGGCTTTTCAGCCTTTTCAGGCTCTGCTGGCTTTTCCTTCCGCGTTTTTGCTGCGCGGGAGACATCCTTATTAACCAGCTCCGAAAGCTTCTCGATTTCAGAAACACCAAGTACGAGATCGGTTGAGGACGAAGCGAGCTGGATACCTTCCGCGTGGAATCGCTCTACAATCTGGAATCGCAGCTCGTTTTTGATACCACCAGTCGATGTAATATCAGCAACATGCGCATAGACATCGAAAATCATCAGCGAGTCAGTCATGCTCTGAAACGCAACGAACGGCTCCGGATTCTTCAAGATCGACGGATGGCTGCGGATGATTTCAAGCAGCAAAGAGTGAACGCGACGCGGCTCATCCGTATAGGCTGCCTGCACATTGATATCGATGCGGCCAAGCTTGTTGCGAAGCGTCCAGTTACCGACATTGCCATTGATAAGCGTGGAATTGGGAACCACAATCGATTGCTTCTGAAACGTTTCGACCTCTGTCGCACGAACACTGATCTTTTTGACGATACCGCTGACGGTTCCCGCCTCAACCCAGTCACCAACCTTGAATGGCCGCTCAGCGAGCAGAATCAGACCGGAAACAAAGTTCTGGACGATATTCTGAAGACCAAAACCGATACCAAGTGACAGACCGCCGGCAATCAGTGCCAGGCTGGAAAGATTGAAACCTGCGGCAGATACCGCGACAAGTGCTGCAAGAACCAATCCGACATAGCCGATCACTGTGCGGATCGAATTGCGCACGCCTGAGTCGACGCGCCCGCGCGCCATGACGCTATTGTCGAGCCAGTTCTGGAACCAGCGCGTCATCAGATAAACAAGAACGAAAAGTGCGATACCCGTCAGTATCCCCATCAGCGAGATGGAAATATTTCCGATCTGGAAGCCCGTCATCAGATTGTAGAATGTGCTTTTCAGCTCCGACCACTGGAAACCGAACTGCATAAGCACAAGCGGTATGCCGACCAATGCCACGACAAAATTGATCAGAATGCCAACCGCAAGCCCGATCTGGTCGAGAGTCGCTTCATCAAAATGAAAGCGGTCACGCATCACGCGCCCAATCGGGCTGGAAGCGAAAGCCTGTTCTTCCGAAATCGCCCGTCCCGTCAGAAAGCCGAGATACATCGTGACAAGGAAGGCGCCGGTTACGACAATCTGCTGTGCCGCAAAACGTGCAAGACCGATAAAGCCGAAACCTGCCGCAAAGATCGGCAAAAGCCCGATAATAATCAGGAAAATCCGAAATGCTTTAGGCCAGGGACGGACGCCCTCTTCACCGTTTCTCTCAATGGGTTTCAACAACGCGATGATTAGTATCAAAACGCCGATTACTACGGTTGAGAGCAGGCTTTTCGCCATTGTCAGCGAAAGCGGTGAAGAAAGGATCTGATTGACTTTGCCGAAGAACGAGTCGAGCCCGTTGATCAGCGCCATACCCGTAATCAGCCAGACAAGAACCCGTCCCGGACGGGGGGCAACAGGCACCAGCCGCCACGCGGGCGTGTAAGGGCTGATACAGGCAAATGCTAGCCGGCTGATGAAGAAAACAATGCCCAGAACGATAAAGAGCGACTGTAAAAGCGCTGCAATATCGGGTCTTAAGACATTGAAGTAGTTAAGAAAGAAATATGTTGTGGCAAGGAAAACCCCAACCGCGCCCGATGGGATAGCTGTTGACCAGAAAGCCACGGACAAGCGGCTCAGATAGGACGGTGCTTCAATTGTCGGATCACGCTCATAAAGAGAACCGAGCATACGGCGCGCGCCAAGCTGGATGATCAGTGCTGCAACGAATGCGAAAAAGGCCGCTGCAAGAAACGAGTTCAGCTTGAAAGTGAAAACGAAGCGCCACCACGACTTCACGACACTCCATAGCGAAACCATCTGGTCGCCTGCGGCCGATGTCACTTCCGATCCAAGCGTCAGGTCGAGGCTGACGCGCTGTGACAGCGTCTGTGTGAACAAATCACGGCGCATATTGCCGATTCTTGCCGACATTTGATTGACTGAAAGCGATGCGTCTTCGGTTTCGCCAATGACCGCATTGATTTCTGCCTTTTCAGCAGCCAATCGCGCACGCTCTTCTGCGACAATAGTTGGCTCTGCCGGTTGATCGCCCGAAGGGGCTGCACCCAATTGTTCAAGGCGCGTGTTGATTTCGGTCAGACGCGGACGAAACGCTACACCGGCATCAAGCAGCTTCTTGGAAAGGCTATCAAGCTGCAGCTTGAGATTGGCCAGCGTTTCATCGCTGGTTGCAGACTTCTGCAACTGATCGTTGATGGTTTTGGTTTGTTGCTTGAGATCGTTGATAATCGGCTTTTGCTGCTGCACCACGCTTGATACGGGCGCGCTATTCGTAGCAGGTGCAGGAGCGGTAGGAACGGCCGTTCCCGCTGGCGCAGCTGGGGCTGGCGCCACTTGCGCGGCAGCAGGCTGAGCAGGTTTGCTATCCTGAGCAAACGAACTATCCAGCGCTCCAAGCGACACAGCAAAAGTGGTCATTGCAAATGCAATGGCGCGGAACGTCGGTAAATATGCCAATTTGAACTCTGCCAATTTCACGATCACTGTTTCAACATAAAGCGCGTTAAAGCGGAAACAACCCCTACAACATTGGTCTGAAAATCGAAATCGGTTTTATAATCGAGCGTGCCCAGACGAGGATGGATCTGTTTTCCCGCACCGGAGATTCAAAACCATGTTGACCCGCTTCATTCTCACCAACAAGCGAAACACGACAGAAATAGATTCCAATTTGTGAATCGATGCTGTAGGTGTCAACGCTAAGTACCGATAAGATGACGAACTTTTCCTATCGGGCTTTGCATAAAATCGAATAACTAGAGCGGGTTAGACCATTGGGAGAACCGCTCTGGCACTGGCTAATTTCTGCGGAACGACTGTAGAGGAAAGTCCGAGCGTTTTGATTAAGGGCATGAACAACAGGGATCAGCACACTGATCGTCATCGTCAGCATGGTTTCATGCTGTTTGTGACGTGCGTCCTGTCGTTTGCAGCCTTTATGTTTGCTGTGGACCTTTCTGCACTCGGTGACGAAGCCTGCCGCAACACACCTAAAAACATGGCCGCACAACAGGTCGCGGATGCACCTGCAATACCGGCTCGTCAGCAATCGACGCCTGCACCCCAGCCAATGCGCGCGGTCCTTGCCGAGGCAGTTGCTGCAAAAATCAAAGCGACTTATCCTGACGGAAATGGCGCTGGCCTTTCGGCATCGCCAAATGAACTGGCCTTCTTCGACACAAAGCATGTCGAAGCCGCAAGCGCCACCAGGTTTCTGAGGCTTTCGCGAAGCACTTATGCTTCGGTTCGTGCGCCACCATTGCGCGCCTGAAAGACCATCTTTGAGACTGGCACTGCCAGTCCTGAATCACTTACGAAGAAATGTGCTTTAAGCTTTTGTATTTGATACGAAATTTGAAGTACTCAATATCCGGAATTTCAACTCATGCGTACTTCTAAATGGGTCGCTGTGCTTTATGGCCTGATCGTTCTGATCGGTGTCATTATCGCCTTGCCCAACTTCTTCACACAGCAGCACCTCGACGCGTTGCCGTCATGGTTCCCCAAACGACAGGTTACGCTCGGTCTCGACTTGCGTGGCGGCTCTTATCTCGTTCTCGAAGTGGACGCGGCTACTCTCAAGAAAGATCGCCTGCGCTCCTTGCTCGATGACGCACGCAGCAAGCTGCGCACCGAGCGCATTCAGCCGCAATCAATCCGTGCTGTCGGTGATGCTGTTATTGTGAGCATCCCGGATGCCGATCAGCGTGCAAAGGCCGACATTGCGCTGCGCACTCTGATTTCGCAGGTCAATACCAGCGGCTTCGGTACAGCGATCAACGATATCGACGTCACTTCCAGTGACAATCAGATTCGTCTGACACTGACAGAAGCGGGCTTCAACTATCGTCTGGACTCGGCTCTTCAGCAGAGCCTTGAAATCATCCGCCAGCGTGTGGATCAGGTCGGCGTTGCCGAACCATCGATTCAGCGCGTCGGTTCCGATCGTATCGTTGTTCAGCTTCCTGGCCTTCAGGACCCGGCGCAGCTTCGTCAGCTTCTTGGAAGTACCGCGAAGATGAGCTTCCACATGGTAGCGGACGCCAATCCGAACGATACACCGCCTCCGGGTGTCAGCATCCTGCCGGATTCCAAAGATCCGAATATCAAATATCCTATTGAGGATCAGATCGCCCTCTCCGGCGAGCGCCTGACTGATGCCCGCGCTGGCTTTGATCAGCGTACCAATGAGCCAATCGTCTCGTTCCGTTTCGACAGCCTTGGCGCACGTCAGTTCGCGGATATTACGACCAAGAACGTCAATCGTCCTTTTGCTATCGTTCTTGACGGCAAGGTGCTGAGCGCACCGGTCATTCGTGAGCCAATCACGGGTGGTAACGGCCAGATCAGCGGCAGCTTCACAGTTCAGGACAGTGTTGTTCTTTCGGCACTCTTGCGCGCAGGCGCCCTGCCTGCCCCGCTAACCGTTATCGAAGAACGTACCGTTGGGCCGGATCTGGGCGGCGACGCCATCAAGATGGGTCTCGTTACAGGCATCATCGGCTTCGTTCTCGTAGCCGTCTTCATCCAGCTCCTTTATGGCGTATGGGGTACAATTGCCAACGTGGCACTTCTGCTCCACACCTTGTTGACCTTCGCAGCATTGAGCCTTATCGGAGCGACGCTTACATTGCCGGGTATCGCTGGTATCATTCTCGGTATCGGCATCGCGGTTGATGCGAATATTCTTATCAACGAACGTATCCGCGAAGAAACGCGAAGAGGCCTGGGCGCCATGGCCGCCCTCGACAAGGGCTTCCACGCGGCTTTCTCGACCATTGTGGATGCGAACGTTACCTCGCTGATCTCTACCCTGTTGCTCTTTACATTTGGTACAGGTCCGGTACGCGGTTTCGCGATCACCATGATGCTCGGTATTGCAATCTCCATGTTCACCGACGTCACACTCGTCCGCATGGCGATGGCCTGGTACGTTCGTAAGCGTAAGCTCAAAGTACTCATCATTGAGCCATTCCTGAAGTTCGTTCCAGAAAAGACGAATATCAGCTTCATGAACGCGCGCTTTATCGGCATTGGTGTTTCGATCGTTCTGTCGATCCTGTCGATTGGCCTGTTCTTCAAGCCGGGCCTCAATTATGGCATTGACTTCAAGGGCGGCATTCAGGCTGAAATCGTTACATCACAGCCTGCCGATCTGGGGCAATTGCGTGAGAAACTTGCTACATTGGGATTAGGTGAAGTTGCCCTCCAATCAGCAGGTAGCCCAAATGATGTTCTGATCCGTATCCAGCGTCAGGATGGTGGCGAGGAAGCGCAGACGGTTGCCGTCAACAAAATGCGCGAAGCCGTGACTGAGCTTGATGCTGGCGTAAAGATCGAACGCACAGAAGTAGTCGGACCGAAGGTTTCCGGCGAGCTTGCTCGCTCCGGCTTCATCGCCGTCGTGCTTTCGGCGCTCGGTATGCTCATCTATCTTTGGTGGCGCTTTGAGTGGTTCTTTGCGATGGGCGCGATCATCACGCTTATCCTCGACACTACAAAAATGGTTGGGTTCTTCGCGCTATTCCAGCTCGACTTCAACCTGACGGCCATCGCAGCACTTCTGACCGCTATCGGTTACTCGGTAAACGATAAGGTCGTTGTTTATGACCGCATGCGTGAAAACATGCGTCTTTATAAATCGAAGCCACTGCGCGAGATTGTCGATATGAGTATCAATCAGGTGCTCGTCCGCTGTATCTACACATCGGTCACGACATTCCTGTGTATGCTTCCAATGGCCATCTGGGGCGGCAGCGCCGTTCACAATTTTGCTGTGCCTATGCTGTTCGGTATCTTCATTGCGACCTCGTCGTCGATCTTCATTGCGGCACCTATCCTGCTTCTGTTGGGTAACTGGTGGCAGCACCGCCAGGAAGCGCACAAGGCGCTTGAAGACACTGCGGCAGCGCAGAAGTAATCTCATTGCCGGGCATGGTTTCGACCATGCCCGGCTTTCCATGACAATCTTATAAGACTGAAGAACGGGAAGGCACCCCTATGCCCCATGACACGCCTTTGATTGCGACAATCGTCATTGGGTTATGCCTAGCCTTCATTTTCGGCACCATTGCCACCCGTCTTAAAATCTCTCCCCTCGTCGGCTATCTGCTTGCTGGTGTCATTGCTGGTCCGCATACGCCCGGTTTCGTCGCCGATCAGGAACTCATTCTCCAACTGGCTGAAATCGGCGTTATTCTGCTGATGTTCGGCGTTGGTCTTCACTTCTCCCTTAAAGATCTTCTCTCAGTGAAAGCCATTGCGGTTCCCGGCGCGCTGGCGCAAATTGCGACAGCAGCAGCATTGGGCACAGCCCTTGGCCTGGCGCTTGGTTGGGATGTGAAAGCCGGGCTGGTTTTTGGTCTTGCACTCTCGACCGCAAGTACAGTGGTACTTTTGCGCGCGATGCAGGATCTTCGTCTCATCGATACTGAGCGGGGGCGCATCGCCGTTGGTTGGCTGATTGTCGAAGATCTGGCCATGGTCATGGCGCTGGTTCTTTTGCCTGCGCTTGCAAGCATCGGCGGCCAGACCGACCAGGCCGCAGCAAGCGATCCAATCGTCGCATGGCTCGGCCTCGGTATTGGCGGCATCATTCTTTTCACTATCGCAAAGGTGGCCGTTTTTGTGGCGCTTATGCTGGTGGTTGGACGCAAGGTAATTCCATGGGTCTTGAACGTCATCGTTCAGACTGGCTCACGCGAACTTTTCCGACTGGGTGTTCTTGCCATTGCGCTCGGTGTCGCGTTCGGTGCGGCCCATCTGTTTGGCGTATCTTTCGCACTTGGTGCATTTTTCGCAGGCATGGTTATGAGCGAGTCCGAGCTCAGTCATCGGGCTGCAGAAGAATCCCTGCCGCTGCGTGATGCTTTCGCGGTTCTGTTCTTCATTTCCGTGGGCATGTTGTTTGATCCGATGAGCCTCATCCGCGATCCCCTGCCCCTGATTGCAACCCTCGCCATCATTTTGGCTGGAAAATCAGTCGCTGCGTTTTTCATCGTCCGCGCTTTTCGCCGACCGGTCGGCACTGCTCTGACCATTTCGGCAAGCCTCGCACAGATCGGCGAGTTTTCGTTCATTCTGGCCGGACTCGGTGTCAGCCTCAATCTGCTACCACCCGAGGGTCGTGATTTGATTCTCGCTGGCGCAATCCTGTCCATCTTCCTCAATCCAGTCATGTTCATCGTCGCTGAACGGATGCGGCCATGGATCGAGAAGCGTATGGGTAACGACATTACCTCGGCAGAGTTGGGCGAAACGAATGTGGACGTATCTGAACCTGCACCGTTGCCGCTGACTGGTCTCAAACAACACACGATCATTGTCGGCTATGGCCAAATCGGCAAGCGTGTGGCCGCAAACCTTCAGGAAAAGCACATGCCTTTCCTCGTCATCGAAGATGCGCCCAAGATTTATTTCAGATTGAAAGAAATCGGCATTGAAGCTATTGCGGGTAATGCCTCTGATGCTGAAATATGGAAAGCAGCGAATCCTGAGGAAGCAATCAATCTTGTGATTGCTATACCAAATGCATTTGAAGCGGGACGTGCTACATCGCTCGCCCGCGCGGCGAACCCAGGCTTGCGCATCATTGTGCGTGCCTGTTCGCCGGCTGAAGCACAATATCTGCACGATCTTGGTGCAGATTCCGTCATTCTTGGCGAAGCGGAAATCGCGGGTGCCATGGAGAGAGCAATTAAAAATGAGAAGCGGAGCGAGAGCGTTCAGGCACCTCACGCACCATTCGAACCATCGGTTGAAGCTAAAGCAACCTGAAGGTTCAGAACGATAGAAGAGCAAAAGGGGAAAACATGCGAATTGAATGTGCGGTGGCCAGTTAATGAAATTCAAGGATTATATCTGGCCGGTAATAGGCATCTGCGCAGTCGTTATTTCGGCATGGCTTCTCTATCGGGAATTGCGCAGCATCTCTCTCGATGATGTTCTGGACAGTCTTTATGCGATCCGCGCTCATCATTGGTTGCTTGCAACCGCTGCAGCACTTCTCGCTTATAGCTCGCTTGCAGGCTACGACCGCATCGCGCTTCTTCACCTGCGCCGCAAAATATCCTGGCTCTTCATCGCACTTTGTTCGTTTACGACCTACGCATTGTCGCACAATATCGGTGCATCAGTCGTCTCCGGCGCTGTTGTCCGCTACCGCGCTTATTCCTCGCAAGGTATGCCGGGCAGTGAAATTGCAGTACTGATTGCCTTCTGCTCATTCACATTTATTCTTGGCGTGATCATAACCTCCAGCATTGTCCTATTGCTGGAACCGCATATTCTCATGCGTTTCAATGCCGATCTCACGCCGACGGTATCGATTGTCATTGCGCTGTTGATGCTGGCTTTCATTCTTCTCTATATATTCGGTAGCTGGTTACAGCTGCGCCCATTGCAGATCGGCAAGTTTCGTCTGGAATATCCGCGCCTGCCAGTTGTGACCCAACAGCTCATCGTGGCTCCCCTCGAACTTATCGGCGCTGCTGGCATTATTTACTTTGCGCTTCCGGAAGCAGGGAATCCCGGCTTCCTGATCATTCTCGGCATCTTTCTGGTTTCATTCTCGGCAGCTCTTATATCCCATGCACCGGGTGGGCTGGGCGTTCTTGAACTGGTGTTTCTAACCGGTCTGCCGGATATGGATCAGGCTGACGTTCTGGCGGCTCTTATTGTCTTCCGCCTGCTCTACCTTCTGATACCATTCGCCATATCGCTGATTGTGGTTCTGGTTTTCGAGAAGTCGCAATTCGTTCTCCGCTGGAACGACAAGCAAAAGAAATAGTGCCTGAGGGGCGGGTATAATTTTCACTTATCCGCCTCAAATTGAATTAATCTTCCTTAAAACGGCATCAAACAGCCCTTATCTTGGAAATTGCTTCGCATACCCTCCCGATGCAGAGCGAAACCAGCCTCCCAAGGCTTTTTCCAAGAGGAACTAACGCATGCCTGCGACATTGATCATCCCCGGTTACAAGGGATCGGAAGCAGGCCACTGGCAGCGCCAATGGTTGCATGACGATCCGTCAGCAGTGCTCGTCGAACAGGACGACTGGCACTATCCGGTGCTATCCGACTGGATGCACGCGCTCGAAGCCAAACTCGCCGAAAACCCCGGCGCAGTTCTGGTCGCCCACAGTCTTGGTTGTATTCTTGTATCGCATCTCGCAAGCCGCCCGGCTGCGGCTCACGTTGCAGGCGCTCTTCTGGTCGCACCAGCCGACGTTGAAACCATGGCCCGCAGAGACAGCCGCTTTGCGAGTTTCGCTCCCCTGCCGCGTCATGAGCTGGCTTTCCCGTCGATCGTCGTTGCAAGCCGCAATGACAATTACATGAGCTTCGCCAAGGCAGAAGCGCTCGCAAATGTCTGGGGTTCAGGCTTCGTTGATGTTGGCCATGCCGGACACATCAATGTGGAAAGCGGTTTCAGCCGCTGGCCGGAAGGCTCAATCCTCGCCTCTTCGCTTCACCGCGAGCCCATAACAAACACGCTCTCCCAAGCAGCGTGACCGCGAACCGCCCGTGACAACTAGAGCATTTCCAGCAAAAGTGCGAAGCGGTTTTGCGTCGGATAATGCTAAAAAACAAAGAGATAGAGCGTTTCTAATGATTCAAGAAAAACAGAAAATGCTCTAGTTTTAAAGTGTTAGAGCGACCTTTGGGCGTCCAATAGGACGCCCGGCGCTCTAGAGAACGGGCGGTTTCTTTTTAGCTATGCTGCTTGCGTTCGAGCCAAATCTTAAGAACGAGCGTCAGAAGCGCAATGCCGGCCAGTGTTGAAGCAGCGGCAAACGCGCCGGCAACATTATAGTCGTTGAACAGAAGCTCGACCTGCAGCGGTAGCGTGTTGGTCTTCCCGCGAATAGCGCCCGATACAACCGACACGGCGCCAAATTCGCCCATGACACGCGCATTGCAAAGCACAGCGCCATAGAGCAGCGCCCATTTGATATTGGGCAGCGTGACATAGAAAAATGTCTGCCACGCGTTGGCGCCAAGCGTAAGCGCCGCCTCTTCCTCATCGCTGCCCTGCACTTCCATCAGCGGAATGAGTTCGCGCGCCACGAATGGCGATGTCACGAACAGGCTCACCAGAAAGATCGCCGGAACCGTGAACATGATCTTCACATCATAGGATTCGAGCAGCGGCCCAAGCAGCCCCTGCGAACCATAGAGGAAGAGATAGGTCACGCCGGCAACGATCGGTGAAACAGAGAACGGGATTTCGACGAAGGTGATCAGCAACCTGCGGCCCGGGAAGCGGAACTTCGTGACGAGCCATGCAACACAGACACCGAACGCCATATTGATCGGCACGACCACAATTGCAGTCAGAATAGTAAGCCAAATGGCATGCAGCGTATCGGGTTTGAGGATTTCGCCGAAAAAGACACCAACGCCTTTGCTGAAAGCATAGGAGAAAATAAGTGCCAGCGGCGCACCAATGCAAATGATCGACAGAATGGTCGCAAGCCAGATCAGCAGGTTGCGCACTGGTCCGGGCGCATTGCGCGCCTGCAGGCTCGCACTAACGGTCTGCATAACGAAGTTGCCTTGCCTGAATGAGATTGGTCACGAGAAGCATGAAGAACGCCATCAGCAACATGACGGAAGCCAGCGCTGCGGCGGCAGGATAGTCATATTCGTCAAGCCGGATAAAGACGAGCAGCGACGTCACTTCTGTTTCAAAGGGCAGATTGCCGGAGATGAAAACAATTGATCCGAACTCGCCCAGACTGCGTGCAAATGACAGCGACGCGCCAGCCAGAAAAGCTGGGAAAATGGTTGGCCAGATGATGTGTGAAAATATCTGCCACGGACTGGCGCCCAAACTGCGGGCGGCCTCTTCTACATCCGCACTCATGTCTTCCAGCACCGGCTGTACTGTACGGATGACAAAAGGAATGCTGGTGAAGAACATCGCGATCATGATGCCGAGCGGCGCATAAGCAACCTTGATACCCAACGGCTCCAAATAGCGCCCGAACCAGCCATTCGGCGCAAACAATGTCACCAGCGCCAAACCGGCAATTGCAGTCGGAAGAGCGAATGGCAGATCAACTGCTGCATCGATCAATCGCTTGCCCGGAAACTGATAGCGCGACAACACCCAAGCTAACAGCAAGCCAAACAGTCCGTTGAAAATCGTGGCAACGGCTGCAGCACTTAACGTTATGCGATAGGTTGCCAGTGCGCGATCCGATGTGACGATGGTCCAGAAATCGCTCCAGCCAAGGCTTGCAGTTTTAAGGATCATTGCCAGAAGCGGCAGGGCTACGATGATAGCCAGATAAAGCAAAGTGCAGCCAAGGGTTAGGCCGAACCCCGGCAGCACCGAATTGCGTTTCATGCTCAGAAGCGACACTGGATTTTTCCAAAAGAAAGGCGAGAGCTGGGTGCCCTCGCCAGGTAGTCTTGTTTACTTAGCCGTGAAGAGCTGATCAAGTACGCCGCCTTCGGCAAAGTGATCTTTCTGCACTTTCTCCCAACCGCCGAAAGCATCTTCCACGGTTACGAGGCGTACATCCGGATAAATATCCTTGTGCTTGGCAATCACATCCTTGTCGTGGACGCGGTTGAAGTTCTGCGCAAGGATCTCCTGACCTTCCGGTGCATAGAGGTAATTAAGATAAGCTTCTGCGATCTTGCGTGAACCGCGCTTATCGACGACCTTATCGACCACCGTTACAGGGAACTCGGCAAGCAGGCTCACTTCAGGCACAACGACATCATACTTGTCTTCGCCCAGAACCTTTTCAGTGCCGCGTGTTTCGGCTTCAAAGGTTACGAGAACATCACCGATGCCGCGCTCTGCAAAGGTTGTCGTCGCGCCACGACCGCCAGTATCGAACACCGGCACATTCTTGAAGATCTTGCCGATGAACTCATGAACCTTTTCCTGATCGCCTTTGAAAGCTTCATTGGCGTAGGCGGTAGCCGCCAGATAGGTATAGCGCGCATTGCCCGAGGTTTTTGGGTTCGGAAAAATGACCTTTACGTCATCACGAGCAAGATCATCCCAGTTTTTGATGCCCTTCGGGTTGCCTTCCCGCACGAGGAAAGCCGGGAACGAATAGTAAGGCGAAGAATTGTTTGGCAAACGCTTCTGCCAATCGGCCGGGATCAGGTCGCCCTTGTCATGCAAGACCTGAACGTCTGTCACCTGATTGAAGGTAACAACGTCGGCTTCCAGACCTTCGAGAATGGAACGTGCCTGCTTGGATGAACCGGCATGAGACTGATTGACGGTGAGGTCTTCGCCAGTCTTGGCCTTCCAGTCAGCCACGAACGCCTTGTTGACCTGCTCGTAAAGCTCACGCGCAATGTCATAGGATACGTTGAGGATTTCCTTTGGCTCCTGCGCGTTGACCGGAGCTGCGCCCAAACCGAGAGCAACAGCCGCGTATAGAATAATTTTCTTCATAGATCGCACCCTTCTCACTTTGCTTGCGCAAAGCGCCCGTAAATCGACTTCTGTTGGGAAACAAATCTACAGAGAGACAAGCAAGAATCAATCTAAATCATTGATTTAAATATATAAACTACTTTCATAGCCGTTCTTGGAAACCTCATCTAACGGCAAAATTGGCCTGAGAATATTTTTCCAAAGACAGGCAAAAAAGCGCAATAAAAACGAGAAAGCCGGAAGCTTTCGCTCCCGGCTTTCAAAACTTTTTTCAACGTTTAGAGCATTTCCAGCAAAAGTGCGAAGCGGTTTTGCGTCGGATAATGCGAAAAAATAAAGAGATAGAACATTACCAATGATTCAAGAAAAACAGGAAATGCTCTAGGCATCACCAAAATCCGCGATGCTGCCAGCACCACAGAAAATTTTGCTCGCCGCGATCTAATCGGCTACGACGACGCTCGGCGATTTCTTCGGCGTTCAGCTTCATGCCACGCCAAGGCTGCTCCAGATAAGCCGTCATGCGAAGCACAGCATCTTTTACACTTTGCGCCAGCAATAGAAGTTTGCGGTTCATAAAAGCCTCCAGTTCGCGCCCGTTTCGCGATCACCAGTCAATGCTACGATTTCAGGGGGCCAATTAGGGCCACGCTTTCGCCGCAACAATGAACGATGCGTTAATTTTGAAGGCTTCTGCGATAAAGTCAATATCCCACTTATTTTATGGGAGTTAACAGAGGGAAATATTTTGCGAGCAACCATATAGCTGCCCGCAAAATTATTCCATTTTACACTTCGTAGTCGTCAACAGGCCTGATGCGGACCTTTTCGACATGACGACCGTTCATCGCTTCGATCGTGAACTGATACCCATCCGCAATGAAGCTTTCACCGCCCAAAGGCAGATGACCGAGATGCCAGAGCGCATAGCCTGCAAGTGTCGTGTAGCGGTCGCTATCATCGACCAGATCGCGCTGCAGGATGCTGCTGAGACGGCGAATATCGGTGAAGCCATCAACGAGATAGCCACCTTGCCCGTCTGATTCTGCGACCGCAGCTTCTTCGTCCTCATCAGGAAATTCGCCAGCGATTGCCTCAAGCACGTCGGTGGGCGTCACCACACCTTCGAAGGAGCCGTGCTCATCTACAACGATCGCAAGCTGCACGGGTGAAACACGAAGCTGCTCCATGACCCGCAACACATTCGCGTTTTCGTGGATGACGAGCGGCTGCTTGACGAGATTATCCCAATCAATCGGCTTCTTATCGCTCATATCAAGCAACAGATCCTTGACCGAAGCGACGCCAACAAACTCATCAACCTGACGACGGGCAATGATGACGCGCGAATGGGAAAGCTTGCGGATCGCCTGATGAATCTCCGCTTCATCTTCATCCAGATCAAGCCATTCGATTTCGTTTCGCGGCGACATGATCGAGCGCACGGGACGATCTGCAAGATCGAGAACGCCACGGATCATTTCTTTCTCCTCTGGCAAGAAGACGTCACTTGCAGCAGTTTGCTGCGCGATGACATCGACCGTATCAGACAAAGGATTATCGTCGCGATAACCGCCCAGCAGGCGAAGCACCGCGCCCGCAGTTCTTTCGCGCAGATCATTGGTCGTCACCAGTTTCTCGCGATTCTTGCGCGCCATCTGGTTAGCAGCCTCGATCAACACCGAGAAGCCGATGGCTGCGTAGAGATAGCCCTTTGGAATATGGAAGCCGAAACCTTCAACGACAAGGCTGAAGCCGATCATCATCAGGAAGCCGAGACAGAGGATAACAACCGTCGGATGCTTGTTGACAAAATCCATCAGAGGACGAGAAGCCAGCATCATCACTGCGATAGCAATAATGACAGCAATCATCATGACCGGCAGATGCTGCACCATGCCCACAGCCGTGATCACGCTATCAAGCGAGAAGACAGCATCAAGGACTACGATCTGAACGATGACCTGCCAGAAGATTGCATGTGCAACACGGGTGTTCTTGGGCCCATGTGCGCCTTCAAGACGCTCGTGCAACTCCATCGTACCCTTGGCGAGCAGGAACAGACCACCAACCAGCATGATGATATCGCGGCCGGAGAACGAAAGCTCCATCACGGTAATCAACGGCTCGCGCAATGTCACAATCCACGAGATGGATGCGAGCAGCACAAGGCGCATCAGCAAGGCCAGGGTAAGGCCAATTATACGCGCACGGTTACGCTGATGGGGCGGAAGTTTATCGGCCAGAATTGCGATGAAGACGAGATTGTCGATGCCGAGAACAATTTCCAGCACCACCAATGTCACGAGACCTATCCAGGCATTGGGGTCGGCAATCCAGTCCATGGACCAATCCATGATGTGTCGGCTCCTATAAGGGCGCATCCCGAAAGTATGAACGGTTTTCGGACAAGATGCGGATTAAAACAAACAATTAGAACGCCGATCTGATTTCAGCAGGTCGGTGTTCTGAATCAGAAGAACAAGGAAACAGAAAAAACGCCGCATGCGTTTCCCTCCCGAACCGTTGAAACACGGATCGGCCAAAAGAAACTGCAAACGGCGTGAGAAAGCTCAAAGCCCTTTAAGTCCGATGCTCCCATACAGGGAGCGGGACTTCGTGAAGACGAATCGTCAGAACTGTCGTCGGGCATAAAGCGCGATGAACCTTTTAAAGAGACACGAAGCAGGCTCTCTGCCTGCTCCTGAATGCCATGTTGTCATATAAACATATGATCGCTGCATTATGCAGACGCGCAGCCCGTGCGCAAGACCATATGCTATTCAGCTGGAGAAACATGCACGCCACGCTTGCGCTCGCGACGCGGACGGCCTTTGAAGAAGCGCATGCCGATAACAGTTACCACGATAGTGACAACTGTTATGCCGATGACAAACCAGAACATGTGGTCACCGTTCACTTTGGCGAAGACGCCTGAATCGCGACCAGCAAGCCAACCGCGACCAGCAAGCCAGCCTGGCAGGAACATGACAGGCGCCCAAACCATGGCTGAGAGAATGTTGGCTGTCTGAAAACGCTTCTGATCCATAGACATCATACCAGCGACCATCGGCACGGTACAACGTATTGGACCGAAGAAACGCCCAAGGAAGACTGCAGAAAAACCATAACGTCTGAACAGCAGGCGCGCACGCGCTACACCGCTACGGTGTTTGTTCAGCGGCCACTTATGGATAATGCTGCGACCAAGCCACCAGCCAAGGAAATAAGAAACGATATCGCCGATAACTGCACCGATGATCGCACCGATGATGATTGGCCAGGGCTCCACGATTCCGGCCCCCACCAGACCACCAATCGCGAGCATGATCGGGGTAGCTGGAATGAACATTCCGATAATAGCGAGAGACTCGCCGAAGGCAATAACGCCCACGATAGGGCCCGCCCACGTCCGATGATCGGAAATGAACTGCCCGAGATCGCTAATTATGCTTTCCATTCCGTCCTCAAAATGCCGCGAACCGGATTATGAAGCAGCCCCCAAATTTGAGGCGACTTCGGGTTTTCTGAAACGAGGACAATCCGGTGCATGAACCCCTCGCCTGCCTGCGCGTTACGAACGCTTGCAGCATTTTTACTCAATGGCAAAATTCATATTTGCTTATCAAGTCTTTTATATGCCGAAGCATCTCAGACAAGCATCAAAAATTGATGACATGACTGCGACATTTGCAGCGCAGATGATTTAGCCCAAACGAACAATGCCAATCCCCCGTGTTGCGTGGCCTGGACGTATTCTGATCGAGCTTTGCTGATATGGAAATTCGCAAGGCTGGTTACAACGTCGAACAGAAAAAATGATTCAAAAATAGAATCATGAATGATTTGATTCCTTTGAAAGGATCATTCATCAGCAATTAAAACGATTATCCGCCACTTATGCTCGAAATGCGTGCAGAAGCCACTTTCAGAAAACTGCGCATTTCTGGGCTTTTCGAAATCAATCAAACTTTTTTTCGTTTTTTTTCCATTGAAGGCTGGACAGACAGAAAAGCGGCCTTTATAGAACCGCTCACCTCACCGGGGCCGCTGCCTCGGAGAAGCGAGTGGGTGATTAGCTCAGTTGGTAGAGCAGCTGACTCTTAATCAGCGGGTCGTAGGTTCGATCCCTACATCACCCACCATTTTCTCCTCTTCTTTCAAAGAGTTACCGCTGATTACACGATAGCCGGATGATCCGGCAGAATTCATCTGTTCGGCGATGAGTGTTCTTTTGAACCCCTAATAATGTCGATCATAAATAGCGACAGCCATGCATAATTAAACATGGCGAAACCGGCACGGTGGGATTATGAGTGCCCCATGACCCCCAAAAGCCTTGGTTACACATTTACACTTGTTGCCGTCGCCATATTCGCTGCGCAGGACGGTATTTCGAAGTATCTTGGATCGCATTACTCGCCCATCTTCATCACGATGGTGCGGTATTGGGCTTTTGCCGTCTTCGTGATTCTGCTTGCCATACGGTCCGGGGGAATTGCCCGTGCAGCGGCAACCAAGAAACCCGTATTGCAGATTTTTCGTGGCGTGCTGCTCGCAACGGAAATTGTTGTCTTCGTATTTGGCCTTAGCAGGGTTGGTATGGCGATGGCGCAATCAATCTTCCAGGTTGGACCTCTGCTCGTCACGATGCTCTCTGTGCCCTTCCTTGGCGAAAAGGTGGGCTGGCGGCGCTGGACCGCTATTGTCGTCGGACTGTTCGGCGTTCTGCTCATTATCGACCCAACGCATGTTTATTTTGACTGGAACCTGCTGTTCCCGCTGACTGCAACAACGATGTTTGCCATTTATGTCATCGCAACGCGTGCAGTCAGCAAATACGACAGCGCAATGACAAGCTTCTTCTATACGGGCATCGGCGGCGCGGTTGTCCTCACGGCCGTCGGCTTGTTTCATATGGAATCGATTGCCCCACACGATTGGCCGTGGATGGCAGCGCTCTGCGCCTGTGGAATTGCAAGCCACTACTGCCTCATTCGAGCCTACGACATTCTTGAAGCCGGTGAAGTACAGCCACTTACATATTTGCAGCTCGTCATCGGCGCTTTCATCGCTGTGCTTGTGTTCCATGAACAACTGACGTGGAATGTCATCACCGGCGCGGGCATCGTTGTGGCTGCGGGCCTCTTCTCTATGTTCAGGGAAAGACGCCTCGCAAAGAATCCATCATAACATTACGAATTGTTAATTGGCCTGTTCATATCAGGTTCACCTAATATGGCCGACATTACTCACACGCCAATCAACGGCGCCCTTGTATAGAGTGATGGAGTCAAAGCACTATGAAATCGAAGACATTGTATATCGCTGTAATCGCATCGGCATTGCTATCCACCCCTGCATTCGCGCAGGATAAATCGAGCGAAAATACAGACAAGTCAGCGACGGATACTTCCATTACGCAAAATGATGGAGCCAAGGGAAAACGCGGTCCGATTGATCTTGAGAAATTCTCTCGTATGGATGAATTGAAAGCCGCTGACACCAATGGCGACGGTGTACTCTCTCGCGATGAAATCGAAGCGCTTGCGCTTAAGCGTATGGTGAGCCGCGCAGCCGACCGCATGGAGCGCCGCCTCGACGTGAAGGGCGACGGCAAGATAACGCTGGAAGCGATTGAAAAGCAGCGCCAGAAGGAATTCGCGGCCCTTGACCGCAACGAAGACGGCAAACTTGATCGCCACGAATTGCGAGGCGCAAAGAAGTTCAATCACCATGGTCCGAAAGGTCAGCATCACCGCGACATGGGCAAGATGGGACATCATGAGCCTAAGCCACAGCAATAAAAATCCACGCCAAGAAAAAGCCCCGCATTGCGGGGCTTATTTTATTTCAGTTACGAGCGAATAACGCCCTTCTTGAAAATAATATTACCGTAAAGGCGCTTTTCGCCAGAGCGAATGACTGCATAGGCAGCACTCGCGCGATCGTAGAATGCAAAGCGTTCAATCGGATCGACCGCGATCTTGCGTCCTTCAGCCTTCTCGATGATGGCTTCGAACTCACCAAAAATCGCAGGCGTTTCATTCGGTGCTTCCATCACGGCTGCTGGCTTATCGACAAAGTCGTCGAGCGGCAGCAACGAGAGCACAGCTTCTGCAACATCAGTCGCGCTGATGCCCGGAAAGTCCAGAACCTGCACACCAGAAGCCTGTGCGGGATAATTGGCGTCAACAATAACCAGATCGTCGCCATGGCCCATATCTGCAAGCACTTCGAGAAGTGATCCGGTGAGCAGTGGGTTTATGTTTTTTAGCATTTGGTGAATCCGAATGATGGAGGATTTTACTTCTACCACCCTATCTGAAAGCGCTCAAAAAAAGCAAACGCCGGCTGATCAAAGCCGGCGTTTCCTGTTGATCATTTGATAAAGGGAATAATGCCCCTTATTCAGCTTTCGCTTCGATATCGACCTTGTCGAGCATTAAGAGTGGGTCCTGCGATGCAGCAACCATTTCCAATGCACCAATACCCTTTTCGGACTTGGATTTCACGGTCAGCTCAAAAATGTTCGGCTTTGCGATGAAAGTGGAGAATGCCGTAATCGCATCCTGAAGTTTCGGCTGATCAGCCGCGAGCTCCTGCAGTACCGCGCTCGCAATCAGCGTTAGCGTGCTGCGCGCTTCATCGACCGTCATGTCGTTTTCATCGGCATAGAACTGAAGACCCTTGGCAATAATGCCCTGCTCTTCGATCTTGAGCTTAACTTCACGAGCTTTCAGACCCAGAAGCGCAACCTGTGCCAGCACCTTGTCACCGGAGAAGAACTCCTTGGTGAAACCACCCATCAGACCAGACATGGAAACCTTGCCCATATCCTTGCCGCTGACCGAAAGGTCCTTGATGATGAGGCTCTGGTCCGCTTCGTTCCAATTGGCTTCCAGATTGGAAGAAATACTCACGCGATCATAACCGAGCTTACGCAGCTGCTGATACATTTCTTCGTTGCTGTTCGCTGGCACCGGCAAAGACATGTCTTCGTATGCAACGCGTATATCGGTCGGAATGCCGTTATATGGCTTGTTCAGTGCAAGCTCATAGCTCTTCATGCTGAACTTGATGCGTTCAGGCAGACCGGTTGCAGGTGGTGTCGCAGCACTATCCTGATCCTGTTCAACATCGATGTCATCATTGGCATGCTCGTCGCCCGGCAAATCGGCATCAATACCCTTGACGACCAACGTGCCAAATTCAGGCAGCATCGTTGTGAACGGGAAGTTCTCAATTTCCTCGTCGCTCAACCCGGCAAATTTCGTCACCGCTTCTGCCGAAGGCGCCCAGTTGAAACCCTTAAGCGAGAACTCTTCCAGCTTTACATAATCTGTGCCATTGCCAGCCGAAAAGCCGTTCAGCGACATGTCCAGCTTCTTGTTGTCGAAAGCCATCGCCATCTTGTCGATGCTGCCTTCGCCTTCCTTGCCTTCGCCAGGCTGAATTTTCATGCCGACGAGTTCGACATCGCCCTTGCCAATCGTGTCGAAGAGACCGATCAGGCGTGTGAAGAACTCTTTACGTTCTTCTAGCGAAAGGTCTTCGATATTCTTGACAGTTTCAAGCTTCTGCAGTGTTTCCGTAAACGGCTCTGCAGGCAGGCGCATGGTAAAGCCATTGCTGCGAACTTCATCGTAGCTGAAGCTCGTCTTCGTGCTCTTCACGACAATATTTTTTGCCGAAAAAGGACCGTAAACGGGATTGGCTTCGGTATCGTTCGGGCCAGCCTTTTCCGTATAAAGACGCGCGATGAACACGCCGTCGATATCCTTGCCCTCGGAAACACCGATCGTGCCAGCCATACGCTCTTCGTTGATCGTGCCGTTTTCATCAGGCAATGACAGGTCAAGATCGAAGGTTGCGCCGCTCGAAGAATAGCGCGCGACATGGCCATGAACGATGTCTTCCAGAGTGACGTCCTTATAAGACGTCTTCTGTTCCTTATCGTTCAGAATCTGAACAATGTTGATTTCCGGCACTGACATACGCTTGGCCGAAACGCGTCCCACGCGCTCAGCAAGGCTCAGCTCGCCATTACCGAAGGTGTCGCGCAACATCTGGATATCGAAATTCGCATCGTCAACACGAACGCTCGGCATCTCAATCTTGAACTGAGCGATTTCGGTCTTGATGCCCTTGGCATCCAACATACCATTCAGAAACAGGACTTTCGGGCGACCTTCAATCGAAGCGATTGTTACATTCGTTCCGTCTTTCAGTGGCAGAACTACATCGGTCAGATGAATACGACCGAGAAAATCGGCAGAAACCGAAGCAGCCTTACCGCCACGTCTTTCAAGCTGAGCGTTGATAGTTTTCTCAAGAGTGATCTTATATCCGACAGCACCTGCTGCGGCGATGGCGATGACTGCTACAGCTGCCCAAAGCGCTTTGCGTCCGCCTTTGCGTTTTCCGCTCGTTGCCTGCTCCACGATTTCTCATCCTTTTAGCGCAATTTCAACGGTATCTAAGGATTGATTGGTTAATCACAAGAATTTGTAAGAGCAAGCAGGATCGCGAGAGATCTGAGTTTTTTGACCATCCGGTGCAAAAATCCTGCACATTTATGAAGGATTTTGCACAGAATAATCTGGCAAGAACATCAAAGTGGCTTTTCAGGATGTGGTGACGAATCGTATGCGCCCCAGATCGACTGATCAAAATTGACGATAGCGCCGGTCATTAGGCCGGACTCTTCAGATGCCAGGAACGCAATCGCACGGGCAACTTCGGCGGGATCGATCAAGCGACCAAATGGCTGCGCCTTGACGGCCTCATCAAGCCAGTTGGCTGGCGCGCCATGGAACTCGCGCTGGATACGATCTTCGCCATCCGATGCCATCCAGCCGATATTGAGGCTGTTGACGCGGATACGGTTGCGCAACACCGAATAAGCGACATTGCGGGTCAATGTATCAAGCGCACCTTTGGAAGCGCAGTAAGCCGCAATGAAGGGCTGACCTCCCATGGAAGACATGGAGGATATATTGACAATCGCGCCTTCTACCTTGTCGCGGCGGAAGAGCTTGACTGCGTCCTGAATGAGGAAGAACGGTGCGCGCGTGTTGACGGCAAAAAGCCGATCAAACAATTCCGGCGTGGTGTCGAGTATATCACCGCGATCTGTCAGCCCTGCCGCATTAACGAGGATATCAATCCTGCCAAACGACCGATCAGCCTCGGCAATTACTTTGCGGCAATCTTCGATCTTTTCGAGATCAGCCTGAACAAAGACGGCCTTCGCACCCAGCTTTTCCAGGACACTTACCTGTGCCTTGCCCTTCTCCGCTGAACGCCCGCAGATTACGATGCCTTTTGCACCCCGTTCTGCGAAAAGCCGCGCGGTGGCCGCACCAAGTCCCTGAGTGCCGCCGGTGATGACAGCAACCTTACCGGTCAATTGTCCGCTCATTGTTAACTCCAATAACTGGCTTAAACACGTCCACCAAGTGCTGACGACAGATCAGCCAGTTCCTGACCGCCCGCCATCAAACTTTGCAACTCATCCATATCAACATCGCTTCTGGTGCGTGTTCCAAGCGTGGCCCCGCGATTGAGAACCGTGAATTTGTCACCGACGGCATGGGCATGGCGCACATTATGGGTGATGAAGATGACGCCGAGCCCACGTTCGCGAACGAGATTGATGTATTTCAGCACCATAGCTGTCTGGCGCACCCCAAGAGCGGACGTCGGTTCATCAAGGATCAGCACCTTAGCGCCAAAATAAACCGCACGCGCAATCGCCACACATTGCCGTTCACCACCCGAAAGCGTTCCAACCGCTTGCTGCGGATCGCGCACATCAATGCCGATCTTCTTCATCTCTTCGCGCGTCACATCTTCGGCAAACTGTGCATCGAACCAGCGAACTGGTCCAATCCCCTTGGTCGGTTCGCGTCCGAGAAAGAAATTCCGCATCACAGACATCAGCGGGATCATAGCAAGGTCCTGATAGACCGTCGCAATACCGTGATCCAGCGCATCGCGTGGACTGTTGAAGACAACCTGCTTGCCATCAACAAAGAACTCGCCGCTGGTCGGTTTATGTACGCCTGATAGAGTCTTGATCAGTGTCGACTTTCCGGCACCGTTATCGCCGAGCAGACAATGCACCTGCCCTGGTTCCACGCTCAGTGAAACGCCGTTCAGTGCAATAACCGGGCCGAAGTGTTTGACAAGATTACGAACTTCAATGATTGGGGTTGTCATGACAAATCCCTTTTATCAACACAGTTTCAGGAAAAGTGGGAACGGTTTTCCGTTCGAAACCGCGTGAATGCTGAAACCTATCGCTCGCCAGTGGCGCGCTTGCGGATGAAGTTGTTGAAGAGAACGGCGATCAGCAGCATCCCGCCAAGGAACACCAGATACCAGTCCTGATCAATCGTCGTGTAGGTCAGGCCAATCAACACCATGCCGAAGATAATGGAGCCGAAGAACGCACCAATGGCCGAACCATAACCGCCCGTCAGCAAGCAGCCGCCAATAACCGCTGCGATGATCGCCTCGAACTCTTTTTGAAAGCCGCGCCGTGCATCCGTCGATCCGGCATCAAGCACAGTGAGAATTGCTACCAGTGCAGCAGCCATCGCCGTACACATGAAAAGGATCGTCTTCACGCGACGGACCGGCACACCGGAATTGCGCGCCGCCAACGCATCACCGCCTGAAGCAAAAATCCAGTTGCCAAAGCGTGTTCGCACAAGAACGTAAGTGGCCAGTAATGCGATGCCGATAAACCAAAGCACTTCTACAGGCACGCCTTTGACAGTCGGCTGGCCATTGGGAAATTTCGCAATCAGGTCTTTTTCGGCAAGCCATGCGAACAGGCCCTGAAAAGCATCACCCGAAAACAATCCGGCAAGATAGCTCGTGCCAACTGCTTCCTTTACACCGCGCAGCTGCGTTGCACCGCCCGTCGCCCATTTGAGACCAACCAGCGAAAGTCCGCGCAGGATAAAGAGAAATGCCAGTGTTACGATAAAGGACGGCAGTCCGGTTTTAAGCACAATTTGCGCATTCACCGCGCCCACAAGAGCCGCAAAAACCAGTGTCAGAATGATTGCGACGACAAGTGGCACCTGCAAAACAACAAGTGCTGCCGCAAATATGAGACCGGCGAACGCAATCATCGATCCGATAGAAAGATCGAACTCGCCGCCAATCATGAGAAGAGCAGCAGCAACAGCCAGAATGCCCAGTTGCGATGCCGGTGCCATGAAATTCATAATACCGGCAGCCGTAAACATTGCCGGATTGGCTGTAGAAAGGAAGAAGATCGTGATGAGCACGAGGCCTGAAACAGCACCCAGCTCAGGACGACTGAGCATCCGTTGGAGCGCGCTGGCATTCTTCAGCCGTTCATCCCGATGCGCAGCAGCGATTGCCGGGTCATTTGCGGCGGCCTGAGCGGGCTGCTCTGATGAAGTTGGCTCACTCATGCTTTACTCCTTCAAACGTATCCGCGAAAATACGCATTAAAACAATCCACTAGAGCACCGTTTTGATTCAATTTTAGAGAAACGCGCTCCAGACTACGCGACATAAACGTCGCGAGCTTTATGGGTATGGACACCCGTTCCCGCCCATTTTCATGGGCGGGTGGGTCATTCGAAAGTTATGCTTTACTGCTTAGCGGATGCCCTTGGCAGACAGTTCAACCACCTGCTTGGCTTTATCCTTGGTAATCAGGTTCGGACCCGACGGCACATTACCGCCCGGCATCAGACCATATTTTGCATTGAGCGCAAGGAAGGCGACCGGCAGATAGCCCTGCAGAAACTGCTGCTGATCGATTGCGAAATCTGCTTTTCCATTTTCGACAGCTTCGAGGAAGCCAGCCGACATATCGAAAGTGGCAATATGAATGCCGTCGCGACCGCTTTCCGAAGCAGCCTTTACTGCTGGCTCACCAGCCAGTGTTGCATTCAGCGTCAGGATCGTATCGACCGTCGTGTCAGACGCAAGCGCTGCACGGACCTTGGATTCGTTTTCGGTTGGATCAGCAGAGGTTGGCAGAACTGTTACGTCCCCAAAGCCTTCCTTGAACCCTGCACAACGCTGATCAAGCGAGACGTTGCCTACTTCCTGATTAACGCAGATCCCCTTCTTGCCACCAGCCTTTTTAAGCGCTTCTCCGGCAACCTTGCCAGCATCGAACTCATCCTGACCGACATGCAGCAGCGCACCAAGCTTCTTGGATGCATCAGAACCTGCGTTCATCGAAATAACCGGAATACCGGCTGCAACAGCACGTTCAATCGACGGTCCCAGCGCATCCGCATCCGGGATCGAAACAACAATGCCCTGCGGATTCTGGTTGATTGCAGCATCGATCAGCTGCGCCATCTGCACCATGTCGAATGTTTCAGGTGCGCGATAATCGACCTTTGCACCCGTATCCTTGGCGGCTTCTGCAACGCCATTCTTCACAACCGACCAGAACGGATCAGATGCCTGACCGTGGCTCACAACCACAATGCTGACATCCTGTGCCTGCGCTGCGAACGACGCCGCCATCAGCGCGACCCCAGCAACTGCCGACTTCAAAAGCGATTTCATGTTCACTCCTCCCTATCCGGCACTCCCCGCCGGTTTGTTAATTTGTCTGCACCTTGTTCAGAACTAATTCCGGGGCTGCCTCCACGCATTTGATCCCGGCAATTTTGATCTGACCTTCGATCCTTAATAGAATGAAACATTCATTAGAAATTTCTCGTGGAATTATAATTCCATTTCTGTTAGCTCATGTCAATCACATAAGCAGCAGTCGAAATGCACATGCAATTTAACTCTGGGAGGAGAGAATGGCAGTTGTAGCAGGCCTGATCGGCTCGGGTTTCATGGGTAAAACTCATGCTCTCGCCCTTGCAAATGTAAACCGGATTTTCGACCTGCCGATGACGGTCGAACTACATACGCTGGCCGATGTGGATGAAAACACTGCCTTACGCGCAGCGCGTCAGCTTGGCTTTGCGCATGCGACAGGCAATTGGCACGACCTGATCGCTAATCCGGCCATCAATCTGGTCGACATCACCACGCCAAACCGCTTTCATAAGGAAATGGCGCTCGCAGCAATTAATGCTGGCAAGCACGTCTATTGTGAAAAACCGTTGGCTCCCACTGCCGCCGAATGCCTTGAAATGACACTCGCTGCCGAACGGAAGGGCGTTAAAACGGCCGTCGGATTCAACTATCTCAAGAACCCGATGATCAAGCTTGCGAAAGACATCATCGATAGCGGCGAAATCGGCGAAATCAGAAATTTCCGCGGCATCCACGCCGAAGACTTTATGGCAGATCACCGCATTCCATGGACCTGGCGGCTTGATCCGGCAGGTGGTGGCGGTGCACTTGCCGATATCGGCAGTCATATTATCGCAGCTGCGCGCTATCTTGTTGGCCCGATTTCAGAAGTTATGGGCAAAAGCGTAACCGCAATCGCTGAACGTCCCGACCACAACAAGTCATCTCAGATGAAAGCGGTGGAAGTTGATGATATTTGCCACGCTTTTGTGTCGTTCGGGAACGGCGCTACCGGAACGCTGGAAGCGAACTGGGTCGCCAGCGGTCGCAAGATGCAGCATGATTTCGAGATATCCGGCTCAAAGGGCTCGATCTTCTTTTCGCAGGAGCGCTTCAACGAACTCGACCTGTTTCTTTTCTCAGATAGGAAAGGGCATCAGGGTTTCCGCAAGATTTTCGCTGGTCCTGATCACGAACCTTATGGTGCTTTCTGCGTGGCTGGCGGGCACCAGATTGGCTTCAATGATCTGAAAACCATAGAAGTGCGTGACTTCCTGTTGAGCATCGCAGGCCAAAATACGGGCCATGCCGATTTCCGCGAAGGCTATGAGGTACAAAAAACCATCGAAGCCATCTACGCTTCCAGCCGCGAGCGGCAATGGAAGAAGGTATGAACTATCGGAGGCGCTTGCGGGTATGAACGATGAAATCATCATCGATCTTCAACAGCCGCGCGTCGATGCCGTAGACATCTTTCAGTAGCGCCGGGGTTAACACATCCTCCGGTGCGCCATCCACAACCAGCCTGCCCTTATTCAGCACAATCAGCCGTGTGCAATATTTCGCAGCTAAACCAAGATCATGGAGCGAGGCGATCACCGTCTTCTTCTCGGTTGCCAACCCGGCAAACAGTTCCATCAGTTCCAGCTGATGTGCCGGGTCCAGCCCCGCCACTGGCTCGTCGGCCAGAATGACCGGCGTATCCTGTGCCAGCACACGCGCGATCAGAGCCCGTGCTCTTTCGCCACCTGAAAGTTCGTTGGCGGGACGCGAGGCAAGCTCAGCCACGCCCATACGTTGCATTGCAGTCTCAACGACGGTTTCATCGTCACCATCAAGCCCGGCAAAAACAGGTTTTAGTGCCGAACGCCCAAGTGACACCAGCATTCTGACCGTAACTGGCCATGCAACATCACGCTCCTGTGGCAGATAAGCGATGACTTTGGCACGATCTGCTACACACATTCTTCTGAAGTCCGAGCCATCAAGCAGAATGTTGCCCGTTGAAGCCGTTAGGTTCAGAAGCGCGCGCAACAGCGTGGTCTTTCCTGCACCATTGGGGCCGATCAGTCCGATAAACTCGCCCTCATCGGCCTCAAAACCAACAGTTTCGAGCACGGCTTTGCGCCCCAGCGACACATCAAGATTGTGGACTGAAAGAGTGCTCATACCAGCCGCCTCCGATATTTGAAGACCAGCCACAGGAAGAACGGAGCGCCGATGATTGCCGTCAGCACACCGAGTTTTAATTCGCGCCCCGGCATGATGACCCGGACTAATACATCAGCCGCGAGCAGCAATGCAGCACCGCCAAAGGCGCTGGCGACAAGCAGGTGCGATGGTCGTGCGCCGACCAGCGGACGCAGAATATGTGGCACCACCAGTCCTACGAAACCGATTGCCCCCGCCACGGCAGTCGATGCCCCGACACTGGCCGCAGTACCAAGAACCGCCAGAATCTGAACGCGGGAAAGATCGACGCCCATGCTGGCCGCAGCATCTGATCCCAATGTAAGGCTGTCCAGCGCACGGCCCAGCGAAAACAGCATCACCCAGCCAATCATGATGAAGGGGGCAGCAAGCCAAACATGGGTCATGGAACGGTCGGCCAGTGAGCCGAGCATCCAGAACACGATTTCCATGGCAGCAAATGGATTGGGTGAAAGATTGAGTGCCAAAGCTGTCATCGCACCCGCAAGACTGGTTACGGCAACCCCCGCCAGAATGACGGCCAGTGTTCCCGCATAGCGCCCCGCAAGCACCTTCACCAGAAAGACAGATACAAACGCCCCGACCAGCGCCAGCAATGGCAAGGCCAACGGGAAAACCTGCGACAGCCCGGTATAAATCGCAATCACCGCACCAAGCGACGCAGAAGAGCTCACACCGAGCAGCCCCGGTTCCGCCAGCGGATTGCGCAAATAACCCTGAAGAGCAGCGCCTGACAGGCCGAGCGAAGCGCCAATCAGAAGAGCGAGCAGTGCGCGCGGCAGCCGGATTTCACGCATGACCAACACGATCGCGTCGCCCTGTCCGGTCAGCAGTGCCCGGATACTGTCACCAATGCTAATCGATGCCGGGCCAACCAGCAGCGAAAGTGCAAACAGCACAAGCACCAACAGGCCAAGTGCAAAAAGCAGAAGATAGAAGCGGCTAGTTTCAGTCACGCGCAGCCTCCGCAAGTCTCGCCACTGCCTCAACGCTGAACGGCCCACCACATACGGTCAGATTATCGTTGAGCGCCACATTTCGCGTGTGCCCTTCGAGCGCGCGCAATGCCGGATGTTCGAAATTCTCGAAAGCCAGTGCTGGCGGTCGACCGCGCGATCCGCGCACCAGAATATCCGGTTTTTCCATTATCAGCATTTCCAGCGGCAGCATGGCCGAGCCGCGAACACCGGCTTTGTCGGCAATATTATCAAGCCCGGCCAGACGGATCGCTTCATCGATCAGCGTACCGCGCCCTGACGTGTAGCTGTTCGCGTAATAAAGCGCGACGGTGCGCTTATGATCGGGCCGTTTGATTACTGAGAGTGCAGCGTCCATCGCAGCAATTTGTTGATCTGCTTCTTCGTTGCGCCCCAACAATTCACCCATGCGCTTCATATGCACCTTGATATCCTCAAAGGAACGCGCAGGCGCAAACTCCTCAACACGCACACCGAGATCACGAAGCAGTCCGACGGTAGCCCGCGCAGAGAACGTGCCTGCCAGTACCAGATCAGGCTTCATGAGAAAGACTTCCTCTGCCTGTCCATGATTGACGGGAAGCTGTCTGGCCTTCTCAGTCATGACCGACAAAAGCGGATCACGCGAAAGATACGACACCGACTGTAGTTGCGTGGCATCTGCCAGCAACATTGCCAGCTGATCTGTGCAGACATTGATCGACACCACACGCTTGGGCAATCCATCCGCGTGAGCGGAATGAAACGCAGCCAGAAACAGGCCTGCCAAAAGACTAAGCCTGATTTTCCGTGATGCGGGCTGCGTTTTCATGTTCTGCATCTCGTTAGAAATTCCGCGTCAGCCCGATATTGAAGCTGCGCCCCGGCGCATTATAGCCAGACGTCGTCTGGTAATCCTTGTCGAAAATATTCTCCACCGAAAGCTTCAACTGCGACTGAGTGTCGATGTCATAAAGTGCGATGAAATCAGCCGTCACATAAGGATCGAGCTTGGTCGTGTTCGCAGCGCTCGTGTAGCGCGAGCCGCCGTAACGCATCCTTGCCGTTAAATCGAGTTTTTCAACCGGCTTGAAGTTCACCTCTGCCATCGCTTTCACCCGTTCACGATAGGCCAGATCATTATCGGTATCCTCGTCTATCGGACGTTTCAGATCTATGGAGCCTTTGACGCCCCAACTGTCGTTAAAGCGATGTGCAAGTGTCGCCTCAAAACCCGTAACCTGCGCACGCGCAATATTATAAGGCAGATAGGAAGGTGCTGTGCTCAAGATCGCATCGCGCAGCCATGTTTGATAAAAAGCCATATCAAGGCTTGTGTTGGCGCTGGCCTGCCAGTTGAAGCCAATCTCGTAGGAGCGTGATTTTTCCGGTTGCAAGTCGGCATTGGCAAAACCGGGATAATAAAGCTCATTGAAGGTAGGAGCACGGAAGCCCGTTCCAAACGACGAACGCAGCACAAGATCAGGCAGGATTTCGTAACTCGTACCGAAATTATACGTCACGACGTCACCGAATTGCTCATTGTAGTCATAGCGCACACCGCCATCAAAACGCAGCGCATCATATTCAAGCGAATATTGGCCAAACACAGCAGCGAGATTGCGACTCGTCTCAGCATAAGCAGTCGTTGCATCCACCTCTTCGCGATAAGCCTCAACGCCGCCCGTCACGACATGCGAGACATTGCCGGTATCGAACTGCTTTTCCGTTGAAGCGAAGATGCCATAGCGCTTGGTTTCAAAGCGGTCCGAGCCACTGACGCCTTTGCGAAAATTCCTGCTATGATCAAGGCCAGAGCTGAACTCGATCGTCGACGACGAGTCTGATGTGTGATCGATCCGCGCACCAAGCTTGCCGCTGAATGCAGTTGTGTAAGCTTCGTTAGCAGAAGGGGCTTTCGCATCATATTGATTGCGCCCCCGGCTTAAAAGGCCGTCCGTATAAATCTTGCCCCAGTCAAAATCCTTCGACAGCGCGAAGTTGAACGATCCCTGCAGGAAACCATCGCGATCAGGCTCATAACCAAAAGCTTCAGGAGTTGTGAAATTATAACCCCGTGTGCCTGTCATCGCCGCACCAAACGCATAATCGATACCGTCTTTGCTGCGTCCCTGCAGCGAACCGGATGCATAACCGCCCCATGGATGCGTTACACCTGTTGTCACGCTCCCGCAGAAAGAGCGCTCGCCACAAACTCCGCCCTGCCTGGTGATGATGTTGATGACGCCACCCATGGCATCGGCACCATATTGCGAGGAATGCGCGCCTTTGGCGATTTCAATACGATCAATCGAGCTCAACGGAATATTGGAAAGCGCAGTCGCCCCGGTCGTCGCCGAAGCTGTTCGCACGCCATTCACCAGAACGACTGTCTGTTTCGATGACATTCCTCGAATATAGAGATTGGAAGATGATCCCTGCCCACCATTCGTGGTGATCGAAATGCCCGGATAATATTGCAGCAGCGACTGGAGATCCGGTGAGGCAGAACGCTCTATCTCGGCCTTATCAATCACCGTGACCGAAGACGTCGAACGCTGCAACGATGTTGCGCGGCGCAGCGACGTTACAACAATCGTGTCGAGCACGACGCCATCCTGCGCGTTTAAGTTTGTCTGTGCGATTGCATCCAACGGCACCGCCACAAGAACGGTCGATGCAAGATATGCCGATAGTCGGAGAATATGCATTTATTTCTACTTCCTGCGCGCAAGCTTTGCTTCACCGCAGGTGTCAGAAATCAGGGCGCAAGCGCCCTGTCTTTGTCCCACGGCAACATTTCACAATGTCACCGCTACGGACGGCCGCGACTGAACACCCCTCGTGTCAGCCATGGGTGACTGGATACGGCAGGTCTCCTGACTTCCGGGTCTTCATCGGTCCTCCGCCTTCCCGAACACGAATGCTCAGTGGCTATGATCGTGAGATACGATCATGGGAGGATGACTCTCCGGTTACAGTTGCGGGGGCAGTCTCGGCATCAGCAATTTAATGCTTCACCGTGTTCCCTTTTCATCCACCCTCTCGGGCAGAACCGTTTCCTGAAGTGAGCGATAGCAAGGGGAAGGAAGATTATCAACTGCAACAATGTGCCCCATCTGAATCACATTCAGAGCGAAGTGATTCAGATGGTTGAATTGCAAAGGTTTTCCTATCTCAGGAAATCGCGGAAGCGACGCAGCGCAAAGAAGAAAAGAACGCTTCCGATTACAATCATGGCCAGTAATTGCGGCCACACGACGCTGAGTCCTGCCCCCCGGAACAACACCGATTGCGCGAGCATCACGAAATGTGTGTTGGGTGCTGCCAGCATGATGTTCTGGATAATTTCAGGCATACTCTCACGCGGCGTTGTACCGCCTGAGAGAACCTGAAGCGGCAGCAAAACCAGCATTAGCAGAAGGCCAAACTGCGGCATCGAACCGGCAATCGTTGCGAGAAAAATGCCAAGGCTGGTGGTTGCAAAAAGCTGCAATGCAGCTCCCGCCAGAAACAGTGTCAGTGAACCGTTGATCGGCACCGCCAGAACGCCCTGCACCACCACGATCAGCGAAAAGGCCGTAGCGACCAGAACCACCATACCCATAGACCAGACCTTGGAAATCATGATCTCAAGCGGCGTTACCGGCATCACCAAAAGGTGCTCGATGGTGCCATGCTCGCGCTCACGGATAAGGGCTGCACCCGTCAGAATAATTGAGAGCATCGTCACCGACGAGATGACATTGGTGATCGCGCCGAACCACCCCTTGTTCAGATCCTGATTGAACCTTGCACGCAAATTGAGGCCAACCGGCGTTTGCGTGTCCCCGCGATAGCGATTGAGAAACTCGGAAACTTCGCTCGAGACAATCGACTGCACATAACCACCACCCGTAAAGGCCTGGCTCATGCGTGTTGCATCAACATTCAGCTGGATTGTTGGCGAACGCCCGGCGAGAAGATCACGCTGGAAATTCGGCGGAATATCGAGTGCGAATGTATCCAGCCCCGCATCCATGCGCTTATCCATCTCATGAGACGAGATGAGTTTGGGCGGCACAAAATATGGCGGATAAAACGCGGTCGTAATCCGACCCGAAACCGGCGACTGATCCTCATCGACAATGGCTATAGCCGCATTGTTGAGGTTTTCAGGCATAGCCTTCGCCGCCGTGTAGATTGCGAGCGTAAAGGCATAGACAATGAGCAGCAGAAGCATCGGATCGCGCGCCAGTCCGCGCAGTTCCTTGATACCAAGCTGGAGTATATTGGAAATCCGCATCTCAGCCCGCCTGTTTCTTAAGGAGAACAATGCCGAGAACGGTAAGCACCGGGATTGCAATCAGCAGCGGCAGAAACGACCCCGCCAGATCGGTAAAATCGAGCGCCTTAGAGAAAGTCCCGCGCGAGATCGTCACGAAATAGGTTGTCGGATAAATTTTCCCGATAAAGGCACCCGCTCCCTGCAAGGATGAGACAGGATCAATAATGCCAGAATATTGCACAGCAGGAATGAGCGTCAGCAATGCTGTGCCGAAAATCGCTGCAATCTGGCTATTGATAAAGGTCGATATCACTAAGCCCATACCAGTCGTGATGATGACATAGAGCAGCGCTGCTGTGGCATAGGTCAGGAAGCTTCCGGTAAATGGCACGCGGAATATGAAAACCGCGAAGCCTGTCAACATCAGGAAATTGAGGAAGGCCAGCGCGATATAGGGCAGTTGTTTGCCCAGCAGAAACTCGAATTTCGTAACTGGCGTTACGTAGAAATTGATGATCGAGCCAAGTTCCTTCTCGCGCACCACGCTCAGCACAGCGAGCATCGCCGGGATCATCAAAAGCAAAAGCGGGATGACTGCTGGAACCATAGCCACAAGGCTCTGCACGTCCGGATTATACCGATAGCGGATTTCGAGATTGAAATTGCCGACGGTGGCAGCATCTCCATAAAGCTCACGCGCCTTCTGCGTCAGCCAATTGGCATGCATCCCCTGCACATAACCACGCACGGTTTCCGCTCGCGTCGGCATGGCGCCGTCGATCCAGGCAGCCACCTCAACAGGGCGACCATGCGCGACATTGCTGCCAAAATTCGGTGGAATTTCAATCGCAAGACTTATCTCACCCTCACGCATCCGTCGGTCGAGATCGTCATAGTCGGTAATTGGTGGCTTTTCGGTAAAATAGCGCGAACCGGCAAGCTGCTGGGTATAATCCCGGCTGATCGTGGTGTCATCGCGATCAAGAACCGCAAATGTCAGGTCTTCGACGTCAAGATTAATACCATAGCCGATGACGAACATAAGAATGACAGTACCAAGAATGGCTAATGTCGCACGGATCGGATCGCGCTTGAGCTCCAGCGCTTCGCGACGTGAAAAAGCCAGCATCCGTCGTGGGTTTGGCAACCAGCTCGATGAAGGCGTTATTCTCTTCTCCGGCTTCTTTTCCGGTATCGGATCGACCTTTTCCTGATTGCTTTTCTGTGGCGTGGTCTCACCTATCGCTTCTTCGAGATAGGCAATAAACGCATCTTCAAGCGTTGCTGCATTGCGGCTTGCGGTAATGGCTTTTGGCGTGTCGCTGATCAGCACCTTACCCGCATGCATCAGGGAAATGCGATCACAAAGCTCGGCCTCATTCATGAAATGGGTCGAGACAAAGATCGTCACATTATCCTTGCGCGAAAGATCGGCAAGTATCTGCCAGAATGCATCGCGCGCAACCGGATCGACGCCCGATGTCGGCTCATCGAGAATGAGAATGTCCGGTGAATGGATCAGTGCCACAGCCAGCGACAAACGCTGACGAATGCCAAGGGGCATCGAGTCCGGCAAATCATCCATAACACCAGCTAAATCAAACCTTTGGGCCAGTTCCTTGATTCTGCGTTTGGTATCGTCCTCTGCCATGCCAAACAGCTTGGCATGAAGCTCAAGATTCTGATGAACTGTGAGCTCGGAATAGAGCGAGAAAGCCTGTGACATGTAGCCGACATGACGACGTATATCGATATCCTTTGGATCGACCTCACGTCCGAACAGCCGCGCCGTGCCTTCGCTCGCTGGCAAAAGCCCGGTCAGCACTTTCATGGTCGTGGACTTGCCGCAGCCATTCGATCCGAGAAAACCGAAAATCTCGCCGCGCGGAATACGGAAACTCACATTATCGACGGCAGTAAAATTGCCAAACCGCACCGTGACATGCTCTGCCTCGATAGCGATACCGCTATCTGCCTGCGGATTGCGTGGCGGCATGACAACATCGCTATGCCCCCGACGAAGTTCTTCCGGCAAAAGCGCAATGAAGGCCGCATCAAGATTGGGCGTTTTGGTTTTCTCAAGCAGTTCCTGTGGTGTGCCGGTCGCAAGAATCTGGCCATCATTCATTGCAACCAGCCAGTCGAAGCGCTCCGCTTCTTCCATATAAGCCGTCGCAACAATGACACTCATCCCCGGACGATCCTTGCGGATGTCGTCGATCAGCTCCCAGAACTGACGACGCGACAAGGGATCAACACCCGTTGTCGGCTCATCGAGGATTAATAAATCGGGATCGTGGATCAGCGAACAGCAAAGACTTGTCTTCTGCTTCATGCCGCCCGAAAGCTTACCCGCCGGGCGATCCGCAAAGGGCGACATCCCCGTTCGAGCCAGAAGATCGGCGATGCGGCGCTCACGTTCGTGCTTGTCATGACCAAACAGCCGTCCAAAGAACTCGATGTTCTCGAAGACAGAGAGCGTTGGATAGAGATTCTTTCCCAGCCCTTGCGGCATATAAGCAATACGCGGAAAAGCCGACTGGCGATGGCGCTTATCGGCAATATCGCCGCCCAGCACTTCGATCCTGCCCTTCTGCATAACGCGTGCGCCAGCAATCAGCGACAGAAGGCTCGACTTGCCAACACCGTCAGGACCGATCAGCCCCACCATGCAACCGGCAGGCACGTTGAGCGAAATATCGCGCAACGCTTCCGTCGATCCATAAGACAGCTTCACGCTGTCAGCGCGAACGACAAAGCTGTCGTCGCCCACGCCAGCCTTTATCGAAGCCGCACTCATTTTACGGTTTCCGCGAGGTTCTTCGGCCATTCAGCATTGGGATCGAGTTTCACATAAGCCATTCCCGGAAGTCCGGTTTTGACTTGCTGAATATATTTCTGAAGCAAATCCTGCGGGATCTTTGCTTTGACGCGGAACATGAGCTTCTGGCGCTCTTCTTCCGTTTCAACCGACTTTGGCGTGAACTGCGCCACATCGGCCACGAAGCTGATCGTGGCCGGGATCACATACTGAGGTGCCGCATCGAGCACGATGCGCGCATCTGCCCCAATAGCTACGCGACCAGCCTGCGCAGTCGGCAGGAAGAAGGTCATATAGACATCGCTGACATCGACCAGATTAAGCACGCGACCACCGGCTGACAGCACCTCGCCCGGTTGCGCAACGCGATATTGCACACGGCCCGGCTTCGGCGAACGCAAGGTGGCATCGTTGATATCCGTGTCGATGGTGGCAATGGCGGCCTTTGCCGCTTCAACGGCAGCTTCTGCATCGACAACCTGTGCCTTGGCCGCACTGATCGCAGCGGCGGTCGCCGCCAGCTGCGCCTTCGCCGCCCCTACGGCTGCTTCAGCGCCTTGCGCGGTTGCCCGGTCATCATCGAGGACCTGCTGAGAAACCGTGCGTGACTCTGACAGCTGCTGCGAACGAGCCAGACGACGATTGGCGGCATCCAGCTGTGCCTCGCGCTGCGCAACGGTCGCTTCCGCAGCAGTTTGTTCGGCTTCACGCTGTGCGACGAGGCTTTTCGCTGTATCGATGCTTATTTCGGCCCGCCGCAATTGTGCTTCTGCCTGTTTGCGCTGGCTTTCGAGCTGAGCCGTATCCATGCGTGCCAGAACGGCATTCGCTTCAACGAATTGACCTTCATCGGCCAGGATTTCGCGGATACGTCCGGGGCTCTTGGTGGAAACATCGATCTCGACGGCTTCGATGCGGCCATTTCCGCCAGCAATGCCTTCCGGTAATCCGGGCGCGCTCAGTGCTTTCCAGGCATAATAGCCTCCGGCCGCCAAAACTACGACCACACCGGTTACAATCCACTGCTTGCGATTAAACCCCATGCCGAAACATCCTCTGCGTCATCATCATCTTTCGGGCCTGCACAACATAGCTGCGCGGCAAACGATATTACTCAGTCAGGCTGAATTCTGTATTTTCACTTGGGAGTGCGTGCCTTGATTAAAATCAACTATACTCAAATGCACCGCAATTTCATGCGATAAAGAATAATAAATATAAGAAAATTCGCGGGTGCCGATTTAGTGAGATGGAGGGCAATGCTGACAGCACCCGCTGACTGTCGATCATACAACATTGCAAAAAAGATCGCGCTGGTGCGCTCGACAGATCCTTGAATTGATTGAGTTAGCCGGGACGTCGCTTTAGGTTGGGCCTCGACGTCCCGGAGATTGCCGGTTCTGGTGGAACCCGGCAACACGCGACCACTAGCACCCGCTAGCGGAGGCTTTCTTTGATTTAAATCAATCAGATAATAAATAACTGGAATGTGCCGCTATTTTTTAGGCCGACACTTGCCCCAGCTCTTTTTCAGATAGTTCGACACGCTTTTGAGCTTCGGATCAGACAGAAAGCCTTGTCGGAAGAGAATACTGCCCTTGACCTCTGGTATCGCGCGGTTGAGATCGAGCTGACGCTTGATTTCATCCACGCCATTGCCCTCACCCCATTCAGGCTCAGACTTGGGCGAAGTACCGGCACGATAAAGCGCCATGCCGATGTAAAGATCGGTTTTTGTGCCTTTGACTGTATCAGCCCACCATCTGACGATTGGGCCATAAGGCACATCTTTGCGGCCTGACGACCAATAGACCTGCGGCGCTATATAATCGATCAGGCCATCTTTGACCCAGGCACGTGTATCGGCAAAGTCACCATCATAATTGGTTTTCCCAGCCCGTGTTGGCGAACCGAGCGGATCATCGACCTGATTGCGCCAGACACCACCGGGGCTGATGCCAAAACGGACATGCGGCTTGATCGCTTTGATCTTGTGCGAAATTTCCCGCACCAGCGTATAGGTGTTGTATCGCCGCCAGTCATATTTGCTGGAGAAACGTGTCCCAAAACGCTTGAACGTCTTGTCATCCTTGAGCGGAGATCCTTGCGTTTCGTAATAGAAATAGTCGTCGAACTGGATACCATCGACATCGTATTTCTGGACAACTTCAGCCGTGATGTTCGTCACCCACTGACGCACAGCCGGAATACCCGGATCAAGAACATAGCGATCCGCTGATGTGCCCACCCAGCCTGGATTGGTTTTATAAACGCTTGGCGGGGAATCGCTGGCCGAGTTTTTCAGTGCTTTTCGCGTCGCTGGCCGCACGTCCATCGAAACGCGATAAGGATTGAGCCATGCATGCAACTCGATCCCACGCTTATGCGCTTCAGCAATTGCAAAGCGAAGTGGATCGAAGCCCGGATCTTTTCCGAGCGTGCCCGTGAGATAAGATGACCAAGGAAGATATTCGGATTTGTAAAAAGCATCGGCGGCAGGAGAGACCTGAAAAATCACGGCATTGATGCCATGCTCTGACGCCTCATCGAACATCCGCACCAGCTCTTTTTTCTGACGCTTTACCCGTTCGGAATCGTCTTCAATCTGTGTTGAAGCTCTGGATGGCCAATCCAGATTAAGAACAGTCGCAACCCAGCTTGCATGAAACGTATCGCAATCAAGTGGCATGGATTACTGAATTCCCGTCCTATACGTATAGTGAGGCCATATCCGGTTTGACATGATCAATTCACTACCTATTTTAAATTTGCATAAAGTCAAAGCGAGGGCACGATGTATAAGAATATCCTGATCACCACTGATGGTTCGGAATTTGCGGAACGCGGGCTTATTCACGGTTTTGATACAGCCAAAGTCATGGGCAGCAAGGTAACCGTGCTTACGGTAACAGCCCCCTATTCAATTTCCGGCCTTCCCGGTGGCTTTACGGATAGCCCCGAATTTATCGAACGATATGAAGAAGAATGGAATGATTACGCAGATAAGGCGCTCGCACGTGCTCGCGAGCTGGCGGTTGAAGCAGGGGTTGAAATCCATACTTTGCACGTCGTTGCTCATCATCCCGCAACATCCATCATTGAAACGGCCAAAGAGCTGCGTAACGATCTGATCGTCATGGCTTCACACGGCCGTCGCGGACTGAAGGGCATGTTGCTTGGCAGCCAGACTTATGAGGTCGTGACGCACAGTACGGTTCCGGTTCTGGTAGTTCGCTAAAACTCAGCCTGTCTGGTGACCAGTGGCACTTTCGATATCCACGCGGAAAAAGACGGGCTCCAGCTTGCGTTGCTCGCCGCCGCTGGTGATCGTTTTGGTATAGGCGGGCTCCCACCATGTCGGCTCGTTGGCCATCATATTGACGATGGCCGCCTTCTCTTCTTCGCGGATGATTTCCCTGTAATGCCCATTCACCACCACACTGCGCCACTGGGTGCGCGAAACAATATGATCGAAGAGAATGCAGACGGCTGCATTCTTCCGCATTGCCTCAGTCTTCTGACCGTCAGTCGTAAATGAATAAAGCGAACCGCCACTGAACCGAAACCCGAGTGGCACTACGTAGGGCCGATTATCGAGAATATAACCCAGTCGCCCGATCTGGGTGTGCTGGATCATATCGCGGATATCAAGTTCCGACATTTCTTTGATTATCATGGCAAGCGTCCCTCGTTCGGCTAATCCGTCGATAGATTACTATAGGGTAGCGATTACGCTTTGACTGCAATCAAAGCCAGAAACTCAGACGAATAAGCGTCCTTCGGCGATCTTCACTGCCGTGCCGCCAATACGTGCACCTGTCAGTACCCCTTTGGAAACATCAAGCTCAAGGCGGATGCTGGATGGTCGCCCCATCTCCATGCCCTGCTCGATCCACCACTGCGAACTGCCGTCAACGGGCTTGTCCTTGGCCAAAATCATCCCGGCAAAAGCAGCAGCTGCAGAGCCTGTCGCCGGATCTTCATAAACATTCGCGCCCGTCACGAACATGCGCGCATGATAATTGCTATCGAACAAAATTGTCTCGCGACAATAAACATAAATCGGCAGCGGGCGCTCCGCGACATGTGGCAGGCTCTCGCTGACATAAACAGGATCGATCGAAACTTTTGCCGCAGCGATCAGATTATGCACTGGAACCAGAAGATAAGGCGTGCCAGCGCTCCAAATGGCAGGCACATGGTTCTCGAAACCTATTTCATGCGTACCCAGTCCGATTGCAGCCGCTGCTTCCTCCTTCTCAATCTTGATGTCGAGCTTTTCGGGCAGGCGTGGCAGATCAAACTCGGCAAAGGCGCTGTTCTCGCCCAGAATAACGCCGCAGCGAACCACACCGACCTTTTCTTCCAGTGTTACCAGCCGATCAGACTCATCGCCCGTCCTGCGATGTCGCGCCAATGATACGGCAGCACCCACTGTTGGATGTCCAGCAAAGGGAAGTTCATAATCCGGCGTGAAAATGCGCACAGCAGCTTCGTGAACCGGATTTTCGGGTGGAAAGATGAAGACCGTTTCAGACAAATTGAATTCACGCGCAATGGCTTGCATGCGCGCGTCCGTCAGCCCCTCACTGTCGTGAACAACAGCCAATGGATTTCCGGCCAGAGCCTTATCGGCGAAAACGTCGAAAATCTCGTAATATCGGCCGGCACTGGCAGCTTCGGTCATCTTTCAAATCTCCCTCACATCAGTCGATGATAGTTCGCGAGCATAGTCAATTTCGCAGCGCTGTCATCTGTCAGAACCAACCTCATTGTTGATTATCAAAATGCCAGTCAGCAAATGCACGAACATAGGACGGCGTCGCCTCACCCATGGCGCCTGCCCGCCTCACCGGAATGATCTCAGAAAGCTCTGGTTCGGCCTGCTTTGCAATATTATCTTCGATACGCCTGAGCAATTCGGTCGTCGACATATCAAAATGGTAACGCCGGAAAAGCGCAATGCTACCATCCGCCGTCACGAGATGGGTTTTCGCTTCGGCCCTTGCTATGCCAAGCTCAATCCCGGTCTCTTCAAAGACCTCGCGCGCCATGTTCGCTTCATAATCGGCGCGCGCCCCGACAATATCGTGGTCATCGATAGAACCGGCGGGAAAGTAAATGCGACCTGCCACTGCATTATGCGAACTCATGCGCGCGGCAATCAGATGCCCCTCGGCAGAGACCATGATGCCGACGCCAAAAATATGCCAGGGCTTTTCGGCTGCTCTATCATCGCGCCAATACATCAGCGTTGCAAAGCTGGTACGCCTGAAACTCGCTTCAAAAACATGACCATCAAGATGTGCTTCCGGTGCCAGATAAATCTCACCATCGAAAAGCGTTGGATTAGCCGCAACTGCTTTTTCCCAGTTTGCGGCGATAAAAGACTTGTTGTCTTCAGTATAAGAAAGAGGATCAGGCAGAACCCTGACATCGACACGATCGATTTCATAGACCGTGTTTTCTTTCACGTGCTGCATCAGCGGCCTCGTTTTCAAACGATGTTCAACGTCACGGACACAGGACAATGATCACTGGCCTTGGGCCGGTCCCATCCGGTGCGTGGGTAACGCTCGACATCCTGTTCCGGTGGAAAAATGGTGCGCCATGGCTGTCCACGCCGAATGATCTGCGGAATGGCACTCTCGTTCTTGTTCGCGAATGACGGCGAGGCCAGAATATAGTCCAGCTGACAAAGGTGCCGCTCCTGCGGCCCGCGTGTGTGGTAGAGCGTCCAACGATCCATGACCGGGCGGCGTTCAACCAGATTGACAGCAAAGCCATCATCGAGCAGCGTATCGAGCGCGCTTACTTCCTCAGAGAATGGTGAAAACTGATACCCATTCCACTCATCGCCATCGATGATGATCCGTTCGCGGTAATCGTTGAAATCACCACAAATAAGCCAGCGCTTGTCAGCAGTATGCCCTGCCCCGAACTTGTCTTCGATAATCTGCCGAATCGCTCGCGTCTCGGCCTGCCGCACAGGCAATGATGCCGTGCGTCCATCAAAACCGTTGCGCGCACCACCCATCGATTTGAGATGGACTACAAACAATGACAAAGGTTTGCCGCCAATCCGCATATCGAGATTGAGACAATCGCGCTTGAAGATACGATCATGCGGTTCGAGCCCCAGTTCAGCCAGCACCGGCTGATAAAGTCCAAGATCGTTATACGTCAGGTGCGCGTGGCTCGTGACCTCTCTGATCTCGATGGGCTGACCATCACGCGTGGTGTCGCGCGCCATAACGGCCACATCGATACCCCGGCTATCATTGCCGTCGATCAGATATTTGTTGCGATAGCCCTGACCAATCATCTTGAACAGATAGCCATATTCAAAGGCATTCAGTGCGGCGAGATTATCGACTTCCTGCAGACAGAGAATATCTGCCCGGGTTTCAGCGATAGCCAGTGCTGTCATCTGGCGCGTATCATCCGCATGAGCGACGGCACGTGCCTGCTCCAGCAAACGATATTGCGTTTCATCGCCAATTTCGAACAATTTGAGCGAACGATCCTGATGCAATTCATTGCGAAAGCCGGAATAATCAAACCGGCGCATCAGATTTTCGACATTAAATGTAGCTATCGTAAACATGCCTGCGCAATCTCGCGACTTGCGTTATGATTGGCAAGAACTTCTTTTCCAAATCTGGCGATCTTGATGATTTTCTGCCGAACAATCCCCATATGAAAAGAAGCAATAAGGATGGAACATAATGATGGGTAAGATTTGGCGTTTGACGCTCTGTTCGGGTCTGTTTGCAGCAAGCTTCGTTGGCAGCGCTGCGGCTGTTGACTTGAACACGCCTTACGTACCATCTTTGCGCCCAGGCACTCCCCCTATCGCTGGCGGGATGCCGCGGACTTATCTGCCGCAAGCAGGATCGAGTAAGTGTTATGGTGTAGGCTGCCGTGACAGCGGCAACTACATCTCGCGCGAAGGTATCCCGATCTACAAAAATGGCGATCCGCTTCAGGTGCGGCCATCCAATCGCAAGCCGGTCACTACCTTTGGTCCAAGCAGCAACCATATTCAGTGGTGCTCGAACCGCTATCGCAGCTATCGTACTTCGGACAACACATACCAGCCGCTTGCAGGGCCGCGTTCAGGCTGCAATTCACCATTCCAATAAAATAAAAAGCCGGGCATTGCCCGGCTTTTTTGTCTTTTAGAACACGCATCTTATCCGAAAACCGCTTCACGCTTTTCGGGATGCGCTCTATGCAGCTTCCGATTTGGAATGGGTACGGATCAGGCGGCCGAGGCGCATAATGCCTTCTTCGATCATCTCGTCATTTGCACAGGAATAACTCAGGCGCAGCGTGTTTGCGCCCGTACCATCAGCAAAGAATGCCTTGCCCGGAACAAAAGCCACTTTCTCGCTTTCAATCGATGCTGCGAGCAATGCTGCGCCATCCATGCCCTTCGGCAATGTGACCCAGATAAACATGCCGCCTTCTGGCTTGGTCCAATCCGTGCCTTCCGGCATATGCTTGGCCAAAGCTTCCAGCATTTTGTCACGGCGATGTTTGTAAACACCATGAAGCTTCGCAACCTGCTTGTCGAAGCCACGCGATGCCACGTGGTAGATGGCAATCTGGTTAATCGTCGACGAATGCAGATCAGCTGCCTGCTTCATCAGGACCAGCTTGCGGATCACCGACTGCGAGGCAACCACGTAGCCAACGCGCAGACCCGGCGCCAGCGTCTTGGAGAATGAACCGCAATAGACGGTGCGGGTCTTTTCGATATCGCCACCATTGCGTGCGATGTCGAGCGACAGGATAGGCGCAATAGCTTCGCCATTGTAACGCAGATACTGATAGGCAGCATCTTCGATAATTGGAATATCAAGCTCATCAGCATCGGCCATAAGCTTCTTACGGCCTGCAAGATCAACCGTCTCACCGGTTGGATTACTGAAATCTGCCGAAAGATACGCAAACTTAACCTGACCGCCAGCATCTTTTGCATGCTGCTTATAGGAATCCGGCGTGCGGTTTCCGTTGAGCGAAAGAATGTCATAGGTCGGCTCATAGGCATTGAATGCCTGCAGAGCGCCAAGATAGGTCGGGGCTGTCACCAATGCCGTGTCATTTGGCGAGATGAACAGCTTGCCCAGATAATCGAGCGCCTGCTGTGAGCCAGATGTGATAAAGACATTGTCCTCGGTGCAGGGAATGCCAATCTTGGCAAGCTCGCTCACCAGCCATGTGCGCAGTGGCTTATAGCCTTCCGACACAGAATATTGCAGAGCTGCATTGGCTTCAGGTCCGCCAAAGATGGCCTTATAGGCAGTCTGGAATTCGTCATGCGGAAACAACGCAGGATCGGGAATGCCGCCAGCAAAGGAAATAATATCCGGGCGTTCCAGCAATTTCAGAAGTTCTCGGATTTCCGAAGCGCGCATACGCTTCGAGCGCGTTGCAAATACAGTTTCCCAGTCCAGCACCGGAAATCTCCTCAATTCGTTTGAAGGCGAAGCCTCCTCAAACTTCACCGGATAAAGGTAAAGCGATAGCGCAAATTTCAGCCTACGAGAACACCTCTTTCCATGCTTACATGGAATAAAGATATTCAGAATTGTTTTGGCTTAACTGCGCACAAAACATAAATCCTATGGGCATTTGACGATCTTTTCGTGCGCAAGGACGCGCTCAACTCAAGTTACGTCACTGCCATGTATTAAAGGGGCGCAAGAAACGCCCCTCTTTTTGTCTAATCGTAGAGCACTACAAAATCTGGTGAAATTCTGGTTCTGGCCGACGCATCGGCACAAAAATCGAAATCGATTTTTGGATAGCTCGATGCGCCTGTCTTAAAATTAGAGCGACCTTTGTGCGCCCAAACGGGCGCACGGCGCTCTATACGAAAATGGTGTTTTGTGAGAACCGGAGCGGAGCGTACATTGGGTACGTGAGCCTAGGTAAGTGAAACAAAATGCCATTTGCAGACGACCAGAACCTGAATATCGCAGATTTTTAGTTGCGTGCCTTGTCTACGAGCTTGTTGGCTGCGATCCAAGGCATCATGCCGCGGAGCTTTTCGCCAACTTCTTCGATCTGGTGGCTGTCGTTGTTGCGACGGATACCCTTGAAGCGAGCAGCACCTGCACGATATTCCTGCATCCAATCGGAAGTGAACTTGCCGGTCTGAATGTCCTTCAGAACGCGCTTCATTTCTTCCTTGGTTTCTGCAGTGATGATGCGCGGACCAGTGACGTATTCGCCCCACTCAGCAGTGTTGGAGATCGAGTAGTTCATGTTCGCAATGCCGCCTTCATAGATCAGGTCTACGATGAGCTTCATTTCGTGCAGGCACTCGAAGTAAGCCATTTCTGGTGCGTAACCAGCTTCGACCAGAACTTCAAAACCTGTGCGAATGAGTTCAACAACGCCACCGCAAAGAACAGCCTGCTCACCGAACAGATCAGTTTCGCACTCTTCCTTGAAGGTGGTTTCAATAACGCCCGAACGACCGCCACCAACGCCCGAAGCGTAAGACAGAGCGAGATCATGTGCGTTGCCCGAAGCATCCTGATGGATCGCGATAAGGCAAGGAACGCCGCCACCCTTCTGGTATTCGCCGCGAACTGTATGGCCTGGGCCCTTTGGTGCGATCATGACAACGTCAACGGACTTCTTTGGCTCGATGAGGCCGAAGTGAACATTGAGGCCGTGTGCGAATGCAATCGCTGCGCCGTCACGGATGTTATCCTGGATGTGATCCTTGTAGATGTCAGCCTGAAGTTCATCAGGGGTTGCCATCATAAGGAGATCGCCCCACTTGGCGGCATCAGCAACATTCATGACTTCAAAGCCGTCAGCTTCGGCCTTCTTGACCGTCGCCGAACCTTCACGAAGAGCGATGCGCACGTTGGCAGCGCCGGAATCCTTGAGGTTCAGCGCATGGGCGCGACCCTGGCTGCCGTAGCCGACGATAACGACCTTCTTTGCCTTGATCAGGTTAACGTCTGCATCGCGATCGTAATATACGCGCATTTCCATATTCCCTTCATTCAGATTGTTTTTTCAGATTGCTCTGCGGCCTTCTCGCGTTGGCCTTTGGTTATGCCCCGTAAAGAGCGAAAAACTGCTTTGTGGCACGCCGGGCGTCCCGGATAACCACTTCGTCAGTCAGTTCCAGCCGGTCGCCAAGCAACAACCGGATCTGCATGTCCCGGACGACGAGCCCGAAAAATGCACGAAATGCTTCGTCAATATCGTCAAAAGCCAGAAGCTTTGCTTCCTGTCCCATCTCGAGGATCGGCTTAAGACGCTTCGCCATCGCAACCGGACCATTGGCGAGAACGATGTCCCCCAAGGCCGACTTTCCCGATGCCGTGTGGCTAACAGCCAGACGGTTCAATGCGATCGATGTCGGACCCGACAGCACAAGCAGCCAGTCACGGGCAAAATGTTCAAGACTGGAGAACAGCGATTCCGCATCGAGCTTCTCACGCGCCACCGGCACGACACGAACTTTCGATGCCTGCCAGCGCACCATCGCGGTGAGCAGGCCGTCGCGGTCACCAAACCATTTATAGAGGCTTTCCTTGGAGCAATTGGCAGCACGTGCAATGCTCGCCGTTGTCAAAGCGCGGTCCCCACCTTCAACAAGAAGGCGCAACGCCTGCTCCAGAACATCGTTCTGACGCGGCGAAAAAGACGGCTGCTTCTGAGCCTGCAATTCGTCGCTTTTATCAGTCACGGATCAATCCCTCCAACTTGTACCGTACGGTACGGTTCCGTTATTAATCCTTGCTTGAGAGACCGTCAAGCAGGATTTTTCACTGCCATGGAAGATTTTAGAAATGTGATCCGGTTGTTGCGGCAAGCGCACTATCGGCGACAGGAAAGAAACCAACAAATTCAAAAAGAAAGGGCGCCTTCCAGAATCAGATTCTCAGAAGACGCCCTTTAAAATTTAACAAGAGTGCGGCTCGCGGCCTCAGAGATTGACCTGTGTTCCGATCTCAACCACACGACCAGTCGGTATCTGGAAATATTCCGTCGCATCCGATGCGGTACGCGCAAGCAGGATAAAGAGTTTATCCTGCCAGAGCGGCAGCCCCGAATGCGCCGATGCCTTCAACCAGCGGCGCGACAAGAAGAAAGACGTTGTCATGATGTCAAACTTCCAGCCGAGCTTGCGGCAAAGCCCGAGCGCGCGCGGGATGTTAGGCTGCTGCATATAACCAAACGTCAGCGTGACCTGCATGAAACGCTCGTTATATTGCGAAACACGCGCACGATCCGCACTCGAAACCCAAGGCTTCGAAGCCGTAACCACGGTCAGGATGACGTTGTTCTCGTGCAGAACCTTATAGTGCTTGAGACTATGCATAAGTGCTGTTGGCGCACTCTTTGGATCACCCGTCAGAAACACTGCCGTCCCCGGAACAATGGTCGGTGGACGCTTGGTCATCTGCTCAACAATGAGATCGAGCGGCACTTCTGCCTTGCGGGTTTTCTGGGAAAGGTGACGGGTGCCGCGCACCCAGGTCCACATGATGATGACCAGAATGGCTGCAAAAGTGATCGACGCCCAGCCGCCTTCATGCACCTTGATGATATTCGCGCTGAAGAACATGATGTCGATGACAAGAAAGCCAAGGATCAAAGGCAGTGCACGGCTGACACGCCAGTTCCAGATACGCGTCATGACAAAATAAAGAAGCCCTGTCGTAACCAGCATATTGCCTGTCACAGCGATACCGTATGCGGACGCCAGATTATTCGACTTCTCAAAGCCAAGCACCAGAATGATAACGGTCAGACCCAACAGAAGATTGACGCGCGGAATATAAATCTGCCCGTGCAGCTTTTCCGAAGTGTGCTGGATTTCAAGGCGTGGCAGAATATTGAGCTGCACGGCCTGACGCGCCACCGAAAATGCACCGCTGATAACCGCCTGACTGGCAATCACGGTTGCTGCTGTTGCCAGCAAAACCATAGGCCAGAGCGCAAATTCCGGCATCATCTCAAAGAATGGTAGTGCCGCAGCTTCGCCATGCGAAAGCACGAAGGCTGCCTGCCCAAAATAGTTGAGCAGCAGGCACGGGAATACAATCCATAACCATGCCCGCACAATGGGCGTACGCCCGAAATGGCCAAGGTCTGCATAGAGCGCTTCTGCACCAGTCATCGCAAGGAAGACCGCACCTACGGTGATGAACGCCACGCCAGGACTAACGACAAGAAACCTCAGTGCATAATAAGGATTAAGCGCTGCCATCACTGTCGGGTCATCAAAAATATGCCAAAGCCCCGATGCACCGAGCGCCAGAAACCAGACCGCCATGATCGGACCGAAAACAATGGCAACCTTACCTGTTCCATACTTTTGAATAGAGAACAGGACAACGAGAATGACCACCGTGATGGGCACCACAAACGGCGTCATATGGGGCGCAACAATCTGCACGCCTTCGACCGCTGACAGCACCGAAATTGCTGGCGTGATGACAGCATCGCCAAAAAACAGAGCCGCACCGCAAATACCGGCAGCCAGAATTATGTCGGGCCGCCCTTTTAAGGCAGCCCGAACCAATGCCATCAGAGAGAGAATGCCGCCTTCGCCGTTGTTATCGGCGCGCAGCACGAAGATCACATATTTGACCGTAACTACGAGCAAAAGCGCCCAGAAGATGAGCGAAACAACGCCTAGAATATCACTTCTGGAGAGAAAGCCATCGGAGGTCGCCGCATGCAGTGCCTCACGAAAAGCGTAGATCGGGCTTGTGCCGATATCGCCATAGACAACACCCAGCGCACCAAGAACCAGTGTCTTCATGCTGTCGTGGGAGTGGTCGTTTTCTTCCAAAACCACAGCGTTTTCAGGAGAAACACCAACGGGCAGCGTGTTCTGAGAACCCGCCAGTGCATCCCCTGCAGCTGACACGTTCTTATCTGGTTGCTCGCTGCTCATATGCAGACACCTCGCAAGGTCGTAAGTATCGGGATGGAATATAAGAGCGTGTGAGAATTAAACAGATCACCGACAGCCAAGAATACATGATAGCCGCAAAAACTTCCCACACCAATTGAGGATCAGCCCTATGTCTGACGTGTCAAAGTTAAACTCTTTATAGAAAAGTAATCTGCACCGGCACGCTGGCACGGAACACGCACTGCGGAAAACTTCATGTATGCTTCCCTCAAACGATCCAGCGCCCCCCAGCGCGGGAATATCAGGCGGGCGGTCTATATCTTGTCGCGCCCGCACACAAATGCAGATTTCGCAGGGCTCGACTTCTAGCCATGCGTTTACGCAGCACCTACCCGGCTAGTGGATTGAATTTGACGTTTGAACCCCGACCAACACAAATGCTGTTTCAAACGTCAAATTCGAAAAATCCACTAGATTCAAATTCTTGCTAGAGGTCTTTTGGATTCCGACATTTGTTTAACACCTGCATCAAGGGATGCAAATGTCGGAATCAGACCGCTAGTGCACCTATATAACGGCTAACCGTCACCGGCATACCGTACATCAGTGCATCTGCCGTGAGGCCATGACCGATAGAAACTTCACTGAGCTGCGGTACATGTTTGACCAGCGCTGGCAGATTTTCAACTGTCAGATCATGCCCTGCATTAATTGCAAGCCCAAGCGCCGAGGCAGCAGCAGCAGCCTTGCCAAGACGGTTCAACTCTCGTGTTGCGGCAGCCGGGTCGTCATAAGTCGCGCCATAGGGGCCGGTATAAAGCTCAATCCGGTCTGCACCGATAGCCTTCGCCTTATCATAGCCAAGCGGATCAGGATCAGCAAACAGCGAAACACGCATTCCGTTTGATTTCAAACGCTGGATGATTGGGGCAAGGAAATCAGACTTGGTTTCAAAATCCCAACCATGATCAGAAGTCGCCTGCATCGGATCATCAGGAACCAATGTTACTTGCTCCGGCTGATGCTTTTCCACGAGTTCAAGAAAGGCTTCCGTTGGAAAACCTTCGATATTAAACTCGGCCTGCGGATATTCATCATCGATCAAGGCACGAATATCGCCAAGGTCAGAGAACCGGATATGTCGCTGATCAGGGCGCGGATGCACGGTCAATCCCGCAGCGCCGGCTGCGAGGGCTGCGCGCCCAAGCCCGGTGACACTTGGCCAAGGGAGATCACGCCGGTTGCGCAACATGGCGATGGCGTTGAGATTGACGGACAGTTTTGCAGGCATAGAGCTTCGTCCCCTCAAATCAGGATATGGCTTTATATCGCCTGCTCATAAAAAATGTGAGTGTTTTCCGGTCGCACCCTGCGCGCAATCCCCAACAGCGTCATCGCTGTAAATTTCGTAAGCCTGCCGCAACTTTTGGGCATCCTAAAGCGTTTGAATACCGGAAACAAAGCATTTCCAACAAAAGTGCGTAGCGGTTTTGTGTCGGATAGTGCGTAAAAACAAATAGTTAGAGCGGGTCCAACTTTTCAATAGTAACCGCAACCGCTCTAAAACATGCGTCAGGTCAGACAAAACATTCAGGAAGTGGAGGTCAACGATGCGCAATGAAGACATTCCTGTCATTCGACGCATTCCCACCAATCGTGAAGATGCATTTGCTTTCGCAATCGAGGGGCATCTTAATGATGCAGCCCTTGAAAACCTCTATGGCCTGCTTGATGCGGCCTATGAAGGGTTTGAAGAAATCGACCTGCTCATTCGGCTAACCGGTTATGAAGGGGTTGATTGGGGTTCAGCATTCTCAGAAAGTATGCTGTCCATGCGCGCAAAATCGCTGAGACACCTGCGCCGTTACGCGATCGTCGGCGGACCTTTGTGGATACAAGCCAGCGTCACGCTCATGCAGCCATTTCTTTCAATCGAAATGCGGACATTTGAAACCGATGAAGAACAGGAAGCCTGGACGTGGCTCGATGCAGAACCCGCTGCACAATGATTACTTGACGATAGTCAGCTGCTCGGCCGCACGGGTGATGGCAGTGTAAAGCCAACGCTCGCGTGTATCCCGGAAGGCGTAGCTTTCATCGAAAAGCACGACATTGTCCCATTGCGAACCCTGCGCCTTATGCACAGTCAACGCATAACCATAATCGAAATCGTCAAAGCGCTTCTTGGTTTGCCAAGGAATTTCGGCATCCGGATCCTCAAACTGGGCCTTGAGCAGCTTGATCTTGGCGACGCCACGATCCTCATCTTCTGGCGAAACCAGAAGATTAATACCGGGCTTCACCGTTTCCTTGGACGAAGTCATCACCTTCCAGAGCGAACCATTCAACAATCCCTTGGCCGGATCATTGCGCAGACAAACCAGCTTGTCGCCAGCCTGCGGGTATTCGGCGGTAAAGCCTTTCAGTTCGCGCAGCCGCTGATTATAGCGCTTGCGGGTGCGATTGGTTCCCACAAGCACCTGATCGGCTGAAAGAACCAGATCCTGATTAACTTCTGACTTGGAAATGACCTTTGCCCGTCCCTCGTCACAATAATCGAGTTCCCTGCCCTCGCGCACATCGAGCGCCATGCGAATGATAGGATTGTCGCGTGCCTGACGGTGAATTTCGGTCAGCAGGAAATCAGGGTCGTGCTCGGTAAAGAACCCGCCGCCGGAAATCGGAGGCAACTGTCCCGGATCTCCCAGCACCAGAATAGGCGTACCAAAGGTCATCAGATCGCGACCGAGTTGTTCATCAACCATCGAGCACTCATCCACAACGATAAGTGCGGCCTTGGCAACAGGGCTTTGGCGGTTCAGCGAAAAGGTCGGTGATATCGAGGTCTTGCCAGTGGTTTCATCTTCCACTGCTTCTTCACCACGCGGGCGATAAATCAGCGAATGCAGCGTGCGCGCATTATTCGCGCCCTTTGAACGGAGAACCTGCGCGGCTTTGCCGGTGAATGCCGCAAACTGCACATCGCCATCGACATGCTCGGCAAAATAACGTGCGAGCGTCGTCTTGCCCGTGCCTGCATAGCCAAACAGCCTGAAGATCGGGGAGCGCCCTTCCTTCAGCCATTTTCCGACGGCCTTCAAGGCCTGATCCTGCTCCGGTGAAAACTGCATCCGTTGTTCAGACAGGATTCGTCGCGCAAGAGCAAGCGGGAAGGAGAACAAACCAGCATCAAAACTTTGACATTGCCCGGCTTCACGTAAATCTGTAATATATAAACATGCCCTAATACATAATAACTTTACTCTAAATCGCCAAGTAATAGTAGGGTGAAAGAATAAGTTTGAATCAATTTTCACTAGAATTTAATTATTCGAGGCAAATAATATTTACCTAAAGGAGTATAGCCATGATGCTTGTTGTTTTTGCAGCTTTGGCACTTTCATTGATTTTCGCGTGGTTTGGACGTCAGTCCATCGCAATCTTTCTTGTTATCGTTTGCCTTGCATTGGGCGTTAAGCAATTTCTCTGGGAAATATACAGCCCTGAATACGGCTTTCGGATGCCGTGGCTCCAGACGCAAATCATTGATCTGCCTCAGCCGCACCAGTTCGCATATGACTTCACGCCCAACACACAAGTGCATGGAGAAGCGGCATGAGCACTTTCAATTCAGATCATGATGCTGCTGTCGCTAAACTGCCTGCAGCGCTTCTCTATATTTATCTTCTCGGGATGATGGCCGTCGTTGCAGCTATTCTGACTGCAGCAATGGTGCTTCAATATGCTAACGGCGAAATACCGTGCCCGCTATGCCTCCTGCAACGTGTTGCCATGTTTGGCGTCTGCTTTGGTATCATCCTGCAGTTCCGTCACGGCTTCTCGTATCGCAATACTGGCCTGAGCATGATTTTCTCGTTGTTCCTGCTGATTGTATCGGTACGGCAGACATTGCTCGACATCTATCCACGTCCCGGACATGAATATATCGGCAGCGCGGTCTTCGGACTTCATATGCCGGTTTGGTCGGTTCTTATTGCGGTGGCGCTTCTGATTGCTTTTGCTTTTCAGCTGATTGTCTGGGGCAGCAATGTCCAATGGCAGCAGAAGCCTTTGGCAGCATTTCCACTGCTTCGTACGCTTGCGACAGTTCTGAGCCTTTATGTGATCGCAATTGGAGTGATCAACTTCATCTCGGTCGGGGTTCAGTGCGGTGTGAATGAATGCCACACTTTTGGTTACGCACTTCTCAAATAGGAAAAAGACAGCGGCTCGGAATTATACGAGCCGCTGATCCTGCCTATTTGCTCACCAGCGCAGCAAATTTATCGAGATCGACGTTACCGCCGCTGACAATAACGCCAATTCGCTTATCCTTCAGCATTGGTGCCATTTGCAGCGCACCCGCAAAAGCAAGGCAGCCAGTCGGCTCAACAACCATTTTCATCCGGCTCGCGAAGAACTTCATTCCCTGTACCAGTTCATCGTCGCTGACGGCGAGGATGTCCCGGACTGTGTCGCGAATGACAGCAAAGGTCATATCGCCAAGTGCCTGTGTCTGAGCACCATCCGCCAATGTCTTTGGCACATCGATATGCACGATCTTGCCCGAACGGAACGATTGCTGACCATCATTACCTGCTTGCGGTTCGACGCCATAAACATCGCATGACGGTGAAAGCGCCTTGGCAGCCAAAGCAGACCCTGCAAGCAAACCTCCGCCGCCCAGACAAACAAACAGCGCATCCAGTTGCCCAACTTCTTCGATCAGTTCCTTTGTCGCCGTTCCCTGCCCGGCGATAATGTCGGGATGATTGAATGGCGGAATGAGCGTCAGGCCACCTTCGTCCGCAAGCTTCTTTGAGAGCGCATCGCGATCCTCGGTGTAGCGGTTATAAGTGACAACCTTTGCGCCATAGCCCCTCGTGGCCTCGAGTTTTGCCGCCGGAGCATCCTCTGGCATGATAATCGTCGCACCAATACCCAACAGTTTGGCAGCAAGCGCGATTGCCTGTGCGTGATTGCCGGAAGAAAACGCGAGAACACCGCGTTTCTTCTGCTCATCATTGAAGCGAGACAAAGCGTTGAACGCACCTCGAAATTTGAAAGCGCCTATGCGTTGAAAGTTCTCGCATTTGAAAAAGAACTGCGCACCAGTTTCACGGTCAATCGTTGAAGAGGTGAATACTGGCGTGTGATGCGCATGTCCCTCAATCAGTTGAGCCGCAGACACCACATCATCATAGGTAGGAAGCGCAGACATCTTTCATTCCTTCAACTCATTATTTCAACATCGGCCACAGGCTCAGAATGAGCAGCAAGGCCATGGTAAGATTGAACCATTTCAACCGGACAGGATCGGAAAGCCAGTTGCGCAGAAGGGTGCCGAAACCTGCCCAGACTGATACACTCGGCAGGTTTACAATCGCGAAGGCGACACTCACCAGGAGTACGGCCACATAGTAATTGTCATGGTTGGCATAGGTCGCGATGCCAGTGATCCCCATGACCCAGGCTTTCGGGTTTACCCACTGGAATGCAGCCGCCTGAAGAAATGTCATCGGCTTGCCGCTATCGCTGCCTTTAGACTCGCCAATCGAGCGCGACGTGGCAATTTTCCAGGCGAGATAAAGCATGTAGGCGCCACCGGCAAACTTGAGTGACGTATAGAATGACGGCACCGTTTCGATCAGCGCACCGAGACCGAACCCAACCGCCAGCAGCAGAATGAAAAAGCCCACGCCTATTCCCAGCATATGCGGAATTGTCCGCCGAAAACCGAAATTCACCCCTGATGTGAGTAGCATCAGATTGTTGGGACCGGGCGTGACTGAAGAGACAAATGCAAAGACGAGAAGCGCAAGGAATATTTCAAGAGACATTGGTTTGACCTGATTTATAGAGACAAATTAGCTCAATAAAAAACCGGCACAATCGAAACATTGTGCCGGTTTTAGCCGATATTGTCTCGATCTTGCTTGCTTTTTATAGCCCCTGAGGACCGCGGTTCATCGCCGCCACACCGGTCCGGCAAATCTCCACCAGACCGAGCGGCTTCATCAGCAAAATGAACTGGTCGATCTTGGCGGTCTTGCCCGTAATCTCGACAATGAAATGCTCTGTCGTTGCATCGACGATCTTTGCATTGAAAGCATCGGTCAAACGCAATGTTTCCGCACGCGCCTCACCCTTGCCAGCCACCTTGATCAGCGCAAGCTCACGTTCAATTGGACGCTCGTGGCCAAGTTCCACAGCGCGATGGGTCATATCAACCACGCGGTGCACCGGTACGATACGCTCAAGCTGATGACGTATCTGATCAAGCACATTTGGCGTGCCGCGCGTAACAATCGTAATCCGCGACAAGTGCTGCTCGTGCTCGGTTTCAGAAACCGTAAGGCTTTCAATATTGTAGCCACGACCTGAAAACAGGCCGATGACGCGGGCTAGGACGCCCGGCTCATTATCGACGAGAACCGAAAGCGTATGCGTTTCTGGTGTCTGGGTATCCGCTGCAATGAAATATGCCGAGCCGGATGCTAGATTTTGTGCGTTCATTTTCTTTTCTCCGGATCAGACTAGGGCGCGGCCCTTGGCATCAATGGCGTTGGCAACGGCTTCATCAGTCGCTTCATCAGGCAACAGCATTTCATTATGTGCCTTGCCGGATGGGATCATCGGGAAGCAGTTGGCGAGATTGGCAACGCGGCAATCGAAGATAACCGGCTTTTTGATCTCGATCATTTCCATGATCGCATCATCAAGCTGAGCTGGTTTATCGCAACGAATACCATGTGCACCATAAGCCTCTGCAAGCTTCACGAAGTCAGGCATTGCTTCGGTATAGGAATGCGACAGGCGATTGCCGTGCAACAACTGCTGCCATTGACGAACCATGCCCATATACTGGTTGTTCAGGATGAAGATCTTGATCGGCGCTTCATACTGGATTGCAGCCGACATTTCCTGAATGCACATCTGGATCGATGCATCACCGGCAATATCGATAACCAACGCGTCGGGATGCGCGATCTGCACACCAAGCGCTGCAGGCAGGCCATAACCCATGGTGCCCAGACCACCCGATGTCATCCAACGGTTCGGTTCATCGAAATCCATGAACTGAGCAGCCCACATCTGATGCTGACCGACTTCAGTAGTGATGTAGGTATTGCGGCCCTTGGTCAGTTCATTCAGGCGCTGCAACGCATATTGCGGCATGATGACATCTTTGTTCGGTGCATAAGCCAGCGAGTTTCGCGCGCGCCAGCGGTCGATCTGTTCCCACCAGGCACCGATTGCCTTCTTTTCCGGCTTCTTTTCAGAAGCGCGGAACTGACGAACTATGTCTTCCAGAACATTCGCGACATCACCAATGATCGGAACATCAACGCGAACGTTCTTGTTGATCGACGATGGGTCAATATCGATGTGGATTTTGCGCGAATGCGGAGCAAAGGCGTTAAGACGACCGGTAATACGGTCGTCGAAGCGTGCACCAACACACAGCATGACATCGCAATCATGCATGGTCATGTTGGCTTCGTATGTGCCATGCATGCCCAGCATACCGAGCCAGTTCTTGCCCGATGCCGGATAGGCACCCAACCCCATCAAGGTCGAGGTGATCGGGAAATTGCTGATTTCAACCAGTTCGCGCAGCAGCTTCGTTGCCGCAGGACCGGAGTTGATAACGCCGCCACCCGAATAAATAATGGGCTTCTTGGCAGTCAGCAGCATTTCAACCGCTTGTGCGATCGCCGACTTGTCGCCTTCAACTGTCGGGCGATAGCTGGTGCGCGGAGTTGTTTGCGGTGGCGTATAGATGCCGGTTGCAAACTGAATATCCTTAGGAATATCGACCAGAACCGGACCCGGACGACCCGTGGAAGCGATATGGAAAGCTTCATGAAGAACGCGCGAGAGGTCGTTAACGTCACGAACCAGCCAGTTATGCTTGGTGCAAGGACGGGTGATGCCAACGGTATCAGCTTCCTGAAAACCATCAGAACCGATGAGCGATGTTGGAACCTGACCGGAAATACAGACCAGCGGGATGGAATCCATCAACGCATCCTGCAACGGCGTCACAGCATTGGTGGCACCGGGACCGGATGTAACCAGCATGACGCCAACCTTGCCGGTTGAACGGGCGTAACCTTCAGCCGCGTGGCCTGCGCCCTGCTCGTGGCGAACCAGAATGTGCTGAACTTTGTCCTGCTGGAAGAGTTCGTCATAGATCGGCAGCACAGCGCCACCCGGATAACCAAAAAGATGTTCCACGCCATGATCGATCATAGCCTGAACCACCATTTCTGCACCGGTCATTTCGCGTTGCCCTGCGGAGATCGTCGCCGCCTCGCTTTTTGCTGCCGTCATCGTCGTCACTTCCCGTCTGCTTTACATATTCAATTTCGTTGGTGTTTAGATAACAAAAAAGGCCCCCGAGGGAGCCTGTCTTTCGCGCATGGGAGCTTTCGCCGGATGGTTACACCATCCTGCCCATGCGCGTTCGTACCACAAGAATAAGAGCTGTTCTGTTCATGGTCGGGAGACTAATCACCGAAAATCGCTCCGTCAACGCATAAAATCATCAGGCGCGATATTTTCTTCTGTCAAACACCCGCGTTCGATAAGATTATTGCCCTGACAAGGCCTCATGACCTGAGGAATAGACATTCCAGCTTTGATCCAGCTGATTACGGAACCATGTCGATTGGCGTTTGGCATATTGGCGGGTTGCAATTACAGACCGCTCGATAGCCTCTTCTCGCGTCATCTCGCTGGCAAAGAATGCAGCGATTTCCCGTACGCCGATTGCCTTCATCGCTGGCAGTGCCGGATCAAGATCAAGCCCCATCAATGCGCGTACTTCATCAAGCGCACCATGATCCCACATGAGATTGAAGCGCTGGTCAATCCGCTCGCCCAACCACTTGCGATCAGGTAACAGCACGATCTTGGTCGCGCTAGCATCATCTACCAGCGCCGTGCCCGTTGCCTTCTGCCAATGCAGCAGAGACTTGCCTGTCCCTTCAAACACTTCCAATGCGCGAACGATACGCTGGCTGTCGGTTGGACGAAGCGTTGCTGCAATCTCAGGATCACGCGCCATAAGCATTGCATGAAGAGCTTCCGCCCCCTCTTCGCCCATCCGATTGCGCCAATATTCACGTATATCGACAGGCACCTCCGGCATTTGCGACAGCCCGCCCAGCAGCGCCTTAAAATAAAGCCCCGTACCGCCGACAAAAATTGGTACCCGTCCCTCAAGGTTGGAACGCGAAAGCAAGACCTCCACATCGGCGAACCATTTGCCGGTCGAATAGGAAACAGAGGGGGGAACATGCCCATAAAGATAATGCTCAGCCTCGCGCAACTCATCAGGCTGCGGGCGTGCGCTCAACAGGTCGAGCACATCATAAACCTGCATAGAATCGGTGTTCACGATGAAGCCGCCAGTCTTCTTTGCCATATGAAGGGCAAGAGCTGACTTGCCGCTGGCCGTTGGGCCAGCTATCAGGATTGCATCCTTCACCGCATGCTCACTCATCGTAGGAAATGCTCCTCATGTCCCGATCCGTTTCCCTCATTGCTACACTGATTGCCAATCCGGCCAAAGCGCTGCTTGCTCCATCGCTGGGGATTAAAGCCTCGGCGGCAGTGAATGCAACCGGACTTTATTGGCTGGCTGACGGCATCGCCTGCGACATACCGCTTGCCTCTGGCATCTCCCACGAAGAAGCAGAAAACACTCTGCGCGCTTCTCTCGATGGTGCACCTGTCGATGTGGTGGTGCAGGAACAGGATAGCCGACGCAAGAAAATTCTGATTGCAGACATGGATTCCACCATGATCCAGCAGGAATGCATTGACGAACTGGCCGAAGAAGCTGGCCTTCGCGAACATGTTGCAGCCATTACAGCCCGCGCCATGAACGGCGAAATTGAATTCGAGCCAGCACTTCGAGAGCGTGTCGCTCTTCTTAAAGGTCTGCCGTTGTCAGTCATCGATAAGGTTATCTCCACGCGCATCTCGCTGATGCCGGGCGGCGTTGAACTTGTGCGTACCATGCGCAAACACGGCGCATATACCGCTTTGGTGTCCGGTGGCTTCACCTCGTTTACACGTCGCGTTGCAGAAATGATTGGCTTCAATGAAGACCGCGCCAACACGCTCCTTCACGATGGCGCACATTTAAGCGGCACCGTTTCAGACCCTATCCTTGGACGCGAAGCGAAGGTTGAAAAGCTCGTTGAAATCGCTGATCGTCTCGGCCTTACGCCGCAGGATGCGATTGCAGTGGGTGATGGTGCCAACGACCTTGGGATGATCCAGCTTGCAGGGACAGGCGTGGCCCTTCATGCAAAGCCCGCAGTCGCAGCCCAGGCCAAGGTCCGTATTGACCATGGCGACCTGACCGCCCTTCTCTATATTCAAGGCTATCGTAAATCGGATTTCGTTGAATGATCATTCTGGAAACGCCTCGCCTCATTATCCGCAACTGGGAAGATCGTGATCGTGAACTGCTTCACGTGATCAACTCCGATGATGAAGTGATGCGTTTCTTTCCGTTCCGCCGCAATCGTGCGGAATCGGATGCACTGTTTGAGCTTCTTCAAACCATGATCTCAGAAACCGGCTTCGGCTTTTATGCTCTCGAAGAAAAGCAAAGCGGACAATGCATCGGTTTTGCGGGGCTGGCGCGCACTGATCTGGAACCACATTTTCCAAACGGCACTGTCGAAATTGGCTGGCGACTCGCACGGCCATTCTGGGGCAAAGGCTATGTGACGGAAGCAGGCAAAGCGCTTCTCGCCTATGCCTTCGAAACATTGGAATTGCCTGAAGTCGTGTCCTTCGCAGTCTCCAACAACGACCGCTCGACATCTGTCATGCAGCGCATTGGCATGGTTCGCGATGCAGCAAGCGACTTCGATCATCCGCGCGTACCAGATGAGATGCCACATCTCAAACGCCATGTCGTCTATCGAACCATCAAGCCTGCGAAGAACTGAATCACATTCAGAGCCAATTCCTGCAAGTGATTCAGAACACAAACAAAAAAAGGCGTCGCACCACTCTGCGACGCCTTTTGCTTTTAACAAGGCAAAAGCCTAGAGCAGTTCCAGTTAAAACGGAGTCGCTGGAACCGCTCTAAGCGTTTGTTTCATCACATTATCCTACGCAAAACCGCTTCGCACTTTTGCCGGAAATGCTCAGTCGATACGGATTGTCACGAAACGCAGCTCGCCTGAGCGCGAAGCAAGCATCAGAAGTGCATTCTTGCGACCTTCGCGGCGCAAGGCATCGATCCGCTTCTTCACGTCAGCAGGCGTCTTCACAGTAACCTGACCGATATCGACAATGACGTCACCTGTTTCGACGCGCTTCTCAGCGGCAGCAGAACCCGGAGCAACGTAGAGCACGGCAACGCCTTGCACATCTTCGGCGATGCCAAATTCACCGCGAACATCATCACTGATCTCCGCAAGCTTCATGCCCATCACAGTTGTGCCGGCCTGCTCCTTCTGTTCTTTTTTCTGAGTATCAGGTTTTGACGCATCGGGTGCTTCTGCACCGTCTTCGCCCTCTTCCATGTCTGGTGGAGGAGCCTGATCTTCGGCCGCCGCTTCAGTGCTCTTATCGTCTTCAACCAGACGTCCGAGCTTGACCTTTATGGTTTTCTCTTCACCGTCACGAACGACGACAACATCGACCTCGTCACCGACTGCACTTTCAGCGACAAGACGTGGCAGATCCCGAGCACGTTCAACCGGCTTGCCATCGTAGCGGATCACCACGTCACCCGCCTTGATAGCCGTATTGTCGACGCCTGAATTTTCAATCAATCCAGCGATCAAAGCGCCTTTCGCGTCTTTCAGACCAAGGCTCTGCGCAATATCTTCGGTAACTGGCTGCAGACGTACACCGAGCCAGCCGCGGCGCACTTCACCAAATTCTTTCAGCTGATCGATGACACCGACGGCCATTTCAGCTGGAATTGCAAAGCCAATACCAATCGAACCACCCGACGGCGAATAGATTGCCGTATTGATGCCGATTACCTTGCCATCCATATCGAAAAGTGGACCGCCGGAATTACCCCGGTTGATCGCCGCATCGGTCTGGATGAAGTCGTCATAAGGCCCAGACTGAATATCGCGCTTGCGGGCCGAAATAATACCGGCTGTCACAGTGCCACCAAGACCGAAGGGGTTGCCGATCGCCAGAACCCAGTCACCAATGCGCGCCTTTTCGGAATTACCAAACTGCACTGCGGTGAGCTTATGTTTGGTCGGATCAACTTTCAGCACAGCTAGATCGGTTTTGGTATCCTTGCCGACAAGATCGGCCTTGAGCTTCGAGCCATCAACGAAATTCACTTCGATTTCATCGGCATCGGCAATGACGTGGTTGTTCGTTACGATATAGCCCTTTTCGGCATCGATTACAAAACCGGAACCCAGCGACTGCACTTTGCGCGAATCGTTGTTCTTACCGCCGTCCTTGTCATTGAAGAAGTCGTTGAAGAACTCCTGAAATGGAGAACCTTCCGGCACCTGCGGCATTGGTACGCCGCCATCGCCTTCGCCGTCTTCCTTGACTGTCTGCGATGTCGAAATATTTACGACTGCATCCAGAAGCCCCTCAGCAAGATCGGCCACCGAGCCCGGTCCTTGGCGTACCGGCGCAGTCTGTTGTGCCCCAGCTTGCTGAGCAATTGCAGGCGACATGCCAATCGCCACTGTCCCCGTAAAACTCATCGCTCCAAGAGCCACGGTTGCTAAAAGGGTGCGAGTAAATCCCGCCTTGGGTGCAATTGCCATGAAGCTCTGCTCCGTTTCTGTCTGCGGTGATAAATCGAAAGGATTAGATCGCTGCAAAATACGGCCTGTTTACGGCCCCGCATAGAGCGGTGAGCAGAAATATGATGGATGAAGTGGCTTATCCCCTGACAAGCCAGACAATGAAGACGCCGATTGCCAGCGCTGAAAGCCCTGCAATCCGAAGCATGCTTTCCGGCGTCTCGGATGCATCGCGGGCAAGCTTCCTGGCGAAAAAAGGAAAGCCGCCGTAGAGCAGCCCTTCAAAGACGAAGAGAAGTCCTACGGCGGCCAGAAAATCGCTCATTTGCGATAATCTCTCTTACTGCGACGGCGTTGCCAGTTTCCCGCCAGCATCACGGAAGAACTTGAAGAACTCCGAATCCGGTGAGAGAACAAGCGTCGTGTCTGGCGTCTGGAGAGCTTCACGATAGGCTGCCATCGAACGATAGAAGGCAAAGAAACCTGGATCTTTCGAGGCAGATTGAGCGAAGATATCACTCCGTTGTGCTTCACCTTCACCGCGAAGGATTTCAGATTCCTTGCGTGCCTCGGCAACCGTTTCGACAACCTGACGATCAGCAATAGCGCGGATACGCTGTGCTGCTTCACGACCACGGGCGCGCAGACGTTCTGCTTCTGCAAGACGTTCTGCCTTCATGCGGTCATAGGTCTGTTGCGAGACTTCAGCCGTCAGATCGGTACGGCGAATACGAACGTCTTCAATGGTCAGACCAAGTGAAGTCGCATCGGCGCGCATCTGGTTAGCGACTTCGCGCATCATGTCGCCACGCTCTTCGGAGAGTGCAGCTTCAAAGCCACGCTGGCCGTAAACACCACGCAATGCTGCATCGAGACGCGTACGCAGGCGCTGTTCGGCGAGCAGGGTGCTGCCCGAAACAGTTTCACGGAACTTGCGAGCATCGGTAATGCGATAAACGAGGAATGCATCCACGTCGTAGAACTTACCGCCCGAAACCTGAACGCGGATATCGTCGAGATCAAAGCGCAGAAGACGGTCATCAATCAGCTGCACAGTATCGGCATCAAGAAAGCCGAAAGGCAGCTTGAAATAGATACCCGGTTCGGTCTTTACAGCAACGATCTGACCGAAGCGCAGAACGATTGCCTGCTGGCGTTCGGTGACGATGAAGGTGGCCGAATATGCCAGGAAAAGGATGACGGCGATGATACCGCCAATAATCGGAAGCCTGTTCTGAGACATTACTGTGCACCTCCGCCGGTTGTGGTTGCGTTCGCGCCGGGACGCGGCTGCTGACGCATAAGTTCGTTCAGAGGCAGATAAGGCACGACTTCTTTTCCAGGCTCCACAATGACTTTCTTTGTGCTCTTCAGTACCTGTTCCATCGTTTCAAGGAAAAGACGGTTACGGGTAACTTCCGGCGACTTCAGATACTCACCAAGTACCGAGCTAAAACGCTGGGCTTCACCTTCAGCTTCCTGAACGACACGGTTTTTGTAAGCTGCTGCTTCTTCACGAAGCTGGGCTGCTTCACCGCGTGCCTGACCAAGACGCTGGTTGGAATACTGGTTGGATTCTTCTACGAAGCGATCTTCGTCCTGTTCAGCACGCTGTACTTCATCAAATGCATCAGCCACTTCACGAGGCGGTGCTGCATCTTCGATAGAAACGGCATTAACCTGAATACCGGTATTGTAGCGGTCAAGCGTCGCCTGAACGATGTCACGAACGCTCTGTGCAATCGCAGCACGGTTATCACGGAAAACATCCTGAGCCGGTCTGCGGCCGACGATCTCACGGATCGCACTTTCAGAAACCTGCTGGACCATCGAGTCCGGATTATCAACATTGAACAGATAAGCGCGCGGATCGGATACGCGGTAAAGTACCGAGAACTGAACATTGACGATATTCTGATCGCCTGTCAGCATCAGTCCTTGCGTGGCGCTACGCGAGCCCTGTCCACCGATATTGATCTGCTTTTCGACGATCTGTGCCTTTTCATAGGTTTCGATCGGCCAGAAATGGAAATGCAGGCCTGGCTCGGAAACTTCAGCCTTTGGCTTACCAAAGCGGAGTTCTACAGCAAGTTCATCAGGCTGGACGGTATAGATGGATTGGAATAGCCAGAAACCCAGCACCGCTGCGCCGATGAGGAAAAATACGCCGCGATTGCTGCCGCCTTTGCCACCGCCGCCACCTGGGAAAACCTTCTTCAGACGGTCCTGGCCCTTGCGAAGAATATCCTCGAGATCTGGCGGTGTGTTCTGTCCACCACCGCGCGGTCCTTTCGGTCCCTGCCCCCATGGGCCGCCATTGCCGCCGTTATTATTGTTATTATTATCGCCGCCGCCACCCCATGGGCCACCGCCGCCGTTCTGATTACTCCAGGGCATCCTCACCTCTCGTCCGGGAGACGGGAAAGCAAGCGCCACCTCCCGTCATCAACTAATGTTACCGTTTTATAGGCATCGCGAGGGCCGCTTTCAACGTGAGGCGGCAAATTTCCTGCGTTATAATTTACGCAACACGCCGTTCATATCGAATATAGCGTGTTGGATGGCTGTCTTTCTCGCCTGCAGGCACATCCTCGGTCGAAACGGCCCGCCAGACTTCCGAATCGATTTCAGGGAAATATGTGTCTCCATCGATCATGGCCAGGACGCGGGTAAGATGCACCACATCCGCCAATGGTAGCCCCTGCGCATAGATGTTGCCACCACCAATAATGCAGACTTCATCAACATTGAGCTCAGCCGCAAGCCTGCGTCCCAGATCAATTGCATCTTCAAGCGAACCAACCACCTGTGCGCTTTCCGCAGTAAATGCGGCATCGCGTGTCACAACGATATTGGGGCGCCCCGGCAAAGGACGACCGATGGAATCCCACGTACGGCGCCCCATGATGACAGGTTTGCCCAATGTCAGTGCCTTGAAACGCTTAAGATCAGTCGACAGCTTCCATGGCATGTCGTTGTCACGACCAATGACACCGTTTTCAGCAGCAGCTACGATGATCGATACAATCGGCTTCCGAGTTGTCATGTCTTACACCGCAATCGGAGCTTTGATCGTTGGGTCGGCTTCGTAGCCGACAAGTTCAAAATCCTCGAAGCGGAAATCAAACAGGTCCTTCACATCCGGATTGATGCGCATTGTCGGCAATTGCTTCGGTGTGCGGGTCAGTTGCAAACGCGCCTGTTCGAAATGGTTCGAATAGATATGCGCGTCACCCAGCGTGTGAACGAAATCACCCGGCTCGAGCCCTGCAACCTGTGCAATCATCATCGTTAGCAATGCATAGGACGCAATGTTGAATGGAACACCCAGGAAGATATCTGCCGAACGCTGATAAAGCTGGCAGGATAGCTTGCCATCCGACACGTAAAACTGAAACAGGCAATGGCACGGTGGCAGAGCCATTTCATCGACCAGTGCCGGATTCCACGCGGACACGATCAAACGTCGTGAATTAGGATTTTCCCGCAACATCTTCAAAAGATTCGCTATCTGGTCGATGTGACGGCCATCCGGTGCAGGCCATGAGCGCCACTGATAGCCATAGACCGGACCGAGATCACCATTTTCATCAGCCCACTCATCCCAGATCGAAACGCCGTTTTCCTTGAGATACGCGATGTTGGTATCGCCTTTGAGGAACCACAGCAGCTCATGGATGATCGAGCGCAGATGCAGTTTTTTCGTCGTCAGAACCGGAAAGCTTTCGGCGAGATTAAACCGCATCTGATAACCGAACACCGAACGCGTGCCTGTACCGGTCCGATCACCACGGTCAGAACCATTATCGAGCACATGCTGGAGAAGGTCGAGATAGGTACGCATAGGGATTACTTTCCGGGCCGATTCGTTTTAACACCACTATAAAGAAAAACCTCGGCGCGACGAGGCACCGAGGTCTCAAACTCCACAAGGGAGTGATATTATTAGAGATCGCCGAGCTTATCGAGCTGTTTGGCCACGAGATAATAGAAGGTGACGCGGTGCTTGTTGCGATCGCCCTTCATGACTTCTGCCACGTGATTGACCACTTCTTCAGCTTTCGCAGCATCCGCAACACCGAGCTTTTTCGCCACCCAGCTGTCGCGAACGCGCTTCAATTCTTCCGGGTCCGTCGCTGAAACGAGAGAGGAATCGCGATTGCGCAGCGCAATACCGAGATGCTTTACGATCTTCCCGACAACGGCTTCATCAGCGCCAGCATCATAACGACGTACATCCGCGAGATATTCACTCATATATCCACTCTCCTTCGATTGGGCTTTGCCCCGTTTAAACCTCCGCCAGAACCGGAGAATTTCGATCTCTATCAGGCATGCACTGATAGTGTGCTGAGGATTGACCAGCGGAAGCTGGCTGTCAATTAAAAATGAACGCAAAAAGCGAAGGCCTTCGACCGCCAACAACCTGTAAAATCACAACTACCCTCTTCCAATCGCGAGGAAGGACGCCTATATACCGCATGTCGGCGCAAGCTGACTATGGTGATAAATGGACGATGTAATAAACCTATTGGACCCGGGGGCGGTACCCGGCGCCTCCACCAGAACACAAGATGCTTCGGAAGCAAGTTGTGTTGTGGCGGGGGCGAAATAGGATCGACAAGGGTGTAAAGATCGCTCTTTTGCTCGGCATGATACCACCGTTATCGGGTCAATTGAGTAGTTGCAAATGACAACAAAGCTCAGGGTTACGCTCTCGCTGCCTAATGGCGGTGCGGGAAACCCACTCTAAAGCCCTTAGGGTTAGCACCTTAAGGCGGGGTTCGGAGGCACCTGGCAACAGAAGCCTCCACTTTCCTTCACTAATTGAATTCTTAGCATTCAGACCACCAGATCGTGTCCGACAATCGAAACGATTTTCGGCAGGTGTCATTCCATTGTGAAAGCTGGGTGGCCTTCCAAAAGTGGTGCTCGTTTTTGGGAGAAAGACATGCGTAAGACAAGATTTAAAGCGTGCCGCATGGTTATGATAAAACGCGACACGCTTTAGAAAAGTCAGACTATAGCTGGCTCGGTTTCGGCCACTTTTGTTTCCGTTATCGCAGTCTCCGCCGGTTGTGTTTTCGACGAAAGAGCGATCATTGCGATGATGAATGCAAGGACGGCGCAGGCTGCAATGCCAGCGACCATCGGCAAGGGCGATCCATCAAAGACAGCACTCGTCACGGCAATAGCCAAACCGCCGATGACAAATTGCAGTGTCCCCATCAGCGCAGACGCGGTTCCGGCAATCTCGCCATAATCCTCAAGGGCAAGCACCGCGGTGGTCGGAATGACAAGACCCAAAAATCCATAGCCGACGAACAGGAACCCAGCCATCACATAGAGCGACTGGTAGCCCAGCAGAATGACTGCGAGTAGCGCAACCATGGATGCGGCAAAGCCGGTTACTGCCATCTTGACCACACGGCGTAGTCCAAAGCGCGCACCAAGCACACCATTGAGCTGCGAAGCCGCGAAGAATGACACCGCATTGACGGAGAACGCGATCGCATATTGGCTCGGCGTCAGACCGTAATGGTCGATCAGCACAAAGGATGAATTCGCCAGATAGACGAAGAATGCCGAGATACCAAAGCCGCCAATACTTACCAGACCGAGGAAATAACGATCCTTAAGCAGACGCGCATAACCGCTGAGTGCACTGCTGATATTGCTCTCAAGCCTCGCTTCCGCACCGCGCGTCTCTTTGAGCAGCGATCCGATAAGGGCGATTCCGATGAGGGCTGCAATAAACACCGCCCAGAACACGCTGCGCCAGCCAAAGAAGCTGATCAGCACCGAGCCGGTCAGTGGTGCCAGAATTGGCGAGATGGAGAAAACCAGCATCAGCAGAGACATGAGGCGCGCGGCATCCACACCCGTGTGCAGATCGCGAACGATCGCACGTGGAATAACGGAACCGGACGCAGCACCGATGCCTTGCACGAAGCGGAATAGCACCAGAATATCGATATCCGCTGCAAAGGCCGATCCGATGCTGCCAATGGAAAACAGAACGAGACCGCCATAAAGCGGTAGCTTGCGGCCGATCATATCGGAAAGAGGCCCAAGGAAAAGTTGCGCCAGCGCCAGCGCCAGAAAGAACGCAAGCAGACTCATCTGCACCGCGCTCGTCTCCGCGTGGAGATCTGAAGCGATTGTCGGTAGTGCAGGCAGATACATATCTATTGCAAACGGACCAATAGCGGACAAAAGGCCGAGAATAATCGCATTGCGCACGAGACCAGAAGTCATGGGGAGGAGCGCTTTCATCAATGTTTCGTGAGTCGCCTGTTACGAATTTGGACCCATTCAGGCCCGCGGCACCGCTTGGGAGGATGGGAAAGCCTAAGTCCAAATATCGCAACAGAAGTTCTATCCACATGTTAATGCTGCATATTTTTAACAACTTCTGCGACGCCCCGGCCCCCAACCGGATATCCCAGCCTTTAAAAATAGTGTAGCAATCGCCATAATGGACGGGATGTCAAAACCGATTTGACACAAGTGTAAAATTAGACACCATTGTCCAAATCGTCAAGTCGTCTTATGTTAGGGATATGAAACCTACTGACATGCTCGATATAGCCGTTCTATCGGATAGACCTGCCACCCTTCCCAAAGGGGTGAGTTCAACGGTCATCAAACCGGGGCAATGCATGAAGCGCGACTTCATTCTTTGCGCTGCCGCCCGCGTTTTTTATCGCGATGGTTTTCAGGGTGCGAGTATCGATTTGATTGCCAGTGAGGCCGGCGTATCCCGCCAGACGATCTATAATCACTATCGTGATAAGGAAGCACTGCTTGCTGCAGTTGTTGACGACGCCTTCGACAGAATGATGTCGAGCCTTTTTGCGGTACTCGCAACCTTTCCGCAATCGAGCGAAAATCTTGAGAACGATCTGATCGCCTTCTCCATCAGAATGAGTCGCAATTGCGTTTATGATCCGTCGACCGCATTTTTACGCAAAGTATTTCAATCCGACGAGGACGCCCTTCCGCTGGGCTCAAAGCTTTGCAGCACCAAAGGCCCGGCGCAAGGTGTGCCCGCCATCGCCGCCCATCTGGCACGACTTGCCCTCGCCGGCGATTTGGTGATTGAAGACCCCGATCTTGCTGCCCGTCATTATCTGGCGCTGATCAATGCCGATATCCACTACCATCTCCTGACAGGTCAAAGCATCGACGATTCCATCATTGAGCAAAGTTCGATCAATGGCGTCCGAACATTTCTGATGGCATTCGGCAAGCGCGCATAAGCTGTACGCTTTGTCTTTTAGAACTTTCAAATTCACGCATTGATTGCGCTCTCGACCCCACCAACGTGGGAGTTGAGCTTTTTCACGATATAATTTTCAATTCCCTTGAGAACAAACTTGACATCAACCCGCGAATCCGTGGGATAAGCAAAATATGGTACAGGACCTGATCCGTTATGATATTCTAGCTCAGGAAGCCCTCCGTGGCGTCATTCGCAAGGTTCTTGCGGAAGTGGCGGCGACTGGCTTACCTGGAAATCACCATTTTTTCATCACGTTCCTTACAGGAGCGCCTGGTGTGCGCATTTCATCGCGCCTCAAGGAAAAATATCCTGAGCAGATGACAGTCGTGTTACAGCACCAGTTCTGGGATATGCTGGTTACGGACCAGCTGTTTGAAATCGGCCTTTCCTTCGGTGATGTGCCTGAAAAGCTGACGATCCCCTTCGCCGCTATCCGCGGCTTCTATGACCCGTCAGTGAATTTCGAACTTGAGTTCGATGTGTCCGTTGTCCAGCCAACGAGCGACAACGATGAAGGCAGCAATATTTCTTCGATTGAGCTGATTTCCTCCGAAGAAGCTCCGGCAAAGTCGCCAAAATCAAAATCCAGGCCGCGTAAAACTGCGGCTGAAAAGGAAGATGCTGCCGCCAAGGATAAAGAAGCTACAGACAACGAAGAGACGGAACCCAAGCCTTCTGCAGATGTTGTCTCGCTCGATTCCTTCCGCAAAAAGTAAGTCTTCCTATTCTGAAACACTCTATGCGCCGGCAGAAGAAAACCTTCTCCCGGCGTTTTGCTTTTTTGGCTTAAAATTTCAGCGCTTATCATCGGCAGCTGCTTGGCAATTGACTTTAATCAAAGCGTGCAGACTATTAGTCTGTAAATACTGGAGCACATCCCGAAAAGTGGGAACCTGTTTTCGGAACAAGATGTGGCAAAAACAAAAGACAGAGCATTTCTAATGTTTCAATTTAAACTGGAAATGCTCTGGATCGACGGCAACTCATCTGGATCGGTTATAATATGCTGCGTTTAATTGCTCAGATTGTCTTATGGTTTAGTGGTATCGTTGCAGGCTTCTTTGTCGCCAAAGACGCGCCGAATTTTCCGCTGTGGCAGATGACTTTCGGACTGCTTCTGCTCGTGATACTTTCACTGCTGATATGGTGGTTCACCAACCCGAAAAAGCCAGGTAAATAAGAGCATCGAGGCTGTTATCCCTCTGGCGGCTTATTGTTATGGCAGGCATTCATGAGTGAGATCGTCAATCTGCGCCAGTTTAAAAAGAACAAAGCGCGTGCCTCCAAGGAAAAGCAGGCTGAGCAGAACAGGGTTCTGTTTGGCAGGACCAGGGCCGAGAAGGATTTCGCGCAGGCAGAAATCCGTAAGGCAGAAAATTTTCTTGCACACAACAAGCTCGAGTCACGCGATAAATCGGACGACAACACGTGAACCAGTCAGCCCGCTTGAGAAAGCGCTCTGTCACTATCCGCGGCCACGCCACAAGCTATACGCTTGAAGAACCTTTCTTCGAAATCCTTGAAGAAATAGCCCAGAGCCGACAGGTTTCCTTGGCATCGCTGATTGCCGAGATCGATGGACAGCGTGAGCGCACGATCAACCTTTCATCTGCCCTACGCCTCTACGTGCTCGACTGGCTGAAATCGAGGCTTCAGATTTAGAGCATAATCCGACCGGAGTGAAACGAGGATCGATAAGATTATGCTTCGAACAAATGGGTTAGAGCGCCGATCTGTTTCAATCCGATAGAAACGCGCTCTAAGGCTGAGGGCTTGGCGCCGTACTCGGCGATTGCTCCAAATCCTTCAGAAATTCATTCAACGACTGTCCGCCCTGCCCATCCAGCTGAGCTGGCGGATTGCCACCCATTGCAGGGCGCTGCGCTTCCAAAGCATTTCGTGCAGCCTGCTCGCGCGCTTCAGCCTCGGCCTTGCGTCGCGCTTCCTCTTCAAGCCTGAGACGTTCACGCTCCTGCGCGTCCGATGAAAGCAGATCAAGCTGGCGACGTAGGCGCTGCTTTTCCATGATGCCTGCCTGCATGGCCTCGACCCGTTCCTGCTCGCGCTCAAGCGCACGCTGCGTCAGGAACTGAACCAAAGGCTGACGATCAAACTGAACCGATGGTTCTTCATAAGTCCCACCGATTGAATATAGCAGATTGGCGGCGCTGCCGGACTGCGTGGCTTCAGCCTGTTTGAAAGAGAAACTGCCTTCTCCGTTCAGACGCAGTGTGGATAGATCCAACTGCAAATCCCCTGCCAGCACCGTGTCACCCGAATTGAGACTAATCGGTGCCAATCGGGCAACACCCCCGGCCACTGTGAAATCAAATCGCGCATTACCTGCAACAAAACGTCCCTGACCAACTGCTTTGTCTGCAATCGCGGCAAACTGCTTTGCATCCGGCTGCGAAGTGCCAGCAGGTTGATCGCCCATGGCATCAGCGGCTGACAGCATGCCCGGGAAAGCGTTTTGATCAAGGCCATTGATCGCAAAATTCTCAACATCCGCACTGCCTGATCCTGCAAGTGATGAAACAAGATCAGCAACGCTCGTACCGCTGCCATTCAAAGACAAGGCTGCCTTAACCGTGCCTGCGAAGGGGCTACTACCATCTGGCAGACGATAAAAATCCTGAAGCGCCGCACCACTCCATTTGAGATCGGAGGTCAAAAGCGCGGTTTTGTCAGTGTTGCGTAATGAAACATTACCAACCAGATAACCACCAGCCCAGTTGCCTGTCAGCTCCCCGAGAGTGAGATCATCCATGCCCTTCTGGAGTCGGGTGGAAAAATCGCTCAATGCCCCAAACCCGTCCATCTGAGCCTGTGCAGCGGTAAGCTTCATATCAATGAGCAAAGGCAAGGATGGTCGCACTGCAAATGGTGTCTTTGGCCAGATTGTCGCTTTAGACGGTTTAACAGGCTCAACGGCCTCAAGCCCCAGCATGATCGCTGCAAGACTACCCAGCTCAATAGAAGTAAGCTTGGCTTCACCTTTGAGCTGCGGCAGGCCGCTGTCGGAAAAGTTTGCCTCTATGCGGGCGGAAACATCATCGCCACCAAGCTTCCCCGAAAAATTTGGGAGGCGAAGAAGACCTTTGGCAAACTGGAAGTCGCTGGAAAGATCGGCGGACAGTCCTTCGCCAAATCCCGGAAGCGTATAACCCGCAGTTGCGATAAACGGCTGCAAATCAGCGGACTTCACCTGCGCCTTACCGCTTGCGGCAATATCACCACCAACAAGAGAGAGGATACCATCGGCGGCAGCTGTCCCATCAGGTGCCGTCAGCTTGAGTTGTGTCCGCATACCCGCGCTCGGTGCGCCTTGCATCGTCAAATCCGCAGTCAACTCACCAGCAAGCCCGAGAGGCAATGAAGGCACGCCCAGAAGAGCGAGAACAGTTTCTCCGTTCTGCGACGAGGCAGTTCCGTTCAACTGCATTTGCATCGGATCACTCTCAGAACTCCCACCACTTGTGGTGCCTGAGAGATCGAGCTTCATTCCACCCGCTTTGCCGGTCACGCTGAAAGATGCTTCACCACCCTCGGCGGGGGTCTTTGTGTTCGCTTCTTTGGTGCGTGAACTCTTGTCCTTGCCAACATTCTCTCCTGCAGCGGGCATTGGCGCAGCGTTGCCATTAGGGGCTGCGACCGCATTGGCGATAATATTAATCTCCGTATCGTCAAACAGGCCCGGATAATTGTCCGCGCGTGCTGAAAGCGACCGGAAAAATGGGATCTGTGGATGACGATGTGCGACCAGCGTCAGAAAATGCGACAGATCGGCAGACAGCAAGGTGGCATCCAGCGAACCTGATGGTGCCGATGCGAACGGCTCATAAGCACCCGTCGCCGTTAAAGTCGTACCGGCCACATCGTTGACCATCAGGCGGTCAAAATCAAAACGTCCACCATGCACGCGCACGGCCAGATCGACACTACCTGCTTCCATATCCTCATACTGGACCGGACCAGCCTTGAAACCGATATCAAGCGCCTGTCCTTCAAGGGAAGCCATGCCATGACCACTCGAGAAAAAGCCGGTAAATGCTAGCAACGCATTGCTCTCTACTGCGCCACCGTGCAGCCGCAGCGTAATGGCGGGCTCGGCAGAACCCGCGACCTGCCGCAAGAAGCTGCCTTTCAGCGATGTCTGACCCAATCCGACTTCAAGTTCGTCAATGCTCTGCATGCCGTCGCGCAGATCAACTTTGCCGGAGAAGCCAACACTATCAAGCTTGCGGATCGATTCGTCGACGGTTTCATTGAGCCACGAGGCAAGACCGGACGGCTGACGCGAAGCAACAAGCATATCACCTGCAAAGCCAAAATCCCGACCAACCGAAAGTCTGCCCTTCGCTTCAACCTTCGTGCGTCCTGGCAGATCAGCTGCAAACTGGCGAATATTCCAGCCATTACCATCAGGCCCTGCGCTGATCGTCACCGAACGAATTGTGGTGCCACCAGCAATGACCGCAGGCAAACGCAGTTCCACATTGCCGGGCATTCCCGGTATCGGCAATTGTTCGAGCATACGGCGGACAAGCGCTACGCGATCACCGAAAGGAACCGGCGTGGCCGCTTGCTGGTCTTCTGTTGTTTCGACGGGGCCCCAGAAAATCTGCTGACCATCGGCGCTGATATCAAACCGGGGCGTATCACCGTAATCAATGAATGCTTTGCCGTTCACTACATAAGGGTTATCCGCAGGCCCCTGTTCCATACGGAATTCGCTGGCATCAAACCGGCTTCTGTCCGCGTCGAACTTACCCGATACCCGCAAGTCGCTAAAAAATGGCTTGTCTGTCGGTGTCTTCTGATTTCTGGTGTTCTGCGCAACGGCATCCGCCGAACGAAGCGAGAAATTGCCCGCGTACTTAAGGCGGCCATCCGTGAGCGTAATATCGCCATCCGTTTCAAAGGATGCTGGAATTGCATCGGGGGAAATGCGTGCTCTTAACCGCAGCGAACCATCAGGTTTCGCCTCACCGCTGTTGAGATCAAGCGCGAGCTTCTGCCCTTCGATGTCCAATGTGCCGTTTGCCTGCCAGGGTCCCGACAAGCTATTCGCAGACATCACCGCATTAATGGAGGTGGCCGTAAGAATACGTCCGCTTGCTTCATCGTGTAATGTTGCTGTGCCGTCGAGGATTGAAAGCCGCTCGACCTTGATATGGGAAGGGTCAATTGGCGTGGAAGGACGAATTGCCCAATCCACCTTACCGTCCTTATCAAGGGATATAATGGCCTGCGGACGCTCGACGCGCATATCGAAAATCAGGAGCTGCCCGCGCAGAAACGGCATCAGTTCGGCATCCATCGAAAACGTATCGACAGTCATCACCGGATGAGCTGCATCGGCACCCACGCGAACATCGGAAAACGCCACAGAAGGAAAAGGAAGCAGGCGCGCGCTCACATCACCTGTCACATGGACCGGACGACCGAGTACCCGGCTTGCTTCACGTTCAAAATCGGCACGATAGCCGCTCCAGTCGACAAATGGCGGCACAACGAGCGCTGCAGTCAAAAGCAGCACCAGCAATCCACCCACGATGACGAATATGCGGCCCAAACGAAGCTCCGATAAAATGCTAAATGCTCGCCGCATGAAACAAAGGGTGAATCACGCGGTCTTTATCGGTGCAACATAACGGCATCGTTCCGGCGATAACAAGGCAAATTGCCTTTCGCCGAAGCGATTCACGGCTGATTCATGAACGATATTGAATCGCCTTCTCAAAAAGACGATTCAAATGGCTGATTTGAATCAGGAAATCAGGATTTTTCCTGGGTTCATGATGTTGTCCGGATCAATCGCTTTCTTGATCATCCGCATGTAATCGGTCGCTTCGCCAAGCTCCATAGCGAGATATTTCATCTTGCCCTGTCCGATCCCGTGCTCGCCCGTGCAAGTGCCTTCCATGGCCAGAGCACGTTTGACCAGTCGATCCATGAACTTTTCCGCCCGCACCATTTCCGATGCGTCATCCGTATCGAGCAAAAGCAGAAGATGGAAGTTGCCATCGCCGACATGACCGACGACTGGCGCGATCAATCCGCTTTCAGCCAGGTCTTTTTCAGTTTCTGCAATGCAATCGGCAAGACGCGAGATCGGCACGCAAACATCCGTTGAAACACCCTTGGCGCCCGGACGCAGCAGGAAGGACGCCAGATAGGCATCGTGCCGTGCACGCCAGAGCCTATCGCGCTCCTCCGGATCATTGGTCCAGCGGAACTCTCCGCCGCCATTTTCCGCAGCGATTTCGCCAAAGATTTCCGCCTGCTCGGCAACGCCGGTTTCCGTGCCGTGAAACTCGACAAACAAATAAGGCTGCGCTTCATAAGGCAGTTTGGAATGCAAGATCAGCGCTTCCATCTGGAGTTTATTGACCAGTTCGATGCGGGCAACCGGAATACCCATCTGAATGGTTTCGATAACTGCGCGGCAGGCCGATTCAACATCGGGGAATGGACAGATACCGCCCGATACTGCCTGCGGGATGCCCTGCAATTTCAATGTGAGTTCAGTGATGATGCCGAGTGTACCTTCCGAGCCGATCAGCAGCCTTGTGAGATCGTAGCCCGCAGCAGTCTTTTTCACGCGCTTCGATGTTTCGATCAGCCGTCCATCTGGCATGACGGCTTTCAGCGCCAGTACGTTCTCACGCATGGTGCCATAGCGAACAGCATTCGTGCCGGAAGCGCGCGTCGATGCCATACCGCCAAGCGTTGCATTCGCACCCGGATCAATGGGAAAAAACAGCCCCGTATCGCGCAGATATTCGTTGAGCTCACGCCGTGTGATACCCGGCTCGATCACACAATCGAGGTCTTCCGCATGGACCGCCAGAACACGGTTCATCTGCGTGAGATCAATCGAAACACCACCCGCAGGCGCATTCACCTGGCCCTCAAGCGAAGAGCCTGCACCAAATGCGATCACGGGCACCTTATGCTCGGCGCAGGTGCGAACCACATCCTGCACGTCTTGTGTATTCTGAGCAAAAATAACGATGTCAGGTGCCTGTGTCGGCACATAGGTCGTCGTGTGGCCATGCTGCTCGCGGATTGCCTGTCCGGTCTGTGCGCGTTCACCGAAACGCTGTTTCAGGATTGCAACTGCGGCAGCAATACCCTCCTCATTACGCTGAAGAGCAACCACATTCTGAAGTGACATCGTTCATTCTCCGTATTTCAAAGTTCAAGCAGAAGCCAAAGCCAGCGCGACCGGGTCTTGCCCCAGATGCTCGGCAATAGCCCGCACAACAAGGTTGTGATCCTCACGCTGCGGCAGACCAGAAACAATAGCCGTTCCAATGACACCCGCTCCCGCCACATGGATTGGGAAGCCACCGCCCGCCAATGCATAATCTGCTACATCCAGCGCCTTGTGTGCAGCGAACATCTTGTCGTCGCGGTTCTGTTCCAAAACGAGGCGATAGCTCGAAGCATGAAATCTGCGCACGACATTGAACTTGCGGCGAAGCCATTCACTGTTGTCCACAGTCGTTCCTGCTGTTGCAGCAAAGAACAAGCGGCGATCCCAGAGCGATATATCAATGGCAACTGCAAGCTTTTGCTTTACAGCCAGATCACGTATCCGATGGCCCAGTGAAAACGCGTCGTTTTCATTGAAAGACGTGAAAATCAGCGCCTGTTCCTGCCGGATGATCTGCTTGATATCGTCACTCTGCGCCATGTTTTTCTTCTCCCCTGAGCATGTCGCGGAAAAGTGGGAACCGGTTTTCCGATAACGACATGCTTTAAACGCGATGTGAGTTCTTTTGCGCCCTCATTCACATGATTGCAACAGCTGAACAATGCCATCAAACTTGATTGATGGGACACAAGCGGTTAGTGGAACTTTATGGCTCAGAACCCAAATATTGATGTACCCGCAAAAGGTGACCGCATACCGGAGTTTGTGGAAACCGCCGTCTTTAAACGCGACGTGTTTTCCGAAACCCGCGCTGGCTATTTTGCAGGCGATCCCGACACGCGGATCATCCGTCGCGTGGTCAGCGCTGCACCATGGTGGTCGAAGCCGCTTGCCTGGATTCTGGCGCGGCGCGAAATCCGTGGACTGAAGACCGTGCGCGGTATCGAAGGCGTTCCACAGCTTCTTTATACCGACCGTGACGGTCTCTATCGTTCATGGACAGAAGGCACGCCGTTGCACCTTGCGCGTCCATCCGATCCAAAATGGTATCGTACAGCACATCGCATTCTACGCGACATGCGTCGCCTTGGTGTCACGCATAATGACCTTGCCAAGCCGCAAAACTGGCTAATGACGCCGGAAGGCGAAGCAGCCGTCATCGATTTCCAGCTTGCAAGCGTGCATCGTCGTCGTGGTGCGCTCTATCGCCTGTTGGCCTACGAAGATTTTCGACATCTCATTAAGCAGAAGCGCGCCTTTGCCGCCGATCTGATGACGCCGACTGAAAAGCGCATTCTGGCGCGCCGCTCGCTGCCATCGCGTATCTGGCTGGCAACCGGCAAGAAGGTTTACAACTTCATCACCCGTGGCATCTTCAATTGGTCGGACGGTGAAGGTACAGGCGACCGCATCGACAATGAAGGCCCGACCATCATGGCCGCCCTCAAATCCGATCCGCGCGTTAAAGATGTGGCGCTGGCGCTTTATTCGCTGCCTGCGAAGGGCGTTGGCCTCTATGCTTTCGTTGAAACGCTTGATGCAGATGAAAAGAGCCTGCGCGCGCGCCTCAAAGGCACGAAGCTCGAACTCATCCAGCCGGTCGCACATTTGCCGCGTCGAGCCGATGGCACGATCCGCGATGACATCCTTCGTCTGATCGCCATGAACCAGATGACAGAACTCGATGACCTGTTGAGCCGCGAGCCGGAAATGCGTGGACTGGTCGAAGCTCTCGCTTCGCACCGCCTCAATTTCACCGACCGCCGCGTCACGCAGCTTGAGTAATTTAACGCTTTCGCTGGTTTTTCATCAGCGAATCACTACATTCGGTAGCAATGTCCGATTTCCCTGATGATATGCCGTTCTTCGGCGATGAAGCACCGGCTGACCGCGCGCCAGCGGCCGGAAGTATTGCAGCGCGTGCCATGGCCGCACGCAACCAGCAGCGTGGTGAACCTGATTATTTGCAGGGCCTGAACCCTGAACAGCGCCAGGCCGTTCTCACCACCGAAGGTCCAGTTCTGGTTCTTGCGGGTGCAGGCACCGGCAAGACGCGCGTGCTCACCACACGCATCGCGCATATTCTGACGACCGGCCTGGCCTATCCGAGCCAGATCCTCGCCGTGACCTTCACCAACAAGGCTGCGCGCGAGATGAAAGAGCGTATCGGCCATCTGGTCGGTGGCGCCGTCGAAGGCATGCCGTGGCTCGGAACATTCCACTCCATCGGCGTGAAGCTTTTGCGTCGTCATGCAGAGCTGGTGAACCTCACTTCCGATTTCACCATTCTCGATACCGACGATGTGATCCGGTTGATCAAGCAGCTTATTCAGGCCGAAGGTCTGGACGACAAGCGCTGGCCAGCCCGCACTTTCGCCAACATGATTGATGGCTGGAAGAACAAAGGTTTTGGTCCCGCAGATATTCCGGAAGGCGATGCACGTTCATTCGGCAATGGCAAAGGCCGCGAGCTTTATCATGCCTATCAGGAACGTTTGCGCACGCTGAACGCCTGCGATTTTGGTGATCTGCTGCTGCACCCGATCCGCATCTTCCGTGCGCATCCGGATATCCTGCGCGAATATCATGCAAAGTTCCGCTATATTCTGGTGGACGAGTATCAGGACACCAACACCGCCCAATATATGTGGCTGCGTCTGCTTGCCCAGCGTCCGAAATCAAGGACGACGGCACCCGCGCCCGCAGGAAATTCAGTACGCGGAACCGGTGAGCATAGCGAACTCGGCGCGGGCGACAACAAAGTCAATCTGTGCTGCGTCGGTGATGACGATCAATCCATCTATGGCTGGCGCGGTGCGGAAGTGGATAATATTCTCCGCTTTGACAAGGATTTTCCGGGCGCAGTGGTCATTAAGCTTGAGCGCAACTACCGCTCGACCGCACATATTCTGGGTACAGCCGCCCATCTGATCGCGCATAACGAAGGTCGCCTCGGTAAGACGCTGTTCACGGAAGCCCCGAACCCCGACGATCCTAAAGTAAAAATCCATGCCGCATGGGATTCGGAAGAAGAAGCCCGCGCAGTTGGCGAAGCGATCGAACAGGCGCAACGTCAGGGCCATTTGCTCAACAACATGGCGATCCTTGTGCGCGCATCGTTCCAGATGCGCGAGTTCGAAGATCGCTTTGTGACACTCGGCCTCAATTACCGGGTTATCGGTGGTCCGCGTTTCTATGAACGCCTCGAAATCCGCGATGCCATGGCTTATTTGCGCGTTGTGGCCCAACCCGCAGATGATCTGGCGCTTGAACGCATCATCAACACGCCGAAACGCGGCCTTGGTGAAGCGGCAATTCGTCAGGTGCATGATTATGCCCGCGCGCGCGACATTTCGATGTTTGCAGCGGCCTGCGATCTGGTTGAAACCGAAGAGCTGAAGCCCAAGCCGCGCTCGGCGCTGCGTGAAGTGGTCGATAATTTCCGCCGCTGGCAATCGCTCATTGATAATACGCCGCATACGGAACTGGCAGAAAACATTCTGGATGAGTCCGGCTATACGGCCATGTGGCAGAACGACAAATCGGCAGAAGCGCCGGGACGCCTCGAAAACCTTAAGGAACTTATCCGTTCCATGGAGGAATATGAGAGCCTGCGCGGTTTCCTTGAGCATGTCGCGCTCGTCATGGATGCTGAGAAGAACGAAGATATGGATGCCGTCAACATCATGACGCTCCACTCCGCCAAAGGTCTCGAATTTGAAACCGTCTTCCTGCCCGGTTGGGAGGAAGGACTGTTCCCGCACCAGCGTGCGCTGGATGAAGGCGGGCGTTCGGGCCTGGAAGAAGAGCGTCGCCTCGCCTATGTCGGCGTCACGCGCGCCAAAAAGAACCTGCATATCTGGTTCGTTTCCAACCGCCGTATCCATGGCATGTGGCAGTCGACCATTCCGTCACGCTTTCTGGAAGAGCTTCCTGAGCCGCATGTGGAAGTGGCCGAGATGGAAGGCAATTACGGTGGCTATGGCAATAGCGGTTATGGACAATCGCGCTTCGACAAGGCCGATCCATTCCAGAACACCTATTCAACGCCCGGCTGGCAACGCGCACAACAGAACCGCACGGATGCGACACGCAACAATTGGGGCTCACGCTCCGGAGCCAATGTAGAACGCATCGGCTATGGCGAAACGGACTCCGGTTTCGGTGCCGGTCGTGGTTCTGTCAAAGGCCGTACGATTGATGGCGAACTGGTTGCGAAATCGGTGGCCGACAAGCCGTCGAACTTTTTCGTTGGCGACCGCGTGTTCCACATCAAGTTTGGAAACGGTACAATTGCGACAATCGACGGCAACAAGCTCACAATCGATTTCGACAAGGCCGGACAAAAGCGTGTTCTCGACAGTTTTGTTCAGCGCGCCTGAGCGATGAAAACGGTGATAGCCGGAGATTACTCCGGCTTTCCATTTTCCCAGGTCACATCACCTTTGAACAGCGGAACTGTCGACAGCGATGTCTTAGCCGAACCGTCCTGCACCTGAGTAGCGTGTGCGAGATAAAGCAGCGTATTGTTTTTCTGATCATAGATACGCGTAATGACCAGCTTCTTCCAAATTAGGCTTGTCCGCTCAGAAAAGACCCTCTCGCCGCCCTTGCCCAGCTTGATGTCGCCAATACTGATTGGTCCCGTTTGCTCGCAAGAAATCGACGCATTGGACGGATCTTCGAACCAGTTGCCCTTCTGCAAACGGTCAATCATTCCGCGAGAGAATGACGCAAGATGACAGGTCACACCCTTCACCTTCGGGTCAGGCACCGCATCGATCACAATGTCATTGCCAAGCCAGTCCACACCAACCTGACCAACCTCCTCGGCAGACACGGCGGCTGAGGCACCGAGCAGTAACATTGGGGCAACCAGCAGTCCGGCGAGCTTGTTCATTTTCGACATTCGATATCTCCAGCAGTTTCCATATGTAAAATGGCGAAGCAAATCGGGCATCGCAAGTGAAGTGTGCCTAACCGCCCCATTTTTCCAGAAATGCTTCGATTTCAAGCGCCTGAATGTCCGGCACCGCCTCATATAGCTTTTCCACCGGCCAATCCCACCAGCAAAGTGTTAGCAGTCTCTCGATGACCTTGTCGTCAAAGCGCTTGCGGATGACGCGCGCCGGAACCCCGCCCACAACATGATAAGGCGCTATATCTTTTGTCACCACAGCATTCGCCCCGATCACCGCGCCATGACCAATTGTCACGCCGGGTGTGATCACCGCACCATGACCGACCCACACATCATTGCCGATTGTGACACGTTTCGCCTGCCGCCTTGCGCGAAAATCGCCATCAACACCCAGATAACGGAAATACTCGTTCGGGCGGTAACTTACCTTATGCGTCGTCAGCCGCTCCATCGGATGCTCAAGCGCGTTGATACGCACATTGGCCGCAATCGAGCAGAATTTTCCAATATCGGCGTAGATCCCCTCACCATTTCGCTCAAAATAGGTGAAATCGCCGACGGTCACTTCACGCAGGATCACCCGCTCGCCAATGTCGGCATAACGGCCCAGTTTGGAAGCTTTGAGCTGCGCTGTTGAATGAATACGCGGTTCACTATTCTGGAAACGGAGGTCTTCACCCTGCGTCATTTCAAAACTTTCTGAAATCTTTGTATTCTGCTAGACTGAGTTTATCGTTCCAACATCGTTTGCAGTAGCGAGTTAGAGCTTGCATATAAGCGCCTTCCTGTCGCAGATCGATGTAAATTCTAATGAGCGCGCTTATGTGCGATAAACGCAAAACAAAATTCAAGGCTGACTGGACATGAAAAAATTCCTGCCCATCTTCATCTTCGCCTTCATCATCGTAATTGTCGGTGCGGCTGGCTTCAACATGCTGCGTGATCGCAATGCAGCTGACGAGCCATTCGGTGGGTCGTTTAATCTCGTCGCGATGGATGGACAGCCTTTTACTGAAAAAGATCTGCGCGCCACCCCATCTCTGGTTTTCTTCGGCTTCACCCATTGTCCGGATGTATGCCCAACCACGCTTTATGAGCTTGATGGTTATCTGAAACAGCTTGGTCCAGAAGCCGCTGATATTAAAGCGTATTTCATCTCTGTAGATCCGGAACGCGATACGCAGGAAATCATGAAAACCTATGTCGGCAACGTGTCTGACCGCATCATTGGCGTAACCGGCACGCCTGCAAACGTTGCCGAAGTGGTCAAGTCCTACCACATTTATGCGAAGAAGGTTCCAACCGAAGACGGTGAATATACCGTGGATCACACGGCTTCCGTGTTTCTGCTCGACAAGGGCGGACGCTTCCGCGGCACTATCGCTTATCAGGAGAACGCAGATACAGCGCTGCAAAAGTTGAAGAATCTGGCAAAGGGCCGCGCAAACGGTTAAAGAACTACTCTGAATCTTTTAGAGAGTTTTTATCCATGCCCCAATCACGCCTCTTCTTCTCAGTGGACAAGACGGAAGCCGAACGAATCTATGACATTCTCGAACGCGCGTTCGAGGATGACGGCTTCCCGATCGCAATCACCGAGATCGATGAAGACCGCCAGATTTCCGAAGTTTCCGTCTATACCGAAGATGGCGCGGAAGAACTTGCAGCACGCATCGATGCGCTGGTCGGCGCGGGCAAGTTTGAAACAGAAGAACTGCCGGATATTGATTGGGTGACACATTCGCTCGAAGGCCTGAAGCCTGTTCGTGCGGGCCGCTTCTTCGTGCATGGCTCGCATGATCGTGACAAGCTGCAGCCAAACGAAATTCCGATTTTGATCGATGCCGGACTTGCTTTTGGTACTGGCCACCATGGCACCACATCCGGCTGCCTTGAAATGATTGAGGAAGTGGTTGAGCGCGAGCATCCAACCAATGCGCTTGATCTTGGAACAGGAAGCGCGGTGCTGGCAATCGCTATCGCGAAACTTGCACCGATCCCGGTTCTTGCCACCGATATAGACCCGATTGCAGTCACCGTTGCCGCCGAAAACACTGTTCTCAATGGTGTGAGCGAACACGTCGTCACCGCGACGGCTGAAGGCTTCGACCATCCGATCTTTCGTTCCTACACACCATTCGATCTGATCGTCGCCAATATTCTTGCCAATCCTCTGATGGAACTTGCGCCTTCGCTGAAATCGCACCTCGCACCAAGCGGTTCGATCATCCTTTCGGGCATCCTCGACAGCCAGCATGATATGGTGCTTGCAGCCTATCAGGCGCAGGGTCTTACCCACGAGAAAACCTTTCATCGCGAAGGCTGGGTCACAATCCATCTGAAATAATGGCCATCTGAATAATGGCCATCTGAAATAGTGACCATCTGAAATCACGCTGCTTTCCTTATTTTTTGCGAGTTACGCTCATGGCTTTTCAGACTTTTGATGTAACCACCAATCCGGCCAACGGTGCACCGCGTGTAGCTTTGCTACGCGCGAAGCTGGCCGAGCAGAGCCTTGATGGCTTTCTCGTTCCGCGCGCCGATGAACATCAGGGCGAATATGTACCGCCCCGCGCCCAGCGCCTGAGCTGGCTCACAGGCTTTACGGGCTCGGCTGGCGCTGCACTGATCATGAAAAAGCAGGCCTATATTTTCATCGACGGCCGTTACGAGCTGCAGGTACGCAATCAGACCGACGGCAACGTTTTTTCTTATGAAAGCCTTGTCACCAATCCGCCTGCCAGCTGGCTCGCGGAAAACGGCAAGGGCCTGACGATTGGTTTTGATCCATGGCTGCACACGATTTCCGAAGCGGCGGCACTGCGAGAAGCTCTGGAAAATCAGGGCGGCAAGCTCGTGCCGGTTGCGCATAATCTGGTGGACCTCATATGGGACGATCAGCCGGAGGCACCTCTTGCACCGGTCACTATTCAACCTGCCCGCTTTGCTGGTCATGAGGCCGAAGATAAAATCAAGGACATGCAGAAAGCCGTGGCAAGTGCAGGCGCAAACGCAACTGTACTGACCGATCCGTCATCGGTGGCATGGGTGTTCAACATTCGTGGCAAAGACGTCTCCAATACTCCACTACCGTTGAGCTTTGCGATTATCCCCGCAACTGGCGAGCCAGAACTGTTCATCGACGAGCGTAAGCTTGCCATCGAACCGCGCGCCTATCTCACGCAGCTTGCCAAACTCTGCGAACCTGCCAAGCTTGAAGGCCACCTGAGCGCGCGTGCGGCACAAGGCGAAACCATCCTGCTCGATCCGGCGCTCGCTGCAGAAAAGCTACGCCTTGCCGTGGAAGCCGCAGGTGGTAGCGTGATCCATGGCAAGGACCCTGCCCGCCTGCCCCGCGCAATTAAGAACAAGGCTGAACTCGACGGCTCCCGCTCCGCCCACGAGCGCGATGGCGTGGCCATGGTCAATTTCCTATCCTGGCTTGATGGCAAAACACCTGGCACGGTTGATGAAATCTCGGCCGCACAGCAGCTTGAAGCAAGCCGCGACAAGGCTGGTCGCGATTTCCAGATGCCGCTCGAAGAGCTTTCCTTCGATTCGATTTCCGGTGCAGGTCCGGACGGCGCAATCATCCACTACCGCGTCAACACAGATACAAACCGCAAACTCGAAGATGGCGAGCTCTATCTGATTGATTCCGGTGCGCAATATCGCGACGGCACGACCGACATCACGCGCACGGTTGCCGTTGGTACGATTACTCCAGAAACGATCCGCTCTTTCACGCTCGTTCTGAAAGGTATGATTGCGATCACCACCGCTCGCTTCCCGAAAGGCACGCGCGGACAGGACATCGACGTGCTGGCGCGTATCGCGCTCTGGAAACAGGGCTTTGACTATGCTCACGGCACCGGTCACGGCGTCGGTAGCTACCTGTCGGTCCATGAAGGCCCACAGAGCATTTCCAAGAAGGGCGCACACGAGCTTCTGCCCGGCATGATCCTTTCCAATGAACCTGGCTATTACAAGCCCGGCGCTTACGGCATCCGCATCGAAAACCTGATTATCGTGAAGGAGGCGGAAGTGCCGGCAGGCGGCGAACTGCCGATGATGAGCTTTGAAACGCTCACCTTCTGCCCCATCGACCGGCGCCTTATCGACAAGTCACTGCTTACGCAGGAAGAGCTCGATTGGCTGAACGCCTATCATGCAAGTGTGCGTGAGAAGCTTATCGGCCATCTCGATGGCACACAGGCCAAGTGGCTGGAGGCAGCTACGGCTGCTCTTTAACCCGGAAAAAAGTGGCGCAGCGCGATCAACAGCGCTGCGCCTGCAAAAAACATCGTCATCATGCCCACGCGCAGCGAGAGCAGCACGCAGAAGACAAGCACAAGAAGTTCGCGCCAGCCGTGATCCGATGCAGGTGCTGCAACGATTGCCGTCAAAACTGCTGCAGGCACTGCATTCAATGCTGCTTCGATACGGTAATGCACACGCTCAAATCGCGATAAAATAAGATGTCCGCCGACGCGGGTGAGATAAGTGCAAACAGCGCCTGCAAGAATGATCCAGATCGTTGTAGACATGGCCTTATGCCTCCCCTGTTTGCGGCTTTGCGAGGACGGCTGCAAGCACAACGCCACCTATGGCACCCAGCGTCACATGCCATGGCGAGCCGACAAGCTTATAAGCAATGATCGCGCAAATCGCACTGACGATGACCACAGGCCACCAATGCTCGCGGTGGCGGAAGCTCATCACCATGCCAAGAAAATAGATCGGCAACAGGAAGTCGATACCAAGCGCATAGGGATTGCTAATCAGATTACCGAACAGCGCGCCGATAAGCGTCTCAAGAAGCCAGCAGATATAGATCGTGAGGCCCATGCCCATATACCAGGCAAAACTGATTTTCCGGCCCGCCTCAGCCCGAATTTCCACTTCGGCATATTGTGGATCGACCAGCAGAAAGAAGGCAGCAGCCTTCTGCATGAATGTGAAATGACTGATACGCCGACCAACGGTCGCCGAATAAAGCACATGGCGAAAATTGACCGCAAAGATCGATAGAACAATCATCCATGGCGCAATATTCTGACCGAAAAGATCAAGCCCGACCATCTGGCTCGCGCCCGCATAGAGCATTGCGCTCATAAACACGGCTTCACTGATCGACAGGCCATTGTCGAGTGCCACAGCACCGAACAGCAGGCCGAATGGCGCGCTAGCTGCAACAATGGGCAGACCGCGTTTGACACCGACCCAAAAGTCGCTGCGTGCTGAAGCCGGTGCTGGCCGAAAACCCTGATCCACGAAAATCACTCCTCAATCATACCAAAGCGTGGTGCGTGAGCATCTCAGTGCCTTGGTATGAGAGTGGCTTAGGAAATTTTGCACCAAGTTGAAATCAGTTTTCGCGAAAAATCATACTATAAGAATCTCAAGCAATAAATTGCCCGTGATCAGCAGCATTTCAGCATCACCTATTAAAATGCGTGATGCATCAATGCATTATTCTGATGCTTGAGGAACAGTGCCTTCGATCTTCTTGATCCAGTCGATCAGCGGACACGCCTGTTCAGCAAACTTCACCAGCCGGTCCGCAAGGTCGGCATGGGTGATGCTCTCTGGATCGATCTCCAGACGAACAGCAAAATGCCGGTTGCGGATCGCTTCAAGAAGATCCTCATCGGTCACGGTATCAAAGCCACGCGGCGTACGCTTCAGCCGATCACTATCACTGATCTGCAAACCGCTTTTCCTGAGCTTTGCCACAACAGCGCGATACTCATCCGGCTTTTCGACAATTGCTTCGCGGATGGCCTGCAACAGCTCTTTCTTCGGTCCCCACCACGCCACGCCAGCATAGCAATCGCGCACGCCCGGCAAACCGATGCAGACATAAAAGCAACCGCTCTCATCCCATTTGGTGCCAGAGTTTGAAAGCAATGCCGACAAATGACGATTATAGGGTGCTTTGTCATGAGAAAAACGCGTGTCCCGTTTGATACGGAATTGCGACTTCACACGGTCCCCCTTAAAGGGCAGTCCCACTTTTTCAAAGCGCGCCGTCAGCTCCTCAACCAGATCGCCAAGCGGCTCCTTCAGGTGCTCTTCAAACAAGTCCTTGTTTTCAACAAACCACTCGCGGTTCTGATGAAAATCAAGCGCTTTGAGGAACGGAATAGCCTTGTCGCCGAAACCTTTGAACGGAGCCATCAACCCTCTCCAACCAGCTTGAGCCAAGCATCTTCATCAATCACGTCGATGCCTAGTTCCGATGCCTTCGTAAGTTTCGATCCGGCACCCGGCCCTGCAACAACAAGATCAGTTTTCTTGGAAACAGAACCCGCCGTCTTAGCACCATGGCGCTCAGCCATGGCCTTGGCCTCATCGCGCGACATGCGCTCGAGACTGCCAGTGAACACAACTGTCTTGCCTTCAACCGGCGAACCGGTTGCAATGCGTGCCACTTCATCGAGCGGTGTTACTTTATTGCGTAATTCTTTCAGAACTTCCCAATTGTGTGGCTCCGCATAAAAATCGACCACGGCTTCCGCAACGATGGCGCCAATGCCTTCAACGGCAATCAGATCCTGCCAGGCTTCATTACCCTTATCGGTACGGTCGCCTTGTTTTGGCGGAACTGCGGTTTTCGCCGCTTCTGCAAACTTTTCATAAGTCAGATAGGCCTTCGCAAAGCGCTTGGCATTCACTTCACCAACATGACGGATACCAAGGCCAAACAGGAAGCGATGCAAAGCAATCTCACGTCGAGCATTGATCGCGTCGTAGAGCTTCTTCACGGAGGTCGCGCCAAAGCCCTCGATGTTCTCAAGCTTTTTAAGCGAACCAGATTGACGATCCTGCAGCGTAAAAATATCGGCAGGCGATTTGATTTTCAGACTGTCATCGTCTGCATGGAAGAAGAACTCGACCTGCTTTTCGCCAAGGCCCTCAATATCGAACGCATTACGCGACACAAAATGACGAATGCGTTCGACTGCCTGTGCAGCACAGGTCAGGCCACCCGTGCACCGATAGACCGCCTCGCCTTCCTCACGCACGGCATGGCTACCACAGACCGGACATTCATGCGGGAAATTGAACGGCACAGCATCAGCGGGACGCTTTTCGAGCACAATATCAACAATCTGCGGAATGACGTCTCCTGCGCGCTGCACAATGACCGTATCGCCAATACGAATATCATGATCGTCCTCGCGGATGCGTTCACCCTTGAGGCCAATGCCCTTGATATAATCCTCGTTATGCAGCGTCGCGTTGGTTACGACCACACCGCCGACGGTAATAGGCTCAAGGCGGGCAACCGGCGTTAGCGCGCCTGTACGTCCAACCTGAATGTCGATGCCGCGCAGGATCGTGGTTGCCTGCTCTGCCGGGAATTTATGCGCAATGGCCCAGCGCGGGCTACGCGACCGGAAACCAAGTCGCGTTTGCAGATCGAGCCGATCCACTTTGTAGACGACACCGTCAATATCATAATCGAGACTGGCACGTTCGAGACCAATGGCGCGATAATGTGCAATCAGCTCGTCCGCACTCTGCAAACGTTTTGTCAGTGGATTTACCGGGAAGCCCCACTTGGCGAACACTTCGACCATGCCGTGCTGTGTGTCGGCAGGCATTTCCGACATCTCACCCCAAGCATAAGCGAAAAACCTCAGCTTACGGCTTGCCGTGACCTTCGCATCCAGCTGGCGCAACGAGCCCGCTGCGGTGTTACGCGGATTGACATAGGTTTGCTTGCCTTCTGCCACCATTTGCTCGTTGAGCGCGAGAAAGTCGCTCTTGGCCATATAGACCTCACCACGAACTTCCACGACCGCTGGAACACCCGCCGGAAGCTTATTCGGAATCTCGCCGATGGTCCGGATATTGGCGGTTACATTTTCGCCGGTCGTGCCATCACCACGTGTAGCAGCACTAACGAGAATACCATTCTCATAGCGGATCGACATGGAAAGCCCGTCAATCTTCGGCTCAGCCGTAAAGGCAATGGAATTGTCTGGCAACTGTCCGAGAAAGCGATAAACGCTGCCGACAAAATCCTGCACATCTTCATCCGAAAACGCGTTGCCAAGCGAAAGCATCGGACGCGCATGGACAACCTGTGCGAACTTGGAAACAGGCGTACTGCCAACGCGCAAGGAAGGACTGTCTGCCCGCACCAAATGTGGAAAGCGCTCTTCAATGGCATCATTGCGCCGTTTCAGTGCATCATAGTCCGCATCCGAAATCTCCGGCCTGTCATTGGCATGATAAAGCTCATCATGATGCGCAATTGCACGCGCCAGCCGCTCCAGTTCTGCTACGGCTTCAAGGTCGGTCAGTTTTTCAACGGAGATATCGGACATATGCGTGGCAAAACCTGCTGATTCAATTTTGCCCAACATAACCAAGAAATGAGGCTGCGCCTATGAAAACAGCAAATCGCACACAGACTGCTGACAGCGTATTAGTTAGCCAATGCGCTGTTCTCGGCCAGCAAACGCTCGGCTGCTGCACGCGCTTCATCGGTGATGCTGGCACCGGCGAGCATACGCGCGATTTCTTCCTGTCGTTCATCGACACCAATCGAACGGATCGATGTCGACATGCGATCTTCATTGGTCGCGGATTTCGCAATCAGAAAATGCGTAGAGGCACGCGCGGCCACTTGCGGTGCATGGGTGACGGAAAGCACCTGCACACGCGATGAAAGCCGCGCTAAGCGCTGACCAATGGCATCGGCAACCGCACCGCCCACACCGGTATCGATTTCGTCAAACACAAGCGTCGGAGCCGAACCGCGATCTGCAAGCGCCACTTTCAGCGCCAGCAGGAAGCGCGAAAGCTCGCCACCTGAAGCAACCTTCATCATCGGGCCAGCCCGTGTGCCCGGATTGGTACGAACCCAATATTCGACCGTATCGATACCTTCGGCGGCACGCGCATTGGTATCGGTCGTCATTTCCACGATAAACTCGGCGCGTTCCAGCTTGAGTGCCGGAAGCTCAGCCATGACAGCGGCTTTGAGATGATCAGCCGTGTCCTTGCGGCGTTCAGACAGAGCCTTCGCCGCAGTATCGTAAGAAGCGCGCGTTTCGGTTGCCTGCGCCTCCAGCTGGATCAGCTTTTCTGCACCCGCATCGAGATCAGCGAGGTCCGCGTCCATCTTGTCACGCAGTGCAGGCAGGCCTTCGACCGCAACAGAATATTTGCGCGCAGCGGCTCTGAGAGCAAAAAGTCTCTCCTCGACCTGTTCCAGCACACGTGGATCAAAATCGATTTCCCGCATGGCGTGGTCGATACCGTCCTGCGCCAGCGCCAGACTGTTAAGTGCCTCGTCTATCGCCTTGCAGACCGGCTCCAAAAGATGCGGTGCTTCCGGAATTTTGCGCTCCAAGCGACGCACAAGGCTTGCAAGTGTGGGCACTGGCGAACCATTTCCTGACAGAAGCTCGCCCGCTTCATTCACATCACCGGCGATTTTTTCCGATTTCATCATGATCGCGCGGCGTTCTGCGAGTTCTTCTTCCTCGCCGGGCTGCGGATCAAGCTTGGTCAGCTCTGCAACAGATGAGCGCAGGTAATCGCCTTCACGTTCCGCCTGCTCAACGCGCGCACGATGTTTCGACAAGGCGTTTTCAGCATCGCGCCATGCCTTGTATCGTTCGCGAACGACACCAGTCTCGGTATCAAGCCCGCCAAAGGCATCCAGCAATGTACGGTGAAGATCGGTATCGATCAGCGCACGGTCATCATGCTGACCGTGGATTTCCACAAGCCGCTTGCCCAGCTCACGCAGCAGCGCAACGCTTGCAGCCTGATCGTTGATGAAAACGCGCGTGCGTCCATCACCCATCTGGAGACGACGCAGGATAACGTCACCGTCATCGTCAAAACCATTTTCGCGGAGAAAATTTCTGGCAGGGTGGACGCCCGGAACATCGAACACGGCAGTCACCTGCCCCTGATCGGCACCATGACGGACCAGAGAAGCGTCGCCGCGTGCGCCAAGCGCCAGCGACAACGAATCGAGCAAGATGGATTTGCCCGCACCGGTCTCGCCCGTAAGTACGGACAAGCCGGTCTTGAACTCGATGTCGAGCCTTTCAATCAGGACAATATCGCGGATCGACAGGTGCGACAGCATGCGGGTATCGGCTTAGGCGCCGCCACCCGTGATGAGTGCCGAGGCCTTGGCGAGCCACGAACCGCCATTCTCACGTGGCTCAAGACCACCGCTCTGCAAGAGCTTGTAAGAATCCTTATACCAGCGGCTGTCCGGGAAGTTCTTGCCAAGCACCGATGCAGCCATCTGCGCTTCAGACGTCAGGCCAAGCGCATAATAGGCTTCCACCAGACGGGCGAGTGCTTCTTCAACCTGACGGGTGTTGGAATATTCTTCGACCACACCACGGAAGCGCTTGATCGCAGCCAGATATTCCTTGCGCTCAAGATAATAACGACCGACCTGCATTTCCTTGCCGGCGAGTTGGTCGCGAGCGACGCGGATTTTGGTCTTGGCGTCGTCGGTATATTCCGAATCCGGGAAGCGATCGACCACTTCCTGCATCGCGGCAATGGCGCGGCGGCTTGCGGCCTGATCACGGGTCACGTCAGGAATCTGACGGAAATAGCTCAAGCCGATGATGTAGTATGCGTAAGCAGATTCAGGCGAAGTCGGATAGAGCGTGTTGTAACGCTTGGCCATGCTGATTGCTTCTTCATAATTACCCTGACGGTAATTCGTGAAGGCAGCCATGACGAGCGACTTACGTGCCCATTCAGTGTATGGATGCTGACGATCAACAGCGGCAAACTTCTTTGCGGCTTCGCCAAGGCGACCTGCATCGAGGTTAGCAAGACCTTCGTTGTAAAGCTTGTCCGCCGGATCGATCGTCTCCACATACTTGGAAAGATCGATATCGTCGTTTTTGCTAGCACATCCCGCAAGCGGAACAAAAACGGCAAGAGCGCTGGCTATCAGCGCGGTTTTCGTCTTCACCGGGAATTTCGAACTCGTCATGCGGTCTCCGGCCATCTGGCAACGTCTTTTCTGTCTGGAGCAACGTGAACCCTTCAGTTCACGGCTTTCCCCATTCTTCCCAATACATCAGCATCAGCGCATAGGTAAACATAGCCGAGGCTGTTTTGGCAGTTCATAAACCACATGCTGGCGAAATCGGCAATCGTCAAGCTGATCAATCGTCCGAAAATGCGCGCATAAGGCGTGAATACCCCGGCCCAAAGCTACATTGAAGCTATATCTATGCAAACTAATGGCTTTTCCTCATCCGATACAGAGGTTTGGCTGTCAGTCACAACGAATACGCCGACTCAAAGCGCAGAAGACCCGGCGATCACGGCCCAATTATGGCCATAAACGCCCGAGCCTTCTGCACGAACTTTAAAGCGCCCAGGGCGCCGATATATTTGGCCGTGCAGCTACAAAGTCCGAGCTATCTGCATTCCGGCGCACACCGCTTGCTTCGACGATATCGTAATTTGACTTGTCGGCAAGAAGTGCCTTCACGGTTTCAGCGTTCAATCTGTGACCACCGCGATAGGAACGGAAGCAGCCAATAAACGGCAGACCGGCAAGCGAAATGTCGCCCACGGCATCCAGCGTCTTGTGACGCACGAACTCATCCTTGAAACGCAATCCGCCGGGATTGATCACCGAGTTATCGTCGCCAATGACAAGCGAATTGTCGAGCGAGGAACCAAGTGCCAGACCTGCCGCCCAGAGACGCTCAACATCCTTCATGAAACCAAAGGTACGTGCCGTCGATATTTCCTTGCGAAAGGTTTCTTCCGACATGTCGGCAGCAAACTTCTGTCGACCGATCAGCGGACATTCAAAGTCAATCTCGACCTCAAATCGTGTGCCAGAATACGGCTGGAATTCACCCCATGAACCACCGGCTTCCACGCGCACGGTCTTCAGAATACGAATAAAGCGGCGCTTTGCTTCCTGCACCACAATACCGGCTTCGTCAAAAGCCTCGATGAAACGTGCTGACGTGCCGTCAAGAATTGGAACTTCAGGCCCATTCACTTCGATAATCAGATTGTCGATCCCAACCGCAGCGATTGCGGCCATCAGGTGCTCAACGGTATTGATGCGTGCTTCCTGCGGCCCCAGTGCGGTAGACAGGTCCGTTGCGCCAATCTCCGAAACATGGGCGTGGATGTCGCGCGAAGCAGTCCCCAGGTCCGAGCGCTGGAAAATGATTCCCGCATCCGCATCAGCCGGCAAAAACGTCACCGAAGCAGGCGCTCCGCCATGGACGCCAACGCCTGATAGCGTAACCGCGCGACCGATTGTTTTTTGATAAGCGCTCAAAACCAGTCCAATCTAATTATCATATGAAGCAAGAGCGAAACCTCTACCGAGGTGCCCCCACCGAACGTGCAGTGCCCGTACTAAGCAATCACCAGCTTCCGTCATGTGTTTCTATAATAAGATAGATATGGCGAAAATAGCGACGAACGCACGAAAAACGGCTCGCATCCATATGCGAACCTTATCATGCCATCCCGCAGAAAATAGTGATGCTCGGCAGCCGCTCAAAATCACGCTTTCTTACAAAATGTAACGACGACTACTAAAGCCCATCATGGAAATGCAGAGGACGGCTTTCCCGCAACAACATGCTTCAAAACCACGAGCTGAAGCACGTGATACAGCAATTACGAACAAGACAGGTTCTCACGAAAAAAGCCGTGGGAAGAATCCCACGGCTTTCTCTATTTCAAAGTCGGATCAGATGATTAGTTCGACTGGCGGCGCAGGAATGCCGGGATTTCGAGCTGATCTTCTTCCGAGGCAGCGCGTGGCTGCGGACGGCCCTGATCGTCAAGCTGGCCACGGCGTGGAGCATAGATCGAGCTGTCCTGCTGCATTGGGCGGCGCTGTTCTGGCTGGCGCATTGCAGGCTCACGATGCTGAGCAGGCTCCAGACGAGCTGCTGGCTGTTCTTCTTCACGGCGCGACGACAGACCATGGGTCAGGCGCTTGAGGAGGCTCATCGGTCCGCGTTCTTCCTGAACAGGTTGCTGAGGCGCTGCACGACGTGCATTGATTTCTGCCTGAGCGACTGGGGGAAAGTCGGACACCGCCGGCATGCGCGGAGCAGGACGTGGCTGTGGAGCCGGTTCTGCATGCATCTGCTGTGGCTGCTGGTATGCCTGCGGCTGCATTGCATGAGCCGTCGCCTGATTGTTGATCATCTGCGGCTGTGGGGCTGCAGGACGGGCAACAGGTGCACGTTCAAAGCTCTCAGCAGCAGGAGCCTGGAAAATGCGGCTCTGCGGACGGAAATCCGGAGCAGCAGAAGCTGCAGGCGCAGCTGGCATTTCGCTTTCGATCGACTGAGCGACCGGAGCAGCTGGCTCAGCCTGACGTGGCTGTTCAGTAACCGGAAGACGCAGAGCGCCATGCGGAGCCATTGGCTTTGCCTGCTGAGCGGCTGGCTTTACTGGCTGGCGAAATTCCAGCGGCGCCGGGGCCGCATCTCCGATCTGCTTGTCGATGCCGGTTGCAACAACGGATACACGGATGACGCCTTCAAGGCCTTCGTCGAAGGTCGCGCCGAGAATGATGTTGGCTTCCGGATCAACTTCTTCGCGGATACGGGTTGCAGCTTCATCGACTTCAAAGAGGGTCATATCACGACCACCAGTGATCGAGATCAGGAGACCCTTTGCACCGCGCATCGAAGTTTCGTCGAGCAGCGGGTTAGCAATCGCAGCTTCAGCAGCAGCCATCGCGCGGCCTTCGCCCGAAGCTTCGCCAGTGCCCATCATGGCCTTGCCCATTTCGCGCATGACCGAGCGAACGTCAGCAAAGTCGAGATTGATGAGGCCTTCCTTGACCATCAGATCGGTGATGCAGGCAACACCGGAATAAAGCACCTGATCGGCCATTGCGAAGGCATCAGCGAAGGTGGTCTTGTCGTTGGCAATGCGGAAGAGGTTCTGGTTTGGAATGACGATCAGGGTATCGACGTTCTTCTGCAGTTCTTCGATGCCGTACTCAGCCGTCTTCATGCGGCGAGCACCTTCGAAATGGAAAGGCTTGGTAACGACGCCAACGGTGAGGATACCGCGTTCGCGTGCAGCGCGTGCCACAACAGGAGCAGCACCAGTACCGGTGCCGCCACCCATGCCGGCCGTTACAAAGCACATATGCGTGCCGTTAAGATGATCAACGATTTCGTCGATGCATTCTTCTGCGGCTGCGCGGCCAACTTCTGGCTGAGAGCCCGCGCCGAGGCCTTCTGTGACGGCAGCGCCGAGTTGGATCATGCGTTCAGACTTTGACATTGTCAGAGCCTGTGCATCGGTGTTGGCAACGACAAAATCCACGCCGCGCAGACCGGCATTGATCATGTTGTTTACCGCGTTGCCGCCGCCACCGCCGACACCGAATACGGTGATGCGAGGCTTCAGCTCGGTGATGTCCGGCTTTTGCAGATTAATGGTCATGGTTCTCGTTCCTCTTAAGCCTCTCACCGCTTCGCCGCCGCGGTGCTAATTGGTTATTACGCTGATGGTTACGCCCACATCACGCAATCAAATCACTCAATGTGTACTCAAAAACTCTCTCTCAGCCATTGGCTGACACGTTGAATCCGCCCGCCCGTACCAGTCATAAGACCGGAGGAGGCTGCCTTCACGGACCGTTCTTCAATGCCTGCCACCTGAGGGTAGATCAGAAGACCAACGGTCGCGGAGAAAGCCGCACCCTTAGCCGCCTCAGGCAATCCCGCTATCCCTAGCGGACGCCCGATACGTACATTTCTTGCAAGAATCCGCCGCGCAGCTTCAGGCATGCCCGGCAGCTGACTTGCGCCACCTGTCAGGACTACACGCTTGCCGACAATATGTCCGAGGCCTGACTGGTTCAGCCTGTCGCGAACCAGTTCCAGTGTCTCTTCCACTCTTGCACGGATGATCCGCGTCAGCACTGAGCGCGGATATTGATTGGGTACATCACGCTCATCGTCACCGATTGGCGGAACCGAAATGAGGTCGCGATCATCGGCAGCGCTTGGCAGCGCCGAGCCGTACATGACCTTGAGGCGCTCGGCGTCTTCCATACGCGTGGAGAAGCCGCGTGCCACGTCCATCGTGACGTGATTGCCGCCGATGGCAACTGCATCAGCGTGAATGAATTTGCCTTCGGAGAAAACCGAAATCGTGGTCGTACCACCGCCCATATCGATGCAGGCAGCACCCATTTCAGCTTCATCACCCACGAGCGCTGCAAGGCCGCTCGCATAAGGGGTAGCAACGATTGCTTCAACCGAAAGGTGGCAACGATTGACGCAGAGCTCGAGATTGCGCAGTGGCGCAGCATCTGCGGTCAGCACGTGCATATCGACGCCGAGGCTATCGCCCAGCATGCCGAGCGGATCACGAATACCGCGTTCGCCATCAAGCGTGTAGCCAACCGGCAGTGAATGAACGAGGTGACGTTCCGCTGCAAGCGCCTGCTTCGCACCAGCGGCCAGCACGCGGCGAATATCAGTTTGCTCGACTTCATGACCGCCAAGATTGACGCTCGCGGTGAAGGTTTCGCTCTTGAGGCGGCCAGCTGAAATATTGACGATAAGGCTATCAACCGTCAGACCAGCCATGCGCTCGGCAGCATCAACTGCGAGGCGAATGGACTGTTCAGCCGCATCCAGATCGATAATGACGCCGGACTTCACACCGCGCGAACGCTGATGACCGATGCCAAGCACTTCCATGCGATGTGTGCGGCCTGGCAGCAGTGCGCCACTTTCATGTGGACGCAAGCGTGCGATCACACAGGAAACCTTGCTTGAACCAACATCCAGAACCGTTAGAAGGCGCACCTTGCGCCCTGAAGTTCCGACCTGTGATGAACCTTTTCCGCCAAGAATACTCATACGCGCTTCCCCGTGCGGGATAATTCTTTTTTACGCTCCGCCAAGAACTTCTGGCGTTGCTCCATGCCGCTCGCAGTCAATTGAACCGTAACGCGATCATCCAGACGAAGATCGACAGATGCGATATCGCGCGACAGAAGTTGGTTTTCGCTATCGAGACGCTCGACTTCGGCGAGAGCCTTCATCGGCTCATCTTCCGGCAGCATGATGCGGACACCATTTTCAAGCAGAATATCCCAGCGACGGTCGGCAACGCGGATATAGGCGCGAACCTTGCCAGCCAGCCCCGGATAGGCCGCAACCTCGTCTACGAAGCCCTTAACGCGCTTTTCAGCGCCCTCACCCACGACAAGCGGGAGAGCGTTGTAACGGCCCGCACGAAATGGAACGATTGTATCGCCAGCAGAATCAATCAGCGAAAGCTCCTGGCCATTCTGCCAGACGGCAAATGCCTTGCGCTCTTCGAGAGAAACAAGCAGCGTGCCCGGATAAACCTTGCGCACTTCAGTGCTTTCAACCCAAGGCAGCTTGGCGATAGCCTGACGCGCCTGTTCGGCACTCAGGCCAACCAGTGACGTCTCACCGTCCAGCTCAAGCTGACCGAGAATATCGATGTCCGAGGTCTCGTTGTTACCAACGACCTTTACGTCTTCAATCGCAAAGCCAAATGTCGAAGCGGTCGCCTTGATCATATTCTCGGAATGACCGCCGAGCACCATACCGTAGATGCCGGTTGCACCGAGAAAGCCGAGCATGCCAATCGTGCCAGCATAGCGGGGAACGTTGATATTGCCCTGAAACAGACGGACAGCAAAGCGGAAAGGCTTCCGCAGGAGGCGCGGCAGAACAAAGGCTGCACCCGATGCATCCCGCATCGCGCCCGAACGCCTGTATTCCTGAGATCTGCCGTTTACCGCAAACAAGACGCGTCCTCCACCATCCAACTCAACAATTCACCAAAAGAGATACCTGCCGCCTTCGCGATATCAGGTACGAGCGAGGTAGGAGTCATTCCCGGCTGGGTGTTAATTTCCAGCCAAATAACTTCGCCTTCTTCGGAAAAACGATCATCGAAACGGAAGTCTGATCTGCTTACGCCCCGACACCCGATTGCCCGATGCGCCGTAAGGGCCATTGTTTGTATTTTTTGGTAAATATTTGGTAAAATTTTTGCCGGACATGCGTGAGTTGATGCGCCAGGCACATATTTTGAATCAAAATCGTAGAACTGATGCCCCACTGGAATGATCTCGCACACGTCCATGGCGCGATCACCCATCACAGCGCAGGTCAACTCACGTCCGGCGATGTATTTTTCGACCAGAACATCGGCACCATAATTCCATTCGGCAGAGCTGATGATTTGTGGCGGATGCGACTGATCTTCCTGAACGATGACAACACCGAAGCTCGAGCCTTCACGTACAGGCTTGACCACATAAGGCGGCTGCATCGGATGCTCGGAACTGATATCAAAACGGTTCATCAAACGCGAAGGCGCAACAGCCACACCCGCAGCAGACGCAACCGTCTTGGCACGATCCTTGTCCATGGCGAGCGCAGAGGCCAGCACACCGGAATGTGTGTAAGGGATCTGAAGATATTCGAGGATACCCTGAATAGTACCATCTTCACCAAAAGGACCATGAAGCGCGTTGAACGCTACATCAGGCTTCAGCTCTGCAAGAACGCTGGCGACATTGCGATCAACATCGATACGCGTAACGCGGTAGCCGCATTCTTCAAGCGTCTTCGCACAGGCAGCGCCAGAGGACAGACTGACGGGACGCTCTGAAGAGAAACCGCCCATCAAAACGGCAACATGCTTTCCAGCTTTCTGTCCAGCCACGTTAGTCATCCCCTCTGCGCATTCCCTGCGCTCGAATCAAAAATAGAATCAGGATAGTCCGGCGACACAAGCCGCAGACACCCAAGTCAGGAAAACCCTGACGAATCAAATCACTGTACGGTTAACCATAAAGAATCAGAGAGTTGATTCCGTGGCAAGCCCCTATCAAAAGGGGAGCAACTTACGCATGCCTCAACAAGCGCAAAAAAGCCCGGAATTTCAGTGGGAAATCCGGGCTTCTTAAAATTAGACTTTTTGTAAGAATTCTTTCACTTCCTCACCTTCGCGGAACAAGCCGAGCCGCTTGATCTCCCAATGAAGGCGAATACCTGAATTCTCATAAACTTTAGCGCGAACTGTCTCGCCAAGCGTTTCAAGGTCATATCCGGTCGCGCTACCGGTATTGATCATGAAATTACAGTGCATCTCAGACATCTGTGCGCCACCGACACGCAAGCCACGACAGCCAGCCTTGTCGATTTCTTTCCAAGCAGATGTGCCTTCAGGATTCTTGAAGGTTGAACCGCCCGTCTTTTCCCGCACCGGCTGTACCGTCTCGCGGTGGTTTTGCACCTCGTCCATTGCCCTCTTGATTTCTTCCCGGTCGCCCGGAATACCCTCAAACAGCGCTGAGGTGAAAATCAAATCAGGCGACGCTGAGGAATGCCGATAGGCATAACCCATGTCGGCATTGGAGAGGATATGCAGCTCGCCCTTACGGTCGAGCGCGCGGACTTCCACGACACGCTCACGCGTTTCAACACCATTAGCGCCCGCATTCATGCGCAAAGCGCCGCCAATGCCGCCGGGAATGCCGTGGTAGAAATGAAAGCCACCAAGCCCCGCTTCAAGGGCAGCTGCGGCTACACGCTTGTCTGGCGTTGCCGTACCTGCCCTGAGCTGCGTTTCAGAAACTTGCTGAACCTCGCCGAAGCCCCTCGCCGACAAGCGCACCACAAAGCCCGGGATACCGCCGTCACGTACCAGCAGATTGGAGCCGATACCTACAACCAGAAGCGGAATCTCTTCTGGCACAGCTTTCAGAAATTCCGACAAGTCTTCTTCATCCGCGGGCTGGAACAAAACCTGTGCAGGACCACCGGCACGGAACCAGGTGATCTTGTCCATGCCAGTATCTGGCATAAGCTTGCCACGCAGGCCCGACAGCTTGCCGTCGAGCTTCTTGAGAAGCGTCTCGCCGCTTTCCATTACTTCTTACCCTGTTCAGCCAGTTCTTTGGGAAGCGCATAAGCCCATTGCGTAATGTTGCCTGCACCGAGGAAAACTACGAAATCGCCCGGCTCAGCCACAGATGCGACGAGCGGCGCCAAGGCTTCAGGTCCGTTTGCATAACGTGCATCGCGATGACCAGCCGTCTTGATACGTGAAACCAGCGTTTCCGAATTCACGCCCTCAATCGGGTCCTCGCCAGCGGTATAAACCGGCATCACGATAACGGTATCGGCGTCGTTAAAGCACGCTGCAAACTCATCAAACAGGCTGTGCAGACGCGTATAGCGATGCGGCTGCACGATACCGACAACTCGCCCTTTGGTTGCTTCGCGCGCAGCTTTCAGTACAGCGCGGATTTCGACGGGGTGGTGTCCATAATCATCGAATATCTCGACGCCATTCCACGAACCCGTATGCGTAAAGCGGCGCTTCACACCGCCAAATGCACCAAGACCGCGACGGATATCATCGGCTGAAATACCCAGCTCATGTGCCACGGCAATAGCAGCCGTTGCGTTGGAAACATTGTGCAGACCCGGCATCGGCAGACGCAGGTCTTTGATCTCAGTCGTCTCACCCTTGCGCGAGCGGATCAGCACGTCAAACAGGCTGACTGCACCTTCCATGCGATGATTGACAAAACGCACATCGGCCTGCGGATTCTGACCATAGGTCACAATACGGCGATCCTCGATGCGGCTCACCAGAGCCTGCACTTCCGGATGATCGAGGCACATCACACCAAAGCCATAGAACGGTACATTCTCGACGAACTGCGCAAAAGCTGCACGCACATTGTCAAAATTGCCATAATGATCCAGATGTTCCGGATCGATATTGGTCACAACCGCAATATCGGCCGGCAGTTTCAGGAACGTGCCGTCACTTTCATCGGCTTCAACGACCATCCAGTCGCCATCGCCCATGCGAGCATTGGTGCCATACGCATTGATGATACCACCATTGATGACAGTCGGATCAAGATGCCCGGCATCCAGCAAGGCAGCGACCATCGAAGTCGTGGTGGTCTTGCCGTGAGTACCGCCAATGGCGACAGCACGACGGAAACGCATCAGTTCGGCCAGCATTTCAGCACGGCGAACGATCGGCAAAAGCTTTTCACGGGCTGCTGCAAGTTCCGGATTGGTTTTCTTGATCGCGGTCGAGACAACAATCACTTCCGCATCGCCAAGGTTCTCAGCCTTATGGCCGACAAAGACCTCAATGCCCTTCTCGCGCAGACGCTGCACATTGGCGCTGTCCGACTGATCCGAACCCTGAACCTTGTAGCCCAGATTGTGCAGCACTTCCGCAATACCGCTCATGCCGATGCCGCCTATCCCGATAAAATGGACAAGCCCGATATTCAGCGGCATTTTCATGGCCGGTTTCCTTTTTTCAATTCCTGAACTGATTTACCCGCTGCAATAGCCTCTGCGAGATCAGCAAGCAACTGCGCGGCATCCGGCTTACCAACGCTTTTTGCAGCTTTTGCCTGTTGTTCAAGCCTTTCAGGCTCATTCATGGCAGAACTTATGATCTCAGCCAGCCGCTGTGCAGTCAGTTCGGACTGGCGAACAACCTGCCCACCACCGGCTGCTGCGAGGGCTGCTGCATTCGCTGCCTGATCATGATCAAGTGCGTGCGGGAATGGCACGAGCATCGCCGGACGACCAATTGCTGCGATTTCCGAAACCGTTGACGCGCCTGAACGGGAGATCACGAAATGCGCGTCTGCAATGCGCGCAGGCATGTCGTTGAAGAACGGCGCAACATCTGCCGGAACACGCAAACTCTGATAGGCTGCGCGAACAGCAGCTTCGTCTTCTTTGCGGGCTTGCTGAGTGATCAGCAGCCTTGCACGTTCATTGTCAGGCAAAAGCCCAATCGCTTCGGGGATCGCATTTGAGAAAAACTGCGCGCCCTGACTGCCACCAAACACCAGAAGGCGAAAACGCTGACCTTCTTTGGCTGACTTATAAGATGTGTTGGCAGCAGCAAGCACTGGCGGACGAACCGGATTACCGGTCGCAATAATCTTGTCCGCATAGGCGCCGCTTGTCTCAGGCAAGAAACCACCGGCAATCGCCTTCACGCGTCCAGCCAGCCCCTTATTGGCCCGGCCCATGACAGCGTTCTGCTCATGTACCATCGTCGGGATACCCATATTGCTCGCAGCATAAAGCGGCGGCAGTGTCGGATAACCACCAAAGCCAACGACGAGCTTCGGCTTCAAGCGGCGGAACAGCCTGCGGCTATCGAGATTACCCTGCCACAGTGACCAGAAGGTCTTGATAAGTGCAATCGGGTTACGGCCTGAAATCGTGGCCGAACGGATCACATGCACATGGTCTTCGGCAAATGCGCCAGCAAAACGCTGCGCACGTGCATCCGTTGCCAGATGCACGTCCCAACCGCGTGTCTTCAATTCATGCGCCAGCGCTTCCGCTGGGAAGAGATGGCCGCCCGTTCCCCCGGCGGCCAGTACGATTATGCCTTTTCCCATATTCCCCTCACAAAGCCGGAATGCGCTCACCCATACTGACCGTATGCGTCATGCGCGCTTCTGGACGGCGACGTGTCAGCGCCAGCAGGATGCCCATGGTGATCGCAATCGCAACGAGCGAAGAACCGCCATAGGAGATAAACGGCAGGGTCATGCCCTTGGCAGGCATCAGATGGAGATTAACCGCCATGTTGATGATCGACTGAAAGCCGAAGAGGATCACAATGCCGGATACAGCCAATCGCGTGAACGCGTCACGCTCACGAAGCGCAATCGAAAGCCCGCGAATCACGATGAACGCAAAAAGCGCCATGATGATCATGCAGAGAATGATGCCGTATTCTTCTGCAGCAACCGAGAAGATAAAATCGGTATGGCTGTCTGGAATGATGCGTTTGACCGTTCCTTCGCCCGGTCCCTGACCAAACCAACCGCCGCGCAAAATGGCTTCGCGGCCCGCATCCACCTGGAACGTATCACCCTCGCCGGTCATGAAGCGATTCACACGGCCCGCAACGTGATCGAGCGTCATGTAAGCACCAAACGCACCGACAACCGCGATGCCGCCGAGGACCAAAATCCAGAACATCGGCAGTCCCGCGAGGAAGAACATTGCGCCCCATGTGCCTGTGGTGAGCATTGTCTGACCAAAGTCAGGTTGCAGCATCAACAATCCCGCAGTCACACAAAACAACATCATCGCCAGAAAATAGCCCGGCATGTGGCCGCCACGTTCCCGCTCAGAGAAAAGCCACGCGCAAATAACCACAAAGGCCGGCTTCATAAACTCGGATGGCTGAATGGAAACACCCGCAAGACTGACCCAGCGACGTGCACCTTTAATCTCGATGCCGACAAACAAAGCCGCTAGCATCAGAAACAGCGAAGCTCCCAGCAGGATCAGTGCAAAACGTCTGATCTGACGTGGTGACAGAAACGATACCCCAATCATCACCGCCACAGCCGGTATCATGAAGAAGGTCTGACGCTCAACGAAATGGAAGCTATCGAGACCGATGCGCTGCGCAACAGCAGGGCTTGCCGCAAAGGACAACAGCACACCAAGTCCCATCAGGCCAAGACATGCAGCCAGAAAGTAACGGTCGATTGTCCACCACCAATTGGCGACAGGACCGCGGTCAACACGACTTACCATCAGCTTTCCCCTCTAATCGGCTCGACACCCGGGAGCGCAAGAACGGCGTTGCGGAATGCATCACCGCGTTTTTCAAAATTCTGAAACTGGTCGAAACTTGCACAAGCGGGCGAAAGCAGGACAACCGGCTCGCTTGCTGCATCATTGCCCGCATCCCGTGCTGCATGCTCAACAGCCGCAGCCAAAGTGTCGGAAATTTCGAACGCCACGGCATCGCCAAGTGTGGCAGCAAATTGCGCCGCAGCTTCACCTATCAGATAGGCTTTGGTGATGCGGGGGAAGAATTCCGACAAAGCGCTGATACCACCAGCCTTGGGCACGCCACCGGCGATCCAGTAGATGTGGTTCACAAAGGATGACAGCGCAGGTGCTGTTGCTTCAGCATTCGTCGCCTTGGAATCATTGACGAACAGAACCTTACCGCGATTGCCCACCTGTTCCATGCGATGCGCAAGACCCGGAAAGCTTTTCAGACCCGCACGAATTTCTTCGATTGCAAGACCAACTGACAAACAGGCGGTGATTGCAGCCAACGCGTTCTGCGCATTATGCGCGCCACGCAGCGAACCGATGCCGTTAAGTGAGGCCAGTTCTTCAATCTTGTCGTTCGTTGTCGAATAAAGCTTCGCCCCATCTGCAAAAGCACCATTCCCAAGGCGCTTATCCTTGGAGATACGGGCAACTTTTACACCACTGCTTTCAAGACGGTCTGCAATGCTGGCGCAATAGTCGTCATCCACACCAATAATTGCCACGCCGCTTTTCGCAACCAGCCGTTCTTTGATTGCGGCGTAGTTTTCCATGGAGCCATGGCGATCAAGATGATCAGGCGTCAGATTAAGCAAAACACCGGCGGTCGGATTGAGCGAAGGTGCGAGATCGATCTGGTAGGACGAGCACTCAACCACATAGAAGCGGTTCGGCGCAGGCGCTTCCAGTGTCAGGATCGCTGTACCAATATTGCCGCCGAGCTGCATGTCGCGGCCTGAAGCCTTGATGATATGCGCAATCAGCGCGGTCGTGGTGGATTTGCCGTTGGTGCCGGTGATCGCGATAAACGGACAATCCGGTGCGATGTGATTGCGTTCACGCACGAAGAGTTCGACATCGCCGATAATCTCGACACCGGCAGCATGAGCGAGATCAACAGTCCAGTGTGGCTTGGGATGCGTCAGCGGCACACCGGGCGAAAGCACAAAGGCGGCGAACTGCGACCAGTCCGCCTGCCTCAGATCACCTGTTGCAATGCCTGCGCTCTGCGCGCGGGCCACACTGTCGGGATTATCATCCCAGGCAATGATCTTTGCACCACCGGCCACAATTGCCTTGGCCGTTGCGATACCCGACCCGCCCAGTCCGAAGAGGGCTACAGTCTTATCTTTAAGGGCGGTGATCGGGATCATTCGTCTGCCTTATCTCAGCTTCAGTGTGGAAAGGCCGATCATGGCGAGAATAATTGCCACGATCCAGAAACGGATCACAACCTGACTCTCCGTCCAGCCCTTCTTTTCAAAATGATGATGAATTGGTGCCATCAGGAACACGCGCTTGCCGGTGAGCTTGAACGAGCCAACCTGAATGATGACCGAAAGCGCCTCAACGACAAACAGACCGCCAATGATCGCAAGAACGATTTCGTGTTTGGTCGCAACAGCCACTGTGCCAAGCATGCCGCCCAAGGCGAGCGAGCCAGTGTCACCCATGAAGATAGCCGCAGGAGGCGCATTGAACCAGAGGAAGCCAAGACCTGCACCAATGACTGCACCAAGCACCACGGCGAGCTCACCCGTTCCAGGCACGAAATGGATCTGCAGGTAGTCAGCGAAAATCGCATTACCCGAAAGATAAGCGATGAAACCGAAGGAAGCCGCAGCAACCATCACCGGCACGATGGCGAGACCATCAAGACCATCGGTGAGGTTAACCGCATTGCCGGCGCCAACCATGACGAAGGCCGCAAGTGGAATGAAGAACCAGCCGAGATTGAGAACGAACTGCTTTACAAACGGGAATGTCAGCGAAGAAGAAAACGGCTCCTGACCCGCGCGCATGATGATGAAGGCTGCAACCGCCGCAATCAGGAATTCAATTGCCAGCCGCGACTTGCCGGAAAAGCCTTTGTCCGACTGCTTCGTGACCTTGAGATAGTCGTCATAGAAGCCAATAGCGCCGAAGCCGACGGTGACCATTAACACAACCCAGACATACACGCTGGAGAGATTGGCCCAGAAGAAACATGACACGAGAATGCCGGTCATGATCATCAGGCCGCCCATTGTCGGCGTCCCGGCTTTCTTGAAATGGGTCTGAGGGCCATCAGCACGGATCGGCTGACCTTTTCCTTGCCGCGCGCGCAACGAATTGATGATCGCGGGACCAAACAGGAACACGATCAACGCCGAGGTGATCATCGCACCGCCAGTGCGGAACGTGATGTAGCGGAACACGTTAAACGGTGTCACATGCTCGGCGAAGATTGAAAGAAGCATCAACATGCGGAGAAAAATCCCTCAAAAACTGCTACTCGGCAGGCACTACTGGTGGAAACTGATTGGTAAGCGCCTTGACGATCCTGGAGAAGCCAATCCCCTTGGATGACTTCACCATAACAACATCGCCGGGGCGCACAGCCTTCGTCACCAGCGGCAACAATTCATCGGTGCTCTGCCTGTATTCGACGTGAATTTCAACCGGCAAGGCATTTTTGAGCACCGACATTTCACGTCCGCCGATATAAAGCACATTCACTTCTGCATCGACGATGGGGCGCGCGAGGTCGGCATGGAGCTTTCCGGACTGGCGCCCAAGCTCCAGCATATCACCCAGAACGGCGATGCGGCGACCGCGCGGTCCTTCCGGCGGGGTGGCCTGAAGAAGCGAAAGCGATGCGCGCATCGAAGTCGGGTTTGCGTTGTAGCTTTCGTCGATCAGCGTGAAGGAACCGCCATCAGGATGTTCCAGCACGTGACGCGCACCACGACCGCCTTCAGCTGAAAGCGTCGCCATGGCGATAGCAACTTTTGCCATGTCCGCACCAACGAGATGTGCAGCTCCGAGAACGGCAAGCATGTTCTGCACGATATGGCGTCCGGGCATACCAACCTTTACGACGGCCTCTTCGTTGCCGATCTTGACTGTCATGCATGAGCAGGTCGGGTGCATCTTTAATTCGCGCAGGCGATAATCGGAACGGGCGTTCTCGCCAAAGGTCACGACGTGTTCAACGCCTGCTTTTTCAGCCAGCTCTTCAAGCTGTTTGAAACGCTTGTCGTCCCGATTGATTAGCGCATAGCCGCCCGGTACAACACCTTCAAAAATCTCAGCTTTCGCGACTGCGATTTCTTCGAGATTAGCAAAATGACCAAGATGCGCAGGCGCGATCAACGTGACCAGCGCCACATGCGGGCGGACCATCTTAACCAGTGGGCGAATTTCGCCGTGATGGTTCATGCCGATTTCGAATACGCCGTAATCAGTATCCGCAGGCATACGGGCAAGCGTCAGTGGCACGCCCCAATGATTGTTGAACGAAGCAACCGACGCATGGACCTTGCCTGAATCGGCAAGCACATGACGCAGCGCTTCTTTTGTTGTCGTTTTACCGACGGAACCTGTGACGGCAATGATCTGCGCGGTGGAGCGTTCGCGCGAAGCAATACCGAGCTTGGTCAGTGCTTCAAGCACATCCTCAACCACAATCATCGGAACTTTAAGATTACCGAGTGCCGGAAGGCGCGATTCATTGACGACCAGAAGACCTGCACCCGCGGCCATAGCAGCAGTTGCAAAATCATGACCATCAAACAGATCGCCTTTGATTGCGAAGAAAGCTTCGCCGTCCTTCAGCGTGCGGCTATCGATGGAAATCCCGGTGATACCCGCAGGCAACGTACCGAAAGGCCGGCCTTCCATGGCCTCCACCATATCGGCAGATGTCCAAAGCCAGTCACTCATCCCTTGTGCTCCTCAAGCCTTATGCTCTTCAAGGCGGGCAGCCAATGCTGCCGCCACTTCCGTATGATCAGAAAACGGCAAAGTAATATTGCCAACGATCTGACCTTCTTCATGTCCCTTGCCCGCAACCACCAGTGTGTCGCCCGGCATCATCATGGAAACTGCAGTGAAAATTGCCTCGCGACGATCGCCGATTTCGGTGGCGCCGGGAGCTGCCGCCATAATTTCCGAACGGATCTGCGCAGGCACTTCCGAACGTGGATTGTCGTCAGTTACGATGGCAACATCGGCCAGACGCGCAGCAATTTCCCCCATGATCGGGCGTTTACCCTTGTCGCGATCACCGCCGCAGCCAAACACCACGATCACACGGCCCGTCGTAAACGGACGGACAGACGTCAGGACATTTTCAAGTGCTTCCGGCTTATGCGCATAGTCAACGTAAGCAGGAGCGCCTTCTTCCGTGGCACCAACCAGATCAAGGCGACCCGGAGCGCCCTTAAGACGCTCAAGTGCACGCATCGCAGCAGCAGCAGGAACCCCCGTAACCATTGCAAGACCAGCCGATACAAGCGCATTCGCAACCTGAAAGTCACCAGCTAACGGCAGTTCAATTTCAAAGATTTCGTCAGCAATGCGCACTTCAACATGCTGGCGGAAACGCTCATGCTCCACACGCTTGATCGTGATGAAATCGCCCTTACGGCCGACAGTTTTAACATCGCAGCCGGCAGCTTTTGCCGCTTCAATCGCCTGGGGCGAAAACTGATCATCCGCAAAAATGATCGCAGGCGACCCTTTTGGCAAAAGTGTATCGAACAAGCGCATCTTGGCATGCAGATACTCTTCAATCGTCGCATGATAGTCCATGTGATCGCGACCGAGATTGGTGAAAGCACCGGCAGCAAGCTTCACGCCATCAAGGCGTCGCTGGTCGAGACCATGCGAAGAGGCTTCCATCGCAGCATGGGTCACGCCTTCGTCAGTAAGCTCTGCGAGAAGACGATGCAGCTCAACAGGATCAGGCGTTGTCAGCGAATTATAATCGCTGCGCGTTGGCGAAAAGACGCCTGTCGTTCCAATATTGGCCGCAGGAAAGCCTGCATAAGCCCAGATCTGACGTGTAAAGGAAGCGACGGAAGTCTTGCCACTCGTACCGGTGACAGCAACCATGACTTCAGGCTGTTTGCCATAGAATTGGGCGGCCGCAACTGCGAGGGCGTGGCGCGGATCATCGACATGCAGTACCGGCACACCTGGATTTTCCAGGACCGTATTTTTGCCAGCGATGATCGCAACTGCGCCACGCTTGACTGCGTCGGCGGCATAGGCGGAGCCATCAGCCTTTACACCCTTGAGGGCCGCAAAAAGGAAGCCGTTTTCGACTTTACGCGAGTCTGACGTGACGCCGGTAATGTCCACTTCGCCCGCAGCGCCGGAGGCCAGTTCTTTAAAGAGTGTAATTTCCTTCAGCTTCATGGTCTTACCAAATCCAGGTTCAGTGGCGCAGTTTCCGCTCCCAATAGCGGAAGTGCACGAATCAGTCGTTTATCGAATCAGCGGAAGCGATCTCTGCAGCTGCTGGCGCAAATTCCTGTTTAAAATCGGGCTTTACCCCCAAAAAGGTGGCAGAGCGTCTAATAATGTCTGCAACCATCGGGGCGGCATTAAGACCAGCCGTTGCGCTGTACTTACCTTCTTCGGGTTTTGGCTCATCGATGATCGTCAAAACAACATAGGTTGGATCGTCCATCGGGAAGGATGCAAGGAAGGCGTTGAAGCGTACATCTTTCGAATAGCGGCCATGAACAACCTTTTCCGCTGTACCGGTTTTGCCGCCAACGCGATAACCCTGAACCGTAGCACGCTTACCCGAACCACCCTGAGCGGTCGAGTTCAGGCGATAGAGATAACGCATATCGGCAGAAACCTGCGGATGAATAACCTGCTGCGCCACCTGATCGGCCTGAGCCTGTGTACGTGTAAGGAAGGTCGGTTCGATCAGCTTGCCGCCATTCATCAAAGCCGCAGCACCCACCGCGGTTTGCAGCGGGGTCGTCATCATGCCGTGACCAAACGAAATGGTCATGGAATGAACTTTCTTCCAGACGCGTGGTTCGACAGGACGGGCAACTTCCGGCAATTCCGTCTGCATGCGATCAAGCAGGCCGATCTTCTTGAGGAATGCACGATGGCCTTCGATACCAACCACATTCGCCTCATGACCCGAGCCAATGTTGGACGAGAAGATGAATACTTCCGGCAGCGTCAGCACACGGCCTTTACCATGGAAGTCGCGGATGGTCTGACGACCAATCACCAGCGGACGCGATGCATCAATCCTGGAATTGAGATTAAACTTACCTGAATCGAGCGCCATTGCGGTGGTGAAGCTCTTGATCGTCGAGCCCATTTCATAGGTACCCGCTGACATACGGTTCAGACGATCCTTGTCGAGCGCATGCACAGGATTGTTCGGATCAAAATCCGGAACAGAAGCCATGGCGATAACCTCGCCGGTCTTCACATTCAGTACCACTGCGCCCGCAGCAATTGCACGATAGCGTTCGACTGCCTTGACCAACACGTCACGCATGATGTGCTGAACGCGAATGTCGATCGAAAGACGGACTGGTTCAAGCGACTGTCCGGTCGCCATACCGACAGCACGCAGATCACTCAGACCCTGACTGTCGATATACTTCTCCATGCCAGCAATGCCCTGATTGTCGACATTCACGAGGCCGAGAACATGGGAAGCCGTCGGGCCACCGGGATAAAAACGACGCTTTTCAGTACGGAAGCCTATGCCCGGCACACCGAGCGCCATGATCTGGCTCTGCTGGCGTGGCGTCAGACCGCGCTTGATCCAGACGAAGCCAGCACCACTCTTGAGACGACGATAGGTCGCTTCCCAATCGAGATCAGGAATAACCGTCGAGAGCAGCTCGATGGTTTCATCCGGATCGACAATCTTGCGTGGCTCGGCAAAGAGCGAAGAGGTTTTGATATCGGTGGCAAGAATTTCGCCGTTACGGTCCAGAATATCAGGTCGGGATGCAAGCTGATGCACGGCAGGACCATTGGAATCATCGTCCTCGCCACCAATCACACCGAAATAGACGAGCTTGCCGCCAATCACGCCGTAAATGCCGACAAAGCACGCAATTGCCATCCAAAGACGATTGCGTGCACGATTGCCATGCTTCTTACGGGAACCGACAAACGCCATATTGCCGGCCAGCTTTTCATTGCCAGCCGGCTCAAAACCGTCATTGCCGTTCTGCTTGTTCTTTTTGGAAAATCCGAGCTTCAGCCGCATGGTCAGTGCCTCGCTCCATTCTTCTTGATACTGCCGGTGGTCGTTGCATCTGGTTCGAGAACGCCGCTTGCCACCAGTTCATCGCTGCCTGAAATAAGTTTCTGAATATCGTCCAGCTGGCGTTCTGGAATGTCCTGCACGCCCATCGCAAGCTGCTCCGCTTCAATGGGTGCAAGTTTCAGCTCATCAGAATAAACGCCAACAAGGCTCTGCAAACGACCCGGCTGGGTCATCAATGCCCAATCCGCGCGCAGAAGCGTAATCGTATCTTTCTCGGAATCGATCTGGCGCTTGAGCTTGGAAATAACCGCGATCTGCCTCTCCGCATCATATTTGATGGTGTAGGTGATCGTTGCTGCTACCAGCATCGCCGCTATCATGATGAGTTCAAAAGTACGCAGCACTCGTTCAACTCCGGGCCAGTTCATGCGTTTCAGGCAATTTGGGCAGCCCGAAAAGCGAAAGATCATCTTCAAGAGGCGGATTCTCGGTCCTCAGACCAGCGCGCAATTTTGCTGAGCGGGCACGTGGATTGCGCTCTTCTTCTTCTGCAGTTGGGCCAACGGCACCTTTCACTGCAGGTGTAAAACTCGGATGGCGCACATGTGTCTCAGGCAAATGCCGTGAACCTGCACTACCACCAGCGCGGTCTGCAAAGTAACGCTTGACCATGCGATCTTCCAGCGAATGGAAGGTTACAACAACCAGACGTCCGCCCGGCTTGAGCACGCGTTCGGCTGCAAGCAGTGCTCGCGCCAGTTCACCCAGCTCGTCATTCACATAGATTCGTAGCGCCTGAAACACACGCGTTGCAGGATGAATGGGCACTTTCGGATTGCGACCAACCAGCGATTCAATCGCATTGGCGAGATCCAGCGTGCGCGTGAAAGACTGAGATTCACGACGCTTTTCGATCATGCGGGCTATGCGACCTGCATTGCGTTCTTCACCCAGAAAATTGAAGATGCGTGCGAGATCGCCCATCTTCAGGCGATTCACGACATCAGCCGCACTTGGGCCGTTGCGGGACATGCGCATGTCGAGAGGCCCGTCCTTCTGGAAGGAAAAGCCACGCTCGGCTTCGTCGATCTGCATCGACGAGACACCGATATCGAGCACAACGCCATCCACTTTCGCGCCTTCTCCCTCGACTTTTTCAACGGCTTTATCCAGCGCCGAGAAACGGCTTTCAACCAGATTGAGCTTGCCTTCGAACTGCTTTTCCATGGCACGACCGGCTGCGATTGCGGTCGGGTCGCGGTCAATAGCGATGACGTTCGCACCCTCTTCCAGAATACGTCGGGTATAACCGCCTGCACCGAATGTGCCATCGACGATTATTTTGCCGGATTCGGGCTTCAGGGCATCGATCACTTCGGAAATAAGCACCGGAACGTGACGGACCTGAGCCCCTTCGGCTTGAGATTCGTCTCCGCCGAGGCTAGCCATCATCCCGATCCTTTCCCGGGATCAAGTCCCGCTATCCTGTGTTTTCTTTATGGATTCCGGCCAATTGTAGACAAGCTTCTATTTGGCGGATTCGTTCAAACAGTTATCGGATATTAAGCTTAATGAACCGTTATCCTTTGCCGCGCCCATTCAGAAAACCGAGGCTTATACAAAAGTTTTTCTGGCACGATTTTGCATGATCCGCAGCCCGCAAACAGCGCTTCTGAGCAGATGTCAATTCGTAGGCTATCCGAATAGCACGATCACATATTTATGAGAAAATCCCCCCATTCTCTGCCGTTGACGGGAAAGCTTCACAGGTCTATTAATTGCAAATAATTCGCAATTGCATTTTGAAAGCTTAACGCATGGCATTTAAGATGGCCCCTCGGGCGAGCACGCCCCCCGCAAAGCATGACGTTACATTTGAAGGCTGGCGTCGGGATCGGGGCGAAGCGTCCATGTCTGACGTCCACCGGTCGATCCGGGTCAGCCGATCCGGTTCTAAACTTCGCCGCGCGACGGCTTTTTTCGGCCCCGGCTATCTGGTCGCCGTTGGCTATATGGACCCCGGCAACTGGGCAACATCGCTCGCTGGCGGTTCCCGCTTCGGCTACATGTTGCTGTCGGTCGTACTTATTTCAAATCTCATGGCCGTCCTTTTACAGGCGCTCTGTACTCGTCTTGCCGTTGCGACGGGTCGCGATCTCGCGCAAGCCTGCCGGGATGCCTATCCGCGTTTCCTTGCCTGGCCTTTGTGGCTCTTGGCAGAGCTTGCCATTTGCGCGACAGACCTGGCTGAAGTTATCGGTACGGCAATCGGCCTTAATCTTCTTTTCGGCATTCCGCTTGAAATCGGCGTCATCATTACCGCAGCCGATGTACTCCTCGTTCTCTATTTACAGAACAAGGGTTTTCGCCGCGTCGAGGCTCTTATCATCACGCTGTTAGGCGTAATTGCCCTCTGCTTCCTGATCCAGATTTTGATGGCAGAACCCAAATGGGGCGAAGTAATCCGCGGCTTTGCACCAACGACAGAAATTCTCCGCAATCCGGATATGCTTTATATAGCGTTGGGTATTATCGGCGCGACGGTGATGCCGCATAATCTCTACCTGCACTCAGGCATCATACAGACCCGCGACTATGGTCACACTCTGCCAGAAAAACGCGAAGCGATCCGCTTTGCAACGCTCGACTCCACCATTGCCCTCACCTTTGCATTGCTGGTCAATGCTTCAATCCTGATCCTCGCCGCAGCGAGCTTCAATGCGACCGGCAATACCGGGGTAGAGGATCTCGACAAAGCGCATGCTTTGCTCAATCCGTTACTCGGCTCTGCACTGGCCCCAACCCTCTTTGCAATTGCGCTTCTGTGCTGCGGGCTCAACTCAACAATTACGGCAACCATGGCCGGTCAGATTGTGATGGAAGGCTTTATCGATATCAAGTTGAAGCCCTGGTTGCGTCGCGCAATCACCCGCTTCGTCGCTATCGTGCCAGCGGCCATAGTTACGATCATGTATGGCTCGCAGGGAACGACCGAACTTCTGATCCTGTCGCAGGTCGTTCTCAGTCTGCAGCTTCCTTTTGCGATCATCCCGCTTGTGATGTTCACGGCAGAAAAGAAGAAGATGGGCGCTTTAGTTGCACCACGGTGGGTGACAATCCTTGCTGCAATCACCGCCGCCATCATCGTCGTGTTGAACATGAAACTCATCTACGACTTCTTCACAGGCGTACCCATTTAGAGCGCATCCCGAAAAGTGTGAAACGGTTTTCGGAAAAGATGCGTGTTAAAACAAATATTTAGAGCGCCGATCTGATCCAATCAGATCGGCGCTCTAATATCGGGCTGCGGCTTTCTGCTCAGGAAAGCCGCAATCTTTTTATTTGACTGCTGAATTGCCACCATCAGCATAAAGCGCTGAACCAGAAACAAAACTCGCCATTGGCCCTGCAAGAAAGAGTGCGGCCTGGGCAATTTCTTCAGGCTGCGCAATCCGCTTCATTGCATGGAGGCCCGCCGCCCACTCTTTCTGAGCGTCACCGCCTGCCATTGGCGTATCGACACCGCCCGGCAGAAGCGCGTTGGCCCGAATGCCTCGCGATCCGTAGTCCGCGGTAATGCCTTTGACCAACCCCATCAACCCAGCTTTCGATGCGCCATACAGCGACATTCCCGGAATACCGACACTGGTGCCGACAAAGGTTGACGTGAAAATGATCGAACCGCCGCCAGACCTGAGCATCGATGGTATCTGCAACTTCGTGCCAAGAAAGGCCGATGTCAGATTGCCGGCAATCACATTGTTCCAGTCATCAAGATTTGCCTCAGTTAATGGGACGAGCGGACCAACAGTGCCCGCATTGTTGAAAGCAATATCAAGGCGACCAAATTCGCTTTGAGCAGCGGCCACCAGTCTTTCATGTGTCTCCATCTCAGAGACATCCCCAGCCACACAATGGGCCTGCCCGCCAAGTTCTCTGATATTCTGTGCTACTTGCTCAAGCCCGGCCTCATTGCGGGCATTCAACACAACTGCAGCACCTTCCGAAGCAAACAACAGTGCCGTAGCACGACCTATTCCCGATGATGCGCCAGTGATGATTGCGACTTTATCTTTTAAGCTCGACATGGAAACCTCCTTGGTTGGGAGGTTTCGCAATAGATGTGCAATCAGATCACAACTATCCGTTTCCTGCGTTCAAAGGGAAATATCAGTTAGAGCATAATTCCTTAAACTTGGATCAGTTTAAGGTAAAATTATGCTCTAATTTTAAAGTGTTAGAGCGACCTTTGCGCGCCCAATAGCGCGCCCGGCGCTCTAGCCATTACGGAGAGTAAAAAATGTCAGTCGGTCTGTAAGCCGGGTTCTGTATGGCCGGACTTGCGTCCAACGTGGCAGCCATTCATCTGGGACGGATGTCGCCACCCACCTCTTGCAACCCACCCGGACGGCTGATCCGGAAATTGATTATCAGCTCTTTCGGGCTGATGCGCCGTCCCTATTCGGTTTTGCTCCCAGTGGGGTTTACCGTGCCGCCTGTGTTGCCACCGGCGCGGTGGGCTCTTACCCCACCCTTTCACCCTTACCCCGTCATCCCTGCCGCTTCTTGAAAGCGGTACGGAAGACGGGGCGGTCTACTTTCTGTGGCACTATCCCTGGGGTCACCCCCGCCGGGCGTTACCCGGCACCGTATTTCCATGGAGCCCGGACTTTCCTCACCTGCCGCCTTTCGGCATATGACAAGCGCGGCTGCCCGACCGACTGACGGCGCGTATATAGCATGATCGCGGAAAGTGGGAACCGGGTTTCGAAAAAAACTATACACAACAGAAAAGCCGGCAGCGAAACCGCTACCGGCTTTTCGTTCACATCATCGACCTGAAACACTACGCGGCCGACAAGGCGAATCTGAATATTAAAGTCCGGCCATATAGGACTTAACCGAGCTGCAATATTTTGCAGAGGTTGGGTTCATGCGCTTTGCGCCATGACCGGCATTGTATTTGAGGATCGTGCCGCAGGTGCTGCCGCCACCGAGCTTCTGTGCCTGAGCAAGATACTTCATACCGAACTGGATATTGGTCGATGGTTCATAGAGACCCTTTGCCGAACCCGTGTAACCCAGACCGCGAGCCGTTGAGAGCTTGATCTGCATCAGGCCAATTTCACCGGCAGCACCCCGAACGTTTGGCTGGAAATTGCTTTCGTGACGAACAACGGCATGAGCCAGCGAAGACGATATGCCGTAAGTTGCTGCATAACGATTGATGATCTGGGAGTAGCCCTTGCCGCTCTGCACAGACTTTGAAGTCTCACCACGCGCCTTGGAACGCTTTGCACTTTTAGCTGTTGGTGCAGCACGCTTGGTGATGACCGAAACCTTCTTGGCAGTCTGTTTCTGTTCTGCCCGTGCGGCTGCGCGGGATGTCTTTTCAGACTTGTTGGCTTCAGCAGTCTTATTCTGTGCCCGTGCCTTGAGCAGGTCTGCGAGATTGGTTGGCTCATTAACAGGAGCACTCATCGCAGAATTAAGGCCAAAAGAACTCATGGCGCCAATGAGAGCGCATACAACAACAAATTTTATTTTCATAACCTACCGTCTTGGATCGTTTTTATGGGGCATTGCTGGTCTTGGGGGCAGCAATGCCGTTTATTTATGATCCCGCTCGACAAGCATTTTTGCCCGCCCGTCACCGCTGGGAATGGCAGATCATTTGCTGGGGAAATGCAGCCGAAGATTGGTCGGGGAAGTAAAATAGTCTTACAGGTTGTAATAAACGCTGTCACATTTCGTGATGCGCGTCACAGTGGAAGAGAGCCACCACCTAAAGCTGTAATTGTTCTAATTTGATGAAATTATTACGGAAATATGAATGTAGGGCTCTGCTCGACCATACAGAACCACGCGCGGTCAAGCGGTAACATTTTGCAACGAAAAAATCAGCCTGTAGAGGGTATCTATAGTAGATACGTCGGCTACACCGTCCACATTTTGTGTCCGAAAATGTCGCTGAAAGGCCTTAATCACGGTTTGTGTGGCCTCATCGAACACGCCATTGATCTCGATTTTATAGCCATAAAGGGCAAGCATGGACTGCAAAGCCTCCACTGGCTGGCCCTGTTCACCACGCGCGAAGAAGCGTCCGCCACGGATCGGCGTTGGTTCGATATAGTGTCCAATGCCTGCCTGGTGCAATTTCTTCCATGGGAAGTTGTGCCCGGGATCAGTCTTGCGTTCCGGTGCAATATCGGAATGCGCAAGAACGTTTTCCGGTCGAATTTCGTAGCGCCCGCATATGCTGCGACACAGATCGATAACGGATTCAATCTGACGGTCTGCGAATGGCGGATAGTTTTCCAGATTGCCGGGATTGACGATCTCAATGCCGATGGAGGCCGAATTGATATCGGTCTCGCCCTTCCAGAAGCTTTGGCCTGCGTGCCATGCGCGTGCCTTTTCAGACACCATCTGTACCACACGTCCATCTTCGTGAACGAGATAATGAGCAGAAACTTCCCGCTCGGGCGACTTAAGCACGTCCAAAGCTTCTTCAGCCGTTGCAAGCCCTGTATAATGCAGAATGAGATAGGTCGGCGTCTTGCCATCGCGACGCGGACCAAAATTTGGAGACGCATCAAGCGAAGCGGTCGGATAATCGGGCGCTTCCAACGAAAGTTCCGCTACCAATTCTTCCTGCGAAGCATCCACGCTGCTCATGCGGCCTCCAATTGTTTTTCGACACTTGCCCAAGCCGCGTTGATGGCCGCAAGACGTGCATTCGCGATATTTATGAATTCCAGCGGAAGGCCTTCCGCATAAAGCCGATCCGGATGGTGTTCTTTCACCAATGAACGGTAGCGCTTGCGCGCGTCCTCAAAAGAAACGCCGCGCACCAGCCCGAGAATGGCGTAAGGATCGCCCTCACCGCGATTGATATGCCGCAATGCGATACGTTCGAAACTTTCCTCATCGAAACCGAAAATCTCGGCAACGCTCGACAGGAAAGCCATTTCCTTATCGTGTACGTAGCCGTCAGCGGTTGCGATATGAAAGAGACCATCGAGAATATCTTCAAGCAGATGACAATTCTCATCGCCTTCCCGACATAGGCCAGCAAGCTGGCGCGCATAGCTCTCATAGCCCGCCACGTCCTGCTGAGCGAGATTATACAAGCGAACCACATGGGTATGCTCTTCTGGTGGCACGGAGAAAATGTTCTGGAATGCGCGAAACTCATCCTGTGTCACCACGCCATCGGCTTTGGCCATTTTGGCTGAAAGCGCAATCATCGCAATGGAGAACGCAACGCGCCTGCGCGTATCCGCATCGCCTTCAAAAACCGTACGCACAGCCTCGATAACGCTTGAAATAGCGTTCAGCGTGACGGAGGTGACAAACTCACCGATGCGGACCCAGATCGACATGAATCGTTTCTATATAATTCCGTAAAGACTGGAAACAGCAACCCGTTGCAATCGACGAAAAAACAATAATTTAGAAGAATATTGCTCTCTGTAGAGAGAATTATTGCGCAGTCTGACGAGCCTCGAACGAACGCTGAGCGGCAGCGACTGCCGCCTCACCGGCGGCCTGAACCTGCTCAGCGCTTTGGCCCACAGACCTGGCTGCAGCCTCCGCATTGTTGCGTGCACGTTCGATGGCTGCTTTCTGCTCTTCTGGTGTCATAACACCGGAATTATCCTGCAAAGCTTTGATCAGATCAGGCCCAGCCTGCTTGTCAGCGTCAGGCGCTGGAGCAGCTGTTGTTTGTTCTGGCTGAGTTGGAGCAGCAGCCTGTTCATCCTCCCCTCTGCCGCAAGCGGCAAGGGCAACAAGAACAACAGCGGAAATAAGAAACAGAAAATGACGGCTCATAACAAAAGCCATAACCGAAGAAAGCCTGCGTTTGAACATGGAAAACGCAGTTATATTGTCTTTATTGACGACCACTGCATAATTATCCATCAACTTTGCTCCTTTCGGGGCAAATGGCGGCCCGCTGACCGGACCGCCATTCTTTTACCAGTAAGAAGCTCTGGCATTAAAGCGCACCCCGAAAAGTGTGAAACGGTTTTCGGACAAGATGCGCGTGAAAACAAATGACTAGAGCACCGATCTGATCCAATCAGATCAGTGCTCGAAAATCACGCTATCTGCAATTTTAAGCATGTCTTTATCCGAAAACGGATCCCATTTTTGGGAGACATGCTTTAGTTTGCAGGCGGTGAACCAGTCGTGCCTGGCGTCGAAGGCGCAGGTGCTGGTGTTGTCGGCGTCGTTGTATCGTTGTTTGAAGGTGCTGCTGGGGCAGCAGGCGCTTCAGGCGAGGGCGATGCCGGTGCCTTGCTGGCGTCGTTTGAATTGTCGCTGCAAGCTGCAAGCCCCAAAAACGATACGGCAGCAACCGAAGTAATCAAAAATTTCTTCATGATGGCTCTCCTTCCCTAAAATCCAGCGTTGCGGGGATATAGCCAACGCTGCTTTGGTTTTCCGTGTCTGACCGTTCTGGCCGGTCAATCACCTTACGAAGACAGTCGTCACACCACTCTTTAGTCCCCGGTGATGCTTTTCGACGATACCAACGTCACACCAGAAAACGGCGAGGATGCGGAAAGGTTCTCTCAAATAGTCTTACGGCTGGTAACAAACCGCCATAATAACAAAGTTTTAACCATAGTTTGTCCCTGAAACAGCCGTCACGCCCCTGTCACCGGCGAATGCTTAACTCTCCCAAACAAGGCTGGATTCGCCTTGGAACCTTCGCGCATCTTGCCCGAGATCATTCAGAACTTTCGGAGTGCGCTCAAAAAAATACGGGGAGCATGGAATGACGGGCCCAAATGCCAACGGCACAATCCTCAAGCGCGCAGTCACACAAAACCATGCGCTTTCGCGCGACGGCGTATCCGAAAGACTATTCGCCTGGCTCTTCAAAGGACTGGTCTATCCCCAGATATGGGAAGACCCCGAAGTGGATATGGCAGCACTTGTCATTCAGCCCGGCCACCGCATCGTCACCATCGCTTCAGGCGGCTGCAACGCTCTTTCTTATCTGACGGCTGACCCGGCCTCGGTCGAGGCTGTTGATCTCAACAGCGCTCATGTTGCCTTCAACCGCCTGAAACTTGGCGCTTTGAAGCATCTGCCGGACTATGCCAGCTTCTATCGCTTCTATGGCAAGGCCGACGACAAGGCCAATCTCGCAGCTTATCAACGCTTCATCCGTCCGCATCTTGATAGTGAAAGTCGTGCCTATTGGGAAAAGCGCAAATGGAGCGGCCGTCAACGTATCTCTATCTTCTCGAGGGATCTTTACCGCCACGGATTGCTGGGCGTCTTTATCGGCATGGGCCACCGCGTCGCTCGTCTTTATGGCATAGACCCACGTGACATCCTTAAAGCCCGCACGATGGAAGAACAGCGCACCTTCTTCGACACCGCCCTCGCCCCCTTGTTTGAAAAACGCATGGTGCGTTGGGCAACAGCACGCAAATCGTCTCTGTTTGGCCTCGGCATTCCACCTCAGCAATATGACGCACTGGCAACAGCCGGAAATGGCGACATGGCTTTTGTCCTGCGCGCCCGGCTTGAAAAGCTCGCCTGCGCCTTCCCCCTGACCGAAAACTATTTCGCGTGGCAGGCCTTTGGCCGTGGCTATAGCGGCGATGAAGAAACAGGCCCTCTGCCTCCCTATCTCTCAAGGGCAAATTTCGACACCGTTCGCGCTCGCGTTGATCGCATGACGGTGCGAAATGCCAACTACACAGAGTTTCTCAGCCAAAAGCCAGCCGGATCGGTAGACCGCTACATCTTGCTCGATGCACAGGACTGGATGAACGACGCCCAGCTCAATGCACTCTGGAGCGAAATCACCCGTACTGCTGCTGCGGGCGCGCGCGTTATCTTCCGCACAGCGGCAGAGCCAAGCCTATTGCCGGGCCGGGTTGATCCATCGATTCTTGAACACTGGCACTATCGTGAAGAAGAATCCCGCCTGCTGCATGATCGCGACCGCTCTTCTATCTATGGCGGCTTCCACCTCTATGTCTTGAAGGATGCGTGATATGGGCACCAATCCGCAGCGAACTCAGGGGCAAATCAAGGGTATCGATCACGCTACTCTGATGGACCGGGTTTATAAGCGGCAGCGTCATTTCTACGATGCCACGCGCAAATATTATCTTTTGGGTCGCGACCCTATGATTACGGGACTAAACGTGCCTCAAGGCGGCAGTGTGCTTGAAATCGGCTGCGGCACAGGACGCAATCTTGTCAAAACAGCGCAGAACTACCCCGACGCAACACTCTTCGGCATCGATATTTCGGCTGAAATGCTGGACACAGCGCGTCAGGCAGCACAGCGCGCCGGGATTGCAGATCGCACCAGACTTGAACGTGCCGATGCCACGCATTTCGATCCCGCTGCCCTTTTTGGTCAGGATAGCTTTGATCGCATCTTCATTTCCTATGCGGTTTCGATGATACCGCAATGGCAATCAGTCATTCGGGAAAGCATCAGACATTTAAAGCCAGGCGGCGAACTGCATATCGTTGACTTCGGCGATCAGCAACGCCTGCCGCGATGGTTTAAGAAGGCACTCTTCACATGGCTTGAATGGTTCCATGTGTCACCGCGCGGCAATCTCTTCAGCGTTGCAGATACTATGGCTGTTGAACAGGGCGCCACCTCCAGACGCATGAATCTTTATCGCGGCTTTGCGTGGATAGCTGTCATTCGCGCCGGATAGATTTCCGACGGCTCTTTTGATTATCCCTCAGTCGGTGCGACACAATCTGTTTCCCGCAAAGTTTTGCCAGCATAACTGATGACGTTAGGACCCGGATCGCGTAACCGTTGTTAAGATTGATTCGCGACATCGGGACCACTGTATGAACCGTCTGGCCAACCGCAGCATTCTTGCCCTTGGTGTTTTCCTTCTGTCTGCCTGTACGACAGTGGATTACGACTTCTCCGATGTAAAAAAGTCCGGCAACTCAATGCAGCAGATGGCGCGGCCAACGGGAGCGGTCAATGCACCACGTTTTGGTGATCGCAAGCCGTTTGAATGGACCGGCAGGACACCGTGGCATTATCCGATCCACGGAACCGACGTTTCCAAATATCAGGTCGATGTCGACTGGAACGCAGTAAGGCGCAGCGGAATTTCCTTTGTATTCATCAAGGCAACCGAAGGCGGCGATCGTTTCGATGACCGCTTCACCGAACACTGGAACGGCGCGAAACAGGCGGGCATTCCACGCAGCGCCTATCACTTCTATTATTTCTGCCGTCCGGCTATCGAACAGGCGCGCTGGTACATCCAGAATGTGCCGCGCGATCCAAATGCTTTGCCGCCCGTTCTCGATATGGAATGGAACGCACAGTCGCCAAGCTGCAAGCTGAGACCAAATGCTGTCATCGTCCGCAAGGAAATGAAGATTTTCCTTGATGCGATCGAAAAGCACTACGGCAAGCGCCCTATCATTTACACGACAGTTGATTTCTTCGATGAAAATGATCTGAACCAGCTGCGTGAATATCCATTCTGGTTGCGCTCGACGGCGGGGCATCCGACGGAAAAGTATGGGCCACACCCCTGGACATTCTGGCAATATACCGGAACGGGCACCATTCCCGGCATCAAGGGCGATGCAGATATCAATGTGTTTGCGGGCAGTGCAGGCGCATGGAAAAAGTGGCTGGAAAGCAACAAGGTCCGTTAACTCTTCGTTAATTGGGTGCTCACACCAAGTTTTGCTTCATTTCCGATGCGTGATGGGGCAATAGCTTGAAAAACCCGACGGGGAGACCTCCCCCTCTGAATTGTGAGTTTTCTCGATGAAAATTATAGCTTCAGTGATGGCTACCGCCTTGCTGGCATCGACTGTAATATCTGTTGCCCAATCTGGCGCAAAGGCTTCCGGTTCTCCCGCACCGGCTGCCAGCGCCGACAGCACCGTCAACCTGCCAAAGCCCGAATGCGAAACTGATTATGGTCAGTGGATGGACAATCTGACCAAGGAAGCACGCGAAGCAGGCGTTGGCGAAAAGGGGATTGCTGAACTGCATAAGGCGTCGCTCGAACAGAAAGTTCTTGATCGCGACCGCAAGCAGACTGTCTTCAACCTGACCTTCACCGAATTTTCCAAGCGACTCATCTCTGAGGCGCGCCTTAAGAACGGCCAGAACAACCTGGTCAAGCACGCCGATGTCTTCAAGAAAGTCGAAGACACTTATGGCGTACCGGGACCTGTACTTGCCGCCTTCTGGGGTCTTGAAACCGACTACGGCGCGATTCAGGGCGATTTCGACACGCTCAATGCACTCGTGACGCTCTCCTATGACTGCCGCCGTCCGGATCTGTTCCGTCCGCAGCTGATCGCTCTGCTCAAGCTGTTCGATACCGGCGTTGTCGATGCTGCCACAACTGGCGCATGGGCTGGCGAAATAGGTATGATGCAGCTTCTGCCAAAGGATTATCTCGAGCGCGGCGTTGATGGTGACGGCGACGGCAAAGTCGATCTGAAAAACAGCGTCCCTGATGCGATGATGACCGCTGGCCGCATGATTTCCGAACTCGGCTGGAAGCGTGGCGAGCCATGGCTCGAAGAAGTACGCATCACCAAGGATCTGCCTTGGGAGGAATCCATTCGCACCAATCGCAAGCCACACTCATGGTGGGCTGAGCAGGGCGTAGTTGGGCTTAAAGGTCCACTCGGTCCAGATGACGGCGATGCATCGCTGCTTCTGCCACTGGGTCGCAAAGGCCCTGCATTCCTGTCCTATGCGAATTTTGATATTTTCGTAGAATGGAACAAGTCGATTGTTTACGCGACAACGGCTGCCTATTTCGCCACCCGCCTCGCTGGTGCTCCAGCCTTCAATCCTGGCAATCCCGATCAGGGTTTGACGCAGGAGCAAATGAAGGAATTGCAGACCAAGCTTCAGGCTCGTGGCTATGACATGGGCAAAATCGATGGCGTTTTCGGTATCCTGACCCGCGATGCCGTTCGCACCGAACAGTTGCGACTTGGAATGCCTGCCGATTCATGGCCAACGCCTGAACTGCTCGAAAAGCTCTAAACCAAAGTAAATCAAAGGCGCGGACCACCCTCCGCGCCTTTCAACTTTTGCAAGTTATTCAAGCGCCATGATCTCCACCCTCATCATCGTTCTGCCCGTCTTCGCCCTCATCTTTTCAGGTTGGGGAGCATTCAAGCTGAAGATATTGGGGCCGCACGCGATCGCTGAGCTCAACCGTTTCGTTGTTTATCTGGCCTTGCCTGCCCTGCTTTTCGACATCATGGCCAATACCCACGGCAGCGATTTGTGGCAGCCCGGCTTTATCAGTGTTTTCCTGTTGAGCAGCGCTATCGCCTTTGCCCTGCCCTTCGTTATCCGTCTTCGTGGCAAGTTATCTTTAGCCGACAATGCGCTTGATGGGTTGAACGCCGCCTATCCAAATACCGGCTATATGGGCATCCCGCTTTCGATGATCGCTTTCGGATCAGGTGTTCTGGCTGCGACAACGATCTCCATCATCATCACCGTCTGTGTAACCTTTGCCTTTGCTATCATCCTGATCGAGATCGGCATGCAGACGGAAAAGAAGCCGCTGCGCCTTGTCTGGAAAGTCGCACGATCTCTGATCCGCAATCCGCTTCTCTTTGCACCAGCGCTGGGAACGCTCGTATCGTTCTCAGGCCTCACCATCCCTGCTCCCGCCGAAACCTTTCTGAAAATGCTCGGTGGTGCGGCTTCACCTTGCGCACTCGTGGCGCTCGGCCTTTTCCTTGCACAGCCCCGCAAGATCGAACGCGACAGCGTCAATGCAATCGCTTTCCTCGTTTCGGTCAAGCTCATCGTCATGCCTTTGGCAACATGGCTACTTGCGGTCTATGTCTTCGGGCTTCCACCGCATCTGGCGCAGAGTGCAACACTGCTCGCTGCACTACCCGCTGGCACAGGCCCTTTCATGCTTGCGGAACATTATCGCCGGGAAGCCGCCATTACGTCGAATGTCATACTGTATTCAACCGTTCTGTCGGTGTTCACCTTGTCAGGATTCCTCGCTTTAATCCGCTAAACGGTGACACAAAAAGGCTGACTGGACGGCGGAAGCCGGGTCAAAATTGGCGCTTTCGTGGCATTTTCATGAAATGTGAACAAATTTTTACAGTTAAAAATTTCAATAACTTAGCTGGTAAACAAAAGGTTTTTTTCCCTATCACCCCTTATTGCAGTACGAAATGTTCTTTTGTTTAAGCCAATTTGCGCTTAGATTCCGGTTCTCTACCAGCGCGTACCCGGCTTTGTCGGGTGCTTATAAGGAGACAGACCAATGGGACTTACGCGATCTCTGAATGTCCTCATGATCTGTGCAGCATTCGCATTTGTTGCAGCGTTGATAGCAGGCGTTATTCCCTGAATTGGGATAGCCAAGCCATTGTGGCGGCATCGGTTCTTGAGGATAGACCGATCCGTTTTACTTAAAAGAAAGCCCGGTTTACAAACCGGGCTTTTTTCATTTCAGGCGACTTCTAAAGCAGTTTCCGTATTGGGTCTGATGCCAATCATATGGCAGATCGCAAACGGCAGATCGGCTCTGTTCATCGTGTAGAAGTGGAAATCCTGCACGCCACGTTCGATCAGATCCATCACCTGCTCCGCAGCAATGGCCGCAGCAACAAGCTGATGGGTCTGCGGATCTTTATCCAGCCCGTCAAAACGCTCGGCCAGCCATGCCGGGATATGCGTCGCGGAGCGGGCACAGAAGTTGCTGACCTGCTTGAAATTATGCACCGGCAAAACACCCGGAACAATCGGGATATATATACCAGCACGGCGCACGCGCTCGACATAACGCTCATAAAGATCATTATCGAAGAAGAACTGCGTGATGGCACGTGTCGCGCCATTATCGACCTTACGCTTGAGCATATCGATGTCGGTGGCGAAATCCGGGCTTTCAGGATGTTTTTCAGGATAAGCCGAAACAGAAATGTCGAAATCGGAAAGCTTGCGCAGACCTCCAACCAGGTCGGCACCATTCTGATAGCCACCCTGCGTCGGCACATATTTCTCGCCAATACCGCTGGCAGGGTCGCCACGCAACGCGACAAAGCGATTGACGCCAAGGGCCGCAAATTCCTGTGCAACGCGATCCACTTCCTCGCGCGTCGCATCAACACAGGTCAGGTGAGCCGCAGGCTCAATATCGGTTTCTTTAAGAATACGCGCGACCGTACGGATGGTACGCTCGCGGGTAGAGCCGCCGGCACCGTAAGTCACAGAGACAAATTCAGGCTTGAGCGGCGCAAGGCGCGTCACGGTTTCCCACAGACGCTGTTCCATTTCTTCTGTCTTGGGCGGAAAAAACTCGAACGATACGCGGGTGGTCTGGCCGATATCCGATCGGCGGGAAAGACCGTAAAAGCCCATTAGACTGTCTCCGTTATGCTTGCATTTTGCGGCGCTGGATCGGCAATCAGCAAGCGCGGATCATTGGCAAGCCAAAGCTTGACCGTCAATCCGTCGTCACCATTTGCAGCCTTTGGCCCCAATTCAGTCGTCCTGGCAGGTTCAAGCCCTGCATCTTTCAACCATCCCAGCATCTGCTCGTCGCTGAAGCCGAGCCTTAGATGCGCATGTTCCTCACGCAGGAACTCGAGCCTGTGCGGTGCAAAGTCAACAATCAGCAAGCGTCCACCGGAGCGAAGCGCACGCGCCGCCTCACGGATTGCGGCGAGCGGATCATCGAGGAAGTGCAGAACCTGGTGAATCGTCACCAAATCGAAATTTTCGCGTTCGACGGGCAGCGCATAGACGTCTCCCTGCCGGACCTGCGCATTGCCGACCGATGCGAGATCGAGATTGGCACGCGCCACCGAGAGCATGTCGCGATTGATATCGATGCCCAATCCACGCACATAAAGCGGCGAAAACAGCTCTAGCAGTCGGCCCGTACCCGTACCGACATCAAGCATGGCCTGAAAATGCTTGTCGCCAATGATGCCTTTGAGAGCCGCTTCCACTGCATTTTCGGAAACATGCAACTTGCGGATCTCATCCCAGCTACCAGCATTGGCGCTGAAATAAGCTGCAGCCTTTTCCTGACGGCTGGATTTAACTTGCGACAGGCGCTCCATATCGCGTTCGATCAATGGATCGGCAGCATCGAGCCGCTGCAGAAGATTGCGTGCGACTTCACCGCACAGCGCATTGTCCGACAAACGAAAATAGGCCCAGGCCCCTTCCTGATAGCGATCGATAAGATCGGCTTCGCCCAGCAGCTTGAGATGACGCGAAACACGCGGCTGCGATTGACCCAGAATTGTGGTCAGGTCTGAAACGGTGAGATCACCCTTGGAAAGAAGCGCAAGGATGCGCAAGCGGCTAGGTTCTGCCACTGCTTTTAACACATCCACCATCTGATCGAGCTGCAAGCGCAATTCGCAATCTCCATACGCTTCTAAAGATATAAAGATATGTTTATATGAAGCGCAAACCAGGCGCAAGGAATTTTCGCAATACAATGCACAGCAAAACTATACCGCCCTTTTGGGAAGTCATTTGAGCTGGAGGACAACCGAGTTATGATTATTGCGAATCTTGCTTCGAGCGTATGAGCGTGAAAGGAAGACGGCCATGAGAGCAGGCACTGTACGCCAGAAGGCAATCGCAAAATCTCTGACGCTTTTGCTTCCTGCGGTCCCCTATTCCGATTCAGAGCCAATTCGCGCGGCAGCTCTCGCACCACATATGAAAACGCTTCCGCCATCAATTGCCGTATGGCTCGCGACTGTAGCCCATGTTCGTCACATGCATACCGATTACGACATGCTGCGTGATGATGGCTATGACAAAGATTCCGCACGCTTCTTTGTGATGGATGCCATCAACTCCAAACTTACGGAATGGCGCGCGACACGCCTCATCACTGCAGATGAGGATGAAAAGGTGGATATATAAACGCCGCCCGAAGGCGGCGCTTATGCATTCGGAATTTAATGGGTGCCATGCCCTTGCAGATAGCCATTTTTCCGAGGATCTGGCATCACAAGTCCCACGATAAACACGATCACCATCATGATGGTGACATACCAGAAGAACCCGCTTTCAAAGCCGACCTTCTTGAACCAGAGTGCTACATACTCGGCTGTGCCGCCAAAGATCGCATTGGCAATCGCATAAGAGAACCCGACGCCCAAAGCGCGCACTTCTGCGGGAAACAATTCTGATTTTACGATACCGCCAATCGATGTGTACATGCTCACGATTGCCGAGGCGATTGCGATGTAAACAAACGCCATGGTCGGGCTTTGCACCGACCCAAGCACCGTCAGCAGTGGAATGGTCGTCAATACCGACACACCGCCAAAGGCGATCATCATCGGCTTGCGGCCCACCTTGTCGGAGATATAGCCAAACAATGGCTGCATGAGCATGAAAGCAAACAGCGCGACGGTCATAACCTCGCTGGCTGTTTCCTTGTTCATACCGGCCGTATTGACCAGATATTTCTGCATATAGGTCGTGAACGTATAGAAGGTCAGCGAACCGCCAGCAGTGAAGCCGACAACAACCAGAAATGCCTTGCGATGATGCTTCCAGATCGTCGCGAAGCTACCTGCAGCCTTGCTGTTGCGGGATTCCTCGGTCGAGGTTTCATGCAACGTTCGGCGCAGATAAAGCGCCACGATTGCCGCGAGACCACCGATAGCAAACGGAATGCGCCAGCCCCACTCGTGCAGTTGCTCTGAAGTGAGGAAGAATTGCAAAATAACCAGGACCAGAACAGCCAGAAGCTGTCCGCCGATCAGAGTTACATATTGGAACGACGAGAAGAAACCACGACGGCCAGCGAGAGCGACCTCACTCATATACGTGGCGGTCGTACCGTATTCGCCGCCAACTGACAGGCCCTGCAGCAGGCGAACCAACAGCAGCAGGAGTGGCGCCCAGAGACCGATGGACTCGTAGGTCGGAAGGATAGCGATTGCAAAAGAACCAAGACACATCATGCTGACCGAAATCAGCATAGAGGTGCGGCGACCAAGCTTGTCAGCGAGACGACCAAACACCCACCCACCGATAGGGCGCATAAGAAAACCAGCTGCAAAGATTGCTGCTGCATTCAGCAGCTGACTGGTCTGATCTTCGGCCGGGAAAAACTGTGACGCGAAATAAAGTGCACCGAATGAATAGACATAGAAGTCGTACCATTCGACCAGATTACCAGATGCACTGGCAACAATCGCATAGATGCGGCGGCGCGTATCGTGAGCGTCGTGTTTCTCTTCGATCTCGCCATTGGCATCAATCTGCATTTCTGCATTGCTCATTCTGAAACTCCCGAAAGCAGCCGCAAAAGGGAAGCGACTACATGATCACCCGCCTTGCCTGGGAGAGACAAAACCAGTGATCATTGATCCCATAATCAATATATTCGGCAGGTGGTCAGACCTCAGACTTTGGTCTGCAAGCCCGCATGACCCTGCCCGAAAGCCAGACAGTCTCTGAAGCTGACCTTGACGCAACATCTTTGAAAACAGATGTCACCACTCCCAATCAAGCGATCCCTGCAGGCATCAAAACTTATTTGGAATTACCTCCGACATCGCAAAATCATAGGATCAATATCGTTTGCATGCAATCTATTACCACAGACTACTATTGGCTGAGGAAGCCTTTCGCGATCATGCAAGTATCTGAATATTAAACACTTTACCGGATCATCATTTAGCCAACCCGGTAAAATCTTTGTGAGAGAGCCCTCGCCCCTAAGCTCGTCGGGCCTCGCGAAAACGATTATCTTATTTTCTGGCAACAATGAAAATTCGTGGGAAGCGCAACAATACACGACCGTCATTCAGTGTTGGATAGAATTCCTCAAGGCGTGATTTGTAGGCTTTCAAAAATTCGCGCTGTTCGTCATCGTCCAATGGATCGAGAAACGGACGCAGCCCCGTGGATTTCACCCACTCAATAATAGCGTCTACATCGGCTAGCTGATGGTTATAAACCACATGCCAGATATCGACGCGGGAAGCTTGATCGATCAAAGCATTATAATAATCGGCAGCAGGCGGCAGCGGTGCCCTGCCCTTATCGCCAATCTTCGCCTTAAAGGGGGCAGTTTTGGCAACTTCACGCATCAATATATGGGTCGGTTCACCCATATTATCCGGCATCTGCACAGCGAGATAAGCACCGTTTTGAAGCTGTGACAGAAGTCGTCGCATCTGCTCCTTATGATCCGGAATCCACTGAAATACTGCATTGGAAAACAGCACATGCGTTTCCGCATCTGGTTCAAACTTTGTCAGATCACCCAGAGCGAAATCCACCTGTGGCAGGCGCTGTCTGGCTTTCTCAATCATATCCGGCGATGTGTCAAAGCCCGAAATCTGGGCATCCGGCCAGCGTTCAGCCAAAAGTTCGGTGGAGTTTCCGGGACCGCAACCAATATCAACCACCTTGCGCGGACTATCGATCGCTATCTGTGCGAGAAGGTCGGCTGCCGGGCGGCTGCGTTCATCCTCAAACTTCAGATACTGTTTTGCGGACCAGTCTTTCATTCTCCACTCCTTCCAAATAAAAAGGCCGGTGCATTGCACCGGCCTCAATTTCTTTAGCGCGTCAGCGGCTTGTAAGTAACCCGCTTCGGATTGACGCTTTCAGGTCCAAGACGACGGACCTTATCCGCTTCATAATCCTCGAAGTTGCCTTCGAACCATTCGACATGGCTATCGCCTTCGAATGCCAGAATATGCGTTGCCAGACGATCGAGGAACATACGATCGTGGGAGATGATAACGGCGCAACCAGCGTATTTTTCAAGCGCATCTTCAAGCGCTGCCAGCGTTTCCGTATCAAGATCGTTGGTCGGTTCGTCGAGAAGCAGAACGTTGCCGCCTGCCTGCAACATCTTGGCAAGATGCACACGATTACGCTGACCACCGGACAGATTGCCGACTTTCGCCTGCTGATCGCCGCCCTTGAAGTTGAACGCACCGCAATAAGCGCGGGAGTTCATTTCAAATTTGCCGAGCTTGATAATGTCGTTACCGCCGGAAATTTCTTCCCAGACATTCTTGTTCGGGTCGAGGTGATCGCGGCTCTGATCGACATAACCAAGATGAACCGTATCACCGATACGGATCGAACCCGAATCCGGCTTTTCCTGCCCGGTAATCATCTTGAACAGTGTCGACTTACCCGCACCGTTTGGACCGATAACACCAACGATACCACCCGGAGGCAGCTTGAATGTCAGGTTCTCGATCAGCATACGATCGCCAAACGACTTGGTCAGACCTTCGGCTTCAATAACCACCTGACCAAGGCGCTCGCCAGCCGGGATCAGAATCTGGGCATCGCCCGGACGCTGATTGTTGGCAGCTTCAACCAGCTGATCATAAGCCTTGATACGAGCCTTCGACTTCGACTGACGCGCTTTAGGGCTCGCTGCAATCCACTGGCGCTCACGCTCAAGTGCTTTCTGACGGGAGTCGTCTTCACGGCCTTCCTGAATCATGCGCTTGGACTTGGCTTCCAGATAGGCAGAATAGTTGCCTTCATATGGAATACCACGACCGCGATCGAGTTCGAGAATCCAGCCTGTTACATTGTCAAGGAAGTAGCGATCGTGCGTGATAAGCAGGACAGCGCCCTCATATTCACGCAGGTGCTTTTCCAGCCAGGCAGTGGTTTCAGCGTCAAGATGGTTGGTCGGTTCGTCAAGCAGCAGCAGATCAGGCTTCGACAGGAGAAGCTTGCAAAGTGCTACACGACGACGCTCACCACCCGAAAGCTTGGTGACATCGGCATCCGCTGGCGGGCAGCGCAGAGCTTCCATCGCCATTTCGACCTGGCTGTCGAGATCCCAGAGGTTCTGGCTGTCGATGAGATCCTGAAGTGCTGCACCTTCGTCAGCTGTTTCATCAGAATAGTTCATCATCAGCTCATTATAACGGTCGAGAATGGCGGTCTTCGCAGCCACACCTTCCATCACGTTGCCGAGCACGGTCTTTTCAGGGTCGAGATGCGGTTCCTGCGCAAGGTAACCACAAGTCGCACCGTCTGCGAGCCAGGCTTCGCCGGTGAAGTCCTTGTCGAGACCAGCCATGATCTTGAGAATTGTCGATTTACCAGCGCCGTTTGGTCCGAGAATACCAATCTTCGCATCTGGATAGAATGACAGATGAAGATTTTCGATAACCTTCTTGGCGCCGTAGGCCTTATTCAGCCCGGACATATGATAGATGAATTGGCGTGCCATAAAGCGCGTCGTCTCCACAGGTTGGAAAGCGCGGTTCGACCTGATGCCGAAGCGCGGGAAATTGCTGCTGGCTATGTAGGCGAAATAGAGCGCGGAAGCAAACATCATCGCACGGATTGCACCGATCACTCTCATTGCGAGAGCGAAGCACCGATTTTCTCATGGCCCAAAATAAATGAAACCGGGCGCGGATATTTCCGTCACCCGGTTTCCCCTCTGGCCACCACTCGGGAAAGTTTCCTCCCTTTCACCGAATGGCCTGCTAGTTATGCCCAAAAGACTGGAATTCAACGCCCCTGAATTCTCTTCAAAACTCCGTCCATATCCCCTGATAAAGATAGATTTGCCTAGGATTTTGCGGTTTTCAAGCGGAATTTGCTCAAAAATTGCAAATGCCTAAAATTAATTCATTCAACTCCTGGATGCCTTTTTTTGAGACGTAACTAAAAGAGAATTTGACTATTTGCGCGGCATAAATTCTGATGATCTCATGACGTTTGAAACCATCCATCACCTGCCTCTGACAAGCGAAATCGCACTGCCCTATAGGCAGTCGCTCACTGCGGCACCGAAAGCTGTCGTGCATATCTGTCATGGACTTGCCGAACATTCGGCCCGCTATGCACGTTTTGCCACAGCGCTAAACCAGGCTGGGTATCATGTTTATGCACATGATCATCGCGGGCACGGCGCCAATATCGGTCCACATGCACCGAGAGGGATGTTCACACCAAAAGACGGCGATAGAGTGGCTATCGGGGATGTTCTGGCCCTGAACCGCCATATTCATGCAACGCATCCGGGCTTACCGGTGGTGTTATTCGGTCATTCAATGGGCGGGCTTATCGCGCTGAACTACACGCTTGCGCATTCGGATACGATTGATGCTGTCGCCGTGTGGAACGCCAATTTCAACGGCGGCATTGAGAACAGTGCAGCGATGGCATTGCTTCATGCCGAACGCATGCTCAAAGGCTCGGACGTGCCAAGCGCACTTCTGCCGAAGCTTACGTTCCGGGCATGGGGTAACTCCATTCCTGGTCATCGCACGGCTTTTGACTGGCTCTCGCGCGATGCTACAGAAGTGGAAGCCTATGTGAATGATCCTCTCTGTGGCTTTGATGCAAGTGTGGCACTCTGGATTGACGTCTTTCGCATGATGAAGAATGGCGCGACCGACAGCAACTTTGCGAAAATCCGCAAAGACCTGCCGTTCAATCTCGTCGGCGGTACGGAAGATCCGGCAACGGATAAAGCCAAAGCCACGCGTAAACTGGCCGACAGAATGCAGGCGATGGGCTTTAGCAATGTTACCTGCACCATCTATCCCGGCACGCGCCATGAAAGCCTGAATGAGATCAATCGGGATGAGGTGACGCAGAATTTTCTGGATTGGCTCACCGAGGTACTTCCGTCCAGCCGCATCTCCGGCTAAAACCTGCAGATATTCAAATACCGGATCAAACTCACGATTTCTTGAAACATCTTGGTTTGCCTCGCAATCAATGTTATGGAGCCCGCCTTGCGCGCTACAGGGCATCTGTACATAAACACTAAGCACACCGGTTTTACGGCAAATGCGCAAGGAATGAAGGAAGCTCCGCTTGGCAACACCAACGATTTCTGTGGTCATCCCCTGCCGCAATGAAGCCGACAATCTCGCTTTTCTGCTCGATGAAGTCGACAGTGCAATGCTTGGTCGCGCATATGAAGTGATCGTCGTGGATGATGGCTCGACAGATTCCACGAGCGACGTACTGGCGGGCCGCATTCATGCAGGCAAGCCGCTGCGCCATATCCGCCATGATCGTTCTGCAGGACAGAGTGCTGCTCTGCGTTCAGGCGTTTTCGCAGCGCACGGCCAGATTGTTGTCACGATGGATGGCGATGGACAGAACAATCCGGCCTATTTGCCCGCGCTCGCAGATGCTCTCATTAATGCAGGCCCCGCCTTTGGTATTGCCGCCGGACAGCGCCTCAAGCGTACAGATACCAAGCTCAAGCAGCTTTCATCACGCTTTGCCAATAATCTGCGTGGTTCAATCCTGAAAGATAAGACCCGCGATTCCGGCTGCGGCCTGAAAGCGCTGCATACCGATCTTTTCCGTCAGCTGCCGTTCTTCGACGGCTGGCACCGTTATCTGCCCGCGCTGGCTCTTCGCGAAGGCTTTGATGTCGTACATATCGATGTCACCGACCGCGAACGCCGCCACGGAAAATCCAATTACGGCATTCTGGACCGCGGCCTGCGCGGTATTCTCGACCTTTATGGCGTTTGGTGGCTGCGCAAGCGCCGCAAGGTTGTGCCGCGCGTGACGGAGATTACCCATGACTGACATTCTTAACAGTCTCGTTCAATGGCTTCACGATGTATTCGTGGCGCAATGGGACGGCTGGATCATTCTGGGCTTTGTTGCACAGGCCTGCTTTACCATGCGTTTCGTCGTGCAGTGGCTGGCTTCGGAAAAAGCCAAGAAAAGTGTCATGCCGGTGGCATTCTGGTTCTTTTCGTTGTTTGGCGGCGCGCTTCTTCTGATCTATGCGATCCAGCGCAAAGACCCGGTTTTCATCGCCGGTCAGGCCTTGGGTCTGATTGTCTATGTCCGCAATCTCTGGCTCATCGCCAACGAGAAGAAACTTACAGCAGAAGAATGATCAACTGCCAGAACGCGAAATATTGAAGACTTGAAAATAGTTACAGTATAAACCAACTCATTCGCATCGTATTTATTTACCTCCAAAATGGAGGTAAATATGATGAGTTTTATTTGCAAATTAGTTTCATACACATTGATTTCCCTGATCGTCGCAGGAACAGACATATCCTATAGCAAGACAACCTCCTCGTCGATGAAACTTGACGGAAGACCATCCAATATACCTGAAGATTACATGGCCACACCGCGTGGATATGCACACCCGGATTGCATCGTAACCATCGAAGAGGGTGAAACTGTTAAAAGCGACGGAAAGATCGCAAAAGCAGACGGATCGGAAAGAAACATCAAAGACTGCGATTACACTCAATATTCAAAATACGGAAAAGAGATCAGCTCCTCCAATTTGGACATTGATCTCAACAACCGGACCATCGGAGGATGGGAGGCATCGATAAGCCATCAATTACCGCGTGACAACGGCGTCCGGAAAATTGTCGGAGAGTGGACCGTTCCACACAATCCACGGTCATTCGGACATCAAGTTCTGTTTTTGTTTAATTCAATACAGACTTACGGCCCCATCATAATTCAACCTGTCCTGGGCTTTAATCAGAGCGGGGCCCTGGGACCTCAATGGTCTATTGCCAGCTGGGCCGTAGGCCCCAATCTATGCACGAACGGATATTGCAAAACTGGCAATACGACGGTTCAGCCCGGCGACATCGTAAGAGGAACTCTCACACGAGATATACCCGTTGGAATCGATCCACAGTCCGTGAAGAAATGGCTCATAACCATCTCCGTTCTGAGAAACGGTGTAGAGGCGGGATCGCAAAATCTCAATGTCGAGCTGCCCGACAGCAATTACAGGAGTTTCGACGAGGCCGTTTACGAGACTTATGACGCTGAAACATGCGATCAGATAAGTCTCCTGAGTAATTTGTCGACATTACACACAAAATTCGCGACCAAAGAACTATTCTGGAGGAATGGTTATCCCGGCGTGGGCCAAGCCGAGTCTTTGATCGCTGATCGCAAATGTGGCGTTGAAACAAACATAGACCGTGGTTGGACCAGCGAAATATATTACGGTGCACCAAACTGAGCGTTACACTTTCGCCGTCAGCCTACCGCGTCCGACAGAGCGGTAATCGATATCCAAGCCAGCAATGTCTTCAGATTTGTAGACATTGCGCAGATCGATCAGCACATTGCCTTCCATCACGCTCGCGATACGCTTGAGATCAAGTGCACGATAAGCATTCCACTCGGTTAGCAGTGCTACGACACCAGCGCCTTTTGCTGCTTCATAAGCTGAACTACACCAGATCACATCCGGCAGGACCATTTTGGCAGCATCCATTGCCTCAGGATCATGGGCACGAACAGAAATGCCTGCGTTCTGGATAGCCGCAATAATGTCGAGCGATGGTGATTCACGAATATCATCCGTATTCGGTTTGAACGCGACACCAAGCACAGCAACTGTCTTCGCGCCGCTCTCGTGAGCAGCGGCAACAATGCGCTCCGCCATCGACTGTTTGCGTGCTTCGTTGACTGCAATTACTTCTTCGATCAGAGACTGCGGTGCATCGTATTTTTTGCCTGTAGCAGCAAACGCACGTGTATCTTTCGGAAAGCACGAGCCCCCGAAACCCGGACCTGCATGCAGGAATTTCGAGCCGATGCGGTTATCCATGCCAATGGCGCGCGCAACTTCCTGCACATTGCCACCGGTCTTTTCGCAAAGATCTGCAACCTGATTGATGAAGGTTACTTTCATCGCAAGAAATGCATTGGCTGCATATTTGATGATTTCGGCATTTTCCAGCGACGTGACAACCATCGGCGTCTCACGCAGATAAAGCGGGCGATAAAGCCGCTGCATAGCAGCCTTGCCGCGCTCATCATCAACGCCAACCACCACACGGTCAGGACGCATGAAATCTTCAATCGCCGATCCTTCGCGCAGAAATTCCGGGTTTGATACCATCGAGAATTCAACACCCGGACGTGCTGCGGCAATACGATCACGAATACGCGCATTGGTACCAACTACGACCGTCGACTTGATGACGACTACCGCACCCGGCTTCATGGCTGCTGCAATTTCGTCGGCAGCCGCCTCAATATATTGCAGATCCGCTTCACCATCACCGCGCCGCGATGGTGTGCCGACAGCGATCAGGATCACATCGGCATCTGCAACGCTGGTTGCAAGATCAGTACTGAACTCAAGCCGTCCGTCACGAATATTTCGCGCCATGAGCTCATCAAGCCCCGGTTCAAAAATCGTGACCTTGCCCGCAGTCAGCCGCTCGATGATCGACGGATTCTTGTCGACACAGGTAACGTGAAAGCCAAATTCGGCAAAACACACACCCGAAACCAGACCCACATAGCCCGTTCCGATCATCGCCAGCTTCATATGTTCAGTCCTTCAATTTAGCTTAAAGCCATTTATCATAGTCCGACACCAAGAGGTGTAGTGGCTTCTCGTTTTCTTCAATATTGGAGAAGCGCCCGATCGGCTCGCGGAAAATATTGTCTGTCAGATCGTCATTGACCGTCGATACTTCACCGATCAGCACATCGCCGCCCTCACCCCAGAATGCATGCCAGTTGCCCGGCAGAAGCGTCACACTTTCGCCCGGCGCGAGCTTGAGATGTGCACCTGCCTTCTGCGTAACCAGACGACCGTCCGTCGCAACCGTGACATCGGTTTCTTCATCGACGCTGCCGTCGGCACGCGAATTGAAAAGCTCAAGCACCAGCGTACCACCACCACGATTGATGATGTCTTCTGCCTTCACCACATGGCGATGCATTGGCGAAATCTGGTTCTTGCGCGAAATCATGATCTTTTCGGCATAAAGCATACCGCCACCGCGCTTGAGATCTTCAGCATTGCCATTGCGCGTGGTGAAAAGAAACAGGCCGAGGTCGGCAAACTTGCCCTGACCGTAATCTGTAATATCCCATCCGAGGCGACCGTCGAGAATTGCCTTTGCATCGCTCGAAGTGCGTGTTTTCAGCTCTTCAGGCGACCAGTAAGCAAAGGGAGGCATGATATAGCCAAAGGAGCGGATGAAAGCATCGCTCTCACGGATAATCTCATTAATTTCTGAACGTTTCATGGCCTCTAAGCCTCCCATGGAATGAAACAGGATATATTTGACAGCTTGGTAACTGGCTTTCTGCCATTTTGGCAATCCCATGCGCGTAAGTCACTCATATTTGCGAAATGCTGCGCGTCATTTTGACGTGTCGTCTTTACGCGAAAATCATGTCGCATCCCAATGCGCGTTTAGAACATTTCAATGATTGAATCATGACAACGAAAGCCAGTCTGAACCGAACCGGATGAACGGACAAGCCATTGAGATAACGGGAAAAGCCGTGCTTTCGGAAGACAACGGGAACAGTAGGTCGAGCAAACGTCGCTGAGAGAACAGCACAAGCGCGACCTTGATACGGCACAAAGGGTCGATTCTATGGACGTTCGCAACGAAATGCTGGGGCTTTTGACCGGGCGTGACCCAAATTTCAGCCTTGAACAGAAGTTTTATACTGATCCTGACTATCACAAGCTGGATCTGGAAAACATCTTTTACCGCGACTGGCTGTTTGTCGGCCATGATTGCGAACTGCCGAAGACCGGCTCCTACATGACAGTGCAGGTTGGCGCCTATCCCGTCGTGATCGTGCGCGATGCACAAGGCGGCATCCGTGCGTTCCACAATTCCTGCCGCCATCGCGGTTCGCGCATCTGTTCGGCGGAAAAAGGCACCGCAGCAAAGCTCGTCTGCCCTTATCACCAGTGGACCTATGAACTTGACGGTCGCCTTCTCTTCGCGCGTCAGGTCGGCCCGGACTTCAAGCCTGCGGAATATGGTCTGAAGCAGGTTCATTGCGAGAGCGTTGCTGGCTACATCTATGTTTGCCTCGCTGACGAAGCACCTGACTTCAACAGCTTCCGTACACTGGTCGAGCCCTATCTCGTGCCACACAATATCAAGGAGGCCAAGGTTGCCTTTGAAAGCTCGATTATCGAGAAAGGCAACTGGAAGCTGGTATGGGAAAACAACCGCGAGTGCTACCACTGCGCTGCCAACCATCCAGAGCTCTGCCGTACCTATCCTGAAGCACCAAGCGCAACCGGCGTTCAGGGTGTGATGGAAGATCCGGAAATCAACCAGCTCTGGAAAAACTGCGCTTCCATCGGCCTGCCTGCTGAATTCAACATGTCGGAAGACGGCCGCTATCGCATCACACGCATTCCGCTGCTGCGTGATGCCGTGAGCTATACCATGTCGGGCAAACCTGCCGTGAAGAAGCCACTGAGCGATCAGGTGTCGGGCAATACCAATATCGGCGCAATGCTGCTCTTTAACTACCCGTCCACATGGAATCACCTGATGGTCGATCACGCAATTTCCTTCCGCGTTTTGCCGATCAGTGCTGAGGAAACTATGGTTACGACCAAATGGCTGGTTCACAAGGATGCAGTTGAAGGCGTTGATTACGATCTTGATGAGCTGACTCATGTCTGGATTCAGACCAATGATCAGGACCGTCAGATTGTGGAAGAAAATGCGATCGGTATTCGCTCACCCGCCTACCAGCCCGGCCCTTATTCGGTCGAGCACGAAGGCGGTGTGATGCAGTTTCTCGAATGGTACACCAACACCATCACACCTCGCCTGAAAGGCGAAGCCGCAAAGCTTAGCCGCGTAGCCTGAAGTAAACTGAAATAGAGAAGTGAGAAGGCCATGCAGCCTCTGAAATATCTGGATGAGATGCTGCCGTGGAACGACAGGTTGCAGATGCTGCAATGCATCTCGGCCATCGAAGAAGCGCCAGACGTCATGACCTTCTCCTTCAAAACTCAGGATGACAACTGGTTTCGCTATACGCCAGGACAGTTCATCACGCTCGAACTTCCAATCGAGCGCTCCGATGGACTTGGTCCGGTATTGCGCACCTATACGCTCTCATCCACACCTTCGCGACCCTACCATATCTCAGTTACGGTCAAGGCACAGAAAGACAGCATTGGCACCCGCTGGATGCTCGACAATCTGCGTCCGCCGATGACCATCAAGGCCTATGGCCCGAATGGCGACTTCTCGCTCGCCAATCATCCGAGCGAGAAATACCTGTTCATCTCGGCTGGCTCAGGCATCACACCTATGGTGTCGATGACGCGCTGGCTTTTCGATTGCGCGCCGGCAACCGATGTAGCCTTCATCAATTGTGCACGCACACCTGATGACATCATCTTCCGCAAAGAACTGGAGCTTCTCTCCGGTCGCATGGAAGCCATGCATCTTGCTTTCATTGTGGAACAATCATCGGCGCGCCATGTCTGGCCGGGTCTGCATGGTCGCATCGACCGCGCACGGCTTGAACTGCTGGCACCCGATTTCCTGCATCGCAAAGTATTCTGCTGCGGCCCTGAGCCATTCATGAATGGCGTGCGCGGCCTTCTGGAGCAATCCGGCTTCAACATGGCCAATTATCATCAGGAGAGTTTTCAGCCTGCGACTGAAATTTCCGCAGTGCCAGTACCTTCGACACTGCAAGTCGATACACCTGCGGCTCCAACAAAACCTGCTGTCGCACCCGCAAGCGTCGTCTTCAGCCTGTCAGGCGTCGAAGTCGAATGCACCGAGAACGACACCATCTTGCTCGCAGCCCGCAATGGTGGGCTTAAAATCCCAAGCGCCTGCGAGTTCGGCATCTGCGGCACCTGCAAGGTTAAATGCATCGGTGGCGAGACGGAAATGAACCACAATGGCGGCATCCGTGACGACGAAATCGCAGACGGCTATATTCTTGCCTGTTGCAGCCGTCCGCGTGGCCGTGTCGAAATTGATGCGTAGAGCGCAGTGCGCTCTACCAGTTTAAATTATGAAGTCGTTACAGCGGTTCCAGTTAAGACTGAATCGTTGGAGCCGCTGTAACTATTTGTTTTTTCGCATTATCCTACGCAAAACCGCTTCGCACTTTTTGCTGGAAATGCTTTAAGCCTTCTTCAGAAATTCGGTACGCAGCACGAGGCCTTTGACCTGCTTGGTGCTGCAATCAACCTCATCCGGATTGCCAGTCAGCCGAATGCCTTTGACCAGCGTGCCACGCTTGAGCGTCGTTGACGTTCCTTTGACCTTCAAATCCTTGATGAGCGTAACGGAATCACCGTCATTGAGCTGCGTCCCGTTGCTGTCGCGCGTGATTTCATCAGTCATGATCATCCCCTGTCCAGATAGATAAAGCCGGTCGTTAGCACCAAAGACAATGTAATACCAGAACGCTGATATTGACTGGTATGCGCCTGCGCCGCTGACTATAATTACATGAAAACAGTCAGGAGCATCTTATGATTGGTCATGCCCTTCTCGTCGTTGATGTGCAAAATGATTTCTGCCCTGGTGGCGCGCTGGCCGTCGATAAGGGTGATGAAATTCTACCGGCTATCAACCGGCTGATTGACGAGAGCGAGCATGTCATTCTGACACAAGACTGGCATCCGGCGGGACATTCCAGCTTTGCAACCAGCCATCCCGGAAAAAAGCCCTTCGATACCATCCATATGCCCTATGGCCCGCAAACATTATGGCCGGATCACTGCGTTCAGGGCACACACGGTGCGGATTTTCATCCAGATTTGCAATGGACGCGTGCGCAGATGCTTATCCGCAAGGGGTTCCGCATAGGAGTGGACAGCTATTCGGCCCTGTTTGAGAACGATCACCAGACCCCTACGGGCCTTGCGGGATACCTGCGCGAACGCAACATCGGTTCATTAACACTGGCCGGTTTGGCTACGGATTTCTGCGTGGCTTTCTCAGCACTTGATGCAGTTTCACACGGCTTTCAAGTGCGTGTTCGGCTGGACGCCTGCCGCGGCATAGACATCGGCGGCTCCATGAATACCATGCTCGAAAAAATGCAAAAGGCGGGCGTTGAACTCATCAACGAACCCGCCCTTGCATCGCATTTGCTCTGATTATTTCTGCAATTCACCATCAGGCAGAACGACATAGATCAGCACAGCAATGATGGTTATGAAGAAGCGGAAAGCAGATTCAATGCCGTTCCATGTGGATGACATCCACATGCCGAACCATTCGCCACCGATAGACATAAAGCCGACCTGCCAGACGAGGAAGCCAACCGAAAGACCCGCAATGGCCCATTTCTTGGAACGGTTGAAGCTTCCTGCATCCCCGCTCAGACGACCGAACATTGCGAAAGCGCCAATCCAACACAGAACGGCTGTCAGCGTTTCTGCGGCAATGATCAGAATGTAACCGGCATTGTGCAGGACATTGCTGTCTATGGCGCGATATTTGATCGTCGCATCAGGAAAAATCGTATCCATGAGCAAAACGTGCTGCACGAACGCGAAATTACTGCCGTAGTCGGTAATGTTGCCAAAGGAAACGAGTGTTGCGAAGAAGGCAATTGCCGCAACGAATGCGGTTTTGCTCAAACGAGTAACGACCATGGAAAACCCCTCTCCAAAAAAGTCGCAGCCGCAGCCTCTTCGAGACCTGCGGCCTATGCTGATATGCTCTGGCGATAGCGCCATAAGCGCATCAAGGCTCGCTAACTCTTTCGATTCGGTCAATAGGCAACAAAAAAGGCGGCCAAAGCCGCCTTTTACTAGCAGTTGTTCCAGATGCTTAGTGCAACGCAGCCTCATCGGCCTCTTTCTGCCACTCCGGATTATTCTTGTTGAAGCGGATCGATGACATCAAGGAGAGACCGATTAGCACAGCACCGATCAGGCCAGTGATGACTTCCGGAATATGGAACAGCGTCTGCACATACATGATCACAGCCAGCACCAGAATGGCGTAAAACGCGCCATGCTCCAGATAACGATACTGACCAAGTGTCTTGCGCTCGACCAGCATGATGGTGAGCGAGCGTACGTAGAACGCGCCGATACCAAGGCCGATCGCAATGACAAACAGATTGGTCGTCAGCGCAAAGGCGCCGATAACACCGTCGAATGAGAAGCTGGCATCGAGCACTTCAAGATAAATGAAGGCACCAAGACCGCCGCGGTGGACCATATCCACCTGTTCCTGCGATGCGTCCAGCACCTCGCCTAAGCCTTCGACAGCCAGAAAGGTCAGTAGACCGAACAGTGCTGCTACCAGGAATGTATGCGAATGCTCAGCATCAAGCTGGTAAGAGAAGAACAGGATAAGCGCTATGGCAACGCCGATTTCAACACCTTGAACCGATGCGAACTTCGACATGCGGCTTTCAATAATCCTGACCCAATGCACATCCTTTTCGACATCGAAAAAGTATTTCATGCCGACCATGAGCAGGAATGTGCCGCCAAATGCTGCAATGCCCGTATGGGATTCCGCGATCACCCGCGCATATTCATCTGGCTGCCATATAGCGAGTTTCAGCGCCGAAATCGGATCTGTCCACATGGCGACCGCAACGATTGCAAGCGGAAAAATGATGCGCATGCCGAAGACGGCAATGATGATACCCCAGGTCAAAAACCGATGCTGCCACTCCGGCGTCATATCACGCAAAATGCGCGCATTAACGATCGCATTATCGAATGAGAGGGAGATTTCGAGAACGCTCAACACCGCACAAATGATGAAGACAGAAACCATGCCTCCAATAGTGCCAGTCGTCGAATATCCAAGCCAGAGAGCGCAGAGAAGTCCAATGACCGTGAAAAATACCGGCCAAATGAAATATTTATAAGTGGTCATCGCGAACCATTGCTTTTTATGTTTATGAGGCAGGCTGAACTACCGGTCCGACAATGCGCTGGGCCGACGGCGCTTCTCCTGCGGCGCAACAGCTTATGTAAGAAGTAGAAACACCGGGGACAAGGAAGATCGTGGCCAAATTTTGTTCACGAAAAAAAGCATAGCTCAAGATAACGTGATCGATCAGGAGGGAGCAACTTTTCAGTAAAAAGTCCCATGGCAATTATCACGATTTGTCATAGACTTATCGCCAGCACCCATCTGGGATAATGAGGACGATTGCCATGATTACAGGACCGCAATGCCGCGCTGCACGTGCACTGGTGGAATTCACGCGGGAGCGGCTGGCCCAGCTCTCGGGCATTGATGCCGGGACAATCGAGCATTTTGAACGAAAGATCGGCTCTCCGTCTGATGAGCAAATACAAACCCTGCAAGAGGTGCTGGAAAAAGTCGGCGCACAGTTCATATGGGAGAATGGCGGCGGACTTGGCGTGAGGCTGAAATTCAACCGCTCAGAATCAAAGCGTATTGCAAACATGGAAAATGAAGGCGGCGTCGTTGGTTACGACGATGTCCCCTGACAAAAGCAAAAGGGCGACCTTTCAGGCCGCCCTTTGTCTCAAGAATAACTTGACCTATTTTTTCTCAATAAGTGAGGCAGGCTCAAGCTTCGGGTGCATCTGAATAGTGACCATGTCCTTGGCATCAAGATCAAGGTCTTTGAAAGAGACACCGCGCAGAACCGGATCGTCATACGTCTTTACATAATAAACCTGATTCTTCAGATCGCCGATTGTGCTCCACTGGGTATATTCAGCAGGCGTATTCGGCTCTTCGATCCAGCCCTTCGGGATATCGAAATTGTTTATGATATGCTCTGCAAGCCGCACGCTTTCCGGGCCGCTTGCAACAGGCTTGGCCGAAAGAACAAATGCACTGGCTCTTACGAAACGCGACGGAGGCGTGGTATCGCCCGGGATGCCCAACATTCCGGAACCTTCCCCTAGCGGCTTGATTTCAGCGCCAAGAATTTTCACTGGCTTGGCATTGTTCGGGGAAAGTTTGACGTAATTTCGCAGATTGGTCATATGCCAATCAAATGAAGGCGCATTGGTCATCACGCCAAGCGGATTGTCATAGATCTTCAGCTTGCCATCAACTGGTTCGATAACAATCGAAGCGCCGCTTGCATCATGAAGTGTGTAATGCAGCGGCGGTGCAATGCCCATGTTCTTCTGAATAACAGTCACGACGGAAATGTCGTTCAGAGCTTCTTTCACTTCGGCAACCGTAGCAAAATTCGTCAGTGCCCAGGTAAGGACATCCCACGGAGCAAGACTGTTTTCAGCCTTTGCTTCTGCCGGATCCGCATAGCCTGCAAAGTCCGGAAAATAGAGAACGCCACCAGTCAGACCCTTCTCGTTCATACCGTCAGCAAGCGCGGTAACGCCAAAAGCGTTCATACCAACAGCCGCATACTTGGCTTTCCAGGTCTTGGCCACTTTGCCGTCTGCAGGTGTAGCCGCAATATCAAAGTTGCGAGGAAGAACGATCATTTGTGAATCGATCGGAAACGCAAACTCCATGGTGCGTCCGTAGACGATACTGCCATCCGTAGTAGGCAATACAAAACTCGTGCAGGCTTGGGCTGCCTGAGGAATGACGAGTGCCGAAACAAGCGCCGCAATCGCTGCACCGCGAGCCAGCACCCCGCACGATGACTTCCAGATAGACCAGTTCTTTTGCATGACAACCTCATCACAAAATTAGATGTCTGGAATGATAAATGCAGCCACTTGGGGAGCCCGGCTACATTTGGGAACCAGAAACATTCATTAATCCAATCGCAGGCGAATAGAACGGCTACAATATAGCAAAGTCAACCAACAAAACCTCTGCATTACCTTCATTTTTCCATTTATTTCTTGCCATGATTAACATAAACATTGATCATGCCTTTATAGGTCTGGTCTTTTATATGTTTCTAAATTAGGTTCCGAGGGGACAATGCCGTGATCAGAAACAATTCTCGCTCCGATAGTAAAAATTTACTGACCACTACTTTTAGCAATATTATATTAGCTACCTCTTTTATGATGGCGGCAGCAAGCGCATCCCACGCAGCAGACGTTATCGCGCCTCCTCCTGTGCAGACAGAAATTCAGGATCAGCAACGCTGGCGCGTGATCTTCAGCCCTTATGTATGGGGCGCTTCATTGAATGGCAAAGCCGGTCTGCTTGGGTTGAGCACGAATGTCGACGTACCTTTCAGGGACATTCTGGACAATCTCGACATGAGCCTTATGGGCAATATCGAAGTGACGAACGGCAAGTTCGGCGTTTATTTTGACGGCCAGTATACCAAAACCAGTCAGGACGCCGACATTCGTGACGAACAGCTCGACATGGATATCAAGTCCACGACGCTTTCGGGTGGCGTCTATTATCGCCTCTATGAGCAGCAGCTGGACGGTACGACGCTTTTCGGCGGTCAGCGGATTTTTGCCATTGAACCGACCGTAGGCGTACGCTGGACAGAGCTCAAGGCGCAAGTCAATGTGGGACCGTTCAGCGCATCTCGGAAAGCAGACTGGACCGATCCGTTTATCGGCACCCGCGTCTTCTACGACATCAATGACCGTTGGAACATCTTTGCTGAAGCCGATATCGGCGGCTTCGGTGCAGGAACCAAACTCAGCGCGAACGGCCAGATCTATCTCGGCTATCGCACCCTGGTATTCGACGTCCCAACCACATGGCGTGTTGGTTATCGCGCGCTCTATCAGGATTACCGGGACAATGATGGCGTCGAAAAGTTCAAGTATGATGTAACACAGCACGGACCAGTAATCGGCCTCTCCGTTCAGTTCTGATCCTGCTCCTGCCTTCTAAAGCCGCTGGATTTTTCCGGCGGCTTTTGTTTTGCCTCCGCAACAAAAGACATTGCCCACATTGATCAACGTGGAAGCTCTTTATTTAGCAAGAAATAATCTGCCACTATTTCATGCTTGCAAGATTGGGCGATATGGCCTCAACTATCTGAACAGGCTTGATGATTTTGACCGAATCCATTTGCAAATGTGGACCTGCATTCATCATCCGTCTGCACTAGAGCGTATCCCGGAAAGTGTGAAACGATTTTCGGATAAGATGCGCGTAAAAACAAACGTTTAGAGCGCCGATCTGATTCAATCCGATTGAAACGCGTTCTAGTGGGGCGTTGGGCGCGGGATGAATTATATTTTCGAACTATCCGTTTATCTTTCTTTTGTGACTTTCACCGTTCTCGGCGTGGGCGTCTATTTCGTTGGTCGCTTCGCGCTCCACATCCTGTCCCGCCATGCCAATCATGACATTCTATCGATCCCGATTGGTGCCTTCATCGGCACCATTGCGACGGCATGGGCGCTGTCATTGGGATTTGTTGCCGCAGACATCTGGACAGCCAACTCAAAAGCTGATCAGGCGACCAGTGAAGAAAGATCGTCCATTTCGCGATTGATCGGAGCCGCGAGTCCAGACATTCTGAATGCACCCGTACTTGTGGCATCTCTTTCCGAGTATCGCACGGCAGTCGTCAAAGACGAATGGCTTGAAAACAGCAACATTTCGCCTGCCCATTCCGTTGAAGTTGCATTACAGAATATACGGCGCGAGATCGTGAAGCTTGCTAAGACAGACATTCCGTCACCGATAATATCGCAACTTGTACACGACTTCGACGAATTACAGGATGCGCGCAACACGCGCCTCTCTGTCGGCTCAACATCAGTCGACATGTACAAATGGTATTTACTGTTTTCGCTGACGATCCTGACCATCATCACTATCGCAGCCACACATGCAGACAGAGTAAGTGCCGGCATCAAGGCCATGGTAATCTATTCGATCACGGCTGCTTTTTGTCTTTGGATCCTCGCGATCCATGCCAATCCATATCAAGGCATAGAGCGGCTCGAACCGTCGCTGCTATTTACAAACCAGAAAGCGGGTTGATCTTTCGAATGAAATTTCTTTCGATAGCCATCGCAGCACTGACGCTCTTCGCAGCATTGCCAAAGGCCGAGGCTGAAGCTGAGACTCAGGCCTTCCGTGTCTGTCATGGCTATGAATGCTACTATCAGACCAAGCTAACGCTATCCGCTCCAGATTTGCGCCGCATACAGAATCTCATGCAGCAAGGCGCTAAATCGCCAGCTGCCGAACGCAAAGCCTTGAGAACCGCGATTGCACTATTTGAACAACGCAGCACAGCAATAATCGGTGTTCGTGACAAGCCACGCATGCAGTTTGGCAAAGCACGCATCAAAGGGCAGATGGACTGCATCGATGAATCGACCAACACGGATAACTTCATCCGCTACCTGAATTCTCGCGGCTGGCTCAAACATCATACTCCTGTGCGCAAAACCGCACGCGGAAGCTTTTTCGATGGTCGCTATCCTCATTGGACTGCAGTTATCCAAGCCAAAGATGGTGAGCGCTGGGCGGTTGATTCCTGGTATGAAGCAGGCGGCGGTCCGCCCGACATCATGCCACTGGCTGAATGGAAGCGTCGCGGCTATGGCGGCGAAAGATAAATACAGATTGAGCGCTTCAGAGACCTTCTAATGGATTTATCAAAAGCAGGCGTTCAGGCATGATATATGTGCAGGCCGTTTCACCTAGAGCATCTCCAGTTTATCTTGAATTATAGGAAATGCTCTATCTCTTTGTTTTTACGCGCATCTTAATCCGAAAACCGCTTCGCATTTTTCGGGATGCGCTCTAGGGGGTTATCAATGGTTATTCTGAAGAAGTCTTTTGCAGCCGCGTGCACCAGTGCTCTTGTTGCTTTCAGTATGCTTGCCGCACCTGTCGCTGAAGCCTGCACGCGTGTCGTTTATCTTGGAGCCAATGATCAGGTGATTACGGCGCGTTCCATGGACTGGAAGGTCGATGTTGGCACCAATCTGTGGATTTTTCCGCGCGGTATGGATCGCAGCGGCGAAGCTGGACCCAATTCCATAAAATGGACGTCCAAATATGGCAGTGTCATCTCCTCAGGCTACGATATTTCGACGACCGACGGAATGAACGAAGCGGGCCTCGTTGCCAACGTGCTCTGGTTAGTGGAATCCGAATACCCTAAATATGATGGAACCGGACCCGGCCTTTCCATCGCAGCCTGGGCGCAATATGTGCTCGATAACTTTGCTACGGTTGACGAAGCGGTCAAAGAACTCAGCACCAATCCGTTCACAATCGTCACGGATAATGTACCGGGTCAAGACCGGCTCGCGACCCTGCATCTCTCCATATCGGATGCATCCGGAGACAGTGCGATCGTCGAATATATCGACGGCAAGCAAGTTATCCATCACAGCCGTGAGTATCAGGTGATGACCAATTCGCCGACATTTGACGAACAGCTTGCACTGCACTCTTATTGGTCGCAGATCGGCGGAACCGTCATGCTACCGGGCACAAACCGGGCATCAGATCGTTTCACGCGCGCTGCTTTCTATATAAACGCCGTACCAAAATCCGAAGAACCAGTTGAAGCTCTCGCGAGCGTTTTCGGCGTCATTCGCAACGCATCAGTCCCGTTTGGCATCACGACACCTGATGAACCGAATATCTCCTCGACACGCTGGCGCACAGTTTCAGATCAGAAGCGTAAACTCTATTTCTTTGAATCTGCCCTGACGCCGAATATTTTCTGGGTCGATCTGAACACGGTAGACTTCTCTGCCGACAAGGGAAAAGTGCAGAAACTTGACCTTGGCCCGGATCAGCGCAATATTTTTTCCGGTGTTGTGAACAAGGATTTCAAGGACGCAGAACCCTTCAAATTCCTCGGGCTTTAACGGCTGTTTCGCACAATCTGAAACTGCCACCTGCCAACAACTGCGTTCAACCAGGCCAAAAAAAACGAAACCAATCGGTGTCCCGCGCGTTAACTAGTCACAACAACCAGAACGGAGGGAATCCAATGGACTGGAATCGCGTAGAAGGCAATTGGAAGCAGGCTAAGGGTAAGATCAAGGAACAGTGGGGCAAACTCACTGATGATGATCTCGACCAGATTAATGGCCGCCGCGAGCAGTTGGAAGGCAAGATTCAGGAGCATTACGGCATCGCCAAGGACCGTGTAAAATCGGACATCGATGACTGGTACCAGCGCCAGCAGTGGCTTTCCTAAAAATCTCTGTAATCAGACAGACAGAATGAAGCCTTGCCCTCGGCAGGGCTTCATTTTTATATCTCTATTACACTTAGAGCATTTCCTGTTTTGATTGAATCATTGGAAATTCTCTATCCATTTGTTTTTACGCGCATCTTTTTCCGAAAACGGCTTCACATTTTTCGGGATGCGCTCTAGCAGCGATCAACGCGCTGAAGCGAAGCAGACAATCCCAACAGTGAAAATGTGTAGCGCGTTTGCGTGCCACGTGCCGATGTCGCCTGCACATTGACCGTGCGACCAGACCGCATGGCGCTGACAATGCGTGCCTCATCGCCGACATTCTGCGCCCATGCCCGGTTCCCTTCGCTGAAGAACGGAAACTGTGCTCCGTCAATCATGACCTTTACAGTGCTGTCCGCTTTCAGATCATAGCCCATCACGAGCTGTGGGCTGTAGCTCGCACCAGACTTGGAAAGAATAATGAAATTATCGCCATGCCGAACGCCTGCCGGAAGGAAACTCGACGGCACAGTCAGGGCATAACACTTGTTCCCGGGCAGTTGCGTGTTCTGATAAACACCCCAATCCCTGAACTCACCAATGTGACTTGTTTTAGCCGAAGCCGCGAGAGAACTCGCCACCAACCCTGCAAGCGCCAACGCAACAGTGGTTGTCTTTTTAGTCATTGCCTGAAACCTCCATAATGTCACCAATCACGTGACATAAAAAATTGTTTCATTGCGTTACTATTTCCTTAACAGGCTCCTAAAAACTTGTTGAACAGGGAAAATGGTCGCGGCTCGATGAACTTCGCGCATGAAAAAGCGAGTCTGTTCGGCGTTTAAAACGACAAACCAGACGAGCTGTGACCGATACTATTCAAATGTTCTGAAACCGGGAATGCAGAGGTCGCAAATGCTGCTTCTGCATGTTTTTTCTTCACTATGGCACGTCGAGGCCAAAGGCTTAATAGCCATCCATACGACAGCAATAACAGAACAAACTTCTGGAAGAAATGGTGGGCCCGGAGGGACTCGAACCCCCAACCAAGCGGTTATGAGCCGCCGGCTCTAACCAATTGAGCTACAGGCCCCACGCAACACAGCACCTACCCTAAAGAAAGACGGGACACAAGCTGTCAATTGCACGAGTTGCCCTAATGCGCACATATTCGATTGTCATGCATGCAACCCAAGACACGATTCATCTGGATTGAACTCTTTGGTTGCAATTCAACTGTATTTCAAGCCAGATATTGTGGCGTTTTGCTTTAGAGGGAACTTAAATACACTCAATGACAAAGCAGGAATGGCCTATCATGGAGACTGCTTTGCACAAGCTGCCTCAACATTCTCTACAGGAGATTTTATGAAGAACCGCGCTACTACCCTTCTTGCCACTTCATTTTCGGCAATCGTGCTTGCAGGTGCGTTTTCACTGCCAGCTACAGCGCAGGAGAATCAGATGACGAAGCAGACCGCGCGTATTGCGGTGACCGGTGAAGGCAAGATGACCTCTGCCCCGGACATGGCTATTCTCAACCTCACTGTATTGCGTGATGCTGAAACTGCGCGCGACGCAATGACGGCCAATAATGAAGCAATGGCCAAGGTGCTGGAAGCAATGAAAAAAGCTGGCGTCGAGGAGCGTGATCTCCAGACGAGCAGCATCAACATTCAGCCTCGCTATGTCTACCCGGACGATAAGAACGGCCTGAAGGAACCAAAGATCAGCGGTTACAGCGTATCCAACAGCCTGACCGTACGCGTGCGCGATCTGGACAAGGTTGGCAATGTGCTTGATGAGTCCGTGACACTCGGCGTCAATCAGGGTGGCGATCTCACCTTCGTCAATGACAACCCGGCAGCCACCATCAACGAAGCGCGCAAGCGCGCCGTAGCGGATGCGATTGCTAAGGCCAAGACACTTGCCGATGCAGCAGGCGTTGGCCTCGGTCGTGTTGTTGAAATCAACGAACAGAGCCGCGCACCTATGCCGATGCCTATCGCGCGTCAGGCCAAGATGATGGCAGCCTCCGCACCTCAGGACTCGGTTCCTGTCGCTGCTGGCGAGAACAGCTATGATGTCTCTGTTAACGTCGTTTTCGAAATTAAGGAATAACGACAGCATAAAGGGGCGTTTATGCGCCCCTTTATTGACCGGTTTAATAAAACAAAAAAGCCAGCCTGAATTTCAGGCTGGCTTTTTATTTAATCATGAAATGCAATTAACGGATAATCGGGCAACCACGCACATTGGCGAAGACAACGCCGGTCGGACGACCATGGCGGAAGCCACGAACCTGAACCGATTTTCCGCGATAGACAACGCGTGCGTTACGGATACCCATACGGTGCGCCTTCATTTTGGCACCTTCAACCGAGCAGGCAGGACCGCGGCGCGACGGGCGGGCATGATGACGATTGCCACGATAGTCGATATTGACCACAGGCGAATGTGCTGCCGTGCTCATCGCAGGAGCTGACGTGGGCGATGCAGCATTTGCTGAAGCACCAGCAGTGAAGACAGCAGCAAAACCGATTGCAGCAGTGACAACGAATGACTTGAGCGAAATTGAAGACATCTTGAAACCCTTTCGAACTTTTGTCAGGTGATCCTCACCTGAGACATCCGATAAGTAGTCCATCGAATATGAACGCAAAGCCAGGTTCACGTTCATATGGCATTCAGTTTGGTAAATACCACCACAAAATCACGCTCAATGTTCTGAATAAATTGTTATAAAACAATTATTTAAATGGAAGTTCCTGCCAAACAGACACTACAGAAGAGTGAACATTAAACTTAATTAATGTGCCCCATAGGGCGATTAATCCAATGGCACCATGTGCTGGATGTACTCTTCTTCATCCTTGAGTTCATGGTCGAACGCCGTCACCTTGCCACGAACAGAAACACCGGCTTCGTAGATTGTATCGGGCGAACCCGAAACGAGCGGGTGCCACCAATAAAGATCGGCACCTTCTGCAACAAGCCGATAAGCGCAGGTGGCCGGCAGCCAGTTGACCTCGTAGACGATTTCCGGCGTCAGAAACACGCAATCGGGCACAGTTTTGCGACGGTTCGGATAATCACTGCATTTGCAGCTATCTGCGTCCAGAAGCGTACAGGCAACTGTCGTCCAGTAGACTTCCTCTGTATCATCATCCAGCAATTTATGCAGACAACACTGGCCGCAACCGTCGCACAGGCTTTCCCATTCCTGTCGGTTCATTTGCTCAAGCGATTTGGTTTGCCAGAAAGGTTTCTTGTTCATGATGCTGCATATAGAGCATTTCCGGCAAAAGTGCGTAGCGGTTGCGTCCGCAATAACACGGGCAAATCGTCGCCCTTCACTATTGAATGCTGCACATTGTTGAGTTAGATAACGCTTGTCATCCTTATGACCGTAAGCGTCTTACGTTAGGCAACGCATCAATTTAGCTGGGAACGGCTATCAGTTTTGATGTTTCGTTGCACGTTCCCTGCATAATATTCAGGAATACACATGTCTCAGTTTAACGGTTCACGCCGCAGAAAACTGCCAGCGCGTTATGCATCTATTGTGATGCCTTTCATTCTCTCGATCATGATGACTTTTATTGTCTCACTGATCGCGACCACAAAAAACCTGGGCCTCACGCATCCCGAACTTGCATCAAGCTGGATGACCTCGTGGGCTCTTTCGTGGCTCGTTGCTTTTCCAGTCCTGCTTGCCATCCTACCAGTCGTCCGGAAAATGGTCAGCTTCGTCTGTCATCCACACTGACAAGCGCAAATAAAAAGCCGCGCATCAAAGATGCGCGGCTTTCTCAATTCCGTTGCCGGTAGCTTAGCGGAAAATTGCTTCGCCCTGCTCATCGACAATCTGGCGACCCTTGTTCAGCGAAATGCTGGCAGCATCTTCAATGCCAGGGCAACGATCTGCGCGAACAAAGCGGTGTTCTTTCAGCTCGCCATTGATCGTCTTCGAGATAACACCACAAACCTGATACTGCCCGCCTTCGCTGTAAGGCGTTGCGATAATAAGAAAGTCCTTGTGCTCAAGGCGTCCGGCTTCTTTTGGTGCTGCTGGCGTTTCTTCCGTTGAGCCACCGCCAAAAAGGCGCTTCAAAAAAGACATAACGCTCCCTCTCTTCTATAAAAATCGCCCGAAGCCGTATCCGGCCTCGGGCGAAAAGTTCTTAGCTGTCGAGGAACGAACGCAGCTTACGCGAACGGCTCGGATGCTTGAGCTTGCGCAGCGCCTTCGCTTCGATCTGACGAATACGTTCGCGCGTTACCGAGAACTGCTGGCCGACTTCTTCAAGTGTGTGGTCAGTGTTCATGCCGATACCGAAACGCATGCGCAGAACGCGTTCTTCACGCGGGGTCAACGATGCCAGAACGCGGGTCGTCGTATCGCGAAGGTTAGCCTGAATGGCTGCATCGATTGGCAGTAGCGCATTCTTGTCTTCGATGAAATCACCAAGATGTGAATCTTCTTCATCACCCACTGGCGTTTCAAGCGAGATTGGCTCCTTGGCAATTTTCAGAACCTTGCGAACTTTTTCAAGCGGCATGGCCAGCTTTTCAGCCAGTTCTTCCGGCGTTGGTTCGCGACCGATTTCATGCAGCATCTGGCGCGATGTACGAACGATCTTGTTGATCGTTTCGATCATGTGCACCGGAATACGGATGGTGCGCGCCTGATCGGCAATCGAACGGGTGATTGCCTGACGAATCCACCATGTCGCATAGGTCGAGAACTTGTAACCACGACGATATTCGAACTTATCGACCGCCTTCATCAGACCGATATTGCCTTCCTGAATAAGATCGAGGAACTGAAGGCCACGGTTGGTGTACTTCTTGGCAATCGAGATAACGAGACGAAGGTTGGCTTCCACCATTTCCTTCTTGGCGATGGTCGCTTCGCGTTCACCCTTCTGAACCTGATTGACGATGCGGCGGAATTCACCGATCGAAATCGCGGTTTCAGTAGCAAGCATCTGAATTTCCGAACGCAGACGATCAATCGCACGTTCTTCCTTGACTGCGAATTCCTTCCAGCCACGAGCCGACAGAGTGCTGACGCGGTCAACCCATTTCGGGTCCAGTTCGTGACCCTGATATTCCTTCAGGAATTCTTCACGACGGACGCCGAAAGATTCGGCCAGACGCAACAGCTTGCCTTCGTTCTGAACGAGGCGCTTGTTGATGTCGTAAAGCTGCTCAACCAGCTGCTCGATACGGTTCTGATTAAGCGACAGCGACTTCACAGCCTTGATCAGCTGATCTTTCAGTTCCTTATAGCGGCGCTCCTGGCTGGAAGACAGATCAGCAGCAGCAGCCAGACGGCTTTCAACCTGCTGGTCCTGCAGCTTACGCAGCTTGCGGTAAGTATCAGCAATCAGATCGAGCGTTTCCATGACCTGTGGGCGCAATTCGGCTTCCATAGCCGCCAGCGACAGATTGGCTTCGTCCTCGTCTTCTTCTTCCTCTTCCGCAGGCATGTCTCCGCCGACATTGGTAATGTCGTCATCGTCACGCGAACGGCGCGGCCCTTTGTCGTCGCGTGGCTTCTCTTCTTCCACACGTTCAACAATTGGCGCTTGCTTGGCTTCCGGGCCAGCATACGTGGTTTCGAGATCGATGATCTCGCGCAGCAGAATGTTTGATTCATTCAGCTGTTCACGCCAGATAATAATGGCCTGAAAGGTCAGTGGGCTTTCACAAAGCCCAGCGATCATCGTTTCGCGACCAGCTTCGATACGCTTTGCGATGGCAATTTCGCCCTCGCGCGACAGAAGCTCGACGGAACCCATTTCGCGCAAATACATGCGCACCGGATCATCCGTACGGTCGGTCGGTTCTTTCTTTGTTGTCGTGGCGGCGACAGCAGTACCGGTCGCCTCGACCAGATCGCCACCTTCTTCAGCATCATCATCATTGTTGTCGTCGCGATCAGCTTCCTGCTCGTCGTCTTCAACTACGTTGATGCCCATATCCGACAGCATAGCCATCGTGTCTTCGATCTGCTCAGATGTCACTTCTTCGGAAGGAAGCACAGCATTCAGCTCGTCCATCGTGACGTAGCCGCGCTTCTTCGCAACCTTGATCATCTTCTTGACAGCATCGTCAGAAAGGTCGAGAAGCGGCCCGTCGGTCGCACCTTCGCGCTCGACTTCGGCTTCTTCGTTTTCCTTAGCCTTCGTTGCCATATTGCTCGTCTCCAGGCGACACCGGTCGCGTCTAAGATATATAGAGTGGTCAAACGGTTTTGCGAGAGCGCCGTTTAACTGTTGATTCTGCGAATAGCTGATTTCACGTTAATGCCGAATTAACCCTGCCGTCATTAACCGATCCTGCCGTCTCCAAATTCCTGTGGGCAGATCCGGGATAATGGTCGCCTTTAAGGCCCTGCCCGGTCTTTGATTGTTGCCCATCGAGGCTAATTTCAGGAGTCCACTTAGGGAACGTTTATCAATATCAGTTCTCCAGAGCATGTTTTGATCTGATTGAATCAGATCGACGCTCTGAAGATTTTCTCAAAGCATAATCTTATCGATCCTCGTTTCACTCCGGTCGGATTATGCCCTAACCCTTGCTCGAACTGTCGTGATTCCGTCATTTGTGCCGCACGTCAAGAGCGACTCACCTGATTCGGGTCTAAAAAGCGAATCATTTATTGTCGCGGCGCGTTCTCACACCCTTAAGCCGCCGAAGATTCGCGAAACCCACCATTTTCGGCAGTTTCGAGTCTTCAAGCGATTCAAAGTGATTCGGGCACCACGAGTATCTCACTTCAGCACGGTCACGAACCGCCGGATGCGCGTCCTGAAGAAAGTCCAAAACCGTCAATGAGGGCTTCGGTTGCTTCTGCCTGAGCAATCTGTTTTTGAATATCAATAAGTCGAGCGAAAATTTCGCCCGTTTCATCGCTATCAAGCGATGCTTCAACAGCGCGCAGTTCCCTATGTAGGGTGCGCGCGCGCTGATGCAAGTGAAGCGCCTGCTTTAATGCTTCTCGAACGTCGTCTTCCGCTGCTTGCGATGTGGCGGTCCATTCCCGCGTCCGCCGGACAACGGCTTCCAGCGTTTCGATCAGCTCGCCATGACCGGCTGCAACCAGTGCCTTGCGCATGGCGAAGCCATCTTCGACATGATCCGATGCCAGAACGTCGAGCATCGCCAGATGTAAGACCTTCAAAGCCTCATGCTCGAGATCGAGTGCCGCCATTGTTTCAAAGTCTTCTTCGATCAGGCGCGGATGATTAAGCAGCATCAGTACGATTGCAGTTTCACGCAGAGGCGCATTGCGTTTTTTGACCATGTTGGAGCGGGTCAAGCTATCGGAGTATGCTAACCGGCCTCCAGCAACCAGCCCTACTCCGCGACCACCTTGGGCACCGCGACCTTTGTCTTTTCCGCGATTGAATGCGCCACCGCGTTGTGCATTCTGCCGCCCCTGACCAAAGAAAGCCTGCGCACGCTCGCGCATTTCCTGGCTGTAGTGACGACGAATATCTTCATTCGCAATGCGGCTGGTAATTTCGCGCAAGCGCGCTTCGAGTTCCGCGCGACGCTCAGGTGTATCGAACACACCCGCTGCCGTTTCGCGCGTCCAGACCATATCGACCAGCGGTTTGGCATCGCGCAAAACAGAATAAAAAGCCGAAGCCCCTTCAGCCTTAACCAGATCGTCCGGGTCCTGTCCTTCCGGCAGCATCGCAAAGCGCAAGGATTTCCCCGGCTGCAAAGTAGGCAGTCCAAGATCGGCAGCACGATGCGCCGCACGAACACCTGCTCCGTCACCATCAAAACACAGGATCGGCTCAGGGCTGATCCGCCACAACAATTCAAGCTGCTCTTCGGTCAGCGCCGTTCCAAGCGGAGCCACCGCCTGATGAATGCCCGCCTGCGCCAGCGCGATAACATCCATATAGCCCTCAACCGCAATGATCGGCTTGGCTGGCTCGCCGCCTTGCGGCTGGCAGGCTTTACGTGCACGAAGGCCATTATAAAGCACGCGGCCCTTATGAAAGAGCTCGGTTTCAGGCGAATTTAAATATTTCGCAGGCGCGTCAGCAGAAAGCGCACGACCGCCAAACGCAATGATGCGTCCACGCAAGTCCTCGATAGGGAACATGATACGGTCACGGAAGCGATCATAGGAAACAGCAATGCCCTCTCCATGAACGACAAGACCACAAGCTTCGATCTGGTCTTTTGAGATGCCTTTGCTCGCCAGAAATTCCTTGAGCGCATTGCGCGATTCCGGACCATAGCCGATGCGGAATGTCTGTTGCGTTGCGCTCGAAAGACCACGATCACGCAAATAGGCGCGTGCCTTCGCGCCCGACGCACTTTGCAGCTGATTTTCAAAAAACTGCGCCGCAAGCTCCATCACATCATAGAGCGTTGCACGCTGCGCTTCACGCTTTTCCATTTCCGGGTCGCGTGCTGGCATCGGCACACCAGCCATATCGGCAACACGCTCAACAGCTTCGGGAAAACTCGCACCTTCCAGATCGGTCAGGAATTTGAAGTGATCACCCGTCACCCCACAACCAAAGCAGTGATAACGGCCTTTGCGGTCCTCGCAGTGAAAGCTTGGGGTTTTCTCGCCATGAAACGGGCAACAGCCCCAGAAATCGCCTTTTGGCGGATTGCTCTTCTTTCGGTCAAACGAAACGCGCGTTCCGATCAGCGTCGAGATCGGCACGCGATCTCTGATCTCATCAAGAAAGGATGGCGGAAAACGCATTAAGATTGTCACTTTCGGGTCAAATAAGCATGGTATCCAGTCAATGATATATAGGCGCGCGCAGACAGACAGTCCATCACACACAAGCGGCCCTCCCCGCTAATCACATGCTGCAGGCCTCTTAATTACGATCATTGCACACAGTCGCGACCTTCATAAAACTGTCATATAGTTGTCACATTACAATTGCGACGCTTGATTTAAGCGCATTTCCGGCTCATATTTCCGACGAATATGGTTAGCCGGAACATATTTTTTCTTTATTTGTTGCGTAAGCTTAACCCAATCGAGATCCAACTCTCTTCACACCCTGAAAGGATTTTTCCGTGAACGGTTCTCTGGTCCTTTTGCATCTTGCCGGTGCAGTCGCGCTCCTATTATGGGCGACGCGCATGGTGCGAACGGGAGTGGAGCGTGCCTATGGTGATCGTTTGCGTCGCCGCTTGCGCAATCAGATGCAGAATCCGCTGCTTTCGATAGCCTTTGGCCTTATTCTGGCTATTGCCTTACAGAGCTCGACAGCTGTGACGCTACTGGTCGGCTCTTTCGTCGGATCGGGTATTGTCAGCGGTGTTGCAGGCCTGATGGCGGTGCGCGGTGGTGAACTTGGTTCAGCGCTCGTTGTAAAAATCCTGAGCTACGATCTGACACTGCTGGTTCCACTCTGCCTCGTTTCCGGCACAGCTATTTTCATGACCACGGAGCGACGTGACTGGCGTCAGATCGGGCGCATTCTCGTTGGCATCGGTTTGCTCATCATGTCACTGGAAATGACAGGACAGGCGACAGAGCCACTGCGCCAGAGTGAGCTTCTGCCCGTCATCGTGGATTATCTCTCCAACGATCCCGTGACTGCCTATCTTCTGGCAGCTTTGATGACGTGGTTGTTTCATTCCAGCATCGCGGGTGTCATCCTGCTGACCACTTTCGCATCGCGCGGACTGATCACGCCTGAACTTGCGGTCGTCATGGTGCTTGGCGTCAATCTTGGCTCATCCATCATCGCGCCAATCCTGACCCGCAACGCACCACCTGAGACCCGTGTCGTGCCGCTCGGCAATCTGTTGATGCGCGGTGCTGGTTCGCTGCTCATGTTGATCCTGTTTGAAACGTTTAAGCCATCGATTGGCTTCCTTGGTGGCGATCCGGTTTCACAGGTGGTCAACGCCCACATTCTGTTCAACGTCATTGTCATGGTCGCAGGCATTCCATTGTCTGGACTGGTGCTCCGTGCGACTGAAGCGCTGGTTCATCTCAATTCAGACAAAAACGCACCCACCCAGCCGCTTGAAGTCGAAGAGTATAGCGCGCTCGATAATGCTGTCCTTGATCGTCCTTCGCAGGCGCTCGCCAATGCAACGCGCGAAGTCGTCGGCGTGTGCGATACGATTGAAGTCATGTTGCGCCGGATTATCGATCTCTACGAAAAGCCGGATCAGGCGCGCATCAACGAACTGGCAAGCCTCGACGACCGGGTCGACAAGAAACATGCAGCCATCAAGCTTTATCTTACCAAGCTCGCAGCCAAAGACCTCGATGAGTTTGAAGCTTTGCGGATGCAGGAACTGATGGGTGCATGTGTGAAGCTCGAACAGGTTGGCGATATCATCGTGCGCAACATGCTGGCGCATGTTCAGAAGAAGATGGATCACAACCTCGAATTCACCGAGGAAGGCTGGAAGGAACTGAGCCATTTCCACGCCATGGTGCTTGCCAACGCGCATATGGCGTTCAACGTCATCGTCTCGCGTGATGGTCGCACCGCACGTCTGCTCGTGCAGGAAAAAGACAATCTGCGTGATCTGGAAAAGCAGACGAGTATGCGTCACTTCTCGCGGCTTCGCGAAGGTTCAACCCGCAGCATCGAGACAAGCACCATCCATCTCGATACCATTCGCGATTTGAAGCAGATCAATTCGCTGCTCGCATCCATGGCCTATCCAGTCCTTGAAGAACAAGGATTGCTCGGCTCTACACGCTTGAAGTCAGTGAAACAAAACTAAAAAAGCCCCGCATCTGCGGGGCTTTTTCTTTGAAAACTAAGACGCTTTTACTGAAGAAGCGTTTTCACCAGCGCGCTGGCCTTGGAGAAGTCCATCTGTCCAGCGTAGCGCTCTTTGAGCACTGCCATCACCTTGCCCATATCGCGCAGACCCTGTGCACCGATCTCGGTGATCACATCCGCACAGGCTTTCTTGACTTCATCATCGCTCATCTGCACAGGCAGAAAACCACTGATGATAACAATTTCCGCACGCTCGCCTTCAGCAAGCTCAATACGGTTGCCTTCTTCATAAATGCGCGCAGATTCTTCACGCTGCTTGACCATCTTACCCAAAATGCCGAGCAGCTCTTCATCGCCGACCGGATCCTTTCCAGCACCGCGATTGGCAATATCACGGTCCTTCACCGCAGCCATGATCAGACGCAAAGTCGACAGGCGCAGCTTATCCTGAGCCTTCATAGCCTGAGTGAGTGCCTGAGAAATCTCCTGGCGAAGCATACGTCTCTCCTGACGGTGTTAGCGCATATCGCCGAAAAAGCAAAAACTCGCCTTTCCAATGACGTCATGCGTAATAATGAAAAATCAGAGCCCTTGTATCCAGAACCGGGGCCATAAAGCAATCACACGCCTAATCCGACCTGTCAGAACAACCATCATAGAAATTATGAGACATCACTCTCATAATTTCCTGAAAAGCTTGCGTTCAAACGATTGACCCCGCGCCCAAGTTTCTCTATTGCTCAGGGCTTAGCAGGACATCGGCATGTGCTCGCGGCGGGAAGTTTAATCCCCGCTGCTTTTTGGCGCATATATGGCCCCATAAACTCCATTTTTCAAGCTGTCTGACATCGGGCGGCTGAAACACGGATACATGCCGCATGACTGATAACGTAGAACGCGCGCCAGACGGCAAGCGCGAAACCTGACAGGAGTGCACGCCATGACCGAAGCCACATCGAAGACAGCACCCTGGACGACTGCAAAGCGAACCGCCGTTCTTGTGCTTGCTGATGGCACAGTGATTGAAGGCAAAGGCCTAGGCGCAACGGGAGCAATTGAAGCCGAAGTGGTCTTCAACACTGCTCTCACCGGCTATGAGGAAATTCTGACCGATCCATCCTATGCAGGACAGATCGTTACTTTCACCTTCCCGCATATCGGCAATGTAGGCACCAATGCGGAAGACGTGGAAGACCTCACCCCTGCCAATCGTCACGGCGCTGTGGGCGCAATTTTCAAAGCCGACATCACCAACCCATCCAATTTCCGCGCTTCGGAAAATCTCGACGCATGGCTGAAGCACCGCGGCGTCATCGCACTGGCTGACATCGATACGCGCGCCCTCACCTCGCTTATCCGTGAGCGCGGTGCGCAGAATGCGGTCATCGCCCATGATCCTGACGGCAAGTTCGACATCGACGCGCTCAAGGCCCGCGCTGCAAACTGGAGCGGTCTGGAAAATCTCGATCTGGCAAAGGATGTCACCATCGGCCAGAGCCTCACTTGGGACCAGACACCGTGGACGCTGGAAGACGGCTACGGCGAGCAATCAGCCACGCAATATCATGTTGTCGCGCTCGACTTCGGTGTGAAGCGTAACATTCTGCGTCTGCTGTCAGGCCTTGGTGCCAAGGTCACAGTATTGCCAGCCACGGCCACGGCAGAAGATGTTCTCGCCTATAATCCAGACGGCATCTTCCTTTCCAATGGTCCCGGCGACCCGGCAGCAACCGGCGAATATGCCGTGCCAACGATCCAGAAGCTCGTAGACAGCGAATTGCCAGTCTTCGGCATCTGCCTCGGTCATCAGATGCTGGCATTGGCGCTCGGTGCCAAGACCGAAAAGATGCATCAGGGTCATCATGGCGCAAACCATCCGGTCAAGGACTACACCACCGGCAAGGTAGAAATCGTATCGATGAACCACGGCTTTGCGGTCGATTCCGACAGCCTGCCAGAGCATGTCGAAGAAACACATGTTTCGCTGTTTGACGGCACCAATTGCGGTCTGCGTGTTATCGGCAAGCCGGTCTTCTCGGTACAGCATCACCCGGAAGCCTCTCCTGGCCCACAGGACAGCCACTACCTCTTCCGCCGGTTCATCAATCTGATCCGCGAAAAGAAGGGCGAAGCTCTTCTGCCAGAACGCGAACAGGCGGCGTGAATCGCAATCTGAATAAAGCGAATTAACCTTCTGTTAATAAAAGAAAAGGCCGGAGCTGATGCTCCGGCCTTTTTTACTCGCAGAAGCATTTACACGTCTGTGATCTTAACCGATTCAGCTGGGCGCACCCTTGCCACGACAATAACAAGGGCGAGGAAGATCAGCCCGGCGCCAACAGCATAAGGCATTCCAGCAAAGACAAGCGGCGCATTCATGCCGGTGAACACAGCGAAGAGCTGCGTGAAGATAAGCGGACCAATAATGGTCGTTATGCTCGAAACACTTGTCAGCGCCCCCTGCAACTCACCCTGAGCGGAAGGCGGCACCTTACCCGCAGCAATACTGCGCAATGGCGGATCGGCCAAACCTTCCAGTGCAGTCAGAAAGATAACCGCGTAAACCATCCAGCCTTGCCAGGCGATTGCGTAACCAATCATGCCGAAGCATGAAAACAGCACGCCAATAATTGCCGTGCGCCTTTCGCCGAGAACCGGCAGGACCCTTGGAAGCACAAGCGCCATGACAACAGCCGCTCCAATGCCAAAAAGACCAAGCGACAAACCGATCTGCGCTTCGCTCCAGTTATAGCGATAGGCACCCACAAATGCCCAAACCGATGGATAGACCGCATGGGCAAGCCAGAACAGAAAGAACACCAATATCACCCAGCCGATACCCGGATAGGTCTGCATCTGTTTGAGCGCACCCAAAGGATTAGCGCGAGCGATCTGGAACGTGCGTCTGTTTTCCTGTGACAATGTTTCAGGCAACAGAAAATAGGCCAAAATGAAATTGATGAACGACAGAAATGCTGCCCCGTAAAACGGTACACGTGGGCCAAATTCGCCGAGCAACCCGCCCAGAACCGGGCCAAGTGCAAAACCTACCCCGAAGGCAATGCCGATAAGACCGAAATTGCGTGCACGATTACTGTCATCGCTAACATCGGCAATATAGGCGGACGCCGTAGCGAAACTGGCCCCGCTGATACCTGCCAGTACACGGCCGATAAACAGCATCCAATAGGTGGTTGCGAGTGCGCAAATCAGATTATCGATCGCAAAGGTGAAGATCGAAGCCAGCAACACTGGACGTCGGCCAAAGCGGTCACTGAGATTGCCGATCATCGGCGCAAACAAAAACTGCATTGCCGCATAAACCAGCAACAACCAGCCGCCATCAACAGCCGCAGTGCTGATATCCGCGCCGGTAAGTTCTTCAAGATAAGTCGGTAGAACCGGCATGATGATCGCAATGCCGATAATATCGAGAAAAAGGGTCATAAAGACGAGTAACAGGCCCCGCCGCACGAACTGGGGATTATGCATGAAACACCTGAAATGCACATGCGGACAAGCCGCAAGAAAGCATAATGATTTGATTTTTGGAAAGGATCGCGCACAATCGCCGCTCAAAACTGAGCGTCACGAATGGCTATGAATAGGGCCGCGCTGCCGTTAAATTTTACAAGGGAAATTATTCCGCAGCAAGCCCGATGCTCAGTAAAATTAATGCGGGCCGTCGCCTATCGCCCATATAAAAAGGCGACCTGAGCCGCCTTTCTTTCTTTCGTACTATAAGAACTGGTTAGATATCACCGCTGAACGTGTCGCAAGATTCGATCTTTCCGCTCTCAAAACCACGCTGGAACCATTTGGCACGCTGCGCCGATGTGCCGTGGTTGAAGCTTTCAGGTACAACATAACCCTGACTTCTCTTTTGCAGCGTATCGTCACCAATCTGGTGGGCAGCATTAATCGCTTCTTCGAGGTCACCCGCTTCCAGAATGCCCTTCTGATCCGTGTAGTAGCCCCAGACACCTGCAAAGCAGTCTGCCTGCAACTCAACACGCACCGACATCTGATTAGCCTGTGCTTCATTCATCTGCTGACGCATCTGGTTAAAACGCGGCAGAATGCCGAGTAAATTCTGAACGTGGTGCCCCACTTCATGCGAAATCACATAGGCATTGGCGAAATCGCCCGAAGCACCAAAGCGATTGGCGAGTTCATTGAAAAAGGTCAGATCGAGATAAAGCTTACGGTCGCCGGGACAATAGAACGGGCCAGATGCCGAAGAAGCCATACCGCAGGCTGAACGCACACCATCGGAAAACAGGACCATTGTTGGCGGTGTATAAGTTTGCCCGCGCGACTGGAAAATGCCGCTCCAGACATCTTCTGTTTCGGCCAGAACAGTGCGTGCAAACTGCGTCGCCTCATCATTGGCAACCTTACCGCCTTCAGCCGCCGTGCGGCCGCTGCTCTGCTGAGTCTGCGTGGAGTTGATACTGCCATCACCGAACAGGAATGGCAGTGGATCAATGCCAAATGCACGCAACACGAAAAACATCACAACGAGAATGAGAATCCCGGAAATGCCGCCACCGCGAACGATCCGGAAGCCCGGCCCGCCGCCCATGCCGCCACCGCGACCAAAACCACCGCCAAGGCCGCCGCTTTGTTGCCCCCGAACATCTTCCACATTGTCGCTTTGTCTACGGCCTTGCCAACGCATTGACCAACTCCCCTTCACAGTGCCGTCTCATTAAAAGACAGCAGCAATCTATTGCATACAATTGTCGCACAAACAGTTGGCAGGGCAACATAAAAAGTAAATGGCAAAACCAATCACAAACAAAGACATGATCGCAACATATGAAGCGATGAAAGGTTGCAAATCGGAGCCTTGTTTGCGAATTTTCGTGAATGCCCGCATTTTCTTTTAAATAAGGGCATTTGTGGGGTTCCGCTTTGGGTCATCATTGCCTATAAGGCCAGCTTAGCCCACAGAATTTCTCTCTGCCAACCCGCCGGTAAACCGTGCGGGCTTTTCTGGCAGGCTAAGAACAAGGAAGACGCCCCCATGCCGAAACGTACAGATATCAAATCGATCCTGATTATCGGCGCGGGGCCCATTGTTATCGGTCAGGCTTGCGAGTTCGATTATTCGGGTACGCAGGCTTGTAAGGCGCTCAAAGAAGAAGGCTACCGCATCATCCTCGTTAACTCCAATCCGGCCACGATCATGACCGATCCGGATTTGGCAGATGCGACTTATATCGAACCGATCACGCCGGAAGTTGTCGCCAAGATTATCGCCAAGGAACGCCCCGATGCGCTCTTGCCGACAATGGGCGGACAGACCGCACTCAATACCGCACTTTCGCTGCGCCGTATGGGTGTACTTGAGCGCTATAACGTCGAGATGATCGGCGCCCATGCAGAAGCCATCGACAAGGCAGAAGACCGCGCGCTTTTCCGCGAAGCCATGGAAAAAATTGGCCTCGACACACCCACCTCGATGCTCGCCAACGCGACCGAGATCAAAGAAGAAGATCGCAAGCGCCACGAAACCAAGCGCAACGAAGTGAAGTCGCAGTATTCCGGCGAGGATCTGGACAAGGCACTCGACAAGCTTGAAACCGAATGGCAGCTCGGCGAAGTCGAGCGCAAGCAACGCTACATGAGCCACGCGCTTGCCAAGGCTGCGCAAGCAATGGATGTGGTTGGCCTCCCAGCAATCATCCGCCCGAGCTTCACGCTCGGCGGCACCGGCGGCGGCATTGCCTATAACCGTCAGGAATTCTTCGAAATCATTGAGCGCGGCCTCGACGCGTCGCCAACCACCGAAGTGCTGATCGAAGAATCAGTCCTCGGCTGGAAGGAATATGAAATGGAAGTCGTCCGCGACAAGGCGGACAACTGCATTATCATCTGCTCGATTGAAAACCTCGATCCAATGGGCGTGCATACAGGCGACAGTATCACCGTTGCCCCTGCCCTGACGCTGACCGACAAAGAATACCAGATCATGCGTAACGCCTCGATTGCGGTACTGCGCGAGATCGGCGTTGAAACCGGTGGTTCGAACGTGCAGTTCGCGATCAACCCGGCCAATGGCCGTATGATCGTGATTGAAATGAACCCGCGCGTATCGCGCTCCTCGGCTCTGGCTTCCAAGGCAACCGGTTTCCCGATTGCCAAGGTTGCAGCCAAGCTTGCCGTTGGCTACACACTCGACGAGCTCGACAACGACATCACCGGCGGCGCAACGCCTGCATCGTTCGAACCGTCGATTGACTATGTCGTCACCAAGATCCCACGCTTTGCGTTTGAAAAGTTCCCTGGCTCCTCGCCAATCCTGACCACCGCCATGAAGTCGGTTGGTGAAGTCATGGCCATTGGTCGTACTTTCCAGGAAAGCTTGCAGAAGGCGCTGCGCGGTCTTGAAACCGGCCTGACAGGTCTTGACGAAATCACCATTCCGGGCATTGAAGACGGCGACGAAAAGAACGCTATCCGCGCAGCGATCGGCACGCCTACGCCGGACCGTCTGCGCATGGTCGCACAGGCAATGCGCCTCGGCCTGACCACAGAACAGGTTCATGACGCCTCCAAGATCGATCCTTGGTTCCTTGAGCAGATCGAAGCCATCGTCAACACGGAAGCACGTATCCGCGAACACGGCCTGCCGCAGGATGCCGAAAACCTGCGTATGCTGAAAGCCATGGGCTTCTCAGATGCACGTCTCGCGAGCCTGATCGGCAAAGATGCCGAAGATGTGGCAAAGCTGCGTAGCAAGCTCGACGTTCATCCGGTCTATAAGCGCATCGACACATGTGCAGCCGAATTCGCATCGCCGACCGCATACATGTACTCGACCTATGAAACGCCTTTTGTCGGTCAGCCGCGTTCGGAAGCCGAAGTATCGGATCGCAAGAAGGTCGTCATTCTCGGTGGCGGTCCAAACCGTATTGGTCAGGGCATCGAGTTCGACTATTGCTGCTGCCATGCGGCCTTCGCACTCAATGATGCAGACTATGAAGCCATCATGATCAACTGCAACCCGGAAACGGTTTCAACTGATTATGACACGTCCGACCGCCTCTATTTCGAGCCGCTGACGGCAGAAGACGTACTGGAAATCCTGCGCGTTGAGCAGGAAAAGGGCACGCTGCACGGCGTCATCGTTCAGTTCGGCGGCCAGACCCCGCTCAAGCTCGCCAATGCGCTGGAAAAGGCTGGCATTCCGATCCTCGGAACTTCGCCTGACGCTATCGATCTTGCAGAAGATCGTGATCGCTTCCAGAAGCTGCTGATCAAGCTCGGCCTCAACCAGCCAAAGAACGGCATTGCCTATTCAGTAGAGCAAGCTCGCCTGATCGTTGCTGATCTTGGCTTCCCTCTGGTCGTCCGCCCGTCTTATGTTCTTGGTGGCCGCGCCATGCAGATCATTCATGACGAGCGCGGCTTGCAGACCTATCTTCTCGATACCGTTCCTGAACTGGTGCCGGAAGACATCAAGGCCAAATATCCGAACGACAAGACCGGCCAGATCAATACGCTTCTCGGCAAGAACCCACTTTTGTTCGACACCTATCTGACGCAGGCTATCGAAGTGGATGTCGACTGCCTCTGCGATGGCAAGGAAAGCTATGTTTCCGGCATCATGGAGCATATCGAAGAAGCTGGCATTCACTCCGGCGACAGTGCCTGCTCACTGCCGGTTCATACGCTTTCGCCAGAAATTGTTGCTGAACTCGAACGCCAGACAGCATTGCTTGCTAAGGCACTCAATGTCGGCGGACTGATGAACGTGCAGTTTGCCATCAAGGACGACGAAATCTTCATCCTTGAAGTCAATCCGCGTGCATCGCGTACGGTTCCATTCGTTGCCAAGACCATCGGCACGCCGATTGCCAAGGTTGCAGCCCGCGTCATGGCCGGTGAAAGCCTCGATGCAGCACTCAATGCTTATGGCGGCAAGCCTCAGCCAACCGCACGCCCGCACATCGCAGTCAAGGAAGCCGTGTTCCCATTCGCCCGCTTCCCCGGCGTTGACACTTTGCTCGGACCGGAAATGCGCTCGACCGGCGAGGTCATGGGCCTCGATTACGACTACGCACTGGCATTTGCCAAGGCGCAGCTCGGTGCAGGTGTTGAACTGCCACGCGAAGGCACCGTCTTCGTATCGGTGCGCGATGAGGACAAGGAACGTGTACTTGGTGCTGTACGCAAACTGGTCAGCATCGGCTTCAAGGTCATGGCGACAGGTGGAACACAACAGTTCCTTGAAGCGAATGGCGTGGAATCGACCAAGATCAACAAGGTCATCGAAGGTCGCCCGCATGTGGAAGACGCGATCCGCAACCGCCAGATCCATTTGGTCTTCAACACGACCGACAGCGCTAGCGCAGTGTCCGACTCAAAGTCGATCCGCCGTGCAACGCTGATGCAGAAACTGCCTTACTACACGACAATGGCCGGTGCCGAAGCTGCCGCTGAAGCCATTGCTGCTCTTAAGGCAGGATCGCTGGAGGTTCGTCCACTTCAGGATTACTTCCGCGATTAAAGCGCATCCCGAAAAGGGTGAAACGGTTTTGCGTAGGATAATGCGCAAAAGCAAATAATTACACGAGAATGAAAAAGGCCGCGGACAACAATCTGCGGCCTTTTGCTTTTGATAAATATTACAGGCGGCTCTTATGCAGCCGCTTCCGCTTGATGGGGCAACCGAAGCGGATCCGCCTGCAAGTCCATTGCCAGATGCAATTGTCGCGTGAACAGACCGTTATGGCCCAGACCTTTGCCAATATGAATGACAGCAGCGTCCTTTAACGGGCCTGTCAGAATGGCATAAGCGCGCTTTCGCGCCTCTTCATCCATCCCATCCAGCGTACCATCAATCACAATCCAGCTTGGATTTTGCAGCACAAGCCGGGCCAGAGCCAGGCTCTGTTGTTCATCATCAGTCAGCGTGCGATCCCATCGCAGAACACGGTCTATCTGGGGTACAAGTCGCTCCAATCCGGCAAGCTTCAACACGTCCGCCACCTGATTTTTTGAGAAATCAGCGGCACTCAACGGATAGACCACAGCATCGTGGAGATTGCCGGGCGGGATATAGGGTGCATGCGGAATGAACACCACGCGATCTCCAGCAGGCAATCCGATCCGCCCGCTCCCCCAAGGCCACAAGCCACCAAGCGCGCGGAAAAACCGGCTGCGTTCAGTTTCAGTTGCGCCAGTCACAAACAGGCGTTCACCGGGATTGATGCTGACATTCGTCTCAACCAGATTGAGACACCCATCAGGCACGGCAATAGACAGGGCATCAACCGTCAGTCGCTCGTCCTCGTTGGTTTCCAGAACTATCTGCCGATCGATGTGGCCAATTTCATCCATCCGCAATATGGCTTGTCGAAAGCTCGCCACGCGCAGCAATGTTGCGCGCCAATCGGCAATCGCTCCGAAATTATCGACAAACCAGCGCAGCGAATTATGCACCTGCGTGAAAGCGCCGACGGCCATCATCAAACCGCCAAACGTCAGCCCGCCCGAAAAATAGACAGGTGCTGCAACAAGGATCGGGGCCACAATGGTAAACCAGCCATAGCCGGCCGTAACCCATGTCAGATTGGTCGTTGCAATGACAATTCGCTTGATAGCCAAAAGCACTGCATCAAGATCAAGGTCCAGTCTGCGGCGTTCATCAGCCTCGCCACGTGCCAATGTGACAGCATCGATGTGCTCATTCACCCGCATCAATGAGAACCGGAAGTCAGCCTCCCGCGCGTAGCGATTGGCGTTGTGATTGACGAGACTACGGCCCACAAACCATGACAGCAGCGATGCAGAACCCGCATAAAAAACCGCCGCCCAAACCATATAGCCCGGTATGGAAAAACTATAGCCCCAAAGGTGGAATACAAAGCCGCTCGACAGAGACCACAGGACGCCAACGAAGCTTACGAGAATGACGGTGGATTGCAGCAGATTGATGCCCAGATCGCTTGTAGTCTCAGCAAGATGACGCGCATCCTCCTGCAATCGCTGATCGGGATTAACGCCAATTTCGCCAGCCTTCGCAAGACGGAACGCTCGCCCCGGCTGCAACCATTCGCCGACCAAGTCACGCGCCAGCCCTTCTCGCAGCTTCAGCTTGAACATCTGGTTCAGCCAGGTCTGAGAGACATTCAGAAGAAGGACCGATCCGGCGATAGCAAAAAAGATCAGAAGCTGATGAAAGAAGGCACTCAGATTGCGATCTGACAAAGCATTATAGAACGGTACGTTCCAGCGATTGATTGCAACCTGCCCTACGGCGATCAAAACGATCAGAACAAAAATACCAGTTCCCAGCGCAATCAACTGGTTGCGAACAGGTGAGACCCAGAAGGCGCTCATCATCATGCGCGCTTGCGAAAATAGATCACTGCCGTCCTGCATGCCGCTATCAGCTTTCTGATTAGCGCTATCGAGCCCGTGCGGCTTTTTCTGCTTTGACTTCGACACCAAGTCTTCCCTCATCAAAATTGTTTGGGCAGATGTGAAACGTTGCGGGCAAATTCCAGCTCTAAAAGCAAGACTTCATCGCGTTTTCTTAACCAATTCCCATAGCGCTCTATAGCAATATTTTGGAACTTTTGCGTGACCCCTAATCCTGACACGATAGTACAAAGTACAAATCGCGCGAAGGCTTCCGATGACCGCATCTGCCAAAGCAATTGATAAAGTTCTGATTTACGCCACATGGAACAAAGAGTTACTCGTCTTCAGCGAGCCGGAAAATCCAGACATGCCGCTTCAGGTTCCGGGCGGAACTGTCGATGACGGCGAAGCAATCCAAGCTGCAGCCTATCGTGAGTTTCATGAAGAAACCGGTATCCTGAAGACCTCCGGCATGCGTAGTCTTGAAAGTGTGACCTACGAATATATCGAGCCTACCCACACCGAAACACATCATCGTCACTGCTTTCATCTACCGTTGGATGGCAGTTTTCCCGATCAATGGTACCATTATGAAATGTTTCCCAGTGACGGAAACAAACCAATTCTTTTCAAATTGTTCTGGCTGCCTTTGATAGAAGCAAGTGCTCGCATTGGCTTGGGAATGGGGAAAAGCATTACAAAAATAGGCCTTTAGAGATAGCACGGGCTGTCTTGTGTTGGTCAAATTTGTCGCATATAGTCTTGTCATCGATTTTTCGGTCAAGTGACTTTGCGACCCGCCCGGCCTGCCGTGCTTCCTGACGATCTCCTGTCCATAAATTCGATTCACAGGGACGTGTGCGAAGCATACGGACTAACTACTACTAATGTTACAAAGGAATTTCCCATGGCTACGGGAACAGTTAAGTGGTTCAACACGACCAAGGGCTTCGGCTTCATTCAGCCTGATCAGGGCGGCACGGACGTATTCGTCCACATTTCCGCTGTTCAGCGCGCTGGTCTGGCCACGCTCGATGAAGGCCAGAAGGTTACGTACGAAATCGTACAGGACCGTCGTTCGGGCCGTTCGTCTGCCGACAACCTCGTCGCAGCATAATTTTTGCCGTAAGGCAGAGAAAAGGCGGGTCCTCGGGCCCGCTTTTTTATTTGTCCGCTTTTCTGCTTACACCCTCGCCATCGCGCTCGCGCCCAGAATAAGGGCCGCAATCAGCGCAGCAATGGTGCGGACGTGATTCCATAGGGTCCAGTCGCGCACATAAGTAAGCCAGATATCAGCCGACGTGGCGGCACTGGCATCCATCGCCGCGAGCTGGTTGTTCAGCGGCACATTCAAAACCATCGTGACGCCAATAGTGCCGACAAGATAGACGGCAGCGCCAATCATCGCCCATTTCGATAGGCTCCCGAAGCCCATTAAGCCCAGCGCAATAATTGCCAGACATAGCAACGCCGTGCCGAAAAAGGCCGCAAAGAACGTGCCGTTGATAACAGTGATATTGATCGACTGCATCGCCGTTATTCCCGCATTCGCCGGAATGCGTGCTAGTGCAGCCATCACGAAACTAGAGAACGCATAGAAGATACCGCCTGTAATCGCGCTTCCCCATGCCGTCAGCAGAACAAGCAGTTGAAAACTCGTAGTCATGATTGTCCCTCCCATGTGCCTTCAATGGCCGCCTTGCGGGCGAAATCTGCAAACCGACGCGGCTTTCGTCCAAGAGCTTCCTGCACGCCATGCGCCACACTGGCATTGCGACCATCAAAAAGCTCGGTGAAAAGATAGCGCAAAAGCGTGATGACATCTTCCGGCAATGCCTGTTCACGCAGCGCTGTCTCATAATCGGCGAACGAGACCGGGTTGAATGACAGCTCTTTACCTGTCGCCTCGGCTATCTCGCTTATTGCCTCGCTGAAACTGAACAGTTCCGGGCCGGTGAGTTCATAGAGCTTGTTGTGATGTACTGTTTCGGTAAGGGCAGCAACGGCGACATCGGCGATATCGTCGGCATCAATAAACGGCTCTTTTGTGGGACCAACCGGCAAGGTCAGCGAGCCTAAAAGCAATTCGTCACGCATGTAATTTTCGCTGAAGTTCTGCATGAACCAGCTGGCACGCAGCACAGTCCAGTCCAAACCGGAAGTTTGAAGAACCTGTTCCGCAGCCTCGGCCTCCTCCTCTCCTCGCCCAGAGAGAAGCACGACATGGTTCACGCCAACCTTCTTAGCCGTAGACAGGAACGCGCGGATAACATCCACGGCACCCGGCAAGGCCAGATCCGGCTGATATGTGACATAGGCACTCGTGATGCCATCAAGCGCCGCAGCCCACGTTGATTGATTGTTCCAGTCAAAAACTATCCCGGTACTGCGCGATACCGCGCGAACCGAAAGCCCCTTCCCTCGCAGCTTTTCTGCAACCCTCCTACCGGTTTTGCCGGTAGCGCCAATCACCAGATAACGATCATTGCGATGTGTATTCATCTTCATCTCCCAAAATATGAGTAACTCTCATATTTGCAATATGTGAGCAATCCTCATATTCTGTCAAGATGAAAATGTGAGTCGGTCATGAAGCAGAATTCAGATACGGAAACAGAAACAATCGGTGCGACCGTCCTGCGCCGCACCCCTAGTCAAAGCCGTGCACAGGAAAAAATCCGGCGCATAACGGAATGCGCCACGGCGCTGATCGCCGCCAAAGGCAGCGACAGTCTCAAGATGAGCGAGATTGCACAGCAGGCAGGCATTTCGATCGGTGCGCTCTATCAATACTTCCCCGATAAAAGCGCCCTGATCCGCTATCTGTTTGAAAGCTGCAATGCGCAATCGCGCCAGTGCATCGAGGACGGCCTTGCAGCGGCGAATTCGGTCGATGAACTGATCGTCGCATTCAATGCATTGATTGACGAATATCTGGCGTTGATGCGGCTGGAACCAGCAATGCGCGACATCTGGTCGGCCACGCAGACCGACAAGTCCCTGTCAAAGCTGGAAATTGCCGAAAGCAGGCAGAACGGCAAGTTGCTCGCAGATACGATCCGCCGGATCGCCCCCGGCAAGGTATCAGCGCAACTGGACGAAACGGCCTTCCTGCTGATGCATTTTGGCGAATCCACCATGCGCATCGCCGTCGACGTTTCGGAAAACGAAAGCAATGCGCTGATAGAGGCCTATAAACTAATGGCCACGCGCAGCTTGCGCGACCTTATGGCGGATTAGAGCATTTCCAGCAAAAGTGTGAAGCAGTTTTGCGTTGGATAATACGTAAAACAAATAGCTAAAGCATGTCGCAGTTAAATGGATTCATTTAACGTTCGCGAACATGCGGCAATTAAAAGAATCTAGAGCGAGCACCATGGGTGCGATTAAACGCGACACGCTCTAGAGCGGTTCCAACGGTTCAATCTTAACTGGGACCGCTCTAAACCCCTACGGCAACCAGTCCAGCGAGACATGTCCCTCATCCGCAGCCACACGGGCAAGCCACGCATTGACCGCCGGATAGAGCTCCATGTTGAAACCACCCCGATGGGCCTCATGCGTATAAGCATAAAGAGCAATATCAGCGACCGTCAGGCTATTACCAACTAGAAACGGCGTCTTTTTCAGCTGCTCTTCCATTACGGCCAGCGCTTTGTCTCCACCCACAAGCGTCGATGCAAGACGTTCAGGCGTCGCATCACGTGCACGCTCCGGATAGACCATCAAGGCGCGACGAACAGCAACATAGGGCTCATGGCTATATTGTTCGAAGAACAGCCATTGATAAACGAGTGCCCGTTCATAGGCATCCTTCGGCAGGTAGCGGGTGTTCTCAGCCAGATAGAGCAGCATCGCATTCGATTCGGCAATGAACCGGCCATCATCAAGTTCCAGCAGCGGAACTTTGCCGTTCGGATTTTTCGCCAGATATTCGGGTGTTCGCGTCGAACCGTCGAGCGACGAAACAGTGACGTGCTTAAACGTCTTTCCCAGTTTGGCGAGCAAAAGCCGTGGCTTATAGCAGTTTCCGGAATCGGGCTGTGAATAGATTGTAAGCATCTGCTTCTCCTGTGCCGGTATAACATGTCCATCAGATTGAAAGCTGTCCAATCAGTTTCATTGAAACAATATGTTCGTGGCATTGATGGATCAGAACTTTTCAGCAACACATTCTCACGAGAAACCGGAATTTATTGCGAAACTGCAAAGCTTTTGTTGCGATTCGTGCGCCAATGCGACATAGAAAGTCCGCAAAACCGGACCGCGCCCGGTGCCGGTTATCTGATCCTGCCATCTATGGAGATCTATCATGGCATTTCTCGCCGACGCCCTTTCTCGTGTAAAGCCATCTGCGACCATTGCGGTCAGCCAGAAAGCACGTGAACTGAAAGCTAAGGGCAAGGACGTGATCGGTCTCGGAGCGGGCGAGCCCGATTTCGACACTCCAGACAATATCAAGCAAGCTGCCATCGACGCGATCAATCGCGGCGAAACCAAGTACACCCCTGTTGCTGGTATCCCTGAGCTGCGTCAGGCTATCGTTGCCAAGTTCAAGCGCGAAAACGGCCTCGACTATAAGCCAGAACAGGTTATCGTCGGCACCGGCGGCAAGCAGATCCTGTTCAACGCCTTCATGGCGACGCTGAACCCAGGCGATGAAGTGATCGTCCCTGCGCCATACTGGGTGAGCTACCCGGAAATGGTTGCGATCAACGGCGGCACCCCGGTTTTCGTCAACACGAAGATCGAAGACAATTTCAAGCTCACCGCTGCTGATCTTGAAAAGGCCATCACGCCGAAGACCAAGTGGCTCATTTTCAACTCGCCATCGAACCCAACCGGCTCGGCATACACCGAAGCAGAACTGAAGGCCCTGACCGAAGTTCTCGTTCGTCATCCGCAGGTCTGGATCCTGACCGACGACATGTATGAACATCTGGTCTATGGCGATTTCGTCTTCACGACGCCCGCACAGGTTGAACCTTCGCTTTATGACCGCACGCTCACCATGAACGGCGTGTCGAAGGCCTATGCCATGACCGGCTGGCGCATCGGCTACGCAGCGGGCCCGCTGCAGCTCATCAAGGCCATGGATATGGTGCAGGGTCAGCAGACCTCTGGCGCTTGCTCCATCGCTCAGTGGGCGGCTGTTGAAGCGCTGAACGGCACACAGGACTTCATTCCGAAGAACAAGGAAATCTTCCAGGCTCGTCGCGATCTGGTTGTTTCCATGCTCAACCAGGCCAAAGGCATTCACTGCCCGACACCTGAGGGTGCGTTCTACGTTTATCCGTCATGCGCTGGCCTCATCGGTAAGAAGACTGAAGCGGGCAAGGTGATTGAGACTGACGAAGACTTCGTGACCGAACTGCTAGAAGCAGAAGGCGTTGCCGTCGTTCACGGCTCGGCTTTCGGTCTTGGACCAAACTTCCGCATTTCCTATGCGACATCTGATGAACTGCTTGAAGAAGCCTGCTCACGCATTCAGCGCTTCTGCGCAAGCCTGCGTTAAAAGCTAAAAATACAAATGACGAAGGGGCCGAAAGGCCCCTTTTCGTATCTTCACCTCAAGAGAAAAACCAAGATCTGGCGAAAAGCCAAAAAAAAAGCCAGACAAATGTCTGGCTTTGAGTTTTGAAGGTGCCTTTGAGGCAAACCTCCAGAGGGGAACACTCAGCCTGCGTAAAATGGGAGGAGGAAACGCAGCGCTGAGATGATCTTTATATGCACTTTGCTTATTGTTTTGGCAATGCAACTTTATGGCAATGCAGCTATGCGTTTTATGCATAGCTTGAAAATCAAAAAAACATAAATAAATTCAATATTTTATAGATTTATCACCGAACCGAAACTCTATATCAGCGATATAAGAGCAGCCTAAACTGCAGGCAGATGCAAGTCCGCCTTGCTTGTAAAAACAGCAAATCACTTTCGCTGGCAACATTCACAGGGCCTGTCACTAAACTATCACCACACTGCATCGAACCTGTCACAGAAGAGGCATAGAAGCCCTCGCAAGGCCGCAGCTATCCCCGATGAATGCCCAAACGGCACGTGCTGCGCGCACCCTTATTCAGGAAGGAGCGCCATCTTGCGGATCGTTCAGATTACAGACACTCACCTCAGCCCTGCCAAATCGCACTTCAACAGCAACTGGCCCCCACTGGTAGCGTGGGTCGAACAGCAGAAGCCGGATCTCATCATTCATACCGGGGACCTGACCGTCGACGGAGCCGATGTCGAAACTGACCTGATTTTCTGCCGCGATCGTATTGCAGAGCTCCCTGCGCCTGTGTTGAGCCTGCCCGGTAATCATGACATCGGTCATCTTCCCGGCAGTCACCAGCCCGTTAACCCGCTGCGCCTTGCACGCTGGCGTACGCATTTCGGCCCGGATTATTGGGCGAAGGATTTCGGCGACTGGCGCATTATTGGTCTCAACAGCCTGATCATCGGCGCAGACTCCACTGAAGAAGAAGAACAGTTTCAGTGGCTGGAAGCTGAACTGAACAATAGCGACGGCAAGCCGGTTGCAGTCTTTGCACACAAGCCTGTTTTCGTCGATGCACCGAACGAAGGTGATACGGGTTACTGGGGTATTAGCCCGGCCCCTCGCCAGCGTCTTTACGATCTTTTCAAAGCCCATAATGTGAAGCTTCACGCCAGTGGTCATCTGCACCGCGCCTGGGAAGGCACCGCCGACGGCATCAGCTACATCTGGGCACCCGCAGCCGCCTTCATCGTCGGGCCAATGGAACGCGACCTGCCCGGCGAACGTATCCTCGGCGCTGCCATTCACGAGCTCGGTGAAACCGTAACAAGCGAAATCGTCCGCATCGAAGAGCTCACCCCTTACGTCATCGATGACGTGGTGCATGAAGTCTATCCGCAACACACCGGCGATGGTGAAGCAGAAGAACTCATTGCGGAGGCCAGCCAGTGAGCACGCTCACCCTTCGAGACATCAGCAAATCCTATGGTGCCAACCGCATTCTCGATGGTATTTCCCTAGAAGCGGCGGAGGGTGAATTCATCGCTCTCGTTGGCCCTTCCGGCTGCGGCAAAAGCACATTGCTGCGCATTCTGGCCGGGCTGGACCACGCAGACGAAGGCAGCATCGCCATTGCTGGGCGTGACATTACCGCAGCGCATCCAGCCGACCGCAATATGGCGATGGTCTTCCAGTCATACGCCCTTTATCCGCATCTGACAGCAGCACAGAACATTGCTGTACCGCTCGCCATGCGCGATCTCACAACGATGGAGCGCATGCCGATCATTGGCCCACTTATTCCCAGCCAGAGGAAAAAGCGAGCTTCTATTCAGAAACAGGTCAGAGCCACTGCGACCAGCTTGAAAATAGACCATTTGCTTGATCGCAAGCCGGGTCAGATGTCTGGAGGTCAGCGCCAACGTGTGGCTCTCGCCCGCGCGCTCGTCCGCCAGCCGGGTGCGTTCCTGATGGACGAGCCACTCTCCAATCTTGATGCCAATCTACGTGTTCACACCCGTGCGGAAATCGTCGAACTGCATCGTCGTGCAGGCGTGCCAACCATCTACGTTACACACGATCAGGCAGAAGCACTCAGCATGGCCGACCGCGTTGCGGTCATGATGGGCGGCAAACTGCTTCAGATCGACACGCCAACCGCGATCTATAACGATCCGCGCCATATCGAGGTCGCGCAGTTCATCGGCACGCCCCGCATCAATATTCTTGATGCCGTGATCAGCGATAACGGCCTTGTTCATTTTGCAGGCCACGCCATTCTGCAAGGCGTTGCCGCCCATTTCGGCACCCAAGTTCGCATCGGCATCAGACCCGAACATTTCCGTATCGTTCCGCATGACAAGACCGGCATCAGTGCGACCGTCTCACGGATCGAATTTCTTGGCTCGGAAGTGCTGATCTATATGAAAGCGCCCGGAACTTCACAGGAGTTGACGGCAAAGCTCGACCCCGCCAATGCACAGCACATTATAACGGGCCTGCCAGTCGGCCTGCACTTTGACGCCGCCAACGCCTATCTGTTTGGCGAAGACGGTCTGCGGCTGCGTCAGCCTGCCGATAGTAAAGTGACGCTTACGGCCCGCGAAAGGACGTCAGCCCATGTCTGACGCCGCTGTTCCCTATTCAGGCACAAGCCACGCAAGAACGGCCGCAGAAAATGCCCGCCGCCGTGAAGAACGTCTTGCGTGGAAACTCGCCTCCCCCGCGATTTTTCTGACTGTACTCCTCATCCTGCTGCCAACCGCTGCTGTGATCTTCTGGAGTTTCACCAATTTCGAACTTGGCTATGATGGTTTCGAGTTTATCGGATTTGATAATTATGCCGAACTCTTCCGTGATCGAACATTCCTGATCTCGCTCAAAAACACTGCCGTTTACACCGCTATTGTAGCTCCAGCCTCTGTCTTTCTCGGCCTTGGCGTAGCGCTGCTCATCGAGAGCGAAGTGCGCGGCAAATCCTTCTTCCGCACGGTCTATTTCCTACCGGTCGCCTCGCTCCTCGTCGCCATGGCAACCGTCTGGCAATATTTGCTGCACCCAACGCTCGGTCCCATCAACGCCATACTTGGCATGATCGGCATCACTGGTCCCAATTGGCTTGGTTCCAGCGACACGGTTCTGACCAGTCTTGCGATGATCGGCGTGTGGCAAAGCGTTGGCTTTAACATGGTGCTGTTTCTGGCCGGTCTCACCGCCATCCCGCGTGAGCTTTATTCAGCTGCCGAAGTCGATGGCGTGAAAAGCAGCTGGGAACGCTTCCGGCTGGTCACATGGCCCTTACTCGGACCAACCACGCTTTTTGTGACAACAATCAGCATCATCAATGCCGTGAAGGTTTTCGAGACAGTCAAAACACTCACAGAAGGCGGCCCGAACAAAGCCTCTGAAGTGCTGCTCTGGACCATCTATCAGGAAGGCTTCGTCTATCTGCGCGTCGGCTATGCCTCGGCAATGACGGTGATCTTTCTCGCGGTTCTGGTGATCCTGATGATGTTGCAGTTCCGCATGCTGGACCGTCGCACCCACTATTGAGGAAACCCGGATGACATTGGCTCGTTCTTTCCGTCTTGGACTTCTGTCGCTGGGTGCGTTGTTGTTTCTCGCGCCCTACATCTTCATGCTGTCGACGGCCGCGAAGTCCCAGCAGGATATTTTCTCGTCCTCCCTGTCGCTGATCCCGCACAATTGGGCGCTCTGGGAAAATCTAACCAAGGCTTTGACACGCGTACCGATGGGGCTTTTGCTGTTCAACGGCGTTGTCGTCTGTGGCTTGGTTCTCGTCGTTCAGGTCGTCATCGCCATTCCCTGCGCTTATGCCATGGCAAAGCTGCAGTTTCGCGGCCAGCGCACCATGATGATGCTCGTTATGCTAGGTCTGCTAGTGCCGATCCATGCAACTGCACTGCCATTCTATGTTGGTTTCAACAAGCTTGGTGTGCTCAACAGCTATTTTGCCCTCAGCGCTCCGTTCTTCATCTCGGTCTTCGGCATTTTCCTGTTTCTGCAGTTCTTCCGCGCCCTGCCAGATGATCTCATCAGTGCAGCCCGCCTCGACGGTATGTCGGAAGCAGGCATCGTCATGCGGGTGATCGTGCCAAATGCCTGGCCCGCAATCACCGCCTTCTCGATCTTCTCGGTTGTCGCGCACTGGAACGATCTGTTCTGGCCGCTGATCGTCGTCAACGGCATGGAGCGTGCCACGCCGCCGCTTGGCCTTCTCTATTTCCGCGCTGCGGAAGCAGGCGATGATTACGGCGCACTGATGGCTGCAACTCTCGTCATTACGTTGCCACTTCTTCTCGCATTTCTTGCCGCCCAGCGCCGCTTCATCGAAGGCATCACCCTCACCGGCCTCAAGGGCTGAATTCTTCCCTCCCATCCTCCACAGGAGTTCAATCATGAAACGCTTTTCCAGTGCACTCGCCGCTCTGGCAATGGCAACAGGTCTCGGCTCGCCCGCCTTTGCCGACACGACGTTGAACGTACACTACCCGATGCCGGGCTTCTTCAAGGATGTCATGGCGGACATCTCCAAGAAGTTCATGGAAGAAAACCCGGACATCAAAATCAACTTCGTCAGCCCTTCCGCGACTTACGAGGAAGGCATCCAGACGATCATGCGTCAGGCTGGCACCTCGGAAATGCCAGACATCACTTTCACCGGTTTGAATCGCTTGCGCGTATTGGCCGAGCGCAACATCGGTGTCGACATGAAGCCGCTCGTCGATAAGGAAGCGGATCTTGAAGCCCAGGGCTTTACCGACCATCTGCTGAGCCTCGCCCGCGTCGGCAACCGTCAGGTTGGTCTTGCTTTCGCAACCTCCAACCCGATCATGTATTACAATGCCGATCTTCTAAAGGCAGCAGGGGGCAATCCTGACACGCCTCCAACCACCTGGGACGAAGTGATTGAGCTCGGCGGCAAGATCAAGGCGCTTGGCGACGGCAATGAAGGCATTGATTTCCGCTGGCAGGGCGATGACTGGATGTTCTCAGCCCTTCTGTTCGGCGCTGGCGGCACCATGCTGTCTGAAGACGAGAAGAAGGTTGCCTTCGACGGAGCGGAAGGTCTTGAAGCTTTCAAGCTGGTCGATCGCATGGTCAAGGAAGGCGGCATGCCGGTTCTCACCAAGGCTGCGGGCGAGCAGTCATTTGCTGCTGGCAAAGTTGGATTTTCATTCCAGACAACGGGCGCTCTGCGCAACACGATCAAGAATGTCGGCGACAAGTTCGACATGCGCACCGCCAAGATCCCGCTTCTCAACGCCGAAAAAGGTCGTCTGCCAACAGGCGGCAATGCGGTTGTGATCCTGACCGAAGATCAGGCCAAGCAGGATGCAGCATGGAAATTCGCCAAGTTCGCTGCTGGCCCTTATGGCGCTTCCGTCGTCGTCCCCGGCACTGGCTATGTACCGAACAACGAACTGGCCGCCAAATCAGATGAATATCTCGGCAAGTTCTACGAGGAAAATCCGCTGTTTAAAGCTGGTCTCAGCCAGATGTCGCTGATGATCCCTTGGTATGCTTTCCCCGGCTCAAATGGCGTCAAGGTAACGCAGACCATCGTCGATAATCTCTCGCGCGTTGTTGAACAGTCGGCAACGCCGGAAGACGCTCTCGCCGATGCATCCAAGGAAGTGCAGCGCCTGCTGCCACGCAAGTAACATTGATGAAAATGAAAAGGCCGCGCTGGATGATCCAGCGCGGCCTTTTCACATCATAGGACTACAATCAGAACGTCCAGTTACGTGCCTTCGAGAACAGGAAGTCACGGAAGGCATGAAGCTTGGCAGAGTTTTTCAACGCTTCCGGATAGCAGAAGAATGTATCGAACGACGGAATTTCCTCTAGCTCGGGCAGAAGCTGCACCAGACCGGATTCCTTGTCCGCCATATAGTCAGGCAGAACCGCTATACCAACACCGCGCTGAACAGCACGACGAATGGACAGCAGGTTATTCACCTGCAAAACCGGAATGCGCGCACTTCCATCTGAGCGACCAGCAATCTCCAGCCAGTTCAACCCGGTCAGATAGCTCGGAGCAGGTTCACCAAAAGTCACCACGCGATGCTGATCAATCTCATCGATCGAGTTCAACTTGCCATACTTGGAAACATAGCCCGCCGAAGCATAGACGTGCATATGCACAGTGAACAGACGACGCTGGATCAGATCAGGCTGCTGTGGCTGACGCAGACGGATCGCGCAGTCAGCATGACGCATGGTGAGATCCAGCTCTTCATTATCAAGAATGAGCTGAAGCTGCACATCAGGGTATAGCTCGACAAACTCCTGAATACGTTCGATCAGCCAGCCTGAACCCAGACCAACGGTCGTCGTCACGCGCAGACGTCCTGTCGGCTTTTCCTTGCTCTCGGCCAGTTTCGAGCGGACATTTTCGAGCTTCATCAGCACGTCGTGCGCCGTCCGGTAGAGCGTTTCGCCCTGCTCCGTCAAAATGAGCCCGCGGGCATGGCGATGGAATAGCGGGACACCAACGTCCTGCTCCAATGCACTTACCTGTCGCGAAATAGCTGATTGCGACAGATGCAATGTCTGTGCGGCATGGGTGAAGGACCCGGCTTCCGCAGCAGCATGGAAAATGCGCAGTTTGTCCCAGTCGAGCGGTGCGACCACCTTCTCCCCCTCTCGTTACTCCGCAGCTTCGTGCAGCGGCTCCTGTGCAGCCAACCAGCGCTCGGATTCGAGCGCCGCCATGCAGCCCATACCTGCGGCAGTCACTGCCTGCCGGTAAATATCGTCGGTAACGTCACCGGCGGCAAAAATGCCCGGCACGTCGGTAGCGGTCGAATCGGGTGCAGTCCAAAGATAGCCGTTTGGCTTCTGCTTGAGCTTGCCCTCGAACAAAGAAACAGCAGGCGCATGTCCAATAGCGATGAAAACCCCATGGGCTTCATGCTCGCTCAATTCACCTGTCACGATATTTTTGAGACGAACACCTGTGACCGTCGCGCCCATCGGGGGCTTGGCTTCGGTGCCTACGATTTCATCAATGACGCTATTCCAGATAACCTTGACGTTATCGCGCGACATCAGGCGATCCTGCATGATCTTCTCAGCGCGGAAACCTTCACGGCGATGCACGACCGTCACGCTCTTGGCGATATGCGACAGATAGAGTGCTTCTTCGACAGCCGTATTGCCGCCGCCGACCACAACCACATCCTTGCCGCGATAGAAGAAGCCATCACAGGTCGCGCAAGCTGAAACGCCTCCGCCCATGAAAGTCTGCTCGCTTTCAAGACCAAGCCACTTGGCCTGAGCGCCGGTGGCGATAATCAGTGCATCACAGGTATAAACGGTGCCGGAATCGCCGATCAGGCGGAAAGGACGCGACGTCGTATCAACTTCCGTGATGATGTCATAAAGAATTTCGGCGCCAACATTCTGAGCCTGCGTCGCCATCTGGTCCATCATCCATGGACCCTGCACTGGTTCGGCATAGCCCGGATAGTTTTCCACATCAGTCGTGATCATCAGCTGGCCGCCCTGCTGCAAACCAGTAATGATGATCGGCTTGAGCATCGCGCGCGCAGCGTAAATCGCCGCAGTATAGCCTGCCGGACCAGAGCCGATTACGATAACGGGCGCATGACGCTGTGACATGGGGATAGTTCTCCGGTCCAAAAATCGATTTAAACAGCGGACTTCCAGCTCACCAGAATCGCTTTCGCGCCCAGCTTTGCCAATGCCCTGATATTGTGGCCAAGGTAGGTCTGCGATCCGTTGTTTGCAAGGTTGGAGCAGCATTTGCTGCGCTTTAGCCACAGCTTGTCGCCATTCAGCACGATGAAGCGGCATCCCCACATTGCGGCTGGCAAGTTCCCGCGTTAAACACAGGACAATAAAGCAGCTTTCAAAATCGCTGGAGCCGAAGGCCATATATAAGACCGTTGCTAATATCTGTGCGCGTTTCGGCCTCGTCATGGCGGTGGCAATGCTGTTGCCTGCCGCTATCGACTTGCGCGATGGCAGCGACGACTGGCTTATTTTTGTGCGTTCTGCGGCAGCGACCGGTGCATTATCGGCTCTGATCCTGTTTGCCACCCAAAACCAGAACACGCGCTTCACACCGCGCCTCGGTTTTTTGCTGACCGCGTGCCTGTGGCTGACAGCCAGTTTTCTTGGCTCGATCCCGCTCTATTTCTCGCATCTGCCGATCAGCTATGCGACCGCTTTCTTTGAAGCCATGTCAGGCGTGACTTCCACCGGCGCAACGGCATTGACCGGCCTCGATGAAATGCAGCGTGGAATTCTGCTCTGGCGCTCGCTTCTGTGCTGGATCGGTGGCGTCGGCTTCATCGGCTTGGCACTATTGATGCTGCCTTCGTTGCGCGCAGGCGGTCTCGCACTTTTTCACATGGAAAACTCCGATAAATCGGAAAAAATTCTGCCGCGCATGAACCAGATCGCGCTCGGCATCGTTATGGCCTATCTCACTTTGACAGCTGCTTGCATGATTGCCTATTTCGCAGTTGGCATGAGTATGTTCGATGCAATCAATCATGGCTTGGCAACCGTTGCGACCGCAGGCTTTTCGACCCATGATAGTTCATTTGGCTTTTACGACGGCAACCAGAAGCTGCTCATCGTATCAACAGTTTTTATGGCGCTTTCGGCCCTGCCGTTCGTCCTTTATATCAAGGCATTCATGCCACGCCGACTGGAGTCGCTTGCCGATCCGCAGGTAAAACTGTTTTTTGCCCTCGTCATCGGCTTCAGTTTCCTTCTTGCGATTGTATTGAGGCTTGGTTCGAATGTTCCGTTTGGCGACGCGCTCATATCCGCGTCGTTCCATTTCGTCTCCGTCATTACGACAACCGGCTTTACGACCGAAGATTATTCGCTGTGGGGACCACCTGCCCTGGGCATTTTCTTCCTCGCATCGTTTCTTGGAGGCTGCGCAGGATCGACATCGGGCGGCATCAAAATGAACCGCCTGATCATTCTATGGAGCCTGACGCAAGCCAATCTCGCGCGCCTTGTGATGCCTCATGCGGTTATAAAAATCCGGTACGGTTCTTCTGAGGTGTCTGGCGAGATCGCCCAGAACGTATTGCTCTATCTGTTCCTCTATATTGCATCGCTCATTATCGGTGCTGTTTTGCTGGCTTCCCTTGGTCTCGATTTCGTCTCCGCCTTCACCGGCGCATTGACCGCATTGTCGAATGTAGGCCCAGGATTCGGGGATACGATCGGACCTGCCGGAAATTTCTCAACGATCCACGATCCGGCACTTTGGGTACTTTCGTTTCTCATGCTGGCTGGCCGTCTTGAACTCGTAACCATATTTATCCTGTTCACACGTACTTTCTGGATGCGCTAACAACGCTTTAGACGGTTTACATCCTGTCGTTTCTTTTGGTATGAGCAGGATTAGATTGCGCTATAGCAGCGCTGAGTGTTTTATAATTACGCCTGAATGAAATTTCATTGCGCGCGGAGTTTTGCATGCCGATCAAGGCTGATCTGGACGAAATCGATTGGAAAATCCTTCGGGAGCTCCAGAATAACGGGCGCATCACCAATGTTGAGCTAGCCGAACGTGTCGGCATCTCTGCCCCTCCCTGCCTGCGTCGTGTGCGCAAGCTGGAGGAAAGTGGTGTCATTCGTGGCTACCGCGCTATCCTCAATGGCAATGCTCTCGGGCAGGATCTTGTCGCATTTTGTTCGGTGGGTCTGCATCGTCAGGCAGACGCCGACCTCAAGGCTTTTGCTGAGAAGTCAAAGCAGTGGCCGCTGGTGCGGCGCGCATGGATGGTATCGGGCGAGTCCGATTTCCTGCTCCATTGCGTTGCGCGCGACCTCAACACATTTCAGACTTTCGTCATCGAAGAGCTGACCGCCGCTCCCAATGTGGATTCGGTACGCACGGCACTGACTATTCGTCCTGTGAAGGACGAACCGCTGATGATTCTCTAGTTCATTGAAGTATTAATGAGAGAGCGACTGCGTTCATGCGCGGTCGCTCTTTTTGTTTGGGCGTAATTTTAACGACTAAAAACCTGCTCATAGACTGCGCTGATTGCTGCAGCTTCTTTTTCGAGCGGGAAAGCTTCGCGAACATGCGCGAGCGCGTTTTCGCCATCGCGTTGAGCCAGAGCAGGATCGGCCAGGTAAGGCTCTATTGCATCACGCAATGCGTCGCCATCGCCAGCTGCAACAAAACGACCTGTGCCTTCTACAATCATTTCGGCATAGGCACCGGCATCGCTTGCAACGACAGCAGTTTTGGAAGCCATCGCTTCCAGCGGCGTAAGCCCGAAGCCTTCATTTCGGGACGGCGCGACATAGAGCGTGAGACGTCGATACCAGATACGCACGTCCGGCACTTCGCCAAGAATGCGGATACGATCCTGCAATCCGGCGGCAGCGATACGTGCTTTCAAATCATCTTCAAATGACTGGTGTTCGGCAGTCGTCCTACCTGTGATGATTGCGGTCCATTCCGGATATTTCGGCAAAAGCGCAATCATCGCATCGACAAACAGGTCCGTGCCTTTGGAATGACGCACACGCCCAAAACAGCCAATAGCATATTTCCCGGGCAGGCCCGATGCGCTGAACTGGTCTTCTTCATCAACGGGTGGATGAAACCGCTCAAGGTCAACGCCATGCATGATGACCTGATGCGGCACTTCAAGAAAGCTGCCCGAACGGCCGCTGGTCGCGATCACCGCATTCATGCGGCGGATCAGCCATTTGGTGAAGGGTTTGTGATGACGTTGCGCGGCAGAAGTGAACACCAGCCGCAACTTCATGCGCAATACATCGCGCATGAAAATACCTGCAAGCATCTCGATATTCCGGCGTGCATGCCAGATACGAAAACGTCGTTTGGCAGGCTTTTTCCAGAATGAAAGAAGAGCACCCCAGCCGAGTTGTGGCAGAGTTTCAGGCAATCCAGGCCCCATTGTTGCAATTCCTAATCCCTTTGCACGCTGCAAAGGGATTAGCTGCACGATAGTCGAAGTCACTCCGGAAAGGCGGCGCTTGAAATTGGGCGCTACGACTTCAACCTGTTCAATGGGAACTGGCACGTTTCGCCTCAAATGAACTTGAGACCGAGAATCTCATATGAACGCGAACCGCCGGGTGCATTGACCTCAATGGTATCGCCTTCACCCTTGCCGATCAGCGCACGCGCGATTGGCGAAGAAATCGAAATACGGCCTTCCTTCACGTCGGCTTCCTGATCGCCAACGATCTGATAGATCTTCTCTTCTTCGGTATCTTCATCGATCAGCGTGACGGTTGCACCGAATTTGATCTTGTCGCCAGAAAGCTTTGTTACATCAATAACTTCGGCGCGACCAACCAGCTCTTCCAGCTCGTTGATGCGTCCTTCATTCAAGCTCTGGGCTTCCTTAGCAGCGTGATACTCTGCGTTTTCCGAAAGATCGCCGTGCGCACGCGCTTCAGCAATTGCCTCAATGATCCGCGGACGTTCACTTTGCTGACGCGTGCGGAGTTCTTCCTTGAGGTTTTCGAAACCGCGAGGGGTCATAGGGAACTTTTCCATACCCAGTCCAGTCCTTTCCATCGCCCGCCGCGCTTCCCTCCAGGATGAGCGCGACGGCAGTTTGATTGCCCGCCTGATCCTGCTCCAAAATTGGCTCAGGACACCCGTCCGGAAGGCTAAATCGCCTGCCGGCACACAAAAAGAAAACGGTCCCCGAAACACATGCTTCGGAACCGTTCAAAGTGATGTTGCTGTAACTATAGCATTTTCATCAATCATTTCACGAAGAAAAATTTAAGCCTGTTAATTCTGCAGCACACCATTCCTATTTTGCCTGAATAGGCCAGTTCGCAGGCCATTTCTCAGGACCACCATCGTAATTGCCATCGCAGTCGTCCTTAACGCGCTCTTGCACAAGCACAAACCGCACGTGTCCTTCGCCCGCATCCGTGGCTTTCCAGACATCATAGGTGCCACAATCGCCCAGGCCCCTGCCCTTGAAGAAAGCTGTCAGCGTCTTGTTCTGCTGCGACCAGTCAATGTTCCATGCCTGATCAGTGACGGTTGGACCATCATCCGAAATCGTTGGCAGTGAAATCGGAACCACCTGATTCTCATATTGGCTGTAAAATACGTAGGGCTGATTATAAGCGCCCGGCGAACCGCACGGCATTCCGATCAGGTGAAGGCCGTCTGCGATTTTCGCGTCAAAGCCTCCGCCGGTGCTGAAAGAATTTCCACTGGATGTCCCGCACAAACCATTTTCTTCAGTGAAGTCCTTGCGAATCTGCTCCGGCACCTGATCGACTGAGGCAATGATTTTCACCTCCGATGGCTGCGGCGCAGGCTGGTTTCCCTTTGCCTGCAATGCATCGACTGTGCCAGCGCGTGATTGCTGCTCATCGGCATAGATTAAACCGCCAACAAATCCGGAAAGCGAGTAATTCGAGGTTTTTCCTGCAAACTTGAGCTGCAATTTCTGGCCATTCTTCATGGCATCAATCAGTTTGGTAACGGCAGCCGCGTCACCATAATTGAGCTGATCGCCCTTGAGCGATGCCGCTGATGCTTCCACCACCAGCACCAACTTTCCGTCGACGAACAGTTCCAGTTTCCCTGAAGCCTTGGACGGATCAATATAGGAAAGCTGCAATTCCGGCTTCGATCCGATCGCGCGGCTCCTGTATATACCAAGCGCTGGCGCGCCTTCACTTGCGACCGGAGTGAGGCTTAATGTGCAGTTTTGCGCAAAGTCGCATAGAACAGAAGTATCCCGGATCAGCTTGTAGGCGGCCTGTGATATGCCAGTGTGTGAAAGCAACGAAATCGCTGCCCATCCTGTGAGCAAAATTGCTCTGAGCCCAAACTTCCGCAAAACCATAACCCGCTCCATAAGATTTAAAATATCAATGAACGAACATGTCGTATTTAAAGTACTGTCTTGCCGATCCCACATGATATTTTCTATAGCATGGCCACCCCGGAAACATGATCCAAGTCATTGCGGGCGTTTTTCTTGGGGATGAAGCAACAATGACGCGCGTACAGGCGAATTTACTCCTCCTTCTGGCCGGTGTCATTTGGGGCATGGGCTTCGTGGCGCAATCCACGGCCATGGCGAGCATCGGGCCGTTCCTGTTTATCGGAGTGCGTTCCGCAATTGCAGCGCTCACCGTTTTGCCATTCTCGATAGCAGAAGGCAGACGCTCACCGCACAAGCTGCAAAGCCAGAACTACTTCTTTTTCATGCTTGTGGGAGCCACTCTGTTCATAGGTCTTGCCCTGCAGCAGATTGGGCTGATCACAACATCAGTCACCAATGCTGGCTTTCTCACCGGACTTTATGTCGTGATGGTGCCGGTGTTGGGTGTCATCATTTTCCGCAACTGGCCCCACCCCGTCGTTTGGCCAAGTGCGGTTGCATGTCTTGCAGGTATTTTTCTTTTGTCAGGTGGCGCATTAAGCGCATTCAAGCAAGGCGACTGGCTTGTGATCATTGGCGCAGTGTTCTGGGCGATGCAGGTTCTGCTGATTAGCCGCGCCAATCGTGCTGGGCGTCCCATCACACTCAGTTGCGTGCAGTTTGCCACCGCTGCTGTTGCAGGACTGGCCATCGCTCTTGCCGTCGAAGACATCAACTGGAACATCATCGCCCTTACATGGAAAGAGCTTCTGTTTACAGGCGTCTTTTCCTCAGGTGTTGCATTCACTCTGCAAGCCATCGGCCAGCGCTACACAACATCAGCACAAGCCGCAATCTTCCTCTCATCCGAAGCAATCTTTGCCGCGATGTTTGGTGCGATCTTCCTTGGTGACCGTCTGACATTTATTGGCTTCATCGGCTGCGGTCTGTTGTTTACAGCCATGCTCGCCGTGGAACTGGTTCCCATGTTCTGGAAGCATAAAGCGGAACCAATTCCAGCAGCCGCGGAATAATTAACCTCTGAAAATCAGTGCTGCACCGCCTGCGATCAATGCAAAGCCAAGAACGTGGTTCCAGGTGAAAGCTTCTTTCAGATAGAAGATCGAAAACAGGCTGAAGATCACAAGTGTGATAACTTCCTGCATCGTTTTGAGCTGCGCTGCTGAATAGACTTCATGCCCGATACGATTTGCTGGCACAGCCAGACAATATTCGATCAGCGCAATACCCCAGCTGATGAAAATAACTGTCACCAACGGCGTGCTGGTGAACTTTAAATGCCCGTACCAGGCAAAGGTCATGAAAACATTGGAGCCGATCAAAAGCAGGATCGGCAGAACACTCGGCGACATCAGTGCTGACATGAAAAGAACTTTTGGGGACCGGGAGGATACTATCGCGGCTTGGCCCTAAACCGCAGGAGACGAATAGCAAAAAGGCATGAAGATTTCGCCAAAGTTATGACCACTGATTTGGCGGGAAATCACCTTATTTGCGCCACAGCCCTTAACGCACTCACTGACTGTTCGTTTACGCTTATCGGCTAATATGAGCCTGAGCAGGTTCCAAAATGAAAGGCTGGGGCATGAGTGTTGCGTTGTCCAATCGCTTTCATCGCTATCTGATACCGGCATCTCTTGCCTTGCTGACGCTGGCTGCCGGTTGTTCCGGAGAGCGCCCGCCACGTCCGCAGGCCGAAATCGGTAATGCTGATGTGATGCCACCGGCCCCTGTCGCCTCTGCCAATCCGCAGCACGAAGAGCGCGTTGTTGGACTGGCCGAAGAAATCGAAAACAATGCCAATGAGATGACAACGCAGAGCCAGCCGCATTATACCGGCGATTATGGCTTCGCGACACCTGTTCAAAACCCGGTCAGCACCGCCGAGAATATTTATGCGATGTCCAATTCGGATGCGGCCTGTCGGACGCGCCTGAAGCGCCTGGGTGTTGTCTTCACCGAGAAGTCGCCTATCAATCAGAGCGGCAGCTGCCGCATCGACAATCCTATCGAGGTCAGCGGCTTCAACAGTGGTTCAATCGCTTTCAAGCCGGCAGCAACACTTAATTGTCAGGTCACGGAAGCTTTTGCGCGCTGGATCAAAGGCGATCTGCAACCATCGGCACGCCTGCGCTACCTCTCCGGCGTCAATACGATTTACAATGCCGGTGGCTACTCATGCCGGACGATGAATCACCGCCGCGGTGCCAAGATGTCCGAGCATTCACGTGGCAATGCCATCGACGTCACCAAAATCGTGCTGAACAACGGCAAGAGCATTACAGTTCGCAAACCCGGTTTCTTCGCCTTTCGCGAAAAAGGCTTGCTCAACAGCGTCCGTTCCGATGCTTGCGATTACTTCACCACAGTACTCGGCCCCGGCTATAATCGCGAGCATGCCGATCACTTCCACTTCGATCTGATGCAGCGTCGCAGCGGCTATCGCGCCTGCAAGTAATAAAAAGGCCCGGCTCAACCGGGCTTTTTTGATTCTGTTTCATCCGCTTAACGAAGCATGCTGAATCAATTCCCGAACTGCCTACTCAGCAGGAACTGGTGTTGGCTGACCACTCTTGTCGAGTGCTACCATCACGAACTCACCATGCGTCACGAGATCCATATCATCCGCAAGATAGCGCTGTGCCCAGGCTTCCACCCGTAATGTGATCGACGTGCGACCAACCCGTGTAATCTCGGTATAAACACAAAGAATATCCCCGATTTTCACGGGCTTGGCGAAAGCCATTTCACGTACTGCTGCGGTGACGACACGGCCCTTGGCACGCTCTGCAGCACGGATGCCGCTGGCCGTGTCCATCTGCGCCATAACCCAGCCGCCGAAAATATCGCCAGCCGAGTTGGTATCTTTCGGCATTGCCTGCGTGCGCACGGTCAGCATGCCCTTGGGCGCATTGATATCGTTCATCAATAAATCCTTCGATCATCTGAAATGAGTCGAGAGTGAGTATGCTGTAAGCCTTTATCAAGGGAAAGTGCGACATCCGCACCGCAGCCATGCAAATCAAACATGATGCAATGCTGTAAATATTAAAAACTTAATTATTAATCGCAATCGAAACATTCGTAAGACTTTAAAGTAAAAATAACAATCATCCATTATATGCAGATCTAAGGTATAAGCATCGGGGGATAGCATGAGATTAATTATTACATCGTCAATTACTACATTAGCACTTTTATTTGCAACCAACGCAGAATCTTCAACCGGACTTGCAACTGCAAATATTAATCTTCGTACCGGTCCCGGCACACAATATCCATCGATGGGCAGCATCCCCAATGGGGTTGTGCTTGATGTCGCTGGCTGCACAAGTGGCTACGGCTGGTGCCGCGTCAATTATCGCGGCCTTGATGGCTGGGCTTCATCAAATTACATCGCGGTTCAGACCGGCGGTGGCGGTTACACCACCAATGACAATTTTGGATCGACCGCTGCAGCCATCGGCATACCGCTGATCGCCGGGTTAGTGATCGGTTCGGCAATCAACAACAATCGATGGGATGACGGCCCGAACTGGGGTCCAGGTTGGGGACCTCGCCCTTATCGATCCGGATGGGGTCCGGGTCCATATCGTCCGGGTCCGGGTTGGCGTGGACCGGGCCAATGGGGACCGCCTCGTCCACATTGGAGCGACCGACCCGGCTGGAATGATCATCCGGGTTTCCACCCGAATTTCTATGGCCCCGGCAATCGCTGGCGTCCACGGTAAATATCACCTCCTGACAGCCTGATGTCAGGAGCCGCAGAAAACTGCGATGCGGTGCGGCGGATTTAGCCGCTGCACCCTTTTCATTTGAGCTGCGAAATTCCATATTGGGAGCATGGCTTCCTCAAAAGATAAATACTCTCAGGATTCGCGCAAGCTGACCGGCCAGACTGGCGGTTTCGGTGAGGCACCTCAGTCTGATTTCTCGGGTGCACCGCTGTCCGGGTCCATTTCCGATTGGGCAAAAGAGATCAGCGATGAGGCCGTCAAGCCTCAAGCCAAGGCAAAACCGGCCAAAGCCGCGAAGCCCCCCAAAAAGGTGCCTGAACGGAGCAAGGAATCATCACGTAGCGCACGCGGTACGTCGATGGGTGGTGCCGCCTCTGCCAAAGAACGTGCCGCAGCAGGCCTTAATCCCGTAGCGGGACTGGATATCAGCCTCGAAGATGCAGCCGAGTTTAGTCCCTCCGGCGCGACCGCGACGGTTCAGGCGCTTTCCGATCTGATTGAATCCGGCAATCCGCTGTTCAAGAACGGCGAGTTATGGACCCCGCACCGTCCTGCCCGCCCCGAAAAATCCGAAGGTGGTATTGCGATCCAGATGGAATCGAGTTTCGAGCCATCCGGCGATCAGCCAACAGCCATTCGCGATCTGATAAGCGGCCTTGATGATCAGGACCGCACGCAGGTTCTTCTTGGTGTTACCGGCTCCGGTAAAACATTCACCATGGCGAAGGTCATTCAGGAAACGCAGCGCCCTGCGCTCATTCTTGCTCCAAACAAGACGCTTGCCGCACAGCTCTACGGTGAGTTCAAAAATTTCTTCCCAAACAATGCTGTCGAGTATTTCGTTTCCTACTACGATTACTATCAGCCCGAAGCCTATGTAGCGCGGTCCGATACCTATATCGAAAAGGAATCGACGGTAAACGAACAGATAGACCGTATGCGCCACGCGGCGACGCGTGCGCTGATCGAGCGCGATGACGTGATTATCGTGGCATCGGTTTCATGTATTTACGGTATCGGTTCGGTCGAAACCTATACCGCCATGACTTTCGAGATGAAAATCGGCGACCGGCTCGACCAGCGCCAGCTTCTCGCCGATCTCGTGGCACAGCAATATAAGCGGCAGGACATCAATTTCGTGCGTGGCTCGTTCCGGGTGCGTGGTGATACGATTGAAATCTTCCCGGCCCACTTGGAAGACCGCGCATGGCGTATCTCGCTATTTGGCGATGAAATCGAGACTATCGTTGAATTTGATCCGCTGACCGCCCAGAAGACGGGCGATCTGCAATCGGTCAAGATTTACGCGAATTCGCACTATGTGACACCGCGCCCGACGCTCAATCAAGCGATCAAGTCTATTCAGGAAGAATTGCAGCATCGCCTTGCAGAACTGACCCGCGCAGGCCGACTGCTTGAGGCACAGCGCCTTGAGCAGCGCACCAATTTCGACCTTGAAATGCTCGAAGCAACCGGCGTGTGCAACGGCATCGAAAACTACTCACGCTATCTGACGGGACGTCAGCCCGGCGAGCCGCCACCGACCCTGTTTGAATATATCCCGGACAATGCACTGGTGTTCCTCGACGAGAGCCACGTCACGGTTCCGCAGATTGGCGGCATGTATCGCGGCGACTTTAGGCGCAAAGCAACATTGGCCGAATATGGTTTCCGCCTGCCATCCTGCATGGACAACCGCCCGTTGCGCTTTGAGGAATGGGACGCCATGCGTCCGCAGACTATCGCGGTTTCGGCAACGCCCGGCAAATGGGAAATGGAAGAAGCTGGCGGCGTGTTTGCCGAACAAGTCATCCGCCCGACAGGCCTGATCGATCCGCCGGTTGAAGTCCGCCCAGCGAAAAATCAGGTCGATGATGTTCTCGGCGAAATCCGCGAAACAGCGCGCAGGGGCTATCGCACGCTCTGCACCGTGCTGACCAAGCGCATGGCAGAAGACCTGACCGAATATCTGCATGAACAAGGTGTTCGCGTACGTTACATGCACTCGGACATCGACACGCTGGAACGCATCGAAATCATCCGCGATCTGCGCCTTGGCGCTTTCGATGTATTGGTGGGTATCAACCTGCTGCGCGAGGGTCTCGATATTCCGGAATGCGGTTTCGTCGCCATTCTGGATGCCGACAAGGAAGGCTTCCTACGTTCGGAAACTTCGCTGGTCCAGACCATCGGTCGTGCGGCGCGTAACGTTGACGGCAAGGTCATTCTTTACGCCGACAACATCACCGGCTCGATGCAGCGCGCGATGGATGAAACCAGCCGCCGCCGCGAGAAGCAGGAAGCTTATAACCTCGAACATGGCATCACGCCTGCCTCGGTGAAGAAGAACATCACGGATATTCTGAATTCGGTCTACGAACAGGATCATGTCCGCGCCGATATTTCTGGCTTTGCAGAAGAAGGCGCTATGATGGGCAACAATCTCACCGCTCATCTCGAGCATCTGCAAAAGCAGATGCGCGATGCTGCCGCCGATCTCGACTTTGAGAAGGCCGCACGGATGCGCGACGAGATCAAACGCCTGCGCGAGATGGAACTGGCAATTTCCGATGATCCGCTGGCTCGCGAAGTCGAGCTTGAAAGTCCTGTGACGGGTCGCACCAAAGGTCGCCACAACGCGGGCCGCAAGGTACATCGCACAGTCGATGATGCGCCGAAGAAGTCGCTGTTCGCCAAGCCTTCACTCGACAATATGGGCCCGGGAACGGATACGGCAAAGCCGCTGTTCCGCAAGAACACGCTGGATGAAATGACCGTTAAGCGGACGGAAAAACCAGCAGGCGCTGACGACGCCATCATCCGTCGCGAACGTTCTGGCATTGGGTCTTATGAAGATCCGGCTGAAACGGCCCGCAAAAAGCGTCGCCCCGGCAAGACAGGCCGACCGGGGCGGTAATATCGCAAAGCCTGAAGGCTGCTTACCAGCCTTCAAGCACAATCTTGCCTTTGGCCTTGCCACTTTCCAGCACGCCATGCGCTTGTTTAAGATTAGCAGCATTGATTGGCGACAAAACTTCCGTCACCGTTGTTTTGATTTTGCCTGCATCGATCAATCGCGCAACTTCATTCAGAAGCTTGCCCTGTTCATTCATATCCGCCGTTTCAAAAACAGGACGCGTGAACATCATCTCCCAATGGATTGAGACCGACTTGCGTTTCAGCGGCGCGACATCAAATGTATCGAAATCGTCGATCAAACCGAACCTCCCCTGTGGGGCGATCAATGAGACTACCTCGTTGAAATGATCCATCGTCTGCGTGGTGGAAAAAACAAATGCCGGTGCGCCGATACCCAGAGCCGACACCTGTTCCGCGAGCGGCTTGCTGTGGTCGATGACATAATGTGCGCCGAGTTGTTTCACCCAATCCTGCGTTTCAGGACGTGAGGCGGTGGCAATCACGGTCAGATCAGTCAACGCGCGTATCAGCTGAATTGCTATCGAGCCAACCCCGCCTGCTCCACCGATAACGAGAACAGCATTTGCCGCGCCCGGCACCGGTTTACGAATGTCGAGCCTGTCAAAAAGCATTTCCCAGGCGGTGATTGATGTCAGCGGCAGGCCAGCGGCCTGACTATTGGAAAGAGACGATGGCGGTGTCCCCACAATGCGTTCATCGACCAGATTGAATTCGCTATTGGCTCCCTGTCGAATATAAGAACCAGCATACCAGACCTTATCTCCAATCTTGAAATTCTGCACCGCTTCGCCGGTTTCAACAACAATACCAACCGCGTCCCAGCCCAGTACCTTCCACTGGCCCGGCTCTGGTGAAACACCTTTACGGATTTTGTAGTCGACCGGATTAACCGCGATGGCTTCAACCTGCACCAACAGATCGCGGCCTTTCACAACAGGCTTGTCCAGTTCTACATCAACCAGCGAATCCGCACGATCCAGCTTTCCGGCAGTTTGATAGGCAACAGCTTTCATAGTCTTTGCTCCATTTGCTATGGATCAAATATTAGACTACTATCAGAAAATAGAAATACGTACAAAAATCGCCCATAGTGTCGATTTATGTACTTAGTATATAAAGGTTACTGAAATGACCAAGGCAAAACACTCGCGCTTCGATTGCAGTCCCGGCTGCGCAGTCGAAGCTGCCATCAGCCTCATCGACGGCAAATGGAAAAGCGTTGTGCTGTTTCATCTTCTGGATGGAACGCTGCGGTTCAACGAATTGCGACGACAGATACCGGGCGTCACGCAGCGTATGCTGACCAATCAGCTCCGCGAACTTGAAGAAGACGGTCTGATCGATCGCAAAGTCTATGCGCAGGTTCCACCCAAGGTGGAATATAGCCTTTCCCCGCTTGGTCGCAGCATCGAGCCAATCCTGCTGGCACTGAAGGATTGGGGTGATACCAATATCGAGCGCTTCAGCAAGTCCATCAAGACAAAGACAGCTGCATAAATAAGCATTCCCCAGCCCCAGCGGAATCTCAACTGAGGATCGCAGCAAATGACGAATGACGGTGATGTTATAAGAATTTACAGGGGAACGCCTGAATCGGCTGCTATGGTCGCAAATACTAGAAAGGCTATGGCTATCACCGCCAAAATCAATCGTTTGACATTTAACGATCCTGACGAAGTTCGAGCCTTATTCAGCGAACTCATCGGAACAAAGGTGGACGACAGCTTTCTTTTGATCCCACCCTTTTTCTGCGCTGACGGAAATGGAATCCAGGTCGGTCGGAATGTGTTTGTAAACCAGAACTGCACTTTCTATGGTCTCGGCGGTCTGAGTATTGCTGATGACGTCATGATCGGACCAAATGTAAGCATTATTACCTCTGGACATCCGATTGAGCCTTCACAACGACGCGATGGCGTGATCGCCAAGCCAATCACAATAGAGAAAAACGTTTGGATCGCAGCCGGTGCAATAATCATTGGCAGCGTGAAAATAGGTGAAAATTCTGTTGTTGCGGCGGGTTCAGTTGTCACCAAAGATGTTCTTCCAAACACGCTTGTGGGAGGAAATCCCGCGCGCAAGATTCGCACCGTTAGCGACGATTGAAAAAACGGCCGCGAGAAAAACGCCTCGCGGCCGATAATTCTTCAGGCATCCAGCAACCTGATGTTCTTACCAAACCGGATTAAAAAATGGCCGCGGCGGGATTACCGACACTGACCACTGCCGGTAATGCGATAACCCGCACGTTCTGCTTCACAGCGATTTGGGAATGTCTGCCTGTCACCACCACGACGCGCGCAAACCGGCATATATTCCCTTGTGCAAGCCCCTGCACCTGGACGCCCCGGCCTGTTGCCCTGATGTGGCGGGCGACCCGGCCGTTCCCCTCCCCAGCCGGAACCCGGTCCCGGTCTTGACGTGCATTGTCCGTTGCCGACAACCCGATAGCCATCGGCACGCGCCTGACAGGCATTGCCAAAAGTCTTGCGTGATTGGCCACGTTCACCACAAACCGGCGCATAAATCATCGGACACATCTGTGGTTGCGTTGGACCTGGCCGTACCGGAGGTCTATAATCCGGGCCGCCTTCGGCAACACACCCTGCCAGAAACATAGCACTCGCGATCAAACCCAAACGGCTGATTCTGTTTAGAAGCATTGCTCTCTCCCTCTCATGTCTGAATGCTAAAATGGCACAACAACCTCCGAGAACAAGGAGGTATTGGAAGATAATCGGCATGGTTCTCAGCAACCACATATCGACAAGTCGCAAACATGCATTACTCTACATCCCCAGAGCGGGATAAAGGGCGGAATCAACAGCATGAATCGTCGGCATATAAAGATAGCGACATTTGCATTTATGCAGCTCTTTTGCTGGCCTGAAAACTTCAACGCAGCAGCACAGACAGCGGTCAATCCCGAATCTCTGATTTATGGCCCGCCTATGCCGCCCGAAAAGATCGCGCCGACTGTCGGTCGCATTTGTGAACTCATAGAAATCAATGCCGAAGCGCAAGGGATCCCGAAGGACTTCTTCGCGCGGCTTATCTGGAAAGAAAGCCGCTTTGATCATCGCGCCGTCAGTCCCGTCGGCGCACAGGGCATTGCTCAATTCATGCCTTATACCGCCAAAGAGCGCGGCCTTGCCGATCCATTCGATATTGAGCAAGCTATCCCGGCATCTGCGGGATTTCTAGGCGAACTCAAACGCGCTTTCGGGAATTGGGGGCTGGCTGCTGCTGCTTATAATGCTGGCCCAACCCGCGTTTCCAACTGGATGCGCTCGGGCGGATTTCTTCCGCTGGAAACGGAAGACTACGTTCTTGATCTCACAGGCGCTCCGGCTGACAATTTTGCGTCCGGCAGTGAGATCACGAACAAGCCCCTCGATGCAAAACTCAGTTTTGCAGAAGCTTGCCAGCGCCTGCCGATCATTCGCACGGCTACAATACCCATGTCACGCATCAAGCCTAAGCCTTGGGGCATTCAGGTCGCGGGCAATTTTCGGCGCAGCGTTGCTGTCAATCAGTGGAGCAGGCTGCGTAAGCAATTCTCCTCGGTGCTCGCGGGCCACAATCCAGTCATTAGCCGTGTACGCACCCCAATGGCCCGGCGTGGCATCTATGCAGTACGCATCGGAGCCGATAGCCGAGGCGAAGCCGACAACATTTGCTCTAAACTTCGCGCAGCAGGCGGTGCATGCATAGTTTTGCGCAATCGGTAAGCAAATGAGCATGCTATACCTTAGTATGAATCGATATATTGCGTTTGGCCTGTGCTATTTTGGTATTGAATGAGTGATATTCTCGTAATTTTTGTAAAGATTCGAGACGATACCGTTACGAAGATAACCAATCTCATATTCCATGAAGAATTTGCTTGCCAAATTACGCATCATAGATCAGTCTTCATTCGTCCGGGCAATTTGAGTACAAACGGAAGACTGGAAGAACGGCGCGCCGGAACCGCTAGAAGTTCCGGGTCGGAGATTAGTCTCTGGCAATGATCGGTTCCTTTCCTATGTCGAGAACTGCCTGCATGACCCTCTGCCGGGTGTGTGGTGCGTTCGGCGGAAGTTGTAATTCCACTGTCTTTTAATAAAGCGGTGGCGCCAAGGAAAAGGAACGGATCCCATGGCACAGACCGGACAGGTCAAATTCTTCAACTCCGAAAAAGGTTTCGGATTTATCAAGCCTGATGATGGCGGTGCAGACATTTTTGTCCATATCTCTGCCGTACAGGCTTCAGGTTTGGCTGGACTTGCTGACAACCAGAAGGTTTCCTACGAGACTGAACCGGATCGTCGCGGCAAAGGTCCTAAGGCTGTAAACATCTCGGTTACTGACTAAGTCCGAAATTTTACAGAACAAGAATTTGATCCCCGGCTAACGCCGGGGTTTTTTATTGATTGAGACACATATAAAAACGAATAATAAGAGTACCGATCTATTCAGCCAGATCTAAATGCGCTCCAGATGGCTGTGCGCGAAATATTACCAACACTGCATTTAATTTACCGGATAATAGTGGTTTCAGCCGCCCCTTCACCATTGTTCAGCCTCCATTCATGTCGAGACTATTAACTTGTCATTCATGATTGATGCAGTGCGCCATCGCGGCCCTGCACATCGACGAAATTGCAGTTGTGCTTCTGAAGGAGCGGACAATGAACAAACTAATTAAAACAGCTATTCTGGCAGTCGCCGCCATAGCAGCAGTCTCAGCACCGCTGGCTTCAGCATCCGCTGACTCTTGGGGACGTCGCGGTTGGGATCGCGGTGGTGACTGGAACCGGGGCGGTTGGGATCGTCCTTATCATCGTCACCGTGACCGCAGCGGCGATGCGGTTGCTGCTGGCGTCATCGGTCTTGCAGCCGGTGCACTCATCGGTAGCGCTCTGAGCCAGCCGCAGCCTACATATGTCCAGCCAGCGCCCGTTTACGCGCCGCCTCCACCACCGCCTGCATATTATCCGGCTCCCCCTGCACGCAGCGTGCAGTATCGCGTGGGCTATGAACCATGGAGCCGTGGCTGGTATCAGTATTGTTCAGACCGTTACCGTTCGTTCAATGCCAATACCGGAACCTATCGCGGTTATGATGGACGCGACCATTTCTGCTCGGCGAACTAATCTCGCTGGTAATCCGCAATTGGAAAAGCCGCCTCAAGGGCGGCTTTTTTCACAAGCAGTTCAGCTCATGCATATCCGATATCGTTGAGAAACGGATTGTTGCGGCGTTCTTCGCCAAAGCGTCCGCCGGGACCATGACCACATAAAAAGCCAATATCGTCGCCCAAAGGCAGAAGCTTTTCTTTTATCGAGCGGATGAGCGCGGCGTGATCACCACCCGGCAGATCAGTGCGACCGATTGAACCGTTGAACAGAACGTCTCCGACAATCGCAAAGCGCGCTTCAGGATTGTAGAACACCACATGTCCCGGCGCATGTCCTGGGCAATGGAAGACATCGAAAGTGTGCCCGGCAACTGAAACCGTATCACCCTCTTCCAGCCAGCGGTCGGGTGTGACATTACGCACGCCCTCAGTCAGTCCGTATTTAAGCCCGGTAGTTGCCAGGTTATCGAGCAGAAACTTGTCGTCCTTGTGCGGACCAATAATCTCAACGCCCAGATCTTCCTTGAGGTCCAGCGCTGCACCTGCATGATCGATGTGACCGTGGGTGATCCAAATGGCTTCAACGTCGACATTCTGAGACGCAATTGCCTCTTTGATCCGATCAAAATCGCCGCCGGGATCAATCACGACACCCTTTTTAGTGTCGCCATCGAAAAGGACAGTGCAGTTCTGCTGAAATGGCGTCACTGGAACGATGATAGCTTGTAATTGTCCCATATAGAATACTCCATTCAGTCAGCATGTTGGAAAAGTTGGCCGAGGCGAATTTCGGACTGTCGCAGACTATTTGCACCTTCACATAATGCGCGACATTCAGTTTGCAAAGGCTTGATCATAGTAAAACGGGCGGCACAAGGCCGCCCGTATCCCCTCTCACGAAACTTGTTCACATTTCCAAAAGCCTGAAACCACTTTTGGAGCAATGTCACCCCATGAGATCGCCGGTTGTTGTCCCCACAACCACGCTATTCGCTTAAGCTCAGGCTTTGCTTGCCATTGAGTTCTTGATCAGTCCGATAATTGCTGTGAGGACGATACCGCCCACACCGCCACCAGCCAGCTGGCCAACGACACCATTGAGAACCGAGTCCAATCCGCCACCGGACAGCATAGGCAGAAGCTGGCCAAGAATAACGCCGCCGATGCCACCGGCAACTGTATTACCAGCAGTTCCGAGGCTGAGATTCTTAACAGCACCAGCAATATTGCCGCCTACTGCGCCTGAAACAAGTTGAAGAATGATAGGCAGTAGAGATTCCATAATCGTCACCCCATCTGAGTTAAAAGCCGGAATAACGCGAATCCGACCCGAAAAATCTTGGACCGAAACTTTCCAAAGTCAAACATTAAGCAGTCACATAGTAAAAAAGCGGCTTAAAAGCCGCTTTTTTCTGTTTAAAACGTTGTTACTCGGCTGCTATTCGCTTGGGCTGAACTTCAGCAGCATAATCGTTCATCAGCATGTTGGTGATTTCACCGGGTGTAAAATGGTATTTTCCAATTTCTGAAACCGGCGTCACTTCTGCTGCCGTTCCACACAGGAAGCATTCGGTGAATGTCGCCATTTCTTCCGGCATGATAACCCGTTCAATAACTTCCAGCCCGCGACGCTTGGCAAGATCAATGATCGTGCGACGCGTGATGCCATCAAGGAAGCAATCAGGCTTTGGTGTGTGCAATGCACCGTCTTTGACAAAGAAGACATTCGCACCAGTGGCTTCAGCCACTTGCCCGCGCCAGTCCAGCATCAGCGCATCCGCATAGCCCTTTGCTTCTGCTGCATGCTTGGAAATGGTGCAGATCATATAGAGGCCAGCAGCCTTGGAACGCGACGGTGCAGTGCGCGGATCGGGGCGGCAATATTCTGCAATGTCGAGACGAATGCCCTTCATCTTTTCTTCAGGCGAGAAATAGCTCGGCCACTGCCAGATCGCGATAGCCAGATGAATGCGGTTGTTCTGAGCCGAAACACCAAGCGACTCTGATCCACGCCATGCAATCGGACGAACATATGCATCCACGAAGCCCTGCTTCTTGAGCAGTTCGCGACAGGCATTGTCGATTTCTTCGACACTATATGGAATCTCGAAGCCAAGAATTCGGGCGGATTCATGCAGGCGCTCAGTATGCTCGGTCAGCTTGAAAATTTCACCGCCATAAGCACGCTCGCCCTCGAATACGGCGCTCGCATAGTGCAGACCGTGAGTCAGCACATGTACCTTCGCATCCTTCCAGGAGACAAACTCGCCATCCTGCCAGATAAATCCGTCGCGTTGATCGAATGGAATCGCAGCCATTTCACTCTTCCTCAAAATTAGCCCGCTTTTTCTGCAAGCCGTTTGGCTCAGATGAGCCTTTCCCTAATCTTTTCTGGCCAGTTAAATCGATATAACTGGTAAGTAAGACGTGTTTTTCTTCGCCAACACTGGCATTTTACAACCAAATGCGCTGAGGTCAGCTCGAACAACTACGCTGAGATCAGGCAAATAATGCATGTAAAACAAAGATATTTCCGACAATTACGGAAAATAACGCTCGCCATTGTGCTTTACCGTCCTTATTGGACAGTCTGACACAGCAAGCCGCGTAATTATCTCTCCTCCAACATGCACCAGCGCAAACTTTATTCCAAAAAAAGCGGTCTGCACTTACCAAAAATTATCTTGGCGATTGAGTTATGTCAACAATGCTGACATATTTATCGCAACAGGATGGAGCTTCGATGTGAATTCGACGAACGACGTGAACTATATCAGCAATCCTCTGACGTGTCTGGAGGCTGACGATCTCAACGTCATTGAACTGCTGTTCTTCTCTTATCGCGATTTCACCGCTGACCCGGACCTGATCCTCGAGAAGATCGGATTTGGCCGTGCCCATCACCGTGTGCTCTATTTCATCAATCGCAAGCCCGGCATGACGGTAGCCGAACTTCTTGAAGTGCTGCGCATTACCAAACAGAGTCTGTCGCGCGTTCTCAAGCAACTGATCGATACCGGCCATGTTGTGCAGGCCACAGGGCTGCACGATCGTCGTCACCGCAAACTTTACCCCACAAAAAGTGGGCGACAACTCACGCTCGCCCTCGCTTTGCCACAGTCGCGCCGCATCGCGCGGGCATTGGAAGAATCCGGCGCTGCAGAACGCGAAGTTATTGAGCGGTTTCTTTATAATATGGTCAATCCTGAGCGCCGCGCCCAGATTGACGATTTCGCGGCAACTGAAACGGCCGGGAATGCGTCTGAGCCGAAACTCGAGAAGGCTGGGGGCTAATCGCCAACAACGCAAGCCTCAGATAGACGCGCTGTCTTGCAGTGGCTAAGATGCGGTGTGTTATGGAAAGCCACGATCTGGCTTTCCTCCATATACGTGAAGTAAAAGCCCAGTGCCGTGCAGCATCCTTTGCACGGTGATTTGGCACAGGATGGGATCAAACGACGCCATGGCTGTAGAAGAATCGAACCTATCGGATGACGCACCACATCTCCTTGTTGTCGATGATGACACGCGAATCCGTAGCCTTCTTTCGCAATATCTGACGACCAGCGGCTTCCGCGTCACCATGGCGGCCAGCGCTGCAGAAGCGCGTCGCAAGCTTGAAGGCATCGACTTCGATCTCCTGATACTTGACGTGATGATGCCCGGCGAAACCGGTGTCTCGCTGACCCGCTCGTTGCGTGAGCAGAAAAGCGTGCCGATCCTGATGCTGACCGCTTTGTCGGAAACCGACAGCCGTATCGATGGTCTGTCAGCAGGTGCAGACGATTATCTGCCAAAGCCTTTCGATCCGCGCGAGCTGATCCTGCGTATCAATAATATCCTTCGCCGTGGTGCGTCACCAGCCCAGCCGAAGATCGAACAGATTGTCTTTGGACCCTATACTTTCTTCATTCCGCGTCGCGAATTGAAAAAGGGCACTGAAACAATCAAGCTCACGGATCGTGAACAGGATATTATGGCGATTTTCGCCGAGCGCGCCGGCGAAACCATTCCGCGTCATGAACTGACCGGACAGGACGGCGATGTTGGCGAACGCACGATTGATGTGCAAATCAACCGCCTGCGTCGCAAGATCGAGCAGGACCCGGCTAATCCCGTCTGGCTGCAAACCGTTCGCGGCATCGGCTACAAGTTGAGCATTGAGTAGCGTTTAGATTTAGAGCGCGTCCCGAAAAGTGTGAAGCGGTTTTCGGACAAGATGCGCGTCAAAACAAGCGATTAGAGTGGAGCCTCGCAAAATTCAGAGCGTGACCGAAGACATGCAGTTTGCAGAACCGTCTGGAGTATTCTGAGACGATGAAGTCGCTCTGGAAAACACTCACGCGCTGGTTTGCGCGCCGCATGCCCAAAGGGCTCTATGCGCGTTCGCTTATCATTATCATTGCACCGATGGTGCTGCTTCAGTCAGTGATTGCCTATGTATTCATGGAGCGTCACTGGCAGATGGTGACGGAGCGGCTTTCAACGGCCGTTGTCCGCGATATCTCTGCGATCATCGACATTCTGGAAACCTATCCGCAGGAACCGGGCTACGACAATCTGATCCGCATTTCGCAGCAGCGCCTTGGCCTGAATATCTCGATCCTGCCACCCGATCCACTGCCGCCGCCGGGACCGAAACCCTTCTTCGCCATTCTCGATTACTTCCTGAGTGAAGAAATCACCCGCCAGATCAACCGGCCGTTCTGGGTCGATACGGTCGGTGATTCCGATCTCATCGAAATCCGCATCAAGCTCGATGACAAAGTCCTGCGTGTCTTTGCGCGTCGCAGTCAGGCCTATGCGTCCAATACCGGCATCTTCCTCACATGGATGATCGGCACCGCACTTGTGCTGTTGATCATCGCCATCGCTTTTTTGCGCAACCAGATCAAGCCGATCCAGCAGCTTTCGCAAGCAGCCGAAAGTTTCGGTAAGGGCCGACCGATGCCGGAAGGCTTCCGTCCTCATGGTGCCGAAGAAGTTCGCCGCGCAGGCATTGCCTTTATCCAGATGCGCTCGCGTATCGAGCGGCAAATTGAGCAGCGTACAGCCATGCTTTCCGGTGTGAGCCACGATCTGCGCACGATTCTGACCCGCTTCAAGCTGCAACTGGCACTGACCGGTAATGCAATCGACACAGAACCGCTCAATCAGGACATTGCCGACATGCAGACCATGCTTGAGGGCTATCTTGCCTTTGCGCGTGGCGAAGGCTCGGAAGAAGCTGCGACCTACGATGTGCGCCTGCTGTGTGACAAGCTCGCGAATGAAGCGCGCCTGCGCGAGCGTGGCTTTAAGTATTCGATCGAAGGCGACAGCGAGGTCAACGTTCGCCCGAATGCCTTCTCACGCCTCGTCAGCAATCTTGTCTCGAATGCCTTCCGCCACGCGGATAATGTTGAGCTTTCGATCACTCACAATGATGGCTGGCTGAAAATCATCGTTGATGATGATGGCCCCGGCATTCCGGAAGATCGGCGCGAAGATGTCTTCAAACCTTTCGTGCGCCTTGATGAAGCACGCACGCAGGATTCCGGCGGCACCGGCGGCCTTGGTCTCGCCATTGCCCGTGACATCGCCAGAAGTCATGGCGGAGATATCGATCTTGAAGACGCACCGACCGGCGGCCTGAGGGCAACTATTCGTATTCCGGCTTAAACGCGATTGATCGCCTGCGCTGCAACATAACCAAGCGCTGTCGCAGCGAGGCAGGCAAAAAGCGATATGCTCACATTCATGAGCGCGCGTCCCGGCATACCGAGACGCAGCAATTCGAAGGTTTGCACGCTGAATGAGGAGAAGGTGGTAAAGCCGCCGCAAATGCCGACCATGAAGGCGACACGCCAGATTTCAGGCACTTCAAAGCGGCTTGATGCCATCGTCAATGCGCCAAAAAAGGCGATTGCAAACGAACCGATGATATTGACGACAATTGTGCCCCAAGGCAGATCACGGCTGACTGGTGCAAGCCAGATCGCAAACCAGTAGCGCAAAACGCTTCCAAGCGCACCGCCCAAAGCTACGGCAATCGTTCCCTGCATCTGTCCCGTTCCTATTCGTTACTCACGCAGACTATTTGCACAATGTGCAAAGCCGACGCAAATCACCGCTATAAGATCAGAACAGTTTGACGCCGTTTTGTACTTTCTTATCGATAGCAGCGAGAACAACCTCGCCATTCTCATCTGGAAAGCCAAGTGTCAGAACTTCGGACATAAACGGGCCGATCTGACGTGGTGGGAAATTGACCACTGCCATCACCTGACGCCCAACCAGATCTTCCGGCTGATAATGCTTTGTTATCTGCGCGGATGACTTTTTGATACCGAACTTGTCACCAAAATCGATTTTGAGTTTAAAAGCAGGCTTACGCGCTTCAGGAAATGGAACAGCTTCAACAATGGTCCCCGTGCGGATATCGACCTTCTCGAAATCACCCCAGCTGATCGTTTCCGTCTCACTCATAACCAATCCCCTGAAATAGATCCCGGCAGTTTACCGGGATCTCTAATTCTTATGCGCGCCCAACTGTCTCGAAGACAACGCTTTCAAGCGATTCACGCGCGCTGACACCCGACCAGACAACAAACTGAAATGCCTGAAAATAAGTTTCACAAGCTTCAAGTGCTGCCGACAACAGCACCTCGACCTGGCGGCTGGTTGGCTCTGCACCACCGGCCAGCAGCAACGACTGGCGATACATGATCGCACCTTCCTGCTGCCACAAATCAAAATGACCCATCAGAAGCTTTTCATTGATCAGCGATAGCAGCCGCATCACTTCATTAACGCGCGGCTCTGCAACCTTGATGTCAAAGGCGCAAGCCAGGTGCAACGCTTCAAAGTCCTCCATCCAGGAGAACGAGATGTGGTAGTCGGTCCAGTTACCCGCTACCGAAATTGCAATTTCATCGTCGCCAGTCCGCTCGAACGTCCAGTCGTTTGAATTCGCAACGTGCTCGATCACATCCACAGGATGCGCTTCGCGTGCAAATTCAAGCTCAAGAAGGCTCATGTCCGTTTCCTGTTCTGGGAAGCGCCTCGAAAGACACCTCCAAATTCCCGGCGCGCAAGTTATTGCTCGCCCGCACCCATCACCACGCAAGACTAAGCGCAGAAAAACAGGCACGAATTGATCGGTTGAGGAACCGACATGCTTGAAAAGCATGCAACGCCTCAATGGCACACGCACATACGCAACTGATACTGGAAAGCAGCCTGAAGACGCGAAAACTAAAACTACAGCCCCTCGCCGCCGCCCACATGACCACATTACGAATCATGTAGTGTTTTCAGTCTATTGATGCTGAATCTGAACGCCAGCCCCTTTTCTAAAAAGAGGCATTAAAGCATGTGGAAATATGATTGGAGCGGGCCGCAACCCTTGCCTTAACCGACTCTAAGACAAGGGTTTTTGGCACTTGCGGCCTGTTAATAAAAAATTATGAATTATCTTTGGATTTAGCAGTCGAAGCAGAGGATTTTGCCGTTTTGGCACTCGAATCAACTTCGAGTTTGGCAAGGCGCGCTTCCAAAGCTTCAATTTTAACAAGAAGAGCACTGTTTTCAGCACGCGCCTTGATTGCCATTTCGCGCACCGCTTCGAAGTCCTCGCGCTGCACCACATCAAGCGTATTCAGTACGCGTTCGCTCTGCGAGCGCAAAGCCGTCTCCACCTCACGGCGCACGCCTTGGGCTGCGCCTGCCGCATCCGTCACAAGCTTGGCGAGTTCATCAAGAACCCGGTTTTGTCCGCTGGTCATGGCATTATTCCCTATCTTCGATACAGGCTTGTTGAAAACCTGATTTTGAAATAGGGCCGTCTCGGTTCTGATGCAAGTAAAGCTGTATAAACGTGATGACTTGACCACTCAGATATCGTCGCGCATGGTCCGCCGGAAAATGGAGTAATTGAATGATAGAGACGTTGCTGCCGGTTTCGGCTCTGGCTTTTCCGAATATCGATCCGGTGATTTTCTCCATCGGCCCGCTTGCCGTTCACTGGTACGGCCTCGGCTATGTCGTCGGCATCATGTTCGCATGGTGGTACGGCAAGAAGCTTCTGCGCAACCATCGTCTCTGGGCCAATAACCAGCCACCCATGAAGCCTGAAGCGCTCGACGACTTTGTCATCTGGGCGGCACTCGGCGTCGTACTTGGTGGTCGTATTGGCTACGTCCTCTTCTATAATTTCTCCTATTACCTCTCCAATCCACTGGCTATTCCGGCAGTATGGGATGGCGGCATGTCATTCCATGGCGGCATTCTCGGCACCACAGTCGCTATGATCCTGTTCGCGCGCTCACGCGGCATCAAGGTCTGGAGCATGTTCGATGTGATTGCAGCAGGCGTCCCCGTCGGACTTGGCGTCGTGCGCGTGGCAAACTTCATCAATTCCGAACTATGGGGCCGTGTCAGCGATGTGCCATGGGCTTTCTATTTCCCAAATGGCGGACCAGAACCACGTCACCCAAGCCAACTCTATGAAGCATTCCTCGAAGGCTTTGTGCTGTTCTTCGTTCTTCTTCTGCTCGTATGGCTTGGCAAGAAACTGAAAGCCCCCGGCTTTATCGCTGGCACATTCGTCCTTGGTTATGGTCTCAGCCGCATTATCGTCGAATTCTTCCGCGAACCGGATGCCCAGCTTGGCTATCTCTTCGGTGGCTGGCTGACCATGGGAATGATCCTTTCCCTTCCAATGGTTCTCATCGGCATTTGGGCCATGTGGCGCGCAAATCGGGCCGTCACAAAGAATGCCTGAGGCGACACTGAAAGACCGGCTGAAACGGCTGATTGGCACCACAGGGCCGATTAGCGTCGCCGATTACATGGCGGCGTGCCTCGGCGACCGTGAATCAGGCTACTACACAACACGCGAACCATTCGGACGTGAGGGTGACTTCATCACCGCGCCCGAGGTCAGCCAGATGTTCGGCGAACTGATCGGCATATGGTGCGTCGGTATATGGGATGCGCTCGGACGCCCTGACAATGCAGTCCTGTGCGAAGTCGGCCCCGGCCGCGGGACGTTAATGAGCGACATGCTGCGCACAATCAGACAGCTTGCGCCAGAAATGTTCACAGCCATGCGCGTTGCCATGGTCGAAACCAGCCCGCGACTGATCGAAAAGCAGAAAGAAAAGCTCTCTGGTTTGGGCCGGTCAATCGAATGGTACGAGAACTTCCCGAGCATTCCAGACGGCCCGTTGATCCTCGTTTCCAACGAGTTGTTCGATGCAATACCGTTTCGACAATTCGTTAAAGCCAATGGCCGGTTTGTCGAACGAATGATCGCGCTTGATGAGCAGGACGAGTTCCAGTTTGTCAGCGGCGCTGGTGGCATTGACGAGGCTCTATTGCCAGTCGGTCATCAGTCCGCTTCCGATGGCACTATCTTTGAGGCAGCCCCTGCCCGCACTGCTTTGATGCAGGAGATTGCGCAACGAATTGCAACAACACGTGGAGCCGCACTCACAATCGATTATGGACATCTTCAATCAGGCTTTGCAGATACGCTGCAGGCCACGTTGAAACACGCCTATGACGATGTATTTGCACATCCGGGTCAGGCAGATCTTACCAGCCACGTCGATTTCGACATGTTGGAAAGAGCTGCCCGCAATTGCGGATGCAAGACGGGAACCATGACGCAAGGCGATTTTCTACTGGCGATGGGGCTCATCGACCGTGCGGGTCGCCTCGGCACTGGACGCGATGTGGCATCTCAGGAAAAAATTCGCGACGACGTTGAGCGGCTCGCAGCACCAGATCAGATGGGGACACTGTTTAAGGTCCTTGCGATCAGCGATCCCGCCACCGCAATCTTCCCGTTTGAAACAACCCCGTATCCACCCTCAGCCTAGCTCGCTGTCAAAAAGCTGCGATTGACAAGCCGACTTGCCTCCCCCAACATCCTGCCGTTTGAAAAGAGAAAGCTAATGACCGATAAGCCGCAACCGCTTCGCTCCGCCCTGTTGGATGGCCCTGCCGGACACAACGGCAAGCGCATTGCGCATGGTTTTTTCACACGCAAAGGCGGCGTTTCAGATGGCATTTATGCCGGTTTGAATGTCGGCAGCGGGTCAAATGATGTGCCAGAACTGGTGACAGAGAATCGCCGTCGTGTTGCTGAAACCCTTGGCGTCGCATCCGACCATCTGATGACAGTCCACCAAGTACATTCCCCGGACGTGCTCCGCGTCACTGAACCATTCAGCAGTCCGCGCCCGAAGGCTGATGCTATGGTCACCAATGTCCCGGGCATTGCTATCGGCGCCCTGTCTGCGGATTGCGGCCCTGTCCTTTTTGCCGATCATGAAGCCGGTGTCATTGGATCGGCCCATGCGGGCTGGCGTGGTGCGTTTACCGGTGTTCTTGAAAACACCATCAATGCCATGATTGAACTCGGCGCAAAGCGTGAAAATATCATTGCGGTTCTTGGCCCAACAATTGGCCCCGAAAATTACGAGGTCGGTCCGGAATTCTATGCTGAGTTCACCGGCAAAGACGAAAGCTATGACAAATATTTCCAGCCTTCGGCCAAGGAAGGTCACAAGCTATTCGATCTCTGGACTTTTATCACGGATCGCCTGACCAAGGCGAATGTGAAAGCCGAGGCATTGCGTCAGTGCACTTATGCCAATGAAGATCAGTTCTATTCCTACCGGCGCACCACGCACCGCAACGAGCCTGATTACGGTCGTCAGATCGCCGCCATCGCTATCGTAAACGATTAGGAGAACCACATGGCCCTTCACTTCGAGCCGGAAGAATTCGCTGCACGTCGCGACCGTCTGATCTTGAAGATGGAGGAAGAGAAGCTGGATGCTCTGCTGCTATTCGCGCAGGAAAGCATGTACTGGCTGACTGGCTATGACACGTTCGGCTTTTGCTTTTTCCAGTGTCTCGTGGTGAAGGCTGATGGATCGACAGTGCTGATGACCCGCTCTGCCGATCTGAGGCAGGCGCGTCACACCTCCAATATCGACAATATTACCGTCTGGACCGATCGCGACAATGCCAATCCGGCCATAGATCTGCGCAACATCCTGACGGAGCTCGATCTTCTCGGCACACGCATTGGCATCGAATACCAGACCCATGGCCTGACCGGTGCTAACGCGCGCAAGCTGGATGAACAGCTGCAAAGCTTTGCCAAGCTTTTCGACGCCTCTGGCATGGTTGACCGCTTGCGTCTTCTCAAGAGCCCAGCAGAAATCGCCTATGCCAAGCGTGCGGCTGAACTAAGTGATGACGCGCTGGACGCTGCACTGAAACTCACCAAGGCAGGCGCAAGCGAGGCGGACATTCTGGCCGCGATGATGAGCGCAAACTTTGCGGGCGATGGCGATTATCCGGCCAATGAATACATTATCGGCTCTGGCGCCGATGCACTTTTGTGCCGCTACAAAGCAGGCCGTCGCACGCTTTCTGCGAATGATCAGCTGACACTGGAATGGTCAGGCGTCTTCCGACACTACCATGCACCGATGATGCGAACCGTCATCATCGGCCAGCCAAAGGCAGAGCATCTAAAGCTCTACAATGCCGCACGCGAGGCGCTGGAAGCCGTCGAGACAGCGATGACGCCGGCATCGACCTTTGGCGATGTGTTCGACGCGCATTCCCGCACGATGGAAGCGCATGGCCTCACCCGTCATCGCCTGAATGCTTGCGGCTATTCGGTCGGTGCACGCTTTACGCCATCATGGATGGACCCGCAGATGTTCTATTGTGGCAACCCGGAAAGCATCCAGCCGGACATGACGCTGTTTGCGCACATGATCATCATGGATTCTGACACCGAAACGGCAATGACGCTTGGTCAGACTTACCTGACGACAAATGGCGCTGCCGTACCGTTGTCCCGTCATTCACTCGACATTATTGTCAAGTGACGCAGGATAAGCGATAAACTCCGTTCGTAGCGCAGGAGTGGTCTGCGCTTTCAGGAGCATGAAGCCGAACATGAACAAGGCACATCTTTCTATGATGTTGTTGCTTGCTGGACTGCTTGCCGCCTGCAACAGCACCGAGTCTGCATTGAACGTGCAGGGAACCAACCAACAATCCGGACAAACCACAACGCCGCCTGCGGGCCAGGCATCTACAGTTCAGACGACTGCACCAGTTGCAACACCTGCACAGACAACAACACCGGCGACACCGCCCGCACGTACGGCCTCTCTCAAGCCGGGCAAGCTTTACATAGCCCCGATCATCGGCGCACCTGTCAGTGTCGTAACTCCGCTTACCCATCGCATCAATGATGATGCACGCGCCAAGGGTGTCGAGCTTGCGGGTAATAACGGCACCGACGCCGCTTATGTGATGAAGGGCTATTTCTCGGTTTTGTCTGAAGATAATCAGACAACGATCCTCTACGTCTGGGACGTGATGGATGCTTCCGGCAATCGCCTCCACCGCATACAGGGTCAGGAAAAAGTACCGGGCGCGTCCGCAGACTCATGGAGCATCGTTCCGCCGTCTGCCATGCAATCTATCGCCGATAAGACCATGCAGGAATATTCCACCTGGCTTGCGGCAAATCGCGCATGAGAACGAGCTGAGACAGCAAAAGACTGAAATCTTTTGCTGAATCGCGTGTTGGCCCTGTGGGAAAGCACTTTGCGAGGGCTTTTTACTGCAATTGTTTTCCCTCAGGCCTTGCAATAGCGGTGACTCTTTGCAATAGGCCGCACATTCGAGAAAACCTTGCAAGCTGCGGCACTTGACCAATCGTCATAGAACCTGCGGCTTTAAAGCTTTTCAAGAATGACAGAGCGCACCCGGATTTGTGTTGGGTTTCGCTCAAACCAGAGATTACGTCCGTTTCACGGACTTTTTGCGACAGAACGAAACTGCTCCGGCTTCAGAGGCAAAAAGAATGAAACTTTTCGCAGGCAACTCCAACCGGGTTCTTGCCGAATCCGTTGCTCAATATCTCAACATCCCGCTTGGCAAGGCTACTGTGCGCCGTTTCGCCGATCAGGAAATCTTTGTAGAGATTCAGGAAAACGTACGCGGCGAAGACGTATTCGTACTGCAATCGACATCCTATCCCGCAAACGACAATCTGATGGAACTGCTCATCATGATTGATGCGTTCCGTCGTTCATCGGCACGCCGCATCACCGCCGTTCTTCCTTATTTCGGCTATGCGCGTCAGGATCGTAAGCCCGGCCCACGCACACCAATTTCGGCAAAGCTTGTCGCAAACCTTATCACTGAAGCGGGTGCTAACCGCGTCCTGACGCTTGATCTTCATGCCGGTCAGATTCAAGGGTTCTTCGATATCCCAACGGACAACCTCTATGCCGTTCCAGTCATCGCACGCGATGTGAAGGCGAACTATGCGACCGGCAACTGCATGGTTGTTTCGCCTGACGTTGGCGGTGTGGTTCGCGCCCGTTCGCTTGCAAAGCGCATCGATGCGCAGCTCGCAATCGTCGACAAGCGTCGTGAGCGTCCGGGTGAATCGGAGGTCATGAACGTTATCGGTGACGTAACCGGCAAAGATTGTCTGCTGTTTGACGATATTGTTGATTCCGGCGGCACGCTCTGCAATGCAGCTGAAGCTCTGCTTGCCAAGGGCGCAAAGAGCGTTACCGCTTATATCACGCACGGCGTTCTCTCCGGCGGTGCTGTTGCCCGTATCGCTTCGTCAAAGCTGAAAGAGCTGGTCATCACCGACTCCATCCAGCCAACAACAGCAATCAACGACGCTCCGAATATTCGCGTTCTGTCGATTTCCAGCCTTATCGGTGAAGCGGTTGCACGCACGGCAGCTGAAGAATCAGTTTCGAGCCTGTTCGACTAAGAGCGTATCCCGAAAAGTGGGAACCGGTTTTCGGAAAAGATGCGCGAAATAATTAGAAGACCAGTCGAAAGATAATTCCGAAACATGCCGCGAGCAGAAGCACGAGCGGCATGTTGAGCTTCAGAACGACAAGTAAGAATGCCGCCGCGCCTGCGATCAGGACGGCGGCATTGTCTATTGTGCTCACCACCGGCAGTGGCAGGGTTACTGGTCCGATCGGGTGATCAACCACTTTTCCAAACAGCACATGCAGCGAGAACCACAGGGCAAGATTGGCAATAACGCCGACGACTGCGGCCGTTATCCCACCCAGCATGGCGGATAACCAGCGCACTTTGCGCAAACGCTCAAGAAACGGTGCGCCAGCAAAAATCCATAAAAAACAAGGTACGAAGGTAAACCACAGCGCAATCAGGCCACCGAAAAAGCCGCCCAGGAGCGGCGGCAGGCCCGACAGATTGGACGCTCCAACAAAGCCCACAAACACCAGCACAAGGATCAGTGGCCCCGGTGTGGTTTCAGCTAATCCGAGGCCTGTCAGCATCTCACCGGGCTTCATCCAGCCAAAATGCTCAACGGCCTGCTGTGCCGTATAGGAGAGAGCAGCGTAGGCACCGCCAAATGTCACCGCTGCAAGCTTTGAGAAAAATGCGGCTTCTGTCGTGAACACGTGCTGTCCGCCAAACACCAGATAAAGCGCTAAAAGTGGCAGAAGCCAGAGCGCTCCCCAGATGAGCGCCTGCTGCGTCGCTACACGCATTGCATTCGTCCCTACCGCACCATGTGCAGCCCCATGCCCATCGCGCTGCAACCAGTGACGCATTCCTCCTGCCAGCGCCGCAAGCGCCACCACCAAAGGAAACGGCAGTTTAAGGAACGCGACGGCCATAAATGCCAGCACCGCTACTGCATAGGAAAATCCAGACGCCAGTGTGCGTCTGGCCATTCGATAAAGAGCCTCAAAGACAATCGCCAGAACTGCAGCTTTAAGCCCAAACAAAAGACCGGCGACCACATCAACATGACCGAAGGCCACATAAAGCGCCGATAGCACCAACATGACCGCAGCACCGGGAAGAACAAAGAGCAACCCGGCAAGCAGCCCGCCACGCCAACCCTTGGCGGCCCAGCCGCAATAGGTGGCAAGTTGCATGGCTTCGGGTCCCGGTAAAAGCATGCAGAAGTTCAGAGCATGGATCAGCCGCTCCTGATCCATCCACTTCTTTTCGTCGACGATCACTCGCTGCATCATGGCAATCTGCGCAGCAGGCCCACCAAACGACAGCAACCCGATCTTGCCAAACGTGGCGAATAATTCTCTGAAATCCGGTTGCGGCTCTGTTGTCATGTTCTCTCTCTGCATAATCCTCCAAGCAGTTGCTGAGGATCATTACAGGTTCATGACAATTTGCACAGAAGGCCCATTACTCAGCCGCAGTGCTTTCATCGACCTGATCATCCGGTGCGTTGGGATCGCCCGGTGCAGTTTCACATTCGAGATCCGGGAAGTTGACGATACGCAAACCTTTGAAGTCGTTGCGCAATACAAGAAGACCGCGCTCTTCAAAATAGGTCAGGAGACGCCGCGCGCGGCTCAATGAATGCGTGCCATAGGCACGCGCGAGAGCGGCATCTGAAGGGCATGGCGCGCCCGTCACTGCTGCCTGTGCGACAATCAGGAACACACCCTGCACATCATCTGTGAGACTTTCGGACAGCGTCAATGCCTTCTGCCATGTCTCGCCGGTCGCTACATCGCTCTCAATGCTGGCTTGCGCAACAGCAAGACGGCGGCGGAACGCAGGCAAAGCCAGTGGTTCTCCGGGAACGCGATGGATGCGGCAACGCACCAGAAAATCCTGATAGAGCACAGCAACTGAACGGAAGGATGCTTCCGGGTCATCGACAATTTCGCGCATCACCTTTTCAAGAAGACCGTCACGCTCGGCTTCCACAATGCCAGGAAACAACGGTGCTTCAACAGGTTCAGCTTCCGGCTTGGGTTTGGCGACCTGCGCCAGAATTTCCGCTGTCGATGGTGGCGGAGGCGGTGGTGGTGTGCGGCGTACAACCGTGCGAATTTCTTCAGGTGCTGGCGTGAAGATCAGATCGCGCGCATCTTCCGGTGCATCCGGTAACGGCATCAGTTTCGGCGAAGACGAACGTGCCGAGGTCTCAACCTTGCCAATTTTGATCGGCAGCGGACGACGTGACAAAGCAGGTCCCAGCGCGATGAAATGGCCGCGCTGCAAATCGCGGAACATCTCCGCCTGCTTACGCTCCATTCCGAGCAGATCGGAGGCACGCGCCATGTCGATATCGAGGAATGTGCGGCCCATCAGGAAGTTCGATGCTTCCGCAGCAACATTCTTAGCAAGCTTTGCCAAGCGCTGTGTGGCAATCACACCAGCAAGGCCGCGCTTACGGCCACGGCACATGAGGTTTGTCATCGCGCCAAGCGAAAGCTTACGCGCTTCATCAGACACTTCGCCTGCGGCAGCGGGCGCAAAGAGCTGCGCTTCATCGACCACCACGAGCATGGGATACCAATAGTCGCGCTCGGCATCAAACAGACCACCGAGAAAAGCTGCGGCAGCGCGCATCTGTTGCTCGACATCGAGACCTTCGAGATTGAGCACGACGGAAACCCGGTGTTGGCGAATACGTCCGGCAATACGCGTCAGTTCAGCTTCGGTGCGGGCAGCATCAACGACGACATGGCCGTGAATGTCGGCAAGCGTCACGAAATCGCCCTCAGGATCAATGATGCATTGCTGCACCCATTGGGCACTCTGCTCAAGCAGGCGACGAAGGAGATGCGACTTTCCCGACCCGGAATTTCCCTGAACCAGCAGACGGGTTGCGAGAAGCTCTTCAAGATCAAGCATGGCCTGCTTGCCACCACCAAGCGCACCTGCCGCAGCAGTACCGCTTCCAGCAACAGAACCCATGTCGATACCGACCTGCATCTCGTTTCCTTTTGTTTCATGAATATTGGGGCGACTCGGCAGGAGAACCTGCAATCGATCAGGCATCCGCTTAACATTTTTGACGCAGCCAATGCCACCCGTTAAGACAAAAGCCCACAGAAGCTGTCTTTCCAACCAAAAAACTTGCGCTTGAAAAGGCTATGGGCTATAGGCCTGCCATCCGCGTAGACACCCTTGGAGGCAACGCGGAATGGGGCGGTCCGGTCTTTCACAATGTGGAAGACATTACGGGCTGTTTCATGTTGTTCGCTGGAGCATGATCCCGAAAAGTGGAAACCGGTTTTCGGACTAGATCATGCTTAGATAAAAAACTGCGACCAACACTCCAGTAACTTTGAAAGGTAATGCCATGAGCGATACTTACGTGCTCAAGGCCGATCTGCGCAGCCGGGTTGGTAAGGGGTCCTCCCGCGAACTTCGCCGCAACGGCCAGATTCCTGCAGTCATCTATGGCGACAAGCAGGAGCCCCTCGCAATCGCCGTTCCTTATAAGGAAATCTTCTACAAGATCCATGGCGGTGGCTTCAAGACCACTGTTGCAACGATCGAAGTAGACGGCAAGAAGATTCAGGTCCTTCCTAAGGACTACCAGCTGGATCCAGTTCGTGACTTCCCACAGCACGTTGACTTCCTGCGCGTTTCCGCAAAGTCGGTTGTTCACGTCAACGTTCCAGTTCACTTCAAGAACGAAGAAGCATCACCGGGCATCAAGCGCGGCGGCGTTCTCAACATCGTTCGTCACGACGTTGAACTGATCGTTCCTGCGAATGCAATTCCAGAAGCTCTCGAATTCGATCTGACCGGCCTTGAAATCGGCGACTCGGTTCACATTTCGGCTATCAAGCTGCCGAAGGGTGCAACTGCTGCCATTCAGGACCGTGACTTCACGATCGCCACCATTGCTGCACCTGCCGGCCTGAAGTCGGAAGAAAATGCAGAAGGCGCAGAAGAAGCAAAGACCGAAGGCGAATAATCGCTTTCCGTATTGAGGGGTCTGAAATCCATGCTGCTCATCGCAGGACTTGGCAATCCGGGCCCCAAATATGCGCATAACCGACACAATATCGGTTTCATGGCGGCGGATGAAATATTCCGCCGCCATCGCTTTTCCAACTGGCAGAAGAAGTTCCATGCCGAAATCGCCGATGGCGTGATCGACGGTGAAAAGGTACTTCTCATCAAGCCGATGACTTTCATGAACCTCTCCGGCCAGTCCATTGGAGAAGCCATGCGCTTCTACAAGCTGACCCCTGCCGATCTCGTCGTGATATATGACGAACTTGATCTTGCGCCTGCAAAGCTGCGCATCAAGACAGGCGGTAGCTCCGGCGGCCATAACGGCATCAAATCCATCGACGCCCATGTGCAGGCCTTCCCCGGCGGCAAAGACTATCGCCGTATGCGGCTTGGCATTGGGCATCCGGGCGCAAAAGAGCTGGTTCACAATTATGTTCTGGGTGATTTCGCCAAGGTCGACAGCGAATGGCTCGACACGCTGTTCGGTGCCATTGCCGATAATGTTGGCTTGCTGGCCAAAAAGGAAGACAACAGCTTTATGAACCGTGTGGCTATCGCCATGGGCGATGGTAGCCAGCGCCCCAACGGCTTCAAGGCTGATCCTGCACAATTGGAAAAGGCTCCTGCCAAGGCTCAGAGCCACATTCGGCAAGCGCGCCAGAGCGCAGCCAAGCCAAACATTCCAGCAAGCGGCCCGATGGCTGAAATGCTCAAGAAGCTTCTGGGTAAGAAAGACTAAGTCATGAGCGAAGTCGTTTATATGTTTGCCATGAGCCTCGATGGCTTCATCGCCAATGACGATGGCAGTTTCGATTGGCTCGAACAGTTTCCGCCAGATGACGGCTTTGGTTTCGATGAGTTCATGGCGGGCATCACCGGAATCGTTATGGGACGCGAAACCTATGATGTCATATGTTCCATTCCTGAATGGCCTTATGGGCCGATGCCCGTTGTTGTTGCAACGCATCAGAAATTTGATGATCTGCCTGCAAACACGGTCGCAATGGCTGGTAATCCGCACGAGTTGATTTCACAGCTCAAAGCTTTGGGCGCAACCGGTCGCATATGGCTTATGGGTGGGGGCGATCTGGCGCGGCAATTTCTCGATGCCGGTCTGCTTGACATCATCGATATAGGAACTATTCCGGTCATTCTGGGAAGCGGAAAACCGGCTTTCAAAAATTCATCACGCCACTGGCTGGATTTGCAATCCGCCAATGCGCTTCATAATGGCGCCGTGCGCTCAATTTACCGCGTCAAGCGATAAGGGACGAATATCATGGGTTTCAAATGCGGCATCGTCGGCCTGCCTAACGTCGGCAAGTCCACGCTTTTCAACGCGCTGACCAAGACGGCCGCAGCACAGGCTGCAAACTATCCGTTCTGCACCATCGAACCAAACACTGGCGAAGTGGCTGTTCCTGATCCGCGCCAGAATGGCATTGCGAAAATCGCCGGCTCGAAGGAAATCATCCCGACCCGCATCAACTTCGTTGATATTGCAGGTCTGGTACGCGGCGCATCCAAGGGTGAAGGCCTAGGCAATCAGTTCCTCGCCAACATTCGCGAAGTCGATGCGATCGTGCATGTCCTTCGTTGCTTTGAAGACGACGACATCACCCATGTTGAAGGCCGTATCGATCCTGTGTCTGACGCAGAAACCGTTGAAACGGAACTGATGCTGTCGGACCTCGAAAGCATCGAGCGCCGCATCATTCAGATCCGTAAGCGCGCTGCATCCAAGGACAAGGAAGCAACCACCGTCCTGCCAATCATGGAACAGGCGCTGGAGCTGTTGCAGAATGGCAAGCCCGTTCGCCTGATGCTGAAAGACATTGCACCAGACGATCTCCTGATTCTCAAGGGTCTGAACCTACTCACCTCTAAGCCGGTGCTTTATGTCTGCAATGTTGCCGAAGGCGATGCTGCCAAGGGCAATGAGTATAGCGAGGCCGTTGCGAAAATGGCTGCAGAACAGGGCGCAGAGAGCGTCATTATTTCTGCTGCAATCGAAGCAGAAGTAGCCCAGCTCGCTGATGAAGAAGCCAAGGAATATCTCGATGCCATGGGCCTCGAAGAGCCCGGCCTCGACCGTCTCATTCGCGCAGGCTACAAGCTGCTCGACCTGATCACCTATTTCACGGCTGGCCCCAAGGAAACACGCGCATGGACCATCAAGCGCGGCACCAAGGCACCGGGCGCTGCAGGCGTTATCCATACGGATTTCGAGCGCGGCTTCATTCGCGCGCAAACCATCGCCTATGAAGACTACGTCAAGTTCAACGGTGAAGTCGGCGCCAAGGAAGCAGGCAAAGCGCGGGACGAAGGCAAAGAATACATCGTCCATGACGGCGATGTGATGCTGTTCCGCTTCAATACCTGATACGATCAGGCCACCGTGAAAACGGTGGCCTTTTTTCTTATTCGGGAGGAGACCGGATTGACTGATAAGACGCCCCAATATGCTTATGAAGATTTCACGCAAGGGCTGAAGCTCCCCTTCGGGCCGCGCACCATCACCAAAGAAGAGATTATCGAATTCGCCCGTGAGTTCGACCCACAACCTTTCCATCTGGATGAAGAAGCAGGCAAGGCAAGCGTACTGGGCGGGCTAGCCGCGTCGGGCTGGCAGACTGCTTCCTTGATCATGCGAATGGTTTGCGATGCTTTTCTCACAAACTCCACCTCGCAAGGCGGCCCTGGCGTCGAATTCACGCGATGGAAGCGCCCCGTACTTGCAGGAGATACGCTGAACGGCATGACGACGGTTAAGGATAAACGCATCTCTAAATCTCGTCCGACAATCGGCCTGATTACGTTCCATCATGAACTGTTCAATCAGCGTGGCGAAAGCGTCTGTGAGATGCAGCATCCATGCATGATGCTGCGGCGCAATCATGATGTGATCCCGGGAGATGCAGCATGAGTTTCCTTGAAGAAAACCTCGGGCAGGATATTGTCATCGGAAGCTATACTTTCTCCGCCGAAGAAATAATCGACTTCGCCAGAAAGTATGATCCACAGCCATTTCACCTGGATATGGAAGCTGCAAAGAACAGCGTCTTCGGTGGTCTCTGCGCCTCCGGCTGGCACACCACAGCGGTGTTTATGAAGCTGAACGTCATGTCCATCGTAGCGGCTACAAAGGAGGTGATGAAGCGCGGTGAAGTTCCACCGATGTTCGGTCCCTCCCCCGGCTTTGAAAACCTGAAATGGATGAGGCCGGTCTATGCCGGTGATACGATCACCTATAGGCGCACCGTGCACGCAGTACGCCCTCTCACCTCGCGTCCAGGCTGGTCGATGTTGAGCATGAGTACCAGTGCCTTTAATCAGGACGGCCAGCAGGTTCTGTCCTTCGACAACGCTGCGATGGTAAAGCTGCCTTCATAACAAAAACGCCCGGATAAATCCGGGCGTTTTTTCTTCTATCTGTTCGGGCTCAATCGCCTTCGAACTCGACAAGCGTGCGCACCGGCACACCAAGAGCTTCAAGTTTCTTGCGACCACCAAGGTCCGGCAAATCAATGATGAAGCACGCCGCCACAATCTCGGCACCCATCTGAAGAAGCAACTTCGCTGCAGCTTCCGCTGTACCGCCGGTTGCAATCAGATCATCCACCAGCATGATGCGCTCGCCCGGAACGATAGCATCGCGGTGCATTTCCATTTCATCAATGCCATATTCAAGACTGTAGGCAATGCGCACGGTATCGCGCGGCAGTTTGCCCTTCTTGCGGATTGGCACGAAACCAGCGGAAAGCTGGTGCGCAATCGCCCCGCCAAGAATGAAGCCGCGTGCTTCAATACCTGCAACCTTGTCCACCTTATTGCCTGCATAAGGATAGACCAGTTCATCAACAGCACGACGGAAAGCCTGCGCATCACCCATGAGCGTTGTCACATCACGGAACTGAACACCGGGTTTCGGATAATCAGGAATCGTTCTGATCGCGTCCTTCAACGTCGCTTTGAGTCCGGATTCCATTTTCAGTCCTTTCAGAGGATAAGCCCACGCGATGTCATAAATGCAGTGTCGGCTGACTCAATTATATTGAACTCACTTCAATCATGATATGCGCACCACGCCAAGCACGTTCGCACATTTTTGAACGGCTTCTGCTCTTTCCAACGAAAAGGGCGCCTCACGGCGCCCTTTGAAACAGTTCAACTTGATCAAATGACCAGAGCATAATTCCTAAAACTTGGATCAGTTTAAGGTAAACTACGCTCTTATTTTAAAGTGTTAGAGCGACCTTTGCGCGCCCAATAGCGCGCACGGCGCTCTAATGCTTCACATTCGACCAGACCGAACGCTTGGCAATATAGACAAGGCCTGCGAACAGGATCAGGAAAATAATGACCCGGAAACCTGTTTTCTTGCGTTCTTCCAGATGCGGTTCTGCGGCCCACATCAGGAATGCTGAAACGTCACGCGCATACTGATCCACCGTCTGGGGTGAACCATCATCATATGTTACCTGATCGTCGCTCAGCGGCTTGGCCATGGCAAGCGACTTGCCCGCGATGAAATACGGGTTGTAGTGCGTGCCTTCCGGGACATGCATGCCTGCTGGCGGCTGTTCATCATAGCCGGTCAGAAGCGAGTGAATGTAATCCGGACCTGCTTCGGCATATTGTGTGAATATATCGAAGACGAACGTCGGGAAACCACGCTCAACCGCACGAGCTTTCGCAATCAGCGAAAAGTCTGGCGGAGCTGCACCATTATTGGCGGCAGCGGCTGCATTTGCGTTCGCAAATGGCGACGGAAAATGATCTGTCGGGATTGCCTTGCGGGTGAACATTTCACCATCCGCATTGGGACCATCCTGCACTTCATATTCCGCAGCAAATGCCTTCACCTGCTCCGGCGAATAACCAAGATCTTCCAGCGTACGGAAGGCTACCAGGTTCATCGAATGGCAAGCAGAGCAGACTTCCTTATAGACCTTGAGACCGCGCTGAAGCTGCCCTTTGTCATAGGTTCCAAACGGACCAGAGAAGGTCCATTTTTCCTGCTTTGGATGGTGGATCGGAAAATGTTCAGGTTCCCCTTCACCACCGGCGGCAAAAGCACCGCCCATCGTCACACCCAGCGCAACCAGCGGAGCAATACCGAAGGCAGCGAAACTCTTGAGGATGTTTTTCATTGTTACGTCCTTCATCTCTCGCTGCTTCAAGCCTTGATGTCCACTGGGGCGATCTCAGCTTTGCCTGCACCCTTTTCCAGTACCGCCTCGGTAATCGAGTTCGGCAGACGCTTTGGCGTCTCAATCAGGCCAAGAACCGGCATGATGACAATGAAGAATGCGAAGTAGTAAAGCGTACCCAACTGAGCCATGAAGACATAAGTGCCTTCCGCAGGACGCGAACCAAGCCAGCCAAGGAAGATGGCATTGATGACGAACAGCCAGAAGAACAGCTTGAACCAAGGGCGATAGACCGCTGAACGAACCTTCGACGTATCGAGCCAGGGAACCACGAAGAGGATCGCGATTGAACCAAACATGGCCAGAACGCCGCCGAGCTTCGAGTCGATCGGTCCGATGTTGAAGGTGATAGCGCGCAGCATCGCGTAAAACGGCAGGAAGTACCATTCCGGAACGATGTGAGCTGGCGTCTTCAGCGAGTCTGCCGGGATATAGTTATCCGGATGACCGAGGAAGTTCGGCAAGTAGAAGACGAAATAAGCGAAGAAGATGAAGAAGACGAGCGCGCCAAAAGCGTCCTTGATGGTCGCATAAGGCGTGAACGGCAGTGTGTCTGTCTTCGACTTGACTTCAATGCCTGTCGGGTTGGTCTGGCCGGTTACGTGCAGTGCCCAGACGTGCAGGATAACAACACCTGCAATCATAAACGGCAGTAGATAATGCAGCGAGAAAAAGCGGTTCAGCGTTGGATTATCGACAGCAAAGCCACCAAGCAACAATTGCTGGATCGGTTCGCCTATCACCGGAAAGGCGGTGAAGAAGCCCGTGATAACCGTCGCACCCCAGAAGGACATCTGTCCCCATGGCAGCACATAACCCATGAAGGCTGTTGCCATCATAAGAAGGAAGATCACCACACCGAGAATCCACAGAAGCTCGCGCGGCGCTTTGTAGGAGCCATAATACAGACCACGAGCAATATGCAGATAAACCGCAATGAAGAAGAAGGATGCTCCATTGGCGTGCATATAGCGCAGCAGCCAGCCGGAATTGACATCGCGCATGATCTTTTCGACGGAATTGAACGCAATGCCCGTATCAGCCGCATAATGCATTGCCAGCACAATACCGGTAATGATCTGCGCAATGAGCATAAAGCTCAGAATGCCACCAAACGTATACATGTAATTGAGATTACGTGGCGTCGGATAGGCAACAAAGGAATCATAGACAAGGCGCGGTAAAGGCAGTCGTTCGTCGACCCATTTTTCGATGCCGGTCGAGGGCGTATATGTGGAGTGTCCACCACTCATGTTTTCTCTCCCCAAGATCTGTTTTAGCCGATCCTGATGACCGTATCGGAAGCAAATGCGTATGCCGGAATGTGCATGTTTTCCGGTGCTGGACCGCTGCGGATACGACCTGCGGTGTCATAGGTCGAACCGTGGCATGGGCAGAACCAGCCACCGAAAGAACCCGATTCACCGAGCGGTACACAACCAAGGTGGGTACAAACGCCGATCATGATGATCCAGTTTTCCTTACCTTCACCAGCAGAACGCGCGACATCGGTCGCCTCCGCATCAGCAGGAAGGTTCGCATTGCGGGCCGCGATATCTTTCAGATCGCCAAGAGCAGTCGTCTTGGCATCTTCGATTTCTTTGGCCGTACGGTTACGGATGAAAACTGGCTTCCCGCGCCATTTAACGGTGAGTGACGCACCTTCTGCCAGAGACGATACATCAACCTCAATGGACGCTGCAGCAAGCGTCGAAGCGTCGGGGCGCATCTGGTCGATAAACGGCCATGCCAGTCCGCCGATACCGACGACACCGGCCATTCCCGTCGCAATATACAAAAAATCACGCCGTGTCGGCTCAGCCGTGTCGTGTGCGCTCACGTGCCAATTCCTTTTTAACCTGGATATCCAATTGAAATCTCCCCTCGTTCCTTTGCACTTAGGCAAAAGTAGTCCAGCCTTTTGCGCTCACGCAAAAAGCAGTTCTACAATTGCTTGCAGAACGAAATTCCCTCCATCTCAACATTGAGGTTTAGGCAGGTTGAAAAGCCTTGTCCAGACGCCAACCTCATAGGACGGCACCATGTCGCAGGGTGCTTTATTGGGATGATTTAAAAGCGACCGAACAAAACAAGCCGCTCAAATCTTACTTTGAGCGGCTTGCGAAACATCTCGCGAAATTGTCTTGAATTAGCCGGTAATGCCTAGGAAACCGCCCGACTGGCGTGCCCACAGACCGGCATAAATGCCACCACGTGCGATAAGTTCATCATGAGTGCCCTCTTCAACAATCCGGCCTTTGTCCATCACAATAAGGCGGTCAAGTGCCGCAATGGTCGAAAGACGATGCGCAATAGCGATCACGGTCTTACCGTCCATGAGCTGACGAAGGTTCTCCTGGATCGAAGCTTCCACTTCTGAGTCGAGCGCAGAAGTCGCCTCATCCAGAATAAGAATAGGTGCATTCTTCAAAATAGCGCGTGCGATCGCGATACGCTGACGTTGGCCGCCAGAAAGCTTGACACCACGCTCACCGACAAAAGCGTCGAAAGACTTGCGTCCATTGAAGTCCTCAAGCTTGGCAATAAACTCATCTGCTTCCGCCTGTCGTGCAGCCTGCGCAAGCTCTTCATCCGTCGCATCGTCGCGCGCCAGCATGATATTCTCACGTAATGAGCGATGCAGAAGTGCGGTTTCCTGACTGACCACCGCAAAGGCACGGCGCAGTGATGCTTGCGTCACATCGCGCACGTCCTGGCCGTCAACAAGGATCGCCCCTTTCTCGACGTCATAAAGGCGCAGGATCAGATTGACGAGGGTCGATTTACCTGCGCCCGAATGGCCGACGAGCCCCACGCGTTCCCCGCCCCTGATGGAGAAGTTAATACCATCGAGAACGCCGGCCGCCTTACCATAATGAAACGTGACGTTTTGGATATCGATGCGCGCTTCGGTAATCTGCAATGGTTTTGCACCGCGCTTGTCTTCCAGACCCAAAGGTTCGGAAACAAGCTTCATCGAATTTTCGATCAGCCCAAGCTGACGCAGCATACCATTCAGCTGCATCATCAGGCGACCAAGCAGCATGTTCAACCGCAAAACCAGACCAAGCGTGAAGGACACCTGTCCAACGGTAATCGCATCACGGGTCCACAAATCGATGGTAATTGCAGCTACGGTAACGATCATCACACCAGAAAGCGCGGTCATTGCAAGACGCACGCCAGTCAATGAACGCATGAAAGGCAAGATTGCAGCGAGATACCGCATGAAGCCTTCGCGCATGTAGCGTTCGTCATCATCAGCGGTATTAAGCTTGATCGTCTGAATGTTGGAATAGCTGTCGACAATACGGCCATTAATCATCGAGCCCGCTTCAGCGGAGGCTTCAGCACTCTTGCGAATGCGTGGCAGATAATGTCGGGCGATCAGGCCGAAAGCAACGATCCATAAGATAACGGCTGCAGCCAACCGCCAGTCGAGGCGGCCGACCAGAAAAAGAGTTGTGATGCTATAAATCGCCATAAACCAGACGACTTGAATGAGACTTTCAATAAGATCACCAGCCGCCTGCCCCGCCTGCCAGACCTTGGTGGCAATGCGTCCAGCAAAATCATTCTGAAAGAACGCGTAGGATTGCCGCTGAACGTAAGAGTTCGCCTGCCAGCGGATCATATTGTAGAAGCCGGGTGAAAGCGTCTGACCTTCCAGCAGCGTATTTATCGCGGTAACGACAAAGCGGATGACGAGAACCGTGATCCCCATGAACAAAAGTTCCGGACCTGCAGCCTGAAACAATGCCGACCAACTGCGTTCGACACCGCCCTTGCCAGCCTGATCGAGAATATCGACAAGCCTGCCTGTGAAATAAAAGAGACCTGCCTCCACCAATGGCAAAAGGCCACCGACGGCCAACGAGGCTGCAAGTGGCCATTTAGCCTGGCGTGCATAATGCCAGAGAAAGGCGAGTGTTGTTGAAGGCGGTCTGAGCTTGTCCGGTTCGCGGAAGGGGTTAACCCAGCGCTCGAACAGGCTATAAACCGCTTTCATCAAATGCGTGATCCTTACTTTGCCATCTCTGCTTCGGCCTGTTCATCAAATCCCAGGAAGCCGCCCGACTGCCGCGCCCATAGTCCAGCATAAATGCCGCCAAGCGCAACAAGTTCCTCATGCGTCCCATCTTCAACGATCTGGCCCTTGTCCATCACGACGAGACGATCAAGGGCGGCAATGGTCGAAAGACGATGGGCGATCGCAATAACGGTCTTGCCTTCCATCAGCGTATTCAGGCTGTCCTGAATGGCTGCTTCCACTTCCGAGTCGAGCGCTGACGTTGCTTCGTCCAGAATGAGGATCGGCGCATCCTTCAACATAACCCGAGCAATCGCGATACGCTGACGCTGACCGCCGGAAAGCTTCACACCACGCTCTCCGACATGGGCATCAAGCCCGCGCCGACCTTTCGCGTCGGTCAGCAGCGGGATGAACTGATCAGCCTGTGCCAGACGGATTGCCCGCTCGACCATTTCATCCGTCGCATCCGGGCGACCATACATGATGTTCTCACGTACAGAGCGATGCAGAAGCGATGTATCCTGCGTGACCATGCCGATGCTCGCGCGAAGTGAATCCTGCGTGACCCTGGCGATGTCCTGCCCGTCAATCAGGATGCGACCCTTCTCGAGATCGTAGAAGCGCAGCAACAGATTGACCAGCGTGGACTTACCCGCACCCGAACGGCCGACGAGGCCAATCTTCTGCCCAGCCTGGATGTCGAGCGACAGACCTTCGATAACACCCTTGCCCTTGCCGTAGTGGAAACCGATCTTGTCGAAATCCAGCGCACCCTTGCTGACATGCAGCGCGGGCGCATTTGGCGCATCCACCACTTCATGAGCGCGCGAAATCGTCGTGATGCCGTCTTCCACTGTGCCGATATTTTCGAACAGCGCAGACATTTCCCACATGATCCACTGCGACATGCCGTTGAGGCGCAGCACAAGGCCGATGCCGACAGCAACCGCACCAACCGAAATGGCTTCATTCATCCAGAGCTTGATGCCGATCGCACCCACGGCAAACAACAGAATGCAGTTCGCCATATAGAGCGTGAAATGGAACATCGTGATGAGCCGCATCTGTCGATGCACGGTACCTAGAAAGCCATCGAGGCTTTCCTTCACGTAAGACTCTTCGCGGCTGGAATGCGAGAACAGTTTGACGGTCGCAATATTGGTATAGCTGTCGACAATACGTCCGGTCATCGATGAACGTGCATCAGCCTGCTGTTCGGAAATCACCCTGAGACGCGGAATGAAGAAGCGCAACAGGACAATGTAAACGATCAGCCAGACAGCAAACGGGATCATCAGAACAATATCCGCCGAGGCCGCAATAAACAGCGTACCAGCGAAATAGACGATGACATAGTTCAGCACGTCGAGCAGTTTCATCACCGTTTCGCGCACGGCGAGAGCGGTCTGCATCAGCTTGGTCGAGATACGTCCGGCAAACTCGTCCTGAAAGAACGACATGGACTGACGGATCAGATAGCGATGCATCAGCCAGCGCACGCGCATCGGATAGTTGCCGAGCAACGTCTGGTGAATGAGCAGCGAATGGATCAGCACCACACCAGGCAAGCCAACCAGAACAACGCCTGCAATCATCGCAAGCCGCCAGCCCTCGTTGCTCAGGAATGTCTCACGCGACTGATGCGAAAGCCAGTCGACAATATTGCCCATGAAGGCAAAGAGCGACACTTCGATGATCGCGATCAGCGTTGTGAAAATTGCCATGCCGATAATCCATGGCCATGCGCCACGGGTATAATAAAGGCAGAAGGCCACCAGCCCGCGCGGAGGCTCGCGCGGGGGCTCTTCGGGATAGGCTTCGAGTCGTTTTTCAAACCATCTGAACATGGCGATCCTTTTATGTGTCTCCTTAAAAATTGCCAAGGCAAAATAGGAACAAAAAGGGAATATTTTTGTGATAGGAGAACTTTCATCCTCGTACCAGGCATCATCCGCGAATTGATGTGTTGACGCGAGAGACGCAACCGATCTGAACACTTGCGGCCATCGGATTTGTGCGTTACCCGCCTCATATGGAACTGCGTGTCGCTCTTTACCAGCCTGACATTCCCGGAAACACGGGAACCATCCTGCGCATGGCCGCATGCCTCGGCTTCGCGGTGGACTTGATCGAGCCTGCGGGCTTCGACATCTCCGACCGATCGCTGAAGCGCGCGGGCATGGACTATCTGGAACAGGCGGCCCTCACCCGCCATGCCGACTGGCAGCATTTCAATGATTGGCGTCAGCAGGCAGGCAAACGCCTTGTGTTGCTGTCGACCAAGGCCGCGATCCCCTATACGGATTATCAGTTTCAGAAAAATGACATCCTGTTGTTCGGGCGAGAGTCCGCAGGCGTTCCTGACAGCATTCAGGACATCGCGGATGCGCGGCTGATTATCCCCATGGTGCCGGGCGCACGATCCCTCAATCTTGCGGTTTCCGTGGCACTGACCGCAGGCGAAGCTATGCGCCAGCGAAATTTAAAAAACGATTCCGTTTCAATCGCATAGACGAACAAACGGAATCAGTTCCCGAAGCAGATTTAATATTCAGTCAGAAAAGGTTCTTCTCCGATGAAGCCATCGTTCCGCACCTCTGTTCTTACAGCCTCGCTTCTGACAACCGCAGTTGCCGCTCCTGCGTTTGCGCAAACTGCTGAAACCATTTCGCCAAAGGTCATGGTCATCACCATGTTCGGTGAGGAAGCAAAGCCTTGGCTGGAAGGTGAAAAGTTCACGCAGAAGCTGAAGCTGCCGGGCTTGAGCCCTGAATATCCCGAGATCGATTGCACGGCTGAAGGCCTCTGCCACATGACCACGGCCATGGGTTTTGCAAATGCAGCAAGCGCTGTCTCAGCAATGGCGCTGAGCGACAAGCTTGATCTGAGCCACACCTATTTCCTCATCGCCGGTATCGCAGGCGTTGATCCGAAGCATGGCACACTCGGTTCTGCGCATTGGGCAAAATACGCAGTCGATGCCAACCTCAACCATCGCATTGATATCCGCGAAGCACCTGAAGGCTGGCCGACCGACTTCTTCGGTCTCGGCGCTGAAAAGCCGGGTGAAAAGCCAAAATGGGCTGCAGGTACGGAAGTTTTCGAACTCAATGGCAAGCTTGCTGATTACGCATTGGCAACGACCAAGGGCGTTGAGCTTCTCGACAGTGACGATGCCAAGGAATATCGCAAACACTACACACAAGAAGCTGCAACCAGCACACCAATGGTTACCATCTGCGATACCGCTTCAGGCGACACCTACTGGCACGGCACCAAGCTGGGCGAAGCCATGGAACAGTGGGCAAAGCTCCTGACCGACGGTAAGGCCGACTACTGCACCTCTCAGATGGAAGACAATGCAACGCTGACCTCGCTCAAGCGCGCAGCCGACGCAGGCAAGCTCGATTATGACCGTATTGCGCTGCTGCGCACGTCTTCCAACTTCGACCGTCAGGGGAAAGACCAGACGGCTGCAGAATCCCTTGCGGCAAAGTCGGGTGGTTTCCCGCTGGCAACGACCAATGCCTATCGCGTTGGTAAGGCATATGCTGACAGCATCATCAAGGATTGGAAATCGTGGGAGCAAGCACCTCAGACGGAAGCGAAATAGCGCATTCCGAAAAGTGGAAACCGGTTTTCGGGAAAAATGCGCGTAAGAGTTAATGGTGTCTCGTAATGCTATAACGACTCAGAAATGAAAACGCCCTTCGGCAAAACCGGAGGGCGTTTTCGCAAATACCTGATTTGAATCTGGTTTCAATGGCTTAAAGCGTCTCGTTGACTCAGATCTCTAATCCGATGCCGGCAAGCGACGCATCGTAAATTCGATGACATCATCAGGCCGTTCACACCAGCTTTCGATTTCAGTCCAATAGGCAGCCTTGGGGAAAGTCTCAAACCATTCCCGCGCTTTATCGCGTGCGGCCTGTCGCGGTAAGGTGAATGTCTCGCGGACAAACCCGTCGCGTGGCATACGGCTCTTCTTGGCACGACCTTTTTCGAGCTGCTTGCGCAAGCCTTCAAGTGGTGGGCGGGGCGAAGATGCGGTCATGCAATTGCCTCCCGAAACAAGGGAAAACTCGAAACTTCCAATCCCTTGGAAGCTTAAGATAGGGAAGCAACGACTTCATGACGAGTCTTTTCTTGGGGAGAGGAATTCGCACCCGCAAGCCGCGCACTCTTCGCGCTTTGCCAGACTGCAGGACTTTGCTAAGTCAGGAAGATAGACGTTTGAATTTTTGCGGCCTTTCAGGTCGCTCGGTACATTGCGTGAGAGGATACCTAAATGCAGCGCGACGAAATTCCGGCAATCATCCCGCAAGATATCGAAGAGAAAAAGCAAGCCGCCCAGAGCTGGTTTGAAGAACTGCGCGACCGTATCTGCGCGAGCTTCGAACAGCTCGAAGACGACTTGCAAGGACAGCTTTCCGATCAGGAGCCGGGACGCTTTGTTCGCACCCCATGGCAAAAGGATGAGGGCAAAGGCGGTGGCGGTGTCATGTCCATCATGCATGGCCGCGTCTTTGAAAAAGTCGGCGTACATGTCTCGACCGTCTATGGCGAATTCTCGCCGGAGTTCCGCAAGCAGATACCGGGCGCTGAAGAAGACCCACGCTATTGGGCAAGCGGCATTTCGCTGATAGCGCATCCGCAAAACCCGAATGTACCAGCCGTCCATATGAACACCCGCATGGTCGTGACCACACGCCAATGGTTCGGTGGTGGCGCTGACCTTACACCCGTTCTCGACAACCGCCGCACACAGGAAGATCCGGACACCCTCGCCTTTCACAAGGCGTTCCGCTTCATCTGCGAAAAACATAAGGATATCGTTGATTATCAGCGCGTCAAGGAATGGTGCGACGAGTATTTCTTCCTGCCTCACCGTGACGAAGCGCGTGGCATTGGCGGCATCTTCTATGACTGGCTGCATTCAACCGAAGAACAGGGCGGCTGGGATAAGGACTTCGCTTATACCCGCGATGTCGGTCGTGGTTTCTCGGTGGTCTACCCGCATCTCGTGCGCCAGAACTTCAACAAGGAATGGACACCAGAACAGCGCGAAGAACAGCTGATCCGTCGCGGACGCTATGTCGAGTTCAACCTACTTTATGATCGCGGCACGATCTTCGGTCTCAAGACCGGCGGCAACGTGAATTCTATTCTCTCATCCATGCCACCCGTGGTGAAGTGGCCGTAACAGCTAGAATGAACCAAACAAAAGGGCGGGAATTTCCCGCCCTTTCTTTATGCATCAAATGCTGAGTGATAGGTCACTTTGCCTTTCGGCATTTCACCGTCAATCAGAAGGCATTGGAAATACTCAGGCGGAACACCGTCAAGTCTGAGTCCTTCATCAACCTTGAAACCAAAACGCTGATAGTAGCCCGGGTCACCGAGCAATACGCAGCCTTTGGCTCCCGCCTCTTGCAGTCGCAAAAGACCTTCTCGGATGAGTGTACTACCAATTCCTTCACCTTGCCTGCCCGGCTGAACCGACACGGGGCCAAGCCCGTACCAGTTGCAATCAGTACCATCGATGAGCACGGGCGAAAAAGCCACGTGACCAAGAAGAGACCCTTCTTCCTCAGCAACCAGTGACAAAGTCAGTGCCGATGCCAAACGAAGTGCATCGATGATAGCGGCCTCTTTCTGATTGCTATAAAGCATCCCGCGGAATGCCTCATCAGTCAGGCGACGAATTGCAGCGACGTCTCCTGGTTGCTCCTTACGGATATGCATCATGCGCTCCTTCATCGATTATTGGCTTGTGCACGGACGTTGATGCGTCCTTTAAGCGAAATGCGATACGCGCCGCCTGCGCGGGATTCGATCAGCCGCTTCCGGCGCAACTGCTGAAAGACAGCCATTGTGCAATCGGAAAGCAGATAACCTTCACGGGTATAACATTCGATTTCGCAGATACGTCCGTCTTCGCGCAGGTGGCGGATATAGCCCCCCTGCGCCAGCACGTGCAGTACGCGCTGTTCAATGCGTGAGATATTCATTGTCGTTAATGCCTGGATGGAAACCATGACAAGCACCAGCTCTCGCGGACAAACAAAAATTTACCCACGGCCAATGCCGTTCCCGTCCCTGAACATCTGCGTGGATTAGAGCGCATCCCGAAAAGTGTGAAACGGTTTTCGGACAAAGATGCGCGTTAAAACAAATGATTAGAGCGCCGATCTGATCCTATCAGATCGAAACGCGCTCTAAAACCCGCAGTTATTGTTCGGAACGATCAGAGGCTTCCGACAATCTCCAGCATCAACAATTCCCATTAACGCAGACCCAGACTAATGATGGGTCACAAAAAAGACAGGAGGGCTCAAAAGCCCTCCGGAAGATTATTTAAGAGTGCTGTAGCTTGAAGTCAAATCGCTCAGGCTTTTGGCTGGTTGCGAAGCTTTTCAGCTTGCGCATAGAACTTCTTTTCCCACTCATTGTGGTTGTCCAGCCCTTCCTTGATGAAGGGGGTGAAGATCGCAAGGTTCATCAGCGCCCAGTTCACAAAGCGGGCGGGGAATTTCAGTGGCTTCACGAAATCAACGAACAATACCACGCGCGTATGCTCGGTGTGGTTCCAGGCTTCATGCTCATAGGCATCGTCGAAAATAAGAACCTTTCCTTCCTGCCAATGGCAGACCTGCTTGTCGACCCGGATCGCAAGTTTGTCGGCAGGCTCAGGCACGATCATGCCCATATGCAGACGCAACACGCCGTTATAAGGACCACGGTGCGGTGGCAGATGCTTGCCCGGCTCAAAGATCGAGAACATGGCGGTGGTCAGGCCCGGAATTTTCTGCACGGCATTCCATGTATTGGGGCATGCGCGAACGTTCTGCTCAGACTTCACGCCAAAACCGAGCAGGAAGAACGTCTTCCAGTGATTATCCGTCGAGATCGTTTTTACGTCTGATGAAATATCCTGAAAGGACGGCAGTTCGCTCTGCCGCAGCAGAACCTTTTCCAGCTCCGCACGGATAGCCGGATATTCCTTCTCAACCTCTGCTGCCCAAGGAAAGGTGGCATTGTCATAAACAGGCGGATTGCCAAGCTTTGCGTATTTGAGATTAAGCCGCTCTGCCCAGGCAACGATCCCCATGAAGAAACGTGTTATCGCACCCGGACGCTCCATAGGCGCGATACCGTCAGTACCAAAATTCTGCTTGGGATCAGTGGCCGTATTCTGCGAAGTCGATGTATCGGAAGAGGACATTCTTTGCTCTTTCAAATCAGGCGCTTGAGACGCGCCGATTTGATTGAATCAGATCGGTGCGCCTCAACCCTTTTTATTGAAGCATAATCTTATCGATCCTCGTTTCACTCCGGTCGGATTATGCTCTAAAACGGAACTTACGATATAAACTCAGAAAATCGCGGCGTGATTTTGTATAATCAACCGTCAATCGTTCATTTTATTGCGATCAAGTTTGTCCAGAAGCGCTTCGTGGTCAAGACTAAAACCTGAGTCAATCCAGAGAGTTTCCAACTCGCGCAGCTTTTCGCCCAAAACGGGGCCTTTCTCGACGCCAAGGCGAAGAAGATCGCCACCCGTAACCGGGAACACCGGCGCTTCATAGCTTTGAACAGCCTCAAGCAGACGCGCGTAACCACCTGCACGGATCATGGCCTCATCACTGCCGATCGCTTCATTGCGTGCTTGGGCATAGCTGAGTTGAATGCGATCCAGGACTGCCTGCTTACTGCCACGATAGACGAGCTTTTTTAGCGCCTGTTCAGACATTTCCGGCTTGATGGCATCAGCCCGCGCCCATGCTTCAAGCCGTGCCCGTTCTGCGTTCGACATTTTAAGCCGCTTGCCCATAGCATCGACGCGAGCCGTATCCGGCGGAATCATGCTCTCAAGCCGCAACAAAGCATCCACAGGCCAGCCAAGATCGCCTTCTGTACGCACGAGGCCATGGATCGAATCGATGCCCCATTTTTCGCTTTCGGGCAGAATGGCGGTGAGGACACCAGCCTGCCGCATCCACAAAAGCGCACGCGAAGGATCTGGGGCAGCAAGGAGCTTCTTGAGTTCTGACCAGACGCGCTCGGCAGAAAGCTGATCGAGGCCATCCTTGAGACGCGCACTGGCGCGCAGGCCATCGGTTTCGGGACGACCCGAACCATACCAGGCAAAGAAGCGGAAGAAACGCAGGATACGTAAATAGTCTTCCCGGATGCGCGCTTCGGCATCGCCGATGAAACGCAGTGTCTGCGTTTCAATATCGGCCAGCCCGCCGACATAATCGATCACCGCGCCATCAACCGTTGCGTAAAGCGCATTGATCGTGAAATCACGTCGCTCGGCATCCGCTTTCCAGTCCGTACCGAAAGCCACTTTGGCATGGCGACCATCGGTTTCGATATCCTTGCGCAATGTTGTCACTTCAAAGGGGTGCCCCTGAACGACAACCGTCACCGTGCCATGCTCAATACCGGTCGGCACGGGCTTGAAGCCTGCCTCCTGAGCAAGTCGTACAGTATCCTGCGGCAGATGCGTGGTAGCCAAATCGATATCACTGACTTTTGTACCCAGCAGCGTGTTGCGCACAGCACCGCCGACCACGCGCGCTTCGCCACCATCACGGTTCAATGCTGCAAAAAGCGCCTGAAGTGGCTTCGCCTTCAGCCAATCGGCACGGCTAGAAATATTGATGGAATGAATGCGTGTCTCGCTCAAGCGTAGAGCCTTTCATAAAGTCCGCGAATGATCCCTGCGGTCACACCCCAGATGAATCGTTCGTGATATGGCATTGCGTAATAAAAACGTTCCTGACCGTTGAACAGTCGGCTTTCGCGCCGATGGTTGGCCGGGTTCATGAGAAATGAAAGCGGCACTTCAAATATGTCCGCCACCTCGTCTGGATTGGGATACACGTCAAAAGGCGTGTTAACGACCGCCAGAATAGGGGTGATCGAAAACCCGCTGCCCGTCAGATAGCGCGGCATATGCCCGATGATTTCAGCCCGTTCGGAGATAAGCCCGATTTCCTCGTTGGCTTCGCGTAGCGCTGCATTTTCAGCCGTACCGTCTTCCGGGTCGATCGCGCCGCCCGGAAAAGCAATCTGGCCAGAATGCTTGCGCAATTTTTCAGTGCGCCGCGTCAGCAGCAACGTCGCCTCCGGTCCACGATCCACCACCGGTACGAGCACGGCAGCATCACGCATTTTCGATGTGACCATGGCTTGTGTGAATTCCGGGTTGAGCGAATAGTCTCCGGTCAGATCGTCATGATCCGGCTGCCAGTTGCGCACGCGCTCGGCAAAATCACTCGCAGAAAAAGCCGGAAAGAGATGTGGTGCACGCTCATTCATTGAAGGGCGACCTCCAGTGCATCGGTAGGCATGATTGGAAAAATCACTCCATTTGAACGCACCGCAAACATCGACACGCCATCCACCCCAATCTCTTCGCCGAGTGCGACGAGATCATACATCACAGCCCGCGTCAGCAATGCTTCCAGTCGACCGCGAACGAGCACATATGGCTTGAGGCCTCCACTGTTCTTTTCAATGATAAAGCGTAGCGGATGCTCATCACCCACTTCGATCACATCTCCGACATTGGTCCGCAAAATCAGCTTCTGCGCCTCTCCCTCGCCCGAAACCTGCATTTCAACGGCAATGAAATGCGCGTCCTCCACGCGAATCCCAACTTTCTCCACCGGCGTTACCAGATAGGTTTTTCCGTCTTCATCCTTGCGCAGCACAGTCGAGAACAGTCGCACAAGCTGAGGGCGTCCAATGGGCGTCCCCATATAGAACCATGTTCCGTCAGCACGGATTTCCATATCCAGATCGCCGCAAAACTCTGGATTCCAGCGTTCCACAGGCGGAATTCCACGTTCTTTCGTCGCCGGTCCGCTATGGGCATCGGCGTGGGCGCGTGCAATCAGAGCTTCCAGTCCGCCAGCACTCGCGGCCGCCTTCATTGAACTTTGCGGCTCATGTTTGCCGTTAGGGGTGCTTTTTGTCATCCGACTCGGTTATTCCTGCTCGAATGTGATTAAAATGCATAGAGTCATGAAATAGTCACCGTTTCACGGCTTGTCAGCATTATAGTGCGATTTAAGTTTGAGAGGCAGTCGCCTTCAGTCCGGTTCTCCGCCCAATCATATGCGGAAATATTGCGAGGTCCCTATGAGCGTTGTTGTTACGCCCGAAGCCGCTAATTCCTCTACAGCTTACAATGAAATTGTTGCCGAAGCCGAACGCGCCCTCGCTGACATCGCACGCATCAAGGAGAATGTCGGCACCGTTATCTTCGGGCAGGAAAGCGTTATTGAACGCGCGCTCGTTGCGATTCTCGCAGGTGGTCATGCACTGCTCGTCGGCGTGCCTGGCCTTGCCAAGACAAAGCTTGTCGAAACTCTGGGAACCGTTCTTGGCCTTTCGGGCCAGCGCATCCAGTTCACACCAGACCTGATGCCATCGGACATTATCGGTTCGGAAGTGATGGAGCAGAACGCTGACGGTCGCCGTTCCTTCCGCTATCTCAAGGGACCGATCTTCACCCAACTTCTGATGGCCGACGAAATCAACCGTGCCTCGCCGCGCACCCAGTCCGCGCTGTTGCAGGCCATGCAGGAATATCACGTGACCGTTGCCGGTCAGCGTTATGATCTGCCCGCCCCATTCCACGTGCTTGCCACGCAAAACCCTCTGGAGCAGGAAGGCACCTATCCTCTGCCCGAAGCCCAGCTTGATCGCTTCCTGATGCAGATCGATATTCTCTATCCTGAACTGGATGCTGAGCGTCGTATCCTGCTTGAAACCACAGGCGTAACCGAGGCCAAGGCTCATGCAATTCTCGATGCGGATCGACTGCGTCAGATGCAGGCACTTGTGCGTCGCATGCCGGTTTCCGAAAGCGTGGTTGATGCAATTTTGAAATTGGTTCGCTCGGCACGACCGGATGCAGACAATGATCATGCAAAGAAGCACATCGCCTGGGGTCCGGGTCCACGCGCCAGTCAGGCGCTGATGCTCTGTGCGCGCGCACGTGCACTTTACGAGGGTCGCCTCGCGCCATCCATTGATGATGTGAAGGCTTTGGCCGAACCGGTTCTGCAGCATCGTATGGCGCTCAATTTTGCAGCACGTGCCGATGGTATGCATGTGCGCGATGTCATTGCCAATTTGGTGAAGGCTGCTGCCTGATGGTGATCGGCGCGGAAGTTTCATCATCAGATCACAAGGATACACTGGCTCGTGCACGTGCGCGGGCATCGAGTATTCCTGATCTGCTGGTTGAAGCACAGCGTGTCGTCAACACTGTGATGAATGGCTGGCATGGTCGTCGCAAACGCGGCCCCGGCGAAAACTTCTGGCAATTCCGACCCTATGTGCAGGGCGAGTCTCTCGTCCACATCGACTGGCGACGTTCAGCGCGGGACGATCATACCTATGTGCGTGACCGCGAATGGGAGTCGGCACACACAGTCTGGCTATGGTGCGATTTCTCGCCCTCCATGCTTTATCGTTCACAACTCTCGCCTGTTTCGAAAGAAGCGCGTTCGTTAGTGCTCACCTTGGCACTGGCAGAACTGCTCTCCCGCTCAGGCGAACGCATCGCTTTCCCATCCTTGTTGCAGCCCTTTTCGGCCCGCAATGGTGCGGAACGTCTGGCGGGTGCCTTAATGCATGACAATTCTGCCCGCCCTTTGCCCGATATCGATCAGATACGCCGTTTCTCTGAAGTGGTGCTCGTTTCCGATTTCCTGCATCCGCTCGATGAGTTGACGGAATTGCTCGATAGTCTGGCGCGTCGTGGTGTGCGCGCACATCTGGTGGAAGTGGCGGACCCCGCAGAAGAAACCTTCCCCTATTCCGGCCGCACCGAATTTCGTGATCCTGAAACGGGAGTCACCCTCGTGGCGGGCCGCGCAGAAACCTATGCCGACGACTATCGCCGTCTTTATGTAGCCCGTCGGGATACACTGGCCGATTTTTGCAGACGCCTTGGTTGGAGCTTTATCGTGCATCGTACGGACACACCCGCCACGCAGGCATTGTCGCGACTGCATGATGCTCTCAGCGCATCCTCACAAGTATCCTCTTGGGGAGGCTCACGTTCATGAATTTTCTTCCGCTCGCATTCGGATCACCGTTGATTCTGGCTGGCCTTATTGCGCTGCCGGTTATCTGGTGGTTGCTGCGCATGACGCCACCGCGCCCACAGGAAGAAACATTCCCACCGCTACGGATTCTGGCACAGGTCTTCAAGCGTGAAGAAGTGCCGTCCAAAAGCCCATGGTGGATGACGCTTCTTCGTCTCCTGATCGCCGCACTGGTTATCCTCGCCCTTGCTTCGCCGGTGTGGAACCCACGCCCTACCACCCTTTCCGGCAATGAACCGCTGGCAATCGTCATTGATAATGGTTGGGCGTCGGCGGAAGAATGGACACAGCGTGTCACCGCTGCAGAAAAATTGATTGCCGATGCGGAAGGCACCAACACGCAAATTTATGTGCTTGGCACTGCAGAGCCTGCCAATGCTGAGATCGGCCCTTATGACGGCAATCGTGCAACTGAACGTCTGCAGGCCTTGCAGCCACGCCCGATTCCCGTTGATCGTAAAGCCACACTGGACCGCCTCGCATCGACTGTACCACAGGGCGAAAAAATCCGTCTGGCTTTCATGAATGATGGTTTGGCACAGGCCAATGACAAAGACGCCTTCATAAAGCTCGATCAGAACGATCGCCTTACTTCTGTGCTTTGGTATGCCGCCGATCTGGACCGCGTTCTTGCTCTGACAGGCATCGAGAACAAGGCCGATAGTCTTGAAGCAAAAGCTATTCGCCCCGATGGCATAACCATGCCACGCACGCTGACGGCGTCAGCTTATGACGACAAAGGCCGACGTATTGCGGAAGCGCCGCTATCCTTTGCGGTAGGAAGCAATGAGGGGACGGCCCGCTTTAACCTGCCAGTCGAGTTGCGAAACGATTTCCGCCTGATCCGTGTGGATGGTATTCAACAGGCTGGTGCCACGCGTTTGATCGATGCCGGTTCCGAGCGCCGCACCATTGGTCTTCTGGCCAGTGGCGATGGAGATCTCGCACAGCCGCTTCTGTCCCCGCTTCACTATATTTCGCGTGCGCTGTCACCCTTTGCCAATCTGATCGAACCGCGTTCTGCAGATTTGATGAAGACCGTACCGGAATTGCTGGATGCCAAACCGTCGATCCTCATCATGGCGGACATCGGCACCTTGCCCAAGCCTGTTGAAGAACAGCTTTCGAGCTGGATCGAAGACGGCGGAACGCTGGTCCGTTTTGCAGGCCCTCGCCTGGCAGGTGCCAGCGAAAATGATCAGCTTCTGCCTGTCCGTCTTCGTAAGGGCGAACGCGCACTCGGCGGCACCTTGTCATGGTCAGAGCCTCAGAAATTGCGTTCTTTTTCCGACAAGGGTCCCTTTGCAGGCCTTTCTGTTCCTGATGACGTGACGGTCAACCGGCAGGTTCTCGCTGAACCGTCTTTTGATCTCAACGACAAGGCCTATGCGACGCTGGCAGACGGAACGCCACTTGTCACCGGCGAGACCCGCGGTCGCGGCAATGTCGTTCTCTTCCACATTTCACCTGATGCAACATGGTCGAGCCTGCCGATTTCCGGGTCGTTTGTTGAGATGCTGCGCCGTATCGTGTCGCTGTCGCAGCGCATGGGCTCACAGGACAATCAGCAATCCATTTCGTTGCCACCATTCCAGCTCCTTTCGGCGTCTGGTGAACTGGCACCCCCATCATCGGAAGCAAAACCCTTGATCGTGGAAAAAGACAAACTGCCTGACGTCAGCATCAACACACCACCGGGTTTTTACGGCAATGAAGACGGTCTGAAAGCGCTCAATATCTTCGAGGGTAATGACATCGAGCTTCAACCAATCAGCCAACCTGCACTATCTGCCGGTTTAATCCCGACATCTTACGATGCTGATCAATCCATTTCGCTGCGCGGCCCATTTTTTGCTGCAGCCGCCATGCTGCTGGCGCTCGACACATTGCTGATGCTCTGGCTGCGCGGCGCATTCCGCCGCCGCATGAAAATTCGTTCGAAAGTCGCCGGTATCGCCATTTTGCTTGCCGCGACATTTGCCATCAGCCTTTTGCCTGCAGCAATCCCTTCAGCGCACGCGCAAGAACAGCAAACGCACGACGACAGTAAGCCGGGCGATGAGGCGATTATCAATTCCGTCTCAAAGACCCATCTTGCCTATATCATCACCGGCAATGCCGCGACCGATGATATCAGCAAGGCTGGCCTGCGCGGTTTAAGCTTTGCCCTGCTGGACAAAACAGCGCTGGAACCAGGTGATCCGATCGGCGTCGATCCTGCAAAGGACGAACTCGCATTCTATCCCCTGATCTATTGGCCGATTGATCCCGATGCCCAAATGCCAAATCCCGAGGCCATCGCCAAGGTTGATGCCTATATGCAGCAGGGCGGCACGGTTTTGTTCGATACGCGTGACCAGTTGCAGGCGGGTGCAAGTCTTGATCCGGCTGCTTCACCAGCCAACCAGCGCCTCCGCGCCATTCTCAATGGCATGAATGTACCGCCACTTGAGCCTGTGCCAGACGATCACGTGCTGACCAAATCCTTCTTTATCATGCCAGATTTTCCCGGCCGTTATGAAGGCAGCCCGCTTTGGGTAGAAGCAACCGCGCCCACCAATGCAGCACAGGACCGGCCTGTGCGCACCGGCGACGGTGTTTCACCGATCATGATCACTGCAAATGATTTTGCAGGGGCATGGGCTGTGGACGAACAAGGCAACCCGTTATTGCCAACCGTGCCGAATGATCCAATGCAGCGCATTTATGCGATCCGCGGCGGCGTGAATATTGTCATGTATATGCTCACCGGCAATTACAAATCCGATCAGGTCCATGTTCCGGCCCTGCTTGAGCGGCTGGGTAACTGACATGAATATAGAGTTCGAACCGTTCCTCTCGCTACCATGGCTCATTGGCATTCTGGTCCCACTGGCACTGCTTGTGTTGGCAACAATCGCGCTGCGCATGCACGGCGGGCTGATCCGTTTGCTTGCCGCCGCAGCCCTTGCCCTGGCGCTGTTCAATCCAGTCATCATCAGTGAAGAACGCGAACCTCTGAAAAGCGTCGTCGCGATTGTTGTTGATCGCAGCCAGAGCCAGGAACTGGGCAACCGTCGCGCCGATACGGATGCAGCCCTTAAGGCCGTACAGGACCAGCTTGCATCCATGCAGCAGTTTGAGACGCGTGTTGTTGAAGCTGCTCAGCCGGGCGAGAACGAAGACGGTTATGCGACCCGTCTGTTCGGACCGCTCGCTCGCACATTGCTTGATGTACCGCCGTCACGCGTGGCTGGCGCAATCATGATCACAGATGGTCAGGTGCACGACATTCCGGCCAACAAAAATGCGCTTGGCTTCGACGCACCCGTCCATGCATTGGTTACGGGCAAGCCAGACGAATTCGACCGCCGCATTCGCTTCAACAAAGCTCCGCGCTACGGCATCAGCGGCAAGCCGATGGAAATGTCTTTCACGGTCATCGATGAAGGCAAGACCCTTGGAAGCTCCGCACCTGTAGAAATCCGTGTCAACGGAGAAGCTGTTAGTGAAGAGCAGGCACAGGTTGGTCAGGAGACCCCCGTCACCATCGAACTGCCGCGTGCAGGCGTCAATATCGTCGAGATAATCACCCCGACCCTTCCGGGCGAAGTGACGGATGCCAACAATCGTGCAGTCGCTACAGTCGACGGTATTCGCGAGAACCTGCGTGTATTGCTCGTATCGGGTGAACCGCATAATGGCGAGCGCACATGGCGCAATCTTTTGAAATCTGACGCAGCCGTAGACCTCGTCCATTTCACCATTCTGCGCCCACCTGAAAAGCAGGACGGGACACCCATCAACGAGCTTTCTCTGATCGCCTTCCCAACGCGCGAGCTTTTCGTCGACAAGGTCAATGAGTTCGATCTCATCATTCTTGATCGCTATCAGCATCGCGATGTGCTGCCGCTGCTTTATTATGATTACATCGCGCAGTATGTGGAAAATGGCGGCGCTTTGCTGGTTGCCGCCGGTCCCGAATATGCGGGCGACATGTCGATTGCACGCACACCGCTTTATAGCGCCCTGCCCGCCATGCCCACCGGCACGCTCACGGAAAAAGCCTTCTATCCGCGCCTGACTGAGCTTGGCAAACGCCACCCCGTCACACGCGGCCTTGATGGCAGCGAGCAGGAGCCGCCACATTGGAGCCGCTGGTTCCGCACGATCGATATCGGCCAGCCACGAGGTGAAACCGTCATGAGCGGGGCCGATGGCAAGCCACTTCTGGTACTCGACCGTGTCGGCAAGGGTCGCGTCGGCATGTTCCTTTCGGATCAGGGTTGGCTCTGGGCGCGCGGGTTTGAAGGCGGCGGTCCTTATGCAGCACTTTATCGCCGCATCGCCCACTGGCTGATGCAGGAACCGGAGCTTGAAGAAGAAGCACTTACTGCTGGCGGAAATGGTCGTACGCTGACCATTCATCGTCAGACGATGGGCGATAATCCGGGCACAGCCTCAGTCACCACACCATCCGGCAAAGAACTGCAGATCAATCTCACACAAAACAAACCGGGCCTGTTCGACGGCACATTGCAGACGGATGAAATCGGCATCTTCCGCATTAAAAACGGCGACTATGAAACACTTGCCCATGTAGGTCCGGTCGACGCGCCTGAGTTCTTGGACAGTATCTCGACCCCAGATCGTCTGAAGCCACTTGCCGATGCAACCGGCGGCTCAGTCCATCGCGTGCATGCGAGTGCCAACAGCGCAGTTCAGGTGCCTGCGATCACAGCTGTCGGTGCTGGTCGTTCCGCAAGTGGCAATGACTGGATTGGTTTGCGTGAGACAACCGATACTCAACTCAAAAGCGTAAACCGCCTGCCGCTGTTCTCTGGTTTGGCTGCTCTCGCAGCCCTGCTCTTCATATTCGGCAGCATGTGGTATCGCGAAGGGCGGTAAAGCGCCTTCGCGAACGCAGACCATATTATAACTGCTAAGCTCTATTGGCGTGGCGCACGACGCCGCCAACGCCGCTCAATGCGCCGGGCACAAGCTCGCAAGCGAGCATCCGGCGCTGATCGACCGGCGCAGGCATAATCATCGAACCCGGCTGCACCATATTAAATCCGAACGGACCATAATAAGGCTGGTCGCCAACAAGAATGACCAGCTTATGACCGGCATTCCTGGCCGCTTCCAATGACATCCGCATCAGTGTGCCACCAATGCCGCGCTTTTTCCAATCAGGGCGCACAGCAAGGGGGCCAAGCAACAAAGCTGGTGTTTTACCAACCACAACCGGCGTCATACGCAGCGACCCGATAACGATACCGCCCATCAGTGCCACAAAAGACAGGTTGTAGTCGTGTGGCCCACCTTCCCGAATAAAATGCGCTGCACGGGTGAAACGACCGGGACCGAACGCTTCCGCATTCATATCCTCGATCTCGATGTCGTGCGCAGGATCTTCCTGCGCGTAGGTCAGTTCAAGCTGTTGCATGGGAGAATTGCCTGAAGAGAGAAGTCGATGGCCAGAGGAAGCCAATGGAATGCATTCTGTGCGCGTTGAGCACAGTTTCAATTTCATCGTCGGATGAAACGCATTCCGGTCATAGGTCTCTCCTTCGCGGCGGAAAAATGGATAGTGCCGCAATTTGACAGTTGCCTAACACCAAATTGGTCAGAGGTAAAACAATTTCTTTCAAAACGGCGGATTAAACTTACCTTTTTGGCACCGTTACGCACTGTTCACGGCTTGGGAGGCTGTCAAACGGTAGTTTTCGGACTATTTTCCTTATCAAAAGGAGAAATCACATGGGACTTCTGGTAGACGGCAAGTGGCATGATGTCTGGTATGACACCGCAAATACAAAGGGCCGCTTTGAACGCTCAAAATCGCAGTTTCGTAACTGGGTGACGAAGGATGGTAGCGCAGGTCCGAGCGGTGAAGGTGGCTTCAAAGCTGAGCCCGGCCGCTATCATCTCTATGTATCCTACGCTTGCCCGTGGGCACATCGTACGCTGATCTTCCGCGCATTGAAGAAACTTGAAGACGTCATCTCCGTCTCGGTTGTCGATTACCTCATGCTCGAAGAAGGCTGGACGTTCTACGGCACAACCGGCAGCACTGGCGACGCTTTATACGGCTCAAAGCGCCTGCATGAAATCTATACACGTGCCGATCCGCATTATTCCGGTCGCGTGACGGTGCCAGTTCTGTGGGACAAGCAACGCGAAACAATCGTTTCCAACGAATCAGCTGAAATTATTCGTATGCTCAACAGCGCCTTTGATGAGTTTGGCGATGCAACGCTTGATTTCTATCCGGAGCAATTGCGCGGTGAGATCGATGCACTCAACGACCTCATCTACCCAAACATCAACAATGGCGTCTATCGTGCGGGCTTTGCCACAACGCAAGATGCCTATGAAGAAGCCTTCGGTCAGCTGTTCAACACACTCGATAAACTGGAAGATAAGCTTTCAACACAGCGCTATCTGACCGGATCGAACCTGACCGAAGCCGACTGGCGCCTGTTCACGACGCTCTTACGCTTTGATCCGGTGTATGTCGGACATTTCAAATGCAATCTGCGTCGTATCGCGGACTATCCGAACCTCTGGAACTACACACGTGAACTCTATCAGGTGCCGGGCGTAGCCTCGACCGTCGATATGGAGCACATCAAGGGCCATTATTACCGTAGCCACAAGACGATCAATCCCACAGGCATCGTTCCGTTTGGACCGGATATCGATTTCTCAGCCCCGCATGATCGGGATAGACTAGGCAACTGAGCCTTTCCTGCAACAGTCTGGCGGGAACATCAGCACTTCCTCAAATCTTGGGCGCCTCTTTGATCTAGATCAATGGGGCGTCCTGCGGCGCAGTCCAGATTGCGCGCATCACTACCCAAGACTTGAAGGAGAGAATGATGAACCGCTTTGCCAAAGGCCTTCTGGCTGCAACCGCGCTCAGCTTTGCAGCACCAGCCGCATTTGCCGCCGATGCGATTGTCGCCCAGCCAGCAACCGAAATCGTTGCCGTTCCGCAGGCCCTGTCACCGTGGCAGATCCGTGTGCGCGCTCTCGGCGTCATCGCTGAAAACAAGGGTTACGTAAACGGCGTTGATGGCTCTGGTCTTGATTACTCGAAGTCGATCACCCCAGAACTCGATATCACCTATTACTTTACCGACAATCTGGCTGCTGAACTCATCCTCGGCACGACCTATGCCAATATCAATGGCACTGGTTCCATCGAAGGTCTGGGCAAGATCGGCAAGGTCTGGATGCTGCCTCCGACTCTGACCATGCAATATCATTTCACCAATTTTGGCGCATTCAAGCCATATGTCGGTGCAGGCGTAAACTACACGATCTTCTACAATCAGGATGCAGCAGGCGTTGACTATCTCAAGGTCAAGAACACGTTCGGCGGCGCGCTTCAGGTCGGCTTCGACTATATGCTTGATGAACACTGGGGTATCAACTTCGACGTCAAGAAGCTCTTCCTCGAACCAAAATTCGACGCCACACTGGCTGGTGGTACTCAGGTCAGCGGCAAGGCCAAGCTCAATCCCTGGCTGATCGGTACAGGTATTACATACCGCTTCTGATCTTTAGAGCATTTCCTGTTTTTCTTGAATCATTGGAAATGCTCTATCTCTTTGTTTTTTCGCATTATCCGACGCAAAACCGCTTCGCACTTTTGCTGGAAATTCTCTAATAAATAAGGGCGCGAAAGCGCCCTTTTCATTACCACGTCGGAAGCGGATCGAGATCATGAAGCGCTTCCTGCAAGCGACGCTTGGTCGAAGGTGTTGTGCCTTCGGGCAAGTTATCGAGCGGAAAAAAGCCCGCCTCCGCGATTTCTCTGTCACGCTTTTTCGGCTCTGTCTGTTCAAAGGCCCGACAGACATAAAGCGCTACATGATCTCGCGGTGACGCATGAGCATTTTTGTAAAGGGCGAAAAGCTCGGGCCGACCAGTGAGGTAAATATTGCCTTCCTCACGCAATTCCTTTTCAAGCGCCTGCCCGAATGTTTCTCCGCTATCAACACCACCGCCCGGCAATTGCCAGCCAGGGACATAAGTATGCTTCACCAGAAATACGGAGTTTTTCTTTTCATCAAATACAATTGCCCTGACACCCAAGGTCATGGGGCGCCTCAATAAGAAATACGTATGAAACAAAAAATGGCGGAAGCGCATACCGTCGATCCTGAACAAATATTCCTGATGAGATCATTGCAGCAAAGACCTCAACAAAAAGTCGCTAAACACGGTTTCAGTTTAAAAAATAATACAGTACACCGACTATATGTTTCGGCTTGCCCATATTTCAGACATCCATCTGTCGCCTCTGCCACGCATTCGCTATCGCGAGTTAGCGTCAAAACGTATTACCGGCTACATCAACTGGCTGCGAAACCGTAAGAACGCAATGCATGGCACAGTGCTGGACAGCCTGATTGCCGATATGCTGGCGCAGAACCCCGATCATATTGCGGTCACGGGCGATCTTGTCAATCTGGCGCTCAATCTGGAAATCGACATCGCCCACGATTGGCTTGCTGGTCTCGGCAACCCCGACGATGTTTCCGTTGTACCCGGCAATCACGATGCATATGTTCCGGGCGCGCTCGATAGATCCTGCCGCAAATGGGAACCATGGATGCGTGGCGATGGCATCGACAACCACAACGAGCGACCGGTATTCCCGTACATGCGCGCACGCGGTCCGGTCGCCATGATCGGCGTTTCATCGGCACGCGCCACGGCACCTTTTATGGCCAGTGGCGATTTTCGCTCTGCGCAAGCCAAACGTCTTGCAAAGCTGCTTGACGAAGCTGGTTCGCAAGGTCTTTTTCGTGTCGTGATGATCCACCATCCGCCAATCCACGGTGCAACTCCCACGCATAAGCGGCTCTATGGTATCCGTCGTTTCCAGAAAGTCATTCGCCAACATGGCGCAGAACTGGTCATTCATGGACACACGCATCTCGCCACGCGCTATGACATTGATGGGCCGAATGGCAACAAAGTTCCTGTGGTTTGCGTGCCATCGGCAAGCCAGAATTTCGGTGGGCATAAGCCACCTGCACGGTATAATATCTTCAATATCGACCGTAAGCCGGAAGGCGGCTGGCTGTGTTTATGGGAACAGCACGGTATCGAAGATGCGAGCGAGCGCATCATCAAAATTTCAGAGCAGAAGCTTTATTAGAACGCCGTGGGCCTAATTGGGTCCACGGCGCTCTGACACTATAAATGAAAAAGGCGGCATTTCTGCCGCCTTTTTCTTCGATCACTTACCGATTACACGATTGGCAGCCGAAACAATGGCTTCCAGTGAAGCGCTGACGATATTGTCGTTGATACCGGCACCGAACAATTTGCCGTCTTGGTATGCGACTTCGACATAAGAAATTGCCGCTGCGTCCGAACCCTGCTTTAGTGAATGCTCGGAGTAATCAACAACCGACATTTTCACGCCGAGATATTTCGACAGCGCATCGATGAAGCCATCGATCGGGCCTGTACCCTTGCCTTCGATATTCTTGGTCACGCCATTATCAGTGATTTCAGCGGTCAGAATGCGACGGCCTTTCTGCTCGGGATCAGGATAGGTGTGGTGATCCACGAACTTGATGCGGCCTTCCGCCTGCTCCACATAGAGCTTCTGAAACTCTTCATGAATACGCTTGGATGGCAACTCTTTACCTTCTTCATCCGTAATGTTCTGGATGATTTCTCGGAACTCCACCTGCAGATTGCGTGGCAGATTCAGGCCGTAATCGGCCTGGAGAATGTAAGCGATACCGCCCTTACCCGACTGCGAATTGATGCGGATGATCGCTTCATAGGAACGGCCAACATCCTGCGGATCGATTGGCAGATATGGCACTTCCCAGACCGGTGAATTGGCAGTCTTGCGAACCTTCATGCCCTTGTTGATCGCATCCTGATGCGAGCCTGAGAAAGCCGTATAGACCAACTCGCCCACATAAGGGTGACGCTCTGCAATCTTCAGCTGGTTCGAATATTCGTACACATCCTTCATGCGATTGATGTCTGTGCAATCCAGCTCAGGATCAATACCCTGCGTGTACATGTTGAGCGCCAGCGTCACCACATCGACATTGCCGGTGCGTTCGCCATTGCCGAACAGCGTACCTTCAACACGGTCAGCACCGGCCATCAGACCCAGTTCGGTCGCAGCGATGCCCGTGCCACGGTCATTATGCGGATGCAGCGAAATGATCAGGTTTTCGCGATTATCGAGATTGCGGCACATCCATTCAATCTGGTCGGCATAAACATTTGGCGTGTTCATTTCGACTGTTGAAGGCAGATTGAGGATCAGCTTGTTCTCAGCAGTCGGTTTGACAATTTCTGTCACCGCATTGCAGATTTCCAGCGCCACTTCCAGCTCGGTGCCGGTGAAGCTTTCCGGCGAATACTGGAAGCGATAGCCACCCCCCTCAGCATTGGCTGCTTTCGCAGCCATATCCATGATCATCTTGGCAGCATCGGTCGCAATCTGCTTGATGCCCTTGACGTCCTTGTTGAAAACGACGCGACGCTGCAATTCACTGGTCGAATTGTAGAAGTGGATGATTGGCGTCTTCGCGCCCTCCAGCGCTTCAAAAGTACGCGTGATCAGTTCAGGGCGGCACTGCACCAGCACCTGCAGATCAACTTCGTCAGGCGTATCGCCCTGTTCGATTGCCCAGCGGCAGAAGTCGAAATCGGTCTGCGAAGCCGATGGGAAGCCAATTTCGATTTCCGGGAAACCCATATCGACCAGCAGGCGGAACATGCGCTCCTTGCGGTCGTGGCCCATTGGGTCAACCAAGGCCTGATTGCCGTCGCGCAGATCGACCGAGCACCAGATTGGCGCCTTCTCGATGCGCTTTGCAGGCCATGTACGGTCATCAAGCTTTGGAAATGGAAACGGCGAATATTTTACAGCCGCGTCAGGCATGCCTTTAGGCTTTGCAGCGGAGACAGTCGTATTTGGATTATGGTTCATGGTCTTCTCATCCTCCCGGCGCAAACAGTTCTGCACTGTCATAACGACACGGATATCTCGTCTTAAAATTCAAATGTGGATTTTGAGAAAGGAGCATGCGTCAGCGGGACTTCAATCGACCGCCGGACGCTCCTTTCAACGAGCCCGGCGATCGCCGCTAAGGCCGAGGGTAAGAAGCGAGTTTAGAACGCAAACATTTACGCGCGCGCTGGAAGCGGCGGCGGAATGTTCCAGAGATGTTGCGTTCTTCATAACCATGGAGACGCTTTTACACTCGAGGTTCAAAACGCGCAAGCTGCTATTTGTTTTATGCGCACCCCGAAAAGTGCGTAGCGGTTTTCGGATGGGATGCGCATCAAATATAAAGATTAGAGCGCCGATCTGATAAAATCAGATCGAAACGCGCTCTATGCAAAAGGCACGGAACTCGTGCCCAGCGGCAGTTTTGCCTCATCTTCCGGCTCAACGTGGATCACGACGCGCGCGCTTTCGATCTGCGCTTTCAGTGCATCTTCGATTCGGTCGCATATGATATGTGCGTCGCCCACGCTCATATCGGCGACCACAACCAGATGAAACTCGATGAAGGTGACACGGCCTGCAATGCGGGTCTTGAGATCATGAACTTCCAGCGCACCACCGGCATTCGCTGAAATCACATCGCGAATGCGCATTTCCTCGGCAGGCTCGACCCCAATATCCATCAAGCCCTGCACTGATTTATTGATAACGCCCCAGCCCTGCCAGAGAATGTTGATCGCAACCAGAATTGCGAGCAGCGGATCGAGTATCGCCCAACCCGTAATGACGGCACCGACAAGGCCAACCAGAACGCCGACCGACGTAAACACGTCAGTCATAATATGCTGGCCATCTGCTTCTAAAGCAGGCGAACGCGCACTGCGACCCGTGCGAATGAGCAGCATAGCCCAGAAAGCATTTATCGCAGCAGCGCCCGTATTGATCGCAAGACCCAGCCACGGCTCATCAAGCTGACGCGGATTCTCAAGCGCAGACCATGCTTCTTTTGCAATCAAAAGGGCTGCAATCGTAATCAGCACACCTTCAACAACTGCCGAAATATACTCTGCCTTATGATGACCAAACGGATGGTTTTCGTCGGCTGGCTTGTAGCTGACACTGATTGCCCACCATGCACCGAGTGCCGCAATGACATTGACGATCGATTCCAGAGCATCCGAATAGAGTGCCACGGAGCCAGTCAGCGCATAGGCCAGATATTTCAGCCCCATTACGCCCAGCGCAACAGGAATCGACCAAGCGGCGAGCCGCCGAACTTTTACACTCGCGTCCATCACGAACCTTCAGATACTTAAATTCTTGTCCCGACCAGCGGGTTGAGCTCAATATGAAGCTCACTGCGCATTCACTCTGGCCAAGCCAGTCAGCAGCATTTCGATAGCCGTTCTATAGCCTAGAAAGTTCAAGTATCGAACCCCTCTTCTGCACTTATCGCATTTAATTTTCTCCTGCAAATGCAAGGCATTACAGTTGCAAATGGTTCGCTAAAGCAGCTCCGGAAAACTATGGTTTTATAAGGCCCTAAATGCAAAACCGGCCGCAGTTTTCGCCACGGCCGGTTGATTGTTTTGTCGAACAGAAACGCTGTTAGTAGTTGCTACGACGCGCTTTATGCTTTCTTGCCAGATGCGTCACAACATTTTCGATCATTCGCATCCCCGCATTATGACCCAGTGTCATGATGGATTCGGGATGGAACTGAACGGCTGCCACAGGCTCTTTCTTATGTTCGAATGCCATGATGATGCCGTCTTCCGTCTCCGCCGTTACCAGAAAATCATCCGGCAGACGTTCAGGATCGGCAAAGATCGAGTGATAGCGCCCAACCGTTACTTCCTTCGGCAAGCCTGAGAAGATGCGTTCCGGCTTTGAAACCCGGATACGCGACGGCTTGCCATGCATCGGAATGCGCAGCTGGCGCAGCGTACCACCATAGGCTTCGGCCAGCGCCTGAAGCCCAAGGCAGACACCGAAGATCGGCAGTTCCCGCTTGCGCGCCTTGTCGATGGTCGCCTTACAATCAAAATCCTGAGGCGTACCCGGTCCGGGCGACAGCACGACAAGATCAGGATTGATGCGATCGAACACTTCTTCAGCAACCGGCGAACGAACGGTCGCAACTGTTGCGCCGGTCTGGCGGAAGTAATTGGCGAGTGTGTGCACAAAAGAATCTTCGTGATCCACAAGCAGGATCGAAATCCCCTCGCCCACTTTTGCCGCCACCCGCTCTTCTACCACATGATTGCTCTTCTGCGCTTCACGCACGGCGGCAATCATTGCAGATGCTTTCAGTTCGGTTTCTGCTTCTTCCTCTTCCGGATTGGAATCAAACAGCAGCGTCGCACCGGCACGGATTTCAGCCACGCCGTCTTTCACACGGATCGTGCGAAGCGTGAGACCGGTATTCATGTCGCCGTTGAAATGCATCATGCCGATAGCACCGCCATACCATGCACGGGGGCTGCGTTCGTTTTCTTCAAGGAAGCGCATAGCCCAGAGCTTCGGCGCTCCGGTTACCGTTACAGCCCATGCGTGGCTGAGGAAGCCGTCAAACGCATCCATGCCATCGCGCAGACGGCCTTCAATATGGTCAACCGTGTGGATCAGACGCGAATACATCTCGATCTGACGACGACCGATAACGCGTACAGAACCCGGCTCGCAGACACGGCTCTTGTCATTGCGATCCACATCCGAGCACATGGTCAGCTCAGACTCGTCTTTCTTGGAATTGAGCAGTTTCAGGATCTGCTCGGAATCTGAAATCGCGTCTTCACCGCGCTTGATCGTACCCGAAATCGGGCAGGTTTCAATACGACGACCATTGACGCGCACGAACATTTCCGGCGACGCGCCAACCAGATACTCGTTCTCACCGAGATTGATGAAGAAGGAATATGGAGATGGATTGATCGTCTTCAGGCGTCGGAAAATCTCGGAGGGTGCCGTGTGGCAGCGTTCATAGAACGTCTGTCCCGGCACAACTTCGAACAGATCACCACGCTGGAAGCTGGCCTTGGCACGCTCGACCAGCTTGGCATATTCGCCAGGATTGTGATCACCGCGCGGCAGGTCCCGTTCAGCAGGCTTGAAAGCTTGCACTGGTGTGGCCCGATCAAGATCGTGTGTGGATGAACCGCCGCAAACAAACTCGTAACGATCTACCCAGGCGCGTGCCGAATAATGATCCGCCACAAAGATTTCATCAGGAATGAAAAGCACCAGATCACGCTGATCGTCCGGGCGCTTCAACTTGTACTGGATTGGATCGAACTGGAATGCGAGATCATAGCCGAAAGCACCGTAAAGGCCGAGATTTGCATCTTCTTCAGAGAAGAACAGGCCGACAATCGCACGCAGCACGGTAAAGACCGACGGCATACGTGAGCGTTCTTCTTCGGTGAAGGTGCCGGTGGGTTCAGCAATCGTCAGCTCGATAAGATCTTCGTCGGCCTTATCGACCTTCACTTCGGCAAGCGCCTGCACCGTCTTAAGGATCGGACGCAGCAGGATCGTGCCGCGCTTGTTTAGCGCTTCGATACGCATCTGGCGAGCACGCGAGGTGATCACGACTGGCGGATCGACAATTGCCGTGTCCCATCGCGTGTAGCGGCCAGGATATTCGTAGTTGGAAGAAAAGACCGCGCCCCGCCGCTCATTGAGAGCATCGATATAAGTTTCGATGGCTCCCTTATAAGCAGTCAGATGGCGCACGCGTTCGACAACAACGCCGCCCGCTGTCTCGTGCCTGAATATCTCGCTATCCGCAATCTTCGCATTCATGACTGGCAATTCCCAAGTGTTATACGTTATCGAGCACTTCCAAAACCCGGCATTATTCGGATAGCCAAACAAAAAGGCCGCCCGGATAATCCCAGCGGCCTTATCTAAAACGCAAATGCACAAACGCCTGCGTGGCCGCTTTTAGCGAGCCCACCACCAGATTTTTGTATCAATGCGCGAAATGTTCATGGCGATACTGTTAGCCTTCCCTCGCATCGCTTGCAACTGGAAAATTGAACTCCTGAACGGAGCACACCATGCCTGCCATCCCGTTCCTGTCATCCCACTCCTGTCATACTTGTCAGTTTCGCTGCAGAATGAAATTTTTCAGACTATGCCGGATAGAACGGTGAGGAGAAAATCCGGACATATGAACCGGTCGAGACTATCCACCAGGACCTGAGCCGAAAACGCAAAGCGACTTTGCGTGACGCAAATGCGCCAAAACAAATAGATAGAGCAGCTTCAGCCTCAACTGAAACTGCTCTCGCCCTTGTTCAGGACTACTCGACTTATGGTCGGCGTACCTTTACCGGCGAGCAGTAGGTATAACACCTGCCAGACGTCATGACTTTATACGTGCAATATCACTTTAAGTATACCCGAATACTACTATAGGTTGTATATAGCTGGCAACTGTTAGTTCTATCGTTGATCCCTTCTTTTCAACCGCATGAAAGGGATCCAACTTATGTGTGCGTCAAAAGTTTTACCTTGCGCCAAACGCAGAATTCGGATTCATTTCGCAAGCAAATCATTTATAATTAATCAATAAAAAGACGCCGAAGCAGGCAGTCAAATGGGGACAACGATGAAAAATATCGATGCGATGGACAGGAGTATTCTGCACGCGCTTCAGGAAAACGGCCGACTGACCAACACTGAACTCGCTGATCGCATTAATCTTTCCCAGACTGCAACCGCAGAACGCGTCAAGCGCCTGACGCGAGAGGGGTATATTCTCGGCTATTCAGCGCATCTGTCGCCCAAAATGCTCGATCGCTCAATGTTGGTCTTTATCGAGATCAAACTCGACCGCACCACACCGGAAGTCTTTGAAACATTCTCTACTTTCACACGTGGCAATCCCGACATTCTGGAGTGCCACATGGTTGCAGGTGGCTTCGATTATCTGATCAAAGCACGCGTATCCGATATGGATCATTATCGGCGGTTTTTGTCGGAGGCGCTGCTGTCGTTACCCGGCGTGCGAGAGTCCCACACCTACGCGGTTATGGAAGAGGTCAAAGAAACGTCGCACATCGCTGTGTGACACTGGAATCATCGGCAACCCGTATAAACCTACTGCCAGCGTGATGACAGTATGAGACGGCACGTTGCCGATATCCGCTTGCCAATAATTATTTACGGGTATATACCCGCATAATGTCCAATCCATGTTTCTGCATCCTTCTGCGCCAGGCGGCGAGAAAATCTTCCAGCGTTTACGACCAAGCGCTGGCGCCGCTTGGCATCAATGTTGCCCAGTTCAGCCTGCTGCGAAAGATTTCGCGCGCGCAATCGATCTCATTGACCGAACTTGCCCGGCTTGCCGATCTTGATCGGTCAACCATGGGCCGCAATGCGAAGGTGCTGCAGCGTATGGACCTCGTCGAACAGACACCGGGTGAAGATCATCGTGAGACCCACATCGCTTTGACGGCGATGGGCCGCGACCTTGTCGAGCGCGGCGCACCGCTATGGGATGAGGCACAGGAAGAAATAGAAGCAAAACTTGGGAGCGAGGGAGTGGAGCAATTGCTTACCCTTCTCCGCGCCTTTGACTGAAAACAATGACCAAAAACCCATTCAGCCTGTAACTGGCAAATTGGGTTGATCTTCAACTTTGCGGCTGTTCAAAAATCAGCCAGTGTCCGAAAGCGCCGAAAATGATTTCAGCCAGCCTTGCCAGCTTTCTTGCGCAAAGAAACATCCATTATGGATGGGTCGTCGCTGCTGTCACCTTCCTCACCATGCTGGCAACGGCTGCGGCGATGGGATCAGCAGGCATATTGATTGAGCCACTTCAAAGTGAGTTCGGCTGGACCAACGCGGATATTTCCTTCGCCATGGCTCTGCGTCTGGTTCTGTTCGGGCTGATGGGGCCATTTGCAGCTGCCTTCATGAACCAGTTTGGTCTTCGCCGGGTGGTCATGACAGCACTGATCATGATTTCATTGGGCCTTGTCGGCTCGATTTTCATGACGGAGCAATGGCAGATGGTGGCACTTTGGGGTGTCGTCATCGGACTTGGCACAGGCATGACCGCACTCGTGCTGGGCGCGACCGTTGCCGCACGCTGGTTTGAAAAGCGCCGCGGCCTCGTCGTCGGCATGATGACGGCCAGCAACGCGACCGGACAGCTTATTTTCATGCCAATTCTGGCCAGTGTAAGCCAAAACATCGGCTGGCGCATGTCGCTTACAATTGTCATTTCCTTCCTGCTGGCAGCCCTTTTGCTGGTTCTGGCGCTGATGCGCGACAATCCGGCCGATATTGGCCTCAAGCCATATGGTCGTACAGCGCCCATGCCTGCAGCAGAACCAAAGAAGCGCTTTGCATCGATGTTGCTCTCGCCTCTGGTAACGTTGCGTGAGGCCTCATCCACAACCACCTTCTGGGTGCTATTCATCACATTCTTCGTCTGTGGTTTTTCCACAAACGGCTTGATCCAGACCCACTGGATTGCGCTTTGCGGAGACTTCGGAATTGTTCCTGTTGGTGCAGCGGGCATTCTCGCGGTCATCGGTGCCTTCGATCTCATCGGCACGATTGCGTCTGGTTGGCTTACTGATCGTTTCGACAATCGCTGGCTCTTGTTCTGGTTCTATGCCCTGCGCGGCCTGTCGCTCATCTATCTGACGTTCACAGATTTCACACTCTACGAGCTTGCACTCTTCGCAGTGTTCTATGGCCTCGACTGGGTAGCCACCGTGCCACCAACCGTAAAGCTTGCGGCTGAACAGTTCGGCCCTGAAAAGGCTGGCATGGTGTTTGGCTGGGTATTCACTGGCCATCAGGTGGGCGCGGCTGCAGCTGCGGCTTTCGCAGGCTATGTCCGCACCGATTACGATAGCTACACACCAGCACTTATTCTGGCAGGTGCTATGTGTTTCGCTGCTGCTGCGATGGTGTTTCTCATCAATCGCCCGTCGAGACGTGCTGTGCTTCAGGCATCATGATGCTAGTGGTTCGATTCCGACATTTGGATCCCGCAGTTACAAGCACCGAACAAATGTCGGAATCGCGAAGACCACTAGCAACTTTATGAATCTAGTGGATTTTTCGAATTTGACGTTTGAAACGGCATTGATGTCAGTCGGGATTCAAACGTCAAATTCAATCCACTCGAGCGCATTCCGAAAAGTGTGAAGCGGTTTTCGGAAAAGATGCGCGCTAAAGAAAAATGATCCGAGTGCCGATCTGATTGAAATCAGGTCAGCACTCGGATCGTCTCCTGCCCTTTCTGTTTAGCGCCAGCACACCGAGGCTGATCAGAAGGGCAGCAGCAGTGTCGGTCCATCCCGGCACCTCACCAAGCAGCAAAAGCCCCAATACCAACGTCGCAACCGGGATGAGAGCGGACAGGGCTGCTCCTGCCGCTGTTCCCAACAGCACGACTGCACGATTGAAAGCAAAGACACCGAAGGCCGAGGTCAGAACGCCCTGATAAAAGCCCTGCAGAGCGATGTCGCCCCAAGCGGTTTCGCTAATGCCCTTGTTAAGAAAAAGCACGTAAATCGGCAGGAACACCAGAGCAGAGGCAACGGCTGCAATCGCCGTAGCATGAAGACCATCCATGCCTTTCCGGCGAAAGACCATCACGTAGATCGACCAGACCAGCGCAGCTGCAAAAAAGGAGAGATGCCCCATCATCTCCTGCCCGCCCAATTGTGAAAGGCCTGCGATCAACCCGCTTCCAATCAGGATCAGCACCACCCCGACCCAACGCGACAGCGCCAGCCGTTCCTGAAGCAAAAGAACACCCAGGATAGCGACGAGTGCTGTCATCAGGCCAGGGATAAGCGCTGCCGCGTGCGATGCAGGCGCGAATTGCAGCCCATAAACCGTCAGAAGCGCATAGGGAAAGCCTGCGCCGGACGCGAGCAGCACGAAGCCAAGCGGCCCCAATTGCCGGAAGCCAAACCCTTTCGCGAAGACCACCGGCAACAGCACCAACCCTGCCACGCCAAAGCGTAATGCAATGATGTCCGATGGCATGAGTGCTGTTTTAAAACCAAAGCGGGTCAGCACGAATGAACCTGACCAGACGAGGACGCCCGAAAGTCCCCAGGCCAAGCCCTTTATCGTATTGGATGTTGAAACCGAGATAGTCGTATCTGTGGTGGCCGTCATATCTGCTGTGCCCTGCTTCGTGAATAGTGGGGCGACTATTGCAGAAACCCGAAATGCAGACGGCACGGATAAGCCAAATATGAGATATTAGAAATTCTTATGCCGCTTTGATATTTGCTTCTTTGGCAACCGCACAGAAACTGTCGATCAAGTGCTTTACCGGGCTATCCGCACGATAAACGATATAGACCGTCCTGAACGTTGGTGGATCGAGCCTGATCGCCCGCAGATCATGCAGATCGGAACCCGGAAGACTGATTTCCGATAGCAGTGTCATACCGATGCCATGCCGCACCATTTCGAGCACGGTAGCGACGTCCCTCGTTCTGACCTGCTCGCTGCGTGCGCCACTATCCGCATGAATGATACGATCGATGATCAGCTCGCATCCAGCAGCCGCAATCAGCTGTCGATCACGCAAATCACCTGGAGCAACCAGATCACGCCGCATGAATGGATCATCACGGCGTCCCACGGCGACCAGCTCCTCCTGCCCCACTTCTGTTGCTTCAAGACCTGAAGCCGGTAGCGAGGTAATACCCAAATCGGCGATACCTTCGCTGACCCAGAGACTCACATCGTCATGACCACCTTCAAAGGTGCTGAACTCCACACGCGGATGAAGCCGCAGAAACGTTTTACGCAGATCAGGCACAACATATTCCAGCTGGCTGGGAATGGCCGCCACGCGTAGCCTGTCAGGCGCATTCGTTACCATCTTGCGTGCCTGCGCTTCGATCCGGTCCACAGCCGATAAAGCACTGCGCGCATCATCAAGGATGGTCTGCCCGAAAGCAGTCAGCATCGCACCATCGCGCTTACGGGCAAGCAGATCCAGTCCGAGGATTTTCTCCAGCGTCGCCAGCGCCTGACTGGCACCCGATTGAGTGAGGCCAAGCTTGCGCGCTGCCGCACCCACGCTGCCGGTTTCGGCTACTGCTTCGAGCAAGCGCAACTGGACGAGACTGATTTTCATAGCCTAACTTCCAAGTGCCGCATCGCCCCAATCGGCACGACGCGCCCAGCGGAAAAACTCGCCATCCCGCTTGGTGACAAGACGTTCTTCAGCACTTCCATCTTCATTGCACAGCTTCAATGCGACCTTGCCGCCACCGATACGCGTTGGCGCAATCACCCGCGCTGATACAGCAAGCGACGGATCACGTGTTGCAGCCAGATAGATGAACTTCTCGTCTTCCCATGGCACCTCGGCATCCTTGGTCAGACGATGAATACGCGAACGGGCAACACGACGCGAAAAATGGCACCAGTCAGGTGCAACCAACGGGCACTCGAGCTGATGCGGGCATGGCGCCGCAATATGCGCGCCCTGTTCAATGAGCGCTGCGCGTGCATCGAGAATACGTTGCCAGCCTGCAGGTGTTCCCGGTTCGACAATCACAAACAGATGACGGGCCGAGGCCCATAGCCGCTCGACAAGCACCCTGCGATCAAGGGGAGCGAGCTCATCCAGAACATAGGCAATCGTCACAAGATCCGCCTGCGGCAAATCAAGCTTTTCCTTGACCAGATCACCTGCGCGCCACTCGGTTTGAAACCCCACATTTTCTGCAAGCTTGCTGCCCACAGCACGGATCGCCGGGCTTGCTTCGATCATGGTCGCAGACTTGAGATCAGACCAGCATTCGCGCGCAGCCCAAAGTGCAGTCCCCGGCCCACAGCCAACATCAAGCATAGTCTGAGGTGTGAAGTCCGGGCACACCTCCGCAACACTATCAAGGCTTGCGCGCACAGCCGCATAGGTCGCAGGCAGTCGTGCAGCAAGATAAGCCTTGGCCGCAAGTTCATCAGAAATATGCAGACGTCCATCGCGCTTTTCCGCGCGATAGCGCCGCGAAAGAACCTCAGACGCACGCTTGAGGTCAGCCAGAGCTACCCCTTCAAGCGACGCGTCCACAGCCTGACGCAATAGTGACGGCAATTCCATCGCAGATCAGCGCTCCAGAACCTGCTTTACGTCGACCAGATTGGACCGAACGCGCAGGATATAAAAGCCCATTGTCGTCAGATGCGATGGCGTAAACCACGCATCAGGGCTTCCATTGGAAACGATAAATGGCTGCATATCGAGCGCCGAGCGCAACTGCCGTTCCATTTCATCCCACACACCATCAAGATGCTTTTCAGCCAGGACACCGCGGAAATCCGAATGGGCAGCACGCAGCAGACCGTAATAGGCATAGAGCTGGCCATAGGCGAACCAGAAGCGATCATCGGCACGCGTATCGAACCAACCGGCATGATAGTTTTCGGCACGATCCTTGAGGATTGCTGAGGTCGAACCCAGATCGCTGGCAATACGGTCGACAAACTGAATCAGATTGTCGGCGCGCGCATCAAACGTGGCCTGACAGTTTTCAAGACGCGTGTTGAACGAACGCAGGTCCTTGATGGCCGAGCGATAATAGCTTGGCGTCGGGGTCTTAGGACCAAACGGGCTCAGGCCGAAATACCAGGCATCTTCGGCAAACTGCAGATTACCGCGTGCCTTTTGAAGATCGCCATCGATTTGCGAGGTGCCGCGCAGACGGCCGATATTGTCCACCAACTCGATTGCCGTGCGGCGCACAGCTGCATTGATGCCGCGCTGGAACGACGCCTTGTTGTCGAGGAAAGGCGTGCGATCCCAATCGATTCCAAAGAAACCAACCTTGTAGAGCAGCATGGAGGAAATCCACGCATTCTGGTTCACGTTGAAATCAGTGAGATCAGCCGCAACTTCGGCAATTGCAGAAGGCGAACACTTACGCGCAGTCGATGGAATCTGCGCGGCCTGCATCGGCTGCGCCTGTGATTCTGTCGGGGTTTCGGATTGCGTGCTTGTGTCGCCGTTACCAGCAGCAGGTGTCGTATCCGTGCCGCCAGAGCTATTTTCGGAAGGTGTTGACGTTGCAGGTTCGGGCGTTGCCGCGAGCGGCACAGGCGTCGTCTGAACTGCTTCGCCGGGTGTTACCGCCGTTTGATAGCTGTACTTGGCTGGATAGTCGGGATTGAAATTAGTCCAGACCTGCGTTTGCCAGATAAAATAAATATAAAGGCCGCCAAGTCCGATCACGATGACGGCAATCGCAACTTTCCACAAATTTCCCAATTTAAGAAAAAGCCGCCATAAGCCGCCGAGCGGTACTGCTATCAAGCGGGCCAATGCCGCGATAAATCGACCAAGGAAGGAGAAAACGCCCCGTACTGCATTCCACACCGTAAAAATTCCTTCCTCTTGCCTGCAATTGCAGGCTATCCGACACTTTGACCTATCCGGGCAACAGGCCCGAAAAGCCACTGACCAATGATCAGCATATTCTGATGAGCTTCACACATCTCAAATAGAGTGCGGCAAGCTTTTCGACAACCTTGAACCAGTCTGTCTCCGACTTTATCGCGTGTTTTCAGCGCTCAAGGGTTGAAACAAGATGCCCCTTGCGTAACATGGCGCCACTTCGCACTGCTTCGGCTTTAAAAGCCTCATCTGCAGAACCTTTTTGACTGACGGTCCAGAAAAACGAGTACAACACACCCCAAAGTCGCAATCAGAAATATTTTCGCCGCAATGGTACTTGATCGGCGAAATCTTTGGTGTTTGCTAACAGCCGGAACCGGAAAAACAATCAACCGTCAAAACGGCCCGGTTAATGGAGAGAGAAATGAAGTCCACATCGACGTCCACACTCAAGTTTGCATTGAGCACGCTAGCCTTCACGACAGCTATTGTTGCATTGCCCGGTACCAGCTTTGCGGCCGAACCGGCAAGCTGCTCCACCGTTCGCTTTTCCGATGTGGGCTGGACCGACATCACCTCCACCACAGCGGTAGCCACCGAAATTCTGAAAGGCCTCGGCTACAAGACCGACATCAAGGTTCTTTCTGTGCCGGTGACCTATGCGTCGCTCAGTAAGAAGGACATCGACGTGTTCCTCGGCTACTGGAACCCGTCCATGAGCGCCGATCTCAAGCCTTATCTGGATGACAAGACCGTCGAAACGCTCCGCACCAATCTGACGGGCGCGAAATACACCCTCGCCGTACCAAAATATGCCTATGATGAAGGCCTCAAGGACTTCAAAGATATTGCCACTTTCAAGGACAAGCTTGGCGGCAAGATCTACGGCATTGAACCAGGCAATGACGGCAATCGTCTGATCCTCGACATGATCAGCAAAGATGCTTTTGGTCTGAAGTCGTTTGAACTCGCTGAATCGTCCGAACAGGGCATGCTTGCACAGGTTGGCAAGAACGTCCGCGGCAAAGAGCCGATCGTCTTCCTCGCCTGGGAGCCGCATCCGATGAACAAACGCTTTGAAATCGCCTATCTGACCGGTGGCGACGATTTCTTCGGCCCGAACCTCGGCGGCGCGACAGTCGAAACCAATGTCCGTGCAGGCTATGCGCAGGAATGCCCGAACGTCGGCAAATTCCTTACCAATCTCGAATTCCAGCTCGAAATGGAAAACGAGATCATGGGCAAGATTCTTGACGACGGCGAAGACCCAGCGAAGGCTGCAACTGCTTGGCTCAAGGCAAATCCTGCTGTTCTCGACAAATGGCTCGACGGTGTGACCACCGCCGATGGCAAGGAAGGTCTCCCAGCCGTAAAGTCGGAACTCGGCTTGTAATCTTTAAAGCCACAGGCCGCGGATCACCGCGGCCTACTCTTTTGTGAGTAAACTATCGGAGCGCATCCCGAAAAGGGTGAAGCGGTTTTCGGACAGGATGCGCGTTAAGATAAACAAAAAGCACGCAGCAGGAGACATGATCGTTGAACTGGCTGACGGACTATAAGATTCCAGTCGGACCAACCGCAAAGTCGGTGGTCGATTGGCTTACGAACAATATGGGTGGTTTTTTCGATACGCTTGCTGCGATCATGCAGTGGCTCATCGATGGGTTGTTATACTTGTTGCAGCTCCCCCATCCCCTCATCCTGATCGCCATTTTTGCCGTGATCGCCTGGTTCATCCAGCGCCGAATTTCGGTGGTGATCCTCACCGTCATCGGCTTTCTGTTCATCATCAATCAAGGCTATTGGGACGGCACGCTCAAAACGCTGACGCTGGTTTTGTCAGCCTGCTTCCTCTGCATGGCAATAGGCGTACCGCTCGGCATTGCAGCCGCCCATCGCCCTACGCTTTATGCAGTCCTGAGGCCGATTCTCGATCTGATGCAGACATTGCCGACCTTTGTGTATCTGATCCCGGCTATCGTCTTCTTTGGCATCGGTATGGTGCCGGGCTTGCTGGCAACAGCGATCTTCGTGCTGCCCGCACCGGTGCGACTTACCCATCTTGGCATTTCATCGACGCCTTCCTCGCTCATAGAAGCCGGTGAAGCTTTCGGCGCATCCCGCACACAGCTTCTCTGGAAAATCGAGCTGCCTTATGCCATGCCGCAAATTCTTGCCGGCCTGACGCAGACGATCATGCTGTCGCTATCCATGGTGGTGATTGCAGCGCTCGTGGGGGCTGATGGTCTTGGCGTGCCGGTGGTCCGAGCCCTGAACTCGGTCAATACCGCGCTGGGCTTTGAGTCAGGTTTCGTCATTGTCGTGGTCGCCATTGTGCTCGACCGCATCTTCCGCGCCGGACGCGAGAAATAGGAGACACGACCATGACGATCATCGCACTGGAAGATGTCAGCATTATTTTCGGCGAGAATGTCGATAGCGCGCTGGAACTGGCAGATCGTGGCGCTTCACGTTCGGAAATTCAGGCTGAAACCGATCTCGTTCTGGGCGTGCATGACTGCGCGCTCAATATTCAGGAAGGCGAGATTCTCGTCCTGATGGGCCTCTCAGGTTCCGGAAAATCAACACTGCTGCGTGCCATCAACCGGCTCAATCCGATTTCACGCGGCCGCGTTCTGGTGCGTGACGGTGAGCGGACAATCGATGTCGGCAAAGCCGATCGGGGAACGCTTCGTCATCTGCGCACCGAACTCGTCTCGATGGTGTTTCAGCAATTTGGTCTGCTGCCATGGCGCACGGTTGAAGAGAACGTTGCGTTTGGGCTGGAAATTTCCGGCATGCGCAAGGAAGAGCGGCTCGCACAGGCACGCAAGCAGCTTGAACTTGTAGGCCTGCAGGACTGGGCCAAGCGCAAGGTCGGCGAACTTTCCGGCGGCATGCAGCAGCGCGTCGGCCTGGCGCGCGCCTTTGCGACCGGCGCGCCGATCCTGCTCATGGATGAGCCGTTTTCAGCGCTCGATCCGCTCATCCGCACGCGTTTGCAGGACGAACTACTGGCTTTTCAGTCGCGGCTCAAGAAAACAATCGTTTTCGTGAGTCATGATCTCGACGAAGCTATGAAAATAGGCAATCGCATCGCCATCATGGAAGGCGGCCGCATCGTTCAATGTGGTACGCCGCAGGAAATTCTTCTGCAGCCGGCGGATAAATATGTCGCCGATTTCGTGGCGCATATGAACCCACTGGGCGTTTTGTGCGCAGGCGATATTATGATGCCCTTTGATCGAAATGCAGCGCCTCGGCCGTTTGCGGCAACTGCTCGACGCGAAACGCTTATTCGTGAACTAATGGGTGTTATTGCAGACAGCAGCGGCGATGTGGGCATTGTCGAGAACGGTGCCATCATCGGCAAAATTGCCGCCGACGACATTGTGCGGGCGCTCGCCTGGCATCAGCAACGCGGACAACACTAATCAAGAAAAACGCCGCCTCGAAAGGGCGGCGTTTCTTATTCTCATACAGCTGGGGCTTTAAGCCTGTGCTGCCTGTCTCGCTGCGGCACGTGCTTCAACACGGGCGCGGATCGCATCCACATCCGCACGCGGCGTGGCTGCAAAAAGCTTCTTCGTATAGTCGTGTTGCGGGTTGTTGAACACGTCGTCACGCGAGCCATATTCAACAACTTCACCGAAATACATCACCATCACATCGTCAGCGATGTAACGCACGACCGAAAGATCGTGGCTGATGAAAACGTAAGTCAGGCCGAACTCTTCCTGCAGATCAGCAAGAATGTTGAGCACCTGCGCCTGCACGGAAAGATCAAGCGCCGAAACCGGCTCATCGAGAATGAGTAGCTTCGGATTGAGCATCAGCGCGCGCGCAATCGCGATACGCTGGCGCTGACCACCTGAGAACATATGCGGGTAACGATTGAAATGCTCCTTGCCAAGACCAACCTTGAGCAACATTTCCATCGACTTTTCGCGGCGCTCAGCAGCAGACATATTGGTGTTGAGCAACAGAGGCTCAGCCAGCACGTCGCCAATCTTTTGACGCGGATTGAGCGAACCGTAAGGGTTCTGGAACACGATCTGCACCTTCTGGCGCATTTCGGCTGTCAGACCGTCACGGGCAATGTTCACATCTTTGCCGCCAATCATCAGATTGCCGGATGTCTGCGGGTCGATCATGGTCAGAATGCGGGCGAGTGTTGACTTGCCACAACCCGATTCACCGACGATTGCCAGCGTCTTGCCTTTTTCAAGCTTGAAGCTCACGCCCTTGACGGCATGAACAACCTTTGGCTTGCCAAAAAGACCGCCACCAACATGGTAATCGCGCTTGATATCGCGCGCTTCGAGAACGATCTCGCTCATCACGCTTCTCCTGCGGCACTGTTTTGATAAACGAAATCGGATACCGTCGGCAGACGATCACCGGTCGCATTTTCCGGCAGAGCAGAAAGCAGCGCACGTGTATAAGGATGCTTTGGTGCAGAGAACAGCGACAACACGTCGGAGTCCTCCATCTTGTGGCCCTTATACTGCACGATCACGCGGTCGGCTGTTTCAGCAACAACACCCATATCATGAGTGATCATGATAAGCCCCATGCCGTGCTCAACCTGCAGGTTCATCAGCAGATCCAGAATCTGCTTCTGGATCGTCACATCAAGCGCCGTTGTCGGCTCGTCAGCAATCAGCAGCTTCGGGTTACACGCAATCGCAATCGCGATCATCACACGCTGGCACTGGCCACCCGACATCTGATGCGGGAAGCTCGACAGGCGTTCACCGGCATCGCGGATACCAACCAGCTCCAACAGTTCAATCGCGCGGGCACGACTCGCAGAACCCTTAAGCCCCAGATGGCGTTTAAGAACTTCTTCGAGCTGATACCCCACCGTGAAGCACGGATTGAGGCTGGCAACCGGTTCCTGGAAGATCATCGAAATATCGCGTCCGATAATCTTGCGACGTTCCTTGTCGGACATCCCTTTCAGGTCCTGTCCGTCAAACATCATGCTATCGGCAGTCACTGTTGCGGTCTTAGGCAACAAGCCCATGACTGCAAGCATACCGACCGATTTGCCAGAGCCCGACTCACCCACGATGGCAAGTACTTCGCCCTTGTCCACCGAGATATCGATGCCATCGACCGCCTTGAAAGGACCAGTCGAGGTATCGAACGAAACCGTGAGGTTCTTGATTTCAAGCAGAGCCATCGATCAGCTCCTCTTCAATTTCGGGTCAAGCGCATCGCGCAGACCATCGCCGACCAGATTGATCGCGAGAACAGTGATCAGGATCGCAAGACCCGGGAAAGTCACAACCCACCATGCACGCATGATGAACTCACGCGCTTCTGCAAGCATTGTGCCCCATTCCGGTGTCGGCGGCTGCGCACCCATGCCAAGGAAGCCAAGTGCTGCAACGTCGAGAATAGCGTTGGAGAACGACATGGTTGCCTGAACAACCAGCGGTGCAAGGCAGTTTGGCAGAATGGTCTTGAACATGAGACGCAGCTTGCTTGCACCGGCAAGCTTGGCAGCTGTCACATATTCACGTTCCTTTTCGGCCATCACAGCTGCACGGGTCAGACGCGAGAAGTGCGGAAGCAGAACCAGCGTGATTGCGAGAACGGCGTTGATGAGGCCTGGTCCCAGAATCGCCACTAGAACCAGTGCGAGCAACAGCGACGGGAACGCCAGAATAACGTCCATGATACGCATGAAAATCGTATCGACACCACCGCCGAAATAGCCGGAGATGAGACCAATAGTGATGCCCAGGCACATCGAAATGATGACGATGACAAAGCCCACGAGTAGCGAATACTGAGCGCCATAGACGAGGCGAGACAGCATATCGCGACCGACAGCATCTGTGCCAAGCAGGAACTGCGTTGAACCGCCCTCTTCCCAGAAAGGAGGAGCCAACATGAAGTCACGGAACTGCTCCGAAGGGTTGTGCGGAGCGATAAGTGGCGCGAGAACTGCAACGATGACAAGCGCCAAGAATACGAAAAGACCGATGACAGCGCCGCGATTGACGCTGAAATAGAACCAGAAATCTTTCAAAGCACGGATTTTTCCGACTTCGTTTACGGCTTCCGGCTGAATTGCTGAGTGTGTCATGATACCCTCACTTATGCCGGATACGCGGATTGATCAGACCGTAAAGCAGATCGACGACCAGATTCACGATCATGATGATGAACGCGATAATCAGCAGTCCGCTCTGCACGACCGGATAGTCGCGACGCGAAATGGAATCGAGCATCCATTTGCCGATTCCAGGCCATGAGAAGATCGTCTCGGTCAGGATTGCACCCGCCATAAGCACGCCGACCTGGAGGCCGATTGTGGTGATGACAGGGATCATCGCATTGCGCAGCGCATGAAGACCGATAACGCGGCGAACCGGCAGGCCTTTCGCGCGTGCAGTACGCACATAATCTTCACCGAGCACTTCCAGCATCGCCGAACGTGTCTGACGCGCAATCACCGCAAGCGGGATCGTTGCAAGCACGATGGTCGGCAGGATGAGATGCGAAGCCGCAGAAGCGAACGCGCCCTTCTGCCCCGACAGAAGGCTGTCAATCAGCATGAAACCCGTTACCGGCGGGAAATAATAAAGCAGCGAGATGCGACCTGAAACCGGCGTCCATTGCAGAACGCCTGAGAACATGATGATCAGCAACAAGGCCCACCAGAAGATCGGCATCGAATAGCCAACGAGCGAGATGCCCATAAGACCCTGATCGAACCATGAGCCGCGCTTTACAGCGGCAAGAACACCTGCCGGAATACCCAATAGAATTGCTACGATGATGGCGCAGACAGCAAGCTCAATCGTTGCTGGGAACAGTGTGAAGAATTCCACAAGCACCGGCTTTTTCGTGACCAGAGACTGGCCGAAATCGCCATGCAGAAGGTTCCAGACATAGTTGATATATTGCTCCCACAACGGACGATCAAATCCGAGCTGGGCCAATAGCTGCGCATGGCGCTCGGGGCTGACGCCGCGTTCACCTGCCATCAATAGCACCGGGTCGCCCGGCAATACGCGGACGAAGGCGAAAGCAACGATCGTGATGCCGATGAAAGTCGGTATCAGATAGAGGAGTTTGTTTAAAATAAAACGAAACATACAAAAACTCCGACCGGGTGCGGAGGAAACCTCCACACCCGGCCGCTGGTGTTGTCAGATTTTACTCGGAGATATCGACATCTTCGAAGCGATAATCACCAAGCGGGCTCTGCTTGAAGCCCGTAACCTTTGCAGACATCGGCACGAAGACAGTCGAGTGAGCAATGGTGTTCCATGGCGCCTGTTCCTTGAAGATCACCTGAGCTTCTTCATAAAGCTTGACGCGTTCTTCGTGGTTGGTCGAAACCTTTGCCTTCTGGATCAGGTCTTCGAATGGCTGGTAGCACCACTGTGCGCGGTTGTTCGAACCAACGCCGGCGCAGCCGAGAAGCGTGCCGAGGAAGTTGTCCGGATCACCATTGTCACCGGTCCAGCCAAGAATAACTGCACCATCGCGGTCCTTTTCGCCGGACTTCTTGAGATATTCACCCCATTCCATCGAAACGATTTCAGCGTTTACGCCAACCTTGGCAAAATCAGACTGCATGAGTTCAGCAGTACGACGTGCGTTTGGCATGTAAGGACGGCTGACCGGCATAGCCCAGAGCTTCATCTTCAGATCCTTGACGCCAGCGGCTTCGAGAGCCTTCTTGGCGGCTTCCGGATCGTACTTGTCGTCCTCGATCTTGTCGTTGTAGCTCCACATTGTCGGTGGGATTGGGTTCTTGGCAACCTGTCCTTGACCCTGGAACACTGCATCAACGATTGCCTGCTTGTTCACAGCCTGATTGAGAGCCTTACGAACTTCTGGCTTGTCGTATGGAGCGACAGTCGTGTTGTAAGCGAAGTAAGCAATGTTCAGACCAGCCTGTTCGTCAACCTTGAGGTTGGAATCGGCCTGAAGATCTTTAATGTCTGCTGGAGCAGGATAAGACATCAGGTGGCATTCGCCAGCCTTGAGCTTCTGCGCGCGGACTGCAGGATCGGTCGTGATTGCGAAAACCAGATCGTCGATCTTCGGCTTATCGCCCCAATAGTCCTGGTTAGCCTTGAAGCGGACGACGGCGTCCTTCTGGTAGGCTACGAACTGGAAAGGACCGGTGCCAACTGGAACCTGATTGAGATCGTCCTTCTTACCGTCAGCTGCGAGCTTGTCGGTATATTCCTTCGAGATGATCGAAGCGAAAGGCATCGAGATATTGGCGAGGAACGCAGCTTCTGAACGGTTCAGAATGAACTTGACGGTGTTGTCGTCAACCTTCTGGATTTCCTTGATCAGCGAGCCCATTTCCATCGAATCGAAATATTCGTAGGTGATGCCAGCGGTGTATTCGTGCCAAGGATTTTCCTTGTTGCCCATACGGTCGAAGGAAAGGATCACGTCATCGGCGTTGAAATCACGGGTTGGCGTGAAATAGTCGCTCGAATGGAACTTTACGCCCTTACGCAGATGGAAGGTATATTCCTTACCATCTTCCGAAACTTCCCAGCTTTCTGCCAGACCCGGTACAACTTCCGTCGTGCCGTTCTTGAATTCTGCAAGGCGGTTATAGACCGGATGCGCCGATGCATCGAACGTGTCACCGCCGGTATAAGCTGCTGGATCGAAACCCTCAGGAGATGCTGGCGAGCAATATACAAAGGTCTTTGCCGATGCCGCGCCGCTCATCAGAGCGACAACTGCCGTTGCCGCCAGAAGTGTTTTATAGAATTTCATTTAGTGCCCGCCTCCACGGAAATAATATTGCGCGCACCCTAAGCGCGCAACCTGCCCTTATCGAAACGCTTGCCATGTCACATTGCAAGCGCAATCTTTAGAATCCCGTCATATTCTCAACCGATTTTGCCCGAAATTATTAGATTTTTATTCCGCGACATCGGCATGTTTTAGAAAATTGCGCTAACTGCCGTCAAATTATAATAATCTTCATGCTTAAAATATATACAAAACTGTCTCATCCAATGCAGCGCAATGATTGTACCCCGGCCAGATTCCGGTCCAGGATAAACAAAAATTGATATAGCGCTATACTCCTGCATCCTCACCAGCTATTAACTGGTGAACCACCCTCATATTTGAGCCTGTTTTCATGTCAGAAGACAAAAGCCCCATCCGCTCCACCACTCCGGAAGCAATCCAGCTGGCGAAAGCACTGATGCGCACCTCCCGCTATGGTGCACTCGCCGTACTTGATTCATTGACGGGCAGACCTCTGGCCAGTCGTGTCGCTGTCGCCACCGATGTTAACGGAACACCTATCATTCTTGTTTCCGGACTGGCAGCGCATACACCAGCTCTGATCGCTCATCCGGCCTGCTCGTTGTTACTTGGAGAGGCAGGAAAGGGAGACCCTCTTGCTCATCCGCGCATTACGCTCCATTGCACGGCTCACAAGGTTGAGCGGAACTCGGCAGATTACTCGCATACAAGACGACGTTATCTGAATCACAATCCCAAGGGTTCGCTCTATGTAAACTTGGGCGACTTCGTCTTTTTCCGACTGGCTGTAGAGTCTGCCAGCCTCAATGGCGGCTTCGGCAAGGCTTTCAATCTTAGTCACGCCGACCTTATAAATTCGCCAGAAATAGCGAGGGGCATTGCCTTGTCGGAGCAAGACCACATTGATGACCTCAACAGCAAACTCGAAACCGAGATCAGCCTGCATGCGAAACGTCACAATGAAGCGGCGGGTCGCTGGAACATAACCAGCCTCGATCCCGATGGCTTCAATCTGTCCAATGGGGACCACATCATTCGATCTCATTTTCCAGTACAAGCCGATTCTGGCGACGTAGCACTGAAAATGTTGACAGGTGCGCTTAAAACCGACGACTGAAACAAAACCCCGATAGTTTTGGGACAAATTTCCAGTTTTTTTAGCCGGTAAATATAAGCAAGCCCTTTTCAATTTCTCCGTATAGTATTAATTTTGAGATGCCTTCGACAAATGTTGTATGGGCATTTTTTAACCTAATGCTGTCTTACGGGGGTATGACTGCAAATGACCAATGAAAATAATTTTTTTGATTTAATAGAAAATGTTGATGAAGCAGCTGATTTTCTTTCAGCTCTTGCCAACAACAAAAGACTACTCATTTTGTGCAAGTTACTTCACAATGAAATGTCTGTTGGTGCTTTAGCAAAAGCAATTGATCTTAGCCAGTCGGCGCTGTCCCAGCACCTCGCAAAACTACGGGCACTTGACCTCGTATCCACGCGACGTGATGCGCAGACAATTTATTATATGGTATCTTCACCCCACATTGAGTTGATGTTGTCTACGCTTTCAAGTCTCTATATGAGTCCTGTTCCACGCCGACGTGAATTGGCGGCGGTCGTACATCAGTAACGCACATCCATGAGGCATACGTCGTGCGATGAAGGAAGAAGAAACCGGATCGCACGGCGTTGTCGTAAGAATTTCCGATTCTGGCGATAGTCGTTTATCCCCCTATACGAATATTCGCGAAAAGGACCTGGTAGGCCGCCAACAGCGCTTCATTGCTGAAGGCAAAGTCGTCCTGAATGTCCTATTTTCGGCTCATGCCCGGTTCGAGACAGAGTCACTGCTCGTCCTCGAAAATCGCCTGAGTGGGTTAAAAGAGCAATTCAGGCATTTGCCTGCGGGAGTAACGGTTTATTCCGTGCCTCAATCCGTCATGGATGAGGTCGCGGGATTCCATGTCCATCGCGGAATTCTTGCCGTTGGACGACGAAAAGCCCAGCCCGCACTTTCCGAAATGATCAACCGCCTACCGGAAACGGCGCTCGTGGTGGTTTTGTGCGGCATTTCCAACCATGATAATGTGGGATCCATCTTTCGCAATGCTGCTGCATTCGAAGCTGACTGCGTTCTCCTTGACGAAACCTGCTGCGACCCGCTTTATCGAAAAGCAATCCGCGTTTCTGTAGGTGCCACGCTAAAGATGCCCTATTTCCACGGCTCAGCCATCGAAGACATTATCAGCACATTGCAGTCATCCGATTTTGACATATTGGCATTGAGCCCTTCTTCTTCGATGAGCATTTATCAGGCGTCGCACCATAGGCGCCAAGCTCTGTTGCTCGGCACGGAAGGAGAAGGCCTTCCGGCTCATCTGCTGAAGCGACTGACCGGAGCCCGTATCCCTATGTCCAAAGAGTTCGACAGTCTGAATGTGGCGACTGCTTCCGGCATCGCTTTATCCCACTTCAGCCGGTTTGATTAGAGCGCATCCCGAAAAGTGTGAAACGGTTTTCGGACAAAGATGCGCGTTAAAACAAATATTTATAGCGCCGATCTGATCCAATCAGGTCGAAACGCGCTCTAAAATAAACTCTAAAATAAAAAGCCTCCGAACGATGTCGAAGGCTTTAAAATTCAAACTCATGTATCGCTGTTTAGAGCGCTGGGCCGCCCTATTGGGCGCGCAAAGGTCGCTCTAACACTTTAAAATTAGAGCATAATTTTACCTTAAACTGATCCAAATTTAAGGAATGATGCTCTAAGCTGCAGATTCCTTCGACGTATTGGCAACCAAACGACGGAGCATTTCTTCAGCCTGCGGTTCGCGCTCTGAGCGCCCGATAAATCCACCGCCAAACACGCGTGCCGTATTGCTGTCATCAGAATAAAGAACACAAGCCTGTCCGGGCGCAATGCCGCTTTCACCGTCAACGAGCTCTACCCATGTCTTTCCATCACCATGATGGAGAACAGCAGGACGTGGCGGACGTGTCGAGCGAACCTTGGCGAAGACCTCGACCCCACCTTCTGGCAGCGCATCAAGGGAACCATCACCCAGCCAGTTCACGTCGCGCAGGAACACCTTGTGCGTTTCGAGCGCTTCACGCGGACCGACGATAACGCGCGTATTGGCGGCGTCCAGATGCACCACATAAAGCGGCTCGCCCGTTGCAACACCGATACCGCGACGCTGACCAACCGTATAATGCACGATGCCGTCATGGCGGCCCAGTACGCGACCGTCGATATGCACGATGTCGCCCGGGGTCGCTGCTTCCGGCTTCAGCTTGGAAATGATGTCGGAATATTTTCCCTGCGGCACGAAACAAATGTCCTGACTGTCCTGCTTCTTAGCAACGGTCAGTCCCATTTCTTCGGCAATTTCACGCACCTGCGCCTTTGGCAGATGCCCGAGCGGAAAGCGCAGATAATCAACCTGATCCTGCGTGGTCGCAAACAGGAAATAGCTCTGATCGCGATCGGAATCTTCCGGGCGGAACATCGCACGATGCGCGCCATTCAGCCGACTGCGGATATAATGTCCGGTTGCCAGCGCATCCGCACCAAGCTCGCGCGCCGTCTGCAAAAGATCAGCAAACTTGACGGTCTGATTGCAGGAAACGCAAGGAATCGGCGTCTCACCGCTCACATAGGAATTTGCAAATGGATCAATAACAGCTTCACGGAAGCGCGCTTCGTAATCCAGTACATAATGCGGGATGCCGAGGCTTTCCGAAACGCGGCGGGCATCTTCGATGTCCTGACCGGCGCAGCACGAACCAGCGCGATGCACAGCCGCACCATGATCGTAAAGCTGCAGCGTCACGCCAACGACATCATAGCCTTCACGTTTGAGTATCCCCGCCACAACGGATGAATCGACGCCGCCCGACATGGCGACGACAACGCGCGTGTCTTCCGGCTTTCCCGGCAGATCGAGGCTGTTCAGGCTCATGATTGATTCCAGCTTCCGGGCAAATGCCCTGCTTCTCAAAGTTTAGGTTTGCGCCCTATATAGGTCACACAAAGGGTGATTGCCAAGATGTCGCAGCAAAAACAACGCGCATTTTGTAGCGTTGCAGTCACAATTTCGCGTGAGACATTCAGAAAAATATCGGCATAAGCGGGTTTTTTTATGACTTTCTCTCTAAATGAGGCATTTTTTTGCAAGTGTTACCAGAGAGTTACCGGCTGTTTAGGTAATTCTTAAAGCTGTGGCGCTAGTCTCGGTCTCGATTAGGTCCTTGAGTGTTGTGTAGAGAGTACAATGACCGATCTGACAAGACCGCGTATAAAATATGTTATTGGTCCCGACGGCAGCCCGCTGACCATCGCAGACCTCCCCCCCGCCACTACGAGGCGCTGGGTCATTCGCCGAAAGGCTGAAGTAGTCGCCGCTGTACGCGGTGGCCTTCTCAGCCTTGAGGAGGCATGCCAGCGTTACACGTTGACGGTGGAGGAATTTCTTGGCTGGCAGTCCTCGATCGATGAGCATGGTCTCGCCGGTCTAAGGACCACACGTATCCAGCAGTATAGACACTAAGATTCTGCCGGTTTCTTCGGAAACATCAGATACGCAAATTAAGCCCCGGCCGGGTCAATCGGCCGGGGTTTTTCTTTGGCCTATCCCGCCTATATGAAGGTAGGGTCACAAACCTTTTGATGGAGTTCTCAGATGAGCGAAAACATCCAGATTCGGAAAAGCGACAATACGGATAGCGGACGTTACTTTGTCGTCATCAATGGCGACGAAGCAGAAATGACCTACACGAAGCTGGGTCCAGCGCTGATTTCCATCGATCATACATTCGTGCCCGATTCGATGCGCGGCAAAGGTGTCGCACAGGCCCTGGCGTTGAATGCTGTTGAAGATGCTCGCAAAACCGGCTGGAAGATTGTACCGCGCTGCAGCTTCATGCAGGCACAGGTCAAACGGTATTCCGACTGGTCCGATGTCATAGAGACAGAATAGGTAGTGCAGTTCTGAAGTGCGCCTTTGGTTTTCAGGCTTTAGAGCATTTCCAGTTTAAATTGAATCATTGGAAATGCTCTATCTCTTTGTTTTTACGCGCATCTTGTTCCGAAAACCGGTTCCCACTTTTCGGGATGCGCTCTAGCGCAAGTCGCGAATCCGGCTTGCGAGGCTTTGAGGGCGCTCTTCATTGACCTCGTCTCTGCCTTCCGATCTGTCGGCATTCACGAGAGCGTCGATGGGCGAATCTTCGCCCTCTTTTTCGGCAGTCGCAGCAACCATCCGGGCAGCCAGGGCGGCCATTTCCTCGCGGAGTGCAGCATTTTCCTTTGAGAGCTCTGCAGACTGCACGCCCCCTGCAACAAAGGTCGAGCCGTTACGCGTATAACGCTCCAGTCTCTCCTGCGCGTCAGAAAAATCGGAAATCAGCTTATCCAATCTTTGCTGGAGCTCTGTGTTGCGGCGTCTTTCGCTTTTCAGTTCAGTTTGTGCTGCAGTCAATTGCGTCGAAACCTCATTATAGCGGGCAGATGCATCTTTACGTTCCCGACGCATCTCGCTCATCTCATTCACCAGACGGCCGTGTTCGACCTCCTTGGCGCTTATCTCGATACGAAGCGTATCGGCCAGATCTTGCAGAGATGAAAGATGTTTCTGAAGTCGCTCCACTTCAGCCTCGACGATTTCAGCCTTTTCCTCAGCATTATCGCGTTCGACAACCGTCTCTTCAACGGCCTTTTCCCGTTCGGCCAACGTCTTTCTCAGCTGGGCGATGTCGTTCTCAAGCGATGCGAAGCGCCTGAGTTCGTCATACTGCTTTCCCAGCTTGATCAGTTGCTCGGACGATTTTTCCCGTTCCTGCTTGAGTTGCCGTTCAAGTTTGCTGAAAGCCACGGCATGCTCGGCACGTAAACCGTCACGATCCGCTCTTATTTCGGCAAGCGTTACCGGAAGTTCGGCATGCACCTGCCGTCGTGCCAGAAAAAAGGCACGACGCCAAACCGAAGGGCCAAGCAGAACCACGACGAAAACCGCCACGAGAACGCCAAGTATGAAAATGAGCGCAGACTGGATCACGACTTTGTCACAAAAAGAAAAAAGGACCAGCCAAAGGATAATGGCTGGCAACTATTCATAGATCGTCACCCGCGATGCTAGAACATTTTCAGCAAAAGTGCGAAGCGGTTTTGCGCGAGATGAATGTTTCAAAACAGACCGGCAGAGCGGTTTCAATGGGGAACCACTCCGCCCATGCGGCTCATATCGCGCAACACGTATCAGAATGGGTTCCAGGTCGGCGCAGCCGAAAGCTTAAGATACCCGATATTGACACCCAACCTTGCGCCAACACCCGTACGGATAGGCACCAGCATGATGTTCTGACGCTTGAGCACGTTAAAGCCTGCACCCGCGATCACATAGGCCGAGCCTGCAACACCTGCATAACGACCGTAAAGGCTCTGGATGTCGTCGAGATTATAGACAAGCATCATCACGCGTGAGCCTTGCCCGCCAAAATCCCAGCCCAGCGATGGACCCTGCCAGAATGTGCGATGATCACCGGCATTCTTCGTATAGAGCGTGCCTTCACCATAGGTGAGACCGCCTATGAACGCGCCGGAACCTTCCTCGCCCAGAATATATCCGTTCGGAAGACCAAAACTCTGAAATGCTTTTTCGACGGCACTGGCTATTCCACCAGACGTCGAACCAAAGAACCGGTGCCCCGATTCAACGACTTCCTCGGCTGTGTATGCGTTGCTGCTCTGTGCCTGCGCTTTGTGCGGCACGACGATAATGGAAATCAGAAATGCCGCAAAAAACGCTACAAAATACGCCGCGTTGCGGAACCTGATCTGCGACAGGGACGGTATGGCCATTTATAATTCCTTTTGCCTACCAGCTTCTCTGTCTGACGGCCCTGTTAAAAGCCTGGCTACTACGTCTCTTGCGAACGCTTTGGCCGAATCGCGCTTATTCTAACCGCGAATTTATTGTCTAAATCTTTATGCCGCGAAATTGGCTTTAGAATGGCGGCAAAAAACAGCTTTGTTGCGGCAACCGGATGTCGCGTGTATCCAGATTCCCAAGGTTCCTGACGATGATTCGTCGGGGTTTACGCTCACCAACTGATAGCGGCCCGTCATTCGACTTGAATGTCGATTTTCAGGGTCGGTTCGTGCCTGGAGAAATCACCATGCCATTGCCCGTTACCCTTTCCGCACTCGACCTCGGTGCGCTTCTGTGCAGCAGGATCTGTCATGACATCATCTCGCCGGTCGGCGCGATCAACAACGGTCTCGAGCTGCTGGAAGAAGGCGGTGCAGACGAAGACGCGATGGCGCTTATCAAATCGAGCGCGCGCAATGCTTCGGCCCGCCTGCAATTTGCCCGCATCGCTTTTGGTGCAGCCGGATCGGCTGGTGTGCAGATCGATACCGGTGATGCCCAGCATGTTGCCACACAATATTTCGCAAATGAAAAGCCTGAACTGACTTGGGAAGGCTCACGCGTCCTGCTGCCAAAGAACAAGGTCAAGCTTCTGCTCAATATGCTGCTGATCGGCAATGCCGCTATCCCGCGCGGTGGTTCGCTGGCCGTTCGTCTTGAAAATGGTGATACCGACCCGCGCTTCGTCATTACTGTGAAGGGTCGTATGCTCCGCGTACCACCGAAATTCCTGGAACTGCATTCAGGTGCAGAACCAGAAGAGCCGATTGATGCGCATTCGGTGCAGCCATATTATACGCTGCTGCTCGCCGAAGAAGCTGGCATGAAGATTTCTATTCACGCGACTGCAGAAGACATCGTTTTCGCCGCTGAATAACCCTTTCCGATCAAACACAAGAAAGGCGCAGGATAAAACCTGCGCCTTTTTTTGCTGGCTCAGTTCCAAAAGAAAAGGCCCCGCACAAACGGAGCCTTTTTCATTTCATCACCTGAAAAACGCTTACGCGCTTTCACGCAGCTCGCTGCCATCCGGTTCACGCAGCACATAACCACGGCCCCAAACGGTTTCGATGTAGCTCTGGCTGCCGGAAACGGCATCAAGCTTCTTGCGCAGCTTGCAGATAAACACGTCGATGATCTTCAGCTCAGGCTCGTCCATGCCGCCATAAAGGTGGTTGAGGAACATTTCCTTGGTGAGCGTCGTGCCCTTGCGGAGCGAGAGAAGCTCGAGCATCTGATATTCTTTGCCGGTCAGGTGAACGCGCTGACCACCAACCTCAACCGTCTTGGCGTCGAGGTTAACAATCAGGTCGCCAGTGGTGATGACCGACTGAGCATGGCCCTTGGAACGACGAACAATCGCATGAATACGGGCGATCAACTCGTCCTTGTGGAACGGCTTCGTCATATAGTCATCTGCGCCAAAGCCTAGACCGCGAACCTTATCCTCAATACCGGCCATACCGGAAAGGATCAGGATTGGCGTCTTGACCTTCGAGAGGCGCAAGGTACGCAGAACTTCGTAACCGGACATGTCCGGCAAGTTCAGGTCCAGCAAGATGATGTCGTAATCATAAAGCTTGCCGAGATCGATGCCTTCTTCACCCAGATCGGTGGTGTAGACATTGAAGCTCTCGGACTTCAGCATCAACTCAATGCTCTGTGCGATAGCACTGTCGTCTTCAATTAAAAGGACGCGCATATCTTATCCCCTTTCCGCCGCTGACCAGTTTTCCCTCACGGCAGCTGACGGAACTGTCGTTGCCTTAGCATGAAGGTGCCTGCAAATGGTTAACAAAATATGATTCCTGTTGGCAAGCATAATTCTATCCTGTTTAGAAAAAACTCTTATCCAACTGAATCATATGTGATTATTCAATTCGATTGACCCTTATGAATCACATTAAGAAATCCTCTTAAGTGATTCATTCGACTCTATGTTTCACCTGTTACCCAAAAACCACACAAGATTTACCGAGCCTTAATTCCTAACGCGTATGATTAACGTTGCCGGTAAAGGAATGGTTACCAAAAGAGCAAAATCTTAACTTTTTGTTTCGCTTATGGAGACTGTTCTTATGTTTGGCGGCAAAGCCGAAGCCCTGAAAAGCAAGGCATTGCAATGGATTTCGCGGCATATTGCAGGAAAATCGCCAGCATATATGCCTGTTAATAAAGTCGGGGGGAACGCCCCAACATTAGAGCGCATCCCGGAAAGGGCGAGCCGGTTTTCGGATAAGATGCGCGTTAATACAAAATGTTAGGGCGCCGATCTGGTCAAAGCAGACCGAGAGGAGCTCTGATAAAGCTGGTTGGTGTTCAAGGAGTATTGCGTATGAAGCCACGTGAAAGCCTCGTCAGGCTTAAACTGTTCCAGGTGAAGGAAAAACGCCGTCAGCTGGGCCAGCTCGACCTGATGATCGGCGAGTTCGAACGTATGGCGGGAGAACTCGACGCTCAGATTCTATCGGAAGAGAAGAAGGCAGGCATCACTGACATCAATCATTTCGCCTACCCGACCTTCGCGAAGGCTGCACGTCAGCGACGCGACAACCTGTTCGGATCGATTCGCGATTTGATGTCTCAGAAAGAAGCTGCAGAAGCAGAACTGGTCTATGCGGAAACCGAGCTGTCAAAGGCTGAAGCACTCGAAGAACGTGACGGCGGTAAAGCGCCTCGTGAAATCGTCGAGCGCCCGGTGAACCAGCGACGCGCGATGATCGGCTAAAGCATAATCTGACCAGCGCGAAACGCGTACCGATCAGATTGTGATTGGAAAAATGGGCTTGGAGCGCCGATCCGTCGGCGCTTCGCGTCGCAATGAAGTAATATTCGCAGCTTAGCCCGTCAGAAGGCTGTGGCTCTTTTTTGGCTTTCGACACAAATTCTTGGTTTGCCTTTTTCCCATACACAGTTGTAGGGAAGAAGCGCGATGCAGAAACTCGTCTCCTCAGGGCAAGAAGAAGCCCACAATAAATTCAATTTCAGCAAGACGCCTAAGCCCATTCAATGGGGTGTGCTGCTGATCATATCTGCATTTCTTATCTTCATCGGAGAGAAGCTGGGACTGCCAGCCGCACTGCTTCTCGGCGCTATGCTTGGAGCGATCATCCTTGCTTCTCGTGAAAGCACGATCAGAGTTCACAAAAATTTCTCACTGCTCGCGCAGGCAATCGTCGGCCTGCTGATCGCGCGGGCAATGACGGCTGAATTCTTCAGCAATATGGGCCAACATCTGCCGATAATCCTGTTTTCGACAGGCTTCACGCTGCTCGCCAGCACGACGATCGGCTATCTTCTGGCACGCTTTCGCGTTTTGCCCGGAACAACTGCCGTATGGGGTGTCTCACCGGGGGCTGCAACAGCAATTGTGCTGATGGCCGAATCCTTCGGATCTGACGCACGGCTCATCGCCTTCATGCAATATTTGCGCGTGGTGCTTGTCGCAACCACCGCTTCGCTTGTGGTGATGTTTACCGCCGATATCCAAACAGTCGCTCCAGCGGCCGTAGAGTGGTTTCCAGCGATAAACTGGCACACTCTGGGCCCGACCCTCGCTTTGATCGTCTGTGGCGCCTTTCTGGGCGAATTATCTCGCATTCCAACGGGAGCGATGCTCGTGCCACTCGCACTCGGAGCATTGTTGCAGGATTTGGGCCTTATGGTCATTGACCTGCCACCATGGCTGCTGGCTGCAAGCTACATCTTCATCGGCTGGCGCATTGGCCTTGGCTTTACCCGTGCGATCATTGCACATGCGGCACGCGCCTTCCCGGCAGTGCTTGCATCAGCGCTTATTCTGATTGCCGTTTGTGGCCTGTTCGGCATGACGCTCGGTCATGTGCTGGGTCTTGATCCCCTCACCGCTTATCTCGCCACCAGCCCCGGCGGCGCAGATACCGTGGCCATTATTGCAGCATCAAGCAATGTCGATCTGCCCTTTATCATCGCCATGCAAACCAGCCGCTTTTTCATTGTGCTGCTTGCAGGCCCGGCAATTGCCCGCTTTGTCGCTTCGCGCATTGCCAAAAGGCAAAAATAAAAAACCCGGCTTTCGCCGGGCCTTTCACAATCACTGATAAATCAGGCTTACTTGCCGTGGAAACCACGGATCGCGCCGATGATCTTGTCCTGATCTTCTTCCGAAAGGTAAGGATGCATCGGCAGGCTCAAAATGCGTGCAGGCAGCGCTTCCGAAACAGGCAGACCGCCCGGTGCAATCGGATAATGCTTGTATGCGGTCTGCAAATGCAGCGGCTTCACATAGTAGATGACCGATGGAATGCCGGCTGCCTGAAGATGTGCCTTCAGACCGTCGCGGTTTTCGCTTTCAATCGAATACTGTGCCCAGGCTGAACGATTGCCAGCAGGCAGGCCCGGAACTTTGACCACGTCCTTGAGCAGCTCATTGTAGCGCTTGGCAATACGGTCGCGCGCTTCCATTTCGTCTTCAAGGATCGCCAGCTTTTCCAGAAGAATAGCTGCCTGGATCGTGTCGAGACGCGAGTTGAGGCCAATGCGAACATTATCATACTGCGTTTCGCCCTTGCCGTGGAACAGCACGGAGCGCAGCGTGTCGGCCAGTTCAGCGTCGTTGGTGAACATTGCACCGCCGTCGCCATAGCAGCCGAGCGGCTTGGCAGGATAGAAGCTTGTCGCACCAACATGGCCGAAAGCACCGCACATGACGTTGTCGCGCTTGCCGCCAATCGACTGAGCCGCGTCTTCAATCACGAACAGACCTTCGCGATCTGCAACTGCACTAATACGGTTGTAATCGGCAGCAAGACCGAACAGGTCGACAGGAATGATTGCCTTTGGCTCAAGACGACCTTCCTTGCGGACGGCGGCAATGGCAGCTTCCAGCTGTTCAATATTCATGTTGTAGGTATCGGCATCAACATCAACGAAAACCGGCTCTGCACCAACAAGGGCAACAACTTCAGCGGTCGCAGCGAACGTGAACGACGGAACGAAAACCGCATGGCCCGGGCCGATGCCGCGCGCCATCAAAGGCATCTGCAAAGCGTCGGTGCCGTTAGCGCAGGCGATCACATGTTCCACGCCCAGATATTCACCGAGCTTCTTTTCGAACTCAGCAACTTCAGGACCGAGAATATAACGGCCTTCCGCAACTACCTTGGAAACGGCGGCATTAAGACGGTCTTCGATACGCGCGCGTTGCGCTCCAAGATCAATGAACTGCATGTTGGCTCCAATTTATCTGGTTCGCCCTATCAAAAGCGAATCCACGGCAACCTGTTTATTCCTTCACGCCCCGCCCTGCCATGGGTGGAGCGTTCAAAGTTTTGCTATTCCCGTAACACCGCTTGACAGGAACTTCTGTCAAAAGCGGATTATCTGGAATGATTGACCGATCCTTCGGTCAGAATACGCAAGACGTTGATTGCTTCCTGCCCATCGGTGCGCGGATTTTCGCGTGTTTCGATGCAGTGCAGGAAATGCTGTAACTCGCGTGTCAGCGGCATTCCTTCTTCGACGGGGATATAGATCGGATCGACCGATTTGAAAGCCCACTGATCATTCTCGCGCCATACTTCGTGCTTGTAGAATGCAAGCTTGCGATCCCACGGTTCTGCATCGTCAAAGACAAGCATACCCTTGGTCCCGGTCACACTCAGGCGACGCTCACGATAGGAGTTCATTCGGGAAGCGAAGAGATGGCCGCGAATGCCGCTCGGGAATTCGAGATGCACATGGGCGAAATCGCTGATCTTATCGATGATTGCCGTGCCCTCACCGCGAACGGCTGAAGGCTCTTCGCCGGTGATGGCAAGAACCATCGAAAGATCGTGCGGTGCAAGATCCCAGAGCGCATCGAACTTGTCGTGGAACTTACCGAAACCGACGCGGTGTGAATGCACGTAGCGAATATCGCCGAGCTCACCGCTCTTCACCATGTCGAGCAGCTTCTCAAATGCCGGATGGAAGCGCAGAATATGCCCGACCATGAACACGCGACCATTTTCGCGTGCAGCCGCAACTTCTGCTTCTGCATCGGCAACTTCCAGCGCGATCGGCTTTTCAACCAGAACGTCCTTGCCGTTCTTCACTGCTTCAATTGCGTATTGCGCGTGAAACTGCGCAGGCAGCGCCAAAACGATGCCATCAATATCGGCGCGCGAGAAAAGTTCGTCGACCGGAATGTTGGGAACACCGAACTCAGAAGCGAATCGTTCCGCATTCTGTGGATTGGCGTCAGAAACACCATGAAGGGCCCCGAGGCTCTTCAAGGTACGAATATGGTTGCCGCCCCAATAGCCACAACCCAAAACCGCAATACGAGGTGCCATAAAACTAAGCCTTTGCTTTCCGCTAGTTACTTATCTACGCAAATCGTGGAAAACAAGACGAAAGCTATGCGAAGAGTGCTTGACAGGGTCCCGTTCCCCACATATACCGCCGCCATTCCTTGCATGAACACGGTTCGTGAAACGCTGGAGACAGCGCCGAAAACTGTTTCACTGCAATGTGTGGCGGAGTAGCTCAGTAGGTTAGAGCAGAGGAATCATAATCCTTGTGTCGGCGGTTCGAATCCGTCCTCCGCTACCAACAGCACCCAGCAGCAGTGTTTCAGCTACTTCAGGCTCTGGAAGCCTAATCTCCCCCCTATTTGTCTCTATGTTGAACTCGCGCGGTGCGAGCGGCTTTTAGCTTAGTCACCACCTGCAGCGATGAACCACTTGTTTCAACACAATGATGCGGCAATGCTTCACTGGATAGAACCGTGGCGCCGGACTATATCAGAGTTGGTTGCGCACCCTTGGCGCGACGCAAACTGGCAAGAGAGAATGACCGTTCTTATCAATCAGCCCCACCCATCCATAGACAGAGCGTCCATCGACAAATTGGTCAGCACTTTTTATGGAAGAGCCCGCGAAGACGACGTTATCGGCCCAATCTTTTCAGAGGCAGTGGATGACTGGGATCACCATATTGAACGCATCAGCGAATTCTGGTCATCCGTTATCCTGAAAACCGGACGTTACGATGGGCGGCCTATGCCCCCACACATTCGCCTGGGCCTTAAAAACGAACACTTTGATCGTTGGTTGCAATTGTTTGAGCAGACAGCGCGGGACATTTTCCCACCTGACGGAGCAATTGTTTTCATTGATCGCGCCCGCCGGATTGCCGATAGTTTTGAAATGGCAATCGCCACGCATTCCGGGCAGATCGCAGCACCACGCCATTCACGCAAGCCGTTATAAAAGAAACCGCCTGTCTCTGATAACAGAAGCAGGCGGTTCAATAGTTTTCAACGCGCGTCTTATCCGAAAACCGCTATAAACACTTTTCGGAACGCGCGCTTATTATGCAGCAGGTTTAGACTTTTCTGCCTGAAGCTGCTGCTTGTGTCGCAGCAACATGCCATAGAGATCGCGCGGCTCATCCGGATCAGCAAGAAGATCCAGCTGCTCATAGAAGCCCGTATCCTTCAGCTTGTCGCGAACGTAGCGCAGGGCCGAGAAGTCTTCCGTTGCAAAGCCGACCGAGTCAAACAGCGTAATCTGACGCGCATCCTTGCGGCCTTCAGTCTTGCCGGTGATCACTTCCCACAGTTCATTGACAGGATAATCTTCCGGCAGCTGCTGGATTTCACCTTCAATGCGAGTCTGCGGCGGGTACTCGACAAAAATGTCCGAACGGCGAAGGATATCGCCGTGCAGTTCGGTCTTTCCAGGGCAATCACCGCCGACCGCGTTGATATGCACACCAGCACCAACCATGTTGTCGGTCAGGATCGTCGCATTGAGCTTGTCGGCCGTTACGGTCGTGATGATGTCCGCACCCTCGACCACTTCTTCAACATCTTTGCAGATCACGATATCAATGCCTGCGCCTTCGAGATTGCGCGCGCATTTTTCTGAAGCCGTGCGGTCAATATCGTAAAGACGCAGCTTGTCGATACCGAGAATTGCCTTGAACGCCAAGGCCTGAAACTCGCTCTGTGCGCCGTTGCCGATAATCGCCATCGTGCGCGCATTCTTTGGCGCAAGATGCTTTGCGGCAACTGCTGAGGTCGCAGCCGTGCGCAACGCCGTCAGGATGGTCATTTCGGTCAGAAGCATCGGATAGCCACTGCCAACATCCGAAAGAACACCGAAAGCCGTCACTGTCTGTAGGCCGTCACGCGTATTCTTCGGATGGCCGTTCACATATTTGAAGCCGTACATCGTACCGTCGCTTGTCGGCATCAGCTCGATCACGCCTTCATCGGAATGCGACGCCACGCGTGGCGTCTTGTCGAAGCTTTCCCAGCGACGGAAATCCTCTTCCACGTAATCGGCGAGTTCCTTGAGGAAAGTCTCGACGCCGACGGAAAGCACCAGCTTCATCATGTGATCGACACTGACAAAAGGGACGATATTCAGGTTCGGTTGGGTCATTCTTGCTCCTTAACATTCAGCGGCAGACCATTTGATCCCGCCAGCAGTGAATGCAGTTTTGAAATCAATAGTTGATGGTTGGGCGGTCCATGACGCTGCGGCCCAAAAGGCTCGCCATCAGGTCGACCATCACAGTTGCGGTACGTCCGCGTTCATCGAGAAATGGATTGAGCTCGACGAGATCGAGGCTCGTCACCAGATCGCTGTCATGCAGCATCTCCATGATGAGATGTGCTTCACGGAAGGTCGCGCCCCCCGGAACCGTAGTGCCGACAGCTGGCGCAATCGAAGGCTCAAGGAAATCGACATCAAGGCTCACATGCAGAAGGCCGTTTTCGTCCTTTACGCGCTGCAGGAAACGTCGCAACAGGGCTGCCACACCATGCTCATCGATGAGGCGCATGTCATAGACGGCAACATCCGTCTGCTTGATCGCGGCGCGTTCTGCCGGATCAACACTGCGAATACCCATCATGCAGACATTGGCAGGATCAATCGGTGCCGCCAGTTCCGGGAAATAGCCTTCAAAGCCCTTCTGGCCGGTGTAATAGGCGACAGGCGTGCCATGCAGATTGCCGCTGCCTGTTGTTTCCAGCGTGTGGAAATCCGTATGAGCATCAAGCCACAGCACAAATTGCTTGCGACCCTTTTCTGCCGCGCGGCGCGCGATGCCGGGAACAGTGCCTGCTGCAAGCAGATGATCGCCACCGAGGAAGATCGGAAAACCGTCTTCGCTCTCACGATAAGCAGCTTCGCTGATTGCTTCGATCCAGGCGACAGCCTGCGGCAAAGCCTTGATCGCAGGATTGGGATGGGTCAAAGGGCGCAGTTCGGCCGGCACCAGATTGCCCAGATCGGTAAACTCGTGGCCGAGTTCGCGAATCGCCTCCGCAATGCCCGCGGCGCGATAACCGTCGGGGCCCATATTGCAGCCCAGACGACCAGTGCCTTCCTGAACAGGCAATCCCAAAATCTTGCAATGCATAAAGTGCTACTCCTGAGAAATTATTCTCTTAGATTGACCATTTACGCTTGGCGATGTGAAGCAACCGGATTGGCAATTTTAACGGTTTGGTTTATCATAATGTCGGTTTGGCTTTTCAAAATGGAGAAAACATGGACGATCTGGATGAAAAGCTAATCACGCTTTTACGTCACAATGGCCGACGCAGCATTTCGGACGTGGCAATTGATCTTGGTGTTTCGCGTGCGACTGTTCGCTCGCGCATGGAACGGTTGGAACAGTCCGGCGACATCATTGGCTATACGGTGATCCTGCGGTCTGATGCGGTCGATCTGCCGGTGCGCGGTATCATGATGATCGAAATCGAAGGCCATGTCGCCGACCGTGTGGTCAAGGCACTTGGCGGCTTCTCCGAAATTTCAGCCATCCACACCACCAATGGTCGTTTCGATCTGGTGGTGGAACTGGGTGCTGCAACACTGACCGATTTCGATGCCGTGCTCCGTCGCATCCGATTGGTGCCAGGCATCAAGGCCAGCGAAACCAATCTACTGCTTGCTACCCCGCGCTCAACGCGGGCGCGTCTGTAAAAAAAGCCCGGCAATTTGCCGGGCTTTTTTTGTTTTCGCGGTTAGGCAAGGATCGGATAATCCGTATATCCCTTGGCGCCACCGCCATACATATGCTGCTGATCCAGCTCATTGAGCGACGAATTATCCTTCAAACGACGGACAAGATCAGGGTTGGAGATGAACGGTTTGCCAAAGGCAACCACATCAGCGCGGCCGCTTTCGATTTCCTGTTCAGCCAGCTCGCGATCATAGCCATTATTGACCATCCAGGCAGCTTCGCCACCGGCATCGCGATAAACCTGCTTGAGACGAGCATAATCGAACGGCTGCGGACCCTGCTGGAAATCGCGTGGGCCGCCGGTCGCACCTTCGATGATGTGAACATATGCAAGACCGTAAGAGGCAAGCTTCTCAATCACATAGTCAAACAGTGGCTGCGGATCGGAATCTGACGCGTCATTGGCAGGCGTTACCGGCGAAAGACGAATACCAACTTTGCCCGGTGCAACCGACTTGGTGATTGCATCCACCACTTCAAACAGGAAACGCGCGCGGTTTTCGATAGAGCCACCATATTCATCAGTGCGGTGATTACTGTCCGAACGGAGGAACTGATCAATCAGATAACCGTTTGCTGCGTGGATTTCGACGCCGTCAAAACCAGCCACTTCAACAGCATCCTTCGCGGCCTTAGCATAGGTCGCAACGATTTCCGGCAGCTCGCTCTTTTCAAGCGCGCGCGGCTCGGATGTTGGCGCAAACTCGCCGGTGCCGTCCGGATGCACGAGATAGGTCTTCGACTTGGCCGTAATGGCCGAAGGCGCAACCGGCTTGCCGCCATTTGGCTGCAACGTGTTGTGCGAAATACGGCCCACATGCCACATCTGCACGACGATCTTGCCGCCCGCGGTGTGAACTGCGTCGGTCACGCGCTTCCAGCCGGCGAGCTGCTCATCGGAATAAAGGCCCGGCACATCGGCATAGCCCTGTCCCTGATGGCTGATCGGCGTTGCCTCGGTGATGATGAGACCAGCACTTGCGCGCTGTTCATAATAGGTGACGTTGAGGTCGTTTGGCACAGCGCGGGGCGAGCGATTGCGCGTCAGCGGTGCCATAACGATACGGTTGGCAAGCTTGAGATCGCCGACTGTAACTGGATCGAACAATGTGGCCATAGATACATTTCCTTCAAGTGGGAACGATTGGGCAAATGGGATTAAAGATCGGACAGCGATTTGAGCAAGGCGGCAATCGCCTCCTCATCGCGCTTGTAGAAGGTCCATTGGCCAACACGATGGGGCATGATCAGCCCCGCTTTCGTCAGCACGGACAAATGAGCAGAAACGGTGGACTGGGAGAGACCACACCGTTCGAACTGGCCCGCACACACACCCATCTCCAGAGGCATGTGCTGATCGGAGAAATGATTCTCCGGTTCCTTGAGCCAGCTCAAAATGTCGAGACGAACAGGATGAGCGAGCGCCTTGAGTATTTCGTCCAAAGGCATAGCTAATGCTATGGTTTGAATGTCCGACATCACGTTCACCTCGCTGATCTTCGTTCATATCGTCATTTCACGATATAAGTATCGTTTGTATTCGATTTGAAAAGAGGGAGGTCGTTCACATGCGCGTGAGCAGGTAAAAAGCATTTCCAGCAAAAGTGCGAAGCGGTTTTGCGTTGGATAATGCGTAAAGCAAATAATTAGAGCGGTTCCGACAATTCATTCCTAGCTGGAACCGCTCCAACTCACGCCTTTCCTGTGGACCAATATGCCCGCCTTGATTGCGTCAAAGCACTATCCGATTATGTTCGCAGCAGATATTTTGGATTGGAATAATTAATGGCCAACGACATCAAGCGCATTGCCGCAATCATTGCAGCGGAAATCAACGCAAAGCCGGAACAGGCAATCGCCGCCATTGGTCTGCTGGATGAAGGCTCGACCGTGCCTTTCGTTGCGCGTTACCGCAAGGAGGTCACCGGCGGGCTTGACGACACCCAGTTGCGCATGCTGGACGAGCGCCTCTCCTATTTGCGCGAGCTTGAAGCGCGACGCACCTCAATTCTGGAATCGATCCGCGGACAGGAAAAGCTGACGCCGGAACTCGAACTGAAAATCGCAGGCGTTCAGACCAAGGCCGAACTTGAAGACCTGTACCTGCCGTATAAACCAAAGCGCCGCACCAAAGCGGAAATCGCTCGCGAGCGCGGTCTTGGACCGCTTGCCGAAGCCATTTTGACCGACCGCAGGCTGGTTCCCACAGAGATTGCTGCGCAATATGTCACCGGCGACGTAGCCGATGTGAAGGCAGCCCTTGAAGGCGCACGCGACGTCATTGCCGAAGGCTTTGCCGAAAATGCCGAGCTGATCGGCAATCTGCGTAACTATCTCAAAGAACGCGCCGTGCTCCGCTCGCGCGTTGTCGATGGCAAGCAGGAAGCTGGCGCAAAATTCTCGGATTATTTCGACCATTCCGAACGCTGGGCAAATGTTGCGGGCCACCGCGCTCTCGCTATGTTGCGCGGTCGCAACGAGGATTTTCTGTCGCTCGATATTGAAATCGACGCCGACGACACATCACCGGTAAAGCCGGTCGAACGCAAAATTGCAGCCGCCTATAATATCGGCGGAACATTGCCCGGTGATCGCTGGCTGATGGAAGTTGCAGGCTGGGCTTGGCGCGTCAAACTTTCGCTCTCCCTTTCGCTCGACCTCATGCGCGACCTGCGTGAACGCGCCGAGGAAGAAGCCATCAACGTCTTCGCCCGCAACCTCAAAGACCTGTTGCTCGCCGCCCCTGCCGGTTCGCGCGCCACCATGGGTCTTGATCCGGGCATCCGCACGGGCGTGAAGGTCGCAATCGTTGATGATACCGGCAAACTGCTCGACGCAACGACTGTTTATCCATTCCCGCCCAAAAACGATGTGCGCGGTACACAGGCCGAGCTCGCAAGCCTGATCCGCAAACACAAGATCGAATTGATTGCCATCGGCAATGGCACCGGCAGCCGCGAGACCGAACGCCTCGTCGTGGATATGCTCACCGAGCTGCCAGCGCCAAAGCCGCTCAAAGTCATCGTGTCGGAAGCAGGAGCTTCGGTCTATTCAGCCTCAGCAACCGCTGCGGCTGAATTCCCCCAACTTGATGTGTCGCTGCGCGGTGCCGTTTCCATCGCCCGCCGCTTGCAGGACCCGTTGGCGGAACTCGTGAAGATCGAACCGAAATCTATCGGCGTCGGCCAGTATCAGCATGATGTCGATCAAGTCCGCCTTGCCCGCTCGCTGGACGCTGTGGTCGAAGACGCTGTGAACGCTGTTGGCGTCGATCTCAACATGGCATCCGCGCCGCTCCTCGCGCGCGTGTCCGGTCTTGGAAAATCTCTCGCCGAAGCAATCGTCGCACATCGTGACGAAGTCGGCGCTTTCAAGAACCGCAAGGAGCTTCTGAAAGTTGCACGCCTTGGCAACCGTGCTTTCGAGCAATGCGCAGGCTTCTTGCGTATCGCGAACGGCACCGAGCCGCTTGATGCATCGTCGGTGCACCCGGAAGCCTATGGCGTTGCAAAAAAGATCGTTTCCGCCTGCGGCCGCGATGTGCGCAGCCTCATGGGCGATAGCTCAGCACTTAAAAGCCTCGATCCGCGCGTCTTTGTCGATGAGCGTTTTGGTCTGCCAACCGTGCGTGACATCATCGCCGAGCTTGATAAGCCGGGCCGAGATCCGCGTCCCGGCTTTAAAACCGCGACCTTCGCCGATGGCATTGATGACATCAAGGACCTGAAACCCGGCATGGTGCTGGAAGGCACTGTCACGAACGTCGCGGCCTTTGGTGCCTTCGTCGATATTGGCGTGCATCAGGACGGGCTTGTCCATGTCTCGCAACTCGCAGATAAATTTGTCAAAGACCCGCATGAAGTGGTCAAGGCTGGCGACGTGGTGAAAGTGCGCGTGACCGAAGTGGATGTGCCACGCAAGCGCATCGGCCTCACAATGCGCAAGGACGGCGGCGAAGCTCCTGCCCCGCGCAACAATGCGCAGCGCGACACGAAACCTGCACAGAAGCAAAACTTCACCCCGCGTAAACAGGAACAGCCATCAACCGGCGGTTTCGGTGCAGCCCTTCTGGAGGCGATGAAGAAGAAATAAGAAAAAGGCGGCTACAAAAGCCGCCCTTTTTACATTCAGATCTTGTTGCCGATTGGAAAGCCGGTTGAGACTTTTCTCACCGGCATTTCATCGGTGGGAATAATCCAGCCACCGCGAATGGCGATGCGAACCTCGTCGCCTTCTTCGAGCCGCACCGGATCGCGCACTTCAAAATGCAGATGAATATCCGGCTTGGTGAGCGGATGTGCCTCGATGCGTGAACCGCCACCGCGATAGACCGAACGCTTGACCCGCACGGGGATGCCGCCGGTTTCGGTCAATGCCAGATCTTCTGCGCGAACGCAGAGCTGCGCATTGGCACGCGGCATTTCAATGCCGGAACAACGCACCTGCGCACGGCTTCCCAGCACCAGCGCCTCACAATGTCCCGCTTGCGCAAAAGACACGACCTCCGCAGGCAGAACCATGCCATGCGCGATAAAGGATGCAACCATTTCGCTGGCCGGTTCTTCGTAAAGCTTGCGCGGCGTATCGAACTGCTGAAGCTTGCCATAATCGAGCACGGCGATACGATCGGCAAGCGCCATGGCCTCGGCCTGGTCATGCGTGATGTAGATAATCGTCGTACCGGTGCGCTTGTGGAAAGCCGCAAACTCGTCTTCCATCGAAGCACGCAAATGCATATCGAGATTGGCAAGCGGTTCGTCAAACAAGACCAGCGAAGGGGCTGCTACCAGACAGCGGGCCAAAGCCACACGCTGCCGCTGACCACCTGAAAGATTGGCCGGGCGGCGATCACCAAAACCGTCTAGATCGACCAGCGCCAACGCTTGCTTCACACGGGCCTCGCGCTCGGCTTTGGCAACCTTTGCCACCCGCAGACTATAGCCGACATTCTCAGCGACCGTCATATGTGGCCAGAGCGCATAATTTTGGAAGACAATACCGACCTGCCGCTTCTCAGGTGGTACGTTCCCATCCACATGAGAAACACGGCTGTCACCAATATGGATTTCGCCGCCGTCAACATCTTCAAAACCGGCAATCATCCGCAGAAGTGTGGTCTTGCCGCAGCCAGACGGTCCGAGAATAGCAACGAACTCACCATCCTTCACATCGAGCGACACTTCAGACAGGGCCTGAAACTCGTTGAAGGCCTTGGAAACAGAAGCGATTTTCAGTCGCGCCATGGCAGCACCCCGTTTGGAAGACGCCGCGCAAACAGATTTGTTGCAAGCATCAGCATGAATGTCACCGCAACGGCCAAAATGGATATGGCAGCCGCATAGGCGGAATCGCCCGCCTGTTCAAAAGAAAACATCACCACGCCCAGCGTTTCCGATCCCGACGCCCAGAGAAGCGCTGAAACCGTCAGCTCACAGAATGCGGTCATAAAAATGAGCACGCCGCCTGCAAGCGTCGCTGGTGCGACAAGAGGAAATATAATGGTCCGCAGCCGATAGAAAAGCCCTGCCCCCGCAATTCGCGCAGCTTCTTCCAGCGCACGGTCAATCTGGTGAAGACCCGCAACCGTTGGCCGCAACGCCAGCACGAAAAAACGTGCGAGATAGGCAAACAGGATAATCCAGAGCGTATTGTAAAGGCTAACACCAACAACCGGGAGAGGCTTTAAGAACATCAGCAGACAGGCGATTGCAAGAACTACGCCCGGGAGCGCATAGGGCATCTCGGCTGCAAAATTGAGGATAGGCGTCCAGCGCCGTTTGCGCCATGCCAGCATATAGGCAAGCGGGACCGCAATCAGCACCGCAAACACAGCAGCCGCAAAGGACAGCATCAGGCTATTGCCGAAAGCACGCGCCGAACCACCATGCTCAAGCATCACAAAGCGGAAATTTTCCAGCGTTGCGGTCGCAAATGTCAGCGGCACACCATAGGCTGGAACCAGTGCTGAAAGGGTCAAACCAATCAAGGGCAAGAATAGCACCACCACGATCAACAGCCATGCAGCCAGCTCCGCCCACATGCGCCATGCGCCAAGCGCAAAAGGTGCGGCTGGCAGCGAGGTTGAAACAATGCGGAAATCACGACGGCGCGAAGCATAGTCCTGCGCGGCGATTCCTGCCATGGCAATCAGTCCGATCAGCACAGAAAGCACCGCGACACTCGACAGCACAGCTGGCCCACCGCCCGCAAGGCGCTGATAAATCAACGTTGGCAGAACAAGATAATTCGATGGAATCCCCAGAAACGCCGGGATGCCGAAATTGCCGACGCAGGAAACAAAGGCCAAGGCGGCGGCACCGATGATAGACGGCGTCATCAGCGGCAGAATGATGGTGCGCAGAACGGTCCATTTGCTGGCACCGGCACTCAGACCGGCTTCCACCAGCTCGCGTGGGAGTTTGCGCAGGCCCGCCCGTACAATCAGAAAGACCAGCGGTCCATATTGCACGCCAAGCAGAAAGATGATGCCCCAGACGGAATAAAGCGGATTACGGCTTCCCAGCGGCGGCACCATGCCGATGATCTTGAGGAACTGGCTGGAAGGCCCGAAAAGCTGGAGCCACGCCAGCGCTGTTACCTGCGGGGCGATCAGCAGTGGTGTCACATAGAAAAGCACAAAGACATTGCGCCCGCGCATGTCGGTGAGGCCGACGAGCAACGCCGCTACAATGCCAAACACCAGCGCAAGCAGCGTGCCGCCAATACCGATCTGCAGGGAATGCCATGTGGCAACCCATGTCGAGCGGCTGCTCAGCGTTTCAGTGAGCACCGATATCGAAAACTGTCCCTGCGGCGCGACCAGTTCGACCAGCAGACGCGCCATCGGCAGAAGCGAAAGCACTGCAACAATCAGCGTTACACCAACAATCAGGGCCGCATCACGGCCCTGAATATCTCGAAACATGCGCATTAAAATGCCTTATCCACCAAACAGCTCGGAGAACTGCTTCTTGTCGGCATCAGTCTGATCGAGAACCTTTTGGGTGTCGATAGACATGATGTTGATCTTGGTGCCTTCCGGCAGCCATGCGGGGCGACCTACACCTTCCTTGGCAGGCAGATAGCCCTGCTCAAGTGCCAGCTTCTGACCATCATCCGACAGGATGAAATCGACGAACTTCTTTGCGCCATCAACGTTCTTGGCGGTTGCCATGATCGCAACCGGTTCGGTCACTGCAGGCACGCCTTCCGACGGGAAGACGAACTCAATCGGCGAACCCTTGGCCTTGGCATTGAGCGCCATGAAGTCAACCAAAATGCCGTAAGGCTTTTCGCCGCTCGCAACCGACTTCAGCACGGCGCCGTTGCCCTTGACGCTTGCGAGTTCGTTGGTCTTGAGGTTCTTGAAATAATCCCAGCCAAGATCCTTATCGAGCGCGAAACCGCTCAGGAGATAGGCGGCAGCACCCGAATAAAGCGGGCTTGGCATGACCACCTGACCCTTATAATCAGCCTTGGCGAGATCGGCCCAATGTTCAGGCTTTTGGGACGCGCCCGTGTTGTAGGCAATGCCGGTGGTGATCAGCTTGGAGCCGAAATAGGTCTTGTCTACGTCGTAGCTATCAGCAGAAAAACCATCAACCTTGGCGTCGGTGTAAGGAAGAAGGCGCTTGTCCTTCTTGAGACCTTCCATCGTCACCGCATCAGCGATCAGCAGAACGTCAGGCTGCGGCGCGCCAGCCGAAAACTCGGCAGCAAGCTTGGTGAGGAGTTCGCTCGTTCCCGAACGGAAAATCTGCACATCCGTATCCGGATTGGCCTTGCGGAAGGCTTCGACCGTTTTGGTCGCATCCGCTTCCGGTTGCGACGTATAGAGCGTCAGCGTATCGGCCTGCGCCACGGCGATGGAAAGAGCAAGAAGAGCAGGAATAGCACTGGCCCGCTTCAGCATCTTGGTCATGGAGTTGGCTCCTCGAATTTCTGTGTGGTTTTCGGCAGCATGTGCCGCCGCTCCGGCGTGATTACGCTGCATGCGAGCTGAAATGGCGCAGATACTGTCATATCGAGAAGCGCGATCATTCCTGTTCATGACTCACCTGTCAAACAAATCTCTAAAACATCCGCCAGAAAATCGGAACTGATTTCAGAAAGCAAAATGCCCTCCGGCAGACGAACGGTCCGCAGAAGGGCATCTATCACTTGAAGAGATCGATTTCACCTTCCGCATCTCTTCCACTCGGAAGCGACGCGGATGCCATAACGGGCTTTGGCTTCAATTATATGACAGTGTGAGGCAGCTTCAGATGATTATCTCAGCCGCGTGCGCTACCTGTGCTCCGGCTTCATAATAAGCCTCGCGCAAGCCGCGGAAATTCTGCGCCTTCGGATCGGTGACAGGCAACGGCAGATCGTCTTCGGAAATTACGCCTGAAACGAGTTGTGCCAATAAGCGTCCGAATACCGTACCCGGCGCAATGCCACGGCCATTATAGCCAGAGAAGCCAACGACATTACGTCCAAGACGGTGGAACTTCGGCAGGCTGTCATTGGTCATGCCGATCTTGCCATACCATTCGGCTTCAAACTCGACATTTCCGATCTGCGGGAACAGGCGCTTCAATGATTTTTTAGCCCATGCCGTATGAACGGCAGCACCAGTATTGCGCAACGCACCAACACTACCAAACACGAGACGGCCCTGCTGATCGAAGCGGAAAGAAGAGAGAACTTCCTTCGTATCCCACGCACCCTGACGTTCTGGCAGAATGCTCTTTTTCAAATTGTCAGAAAGCGGCTTGGTCGCCATGTTGAAATAAGGCAGATGCACCAGTTCCGCGCGCACCTCTGCCCATGGTACATTGGTATAGGCGTTGGTTGCGACCACAACCCAGTCAGCTGTCACAGTACCGGCAGCGGTCTTCACCACCCACTTACCGTTCTGCTCGCTGGCACCCGTTACAGGGCTTGCCGTAAAGATTTGTGCACCTGCAGCAACCGCCGCATGTGCCAGACCGCGCACATAAGCAAGTGGCTGAATTGTACCGGCACGCAGATCGAGCAGAGATCCGGCATACGCCTTGGTGCCAACCTTGGCTTCAGTTTCCCTGGCGTCGAGCAGCTTCACATTGGCGCCGCGACGTGCCCATTGCTCATAGCGATCTTCAAGTTCCTTGAGACCGTTCTTGCCAACCGCACAATGCAGCGTTCCCTGCTTTTCAACTTCGCAAGCAATCTTATGCTTCTCGATCAGTTCAAAAACCAGCTTCGGCGCATTACCGAGAACGTCGAGCAGACGGTCGCCGTGCTTCTGGCCCAGAACACCCGGCAGATCGTCAGGCATGACCCACATGCCCGCATTGACCAGACCAACATTACGGCCCGAACCGCCATAGCCGATTTCGATACCTTCCAGCACGATTGCTTTCGTGCCCTTTTCCGCGAGATGCAACGCAGTGGAAAGCCCGGTGAAACCACCACCAACAATCACCACATCGGCAGTCAGATCGCCTTTAAGAGCAGTTGTTTTTGGTGCAGCTGGAGCGGTCTTTTCCCAAAGGCCATGAGAGCGTGGATCGTTGAGCATGAACGGCAACCATTTCATAGAATGAAAAACAGACGGCTTTTACCGCCAAAACTATTTCACGCGCTGGAAGTCTCAATGACAGCAATATTTATGCAACAATTCATGCCGGTTGGGAATGAACTTACCCTATAGGACAACGTTCCCCACTTGCCCCGCGATCCACTGACAGAAAACCTGCGTCAGCGGGTTCTCAAGTTTGCCTTCCGGAACCACCAGATAATAGTCATTCTCGGTGCGCATCGGCTGCTCGAAAAGCATAACCAGTTCACCGTTCCGCAGCTCTTGCTCAATCAGATAAAGCGGCAGCAATGCAAAGCCGAGCCCCGCAAGCGCAGCGCCAATTACCATGGAAAACTGATCGAACCGATGGCCGCGATAGGCGGATTTGCCTTCAATGCCACAGCTTTCAAACCATTGCGCCCACATTTTCGGACGGGTCGCGAGATGCAGCAGCGGCTCGTTTTCAAGTTCTTCGGGATTGGCGGGATGTCGTGCTTTGAGTAGACTTGGGCTGGCCACCGGCACAATGACTTCACTGCACAGAAATGTGCATGTCGCATGTGCCCAGACCGGCTGGCCATAGTGAATAGCGAGATCGAATGGCTGTTCTTCAAAGTCGAAAACGCCGGACCGCGAGGCGACATTGATTGCAATCCCGGGATGCTTTTCAATAAAATCCGGAATACGCGGCATCAGCCAGCGTGTGCCAAAGGTCGGCAGGGTTGCAACACTGAATGAAGAGGTCGATTGTGCCGACGCCATTGCACGCAGCATCGTGTCTTCCGTCTGGTTGAGCAAACGCCGCACTTCCGGCAGAAACTTGCGCCCGGCATCGGACAAAAGAATACGTTGACGGATGCGCTCAAACAGCAGCACGCCAAGTTGGCTTTCAAGATCCTTGATCTGACGGCTGACAGCACTCTGCGTGAGATTAAGTTCATTGGCGGCTTGCGTGAAACTGCCATGCCGGGCCGCACATTCAAACGCCTGTAGCGTGGCAATGTCGGGGATCAGTCTCCTGCTAAGCTTCATTCCAATCTCGCATTAACATAGTTGCGTTCGTCGCAATCATAACGGCAAAACGGCTGATATGATACATTTTCATCATAATCCAGGCATGTTCCTCCCGCAATTAACATGTCCGTCCCCAAGATGACACAAGTTCTACGGAAGCTTTCGCAATGAACGAGCATAAATTCATTTCGCCGGACGCCATTCGCTCCGCCTTTTCGGCAGCCATGTCGGCCATGTATAAGGAAGAAGTGCCTGCTTATGGCACATTGATGGAACTCGTCTCCGATGTGAACGCGAAAGTTCTGGCAGACGATGCGCATCTGCATGAGCGTCTGACGGAAACAGATTCGCTTGAGCGCATTTCCGAAGAACGTCACGGTGCAATCCGTCTCGGCACTGCTGCTGAACTCTCGATGATGCGCCGCGTTTTCTCCGTCATGGGCATGTTTCCGGTTGGTTACTACGATTTGAGTGCGGCTGGCGTGCCAGTGCATTCCACCGCCTTCCGCCCGATCGAAGATGCAGCACTCAAGCACAATCCATTCCGTGTGTTCACGTCGCTCCTGCGCCTTGACCTGATTTCGGACGAAAAGCTGCGTGCAGAATCGGAAGAGGTTCTCGCGAAGCGCCAAATCTTCACGCCGGGCGCAATTGCGCTTGTCGAGAAGGCAGAGGCCAATGGCGGCCTTGATGAAGCCGATGCGAAGATCTTCGTTGCAGAAGTGTTAGAGACTTTCCGCTGGCATGATCATGCCAATGTCAGCGCAGAGCTTTACCATCGCCTCCACGATGCGCATCGCCTGATCGCCGACGTTGTTTCCTTCAAGGGTCCGCACATCAACCATCTGACACCACGCACGCTCGACATCGACGCCGTGCAGGTTCAGATGCCAGATCGCGGCATCAACCCGAAGGCAGTTGTCGAAGGTCCGCCAACCCGCAAATGCCCGATCCTTCTGCGCCAGACCTCGTTCAAGGCACTGGAAGAAGAAGTTTCGTTTGTCAGCGCAGACGGCACCTGGACACCAGGCTCCCACACTGCCCGTTTCGGTGAAATCGAACAGCGTGGCGTTGCTCTCACACCAAAGGGCCGTGCGCTCTATGACAAGCTGCTCAACGACACCCGTGCAGTTGCCCGCCCTGCTCCGGATGGCTCAAACTCGGCTGAATATGTGAAAGCACTAAGCGACACCTTTGCCGCTTTCCCTGACACATGGGCTGGCGTGCGCGAAGAAGCCCTTGGCTATTTCGCCTATTCGGTCAAGGATGCTGCACGTCTTGCAGCCTTCCCGGCTAATACCGATATTGAAACTCTGATCGAAGGCGGCGCAGTCCAGTTCGATCCGATTATCTATGAAGACTTCCTGCCGGTCAGTGCCGCTGGTATCTTCCAGTCGAACCTCGGCGACGACGACGCACAGGATTTTGTGGAAAGCCCGAACCAGAAGCGTTTCGAGGAAGACCTTGGCGCCAAGGTTCTCAATGAATTCGAGCATTATGCTCGCATCGAACGCGAATCTATTGAAGCTGTACTCGCCCGCTTGAGCGGCCTTGAAGCAGCCGAATAAACCAATACTGACTTAAGAGGAAAACCATGAACACCGCTGTTAAAAAACTCGACGTGAAGCAGGAAGCTGCAAATCTTCTGTCCAAGCTTGGCGTTGACGCCTCGATCTACACATCGGGCGACCTTGCTGGTTTCAGCCCGGTTTCCGGCGAGCAGATTGCTTCGGTCAAGACCCACAGCAAGGAAGATGCAGCCAAGATCATCGACAAGGCTGATGAAGCTTTCCGTGCTTGGCGCACTGTTCCAGCACCAAAGCGTGGCGAACTGATCCGCCTGCTCGGTGAAGAACTGCGTGCTTCCAAGGAAGACCTCGGCCGTCTCGTTTCGCTCGAAGCTGGCAAGATTCCTTCGGAAGGCCTCGGCGAAGTACAGGAAATGATCGACATCTGCGATTTCGCAGTTGGTCTGTCGCGTCAGCTTTACGGCCTCACAATCGCTACCGAACGCGCTGGCCATCGTATGATGGAAACCTGGCATCCGCTTGGCGTTGTCGGCGTTATCTCGGCCTTCAACTTCCCTGTTGCTGTCTGGGCATGGAACTCCGCTCTCGCTATCGTTTGCGGCAACTCGGTTGTCTGGAAGCCATCGGAAAAGACCCTGCTCACCGCTATTGCATGTGACGCAATCCTGAAGCGCGCAATTAAGCGTTTTGGCGATGCTCCAGAAGGTCTGGCTGAAGTCGTACTCGGCGACCGTACTGTTGGTGAAGTTCTCGTTGACAGCCCGAAGGTTCCTGTTCTTTCGGCAACCGGTTCGACCCGCATGGGCCGCGAAGTTGGTCCACGTCTTGCAAAGCGTTTTGCGCGTGCAATCCTCGAACTCGGCGGCAACAATGCCGGTATCGTCTGCCCATCGGCCGATCTCGACATGGCACTGCGCGCAATCGCTTTCGGTGCAATGGGCACCGCTGGTCAGCGTTGCACCACACTTCGTCGTCTGTTCGTACATGAAAGCGTTTACGACGCTCTCGTTCCACGTCTGCAGAAGGCATATGCCAGCGTTACCGTTGGTTCGCCACTCGAAACCACTGCTCTGGTTGGTCCATTGATCGACAAGGTTGCTTTCGACAACATGCAGAAGGCACTGAAGGAAGCAGCCGCTCACGGCGGTAAGGTACAGGGCGGCGAACGCGTCGAAGCTGGCCATGAAAACGCTTACTACGTGCGCCCAGCTATCGTCGAAATGCCAAAGCAGCAGGGTCCAGTTCTCGAAGAAACCTTCGCGCCGATCCTTTACGTCATGAAGTATTCGGACTTCGACGACGTGCTGGCGAGCCACAATGAAGTTGGCGCAGGCCTGTCCTCGTCGATCTTCACGCTGAACCTGCAGGAAGCAGAGCGCTTCCTTTCGGTTGAAGGTTCGGATTGCGGCATTGCAAACGTCAATATCGGCACTTCGGGTGCTGAAATCGGCGGCGCATTCGGCGGCGAAAAGGAAACTGGTGGCGGCCGTGAATCGGGTTCGGATGCGTGGAAGGGCTATATGCGCCGCGCAACCAACACTGTGAACTACTCGAAGGCTCTGCCGCTCGCACAGGGCGTTTCCTTCGACATCGACTAATCGGTCTGATTTCAGATCAAAAGAAAACCCCGCTTTTCAGCGGGGTTTTTTATTGGCTTAAACTTTGAATTGGCACAACGCATCGACCGATGCTTCACTAAGCCATGCGATTAGCGAGATTGTCGTTATGACGTGCCGAAAATCGTGGCTTTTGAGAACCGGCGCGCAGCGTACTTGAGTACGTGAGCACCGGAAGCGCAAAAAGACGCGATTTGCAGGCCGTCAGAACCGCAATATCAGCCCATGCGTTCGGAGGCGAACGACCCAGGCGAAGCCGGGAATACGACGGTGCGATTTCCGTTGAGGAATGAACGGTGATGGATATGCGCGTGAACGGCGCGCGCCAGAACTTGCGCTTCAACATCACGGCCAATCGACACATAATCCGCCGCACTCTGCGCGTGGGTGATGCGAGCAACATCCTGTTCGATGATCGGACCTTCATCGAGATCGGCGGTCACATAATGCGCCGTGGCGCCAATCAGCTTCACACCACGCTCATAAGCCTGCTTGTAAGGGTTTGCCCCTTTGAAAGACGGCAGGAACGAGTGATGGATATTGATGATGCGGCCCGACATTTTCTGGCAGAGCTGATCGGACAGAACCTGCATGTAACGCGCAAGAACCACCAGCTCGGTGCCCGTATTATCGACAATATCCAGAAGACGCTGTTCGGCTTCCGGCTTATTCGCCTTGGTGACGGCCACATGATGGAACGGAATGTCGTGATTGACGACAACCTTCTGATAATCGAAGTGGTTCGATACAACACCAACGATATCGATTGGCAGAGCACCGATCTTCCAGCGATAAAGAAGATCATTCAGGCAATGACCAAAACGCGACACCATAAGCAGCGTCTTCGTGCGATGGGCATTGCCGTGGAAATCGAAATCCATTTCGAACGGCGCCGCGATTGGCTCAAAGCCTTCGCGCAGGACATCAAGCGCCACGCCGTCTTCCGAAATGAAGCTGACGCGCATGAAGAAGCGACCCGTGTCCAGATCATCGAACTGGGCGCTGTCGATGATGTTGCAACCCTTGCCCGCAAGATAACCCGAAATGGCGGCAACAATACCGCGGGTGGACTTGCAGGTGACGGTCAGGACAAAATTATGCATCGAACTTCCTCTATTACGCAGGCGCAGCTACATCGTGATTTTTTACTCTACGATGCAGCGCCAACCATGCCAGAATGCGTAATGCACTGACCGGATTGCGCTATCAAGTCGATAATGCGTGAAGAATGGAATTGTAGGTTAATTCGTCAGACCGTCGATGTGACCTTGTTCAAATGACGTGGTTTATCGGGATCATAGCCCTTGCGGCGCGTTACTGTTTCAATGATCCGATAATAGTTGATGAGCGCAACCAGTGGGTCGAGATGACCATTTCCTGTGCTTGCTGATGGCACCCGATGTCCCGGCACCTCCGCATCACCAAACGAAACCAGGTTTGCGCCGAACGACTGAAGCCTGCCCAGTGCCTGAATGCTTGTTTCAAGCGCCTCATCCTGCGGTATGAACGACAGAATTGGGAAGCCGGTTTCCACCAGCCGCATCGGTCCATGCATCAGCTCGGCAAGCGAGAATGCTTCCGCATGAATATTGGCAGTTTCTTTGGCCTTGAGTGCAGCTTCAAGTGAAATGGCATAGGCGGTGCCACGTCCGCCCGTGAACAGCGACTTTGCCTCGACCAACAGGTCTTCCACCACCTCACGGCCTTCCGACCTTGTTGCGGTCAACGCTTCTGGCAAGCGGATCAAACCATCTTTCAGTTTCGGGTCGTTGCTGGCCGCAGCCACCACGCCTGAAAGCGCTGCGACAGACGCAATGAAAGACTTGGTAGCGGCAACGCTTTTCTCTTCGCCTGCATGAAGGGCGAGCACAATATCGGCACCCTTCGCAAGCGGACTATCGGTCACGTTAACAACGGCAACCGTCACAGCCCCGCCACGCTTTGCCGCATCCTGCACCGCAATAATGTCCGGGCTTGCACCCGATTGCGACACCGTGAAATGCAGACCACCTTTCAGTTTGAGCTCGGCACCATAAACGGAAGCCACCGATGGACCGATGGAGGCAACCGGAATACCGGTGGCGATCTCCATCAGATATTTGAAAAAGGTCGCAGCATGGTCAGACGAGCCGCGCGCAGCCGTGGTAATCACTGATGGCGATTTTTCAAACAAGCGCCCAATTTCAGCAAATGTTCCGACTTCTGCTTCAAGAAGTTTCGCCACAACAGAAGGTGACTGTTCGGTTTCTTGCAGCATAAGCGATGGAGCAGTTTGCATGTTCATTCTCCAAAACCAAAATAAAGGCCCGCATAAAGCGGGCCTTCTTCTTATCAATGTTGTGGCTGTGGCTCCACCGCTGTTTCACTCTTTTCAGCATCAGGTTCCTTGATGCGGAACCAGGCCACGTAAAGTGCTGGAAGGAAAAGCAAGGTGATGCCCGTACCGGCAATGATACCGCCCATCATGGCATAGGCCATCGGCCCCCAGAACACTTCGCGCGCAATCGGGATCAGCGCCAGACTTGCAGCCGCTGCCGTCAATGCAATCGGCCGCATACGGTGCTGACTTGCCTGAACAACCGCATCCCACGGATGCATTCCTTCGGTAATATGCTCTTCGACCTGCACAATCAGAATGACCGAGTTTCGGATGAGAATACCGATCAGCGCCAGCACACCGAGAATAGCCACGAAGCCGAGCGGTTTACCACTCGGAAGCAGTGCCGCAACCACACCGATCAGCCCCAAAGGTGCCACGGCAACCACGAGGAACAGGCGCTGGAAACTCTGCAATTGCAACATCAGAACGGTTGCCATCACGAACAGCATCAGCGGCACGACAGCTGCAATCGGTCCCTGGCTCTTGCCGCTTTCTTCAACCGTACCAGCTGTCGCAACCGAATAACCCGCCGGAAGCTTATCGACAAATGCCTTCACCGCAGGTTCAAGCTCCTTGACTATCGTATCGGGCATCGTTTTATCAACGATACCGGCAGCAACAGTTATGGTTGGAATGCGTGAGCGGCGATAAATAACCGGCTGTTCAAGCTCATAGCGGAAATTGGCGATGGCTGCGAGCGGTACAGAACTGCCGTTGCCGGTTGCGATCTGCAGGCTCTGCAGCGTGTTAATGGAATCGCGCTCATGCTTCTGTGCCCGCACGATCACATCGATCAGATAGATCGAATCCCGAACCTGCGTGATATTGATGCCGCCGACCACGCCATTCAGTGTTGTCGCAATATCCTTCGATGAAATGCCAAGCTTGCGCGCCTTGTCCTGCATCACATCCACACGGATAACACGCCCCGGTTCATTCCAGTTGTAGTTGACAACACCGAGCCGCTTATCCGCACTCATGATGCCTGCAAAATCCTGCGCAATACCGCGCAGCTTCTGAATATCCGGGCCTGAAATGCGGTACTGGACCGGGCGTCCGACCGGCGGTCCAAGTTCGAGGAATTTCACGTAAACGTCCGTACCGACATAATCCTTGCGGAAGACATCATCGAATTTGGCTTTCAGGCGATCACGCGCTTCCACATCCTTGGCCACCACCACCATCTGTCCGAAATACGGATTGGCTGGCTGCACATCAAAAGACAGAATAAAACGGATCGCGCTCTGGCCGACATAGGTGCTCCAGTGCTCGATATCTGGATTATCCTTGAGCATCGTCTGTTCAAAGCGCTCCATCTGCGCCTTCGTATCGGCGATGGAACTGTTTTGCGGCAGAGTCCAGTCGATCACCAGTTCCGGACGATCGGACTGAGGGAAGAACTGTCGTTCAATCAAGCCCATACCGAAAACCGAGACCACAAACAGAGCGATCGTCGTGACAATCGTAATCCATTTGTGCCGCATCGCAAGAAGCAGTGTTCTCGAAAAGGCCTGGAAAAAGCGACTGCGCTTTTCCTCATGATGCTTCATTTTCTTAGGAAGCACCGTCACGCCGAGGAGTGGTGCAAACAACACGGCCACGATCCACGAAACAATCAGCGAAACAGCAATCACCACAAAAAGCGTGAATGTATATTCGCCGGCCTGACTCGAGTTCAGTCCAATCGGAATGAAGCCCGCAATCGTGACAAGCGTACCCGTCAACATCGGAAAGGCGGTGTGCGAATAGACATAGGTCGCAGCCTTGTTGATGGGGTCCCCTTGCTCGAGCCGGGCAACCATCATTTCAACCGCGATCATTGCATCATCGACCAGAAGCCCAAGCGAAATAATCAGTGCACCGAGAGACACACGTTGCAGCGAAATATCCATGAGCGACATGGCGAGGAAGGTGATTGCCAGCACCAGCGGGATCGACAACGACACCACGAAGCCTGCGCGCAAACCAAGACTGATGAAGCTCACTGCCAGAACGATCACAACCGCTTCAAAGAGTGCCTTTGTGAAGCCTGAGACCGCGTCCTGAACCACTTCTGGCTGATCGGCCACTTTAAATACATTAACGCCGACCGGCAGTTCGGCCTTCACCTGCTGCATCAGTGTGTCCAGCTTCTCGCCAAACTCAAGCAGATTGCCGTTAGGCTTCATGCCGATGCCAAGACCAATCGCATCATGGCCATTGACCCGAAAAATCGATGATGGTGGATCGACATAACCGCGCGTGATTGTTGCGACATCCGACAGGCGGAAGAAGCGATCATTCACCCGAAGGTTGACCGCACGAAGATCAGCTTCCGAGTCAAACTGACCGCTTACGCGAACGCTGATGCGTTCAGGTCCCGCCTGCACAACACCTGATGGCGTGATGGCGTTCTGGTCCTGCAACGCCTTCAGAATAGCCTGCTGGTCGAGACCAAGGGCTGCCACCTGCCGGGTCGAGAACTCGAGATAGATTGCCTCGTCCTGCGCACCGATCAGTTCAACCTTACCAGCATTGGGGATGGTCAGAATTTTCGTGCGTACATCTTCCGCATAATCGCGCAGCTGTCGCATCGACAGCCCATCTGCGGTGAAGGCAAAGATATTCCCAAAAACATCGCCAAACTTGTCATTGTAATAAGGACCGTAGACGCCTTCCGGCATGTTCGGCTTGATATCATCAAGCATATGACGCACTTCGGACCAGGCCTTTGTGACCTGTTCCTTGCGAACCGTATCCTTCAAAAAAACAAATACGACCGACTTACCTGCTGTAGTGACACTGCGCGTATAGTCGAGTGTGTCGAGTTCTTCGAGTTTCTTCTCGATACGATCTGTAACCTGATTCATTGTTTCGTCGATGGATGCGCCCGGCCAGTTGGCCTGCACCACCATCGTCTTCACGGTGAATTCCGGATCTTCCGCACGGCCGAGATCGAGATAGGAGACAAACCCTGCGACCAGAAAGACAAGCATGAAATACCAGACGAGCGACCGGTGGTTCAAAGCCCAATCAGAAAGATTGAAACCTTTTTTCATAGGCTGCTTCCCTTCGCATCCAGACGGACTTTTTGCCCTTGCTTGAGTTCGTTCACTCCGGCAATCGCCACATAGCTGCCGACTTCAACGTTATCGGCAACAAAATTCTCACTGCGACGTTCGACAACCTGAATGTCCTGGAGGCTTACGGTCTGTGTTTTTGGATCAATGACCCAGATTTCAGTTTTGCCGTCTTTTTCAAGCAAGGCCTGTATCGGCAAAATCACGTGGTCTTTCTCCGCTCTTGCAAGCCCCGCCCTGATGGTCGCGCCAAGGCGGAACCCTTCCGGCGGGTTCTCAAGTGCAATCCGAACCCGACGTGTACGGGTTTGAGCATCTGCCTGGGGCGCGACCTCGCGCACAGTGCCATTTCCAGTCACCGCAGGATCAGCTTGCAGCTGCACATAAAATGGCGTTCCCGCCACGAAATATTCCGTCATGCTGTCGGGGATATCGAGAACAGCTTCACGAATGTCTGGCCTTGCGACCGTCATCACCGCCTGCCCTGCGGCCACGACCTGACCAACTTCAGCATTGGTTGCTGAAATGACGCCATCGAAATCCGGGCTCAAAACAGCATAGCCGCGCTGATCTTCAGCTTTACGCAAACCAGCCTGTGCCTTTTCAAGTCCGGCCTGAGCACTGTCACGCGCCTGCTTTGCAGCATCATAATCAGCTTGTGAGATGTTGTTGCCTTCAAGCAAGATATGCAGACGCTCCTCACTGGCAGCTGCGTTGGCATATTGCGCTCCAGCACTTGAAAGGTCAGCCTTTGCGGACTGCACCGAAAGATCAAGCGTGGAAGGATCGAGCATCGCTACCATTTCGTCTTTCTTGACGAGATCGCCCACGTTAACCGGACGCGCTATGATGCGACCAAGAACGCGGAAGGCAAGATCCGTTGAATATCGCGGTTCGATCGTACCGGCGAAACTGGTTTGAATGGCGGGCTTAGGCGTTACAATCGTGTAAAGCACAGGGCGAATTGGCTCCGCTTCAGATGATTTGTCATCATCCTTGCCACATGCCGTAAGTGTTACAAGCGAACCAGCAATAGCAAGGCAGCTTAAGAGCTTCATGGTCGGCTTCATTGTGCGCCCGCTCCTTCAAGACCCGTAACAATCTCTGTTTGAGCACCTGAACGAAGCATTTGCGCGCCTTTGGTGACGATCAGTTCTCCAACACCCAAACCGGAAGCAACGATCACTCGTTCTTTTTCATAGGCGAGCACTTTGACCGGCACGAGGGTTGCGACTTGTGTGTCCTTCGCCACGCGCCAGACAGCTGTACGGCCTGAATCGGACGTCATGGCACTCCAAGGCAGGATGACAACTTTCTGATTGTCCATATGGACGGTGCCTGTCACCGTCGCGCCGAGCGCCATCTGTTCAGGCGTATTGGCGATACCAACCTTCACCCGCACAGTACCGGTCTGTGCATCAACCACCGGCGAAATTTCCCTTATTTTACCTTCCGCCTGAACCTTATCGTCCGACAACAAAGCCAGAGTAACGTCCATGCCAATCTTGGCATAATTGACGAGTGTTTCCTGAACGTCGAAGATCGCGTCACGGGGACCGTCTTCGGCAATCGAAAACGCCGTTTGCGCAGCCTGCACCACCTGCCCGGTTTCAATATTGCGAGCTGTGAGCACACCAGAAACCGGGGCATGGAGTTCAGTATAGGAAAGCTCGTCACGCGCATTGCCAAGCTGGCTTTCAGCATTCATGAGCGTGCTTTGCGCCGTACGGTAGACTTGCTCGGACTGATCGTATTGAGACCGCGTCGTAAATCCTTGCGCAAGCAAGGCTTGCTGGCGTTTGAAGCTGGCCTCAGCCTGCACAAGCTGAGCCTGTGCAGCATCTGTGGACGCCAGCGCAACGCGCATATTGGACTGCTGCTCGGCATTGTCGATCCGTGCAAGGATTGCACCTTTTTCAACGTGCTGGCCGATTTCAACCATACGTTCCACAACCTGCCCATTGACACGGAATGATACATTGACAAGTGATCTGGCCGCAATCGCACCCGATAGCGTGAGCTTTGGCTGATAGTCGATCAACTTGCTTTCTGTCACGGCAACAGCAACGACGCCGCTGGTTTCAGCATGTGCATAGAACGCTGAAGTCAGAACCGCTGTCGTTACAACGAGAACGCCGATAATCGCTTGAAGCGCACTATGTAGCACGTTCACAAGAGGATAAAATTTTGTGGCCATCTATACGATTCTCGCTCTTTTCCTGGAGAGCACAATGCAACCAAAATAATGCCGCGAAAAGCATGCTTTAAAAACATCATTAATCGTCATGCTCACATATAAAACGCGCTCTCAAAACAGACTTTGGGAAAACGCTGAAATCTAAATAACAAATCAGAATAATTTATAGCCGCATTTCTTCAACAAGCCGATTACCTGTTGCACTCAGCTCATAACGTGTGCGTTGCGTCCGTTCATCTCGCTGTCGGATGCGGATATAGCCCCCCTCAGCACTAAGAACTACAACCTCCCGCAACACAAGAGCGTGAGCAATACCCAGTATTCGTGAAAAACTGCGGCTGTCCGATGCTATATCGAGCGCAAGCGCAGCAATAATACCGGCACCAAGCCGCGAGATCTTACCCGATGCTGCCTCAAGCGCATCCACCAATGCCATATACTCGGCTTCTTCCATCAGGCGTTGACCGCCTGAACCGGGCGGAATGAAACAATCACCGATTTTGAGGTTGGGGTGTAGCTCTCATCACCGGCACTACCAAGCGGCACCAACACATTCATTTCCGGGTAATAACCGGCAATACAACCACGCGGAATATCATAGGGAACAAAGCGGAAATCACGCGCAACACGCTCAACACCGTCTGCAAAATCACCGACAACATCGGCTCGATCACCTGCTTCAACACCAATGTCTGACATATCGGCAGGGTTCATGAAAACCACCTGCCGCTCGCCATAAACACCACGATAACGGTCATCCATACCATAGATCGTCGTGTTGTACTGATCATGACTGCGGAAGGTCTGCAAGACATAGTGGCCCGGCTTTCCGCGTGCCTGTTGATGCTCGACGGCCTCTGGCATTGCCCCGCTCCAGAAGGTTGCTTTACCGTTTGGCGTTACCCATTCCAGTTCGCGCGCGGTATTACGCAAGTGGAAACCACGCGGCACGCGGACACGTACATTAAAGTCATAGAAATCGGGCAGGACCCGCGAAATATGATCCCGGATGAGGTCATAGTCATCCGCCAATTCCAACCAATCGACAGGCTTTGCACCCAATGTTGCATTTGCCATGCCAGCTATAATCGCAACTTCCGAGCGGAGCAGCGCCGAAGCCGGATGGTTGATACCGCCTGATCCATGAACCATGCTCATGGAATCTTCGACCGTTATAATCTGCGCCACGCCTTTGGAATTCAAATCAATCTCGGTGCGCCCCAGACATGGCAGAATGAACGAATCCTGCCCCGGCAAAAGATGCGAATGGTTGAGTTTCGTTGCGATGTGAACGGTCAGTCTCTGGCTGGAAAGTGCCTTGATAATCATCGGACTGTCGGGCGTCGCACGGGCGAAATTGCCGCCCAGACCGATGAAGGCTTTTGCCGATCCGTCAAGCATGGCTCCAATTGCACCAAGCACATTATGGCCCGGCTCGCGCGGCGCTTTGAAAGCGAATTCCTTTTCCAGCGCGTCAAGAAACGCAGCTGACGGACGTTCGTTGATCCCGACCGTGCGATCGCCCTGCACATTGGAATGACCGCGGACAGGACACAGCCCCGCGCCGGGCTTTCCAATATTGCCGCGCAGCAGCATGAAATTGGTTATCTCGCGAATCGTGATCACCGAATGGCGATGTTGCGTTATGCCCATCGCCCACGTGCAGATAACGCGGCCCGCCTTCATGTAAATACGCGCAGCATGTTCCAGCGACTGACGCAACAGCCCGGACTGATCTTCAATTTCGTCCCATGAAGTTGCATCGACTGCAGCCCGATAGGCTTCAAATTCTGCCGTGTGTTCGGCCAGAAATGCTCTATCGAGTACAGACGGCTCTCCGGCAGCAAGAGCTGCATCATCAGCGGCGAACACCGCTTTGGCCATGCCACGGAACGCGGCAAGGTCGCCTCCCAGACGTGGTTGATAATAATCGCTGGCGATAGCTTCACTGCCGCCATGCATCATTTCGAGCTTGTTCTGAGGATCCGCGAAGCGCTCAAGTCCGCGTTCGCGGACCGGGTTGAAAACAACAATTTGGGCACCGCGTTCCGCAGCGCGACGTAAATCACCCAACATGCGGGGATGATTGGTGCCAGGATTTTGCCCCACGACGAAAATCGCGTCAGCCTGCTCGAAATCCTCAAGCAGAACAGTTCCCTTGCCAACCCCTACCGATTGTTTGAGCGCCACACCGCTGGCCTCATGGCACATGTTCGAACAGTCAGGGAAATTGTTCGTGCCATAAGCGCGCACGAAAAGCTGATAGAGAAATGCCGCTTCATTAGATGCGCGGCCCGAGGTATAAAACTCCACACGATCCGGCGTATCGAAGCTCTTCAATATGTCGCCAATAGCGCCAAAAGCTTCATCCCACTCAACCGCTTCATATTTGTCGGTTGACGCGTTGTAACGCATCGGATGCGTTAGCCGCCCGGTATTTTCCAGCGCATAATCGGTCCAGGACTGTAGTTCAGAAACCGTGTGCTCCGTGAAGAACTTCGGCGTTGTGCGTCGCTCGGTTGCCTCCCAAGCCACCGCCTTCACACCGTTCTCGCAGAACTCGAACGATGAGCCATGCTCCGGGTCACCCCATGCGCAACCGGGACAATCAAAACCGTCGGGCTGGTTAGCCTTGAGAAGAGCACGTGCACCAGTGAGCGGTGCGCCGCTGGCCAGCAATTGCTTGCCGCAGCTCTTCAATGCGCCCCATCCGCCTGCGGCACTTGACCGCTTGCCGATGAACTTGGTTCCGGAAGCTTTGCTCATGTTATCATCCTCAATTGCATAGCTTTTCAAGCTCAACAAGCATTACATAACCATGCAATATTTTTCACACTTTCAGCGTCCACTATGCGCCAAAATTAGCCCACCGCTGTCGCAAAAATACTTTTGCCCGCTCCTGATGATATGAAAATACCAACCATAGAAATCGGTTTATAGTATAGTTGAATTAATCAAATAATTAAATAAAGCACTCCCCCAAAAGCATGAAACAGGTTTCGGGGAGATGCCCACTGAATCAAAACATTGCAGTTGCGCTATCGGTTCGCACTTGATTTCAGGCTCACAATCCGTCATGCGATTGGTAAAGAAAACTGACCACAAGGGGTGGGAGAATGCCCAACATCGTTGAGATCGCCGATCTGAAACGGCTTGCACAACGCCGTGTTCCGAAAATGTTCTTCGATTATGCAGATTCCGGCGCTTGGACTGAGTCTACTTATCGGGCAAACGAAGCCGACTTCGCCAAGATCAAATTGCGTCAGCGCGTGCTGGTCGATATGACCAATCGTTCGCTTGAAACAACGATGATCGGCGAAAAGGTCGCAATGCCAGTTGCCCTCGCCCCGACCGGGCTCACCGGCATGCAGCATGCAGACGGTGAAATGCTCGCAGCCCAGGCCGCAGAGGCGTTTGGTGTTCCCTTCACGCTCTCGACGATGAGCATCTGCTCCATTGAAGATGTTGCATCAGTGACCAAGAAGCCATTCTGGTTCCAGCTTTACGTGATGAAAGACCGTGAGTTCGTAAAAAACCTGATCAGCCGCGCCAAAGCTGCGGGTTGCTCGGCATTGGTCCTCACGCTTGACCTTCAGATTCTGGGCCAGCGCCATAAGGATCTGCGTAACGGACTTTCGGCCCCACCAAAATTCACACCGAAGCATATCTGGCAAATGGCGACCCGTCCCGGCTGGTGCCTGGGTATGATGGGTACGCAGCGCCGCACATTCCGTAACATTGCCGGTCACGCGAAAAATGTAACCGACCTTTCTTCGCTCTCATCATGGACAGCGGAACAGTTCGATCCTCAGCTCAACTGGAACGATGTCGCGTGGATCAAGGAACAATGGGGCGGCAAGCTGATCCTCAAAGGCATTCTCGATGAAGAAGATGCCCGGATGGCAGCCAAATCCGGCGCCGATGCGATTATCGTGTCCAACCATGGCGGCCGTCAGCTTGATGGTGCAGTCTCTTCGATTTCGATGCTCAAGCCAATTGTTGATGCTGTTGGCGACAAAATCGAAGTGCATATGGATGGGGGCATCCGTTCGGGTCAGGACGTGCTGAAAGCCCGTGCTCTTGGTGCACAGGGCGTGTTCATCGGTCGTCCATTCCTTTACGGCCTTGGTGCGATGGGTAAGGAAGGCGTGACACTGGCGCTGGAGATCATCCGCAAAGAACTCGATATCACCATGGCGCTTTGCGGCAAGCGCAATATTAACGATATCGACCAGTCAATCATCCACTCGGTCGATTTCAAGTAAGAATTGCAGAACCCGGCTCAGGCCGGGTTTTTCATTGCCTGTAACGTGGCGTTATTGCCCGAAATTACTACCGCAAGTTTAGTGCTCGCTAATAAGAAGTAACGATAGCTTAAGCATATTCATTTACTACCTTCAGCCAACGGTTCGGGAACCGCGATCATTTTCGGTTGGAGTTGGGTAGATGAAATATGTTTCCGCGATTGCGCTCATGGCATGTGGCATGTTGATCGGTGCAAATGGCGCGCACGCAGCTGACATTATTTTTGAAGAGCCGGTCGCGGTTGCACCTGTCCCTCTCGCCTCAGGCTGGTACATTCGAGGCGATATTGGCTATAATTTCAAGTCGAACACAGACGGCGACTGGGCTTTCTGGAATCAGTTTGATCCGCCGTATCGTGGTATCGACGACACCTTACGTTATGACAACTTCAAGCTCAAAGGCGGTGCATCCTATGGCGTGGGTGTCGGCTATCGTTTCAATGAAATGTTCCGCACAGACGCAACGCTGGACTTTTTCCGCGCTGGCATCAAGGGCAGGACCGATTGCCCAAGCTATATAAAATCCTCGCTCGGCTTCAACCCGGTTGAAGACAATTGCCATTATGAAGACTCGTCAACGGCAAATGTCTGGACGGCAATGGCCAATGCCTATGTCGACCTGCCGAAAATGGGTATGGTGACACCTTATCTCGGCGCCGGATTGGGTGCAGCTTACGTGAAGTACGACACGTGGAAGACTCAGGAAGTCTGCTCGATATGCACCTATACCAGTGACAAGGATGGCCTCGACAGCTGGCGCTTCGCCATGGCTCTGATGGCTGGTGTCAGCTACGATCTGACCGATCAGCTCAAGCTTGACCTGGGTTATCGCTATCTGCGGGTCAATGGCGGCAAGGCCTATGGCTACGATGCAGCAGATCGCAGCACAAACCCGTTTGGTAACGCTGAAGGTCCGGGTGCAACCGGAACACAAGCCAAAGACAACGGTTTCAACATCCACACTGTTCGTGCCGGTCTTCGCTACGAATTCCGCTAAGCAACAGCCCTGCTATGAACTAAAAGCCCGGCATCTGCCGGGCTTTTTTATGCGCGTGGCGGCGGTGCTTTTGAGAGAAGCACGGTGCGGATTGCAAAGCTCGAATGAATGCGCGCGACGCCAGGCAGCCGCGACAGAATTTCCTTATGAATAATTTCATAGGAAGCCGCATTCTCCGCCTCGACCCGCAGAATATAGTCCGCGTCACCGGTCATCAGATAGCACTCCTGTACTTCCGGGTGCCTGCGCACAGCTTCCTCAAAGCGGTTGAGATATTCTTCCGTCTGTCGGTCCAGCGTGATGCGAACGATCGCAACCAGCCGTTCATCCCCGCCGGATGAGCCGACAATCGCTGTATACCCCCGAATAACGCCGCTTTCTTCGAGTATCTGTACACGCCGCAGACAGGCCGACTGCGAAAGGCCGACTTCCGCTGCAAGCTGACTGTTCGTCATACGGCCATCGCGCCTTAGGGAACGGATGATATTGCGGTCGATGCTATCCAGTGTCGCCATGAATATTCTTCGAATTATGAGCTAATAAGTGCGTAAATCATGCAAAAATTCGCATAATCTACGACAAAATGCAAAAACATTCGAATAGTCTTCGATTATCATTGTGTCTAACGCTTTGGGGGCAAGGAATTGTGATCCGCACCACCAGAGCAATGTGCTTTTGGGAGGAAGCGGATTAGAGTCCAGTCACTCCCACGAACAAACCGAGTGCGCCGGAAATGACCGATATGTCGATGCATTTTTCTCAAACTGAACGTGACCTCGCCGCAGGCGGCGTGCTCACCATCGACCTGGCAGCTTTGCGCCACAATTATTCAACTATCGCAAAACGCATTGCGCCGACCCGCGCAGCCGCTGTTGTCAAAGCCGATTCCTATGGCTTGGGTGCAAGCCGCGTCGCACCGGCTTTTTATGAAGCAGGCTGCCGCGATTTCTTCGTCGCCCATCTTGGCGAAGCAATTTCTCTGCGCCCTTTTCTCAATCCTGATGCAACACTTTACGTGCTGAACGGCCTGCAACCCGGCACGGAAGCTGCCTGTGCACGCGAAAAAATTCTGCCCGTTCTCAACTCGCTGGAACAAATCGAAAACTGGTCGGCACTTGCTACAAGCCTGAATGAAAAGCTGCCCGCTCTGCTTCAGATCGATACCGGCATGTCACGCCTTGGCCTGTCAGCCAAAGAACTCGACCAACTGGTCGATAACCAGCATCTGCTCGACCATATCGATGTAAAATTCGTCATCAGTCATCTGGCGAGCGGCGATGAACCGAAAAATCCGGCCAATGCCCGCCAGCTTGCGGCCATGAATGCAGCGCTCGCACGTCTGCCAAAAATGCCGGTGGCTTTTTCGAATTCCGGTGGTTGCTTCCTCGACAATACTTATCATTTCAATCTCGCACGTCCGGGCGTTGTTCTCTATGGCGTCGGTCCGGAAGGGACTGAAAGCCCAATCAAGCCGGTGCTGGAGCTATCCGCGCGCGTCATTCAGGTGCGTGACATCGATAAAGGTGCGGCCGTCGGTTATGGCGGCACATTCGTTGCAAGCAAGCCAATGCGGGTCGCAACAATTGCAGTCGGTTATGCCGATGGCTGGTTCCGCGCTTTGAGCAACAAAGGCTCGGCCTTTTACGGCGATACGCGTCTGCCGATTGTCGGCCGTGTTTCAATGGATTCGATCACGCTCGATGTAACAGCCCTGCCGGAAGGCACACTCAAGCTCGGCAGTCTGGTCGAACTCATTGGTCCGCATCAGCGGCTCGAAGATGTGGCGCGTGATTGCGACACCATTCCTTATGAAATCCTGACTTCGTTGGGCCACCGCTATGCCCGTGTTTACGTGGATAGTCTGGCGGCAGACAAACAAGCATAATTATAAGAGGCGAACATGCAGATCACCATCCTAGGCAGCGGCGTTATCGGCGTCACCACGGCGTATTATCTGGCCAAGCTTGGCCATGAAGTCACTGTGGTTGACCGCGAGGAAGGCCCTGCACTGGAAACAAGCTTCGCCAATGCAGGGCAAGTTTCACCTGGCTATGCATCGCCATGGGCTGCACCCGGTGTGCCTCTGAAAGCCGCCAAATGGCTGTTTCAGAAGCATGCGCCGCTGGTTCTGCGCCTGACGTCCGATCCAAAGCAGTACAGCTGGCTCTTGCAGATGCTCGCGAACTGCACTGAGAGCCGCTACAAGGTCAATAAAACCCGCATGGTTCGGGTGGCAGAATATAGCCGCGATTGCCTTGTCGCCCTGCGCGAAGAAACCGGCATTCAATATGACCAGCGCACGCAGGGCACTTTGCAACTGTTCCGCGAGCAGTACCAGCTCGACGGTATTGGCAAAGATATTGAAGTACTGCGTCAGGATGGCGTGCCGTTTGAAGTTCTCGACCGCGAAGATTGCGTGCGCGTTGAGCCTGCGCTTGCTCGCGCCAGAGATAAATTCGTCGGTGGCCTGCGTCTGCCGCATGATGAAACCGGCGACTGCTTCAAATTCACCAATGCACTGGCAAAAATCGCCGAAGGACTCGGCGTAAAATTCCGCTTTGGTGTCGACATCAAATCGCTGTTGATGACTGGTGGCAAGGTTTCCGGCGTCGAAACCTCGGAAGGCATTCTGACGGCTGATCGCTATGTCGTCGCACTCGGCAGCTACACACCTGCTCTGGTCAAGTCGCTCGGCCTCAATGCGCCGATCTATCCGGTCAAAGGCTATTCGATCACCGCACCAATCATCAATGAAGATCTGGCTCCAGTCTCGACCGTGCTGGATGAAAGCTACAAGATTGCTATCACCCGCCTTGGCGACCGTATCCGTGTGGGTGGTATGGCCGAAGTCTCAGGTTTCACCAAGGATCTGCCCGCAGCGCGTCGTGCAACGCTCGATCTCTCGGTGAGCGATCTGTTCCCCGGCGGTGATCTCAAGGCTGCAACCTTCTGGTCAGGCCTACGCCCGATGACGCCTGATTCAACGCCGATCATCGGCGCGACCCGCTTCGACAATGTGTTTATCAATGCGGGCCACGGCACACTTGGATGGACCATGGGTCCGGGGTCGGGCAAGCTGCTGGCCGATCTCATCTCCGGTAACACACCAGATATCAAAGCAGACGATCTCAGCATTGCGCGTTACGCATAAATCGACGGTGTCGAGGAAGCGGAGTAAACCCCTCCGCTTCGCTTCGCTTCTAGCCGATGAGATGGCGTAGCAACCCAGCGGAAGTGATGGCCACGGCCACAGTTACCAGCATGGGGAACCGGGTTGCAGCGGCAATCGTCAGCGCGAGAGCAATCATATCAGCAGGCTTGCCGGTGAAAAACTCCGGTGCAATAACGCTGATCAGAACACAGCCCGGCGCACTTTCCAGCAATAGCAGGGCCCGCGGGCTCAGTGTACGATTGCGTAGAAAAATATATCCGCCAATGCGCGTCATATAGGTCACGGAAGCCATGAGCAGGATCGTGATCGCGTGTGAAGGTTCAATCATCATTCTGGTTTCGCCTGCCGCCATGCAACCATAAGTCCAGCGATTACACCTGCTGGCACATACCAGGCGCCCGGAATAGTGAGATAGGTTATGCCTGCCACAATGAGGCTGACCAGCCAGGGAAGTGCCGCAACAGGCCCTTTCCACATACCGGCGAGGATCACGATGAAGACGGCAGGAAACGCCATATCAAAGCCAAAGCGCTTGACGTCACCCAATACCGGGCCAACGAGTGCGCCGACGGTGGTGAAGAAAATCCACGTCACATAAAGGCCAAGGGCCGCGCCAAAATAATAACGAATGCTGAAGTTTCCACCAGACTTGCGTGCATCGGCTAGCCCCATGGCCCAGCTCTCGTCACACATGAAGAACAGCGTTAGAAACGCCTTACGTTTCGGCAAATGCTTGATGAGAGGCGCAAGGGCTGCACCCATCAGAAAATGTCGGCTATTGACCAGAAATGTTATCGCAACAATCAGCAGAATATGCGGCGGCGATGTCCACAAACCAATGGCCGCAAACTCGGAACCACCACCAAAATTCAGGCCCGTCATCATCGGCACTTCAACCGGGCTCAGTCCCTTCTGGGTTGCTTGCGCACCGAGCAGCAAAGCAAACGGAACGAAACTTAAAAACACAGGAACGGCTTCCCGCAAGCCACGCAAGGCCTCTGATTGCCGGGAGATTCCGCTCTGTCCCTCGACAAAATCCATACTACGCATCGATTATTTCCTTCTGGAAAGAGCGGCAAAGTCGCTCATTCTGAACCGGGAAAATACGCCAAACCACACAGATTTTTGTTGCTTTTACGCTCTTAATGCACAGTATATTGATGGATAATGCCAACAATAGTTAACTAGGCGCATTAAAATGCCAATATCAATTGACGCAATCGACCGTGCGATTCTCCGAGTGCTCCAGCAGGAAGGTAAGATTAACAACACCGAGCTTGCCGAGCGTGTTGGCTTGTCACCTTCGCCTTGTCTGCGCAGGGTGAAGCAATTGGAAGATGCTGGCTTCATCGAACGCTATGTTGCACTGGTCGATGCAGCCAGGCTCGGTATGGGGTTTACGGTCTATGTCCGCATATGGCTGACGGGACAGGATGAGGAAACCGTCACGACTTTCGTCAAAGCAATTGAAAAGCTGCCACAGATCGTTGAATGCCACCTGATGGCGGGCGATTGCGACTTTCTGCTGCGTGTTATCACACCGGATCTTGAAGGCTTTAGAAAATTCCAGATGGAATATATCGGCAAGATAAAGGGCGTTCGGAATATCAAATCCGAAATTCCAATGCAGCAGATCAAACGCTCGTGGGTCGTGCCGATATAGAGCATTTCCAGAAAAATCGGGAACCAAATTTTCTTAAAATAATATGTGAGAACAAATGGTTAGAAACTTGGCGGGGTACAGGCGCTGACAATTTCGCAGGCGACCGGACCGACACAGCGAAAACGGTGCGGCAGCTTGCTTGAGAAATAATAAGCATCCCCCGGCCCCAGGATCCGGCGCTCACTTCCGACCGTCACTTCAATGCGGCCAGACATGACGATGCCCCCCTCCTCGCCCTCATGCATGAGCAGAACCTTGCCCGTGTCTGAACCCGGCTCATAGCGCTCTTTGAGAATTTGCAACGAGCGCGAAAAGAGATGATCGCCCACCTGACGATAGGAAATCGGTCCCTTTCCTATCTCCACCAGCTCGTCCGCCTGATAGAAGACCTTGTGCGGCGCATCCGGCTCAAGCGCAAAAAACTCGGCCATACCAATAGGAATACCGTCAAGAATGCGTTTTAATGCGCCAACGGATGGATTGGACTGGTTGGCCTCGATCAGCGATATGGTAGAGTTGGTCACACCAGCCCGTTTTGCCAGCTCTCGCTGCGACAGATTCTGCCGCATACGCACATAGCGAAGCCGGCCGCCAATATCGATGCTCATCGACAGTTCCCTTACTGTTTATGATGTTCGATATAGCACAAACTACAATTTTAAACCAAGTAATTTCAATGAGTTAAATTTATAGAGAAAAGGACTTGTTGCCTTCGACAAAGCGTGTCCTCCTGTTCTCAAAATAGGAGGTCCTAATGCTGAATAACACCAACGCGCCAAGCCTTGATAACTTCTGGATGCCGTTCACTGCGAACCGCCAGTTCAAGGCCGCTCCACGCCTGCTCGCAAGCGCTTCGGGCATGTATTACACCGATGTCGACGGCAAGCAGGTTCTGGATGGCACGGCTGGTCTTTGGTGCTGTAATGCCGGTCATGGCCGCAAACAGATCACACAGGCTGTTGAGCGCCAGATCTCGACCATGGACTTCGCGCCGACCTTCCAGATGGGCCACAATGTTGCATTCGACTTTGCAGAAAAGCTCGCAGCCATTGCGCCCGGCGGCCCGGATGCCAAACTCGACCGCGTGTTCTTCACCAATTCCGGTTCGGAATCGGTCGATACGGCGCTCAAGATCGCCATCGCTTATCAGCGTGCAATCGGTCAGGGCACCCGTACCCTCGTGATTGGCCGTGAAAAAGGCTATCACGGCGTTGGCTTTGGCGGCATTTCTGTCGGTGGCCTCGTCAACAACCGCCGCGTTTTCCCGCAGATTCCTGCCGACCATATGCGTCATACGCTTGATATTGGCCGCAATGCATTCTCCAAGGGCTTGCCAGCACACGGCATTGAACTGGCTGATGATCTGGAACGTCTGGTTCAGCTGCACGGCGCAGAAAAGATTGCCGCCGTCATAGTCGAACCAATGTCCGGTTCTGCCGGTGTCGTTCTCCCGCCGAAGGGCTATCTCGAACGCATCCGCGCAACCGCTGACAAGCACGGCATTCTGGTGATCTATGACGAAGTCATCACCGGCTTCGGTCGTCTCGGAACACCATTCGCAGTTGATTATTTCGGCGTAAAACCTGACCTCGTCACAACCGCCAAGGGCCTCACCAACGGCGCAATCCCGATGGGTGCAGTCTTTGCAAGCCGCGCAGTGCACGACGCGCTGATGACCGGTCCGGAAAACGCCATCGAGCTCTTCCACGGCTACACCTATTCCGGTCATCCGGTCGCTTGCGCTGCCGGTCTCGCAACACTTGAAATCTACGCTGAAGAAGGGCTTCTGACCCGTGGTGCTGAACTGGCCGAGCATTGGCAGAATGCTCTTCATTCGCTCAAAGATGCACCAAATGTCATCGACATCCGCAACCTCGGCCTCGTTGGTGCAATCGAACTTTCGTCACGCGAAGGCGCCGTCGGCGCACGCGCTTATGACGTGTTTACCGATTGCTTCAAGAAAGGCCTTCTGATCCGCGTGACTGGCGATGTGATTGCTCTTTCGCCACCTTTGATCGTGGAAAAAGAACAGATCGACACCATCGTTTCCATGATCGGAGATGCTCTCAAACGCGCGGCGTGATCACCACCCAGAGACGCCGCAACTTGGCCGCCGCTTCTTCCCTTGCGGCGGCTTTTTTATGAATCGCATTATCTAGAATGTCGTGCAAAGGATTCTGCGCATTATCATTTTAGCGGCCACTAAGCGCGAGGCAACCAAAAGCGTAATAACGTTACGTTACATTGCAAAAATCAACTCTGCGAAGGGGTGAACTTCGCCACCAGCGCGTGGCTGTCACCGGGATAGGTGAAGCGCACATGCGTGACCGGTTGATCGGCATTCCATGTCTGGCGTTCGACCACAAGACAGGGCGATCCAGCCGCGACACCGAGCGTTGCAGCATTATCCTGTGTGGCCACAACTGCCCGAATCGAATGCTGTGCACTGCTCCATGGCACGCAGGCAACCAGCCAAGGTCCAGGCGATTGCTCTGCAAAATTGGTAGTATCTGCACTCGGCACAGCATCGAGACTGATGAAGCGTTCTTCCAACGCAAACACACGCTTGCCTGCATAGTGTCGACAGACGAGTTCGATTAACGGCGTATGGCGCGGCATATCGATATGTTTGGCATCCGCTGGGCCACTCAGACGGTCGCGTCGTGTCAGTAGTTCATAGCGATAGGGAACGCCAAGCGCTGCCACTTCATCGCGAATATCGTGGATTTCGAGGATCGCTGCCTGCGATTGCGGAAAAGACACGAAACTGCCCGAACGGCGCTTGCGCTCAATCAGACCGGCCTTTGCCAGCTGCGTCAGCGCCTTGTTCACGGTCATACGTGAGCAATTATAGTGCTCAGTCAGTTCATGTTCAAACGGGATGCGATGCCCCGGCTGCCATTCGCCGGAAATGATGCGTGTTTCGATATCATCCAGAATGCGCTGGTGCAGCGATATGGTCGGATCGCCATTTCTGGATGAATTGTCCTGCATCATACGCCCCTTTTAATCCAACAATTCGCCGATCACTTTCTGGAAAGCACGCTCGGCTTCATCGCGCAAGCGGTGATGTCCACCCTCCACCTGTTTCACGCCACGCACCCACACATCAGAGGCACGCGCACGACCGGCAAAAATCCAGCCATCGAGAGCCGCATCCCTTTTTGCATGGGGCAGACGCTCAACATCAAGCGATACAAAATCGGCCGAAGCCCCCACTTTCAAGCCATCGCCTGCGCGTCCCATAGCGATATTGCCGCCGGTCACCGAGCCATCGAAAAGTGCGCGGCCTGTCGATCCCTCGTTCTCGGCCAGAACATTACGCGCGCGGTGCAGGAGACGCTGCGAATATTCATACTGGCGCAACTCATCGCTGATACCGATCAGCACATTCGAATCCGAGCCAACGCCGAACTTGCCGCCTGCCTTGTGAAAGACCGTAGCATTGAAGGTTCCGTCACCCAGATTGGCTTCCGTGACCGGGCAAAGACCAGCAATCGCGCCCGTCTCAGCCATGCGCATGGTTTCCGCGTCGGTCATATGGGTCGCGTGGATGAGGCACCAGCGCGACGACAATTCCTGATGGTCAAGCAGCCATTCAACAGGTCGCTGTCCGGACCACGCAATGCAGTCTTCCACTTCCTTGACCTGTTCGGCAATGTGAATATGCACAGGCGCATCCGGCAAAAGCTTTGCCGCAAATGTCAATTCATCCGGGGTGACAGCACGCAGACTGTGCGGGGCCACGCCAAGTACGGCACCATCGAAACCGGCAAGCGCCTTCTGGCAGCCTTCGATTAGGCGCGCAAAGCTTGCTTCATCATTGATGAAACGGCGCTGGCCTTCATTCGGATCGGCACCGCCGAATGTCGAATGTGCGTAAAGCACCGGCAACAATGTCAGCCCGATACCAGCAGTTTGCGCTGCCGAGACAATACGATCCGCCATTTCCGAGATATTGCTGTAAGGCGTGCCATCGCGATCATGATGCAGATAATGAAACTCACCGACACGCGTGAAACCGGCTTCCAGCATATCGACATAAAGCCGCAACGCGACCGCTTCCGCCTGTTCCGGCGTCATGGTCAGCGCGAACTTATACATGATCTCGCGCCAGCTCCAGAAGCTGTCAGCGGAAGGTCCACGCCGTTCGGCAAGTCCCGCCATGCCATATTGGAACGCATGGCTGTGCAGATTTGGCATGCCAGAAACAATCACTGCATGATGTTCGTCGCCCGACTGCGCGCTAGCGCCAGTTTCCACAGATGCGATTTTTCCATCGACAATGCCAAGCCGCACATCATCCGCCCACCCCGTTTGCAGAAGCGCCTGTCCGGCATGGATAAATTGCGTTTTTTCGACCGTGGCTGACATTATGTTCCGCTCCTCTTTCCGCCCATTTTGCTGCATCACTTTTCAACAGATCGCAATCGGATGCATTTTTTCTCTTGGCGACTTCGCTATTATGTATATACATTATCGAAAAACAGGGGAAGCGAGAAAACGCTCATGACACAGAAAACCAACTTCGTTTTAACGCAGGCACGCATCGCCACCTTGGATGAAAACGCCGAAGGTCTGGGGCTCATCGACAATGCAGCGCTCGCCGTGAAAGACGGCAAGATCGCTTATGTCGGTCCGGAAAATGCTCTCCCCGCCGAATACGCATCCTTCGAGAAAATCGACTGCGAAAACCGCCTGATAACGCCCGGCCTGATCGACTGTCACACGCATCTGGTCCACGCAGGCAATCGCGCGCATGAGTTTGAGCTGCGCCTGAATGGTGCCACTTACGAAGAAGTGGCACGTGCAGGCGGCGGCATTGTTTCCTCCGTTAAAAACCTGCGTGCGGCCAGCGAAGATGATCTGGTGCGTGAAACCCTGCCCCGCCTTGATGCGCTGATTGCTGAAGGTGTGACGACGGTTGAAGTCAAATCGGGTTATGGTCTTGATACGGAAAGCGAAGCAAAGTCGTTACGTGCGGCTCGCCGTCTTGGGCATGAACGCGATGTCGCCGTTCGCACCACCTTCCTTGGCGCGCACGCCCTACCTCCGGAAATGAATGGCGATAAAGCCGCCTATATCGCCCGCGTCATTAACGACATGCTTCCGGCTATCGCCGCTGAAAATCTGGCTGATGCGGTTGACGGTTTTTGCGAAGGCATAGCCTTCCTGCCGGATGAAATCGCCCGCGTTTTCGATGCTGCAAAGGCGCACGGCCTTCAGGTCAAACTCCACGCAGACCAGCTTTCCAATCTGCATGGCGCAGCTCTTGCCGCTTCTTACAATGCGCTTTCCGCCGATCATCTCGAATATACCGATGCGGACGGCGCGGCAGCTATGGCGAAAGCTGGAACCGTCGCGGTTCTGCTTCCCGGCGCTTATTATTTCATCCGCGAAACGCAAAAGCCGCCGGTCGATCTTTTCCGTGCGGCTGGCACAAAGATGGCACTGGCCACCGACAACAATCCCGGCACCTCGCCGCTGACCTCGCTTCTGCTCACCATGAACATGGGCGCAACCCTGTTCCGCATGACGGTCGATGAATGCATTGCGGGCGTCACCCGCGAAGCAGCCCGTGCCCTTGGCGTGCTTGACCACACTGGAACGCTGGAAGTGGGCAAGGATGCTGACCTTGCCATCTGGAGCGTCGAACGTCCGGCAGAGCTCGTTTACCGTATTGGCTTCAACCCGCTCTGGAAGCGGGTTTTCAAAGGCCACATTTAGTTCATATCTCAATGGAGCTTTCCATGACCCTCATATTGAAGCCCGGCAGCGTTGCGCTGAGCACGCTGAAACAGATTTATCGTGAAAACCTCGCCGTCCGTATTGATCCGTCCTTTCATGCAGGCATTGAAAAAGCAGCAGCACGCATTGCCGAAATAGCCGCGGGCGATGCACCGGTTTATGGCATCAATACCGGCTTTGGTAAGCTCGCCTCAATCCGTATCGCGCCCGAAGATGTGGCAACGCTTCAACGTAATCTGATCCTGTCACATTGCTGCGGTGTGGGTGAACCGCTGAGCGAAGACATCGTGCGCCTCATCATGGCGCTCAAGCTCATTTCGCTTGGCCGCGGTGCGTCAGGCGTGCGGCTTGAACTCATAACCCTCATCGAAGCCATGCTCGAAAAAGGCGTGATCCCGATGATCCCGGCCAAGGGTTCGGTTGGCGCTTCTGGCGATCTCGCACCGCTCGCTCATATGGCAGCGGCCATGATCGGCGAAGGCGAAGCCTTCTATCAGGGCGAACGCCTTCCATCTGCGAGAGCCCTCAATCAAGCAGGTCTCAAGCCCGTCGTTCTGGCTGCGAAGGAAGGTCTCGCACTCATCAACGGCACACAGACCTCGACTGCATTGGCATTGGCCGGCCTGTTCCGCGCGCATCGCGCATTGCAGGCAGCCCTCATCACCGGCGCACTTTCGACCGATGCGGCCATGGGTTCAACTGCCCCGTTCCATCCCGATATTCACACATTGCGCGGTCATCAGGGCCAGATCGATACGGCTGCCGCACTGCGCAATCTGCTGTCTGGTTCGGTCATTCGCGAGAGCCACCTTGAAGGAGATCAGCGCGTGCAGGACCCTTATTGCATCCGTTGTCAGCCACAGGTGGATGGTGCCTGCCTCGACATTCTGCGTCAGGCAGCTCAAACGCTTGAAATCGAAGCCAATGCCGTCACCGACAATCCGCTCGTCCTCTCCGATGACAGTGTAGTTTCCGGCGGCAACTTCCATGCCGAACCGGTTGCTTTCGCAGCCGATCAGATCGCGCTTGCTGTCTGCGAAATCGGCGCAATTGCCCAGCGCCGCATTGCACTTCTGGTTGATCCTGCGCTTTCCTTCGGCCTCCCAGCCTTCCTTGCAAAAAAACCTGGCCTCAACTCTGGCCTTATGATTGCGGAAGTCACCTCTGCTGCGCTCATGAGCGAAAACAAGCAGATGGCGCATCCGGCATCGGTTGATTCCACACCAACCTCCGCCAATCAGGAAGATCACGTTTCCATGGCTTGCCATGGCGCGCGCCGCCTGTTGCAGATGACTGAAAACCTTAACGCAATCATCGGCATTGAAGCATTGACCGGCGCGCTCGGCGTCGAGCTGCGCGGCCCGCTTGAAACCAGTCCAGAACTGAAAAGCGCCATCGCCGTTCTGCGCGCCAAAGTTTCGACGCTGGATGTCGACCGCTACATGGCCAACGATTTGGCAAGCGCAAGCACCATCATCGCCGACGGCTCGTTCACCGGCAGCATCAGCGCCAATATCCTGCCTGCACTGGAGGCCTGATATGAGCGTCTTTGAAGTCAGGCAGGGCACGTCGCCCGTCATTCTCGGCCTTCCCCACACGGGCACGGATGTTCCCGATGACATCTGGTCACGACTCAATGACAATGGTCGTATTCTCGCCGACACCGACTGGCACATCCATCAGCTCTATGACGGGCTGCTGGACAATGTAACGACCGTCCGCGCAACCTTTCATCGCTATTGCATCGATGCCAATCGCGATCCGGCAGGCGTCAGCCTCTATCCGGGTCAGAACACAACGACGTTGATCCCGGACACAGACTTTGACGGCCTTGCCATCTGGAAAGACGGCGAAGCGCCGAAAGAAGCTGACATCACCGATCGCATCACCCGTTTTCACAAGCCGTATCACGATGCACTTACAGCCGAAATCGAGCGCGTGAAGGCGATCCATGGCGTGGCGATCCTTTATGATTGCCACTCGATCCGCTCGCATATCCCGTTCCTGTTTGAAGGCAAGCTGCCGGACTTCAACATCGGCACAGATTTGGGCAAGACCTGCGCACCGGAAATCGAAGCAGCAGCCGTGGAAGCGACCCAAAACGCCACCGACTACACATCCATTCTCAATGGACGTTTCAAAGGCGGCTGGACGACCCGCCACTATGGCAAGCCCGAAAACGGCGTCCACGCTATCCAGATGGAATTGGCGCAATCGACTCATCTTGCGACCGAAGCGGTTCCCTTCGCCTACGACGAGGCCAAGGCGGACAAGCTTCGCGTACATCTCAAAACCCTTTTGCAGCGGCTGGAAACAATAGCCGCAGAACTGAAATCCTGAGGAGAACACCATGTCCAACCCACGTCATAATGAGCGCGATGTACGCGCTCCACGCGGCACCGAACTCAACGCCAAGAGCTGGCTCACCGAAGCCCCCCTGCGCATGTTGATGAACAACCTTGACCCGGATGTCGCCGAACGCCCGCATGAGCTGGTCGTCTATGGCGGCATTGGCCGCGCTGCGCGCACATGGGATGATTTCGACAAGATTGTCGCGACCCTCAAGACGCTCAATGAAGACGAAACCTTGCTGGTGCAGTCGGGCAAGCCGGTGGGCGTGTTCCGCACCCACAAGGATGCACCGCGCGTTCTCATCGCCAATTCCAATCTCGTGCCGCATTGGGCGACCTGGGATCATTTCAACGAGCTGGATAAGAAGGGTCTCGCCATGTATGGCCAGATGACCGCCGGTTCGTGGATTTACATCGGTGCACAGGGCATTGTTCAGGGCACCTATGAAACCTTCGTGGAAGCCGGTCGCCAGCATTATGACGGCAACCTCAAGGGCAAATGGATTCTGACCGGTGGCCTTGGCGGCATGGGCGGAGCACAGCCTCTCGCAGCCGTCATGGCTGGTGCTTGCTGCCTCGCAGTCGAGTGCGACGAAACCCGCGCTGATTTCCGCCTGCGCACCCGCTATGTCGATGAAAAGACCCATAGCCTCGATGAAGCTCTGGCAAAGATCGACGAATGGACCAAGGCAGGCGAAGCCAAGTCCATTGCGCTGATCGGCAATGCTGCCGAAATTTTCCCGGAACTCGTCAAGCGCGGCGTGCGCCCTGACATCGTGACGGACCAGACCTCGGCGCATGATCCGGTGCATGGCTATCTGCCAATCGGCTGGAGCGTCGCTGAATGGCGCGCCAAGCAGGAAAGCGACCCGAAGGCTGTCGCAAAAGCTGCCCGCGCTTCGATGAAGGTGCAGGTTCAGGCCATGCTCGACTTCCACAATCAGGGCATTCCAACGGTCGATTACGGCAACAATATCCGCCAGATGGCGCTCGAAGAAGGTCTTGAAAACGCCTTCGATTTCCCCGGTTTCGTTCCGGCCTATATCCGCCCATTGTTCTGCCGCGGCATTGGACCTTTCCGCTGGGCAGCGCTTTCCGGCGATCCAGAGGATATTGCAAAGACCGATGCCAAGGTGAAAGAGCTGCTGCCAGACAACAAGCACCTGCACAACTGGCTCGACATGGCGAAAGAACGCATCGCATTTCAGGGCCTGCCAGCCCGCATCTGCTGGGTTGGCCTTGGAGATCGTCACCGCCTCGGCCTTGCCTTCAACGAAATGGTTCGCAACGGCGAGTTGAAAGCACCTATCGTCATTGGTCGCGATCATCTGGATAGCGGCTCCGTCGCTTCGCCAAACCGTGAAACCGAATCCATGAAAGACGGCTCGGACGCAGTCTCCGACTGGCCGCTGCTCAATGCGTTGCTCAACACCGCATCGGGTGCGACATGGGTATCGCTCCATCATGGTGGCGGCGTCGGCATGGGCTTCTCCCAACATTCGGGCATGGTCATCTGCTGCGACGGTTCGGAAGATGCCGACCAGCGCATCGGTCGCGTGCTGTGGAATGATCCGGCTACCGGCGTTATGCGTCATGCCGATGCGGGCTATGAAGAAGCGCTCGACTGGGCAAAGCAGCAGGGTCTTCGCCTTCCGGCGATCCTTGGAAACTAAGAACCCAATCAAAGGCGGCCCTTATGGGGCCGCCTTTTTTTCATGTTCAAAAATACACGTAATACCGGGGAATATCGATGACGGACACAACGCTTAGCGGCCAGGAACCCTCACGCGGAACGGCGGCACTAAAGCTGGTGATATACAGCTTCATAGGAATCTTTTTCTTCTTCGTTCCTGTTACTATTGGCGGCAAATCCACCATTCTGCTCGATCATGCCGCAACGGCACTGGCAACAGAACTACGCCCTGTCGCTCTGGTGTTTGTCTGCCTGCTTATTGCTTATGGTGCGTTTGGACCGTTCGTCACGGGCACATGGAAGAAAAACCTGACGGAAAAAATCTTCTCGGTATTGCGTTTGCTCGGACTTGTTGCAACGGCCATGTATCTGGCAAATGTCGGTCCGGCATTGCTGTTCACTCCAGACATGCTGCCTTTCCTGTTTGACAAACTGGTGCTTTCCGTCGGCCTGATTGTGCCAATCGGTGCACTGGCGCTCGCTTTTCTGATCGGTTACGGCCTGCTCGAATTCACCGGCGTTATTGTGCAACCTGTGATGCGCCCCATCTGGCGCACACCGGGCTGGTCGGCAATTGATGCTGTGGCTTCATTCGTTGGAAGCTATTCGCTGGCACTTCTGATCACTGACCGCGTTTATAAAGAAGGCAAATACACAGCACGAGAAGCTGCAATCGTTGCAACGGGATTTTCGACAGTTTCTGCAACCTTCATGATTATCGTCGCACGGACGCTTGGTCTGATGGAGTCATGGAATCTGTATTTCTGGACGACCTTCTTCGTCACATTCATCGTCTCAGCGATTGCAGCGCGCCTGTGGCCGCTAAGCCGTATGGATCATCCAGAAGACCGCGACGTGCCGCTGCCAGCAGGCAAAGGTCGCATTGAAACTGCGATTGATGCGGGCATTACTCAGGCACAGAGCGCACCAAAGCTTTTACCTCTGCTCTGGGCAACTTTCCTTGATGGTCTGCGCATGGCATCGATGATTTTGCCAAGCATCATGGCCGTCGGCCTTCTTGGCCTGCTTGCAGCAAAATATACGCCGATTTTCGACGTCCTCGGCCTTGCGCTTTATCCGTTCACATGGCTCGCGCAGTTTTCCGATCCAATGCTTGCTGCGAAATCCATGGCATCCGGTCTTGCTGAAATGTTCCTACCCGCCATTCTTCTGAAAGATGCAGACGTCGCCTTGAAGTTTGTTGCTGCTGTGGTTTCGGTCAGTCAGGTTCTCTTCCTGTCCGCTTCTATCCCATGCGTTCTGGCGACATCAGTACCGCTCAAATTCCGTGATTTGATCGTCATCTGGTACATTCGCACGGCTTTGAGCATTCTGCTCACCGCACCCGTTGCTTTCTGGGCAGTATCAAACGGCTGGCTGAATTAATGGAATTCAAAGTCCTTAAAGCGCAGGATCATCGCCGCATGCCGTGGAAAAACGGCGGCGGTGTCACGGTCGAAATCGCAATCCATCCGATCAATGCGTCAGTCGATAATTTCGACTGGCGCATTTCCACTGCAACCGTTGCCAATGACGGCCCGTTTTCGGTCTTTCCCGACATTGATCGCACATTGTCGGTGCTGGAAGGCATCGGCATTGTTCTCGACGTTGAAGGTTTAGAAACGACTCTCAGCCGCGAGACAGCACCCTTTGCTTTTGCCGCCGACGCCAGCTCTGGTGCCCGCCTCATCGACGGAACAATCACCGATCTCAACGTCATGACACGACGCGGGCGCTTCACGCATCAGGTCGAACGTATTGTCACAAATGATTCGGCGATCATTGCACCAGATCGCGGCACTATGCTTGTTTTCTGTGCAGAAGGAAATTTTGAGCTAAAAAGCGACAGCAGAATCGCACATCTCGGCCAGCATGACTGCCTGATCCTATCGGGAGAGGCTCAGTTTTCTGTAGAACTTATTGGTAAGGGGATCGTCTATAAGATTTCGATTATACAACTATAATCAACGTCTTATGTTGTATTTTACCAGACGACAAAGCAAAGGCTTCTTTGCATATCTCTCTGGACAGAAATCATGGTCCTGCTAATTTGTCTGCAAGAATATGTATATGCTTAAAACAAAAAAGGGGTTCACATATGAAAACTTCATGGCTGGCAGGTGCAGCACTCGCAGCTCTCACCTTCGCTTCTGCCGCACAGGCAGAAACAAAAGTCGCAATCGGCTTTTCGGGCTGGACTGGTTTTGGTCCGCTGACACTTGCTAAAGAAGCAGGCATCTTCAAGAAGAACGGCCTCGACGTCACGCTCAATAAAATTCCGCAAGCAAGCCGCCATCTCGCGCTGGCGTCCGGCGACATTCAGTGTGCAGCGACCACCGTTGAAACATGGATTATCTGGAACTCCGCTGGCGTCAAAACCAAGCAGATTTTCCAGATGGACAAGTCCTATGGCGCGGACGGCATTGCCGTGCGCGGCGATGTGAATTCCTTCGCTGATCTCAAGGGCAAGACGATCGCAGCTTCGGCCCCCGGCACATCGCCCTATTTCTTCCTGGCCTATATGCTGGCCAAGAACGGCATGACGACCAAGGACGTGAAGATCGTCAACATGGAGCCGGGACCAGCAGCACAGGCTTTCGTTGCAGGCCAGAACGATGCGGCCATGACCTACGAGCCATATCTTTCGACAGTTCGCGCAGCACCAGACAAAGGCAAAATTCTCGCCACCACGCTCGAATATCCGGCAGTGATGGATACGGTTGGCTGCACACCAGACTTCCTCGAAAAGAACCCGGAAGCTGCAAAGGCAATCGCCACCAGCTATTTTGAAGCGCTTGAAATGATCGCTGCTGACCCAGCCAAATCCTATGAAATCATGGGCAAGGACGTGAAGCAGTCGGGTGAGGAATTTGGCAAATCGGCAGCCTATCTGCGTTGGCAGGACAAAGCCGCCAACCAGAAGTTCTTTGAAGGCGAGTTCAAGGAGTTTTCGGAAGAAGCTGCAAAGCTCCTGCTTGACGCTGGTGTAATCAAGACGAAGCCAAATCTCGACGAGATTGTTGATATCAGCTTTATCAAGTAAATGACCTCACAACGCAGACTCGGAGTTAGCTCCGGGTCTGTTTCATTTCCGCCTCCCCCTTGAGGCAACCGTCTGACTGAACGGATATGTCTATGCAGCCTATGCAACCCATCGGAAACGGAGCCCGGATTTTTTTGGGAATTCTGTTCTTCGTGCTTTTCTTCCTCTTCTGGGGCGTTGCCACACTTGGCGGCTTTGTCTCGTCCACCTTCCTTGCAGACCCGATCACTATGGTCAGAGACGGATGGGATCTCATCGCCAATCAAGGCTTTATGTCCGATATAGGAATGACAGTCTGGCGCGTGCTCGGCGGTTTTATTCTCGCGAGCCTCGTCGCCATTCCGCTCGGCATTGCGATGGGTGCATATAAGCCGATTGAAGCGCTGCTGGAGCCGTTCGTTTCTTTCGCCCGCTATCTGCCGGCATCCGCCTTCGTTCCGCTGTTGATCCTCTGGTCCGGCATCGGAGAAACTCAGAAACTATTGGTCATTTTCATTGGTGCCGTCTTCCAGATCATTCTCATGATCGCGGTCACTGTATCCAATACGCGTCGCGATCTCGTTGAGGCCGCGTACACACTCGGTGCGAAAGACAGCGGTATCATTCGCCGCGTATTGATGCCTGCAAGTGCACCAGATATCGCCGAAACGCTACGTCTGGTACTCGGCTGGGCCTGGACTTATGTGATCGTCGCAGAACTCATCGGCGCATCGTCCGGCATCGGCTACATGATCATCAATTCGCAGGCGCTGATGGCCACTGGCCAGATCATCTTCGGCATCATCGTGATTGGTGTCATTGGCCTGATTTCTGATCTCGCCTTCAAATATTTCAACCGCTGGCTCTTCGCATGGAGGTTTGCGTAATGGTTACGAAAACCGAACAGGAACTCGTTATCACGGGTGTGAGCCGCACATTCCCGGGCGTACATGGTGGCAAGCCGACACTGGCGCTACAGGCAACCGATCTCATCATTCCAAAAAATGATTTCGTCACCATTCTGGGCCCTTCAGGCTGTGGAAAGTCCACGCTTCTGCGCATCATTGCGGGCCTCGACAAGCCAAGCACCGGCACGGTGACGCTCGAAGGTCAATCAGTCAAAGGTCCCGGTGCTGATCGCGGCATGGTGTTTCAGTCCTACACACTTTTTCCATGGCTCACCATCCGGCAGAATGTCGGCTTCGGGCTTCGTGAAAAAGGTGTGCCGGAAAAGCAGGCGCGCGAAATCGTCGATAATTACATCGACAAAGTCGGCCTGCGTGGTTTTGAAAATCATTGGCCCAAGCAGCTTTCGGGCGGCATGCAGCAGCGCACGGCGATTGCCCGCGCACTCGCCAACGATCCCAAAATTCTGCTTCTCGATGAACCATTCGGCGCGCTCGACAATCAGACACGCGGACTGATGCAGGAGCTTTTGCTCGGCATATGGGAACGTGAGCAGAAGACCGTGATCTTCGTCACGCATGACATTGAAGAAGCGATCTTCATGGCAACACGCGTGGTCACGATGACGGCACGTCCCGGCAAGATCAAATCGATCACACCGGTCGATATCGAGCATCCGCGTTCTTATCAGGTCAAAGCCAGCCCGGAATTTTCCGAACTCCGCCTGAAACTGACCGAGGAAATCCGCGGTGAGGCAATCACGGCGGCCAATCAGGCCGCCTGAAATTAATGGTTCCTTGAGAATATCGAGTGAATTATGAAAGGGCCGCGACCTTTGTCGCGGCCCTTTCATTTCAGGACTTATCCCATCATGGCCGTTTCAGCAGAAGAACTTGAAAATCGCATCGTCTATGTCAATGGCGACTATGTCACCGCCCGCGATGCGCGCATTTCCATCTTTGACCGTGGCTTCCTGTTCGGCGACGGTATTTACGAAGTAACCGCCGTGCTTGAAGGCAAGCTTATCGACAGCGAGCCACATATGCGACGCCTGCGCCGCTCGACCGGTGAAATCGGTATTCCGATGCCGATGAGCGAAAACGAAATCGTCACGATCGAGCGCGAGCTTATCCGCCGCAACAATCTGACAGAGGGGCTGGTCTATCTTCAGGTGACACGCGGCGATGGTCGCGACCGTGACTTTGTTCCTTCAAAAGACATGAAACCTTCCGTGGTTCTTTTCACACAGTCGGTATCGCTTCTCGACAAGCCTGCGCTGAAAACCGGTGCCCGCGTGCTTTCGCTTGAAGACCTGCGTTGGAAGCGTCGCGACATCAAAACCGTCTGCCTCCTGCCGCAAGCGCTCGCCAAGGAAATCGCCAAAAATGCTGGCTGCGAAGAAGCATGGATGATTGAAGACGGCTATGTGACCGAGGGTGCCTCATCGACTGCCTACATCGTGACGCAGGACGATGTCATCGTCACGCGCCCCAACAGCAATTCCATTCTGCCCGGCTGCACGCGCCTGTCGCTCCTGCAACTGATCGCCGAGACCGGCATCAAGCTTGAAGAACGCGCTTTCACCATCGATGAGGCTTATGCCGCAAAGGAGGCTTTCCTCACCAGTGCTGGCACCTTTGTGACGCCGATCACCGTGATCGACAGTAAGCCGATCGCAGATGGCAAACCCGGTCCGGTCGCAGCGCGTTTGCGCCAGATTTATCTTGACCACGCCCGCCGCACAGCCATCTAAAAATACAAATCGGGCCGGAACAAAGTTCCGACCCGATTGCTTTCGCCTGCCTCTCCCACCAGGCGAAAAATCAAACTTTCATCGGCGCTGATTATAGACGTCGATGCAGACAGCACCCAACAGAACAATCCCCTTGATCACTTGCTGGTAGTCAATGCCGATGCCAAGAATCGACATGCCGTTGTTCATTACACCCATGATGAGCGCACCGATCACAGCACCTGTTACGCGCCCAACGCCACCATAAGCCGATGCGCCACCGATAAAGCAGGCCGCAATCACATCGAGCTCAAAGCCAAGGCCGGCCTTTGGTGTCGCAGTATTAAGACGTGCTGCAAAAACGAGACCTGCAAGAGCAGCCAACACGCCCATATTCACGAATACAAGAAATGTCAGCCGCTCGGTTTTAACACCCGAAAGCTTGGCCGCGTGACGATTGCCGCCAACCGCATAAATCTGGCGTCCTATCACCGTGCGGTTGGTGAGAAACGCGTAAGCTGCAATCAATACCGCCATAATGATCAGCACATTCGGCATACCCCGATGCGATGAAATCAGCAGCGCGAGATAAGCAATACCTGCAAAGAACAGTATGTTCTTGATGACAAAAAGGCCGAAAGGCTCTGTCTCCACCTCATGCGCGATGTGGCGGGCGCGCGATTTGGCACTTTGCCAAACAAGAAATGCCGCAATGATCACGCCCAGTATCAGCGATGTGAGATAGATACCGCCTGACGTTGTTCCCAGAAATTCAGGAATGAAGCCGGACGAAAGCTTCTGGAAGACCTGCGGAAACGGACCAACTGACTGACCGCCCAGCACTGCCAGCATCAAGCCTTTGAAGACCAGCATACCTGCAAGCGTAACGATAAAAGAAGGAATGTTGAAATAAGCGACCCAGAAGCCCTGCATCGCACCAATAATACCACCCGCTAGCAGGCACAAAATGGCAGCAATCGGGAACGGAATACCCCATTTAACCATCATCACGGCTGCAAGCGCCCCGATGAAGCCACAGACAGAGCCGACCGACAGATCGATATGCCCCGTCACAATGACCAGCAACATGCCGAGCGCCATAATGACGATATAGCTGTTCTGCAACACGAGATTGGTCAGGTTCAGCGGCTTCATCAGCACACCGCCGGTTACGATCTGGAAAAAGATCATGATCGCGATGAGCGAGAGCAACATTCCCGATTCACGCAGATTGTTTTTGAGATAACGCCCCACACCGCTCGGCGCTTTCGGGCCGCTCTGAATTACGTTCTCGCTCATTATTGTTTTCCCTTGTTCCGCATGATGGCGCGCATGATGTTCTCCTGCGTCGCTCCTTCGCCAGCCACCTCGCCAACGAAAGCTCCCTCATGCATGACGACAATGCGGTCGCAGATACCGATCAGTTCCGGCATTTCGGATGAAATGACGACCACGCCCTTGCCGCTGTCAGCCAGTGAATTGATGATTGTGTAAATGTCGTATTTCGCGCCCACATCGATGCCGCGCGTCGGTTCATCAAGGATGAGTACATCCGGCCCGGTGAAGAGCCATTTCGACAGCACCACCTTCTGCTGGTTGCCGCCTGAAAGCGTGCCGGTTTCCTGATAGACATTGTGACAGCGGATGCTCATCTGATCGCGATAGCTGTTCGCAACCTTCATTTCGCGAATACTGTCGATCACGCCCTTGGGGCTGACACCGCGCAAATGTGCAAGCGATATGTTGCGAGAGATATTCTCGCCAAGAACAAGGCCCAGCTTTTTACGGTCCTCAGTCACATAGGCGAGTCCCGATTTGATGGCGCGGGCAACCGTGGAAATATCGACCGGAGTTCCGTTCATACGGGCTTCGCCGGAAATATTCGTGCCCCATGAGCGCCCGAACAGGCTCATGGCAAATTCGGTGCGACCAGCGCCCATCAGGCCGGCAATACCGACGATTTCACCGGCTCGTACTTTAAACGAAACGTTTTTGACCGAGTGGCGCTCCGGATGCAGCGGATGATAAACGGACCAGTTATCGACTTCGAAAATCACATCACCAATCTTCGGGTCGCGCTTTGGATAGCGGCTTTCCAGATCACGATCGACCATCTTGCGGATGATATCGTCTTCCTCCACCTCGCCCGCATGGCAATCAAGTGTCGCCACAGCCTTACCGTCACGTAGCACAGTGATCTTGTCGGCCACTTCGCGAATTTCATTGAGCTTGTGCGAAATCAAGATCGACGTAATGCCCTGCGCGCGAAACTCGCGCAGCAATGCCAGCAAGGCCGCACTATCCGTTTCGTTGAGGCTGGCTGTCGGCTCATCAAGGATCAGAAGTCGCACACGCTTGGAAAGTGCTTTCGCAATTTCCACAAGCTGCTGCTTGCCGACGCCAATATCCGTCACCAGCGTATCCGGCGATTCCGTCAGGCCGACTTTCTTCAAAAGCGCCTTGGTGCGTTGATGCACTTCGCTGCGGTCAATAACACCATAGCTTGCCGGCGGATTGACGAGAAAAATGTTCTCGGCAATCGTCATGAGCGGTACCAACGCCAATTCCTGATGGATGATGACAATGCCAAGCGCTTCGGAATCATTGATATCGCGGAAGTGCCGTTCTTCTCCGTCGAAGAAGATCGAACCTTCATAGCTGCCAGAGGGATAAACACCCGACAGCACTTTCATCAGCGTGGATTTGCCCGCACCATTTTCGCCGACAAAGGCATGAATCTCGCCCGGCATCACGGTAAAATTGACATCACTCAGCGCTTTTACAACACCGAAGGATTTGCTGATGCCGCGCATCTCCAGGAGTGGTTTACCGGTGATATCCGGCTGGCCGCTGTTCTGCTCAAGCGGGACAGGATTGGCTACATTCATCGCTCGCTCCCATTACAAGCCTGCCATGCCACCATTCTGCGAACCCTCAGCTCTCAAAAAGACAACGCTGTCAATCTGTTAGCCTAACCCAGTTCGAAAACTGGGCGGCGGGGATGATGACAATGAGCAGGCATTCCGGACGCGCTTTTCAGCACGCGTCCGGGCACAAATTTACTGGATCTGGTCTTCTTTGTAGTAACCGCTATCGACCAGAACTTCTTTCCAGTTCGACTTGTCGACGATTACCGGCTTGAGCAGATAGGACGGCACAACCTTGACGCCATTGTCATAGGTCTTGGTGTCGTTCACTTCTGGTTCTTTTCCGGTCATCAGTGCATCGACCATATCGACCGTGACCTTGGCGAGTTCGCGCGTATCCTTGAAGATGGTCGAGTTCTGCTCACCAGCAAGGATCGACTTGACCGAAGGCACTTCCGCATCCTGACCGGAAACAGCCGGCATAGGCATGTCACCACTGCCATAACCTACACCCTTCAGCGACGACAGGATACCGATGGAAATGCCGTCATAAGGCGAAAGCACGGCGTCGAGTTTCTTGTCTGAATAGAAGGCCGAAAGGATCGAATCCATACGCGCCTGAGCCGTTGCACCATCCCAGCGCAGGGTTGCTACCTTATCCATACCAGTCTGGCCACTGGCAACGACGACCTTACCGCTATCAATATATGGCTGCAGAACGGACATTGCGCCATTGTAGAAGAAATAGGCATTATTATCGTCAGGCGAGCCGCCGAAGAGCTCGATATTGAACGGGCCTTCCTTGTTCTTAAGATCAAGCGCTTTTTCAATCGACTGCGCTTGCAGCACACCCACCTGGAAATTGTCGAAGGTCGCATAATAGGACACATTCGGTGTATCGCGGATCAGCCGATCATAGGCGATGACCTTGATGCCTGCTTCATTGGCCTTGGCCAGAACGTCGGAAAGCGTAGTGCCGTCGATAGATGCCACAACCAGAACCTTGGCGCCCTTGGTGACCATGTTTTCGATCTGTGCCAGCTGGTTCGGTACATCGTCTTCAGCATATTGAAGATCGGTTTGATAACCGCGCTCCTGAAGCACTTTTACCATGTTGTCGCCGTCTGCAATCCAGCGCGCCGACGACTTGGTTGGCATTGCTACACCCACAAGACCTTTGTCCTCTGCCTGTGCAAAGCCGGTAAAGGCGAGCGCGGCCATCGCGACTGCCAGTGTTAATGATTTCATGCCTGCCATTGTCTCACTCCCAAATTGGGACAGGCTTTTCTGCCTGTCGTTCTCCCAAAATTTCCGCCCCCGCCATTAGGCCCTGCGGAATTCCTCCAAAAACAAGTCGCCCAGCAAAAGTCTTAATGAGCCTCAGCCTGCGATCTTGTCCCATGCCTCAACCGCACGCTGCGCGCGTTCGCGCACGTCAGCGACAGTCAATCCAGCCTTGTAAAGACTGGAACCAAGTCCGAAGCAGCTCACTCCCGCTGCCCGATAAGTTGCAAAATCAGTCTCGGACACACCACCCACGGCGCCTACCGGAATACCCTTCGGCAACACAGCGGAGATCGCCTTGATACCGTCAGCACCCAGCACGCTTGCCGGGAAAAACTTGAGCGCCGATGCGCCAGCATGAATAGCGCTGAAAGCCTCGGTCGGTGTAAACACGCCGGGCATCGTCACCATGCCATGCTTAGTCGCACGGCGAATGACATCAGGCTCGACATTGGGGCTGACCAGAAGCCTGCCGCCAACATCATTGAGCCGATCCACATTCTCGACCGAAAGCACAGTGCCAGCGCCAATCAGCACATTGGCGGGCGCAAGCTTGGCAGCCTTTTCAATGGATACAAACGGCTCCGGCGAATTGAGCGGAATTTCAATCGCCTCAAAACCCACCTCGATCAGAGCGGTGACAACGCCTTCCGTTTCTTGTGGCCGAATGCCGCGCAGGATTGCCACCAACGGATAACGCAGCTTTGGCCATGCGATGCGGTCGCTCATCGTGCCGCTCCTCCGAAAGCGTGTTTTGCAGCCATGAACAGGCCGTCGCGCACCAGCTCATCGGCTGCAACGCGCCTGACCTTTAGCCCGGCGATTTCAAGCGCGCTGGCATAGAGCGCGCCCATCGTGTCGTCCGAGAGGAGCAGTACTTCTTCGGGTTTGCCGTAAAGCGTACGCCCGCCTGCGACTTCCAGCCCGATCAACAAGCCCGACAAACGAGCCAGCTGGTCGGTCGGCTTGCGATCATGGACGAGCCAGCCCGCGCGAATGGAAAAAAGAGCATTGGAAATCAGCGCCGGGTTTTCGAGTGAAGCTCTGACCCCGGCAGCAAAAGCCGCACCATTCGGATCTACCACCGCTGCACCTTCCAGCGCTCCCGCCAGCACCGATTTGTCCTTCAAAAGAGCGAACATTTCGCCGGTCATGAAGGTTCGGTAATCGGCGAGACCGCCATCGGCGATTCGCACCCATTTGGCATGAGTGCCAGGCATCACCACTACGGCATCCCGTGTTCCGCGATGCACAAGTCCAAGAAGCTTGGTTTCCTCGCCGCGCATCACATCAGGCGCGTCCTCACTGCGCCGTGCAACACCCGGCAGCATGATGACATGCCGTCGTGCAGGCACGCGAACCGCAGCAGCAACGATACTTGTCAGCCCGGCAGGCAAGCTCATATAGGGTGCTTCGATCCAGCCCGTGCGCGAACCCGCCATGCCACAGATCACAACCGGCAGATCATTCGGCGCATCCACGGAGGCAAGATGCCGTTCAAGCGTTACCTCAAAGCCGGCTTCTTTTGCGTGCAGCAGCCCATCGTCACCACGGCTTTCATTAAGCACATTGCCGTCCGCATCTAACGTCCAGAGGCGGAACCGGGTTGTTCCCCAGTCCGCAACTGCCGCAAATGGTATCTGAGCGCCGGACATCAATGGTTATCTCGCGGCAGGCCACGCGTATGCGCAATGTCCTGATACTTGACTGCATTTTCAAGAACCGCACCTGTTTCCATCTGGCCAACAACCGCGCGCTGGATTTCCTGCCACGGCGTCTGGCTTTCAGGATATTTATATCCACCAGCAGCTTCCAGAGCTTTGCGGCGCTCTGCCAGTTCTTCATCGGAAATCAGAATATCGGCGGTGCCGCGACCAAGATCAATGCGTACGCGATCACCCATTCTGAGCAACGCCAGACCGCCGCCAGCAGCAGCTTCCGGCGATGCATTGAGAATTGATGGTGAACCCGACGTACCCGACTGACGCCCATCACCAATGCAAGGCAGCGAGCTGATGCCCTTCTTGAGAAGGTAATCAGGAGCGCGCATGTTTACCACTTCCGCCGCACCCGGATAACCAATCGGGCCAGCACCACGCATGAACAGCACCGAACGCTCATCGATTTCCAGCGACGGATCGTCGATGCGATGATGATAATCTTCCGGACCATCAAAGACGATTGCCTTGCCTTCAAAGGCATTCGGGTCTTTTTCGTCCGTCAGATAGCGATTGCGGAACTCTTCCGAAATAACGCTCAGCTTCATAATCGCCGACGAGAACAGATTGCCGCGCAGCACGCGGAACCCGGCATGGCTCTTTAATGGCTGGTCGTAGGTCTTAATGACATTGCTGTCTTCAATGGTCGCGTTCTTGCAGTTTTCACCGATGGTTTTGCCGTTAACAGTCAGCGCGTCTTCATGAATGAGGCCCTGCCCCATCAGCTGATTAACGACCGCTGGCACACCGCCTGCATGATAATAATCTTCGCCAAGGTATTCACCCGCTGGCTGGAGATTGACCAGAAGCGGAATTTCCTCACCATATTTCTGCCAGTCATCAATCGTCAGATCGACGCCCACATGACGCGCCAGTGCATTCAGATGGATCGGCGCATTGGTCGAGCCGCCAATCGCGGAATTGACTCGAATTGCATTGATGAAGGCTTCCTTGGTCATGATGTCTGTCGGCTTCAGATCTTCATAGACCATTTCCACAATACGGCGACCGGTCAGATAAGACACTTCCTGACGATCACGGTAAGGTGCCGGAATTGCAGCCGAACCCGGCAGCTGCATACCGAGTGCTTCGGCAAGCGAATTCATCGTGGTCGCCGTACCCATCGTGTTGCAATAGCCGGTCGACGGAGCGGAAGACGCAACCAGCTTGATAAAGCCCGCATAGTCGATTTCGCCCTTGGCGAGCAGTTCACGCGCCTTCCAGACGATGGTGCCCGAACCCGTGCGTTCGCCACGGAACCAGCCATTGAGCATCGGCCCAACCGACAGCGCAATCGCCGGAATATTGACGGTTGCTGCTGCCATAAGACAGGCAGGCGTGGTCTTGTCACAACCAATCGTCAGCACAACGCCATCGAGCGGATAGCCATAAAGCACTTCGACAAGGCCGAGATAAGCGAGGTTTCGGTCAAGGCCCGCAGTCGGACGTTTGCCGGTTTCCTGAATTGGATGGACCGGAAATTCGATCACGATACCGCCCGCTTCACGCACACCTTCACGCACGCGATTGGCCAGTTCCAGATGGTGACGGTTGCAAGGTGAGAGGTCCGAGCCCGTCTGCGCAATGCCGATGATCGGTCGACCGGATTGCAACTCTTCCTGACTGAGACCGTAATTCATGTAGCGCTCAAGATAGAGCGCAGTCATATCGACATTGTCCGGATTATCGAACCATGCGCGTGAACGGAACTTTGGCGTCTGAGGAGTAACGGGCTTATTCATTTCACTGTCCTGCGTGGGTAAGAGACCGCCGGGCGGTCCCAATTCCTAGTCTATAAATTCTTCAACCACATGCCGCTGTCCCAGAAGGAAGACATCGGCAACATGGGTCAGAGGTGCCAGGTCAACATCGCTCTGCCCTTCGCCAACCAGCTTCACAAAATTCTGGTAAAGACGCTGATATTCACGATCAGGCTCGGCCATTTTCTCCGTGCCTGCAATGGTCAGACGGCTGCCGCCATGGCTCAACAGCAGCATTCCTTTATCGGTCTCGACACGAATATCCCATGTCTGCGGACCAGTCTGGCGCCAGTCGAGTTCAAAGGAAACCGGAACACCGCTTTCCGTCTCAAACGCGAGATCAGCTGCAATCGGTGCCGCACGATTTTCTGGGAAATAGAGATCGGACTTCGTCAGGAAAAACCGTTCCGGCAAAATATGCGTGACAATCGACAGCGCATTGATGCCCGGGTCGAATACACCAAGACCACCCGGCTCCCAGATCCACTGCTGGCCGGGATGCCAATGGCGCACATCCTCTTTCCACGACACCGCAACAGATTTGATTACAGCGCCTTTCAGAAATTCGCGGGCAGGTTCAACGGCTGCAGCTTCGCGTGAATGCCAGGTCGCATAAAGCGTAACGCCCTGCTTTTCAGCAAAACGCCTCAGCGCCTGCACTTCCGAAATCGTTGCTCCCGGAGGCTTCTCCAGCATCACATGCTTACGCGCCTTCAAGGCTGCATAAGCCTGGTTGAAGCGCCCCTGCGGCGGGGTGCAAAGCGACACCGCGTCAATGGCGACATCGCTCCCTAACAGCTGGTCGATATCGTGAAACGATGGCACACCATCAAGACCAGCATTGCGGCTGGCAATGGCTTTGAGCTCAATGCCATCAACAGCTTTAATCGATGGCAGATGCTGATCGCGGGCAATCTTGCCGAGACCAACAATTGCCAGATTGATATTGGATGCGGTCGCCATTTCAGAGCGCCTTCACGGCAATGTCTGCGGCTTTCGCCTGCGCCAGCCTGTTGACCAGCGGATAACGGAAAGGCTTTGCCGAAATTTCGAACTGGTCGCCATTTTCCGTCTTCACACCTTCCGAGAAGGACAGTGTCGCGGTGCCAAAGAAATGCACATGAATGTCGCCCGGACGACGGAACAGTTCATATTTAAAATGATGATGTTCCAGATTGGCGATCGTGTGCGACATGTTCGCTTCGCCTGAAAGAAACGGCTTTTCAAAGATCACCTGATCGCCGCGACGAATACGCGAAACGCCTTCAACATGATCCGGTAGATCACCCACATAAAGCTCAGGACCAAGCGATGCCTGACGCAGCTTGGAATGCGCCAGCCAGAGATAATTCTGCTTTTCCGTCACATGATCGGAAAACTCGTTGGCAAGGCAGAAGCCAAGGCGGAACGGCGTACCATCCGGGCCGATCAAATAAATGCCTGCGAGTTCCGGCTCTTCACCACCATCTTCGGCAAAAGATGGCGAAACAAGATCACCACCTGTTTCAACCAGCGCCGAACCATCGCCCTTATAGAACCATTCCGGCTGCACGCCGGTTTCGCCGGGCTTTGGCTTGCCGCCTTCAACACCCATCAGAAACATACGCATGGAGTCAGTCGGCTTTTCAGCAGCTTGTGCTGCCTTGTGCATCTTATCGCGACCGTCAGCAGAGCCAAGATGTGTGAGGCCCGTGCCTGCAACAATCAGATGTGCTGGATCTTCATGCGTAATCGGCAGGCCAACCTGACCGCCTGCAAGTGCTGCATGAATATCGACAGCCTCGCCCTTGCCATTGCGCTCTACCTGTTCGGTGAGACTGATGCCTGCCGAAATTGCAGCCCATGCCAGTTCGTAAGTCGTAGTCACGCCATTGACGACATGTGCAGCACCCTCATCATCGCAAGCAGCCACACGTGTTTCTCCGCGCAGATCGCGGAACTGTATCAGACGTAACATTGAACCTCCCATTTTCCGCGAAACTCACGCGGAACATTCTTCCCAACCGTTGAAAAGCACTGATGTGTCAATCAACGGTTCCTTCTTATTAATATGACTATTTTGTCAAACACCCACTTGTCAAGCAAGCGAAACACAGCTCAGATCACCCTCCAAGAGACGCTACCCCCACTGGACAGTTAAACCTATGATTTACATATGGAATTGACGGATATGCACGTTTGTCGCACCCCCAATTTTCAGCGAACAACCGAAATGCGCTTGCCATAAAGTAATATTATATGCTTCATAATCGCCAAGGCCGGGAGGGCCTTTTATTGGGAGGAACTATTATGAAACGCAGTTTGACGGCCCTGACGGCCGCATTTTCTTTTGCCCTGATTTCAAGCGTATCTGCAGCCTCATTGACTGTCGGCTTTTCGCAGATCGGTTCGGAATCGGGCTGGCGCGCCGCCGAAACAAGCGTAACAAAGCAGGAAGCTGAAAAGCGTGGCCACACCCTCAAGTTTGCCGACGCACAGCAGAAGCAGGAAAATCAGATCAAGGCCGTTCGTGGCTTCATCGCGCAGGGCGTTGACGCCATCCTGATCGCGCCCGTTGTCGCAACCGGCTGGGATGCGGTTCTGAAAGAAGCAAAGGAAGCTGAAATTCCTGTCGTGCTTCTCGATCGTCAGATTGATGCGCCGGAAGACCTTTATCTTACCGCCGTTACCTCGGATCAGGTCCATGAAGGCAAAGTCGCTGGCGAGTGGCTGGTGAAAGATGTGGGCGACAAGCCGTGCAACGTGGTCGAGCTTCAGGGCACCACGGGTTCGTCCCCTGCAATCAACCGCAAGAAGGGCTTCGAAGAAGCACTTGCAGGTCACGACAATATCAAGATTTCCCGGTCGCAGACCGGTGACTTCACCCGTACCAAGGGTAAGGAAGTCATGGAAAGCTTTATCAAGGCCGAAGGCGGCGGCAAGGATATTTGCGCCGTCTACGCCCATAATGACGACATGGCTGTAGGCGCAATTCAGGCAATCAAGGAAGCTGGTCTCAAGCCAGGCACCGACATCAAGATTGTCTCCATCGATTCAGTGCCGGATATTTTCCAGGCAATGGCCAGTGGTGAAGCCAACGCAACCGTCGAACTGACGCCAAACATGGCAGGCCCGGCATTCGATGCCATCGAAGCTTTCAAGGAGAAGGGCACCGTTCCACCAAAATGGATCCAGACCGAATCCAAGCTTTACACGCAGGCTGACGATCCGAAGGCTGTGTATGAGGCCAAGAAGGGTCTCGGCTACTGATCGCATCATCTGATCCGGGCTACGCAGAGGCGTAGCCCGGATAGAATTCGCAAATCAGCAGGCGGAAAACAATATGGCTCGCTCTGATACCAACGCGGCGTCGGCACTGGCGACACCGCTGCTTGAAGCTCGTGGAATAACAAAATCATTTTTCGGCGTCACAGCGCTTGATCATGTCGACTTTGCCCTCGCGAATGGTGAAATCCACGCTTTGCTTGGCGAGAACGGCGCAGGCAAATCGACACTGATCAAGATATTGACCGGCGCTTATCATAATTTTGACGGTACGATCCTGCTCGAAGGGCAGTCGATTGCCCCAGCCTCCGTTACGGATGCGCAAAAACTTGGCATTGGCACGGTCTATCAGGAAGTCAATCTTCTCGAAAACCTGACGGTCGCCGAAAACCTTTTCCTCGGTCGCCAGCAAAGCCGGTTCGGCTTTGTCGATCGCCGCCAGATGGAACGTGATTCAAGTGCGCTTCTCGCACGCTACGGCCTGACGATTGATGTCAGCGCGCCGCTTTCAGCCTATTCTGTCGCCATACGCCAGATCATCGCGATCGCCCGCGCAGTCGATCTTTCCGGCAAGGTTCTGGTACTCGATGAACCCACCGCCAGCCTTGACGCGCGGGAAGTCGAAATGCTGTTCGGAGTGTTGCGGCAATTGAAAGCCGAAGGCCTCGGCATTATCGTCATCACCCACTTTCTGGATCAGGTCTATGCTATTGCCGATTGCGCCACCGTATTGCGCAACGGACGGCTTGTTGGCAGCCGCAACTTGTCGGAATTGCCGCGCACCGATCTCATTTCGATGATGCTCGGCCATCAGCTGCAAGAGACCGTGCGCCGACAGCTCACTGAAGAAATAAACGATGACACAACTGCGCCCATTCGCTTTTCGGATTTTGGCAAAAAGGGTAGCGTTGCGCCTTTCGATCTTGCGATCAAACCGGGCGAAGCCGTCGGAATTGCCGGATTGCTCGGCTCTGGACGCACCGAAACCGCACTTCTGATGTTCGGCGTCGATCAAGCCGACAGCGGCGGACTGACGGTGGACGGCCAAGACACAAAACTGCCGACACCCGTGGCAGCCATCGCTGAACGCTTTGCATTTTGCCCTGAAGAGCGCAAAACGGATGGCATCATCGGCGATTTTTCTGTGGCGGAGAATATCGCGCTCGCCATACAAGCAAAGCGTGGCTGGTCAAAGCCAATCTCCTCCCGTGAAAAAGATGCCCTCGCCCAGCGCTATATCAAGGCGCTCGATATCCGACCGCCTGACCCCAACAAGCCGATCAAATTTTTGTCCGGCGGCAACCAGCAGAAAGCCATTCTGGCGCGCTGGCTCGCAACCGATCCACGCCTGTTGATCCTCGATGAGCCGACGCGCGGCATCGACATCGGCGCACATGCGGAAATTCTGAAACTGATTGGCGAACTCTGTATTGAAGGCATGTCACTTGTCATCATCTCTTCGGAGTTCGAAGAACTGGCTGCCGTCGCCAATCGTGTCATCGTGCTTTCCGACCGGCGCCATGTCGCAGAACTTAAAGGCGAAGAAATCACCGCCGACAATATCGTTCGCGCGATTGCCGAGACCGGTCATGTGAGCGAAAAGGAAGCTGCAGCATGATCGCTCGCCTGCTCAAAAAACTCAAAAGACTAGCGCCCCAGCTTGCGGCCCTTGCTGTGATCCTTGCCATAAACACAATCATTTCGCCGGGATTTCTGGATATTTCATTTCAAAATGGGCGCCTCTATGGAAGCCTGATCGATATTCTGGTACGCGCAGCGCCTGTTGCCATTCTCGCCATCGGCATGACACTGGTGATCGCCACGCGTGGCATTGATCTATCCGTGGGCGCAGTGATGGCGATAAGCGGCGCCTGTGCCGCTTCACTCGTCGTCTCTGGCTATCCGCTCGCAATTGTCATTCCCGTAGCACTCGGCGTTGGCCTTCTATGCGGGTTGTGGAACGGTTTTCTGGTAGCGGTCTTCGACATCCAACCCATCATCGCGACACTCATTCTGATGGTTGCAGGGCGCGGCATCGCGCAGCTCATCACTGAAGGTGCGATCCTCACCTTCAATAATGATTCATTCGCGGCGCTCGGTTCAGGCTCGCTGCTTGGTGTCCCTATTCCAGTGCTGATCTGGTTACTTGCTGGCATCGTCGTCGGTATAGCAGTGCGTTCGAGCGCCCTCGGATTTCTCATCGAGGCAACCGGCATCAATCGCCGCGCAGCGATGCTCGCCGGAGTAAAAGCGCGTTTTCTTCTATTCAGTGTCTATGCTGTTTCAGGCGTCGGTGCAGCACTCGCAGGTCTGATCGCAACTGCCGATATTCGGGGCGCAGATGCCAACAATGCAGGCCTCTGGCTTGAACTCGACGCCATTCTGGCTGTCGTCATCGGCGGCACATCGTTGAATGGCGGGCGTTTCTCGATCATGGCCTCGCTGCTTGGCGCGCTCATCATCCAGTCGATCAATACCGGCATTCTGATGGCGGGTTTCCCACCGGAATTCAACCTGATCATCAAGGCGGGCATCATCATTGTCGTGCTAACATTCCAGTCACCGGCGATTGTCAACCTGATCGCTTTCCTGCGTTCTGAACGCAAAGGCAATACCGCCAAAGCGACACATCACAACCAGCAGGGAGCACAATAATGAGAGTGCTTCGCAATCTTCCATTTCTGACCACAGTCGGCATTTTTCTGCTCGCCTATGCGATCTGTGTCATCCAGTTTCCAAACATGCTTTCAACGCGGGTCATTGGAAATCTGCTGACAGATAACGCCTTTCTCGGCATTGCTGCGGTTGGGATGACTTTTGTTATCATCTCGGGTGGGATCGACCTGTCCGTTGGATCAGTTATCGCTTTCACCAGCGTTTTTGTGGCGGTCCTTGTCGGTCAGCTAGGCGTACATCCTCTTGTGGCCTTCGGCCTTGTTCTGGTGCTTGCCGCACTTTTTGGCGCGTGGATGGGCATGATGATCCATTACCTCGGAATCCCGCCATTCGTGGCAACGCTGGCAGGCATGTTTTTAGCACGTGGCGCGGCCTTCCTCATCTCGACACAATCCGTGCCGATCTCACACCCATTCCTCGATACGCTTCAGGGGCTTTATTTCCGACTTCCAGGCGGCGGCAGACTGACGTTTATCGCAATGGTGATGCTGGTCATCTTTATCATCGGCGGTATTATCGCGCATCGCACTCGCTTTGGTGCTAATATTTATGCACTTGGCGGCAATCAGCAATCAGCAGAACTGATGGGCGTACCCGTCGGTCGCACAACAATCGGCATCTATACGATGTCCGGTGTGCTTTCGGGTCTCGCTGGCATTGTCTATACGCTCTACACTTCTTCTGGCTATTCGCTGGCAACCGTTGGCGTAGAACTTGATGCCATTGCTTCTGTGGTTATCGGTGGAACACTTCTGACCGGCGGCGCAGGACTTGTGGCAGGCACTTTTGTGGGCATTCTGATACAGGGTCTGATACAGACCTATATTGTTTTCGACGGCACGCTGTCTTCCTGGTGGACGAAAATCGCAATCGGTATATTGCTGTTCCTGTTCATTGCGCTACAGCGGGGACTTGTCTGGTTTGCGGATTTGAGGCTAGCTCGCCAACGTATGAAGGAGGCCTGAATTGGGATTGCTGGAAACGGCTATAACGGGGCGTAAACGCCATAACAGCCACTCGGTTGTCGTGGGTGAGCTTGGTCGTGGCATCGTCGCAGGTACCATCCCCGAAGGTTCGATCCTGCCAGGCGACAACGAATTATCGTTGCGTTTTGGCGTTTCCCGCACTGTTCTGCGTGAAGCGATGAAGACCCTTGCCGCAAAGCGTCTAATTGAAGCTAAAGCCAAGGTTGGCACCCGCGTTCTGGGTCGCGCAAGCTGGAACTTCTTTGATCCCGATGTGCTGACATGGCGCTTTGAGGCGGGTTTTGATGAAGTCTTTGTCGATCACCTTGCAGAAATGCGTATGGCGCTCGAACCTGCAGCCGCAGCCGCAGCCGCAGTGCATGCAACGAGCGATGAACTCATTGAGCTCTATGCCTTGGCCGCAAAATTCGATGACCCAACACATACACCGGAATCGATTGCCAAGGTCGATCTCGAATTTCATCTCGCCATTGCGCGCATGTCTGGTAATCCATTCATGCGCTCAGTCAGCAGCTTGATCGAGGCAGCTCTCGCCATCTCGTTTCAGCTATCCTCACCAGCAACGTCCCCTGAAGGCATTGCGGAGTGCGCCGCCAACCACCTGCGCATTGCTCACGCAATCGCGTCACGCGATCGCCAGAAAGCGCGCGCAGCCATGGAAAGTGTCATCACTCTTGGCGTCGAACGCATCCGCGTTGCGATATAATCAGCTTGTTACGAAACCTTCAGATCAAACTTCGGATCGCCGCGTAACGTATTGCTGACAGTGCAGATTTCCTCGGCCATCTCCGCAAGACGATGCTTTTCATCTGCTGTGAGATCACCATCAAAATGGAACGTTATATCGAACCGTTCGATGCGTGACGGGCCTTCATGTGCCTTATCGCCTTTTACTTCCACCCGAACATCGGTGAGCTTTTCACGCAATTCGAGTTTGGTGGCAGCAATGCGCGCACTCAGCGCCATGCAGGCAGCAACGGATGCATAGATCAGGTCAAGCGGATTAAAGCCCGCCTGACTGACGCTCGTCACGAGCTCCACCGTGCCGCCTGTCGGCGTGGTGATCGTTGGAAGCTTGCCGTGCGGCATGTCCGCAACTGCACCGGTTTCACGGGTTCTAACCTTCAACTCACTCATGCCAGAACTCTCCTGTATTCGACACAGCGCGCAAGCCAGCAGCCAACGCTCACATCTGTTATCACCCCCCTGTCGTCGCGACGGAAAACAAGTTTCCATTCACCGGGCGACGGCGCATCCAGTGAGCGTTGCACCGGCAACAGCCAGACATCCGCGCCAGCACTATAAAGTGGATACATATCGCTCTTGCCAAGGAAACCTTCGAAAGCACCATAGATCGCGCCGCCTTCAGAAACGAGCAAAAGATCAGCATTGAGCTCGTCACTGTGATAGCGGCCTATGATGTCCTGCCTGGCCTCGCCCTTGATGCGGTTCATCATGAGGCGTAGGTTCTCGTCGTCGCGCAAAAGCTCAATCACATCGCCATCGCGCCGGATCGTTGTCATGGACGAACGCGCTTCATTCGCGCTCTCCACATCCATCATTTCCGGTCCTGTGCCAAAACGTGCCTTCAAGCGGCCACAACCGGCATCTTCAAGGCTCAGAACAAGACCAGTGTCCTGACACAACCATGAACCGAACCAGGCTGTATCCGCTTCCGCGCGCTGTGGTTCAGAAGTCGATACGCCCAACGCGATATTCATCAATTTGAAGGCAACGTCCGAAGCTCCGCCCTCGAAGTTGAACATGGCAATCGTCGATAACCGCTCATCAGCACAATGCCAGCGCTGACAACGCCAACCGCGAAGAGCGCCGCCATGGCCAGTCAGCCTCTTACCACCTGTTTCCTCAAACTTGAGGCCGAAGCCATAAGGCGCATTCGCACCATCGATGAATGTTTGCGGCCCACTCAAACGGCGATACAAGCCGGTCTCATCGCCCCGCGTTGCATCGATAAATTGCTCCCAGGCGATCATGTCATCAAGGGACGCACAGATGCCTGCGTCCCCCATCCAGTGAAGACGATTGATCGCGGGCAGAAAGCCGCGAACAGTATCGCCCTCATATCCGGTGCATTCATTGAAAAGCGCTGTATCCGGGATCAACTCGGCTGTCTTCATGCCCGCCGGCTTGAAAATACGCTCGGACAGAAGATCGACCAGCGTGCGTCCGGTATGGGCTTCGATGAGGTCCGCCAGAATACGGAAATTGCCATTGCAGTAGGAATAGTGCGAGCCCGGTTCAAAATGCGTGGTTTTCAATCGTCGCAGCAGACTCTGCGCATGTTCTGGCAAAAACACGGCTTCAGGATCCGCGCCGCACAAAACCGTCAACGCCCAATAATCGCGCAAACCTGACTGGTTGTTGCAAAGATCACGAGTGCTCGGGCGCTCTTCTTCGAACTTGTCGAGATAAGCTACCAGAGCATCGTCCAGCAATTCCGGTTCACCAACAGCGTCAAGCAACACGCCACAAGTGAACTGCTTGCTGATCGAGCAAATCGGCATCCGCGTTTCTGCGGTCATCACCTGCCGCGTTGCAAGATCGGCAAAGCCCCAAGCGTGTCGCAGAACAACCTCGCCATCCTTGACGACGGCAACGACACCGCCCGGTCCTTTGTAGTTTTGCGGAATTTGGCGAACGAAGGCTTCAAGGGCAGACGTATCAAGCTTGGACATGATTTACTCAAGATTCACGAGGCGACTCAGATAAAAATGATGCCTAAACACGCATCATTTTACCCGATCTATCAAGGCCATAGCCGCGTGCGGATTCTGCGCCTTATGGCCGCTGATAACATAGAGATAGACATCGCGGGCCACATTATCAGGCATTGGCGGCTTAATTGTTTTAAGACTGTCGGGTACGTGTCCTACCGCAATCGCTCTGGCTCGCTCTGCCCAATGATCAAGTTCAGCTTCACTGTAACCGAGCTTCTTGTCTTCCTGCGTACCCATGATGCGCAGATAGGCAAAAGGCGCTGTCATGTCGGCAATTTCGACAAATTTGCTGTCACCCGCAATCACCACCGCAACGCCATATTCCCACAGCAGTGCAATGAAATCTGGCGAGTTGAAACTGTCGTGACGCACTTCGACAGCATGGCGCAGATCGCGCCCATCGACACGTTTTGGCAAAAGTTTGAGGAAAGCCTCAAAGTCCACCGGATCGAATTTCTTCGTGCCCATGAACTGCCAGTTGATGACGCCGAGCTTGTCTTTCAGCTCAAGAAGACCGCCGGTCACGAATTTCTCGATACCCTCGCCTGCTTCGGCCAGCACCCGTCGATTGGTCGAAAAGCGAGGTGCTTTCAGCGAAAAAACGAAATTATCCGGCGTTTCGTCATGCCACTTGGCAAAAGTCGTAGGTTTCTGCGGGCCATAATAGGTGCTGTTGATTTCGATAGAAGTCAGCTTGCTTGAAGCGTATTCGAGCTGGCGCTTTTTGGAGAGCTTTTCCGGATAGAAACTCTTGTCCCATTCCTCAAAAGCCCAGCCGCCAATACCCACACGAATTTTGCCTGAATTTGTCTGGCTCATTTTCTCCATACCTCCCCGACATGAGTTCATGAGCGTTGCTCATCATGTTTACGCTGTATTCATATCGTCCACTATGCTGTTATCTCTAATGCGTTTGTGAGGAGGAAACAAATGTCAGAAACAAAAGATCCGATCGTTATCGCCAGTGCGGTACGAACACCGATCGGAAGTTTTCAGGGGGCGCTCAAGGGAGAGGCTGCAACAGCACTGGGCGCTGTTACGATCAGGGAAGCAGTCAGCCGCGCCAAGCTCAACCCGGATCAAATTGACGAAGTGCTTATGGGCTGTGTCTTGCCCGCAGGGCTGGGACAGGCACCCGGACGTCAGGCCTCAATTCATGCTGGCCTCCCGCAGGACGTGCCCTGCTCGACCATCAACAAGGTTTGCGGTTCAGGTATGAAGACCGCCATGCTGGGCACCGATCTCATTTCCGCAGGAAGTGCGGAAATCGTGGTTGCTGGTGGCATGGAAAGCATGACCAATGCACCTTATCTGCTTGAAAAAGCACGCGGTGGCTATCGCATGGGCCACGGCAAAATCTACGATCACATGTTCCTCGACGGCCTTGAAGACGCTTATGACAAAGGCCGCGCCATGGGAACATTCGCGGAAGAAACCGCAGACCACTACCAGTTCACGCGTCAGCAGCAGGACGAGTTTGCTCTGCGCTCGCTGTCGCGCGCACTCAAAGCTACCGAGGCAGGCTATTTCGCGAATGAGCTGGTCAGTGTTGCAGAGCTTGACCGCGATGAGCAGCCAACCCGCGCCAAGCCTGAAAAGATACCGAATCTCAAGCCTGCCTTCCGTGAAGGCGGCACTATCACCGCTGCCAATTCTTCCTCGATTTCGGATGGTGCCGCATCCCTCACCCTGATGCGCCTGTCCAAAGCTGAAAAGCTTGGCATAGAACCGCTTGCCATTATTTGCGGTCATGCAAGCCATGCGCAACAGCCTGCTTTATTCACCACGGCACCGATTTTTGCGATGAAGAAACTCTTCGAGAAAACCGGCTGGAATGCACGCGACGTTGATTTGTTTGAAATCAATGAAGCTTTCGCCGTTGTTGTTATGGCTGCAATGCAGGAACTCGACCTTCCCGCCGACAAGGTGAATATCCATGGTGGTGCCTGCGCTATGGGCCATCCGATTGGCTGCTCTGGCGCGCGCATCATCGTCACGCTGCTTCATGCCATGAAGCAGAACGATCTCAAACGCGGCATGGCTTCAGTCTGTATCGGTGGCGGCGAAGCAACTGCCATTGCAGTTGAGACAATCTGAGGGGGCATTATGGATATTGAAGGAAAAATCGCCATCGTCAGCGGTGGTGCATCGGGTCTGGGTGCTGCGACAGCGCGGGCATTGGCTGCCAAAGGCGCAAAAATTGCGCTCCTCGACTTCAACATCGATGGTGCCAATACTGTCGCTTCTGAGATTGGTGGCATCGCCGTTCAATGCGACGTCTCGGATGCGGCAAGTGCTGAAGCGGCATTTCAGATCATCAGCGAAAAGCTTGGAACACCATATATTCTGGTGAATTGCGCAGGCGTTGCCCCGGCAAAGAAAATGCTCGCTCGCGATGGCAGCGTTATGCCGCTCGATGATTTCCGCCGTGCTGTTGAAATCAACCTCATCGGCTCATTTAATCTGTTGCGGCTGTTTGCAGATGTCGCATCCAAAAGCGAAGCTCTGCCAACCGGCGAGCGCGGCGTTGTGATCAATACCGCCTCTGTTGCGGCTTTTGACGGTCAGATTGGCCAGACGGCCTATGCAGCTTCTAAAGGCGGGGTTGTCGGCCTGACACTGCCTGCTGCGCGTGAACTTGCGCCACTCGGCATTCGCGTGTGCGCCATCGCACCCGGTATTTTTGAAACCCCAATGCTCAAAGGCCTGCCGCAACCGGCACAGGATGCGCTTGGGAAAATGGTTCCTTTCCCCCCACGTCTGGGTCGGCCAGACGAATATGCGGCGCTCGCACTGCATATTATCGAAAACAGCATGCTCAATGGCGAAACCATAAGGCTCGATGGTGCGCTGCGTATGCCTCCGAAATAGAGCGCATATGCGCCAAAGTCTTTCAGACATTTTGAGAGTAGGGAAATGCATAAATCCACAACCAACAGCAACATGCGGACGGGTGGTCAGATATTGGTGGATGCACTTGGCATTCACGGCGTCGACCGCGTTTTCTGCGTGCCTGGCGAAAGCTATCTTGCAGCACTTGATGCCTTTCACGATGTCAGCGACGAGATTGACCTCATCGTCTGCCGTCAGGAAGGTGGAGCAGCTTACATGGCTGATGCCTACGGCAAGCTGACCGGAAAACCCGGCATCTGCTTTGTCACGCGCGGTCCCGGCGCAACCAACGCCTCCGTAGGCGTTCATACAGCCTTTCAGGATTCCACGCCGATGCTTCTGTTCATCGGGCAGGTCGCGAGCGATCAGGTGGAACGCGAGGCATTTCAGGAAGTTGATTACCGTCGCATGTTCGGCCAGATGGCTAAATGGGTAGTGCAGATCGATGATGCCGCCCGTATCCCGGAACTGGTCAGTCAGGCTTTCCACCGCGCAGTCAATGGACGCCCCGGCCCTGTGGTCATCGCCCTGCCGGAAGATATGCTGACATCACACGCAACGGTCAGTGATACACCGGCATACAAGCATGTCGAGATGCATCCGGGAAGCGAGCAGTTACAAGACATGAAGTCGCTTCTCGACAAGGCCGAGCGGCCACTGATGATCGTCGGTGGCGGCGGCTGGAATGCGCAAGCGGTTCGCGACCTGCAAAGATTTGCGGAAAACATGTCCTTGCCTGTTGCAGCCTCGTTCCGCTGTCAGGATATGTTCGACAATACCCACCCGCTCTATGCCGGTGAAATGGGAACATCGATCAGCCCGAAACTTGCAGCCCGTGTCAAAGACTCGGACCTTTTGCTGGTCGTCGGTGCACGCCTTGGCGAAATGACCACACAAGGCTATGAGCTGGTCAACATTCCGGTCCCCAAGCAGAAGCTCATCCACGTCCATTCGGGAGCCGAAGAGCTTGGTCGCGTCTATCATGCAGATATTCCGATCAATGCCAGCATGCCCGCTTTCACAAAAGCAGCGGCAGAACTTTCTCCCATCAGCAACCCAAGCTGGAAAACATGGGCGGAAAGCGCCAATGCCGACTATCGCGACAATCTGAAAACGCCCACCATTCCCGGCAATGTTCAGATGGGCGAGATCATGGAATGGTTGCGTGCACATCTGCCTGATGATGCCATCATCACCAATGGTGCCGGCAATTATTCGGCATGGCCGCACCGCTTCTATCAGTACCGCACCTATCGCAGCCAGTTAGCGCCAACCAATGGCTCCATGGGCTATGGTGTGCCTGCAGCGGTTTCTGCCAAGCTGACGGCACCGGAGCGAACCGTCGTCTGTTTCGCTGGTGACGGCTGTTTCCTGATGAACGGTCAGGAACTCGCAACGGCTGCCCAATATGGTGCCGACGCGATTTTCATTGTCGTCAATAACGGTATGTATGGCACGATCCGTATGCATCAGGAGCGTACTTATCCGGGCCGTGTTTCAGGCACAGGCCTTGCAAACCCTGACTTTGCAGCACTTGCCCGCGCCTATGGCCTGCATGGGGAAACGGTGGAAAAAACCGCAGATTTTGCGGAAGCTTTCAAGCGGTGCGAGCAATCTGGCAAACCGGGTCTCATTGAAATCCGTATCGATCCGGAAGCGCTTTCACCCAAAATGACGTTGAGCCAGATGCGCGAACAGGGACTGGCGAAGCAGCGCTAAAGCGTGTCTCCCAAAGTGGGGGCCGGTTTAACGGTTCTGTTTACTTTCTGCTTCAGGCCGGGTTTTCACCCTCGTGAGAACCCGGCGCTCCTCGTTTGAGGTGATTTCAATCCATTTAAATTTAGAGAATCTCCCTAAAATCATGGAGTTTCACCGCGATGTCGTGCGTGAAATGGCCTCAAATCCGACCAATACAACTTTAGTTGAGTCGAATACAATTTAGGGTAGACATTCCCGTGCAAGTCGCAGATAACCCGCCCGGGTTGCAAATGGGAGGGTAAATTGCGAACACTTAATCTATTCATCATTGGTTTTGGCTTCAGCGCACTTGTCATAACGTGCATCTACGCCATTGGCGGCGGATTGATCTGAACTCATAATCAGGATCGAAGAAGCTCCTCACCCAAAAAGCTTGCTGAGGCCTCGCGCACCGCACCAAGCATAAAATCGCTAATCACTCTGATACGCGGCGCGGCCATGACATCAACATGGCAATTCATCCAATATTCGCGTTCAAGATGCATTTCTTTAGGTAGTACTGGCGCCAGTTCTGAGTGCAGGCTGGCAATGTAATACGGCAGAACACAAAGCCCATAACCAGTCAGCGTGGCTGTCAGCTGTGCATGAATACTGGAACTCTGATAACTGCAGCGCTGCCCCGGCAATATTTCGCGCATGTAATCGAGACCGGGTGTGAACACCATATCATCGATATAGCCAATGAATGGATGCCCCGTCAGATCTTCACGCGACTTGATCGGCGGATGGGCGTTCAGATAATCACGGTGCCCATAGATGAACAGTCGATAAGGCGTGAGCCGTTCGCTGTGATAGGGACCGGTACGCGGCATATGCAATGTAATGGATAACTCCGCTTCGCGGCGCGAGAGCGACATGATCTGCTGGATTGTAACCACTTCGACTGACAGACTGGGATAAGATTGCGCCAGCACCGGCAGGCGGTCGGCTAAAAAGAAGTTGCCGAACCCCTCAAGTGTGGAAAGCCGCACCACACCCGAAAGCGCGGAAAGATTGCCGGTCGCCTCTGTTCGGAATTTCATGGCCTCGCGCTCCATGACCTCCGCCGACTCGACAAGCCGCTCCCCGACTGGCGTCAAAAGATAGCCGCGCGGGTTTCTCTCAAAGAGCTTGGTCGCCAGCGATTGCTCCAGCCGATCAATCCGGCGCAGAACCGTGACATGGCTTGTCCGCAATTGTCTCGCCGCGGTCGAAAGCTGGCCTGTCCGTGCGACAGCCAAAAAATATTGCAGGTCATCCCAGGTAAATTGGCGCAACTGTTCCTCCCTGCCTCTGTCTGTGCATTTTTGTACAGACTGTGTTCAAAAATTGTTGTTCGTGTACGCATTTGTCAATGCTACCGTCCTAATTAATTGCCCGAGTGGAGGAACAGATCGGGCAGAAGCAGAGGGGGAAATGGCTTAGAGGAAAGCCATCGACCCGATCCGAAAGGCATATTTACTGGAGGTTGCCGCCCGATTTTTCGTGGTGGTTTATGGGCTTATTGGGAGGAGCACTGAATGAAACTTTTCGCACTTGCAACGGCTGCACTTTTTGCTGCAACCGCAATTTCATCTGCAGCAGAAATATCGGACGGTAAGGTCAAGATCGGCATCCTGAACGACCAATCCGGCGTCTATGCCGACTTCGGTGGCAAGTGGTCGTTCGAAGCTGCAAAAATGGCTGCAGAAGATTTCGGCGGCAAGGTGCTTGATGCACCCATCGAGATTATCACTGCCGACCATCAGAACAAGCCTGACGTGGCTTCGAACATTGCACGCCAGTGGTATGATACAGAGCAGGTCGATGCCATCATGGAACTGACCAGTTCTTCTGTCGGCTTGGCAGTGCAGGCTCTCTCCAAAGACAAGAAGAAAATCACCATCAATACTGGTGCCGCAACATCTGAACTGACGGGCAAGCAATGCACGCCTTACGGCTTCCATTGGGCTTATGATACCCATGCCCTTGCTGTCGGCACCGGCGGTTCGCTCGTCGAACAGGGCGGCGACACATGGTACTTCCTGACCGCCGACTATGCTTTCGGCTATTCGCTGGAAGAACAGACTTCGAAATTCGTCGAATCAAAAGGCGGTAAAGTTCTCGGCTCCGTTCGTCATCCTTTGAGCACGACCGATTATTCATCCTTCTTGCTGCAGGCGCAGTCTTCAGGTGCCAAAGTTGTCGGCCTTGCCAATGCCGGTCTTGATACGTCCAACGCCATCAAACAGGCCGCTGAATTCGGTATCGTGGCTGGTGGTCAGCGTCTTGCAGCATTGCTCTTCACGCTTGCAGAAGTTCATGGCCTTGGCCTTGATGCCGCACAGGGCCTGACGCTGACGGAAGGCTTCTACTGGGATCGCGACGATGAATCGCGTGAATTCGGCAAGCGTTTCTTCGACCGGACGGGCCGCATGCCGAACATGGTTCAGGCAGGCACTTACTCTGCGGTTCTTCAGTATCTGAAGGCGATCAAGGAAGCTGGAACCGACGAAACAGAAGCGGTTGCCAAGAAGCTGCATGAAATGCCTGTCGAAGATGTCTTTGCCCGTCACGGTAAGGTCGGCGCCAACGGACGCATGATCTATGACATGTATCTGATGGAAGTGAAGAAGCCTGACGAGAGCAAGGCGCCTTGGGATTACTACAAAGTGCTGGCCACCATCCCCGGCGATCAGGCTTACATGAAGCCCGAAGAAAGCGGCTGCCCTCTGGTCACGCAGTAAGGGTGTAATTTAATGGCGAATAACACTCAAACCGTTACGGCCCTGCGTGAAGCAGGGCCAGATGTGGCGCAAACAAGCACGCAGACGGTTCTGTCGGCACGTGGGCTCGGCAAATCATTTGGCGGCTTTCATGCGGTAAAGAATGTCGATCTTGATGTGGATCATGCGCGGGTTCATGCGCTGATTGGCCCCAATGGCGCGGGCAAGACGACCGTCTTCAACCTGCTTACAAAATTTCTCCAGCCGACAAGCGGCGAGATCACACTGCTTGGTGAGAACATCACCAAAACTGATCCGGCCAAGGTTGCACGCATGGGGCTGGTGCGCTCATTTCAGATTTCGGCCACCTTCCCCCATCTGACGGTGCTGGAAAATGTGAAAGTCGCCCTGCAACGCCCCAGCGGTCTTGCAACGCAGTTCTGGCGTTCGTTGTCCGCACTCGATCAGCTTGACGTAAAAGCGATTGAGCTTCTGGAGCGCGTCGGTCTGGCTGATGCCCGTCATGCTCTGGCGGCTGACCTGTCTTATGGCCGCAAGCGTGCGCTCGAAATTGCCACCACACTGGCACTCGACCCAAAAGTGCTGCTGCTTGATGAGCCGATGGCCGGTATGGGGCACGAAGACGTGCACATCATTGCAGCCCTCATCACCGATGTGGCCAGGGATCGTGCGGTGCTGATGGTCGAACACAATCTCAAAGTGGTGGCCGATATCGCCCATCACGTCACGGTGCTGCAACGCGGCGAGATCCTCGCGTCGGGCAATTATGCCACCGTCTCCAAAGACGAGCGCGTGCGCACCGCTTATATGGGAACCGAACATGAATAGAGGCCAACCCTTGCTATCCGTGCGCGGGCTCAATGCCTGGTATGGCGAAAGCCATGCCCTGCATGGCGTCGACCTCGACATCTGGCCCGGCGAGACAATCACGCTGATTGGCCGCAATGGCGTCGGCAAGACCACAACTCTGCGCGCCATTATGGGTATCATTCGCAAGCGTACCGGTTCCATCACGCTTGACGGCAAAGACCTTCTGCGCGTGCCGCTACATCGCATTGCCCGGACAGGGCTTGGCTTTGTGCCAGAAGAGCGCGGTATCTTCGCGACGCTCAATGTGCATGAAAATCTGCTGCTTCCACCGGTTGTTGCCAAAGGTGGTGGGGCAATGTCGCTCAATGAGATTTACGAACTCTTCCCCAATCTCTACGAGCGCCGTAACAGCCCCGGCACCAAACTTTCGGGTGGCGAACAGCAGATGCTGGCCATTGCCCGTATCCTGCGCACCGGGGTCAAGGTGCTACTGCTTGACGAACCGACTGAGGGCCTAGCGCCCGTTATCATCCAGCGTATCGGTGATGTGCTGGTAGAGCTGAAAAAACGCGGCATGACCGTGCTTCTTGTCGAACAGAATTTCCGCTTTGCCGCCAAGGTCGCTGATCGCTTCTATCTGATGGATCATGGCGTGGTAACGGAAAACTTCCCAACCACTGAACTGCCTGCCCGCATGGCAGAGCTGAACGAAGCATTGGGGGTCTGAAACAATGACAATGATTTTCGGCATCCCTTTGCAGGCGCTTCTCGGGCAATTGCTCGTCGGCCTGATCAATGGTTCTTTCTATGCCATGTTGAGCCTTGGCCTTGCCATCATTTTCGGCCTTCTGCGCATCATCAACTTTGCCCATGGTGCACAATATATGCTCGGCGCTTTTGTCGGCTATCTGTTGTTGAGCACGCTCGGCATCGGCTATTGGCCAGCCCTTATTCTCGCTCCGCTGATCGTGGGCCTCGGCGGCGCGATCATCGAACGCGTAGCGCTTTCGAGGCTCTATAATCTCGACCCGCTCTATGGCCTGCTCTTCACCTTTGGCTTAGCACTCGTGATCGAAGGCACGTTCCGCTATTATTATGGCGCTGCCGGTCAGCCTTATGCCGTCCCGCCATCGCTTGCAGGTGGCAGCAATCTCGGTTTCATGTTCCTGCCCAACTATCGCGCCTGGGTGGTCGTCGCCTCACTCATCGTCTGCATCGGCACATGGTTACTGATCGAGAAGACCAAGCTTGGCGCTTACTTGCGTGCTGCCACGGAAAACCCAACCCTTGTGAAAGCCTTCGGCATCAATGTGCCACTGCTCCTCACCTTCACCTATGCTCTGGGCGCAGCTCTTGCAGGTTTTGCCGGTATTCTGGCAGCGCCCATCTATCAGGTCAGCCCGCTGATGGGGTCCAACATCATCATTGTGGTCTTTGCCGTGGTGGTCGTCGGCGGCATGGGGTCAATCCTGGGCGCCATCATCACCGGCTATGTGCTGGGGCTGGCCGAAGGTCTGACCAAGGTCTTCTACCCGGAAGCTTCCAGCATCGTCATCTTCGTCATCATGGCTATCGTCCTTCTGGTGCGACCCGCCGGACTGTTCGGGAAGGAGGCCTGATATGTCTGATACCGCTCTTAAAGCAACCGCAGTGCCGCACGAAGCTAGGGCACCTGCTCTCAACAGCCTTTCTGCTGTCATCCTCGTCATCGCCGTTATCGGATTAATCACAGCGCCCTTCATGGTCTACCCGATCTTTCTGATGAAGATGCTGTGCTTTGCGCTGTTTGCCTCCGCCTTCAACCTGCTGCTCGGCTATACCGGCATTCTGTCCTTTGGCCATGCAGCCTTCTTTGGCGGTGCGGCCTATGTGACGGCCCATGCCGTCAAGGTATGGGGCGTGACGCCTGAAATTGGCATTCTGCTTGGCATGTTAACCGCTGCAGCACTCGGCCTTGTGATCGGCTATCTCGCCATTCGCCGTCAGGGCATTTATTCGACGATGATTACGCTGGCGCTGGCACAGATGTTCTTCTTCTTCTGTCTGCAAGCGGCTTTCACCCATGGCGAAGACGGTCTTCAGGGTGTGCCGCGCGGCTATCTCTTTGGCATCATCGATCTCAACCAGCCGATGAATATGTATTATTTTGTGCTGGCAGTGTTTGTAATCGGGGTCTTTGCGATCTGGCGCATTATCAACTCGCCCTTCGGCATGATCCTCAAATCCGTGCGTGAAAATGAAAGCCGCGCCGTTTCACTGGGCTATTCCGTCAATCACTACAAGCTTGCCGCCTTCGTCATGTCGGCGGCGCTTGCAGGGCTTGCGGGCGGCATGAAGGCGCTCGTCTTCCAGTTCGCAACCTTGACCGATGTGGGCTGGCAGATGTCGGGCGAAGTGATCCTCATGACTCTGCTCGGCGGCATCGGGACACTGATCGGCCCCATCGTCGGTGCAGCCTTTGTGGTAGCTCTGCAGAACTACCTTGCAACCTCAGACTTTCCCGTGACAATTGTCACTGGCGTCATCTTCATGGCCTGCGTTCTGCTCTTCCGTAAAGGCATCGTAGGTGAGTTCTATGCATCGCGGCTTGGAAAGAAACTGTTCGGATAACCGACGGAGCCGCATGTTCATACGATAGCGGCTCCACCTTTTTACTGGATATGAAATCATGACCGACACCTACGATTACATCGTGGTTGGCGCGGGCACGGCTGGCTGCGCCCTTGCGAACCGCCTTTCGGCTGATCCGGACCACTCCGTGCTCCTCCTCGAAGCAGGCGGCAAAGACAACTACGCGTGGATTCATATCCCCGTCGGCTATCTCTATTGCATCGGCAATCCGCGCACCGACTGGTGTTTCACAACCGAAGCAGAGCCCGGTCTGAACGGTCGTTCGCTCGGCTATCCACGCGGCAAGGTGCTCGGCGGCTGCTCGTCAATCAATGGTATGATCTACATGCGCGGACAGGCGCGCGATTACGATCTGTGGCGGCAGGCGGGTTGCTACGGCTGGGGCTGGGACGATGTCCTGCCCCTCTTCAAAAAATCCGAGGATAATTATGCAGGCGCAGATGATCTGCATGGCGCAGGCGGTGAATGGCGCGTGGAGACCGCTCGCCTGCACTGGGACATTCTCGATGCGTTTCGTGATGCCGCCGTCGCTGCGGGCATCCCCGCGACCGATGATTTTAATCGCGGCGACAATGAAGGCGTGTCTTATTTCAAGGTCAACCAGAAGCGCGGCATCCGCTGGAACACGGCCAAGGCCTTTCTGCGCCCGGCACTCGATCGCAAGAACCTGACCGTCCAAACTGGCGCGCATGTGCGCCGTGTCGAGATCGAAGAGCTGCGCGCCACCGGTGTCACCTTTGATCAGAACGGCACCACCCGGACAGTAAAAGCGAAACGCGAAGTCATCCTTGCTGCAGGCGCAGTCGGATCACCGCAAATCCTCGAATTGTCGGGCATCGGACGCGGTGACGTCCTGCAGCAGGCAGACATTCCGGTTGTTCTGGAACGCAAGCAAGTTGGCGAGAACCTGCAGGATCATCTGCAATTGCGTTGCGCTTATAAGGTTACAGGTATTCCGACGCTCAACGAAAAAGCCAGCAAACTTACCGGCAAGGCGATGATCGGGCTGGAATATCTGTTGCGCCGGTCAGGGCCCATGTCGATGGCGCCAAGCCAGCTTGGGGTATTTACGCGTTCTGATCCGTCCTACGAAACCGCCAATCTGCAATATCATGTGCAGCCACTGAGTCTGGAAAAATTCGGCGATGCGGTTCATCCCTTCCCGGCATTCACTGCCAGTGTCTGCAATCTCCGCCCTGACAGTCGCGGATCGATACATCTGAAATCACCAGATCATCGTTCGCAACCCGCAATCAGACCCAATTATCTGGCAACTGAGAGCGACCGTCGCGTTGCTGCTGATGCCATTCGTCTGACCCGCAATATCGTGGCGCAGGCACCTCTGCAAAAGTATCGCCCTGAGGAATTCAAGCCAGGCCCGAGCTATGAAACGCAGGAGCAGCTGGAAAAGGCGGCTGGCGATATCGGCACAACAATTTTCCACCCTGTCGGCACCTGTCGCATGGGATCGGATACCGATGCTGTGGTTGATCCACGTTTGCGGGTAAACGGCATTCAGGGGCTGCGGGTGGCAGATGCGTCTATCATGCCGGGAATCACTTCCGGCAATACCAATTCACCGACTTTGATGATCGCAGAGAAGGCGGCCCAGATGATAATTTCGGACAATCGTTAGAACCAGATTTTGATCAACCCCATGAGCGGAAATGGCAATCCGCTCACCCTTCTGTGAACGCAATTTCGCAATCGTCGAATCTTATTAAACTGAAATAATTTTCCTTGTTTATTGCCGTGCAAACGGGAATTATCGGCATCAAGGTGGGCAGGGGGAGAAAGATCATCTAACATGATCGCTTTCCGGGACCGGCTCTCCAAAAAACTTTAGACAAGGAAAATAAGAATGTCGTCAGTCCTTTCCCGCTATTCATTGACCCGCCGTGCCGGTCTGAAAGCTGCCCTCTTCACCGCAGCAGCCCTCACCGTGGGTTTTGCGAGCGCACCAAGCCACGCCGAAGATAAGACCATCAAGGTCGGCATCATGGGCGGCGAAGACGAAGACGTCTGGAAGGTTGTTGCCGAAGAAGGCAAGAAGCATGGCCTTAATATCGAGCGCGTGACCTTCAATGATTATAACCAGCCGAATGAAGCGCTGGAACGCAAGGAAATCGACGCGAACGCTTTCCAGCACAAGCCTTATCTCGACGAACAGATCAAGCAGCACGGCTACAAGATCGGCGTTGCCGGTTACACCGCAGTCTGGCCAATCGGCATCTATTCACGCAAGATCAAGAGCCTTGATGAACTGAAAGAAGGCGCAGTTGTTGGCGTTCCGAACGATCCATCGAACGAAGGCCGTGCGCTCCGCGTTCTCGAAGCAAGTGGCCTCATCAAGCTGAAGCCGGAAGCAGGCATCCTTGCAACGCCAATCGATGTCATTGAAAATCCTAAGAAGATCGAAATCAAGGAACTCGACGCCGGTGTTGTCGGTCGTTCGATTGATGACCTTGATGTGGCAATCGTTAACAACGATTGGGCAGGCAAAGCCGGCCTCAAAAAGGAAGAAGCGATCGGTTGGGAATCGAAGGAAAACAACCCATACAACAACTTCATCGCGGTCCGTACCGAAGATGAAAATGCTGAGTGGGTCAAGAATCTCGTAGCTTCGTTCCAGAACGACGCTGTGAAGGCCGAACTCGACCGCGTTTACAAAGGCACAGGCATTCCAGCTTGGAATTAATACATGCATAGAAATAAGGCGTTAAAGCGCATCCTGAAAAGTGTGAAACGGTTTTCAGAATAAGATGCGCGTAAAAAAGAGAAGAGCATTTCTAATGATTCAGTTGAAACTTAAAATGCTCTAACGCACTTTTAACGCTTGAAAGACCGCGCCGGGAAGCATTTCCGGCGCGGCTTTTATTGACGTGTGTGAAAAAATTGCCCAAAAGCATCGGCGATGGCTCACATACAATGCGGCATTGCCCATATGAGCCCCTCTGGCATCATTTTCATTGAAGCCTTACCGATTAGAAAGTCGCGGTTCTCCGCGGCACAAGAAGCAGAAGATACGATCGTGACCACTCAACCGCAAACCGCCGCTTTAGCGCCCATCGTCGAAATGAAAGACGTGCGCCGAATGTTCGGTGAAACGCCAGCTATTAACGGCGTTTCTCTTTCGGTTGCGCGCGGCGAGATCCTCGGCATCATCGGTCGCAGCGGCGCTGGTAAATCCACGCTGATCCGCTGCATTAATGGTCTTGAAAAGCCCGATGTCGGTTCAATCAAAATCGAAGGCCGCGAAATTACTGCGCTCACGGAAAACAGCCTGCAGCCGGTGCGTCGCCGCATCGGCATGGTTTTCCAGCACTTCAATCTGTTGTCGGCAAAGACCGTTGCACAGAACATTGCTTTGCCGTTGAAAATCGCAGGCCAGCCGAAAGCCCAACGCGTGAAACGTGTTGCAGAACTGTTGGAACTGGTCGGCCTGTCCGACAAGGCCAACCATTATCCGGCCCAGCTTTCAGGCGGCCAAAAGCAGCGCGTCGGTATCGCGCGCGCATTGGCGGCAGAACCGGCAGTACTCCTTTCCGATGAAGCGACGTCTGCGCTTGATCCGGAAACGACACAATCCATTCTGGCTTTGCTCAAAGACATCAATACAAAGCTCGGCCTCACGATCCTGCTGATTACCCACGAAATGGACGTAATCCGCCGTATCGCCGATCGCGTGATCGTCCTCGATCACGGCGCAATTGCTGAGGAAGGTCCGGTCTGGCAGGTTTTTGCAAGGCCGCAGGCACCGGTCACACAGAGTCTGCTGCATGTACTGACGCCGGAACTGCCTGCCTCCTGGCGCGAACAACTGGTCAGTGAAAAAGGCGATCAGGCAGTCATTAAAATCAGACTTTCCGGCCAGGCGGCAAAAAGCGCCTTCTTCAACGAGATCACGGCCGCAACGGGTCTTGAGACTCGCCTTATTCACGGTGGTATGGATACCATTCAGGGTGAGCCGGTTGGCACACTTTTCGTTGCCCTGCCCGCACTGGACAAGGCAAAACTCGACGCCGCCATCAGCTACATCAAAACCCACGCAGACGCCACGGAGGTACTTGGTTATGTCTCAGGCGATGCTTGATCTTCTTTGGCGCTCCTTCTGGGAAACCATCATCATGACAGGCTTTTCGAGCCTGATCTCTCTGGTGGTTGGCTTGCCGCTCGCGCTCATCATGATCCTGACTGAACGTGGCGGACTGGCGCAGAACCTGACGCTCAACACCATTCTGGGTGCAATCATCAACGGTTTCCGTTCAGTACCATTCATCATCCTGCTGGTGGCGCTTATTCCGGTCACACGCTTTATCGTTGGCACGTCCATCGGCACATGGGCATCCATCGTGCCGCTGTCGATTGCCGCTATTCCTTATTATGCGCGTATTGCGGAAGTTTCGCTGCGCGAAGTGGATAACGGTCTTATTGAAGCTGCACGCTCCATGGGCGCAAACCGCTGGACAATCGTTCGCGAAGTGCTGGTGCCGGAAGCGCTGCCGGGAATCGTTGCAGGCTTCACCGTCACCATCATCACACTTGTTGGCGCTTCCGCAATGGCTGGCGCAATTGGTGCAGGCGGCCTCGGCGATCTTGCAATCCGCTACGGGTATCAGCGCTTCGAAACCACCATCATGATCGCAGTTGTGATCATTCTGATCATTATGGTTTGTGGTGTTCAGTGGATCGGTGATCGTTTAGTCAACCGTCTCGACAAGCGTAATCTGCGTTCGAGAGCCTAAAGCGCATCCCGAAAAGCGGGATAATACCTAAAAACAAATAATCAGAGCGGCTCAAATGCCGCTCTTATCTTACCCGCTGACGAAAGCCCGCTTCCAACGTATTACCGTCTGGATCAAAGACAAGGGCTGCATAATAGCCCATCTCTTCCGGCCCCTGATAAGCTGGCGCTCCGCTTTCACTGCCGCCGCCCTGAAGAGCCGCACGGTGGAATGCTTCCACATCGTCACGGCTGCTCGCATTGAACATCAGATGCAGATGATTGCCCGGCTTGCCGCCAGGCTCGTCAGCACCCGGTTTTGAGCCGCTATGTATCCATAGAAACGGTACAGGTGCCCTCTCTCCACCACTGACAAAGAAACCGCTGTCCGAATGGGCAATAACGGCCAACCCAAGCTTGGGCATACAGCTTTCATAGAAAGAAAGGCTGCGGTGGAGATTTCTGCTTTGAAAGCCGATGTGATCGAAGAGCGACATAGGGTCTATTATATGTCGGCTTTGGATAAAGGAAAGCGGCACTCCCAATTTTGGAGAGCGCCGCCTTTATTATTATTGGAACGTCAAAATCAGCCGCGTGTGCGTGCCAGACCCGTCTTGGCTGGCTGGTAGTTTGCATCGAGCTGAAGCGCGCGCGAATAGGAATTTGCAGCCTTCGCCTTGTCACCACGCTGTTCATAAACCAGCGCCTGATTGGACCAGCTCTCAGCAATGTTCCCATCAAGGGTGATAGCCGTATTAAAATCGTCAAACGCATTGTCATAGTCGCCAAGAGCGACATAGGAAATGCCACGACCATTATAAGGCTCAGGCGCCGTCGAATTGAGCGAAATCGCTTTCGAGAAATCTTCAATCGCCTGTTGATGCTGGCCTTTAGCCTGATAGATCAGACCACGATTGTGATAAGCGCGCCCATCGGTCGTCTGCAGCGAAATCGCCTGATTGAAGTCACTAAGCGCCTGATCGAGACGTCCAGCCAGACGATAGACGTTGCCGCGCCCGACATAAGCCGCATCATATTGCGGATTGATCTGGATCGCGCGGCTATAATCCTGAGCCGCCTTGCCGCTGTCGCCCATATAGCGATAAATCAGCGCGCGGTTTGCATAGGCCTGATAGAAGTTCGGGTTAAGCGCTATCGCCTGATCGAAATCACGCAGCGCTTCCTTATAACGACGGGCCTTACCGTAAGCCGATCCGCGCACGTTGTAAGCTTCAGGGTCGCGTGGGTTGCTCTGGATAACGCTGGTGAGCGAGCTGATGTTTTCGCTCGAGCCCTGCGCACGATCAACCGTACTCAACGCACTATGGGTGCTGGAGCTTTGGCAACCGGCAACAGCAAGTGCCAGAAACGCCGTGGCCGCCAACAGGCTGTTTCGTGCAAAATGAGAGCTTGCTGACTTTCCGGCCCTCACAACAAAGTTCCCGGACGAATGCATCACCTTAAAGCGTTTTGGCAACGACAGCGTTCCTTTCTGCTTGATCGGAGCGAGGGATTTGAAACCCAAAACTTCCGTCAACTTTGTCCCCGACTGATACAACAGCCACAATACTATAATTGCTTCTATAGCACAGCAAAAGGCAGCAGAAAAACTGCGCCCTCAAACGCATCCGAAAACCGAAAACGTCCTTCGGATAAGATACGCGTTAATTCAGCTCATTGAAGCATAGATCTGATGCTATCGGATCTTCGCTCCGGATGGATCAACGCTACAATAAAGGTCTGTATATGGCAGTCCGCTGACTAATCAAATCGGCTTGTTTTATCTCGTGAAACAAACCAAGATTACTCTTCGACCTCCAGACATGCAAAAACCGGCGCAAGCCATAAGCCGCACCGGAATGCAAAAAGGCGCCGCACAGGCAGCGCCAATTTCAAATCAATCAACGAGCAGCAGGACGACCGCCGCCGATGAGACCTTCACGCTGCGCGCGCTTGCGAGCCAGCTTGCGTGCGCGGCGAACGGCTTCAGCCTTTTCACGGGCGCGCTTTTCAGATGGCTTTTCATAGTGGCCACGCATCTTCATTTCGCGGAAGATACCTTCGCGCTGCATCTTTTTCTTGAGAGCGCGGAGAGCCTGATCAACATTGTTATCGCGGACGAGTACCTGCACGTGTAATCCCGTATCGGTTAGAATTTCGATTGAGCCTGAGGCATTAAGGGCGTCTCTTAACGAGTTCCAGCTAATCGAGTCAACCGGTAAACGCCCAAAGGCTCCCAAGCTTCGCAGCTTAAACGCTGCAAATTGGTGGTGGCTATTACCAGATAGCCCACCCCCTGTCCACCTCCAGATGCAACTTTGCCCACCGTTGCAGATAAATAATGGTCTTATATGGATTTATAATGACTGACAGGTCTCGAATACGCTATCTGCCACGCGCGTTCCGCACAATTCAGCCTCATTGCTCCAGCATAGGAGCAGTCAGGCAATTCACAGCCATTTTCCCCTTTCGATTGATTCCATCGCTCAAGATTCATGTCCCTACGCAAACGACTCGTTATTCAGTTCACAGGCTATGAGGGCCTGCACCCCAAAGCCGTGCGCATACGCCATGCGCAAGCGCTGAAGGATTTTGACCGGTTATGGAAAGCCAAGACGAAGCTCTCGCCCATGATCGACGAGCCGAATGATTGTGGAACGCTGATCGCGACAACGCAGGGCAACGGCTGGCAAACCGAGACAGAGTTCTGCCAGTTCGGCACCGCTGATATCTTCGATGACTATGCTGCCCGTTCGACACCGAAGCGGATGCTGACAGGCTTTTATGCCTTCATGAACATAGTCTTCACCGGCACCCTGCTGCGCTATCTGCGGACAAGCTGGCGCTTCGTGATGTTCTTCATGTGGCCATTTCTATTGTCCATCGTCATCATAGCAACCGCAGCCCTGATTGCCTCTGCGCCCATGCTTGCGGACTTCCCATTGTGGAATCTCGTCTGGTCGCTTCCACTGGCTGCTGTTATCGCGACATTGCTCGTGCGCTGGCCGGGCGATCGCTTTTTCATGTCCTATCTGCTCGATGACTGGTCGGCAGCCTACGACCGCATCCATAATCGCAATGAAAAGCTCGTGCGACGCCGCAAAGCTTTTGCTGAAGCGCTGAAAAAGAAGATCGAAGAAAGTGGCGCCGATGAGGTCATCATCGTCGCGCATAGTCTGGGCACGGTTCCTGCTGCAGAAGCTCTTGCCGACGTTCAGCGCGAGCGTCCAGACCTGTTGCGCAAGCAACCTGTCTCTTTGCTCGGCATCGGCTCATGCCTCCTGATGATTGCTTTACACCCCAAGGCGCGAAGTTTGCGCGAAGATGTGCGTGTGGTGATGGAAGAAAGCCCGGTTCTTTGGTCTGAATTCCAGGTTTTAACGGACATCATCCACTTCTACGGTTCTGATCCTGCGAAAACGCTCAAAATCAAGACCACAAATCCGCCGCTGATCCACCGTATCCGCTTCAAAAATGTTCATAGCGAAAACCGCTATAAACGTTCAAAGGGCAATTTCTTCCTGATGCATCTGCTTTATATGCGCGGTGCGGAGAAAAAGAACTTTTACGACTTTGGCATGTTTCTGCACGGCCCGTTCTTTTTCCGCGAACTGATGACGACGTATAAAGACAAAGCCGCCCCTCTTGATGAAGAAGGACGGCTCCTAATTTCGTAATACACGAAGCTGTTATGCTTGCGGTAGCTCTACCACTGCGATGGTAAGCCACGTCGCGGTCAGTGCTGGCTTGACCATATTCTCAACTTCCAGCGTCACTTCGTAATGGTTGACCACGCGGCCCGATGGACGAATATCAGCATTTGCCAGCTTGAACCGGGCGCGCACGCGCGCGCCAGTCTTCACCGGTGACATGAAGCGCACTTTGTCGAAGCCATAATTGATGCCCATAGTGGCACCCTGCAGCATCGGCAGCGCTTCAAATGCCAGGGTTGAAAGCAGCGACAGCGTCAGAAAGCCATGCGCAATCGTGCCGCCAAAAGGCGTTTCCTTGGCTGCGCGCTCTGGATCAACATGAATGAACTGATGATCGTCCGTCGCATCTGCGAATTGATCAATCATCGCCTGCGTGACTTCACGCCACTCGGAGCATCCAACTTCCGTACCGATTGCTTCGCGCAACTGGTCGAGCGTAATTGCGTCTTTCATTCCATGAAACTTTCTGCTGAACTGATACTCTCTTGTTATCCATTAAAGCATTTGAGCCAAAAGTGCGAAGCGGTTTTGCGTGGGATAGTGCGTAAAAACAAACAATTAGAGTGGCTCTAACGATTCGATCTTAACTGGAACCACTCTGATCACAAGACGCAAGGCAGCTGATCAGGCTGCGACCAGTATTTCACGTGCAATATCATCCCAATGGCCGAAAACGTGGCTCGCACCTTTGGAAGACAAGCGTTCAGCATGGCCTTCATAAGTATGACCGCCACCCGTATAACCAAAAGCCGTCATGCCGGCTGCAATTGCACCTTCAACGCCAAAAGGCGAATCTTCGATAACCACACAGCGCGCCGGATCAACACCCATTTTGTCAGCCGCAAAGAGGAAAAGATCGGGTGCAGGCTTACCGCGCTTGACCATGCTCGATGAATAGACTGCATCGCCGAAATAATGATTGATACCGGTCTTCTCCAGGCTGAATGCGATGCGCTCCGGTTGCGAGGAGGATGCAACGCAACGCTTGTGCGGCAGGACTTTCAGAAAATCAGCAATGCCGACCGCAGGCTGCAGATGTTCGGCAAACAGAACCTTCGTTTCCGGCCAGAACTGGCTCAAAGCTTCTTCCGGCAGGCGATGGCCAGTCAAACCGGCGATCATCTCTAGAATATCTGCCTGCTTCATGCCGATGCCTTTGGCAACGGTGCCTTGCGGCAGCATCATACCGTGATTGGCATATACCTGTTCAAACGCGCGGCAGGAAAGCGGCTCGCTATCGACGAGAACACCGTCACAATCGAAGATAACGAGATCGAAGGGGGATGCGTTGCTCATAAAGGCTCCAATGGCATGCATATTTTGTCGCGCAGTTTGGGGGTGCGCGTCTGTCAGTGTTGATATAGAGACTGTTCGTCCATTGCGCATCTATAACAATATAAGCGTGACAAAATTATCGCGGAATAGATAATTAAGTAATTTGCGGAGACTCTCATGACGACGAATGTGGCACTGGTTGGATTGGCGCGAGACTTACAATTACGCGCCGAAACCGGAAAACCAATCCGCATCGGTCTTATCGGTGCGGGTGAAATGGGCACGGATATCGTCACACAGGTCGCCCGTATGCCCGGCATTGAAGTGGGCGCCCTTTCCGCCCGCCGTCTACCGAACACATTCAAGGCTGTCCGCACCGCCTATGGCGACGATGACAATGCGCGCGAAGCCAATAGCGAAAGCGCCATGACCAGCGCTATTGAAAGCGGCAAAATTGCTGTCACCGGCGATAATGATCTGATCCTCTCAAATCCGCTGATCGACGTCATCATCGATGCAACCGGCATTCCGGAAGTGGGTGCCGAGACCGGCATCAAGGCTATCGAGCATGGCAAGCACCTTGTGATGATGAATGTCGAAGCCGATGTCACCATCGGACCTTACCTTAAGGCACAGGCCGACAAGCACGGTGTTATTTATTCGCTGGGTGCAGGCGACGAACCTTCCTCCTGCATGGAGCTGATCGAGTTCGTTTCAGCGCTTGGCTATGAAGTGGTCTCTGCTGGTAAGGGCAAGAACAATCCGCTTAATTTTGATGCCATCCCTGACGACTATCAGGAAGAAGCCGACCGCCGGAACATGAATGTCCGCCTGCTGGTCGAATTCATCGATGGCTCCAAGACCATGGTCGAAATGGCAGCCATTGCCAATGCAACCGGCCTTGTTCCTGATATTGCCGGGATGCATGGCCCCCGCGCCAGCATTGACCAGTTGAGCAGCACCCTTATCCCGCAAGCCGATGGCGGTGTGCTGACCAAAAGTGGTGTCGTTGATTATTCCATCGGCAAAGGCGTTTCGCCCGGCGTGTTCGTTGTGGCCAAGATGGACCACCCTCGTCTTAACGAACGTCTTGAAGATCTGAAAATCGGCAAAGGCCCTTACTTCACCTTCCACCGCCCCTACCACCTCACTTCACTTGAAGTGCCGTTGACCGTTGCGCGCGCGGTTCTGCATGGCAAATCCGATATGGTGCCGTTGCCAAAGCCTGTGGCAGAAGTCTGTGCCGTTGCGAAAAAGGACATGCAGCCGGGCGAAAAGCTCGATGCCATCGGCCAATATTGCTACCGCTCATGGATCATGACGACACCGGAAGCACGTGCTGCCAAAGCCATTCCTTGCGGCTTGCTGCAAAACGGCACCGTCACCGCACCGATCAAGAAAGGTGAACTCATCACCTATGCCAATGCAGCACCGCAGCCGGGCTCCAAGATCGCCGAACTGCGTGCGTTGCAGGACAAGATGATCTACGGCTGAAGCCCGATCGAAAACTCAAACAAAAAGGCGGCTCGAAGCCGCCTTTTTGTTTTCCAACCGGGCACCCCGGCCTTATGAGATTCGGGGAAATGGCGTGCCGAAAATGGTGAGGTTCGAGAACCGGAGCGGAATGTACTTAACGTACATGAGCACCGGAAGCGCAGAACCACGCCATTTGCAGACCGCCAGAACCCGAATATCCAAGGCCTAGTGGTCCAATGCTTTGACGATGCTTTCCACCATCTTCTTCGCGTCAGCAAAAAGCATCATGGTGTTGTCGCGGAAGAACAGCTCGTTCTCCACGCCCGCATAACCTGAGCCCATGCCGCGCTTGATGAAAAGTACTGTTCCAGCCTTGTCGACATCGAGGATCGGCATACCGAAAATCGGCGATTGCGGATCGGTCTTCGCTGCCGGATTGGTCACGTCATTCGCGCCAATCACGAAGGCAACATCAGCCGTCGCAAATTCTGAATTGATGTCTTCAAGCTCGAAAACTTCATCATAAGGTACGTTGGCTTCGGCCAGCAGCACGTTCATATGGCCCGGCATACGACCAGCAACAGGGTGGATCGCGTATTTGACTTCCACGCCTTCGGCTTTCAGCTTGTCGGCCATTTCACGCAGCGCGTGCTGTGCCTGCGCCACTGCCATACCGTAACCCGGCACGATAATGACCTTGGAAGCGTTCTTCATGATGAAGGCCGCATCGTCTGCCGAACCCTGCTTGACCGGACGCTGCTCAACTTCGCCGCTGCCAGCAGCCGAGGTGTCTCCACCAAAGCCACCGAGAATGACCGAGATAAACGAGCGGTTCATGCCCTTACACATGATGTAGGACAGGATCGCACCGGACGAACCGACCAGTGCACCCGTGATGATCAACGCAAGATTGCCGAGCGTAAAGCCGATACCTGCCGCAGCCCAGCCCGAATAGGAGTTGAGCATGGAAACGACAACCGGCATATCTGCACCGCCGATTGGCACGATGATCAGCACACCGAACACCAGCGCCAGAATGACTATGAGCCAGAACACGAAATGACTTTCGGTGTTGGTCAGAACGGCAATCAGGATCACGATTGCCGCCGCCAGTGCAGCATTGATGACATGGCGCCCCGGCAGCATGATCGGCTTGCCCGACATGCGGCCATCAAGCTTCAGGAATGCGATGATCGAGCCTGTGAAGGTGATTGCACCAATCGCAACACCCAGCGACATTTCGATCAGCGCCTGACCGTGGATTTGGCCGACTTCACCAATGCCAAAGGAGTGCGGTGAGTAAAGCGCTGCGGCAGCAACGAGAACAGCTGCAAGACCGATCAGCGAGTGAAAGGCTGCCACAAGCTGCGGCATCGCGGTCATGGCGATACGGCGTGCAATCACGGCACCAATACCGCCACCAATGGCGATACCAAGAAGGATCAGCACCAGACCGCCGAAGCTTGGACGTGCCAGCAACAGCGTGGTGACGATAGCAATACCCATACCGATCATGCCGTAGGTATTACCTTGACGGCTGGTGGTTGGGTGCGAAAGGCCGCGCAGTGCCATGATGAACAGGACGCCAGAGACCAGATAAAGGAAGGCTGCGAGATTAACACTCATGATGGCTCAGCCCTCACTTTTCTTTTTTCTTGTACATGGCGAGCATGCGCTGGGTAACCAGAAAGCCGCCAAAGATGTTTACACTTGCAAGGATGAGCGCGATGAAGCCGAAGCCCGTGGCCCAACCCGAAAGCGAAAGACCGACTGCGAGAAGTGCGCCGACCACGATCACCGATGAAATGGCATTGGTAACGGCCATAAGTGGTGTGTGAAGTGCAGGTGTCACCTGCCAGACAACGTAATAACCGACGAAAATCGACAGGGCGAAAATCGCAAGACGGAAGACAAACGGATCAACCACGCCACCGCTTGCAGCATGGGCGGCAGCGGCGGCAGCGTCTCCTAAACCACCTGCATTTTCCGCTGCCTGCCTTACGGCATCTGCCGCCTGATTGAGGCTCTCAAGAGCTTTTTCGAGTGCTGTATCGGACATTATGCCTCTCCTCCATCAGCGGAAGTTTTTGCAGCTTTTGCCGGTGCTTTTCGGGTTGTTTTGGCGACAGCCTTAGCCGTGGCAGACGCCGCCTCCTTTGCAGCCTCTGCCTTGACAGCAGGCGCCTTTGCCTTCGGCGCAGCTTTCGGCTTAGCGACCTTCTCAGTCACGACCGCTGGTGCTGCTTCGGCTTCGGCCTTGGCAAAAGCCGGATGCACAATTTTGCCCTCATGGGTGAGAAGCGTCGCCTTTACCAGCTCTTCTTCCGGATCGAGCTTGAGCAGCTTTGCTTCCTTATCGACCAGCGTTTCGAGGAATGCATAAAGGTTGCGTGCGTAAAGCTGCGAGGCAGTCGCCGCAATGCGTCCCGGCACATTGAGATGCCCGACGATCTTCACGCCGTTCACATCTGCAACCTGACCGGCAATTGCACCCTCAACGTTGCCGCCGCGCTCAACTGCAAGATCAATCAGCACCGAGCCCGGACGCATGGCCGCGACCATTTCCTTCGTCACGAGGCGCGGAGCCGGACGACCCGGAATAAGCGCTGTGGTGATGACAATATCCTGCTTGGCGATATGGTCTGCAACGAGTGCCGCCTGCTTCGCCTGATATTCCTTCGACATTTCCTTGGCATAGCCGCCAGAGGTTTCAGCAGCCTTGAATTCCTCATCCTCGACAGCGATAAATTTCGCGCCAAGAGAAGCCACCTGTTCTTTAGCGGCCGGACGCACGTCGGTTGCTGTCACGACAGCCCCAAGACGGCGCGCGGTCGCAATAGCCTGCAAACCTGCAACGCCCGCCCCCATGACAAACACGCGCGCCGCAGGAACGGTGCCCGCTGCCGTCATCATCATCGGCATGGCGCGATCATAGGTTTCGGACGCGTCAATGACCGCCTGATAACCCGCGAGATTGGCTTGCGACGAGAGAACATCCATCACCTGCGCACGGGTGATGCGTGGCATGAATTCCATCGTGAAAGCGGAAATTCCGGCCTTGCCCAATGCTGCGACGGCCTCTTCATGGCCATAAGGATCAAGCATCGCAAAGAGCGCTGTGCCCGATTTATATCCTTTAAGTTCCGCGTCGTTTGGCCGGCGTACCTTGAGGATAACATCTGCCGCTTTGGCATCTGCCGCAGTTCCAATGCGCGCCCCGGCACCCGAAAATTCGGTATCGATGATACGCGATTTTTCGCCTGCGCCTTTTTCCACCACGACATCAAAACCAAGCGCGATGAATTTCTTCACCGTCTCGGCAGATGCCGCAACGCGGGTCTCGTTGGGATCACTCTCTTTCGGAATGAATATAGTCTGGGCCAACTGGTTTCCCTTTCGTGGCTTGATCCGACCTTGCGGGCGGGCACAATTCAGAGCCTCCGGGAAGAGGCTCCATCAAAGACATTTGAGTCCATTTCGATCTGATTGAATCAGATTGGCGCGTCTCAACATTTTGTTCTCACGCGTATCTTGGTCCCAAAACCATTTCACACTTTTCGGGATGCGCTCGAAGTAGACAACATGCATAAAGCCCCGGCACGGTGCGGGCTGCACCAATACCAAGGCATTCGATCAAATCGTGCAGATTATTGCTGGTTTAAGTCCTTAGAGAAGGAACCAGGCAGCAACGCAGATAAGAAGGAAAAGAACGGTCGCAGAGAAGAAACCACCCGCGAAGAAGCCGAACGCCATGGCAGCCAGAAGCGCAACGAGTGCCACTGTGCCCCATTTAAATACGATCGTGAAACCCGCATAAGTTTTCTCATGCTCAGGATAATCCATCGACGCGCCAAGTTCAGCTGGGGCTGTATTGTGATGTTCTGCCATTTTTTAGTTCCACCCATTGAGATATTTTGACTATTCTTAGCCAGAATATCCGCAATCTTCAACGCGCATGCAACCTTTACCGGAGTTAGCCTTTAGCTTTCCTACCCGGCTGTTTGTCGCAGCGCCCCTCCATTCCGCAAGTGCCGCATTGTGCGGCTCCTCCACCTAACTAACGGCAATTTTCAAAAAGTGCTACATCTAATTATTTAGAGCAACTTTCAAAAAGATTTAAAAGATAGATGGCAAGGATCGTGCGTTTGCACTTTTTTGCATTAATTGATGTTACACGCCCAGCCCCGTATATTTGGCGGTCGGCAAGATGGTCAGCGGCCCCACGCCATTCACAAGATTACCAAACATAGCGCGGCGTTCATGCGGCTGCGACTTGAAAAAGGGGAAACGAACAGCAACCGCATCTCGAATATTGCGAATAGGTGCTGCACCTAAACCAACCTTGATGCCATATCCTTCGTGCTCGCGCGCTTCAGCCATAACAGTCGTGCCGAAAATACGCTTATAAAAGGCCATATGCTCGGGTTTAACTGACGCAAGACATTGATCAGCTTCGAAAAACTCCGAAGCCATCGCGGCAATGCGAAGCGTGACATAGGGAATGGCAGGATACTCGCTCAGCAATTCAGGGTCTGCTGCAAATCGTGTGGGATCGACAAAGCTCATACCGCTGTTCAGCAACGGATCAAGGATATCAGGAAACAGTGCGTAGCTTGTTCCGCGGCGATGGTCTGGAGTGATGTGATGAATTCGCAATGTACTGACCAACTGCCCATCAATATGGATACCATAGACAAAGGCATGGCTGTCGAGATCAATATCATCGACGATCGACGGCACTTCCGCTTCATGCATCACATTGCGCGTACGATAGGACCGATAGCGCAAACGGCCTATCTCTTCGAGATCTTCCGCGTGAACCACACGGCGATATTCTACCCGATCCAGAAACTGCAGGAGCTGCCGCGCGAAATTGGATAGCGGCGGTTGCCCGCCGGAGACAGCTTCATTGGTCATTCAAATTGTATCCGCACCCATCAAATCAGCGCGCAGAATAAGGTGCTTTATGAGCGTGTAAAGGTATAACTTGGAGTTTTTCTCTCATGTCGGGAAGAGATAAACCCACCGGCTCATAAAAGTGATGCTGCAGAGAGGCCCGTTTTGCGGCTTGGCGAGGTTGAATGGCCGCCTAAACGGCCATTCTGACTAGTCCAATGGGGAGCTAGATCGCATTGGCCAAAGATTGAAACATGTTGATTGTTTCTTCTTTCACTGCCTGACCATCGACATTGTAGTTGGCATAAGCCGATGTCTTGACAATCACCACCCGCTTGGCCGGATTGACATAGATGAACTGCCCGTAAATCCCCACACCACAAAAATCGCCTTGAGGTTCCGCGGGTATCCACCACTGATAGCCATAACCATAAGCTGTCTTTCCAGACGGCATTTTCCGTCCCGGCATCAAATAGGGTTCATCAGGTGTCACAGAATCATGCACCCACTGAGCAGGCACAATCTGCTCACCGCGATAATTGCGTCCTTCATTCATATAGAGCAGCCCGAAGCGGGCGTAATCACGTAGAACAGCATTCAAGCCCCCCGCCGCAACGACCTCGCCTTTTGGATCAGCCAGCCAATACGCGTCAGCTTCTGCTCCCAGCTTCAACCAAAGCCGATCTCCGAAATACTGCTGAATCGGTATGCCTGTCGCCCCTTCAAGAACCAGAGCGAGAACCTGAGTATCGGCAGAAACATACTGATTGACCGTTCCCTGGGGCACCGCATTTTTCAAATGAGCCGTGAAATCAACAACTGAGCCTGTCAGCATCTGCACAATGTAATGCACAATATCTGAATTCAGATCAGCGTAATTCTCGTTGAAGCCGATACCTGAGGACATTTGCAGGACGTTTTTGACAGTAACGCCCTTATAGCCCCCCTCTTTGAGAGCCGGTGCATAGTGATCGACCGTCTCGTCCAATTTGATCTGCCCATCATGAACAGCATTGCCGATCAGGAAGGAAATGAAGGATTTTGAAAGAGACATTGCAATGGATTGCGTTCTCTCCGTGTTGCCCCGCGCATATTCTTCATGGACGATCACACCATCTTTGAGAACAATAAATCCGGTTGTGTCTGTTCGTTCGAGAAAGTCAGAAAGTTTGCGCGTTTCACCTTTGTAGACATAAGTCTCTGGCAATGCCCGTTCGACTTTTGGCAAAGGGCTAACATCATTGGTATGCGGGATGCGGATTGACGCGTAACGCTTGTAGAGAGTGCGAAAATTCTCATCGATCACATCAGGTTTAAATATCTGTGCATATTCATACACGGCCCAATATTCATGTATCTTTTTCCAAAAAACCGCCGCACCAACACCAAGAATAATTACAAGGCATATAGTTAAATATAATAAATAGCGAAAAACCCGCTTCATTCCTCCTCCTTTATTAAATTTTACTTATAAATAACAAGAGAATTAAATTCACTCTTCAATGACCAGCGAGTATCTTCAACTTTATTGCTGTAAAGGAAATAGCTAAAATTTGCCAAGATAAAATAGGGTGCATGGCAGACACATAAATCGTTTTATATGATTGGACGCTTGTTCGTTCAAACACGACAGCATCGGCCCAAAAATCGATTGAGATTTTGGGAAAGCACGATGCTTAGTAAAGAAGGCAGAGCGACCTTTGTGCACCCAGGAGGGCGCACGGCGCTCTATCCGACGAATGTGCGCCCACTATCATGAGGCACCACGGCCTTGGCCGAAGAAGTTCGAATTTCTGTGGCAGGAACAGGTTTACCCAAGAGATAGCCTTGCACCAGATCGGCACCCGCCGCCACGCGTATTAATGCCAGCTGTTCTTCCGTTTCAACGCCCTCAACTGTTACGGCGAGCCCAAGCTCATGCGAAAGCTGCGTCACACCGCGCAACAACATCAGCGATCGGCGATCGGTGGTGATGTCGTGCACAAAAGAACGGTCAACTTTGACCTTGGTCAGCGGCAAGCTGTTGAGATAGCTAAGACTTGAATAACCCGTACCAAAATCGTCCAGCGCAATATTGATCCCGGCATTTTTAAGACGCTGTAAAACCAGCGACGTCTGATTACGGTCGGCGATGATCGCACTTTCCGTCACCTCAACCTCAAGCTGCCGGGCGGGGAGGCCTGATTTCTGCAATGCATTGGCAATATCACGCGTGATATCGCTGTTCTTCAAATCAATGGCTGACAGATTGACCGAAACGCCAATCCGATCACCCCATGTGCTACAATCTAAGCAGGCTTGCTCAAGCATGAATCGCGTGATTTGCGAGATGATGCCAATTTCTTCTGCCAGTGGAATGAATTCGGCCGGAGGCACATGCCCGAGCTCCGAATGTTCCCATCGCGCCAGTGCTTCATAGGCCACAACGCGCAGCGACTGCGCGCTGACAATCGGCTGATAAACAACCTTGATCTCTCGGTTTTCGATGGCCAAACGCAGATCGGCTTTCAACTTCTGCCGCCCGCGATATTTGGTATCCATGGCGCTCACAAAAAGCGCCCATTGTTTACCCTCTTCACTTTTGGCTTCATAAAGCGCCAGATCAGCATTCATATGCATACTGCCAACGTCGCTTTTCTCAATGGTCTCAGTGGCAACACCCGCACTGATCTCAATGTGAATCTGATCGCCGTTAAGATCGTAGACACCACTTGCCACTGAAATAACGTGGTCCATGACCGAGACCACTTCATCATCGCCGCGAAGATTAAAGACAAAAATAACGAACTCGTCGCCGCCAAATCGTGAGGCAACATAACGTTGCGGGTCAAGCGAGTTGAGCCGCTCCGCAAAAAGCCGCAGGAATACATCACCGACGTGATGGCCAAGCGTATCGTTGACATGCTTGAAATGATTGATGTCAATGACGATCAGGGCCGCAAGTGTATCAGGTTCCTGATGGGTGCGCAGCGAACGCACCATCGTTTCGAAGTAATTACGGTTCGGCAGTCCGGTTAAACCGTCAAAACGCGCCATATGCTGAATGCGCGCTTCGGATTCGACCCTCTGTGTCACATCTTCAAACATCAGCACCACACCCGCATTAGAGGTCTGGTTGCCGATGCACTCAATATAACGATTATCTGCCAGCTGCAGAATGTCGCGCGCTTTGCGCCCCGACAGCAAGTCCTGCATGCGTGTTCGGATATTGATCAGGTCATTGTGAGGAAACAGGCCCTGCTTTGCGCAATAACGCAACAAGACTTCCAACCTGCGGCCACGCAATTTGGTATGCTCGGCGATCTTCAGCAACGCTTTCGTCTTGTGATTGATAACGGCAATGCGCTGCTGCGCATCGAACATCAGCAAGCCTTGCGGCATGTTGTTGAGCGCGGCATCAAAACGCCCTGCCACGATGGAAAGACGTCGTTTTCCCATCACCGCTGCGAAGAGAAATTCGCGAAGGCCGTTGGCCATCTGGATATTGGACAGAAAATACGGGATCAGCAGCAGCCCAATGACAACATGAAAGGGCGTTCCCGCAAGGATCAATCCGGCCAGAACCGGGATCAGCGTACAAGCGGACATCAGTATCACGGCTTTTGCTGACGCATAGTTGCGTCCAACAATCGATACGACCGATGCCAGCAAAATAGTCAGGCTTGCAAGTTCAGCGAAGGAATCACGCAAAACATAACTTGAGAAAAAGCAGAGCATTCCCAGCGTTGCACAGACCAAAGAAGCGCCGACCAGATAGCGTGCTTCCCACTTATCTAAATCCGCATGAGACAGGCTGCCAAGCTTGGCCTGATCAAATTTATGCATGTCATAGAGGCGACCAAGCGCCACAACTGTAAAAATGCTGGCAAATCCCAAAAAGCGCCAGTCAGCTGTTTTTACATAGATGACGACACACGCCACAACATGGGCGAGCAAACCAAACCATAATGTCGTGCGATTGCCGTAAAGCGCACGCAGAAATGATAGCCGCACATCGGCAGGTATCTCAGGTTGAAGGCTTCGCCACATCTCTTTGATTGTACCCCTTTCATAGGGGGAATATGCCACCAATCACTTAAAAATACCTTTCGCAAAACTAAACCACAAGCTGTTATTACAACCACCATAAGATGTAATCAGATTATTATTAAGCAAATAACGATCAGCACAACCTGGAAGCAATAATACAACTCTAAGATCTCAGAGCGCAGCTTTCAGTTTATTTACAACGCGCCAAAACCTATGCACTGACGAGACTTTAGCGACTATTATAAAGTCAAAACCCACCGTAACGACACATCACGACTGAGTAACAATGCCATTCCAGGCGCTTCTTTTAGTGGAAAACCCAGTTCAAAGATTAAACTGCGGGGAAACCACCGGCAGATCACCATTTAGCACTGAATGGCAGCACGGATCGTCAAATATGATGGCCGCCATCAACAGTAATCACAGACCCGGTCATGTAACGGCTGGCATCTGACGCCAGCATCAGGACAATGCCGTCAAGATCCTGCATTTCCCCAAGGCGCCGCATTGGATTGCGCCCTTTGAAATATTGACCGGCAGGACCAGAAAGCTGGCTTTCATTGATTCGCGTCGGAAACCATCCCGGAGCAATGGCATTGACACGAATATCATGCGACGCCCATTCGAGTGCCAAAGCCCGGGTCATTTGTGTCACACAGGCCTTGGACATGGCATAGGCAGCAGTGCCCTTCTGCGGCCGTTCAGCGAGAATACTGGTCGTGTTGACGATCACTCCGCTCTGGCTTCGACCGATCATCCGGCGCGCCATTTCCTGCGCAGTAAAAAAAGAACCCCCAACATTCACATCGAAGATATGTTCAAGCATATCGCGGGTCGTATCAAGTGCACGCGCCACGTGAGCGACACCCGCATTATTGAACAAAACGTTAATCGGCCCCAGACGCTGCTCCGCGTCATCGAATGCGGTTTTGATTTCATCGGGATTGGTCACATCTGCCATGAGTTCCAGCACTTCTCCTCCCGAGGGGCAGAATGTGGCACCTTCGTGGCTGCGTGATATCGAGATAACACGCGCTCCATGGCGTGCCAGCACGCGCACCATATGCAAACCCAAACCGGAAGACCCTCCGGTCACGGCAATCACCTTGCCTACGACAGAGAAAATCTGATCGTCAGCCATTTATCCCCCCGACTGCCAATTTCCTTTGTATATCTAGTGCAACATCACGTTTATGTGAACCCAACGGCCAAAATATCACCAGATCAATCGAGTGAGCAGAAGATGCCAACATGTTGCGAGGCTGCGATCAGCTTGGTGATTGCGCGGAACCACGCACCGCTCTACAAACAGCGAAGGAACGCCATTCGCCGGATTTCAATCGATCATGCCAAAATCTATACGCCCACTCATCGCCGTGCCTACAGACGTGAAGCCTTTTGAAAACTACACGTGGCACGCAGCACCAGCACAATATCTCGCAGCCGCAATTGATGTCGCAGAGGTCACGCCTCTTCTCGTGCCAAGCTTTGGCGAGAAAATGGATACCGATACGATATTGGACGGTGTGGATGGTCTCCTCGTTACCGGCTCAAAGTCGAACGTCAATCCGGAACTTTATGGTGTAGAGCCGAGTGCGGACTTCGAGCCATATGATAATGCACGCGATGCTACATCCTTGCCGTTGCTCCGTGCAGCGATTGAAAAAGGCGTCCCAGTCTTGGCGATCTGCCGTGGCCTGCAGGAATTAAATGTCGCTTTGGGCGGCACACTGGCCACCGAAATCCAAGAGCTCGAAGGACGGATGGATCATCGCGCACCGGTATCGGATAGTCAGGCCGAACGTTTTGCTATCCAGCATCCGGTAAAGATCGCGCCAAACTCCTGCCTCGCAGAAATTCTGAAATCCGACACTGTGGAAGTCAACTCTGTCCATCGTCAGGCGATTGATCAATTGGCTCCAGCGCTCGAAATCGAAGCGACTGCCGAAGACGGTACGATCGAAGCCGTATCCGTGAAAAACGCTAAAGGCTTTATCGTAGGTGTACAGTGGCACCCGGAATATTGGGTGAAGACTGATGGCCCGTCGCAGAAAATCTTCAAAGCCTTTGGCGAAGCCGTGCGCCAACACAAGGCGCAGCGCACAGCCTGAAATCAGAGCGCCAGTTTCAACGAATGAAGCTGACGCTTTATCTTACTTTTTCTTGACGTGAATGGTTTCCGGCACAGGCGTTAGTGCTTCGCCCTTGTCGAACCATGAAATCAGATTGTCGATGACAAGGTCAGCCATGCCCTGACGGGTTTTCTCGGATGCCGAACCAATATGCGGAAGCAATACCGTATTGGGCGCATCAAGCAGCGCCTGTGGCACATTCGGCTCATCGGCAAAGACGTCAAGTCCCGCGGCGGCAATCGTGCCATTGGTCAAAGCCGCTGCAAGCGCATCTTCATCAACAACCGAACCGCGACCGATATTGATCAAAACGCCTTCCGAACCGAGCGCTTTCAGCACGTCCGCATTGATTGCCTTGGCGGTCTCAGCACCACCCGGCGCTACCAGAATGAGCGTATCGACCGCTTGGGCCAGCTCAAGCAGGCTTGGATAATAATCATAAGTCACGTCATCGGCTTGGCGACGGTTGTGATAGGCAATCGGCAGACCAAAAGCTTCAACGCGGTGTGCAACAGCCTTGCCGATGCGCCCAAGACCAAAAATGCCGACCTTGCGGCCCCGCAGAGACAGCTTGGAAAGCGGGTAGCGGCCTTCCTTCACCCAGTTTCCTGCACGGAGAAACTCTTGCGATTTTGACAACTCGCGGACAGTATCGATCAACAGACCAATCGTCGTGTCGGCAACTTCTTCGGTCAACACATCAGGCGTGTTCGTGACCATGACATTCCTGGTCGCGGCATGTTTCGCATCGACTGCGTCATAACCGACGCCAAAATTGCCGATGATCTCGAGATTTGGCAGCGCATCGATCAACGCGGCATTGACCGTCGACATGCTTGCAACGCCTGTCACGTCTCCTGCCCATCCTGCCTCCACCAAGGCAGCATCACCCTTAGGAATGCGTTTGACCTTGAACTCACCCGAAAGCCTCTGCACGGCATAATCGTTGAAATTACCGAGCACCAGAATGGTCGCTTCACGTTGGGTCATGGCAGCTTCCTTATGTTCAAGCAGAATTCATCGGACCAGAGAACCCGGTCCGGTTATCAAGGATAATCAAGCGTGTTTGGGCTTGGAAGTCGATTGCCGGATGTGTAGTTCCGGTTTGATGAGTTCCTGGTTTGACGAAACCTCGACCCCGTTCAGCTGATCAAGAAGTGCACGCGCAGCCCGGCGGCCGACTTCGCGTTGGCCGTTCCAGACTGTCGTGAGCGCAGGCGTTGCAATTGCCGCTTCTTCGAGATCGTCATAACCGGTGACAGAAATATCTTCACCCGGCACGAGGCCTGCACGTGAAATACCGTTCATCAGACCGATGGCAGTCAGATCGTTCCAGCAGACGGCGGCAGTCGGCTTGTCTTTCAATGCCAGAAATTGCGGCGCAACTTCAAAGCCGCCCTGCTTGGTACGCGGACCTGAAATGCGCCATTCCGGGTTCACCAGAAGTCCGGCCTTATCCATAGCCTGCACATAACCACGATAACGATCGCGACCTGTCGAAGTCTGATCCGTACCACCAATCATGGCAATCCGTGTGTGGCCCAGCGAAATAAGATGATTGGTCGCAAGCCCGATCCCATAGGCATCGTCGCCACGGAAAACGGGCGCATGAACGCCTTCGACGCTACGTGCAATCAACACAACCGGCAGACCATTATCTTCAGCAAGCTGAATGTCTTCCGCCGGCGTGCCAATGGCTGGCGACATGATCACGCCATCCGCACCAAGCTGCAGCAGCGTATCCATAAAGGTGCGCTGCTTTTCCAGCTGATCGTAATGGTTGGACAGAATGAAGGTCTGACGCGAACGATCAAGCTCCGTTTCAATCGACCGCAAAATCTCGGCAAAGAACGGATTCATGATGTCATGCACAACAACGCCTACGATCCCGGAACGGGATGTACGCAAGCTCGCAGCTCTTCGGTTATAAATATAGCCGATGGTGCGGGCATGTTCCTTGATCTTTTCGCGTGTCTGATCGGCGACAAGCGGACTGTCGCGCAATGCCAGCGAAACGGTGGCCGTCGAAACACCAAGCGCGTCTGCGATGGTCGAAAGCTTGATTTTCTGAGCCAAGTCGCCTCCCCGAAATGGTCTTGCCACAGTCGAAACAGGATGGCATCGGCCGGACAATCAGAGGAGCGGCCATCCCATCTTGCAGATGGTTATGCCATTGCAATCATTGAATTGAAAGTTTTTTCAGTGCGTCTTAGCGACCATGCACCTATTCCACATCATCGTCATCAACAACTTCCTTGTCCAACTCATCGATAAGACGTGCCGCACCACGCGCCGCAAGATTACTTTCCATGCGTCCGAGCATCTTCAGGAAGGCCTTGCGCTCCTTCTTGTCGAGGCCTTTCAACATGTCCTTTTCCGTCTTGCGAATGGACTTTTCGATGACCTTGATTGCTTCGATCCCCTGCGGCGTCAGATAGACATGTGACTGACGCTGATCCGTTTCCGAGGCTCGCTTGACGACAAAGCCCTGACCTTGCAGGCGCGTGATGGTTTTGGTGATAGTCGGAGGGCGAACACCCAGCCGCTGGGCCAAAACGCCCGGAGGCAGACCATCTTCTGAGGCGAGCTGCAGCATAACCGCATCCTGACCAGCATAAAGTCCAAGCTCCAGAAGACGTGTTGCCAACACAGTGCGTGTCAGACGCGCCACAGATTGCAGCCGGTACAGCATCACCGCCTTATTGTCCTTACTCATCGCCACCTCGCCCTTGTTGCGACTTTAGCCCTCGTTGCGACTTTAGATTGTCGCTGGATCGACATTGTCACACATATTTATAAAGTAAAATATTGTCCGACTTATGAAATAACAAACATGCATCCAGTAAATATGACTGTAGTTATCAATTTGTTGAAAATCGTATGATGCCAGAATGGCTGCACACTCTTGTGCAACCTGCAATTTCGACTGTCTGCATCGATGAAACTCTTCTCGGCTTAACAATGCGTGAGCTTCGCTTGCGGTTGCAGCTCACTGGCGTTAGGCTTCGATTTTAGATGAAATAGAATGAGGGAAACATGACAAACCTGCGCGACCAGAACAGTGACATGATCGTCGTCCTGCCACTTGGCGCTCACGAACAACATGGCCCCCACTTGCCATTTGAAACAGATACCATCATCGCGGAAGGCATTGTGGCGCGTGTCAACGAAGCCCTGCCAGCCGATCTCAATGTCAATTTTCTGCCAGCCCAGCCTATCGGTTATTCTATCGAGCACATGGATACCGAGGGCACACAGAGTCTCGCATTTTCAGAAGCCGTCAATCAGTGGATCGGCATGGGTGAGAACCTTCATGCAGGCGGTATCCGCAAGCTGGTGATGCTCAATGCCCACGGCGGCAACGCACCGCTGATGACCATTGTCGCGACCGAACTGCGCACACGGCTCGACATGCTGGCTGTGGCCACAAGCTGGACCCGGTTCGGCCTGCCGGAAGGGCTGATTGGGCCTGAGGATAAGGCGCTCGATATTCATGGCGGATTTATTGAAACATCAGTGATGCTGGCGCTGCGCCCTGATCTCGTCGATATGACGAAGGCAGCACACTTCTCCAATGCACAGTCTGACTTTGCAAAACAATTCAAACACTTGCGCGCCTATGGCCCCCATGCGTTCGGCTGGAAGATGCATGATCTGAATGCAGAAGGCGTTGCGGGTAATGCGAGTGCTGCAACTGCTGAGGCTGGTGAGAAAATTCTCGCGCATGCTGTTGCAGGCTTTATTGAACTTCTCCATGACGTGGATCAGTTTGACCTTGCACGCTTTGCACCCAAGCAATTGGCGAGAACGTGATTGGAGCCAATGTAATAATATAGCATTGCATATAGCATTCACGAGCACCTTCCCTTATATGAATTACCCGATCTGAAGCCTTGATGGCGCATGTTTGTGCGCGCACCGAAAGGCAGCAACTTCAAGAGGCATGAACAATGAGCCAGGCTGAAGCCCAAACTGAGGACAAGTCGACCAACGACGCTGGCACAGAAGCGGCCCGCATTCCCGTTACCGTTCTGACCGGATACTTAGGCTCGGGTAAAACGACGCTTCTCAACCGCATCCTCACCGAAAATCACGGCAAGCGTTACGCAGTTATCGTCAACGAGTTCGGCGAGATCGGTATCGACAACGATCTAATCGTCGAATCGGATGAAGAAATCTACGAAATGAACAATGGCTGCATCTGCTGCACGGTGCGCGGAGATTTGATCCGTGTGGTGCAGGGCCTGATGCGCCGTCCGGGCCGCTTCGACGCCATCATCGTTGAAACCACTGGGCTTGCCGATCCTGTTCCAGTGGCACAGACATTCTTCATGGACGACGATGTGCACGCCAAGACCGGCCTTGATGCGGTTGTCGCACTCGTTGATGCCAAGCACTTGCCGCTGCGCCTCAAAGACAGCCGCGAAGCTGAAGACCAGATCGCGTTTGCCGACGTGGTTCTGATCAACAAAACCGATCTCGTGACACCGGAAGAACTGGCCGTGATTGAAGCAACTGTGCGCGCTATCAATCCACACGCCATCATTCACCGTACTGAACGCGCTTCGATTCCGCTTGAGCGCGTCCTTGATCGCGGTGCTTTCGACTTGAAGCGCGCGCTTGAGAATGATCCTCACTTCCTCGATCACGATCATCCGGATCACGTTTGCGGACCTGACTGTGATCATGATCACGGGCACGATCATCATGGCCACGATCATCATCATCACCACCATGATCATGACCACACCTGCGGTCCAGATTGCAACCATGACCATGGGCATGATCACGCGCACGGGCATGACCACCATCATCATGACCATGCATCACCGATCCATGATGTGACGGTAACATCCGTTTCGCTTCGTGCTGGTGAAATTGATCCGGCGAAATTCTTTCCATGGATACAGAATATCACCCAGACACAGGGTCCGAACATTCTGCGTCTCAAGGGCATCATCGCGTTCAAGGACGATCCGGACCGCTACGTGGTTCAGGGCGTTCATATGATCATCGAAGGCGACCACCAGCGCGCATGGAAGCCGGAAGAAAAGCATGAAAGCCGTCTTGTCTTCATCGGACGAGAGCTTAATGCAGCCGAACTTAAAGCCGGCTTTGAAAACTGCCAATCCTAGAGCATAATTCCTTAAACTTGGATCAGTTTAAGGTAAAATTATGCTCTGATTTTAAAGGGTTAGAGCGACCTTTGGGCGTCCAATAGGACGCCCGGCGCTCTAGTAAACTTGCCAAAGTAAAATTGGACGCTGATGCCTACAGTTGCCCCGCTCGACCTTGATGGTCATTGTCTCTATGCCCGCTTCATCGGCGGCGTTCCCTTCTTTGCTCTGGCCGATGGAACCATCCATCGGCTGGACAACGGCCACCAGACCAGCACAGCTCATGACGGACTGCTCAGTGCAACGTTGTCTTTTGACGGCAAAGCATTGATAACCGGCGGTGAAGACGGCCGCGTTTGCCAAACTGCTTCCGACGGAACAGTTACCGAGCTGGCCAAAGTCCCACGCAAATGGATGACTGCGGTCGCAAGCGGCCCCGGCGGAACCGTTGGGTTTGCCTCCGGGCGCACCGCGTGGGTTCGCACGTCCAATGGTAAAGTGCAGGAGTTTCCACAGGAACGCAGTGTCGAAGGTGTAGCCTTTGCCCCCAAAGGGCAGCGTTTAGCGATAGCCCGCTACAACGGCGCAACCCTGATCTGGACCGGCACCGAAGCAAAGCCTGTGGAACTTGAGTGGAAAGGCGCACATATCGGCGTCATTTTCTCCCCTGACGGTCGCTTCCTGATCACGTCGATGCAGGAAAATGCGTTGCATGGCTGGCGTCTGGAAGACACCAAGCACATGCGCATGACGGGCTATCCGGCAAAGGTCAAGGATTGGTCCTGGAGCGTTAAAGCCAAGTGGCTGGCGACCTCCGGTGCACCGGCTGCAATCGTCTGGCCATTTGCTGGCAAGGATGGCCCTATGGGCAAAGCGCCGCTCGAATTGGGGCTTCGTGCTGACAGTATGGTAACATCCGTTGCCTGCCATCCGGTCGAAGACATCACTGCTATTGGCTACAATGACGGCATGGTTCTTCTTGTGCGCTTCTCGGACCAGAAGGAAGTTCTTCTGCGGCGTCCGGGCAAAGGTGCTATTTCCAGCATGGGCTGGGACGATCAGGGTAGCCGTCTGGCCTTTGGTTCTGAAACAGGTGACTGCGGCGTCATCGACATGACAACAGCCTGATAAGTTTGAACGAACTAAAACGAAAGGCCCCGGTTGGGGCCTTTTCATTTAAACTATTTCGCTTTCATCGTGACAGTTGGCCCACCGTCTGGCCCAAGCGATGCAACCCATTGGCTAATCGCAGCAGCGTCTTTTTCACCGAGCATATGATCAGCCTCAATTGTGCGGGCATCGACCTTCGCGCCACCGGAGCGCAGCAAGGCCGACAAAGCCGGCGCAAAAGGCGAATAAAGCTTGTCTTCCTGACCCGTAATCGTCAACACGCGGGCTTTGCCAAGATTGGCAACCGACACATTGTCCAGCACCGGCATGGAGCGCATCAGAACCGCACGCTTCACCAGATCGGGGTGCAACATCATGGTTGCGGCCAGCAAATTGGCGCCGTTTGAGTAACCGACAAAGGTCGCGTGTGAAAGGTCGAGGTCCTTCTCTTCAGCCAGGCGCGTCAGCGATGTGACAAACGCATTGGCCTCAAGCTTCACGTCCTTCTGGTCGAACTTAACCGGGGTAATACGCTTGTACCAGCGCGTGCCACCATCCTGCATTACACGGCCACGAATACCCAACAGCGTTGCACGTGGCCATATTTTGGATGCCAGCGGCACGAGGCTTGCTTCATTGCCGCCGGAACCATGCAGAAGAACAATCAGCTCGCTGGAAGCGTTTTCAGGCGTGTAGAAGCGATAAATGAACCGCTTGCTGCGCGAAAAATTCTGTTCGGGAGTTGTTTCTGCGTCCATCTTCTTGTCGCGCATCGTTACGCCCTCACCAAGCTGGGGAGTGCCTGTTTCATTTTTCATTGAGGCAGAGAGGCCGTTCAAGGCCATGCCCTGAGCCTTGCTCATCACCTTTACCGGCGCGGGCTGGCCTTCCGCAAATGCGGTGCCTGTTGTTGCTGCGAGCGCCATCATAATGGCAGCTATAAACGTCTTCTTTACCATAAGCCCAACTTGCCACTGATATGTTAACGAAGGTTTTAAGGCAGCTCCACCCGGGTTCTCTAGGACCCCTGCCGGCTCGATGAATGTAAGGCTCTTAACAGCAGAGTTTTAGCGAGAATGTGGCAGAGCGCACGAAAAATTACGCTATGTTACAATTCTGTTACAGCACCTCAAATCCATCAACAAAGCGTGAGCCACAATAGGGCGGCAAAATGTTCACGATTTTGACGCCTTTGAACGGAGAAATAGGCTATGATTGCGACGAACGGATTTCAAAACGATGACCAACGTTAAATTTAGCCGCTTCTCACCTGCCCGACTGACGGATGATCAGGTAACACCGCGCGCGTTCTACCTCCGGCGTCGCGAATTTATGGTCGGACTTGGCGCGCTGGCGGCAACCGGAATGGCCTCTGGTGCTTTCGCAGACCCGCTCAAGGCTAAAGCCTCATCCTATAAGGTCGATGAAAAGCTGACGCCCAAAGAGGCCGTCACCACCTACAATAATTTCTACGAATTCGGCACCGACAAGAGCGATCCGGCTGCCAATTCGGGCGATTTCAAACCTTTGCCATGGCGCATGACAGTTGACGGTCTTGTGAAGCAGCCGAAGGAATTCGACATTCAGGATCTGATAGCCAAAATGCCGCTCGAAGAACGCATCTACCGGATGCGTTGCGTTGAGGCATGGTCGATGGTCATACCGTGGATCGGCTTTCCGCTGGCAAGCCTGCTTTCTCAGGTCGAACCACTTGGCTCCGCCAAATATATCGCCTTTACTGGCGTTGTCCGTCCCGAAGAAATGCCGGGACAAAAGGGACTGTTTCAGGTTCTCGACTGGCCTTACATCGAAGGCCTACGCCTAGACGAAGCCATGCACCCGCTGACGATCCTGTCGGTTGGCCTTTATGGTGAAACGCTTCCCAACGCCAATGGCGCACCCATCCGGCTTGTTGTTCCATGGAAATATGGCTTCAAGGGCATCAAATCGATCACCAAAATCAGCTTCGTCGAGAAACAACCGCCAACATCATGGCAGCAGCAAGCTGCCAATGAATATGGCTTCTATGCGAATGTGAACCCGGCAGTCGATCATCCGCGCTGGAGTCAGGCCACTGAGCGCAGGATCGGTGAAGGCAGCTTCTTTGGTTCGAGCCGCCGCCCTACCCTGCCTTTCAACGGTTATGCAGAGGAAGTGGCGTCGCTCTATACTGGAATGGACCTGCAGAAGAATTACTGACATGGCCGGTGCCAAAACCAAATCTGTGCGGGTTAATGAATTGAAGGTCTGGGGACTTTATGTCCTCGGCTTGCTTCCCGCTTTGTGGGCCTTTTATCTCGGGGCAACAGACCAGTTCGGTGCAGATCCTGTCAAAAGCTTTGAACACACGCTCGGCCTTTGGGCTCTGCGCTTCCTTATCCTGACATTGCTCGTAACACCGATCCGCGATGTCACCGGCATCAGCCTGCTGCGTTATCGACGCGCGCTTGGCCTTCTCGCATTCTATTATGTGTTGATGCATTTTACTGTTTATATGGTGCTGGATCAGGCACTTAGCATTTCGGCTGTCGTTGCAGATATCGTCCGCAGACCCTTCATCACCATAGGCATGATCAGTCTGGCGCTTCTGGTGCCTTTGGCGCTTACTTCCAACAATTGGTCCATTCGCAAACTCGGTCGACGCTGGGTCACGCTGCACAAGCTTGTCTATGTCGCCATTGCTGGTGGTGCGATACACTTTCTAATGTCTGTTAAAAGCTGGCCCGCTGAACCAATAATCTATGCAGCGATTGTAACGGCACTGCTTTTATGGCGCGTTGGACGCCCGTTTGCCAAAGGAAGCAAGCAAGTAAGACGCCCGCGTGACGCTGCTGTAATACTCAAGAAATAAGATACACACTTCTTCTTTTTATAAAGTCTAATCTATCAGATAAATCGCCTTTCCTGCAGGATAGGCGATGACATTCCAATGCAAATCATGTCAGTATCGCTGCAACTTCGGCAAATGAAGCGCCAAGCGAATACGGGATGTCCATGTCTTCTATATTGAAATCAAAAACCGTCCGTATCATAGGCAAACTGGTCTTCATCTTATTCGTTATCATCTTTGCAATCTGGGCCAGTTTCGCGATGTGGTTCCAGCTGCCCTTCGGCAATGCCGTGCGCGGCTCAATTATCGCAGCCTGGCTCTTCATCGCAGTTTGGGTCATCGCGGGGGAGCGCCAGTTCTTTTGTCTGCGCAAGCGGCTTTTTTTCTGCCTGCTTGTGCTCGCCTTCCTTGGCTGGTGGGCAACCATCCGCCCTTCGCTCGATCGCATCTGGGCTCCCGAAGTCGCACGCACCGTCACGGGCAAGGTGGATGGCGATCAGATCACTCTTTTCAACGTCCGGGATTTCGACTGGCGAACGCCAGAAGACTTCACGCCAGTCTGGAAAGACGAAACTTACGACCTCAGCAAGATAAACTCAGTCGATGTCTATCTGTCCTATTGGACAGGACCGGTGATTGCCCACACGCTCCTGTCCTTCGGTTTTGAAGATGGGCGGCATGTCGTGTTTTCCGGTGAGATCCGCAAGGAACATCACGAGGTCTATTCCGCGATCGGCGGCTTCTTCCGTGAATTCGAGCTGGCCATGATTGCAGCTGAAGAAAGTGACATCGTTTTCCTGCGCACCAATGTGCGGAAAGAAGATGTCTATCGCTACCGCGTGAATCTGCCCCCGGCAGATGCACGCGAATTGTTTCTCTCTTATGTAGAAATGGGAAACGAACTGGCGTCTACACCCAAGTTCTATAATACGCTGAGCGCCAATTGCACGACGATCATTTTCACAATGGCGCGTCTGCTCGACCCGACATTCCCCTTCGATTACCGTATTCTCTTGTCCGGCTATCTGCCGGGTTATCTCTATGACCATGGCTGGCTCGAAAACAATGGCACGCTTGAAGAGATAGAGAAGCGTGCATCTATCGATAAAAAGGCACAAGCAGGTGGACGAGAAGGTTATTCGGAGCGGATACGCCAATAAAAAACCCCGCTTGCACGGGGTTCATTAGAGCGCATCACAAAGATAATCACATGACCTGCTGATTAAATTGCAGCAGTGATAATGATCTCGACTTTGTAGTCAGGAGTTGCGAGTGCTGCTTCACCGGTCGCGCGCGCTGGTGTGTTGGCCTTGTCGACCCAGCTGTCCCAGACTGCGTTCATTTCAGCGAAGTCCTTCATGTCTGCGAGCCAGATGATGGCCTGCAGGATCTTCGACTTGTCGGAGCCAGCGGCCGCGAGAAGACGATCAACTTCAACCAGAACAGCCTTGGTCTGATCGGTCACGCTTGTGCCCGGAGCACCGACCTGGCCAGCGAGATAAACGGTATTGCCGTGAACAACGGCCTGGCTCATACGTGGTCCGACTTCGATACGACGGATGCTCATGGTGAACTCCTCTCATGACTGCTGCGGAAATGGTCCCGCTTTTTGAAAATGTTGCGCATCCTTATTAAAGCCCCTGCCCGCTTTGGCAATGCCTGATCGCAGTTTGAAGCACACAATTCCATCGAAAATGCCCGCAACATCCCTCACACTCGCCTACAATAAAGTGCAGTGCTATGATCACCCTGAATGGGATGGAGCCACCATGACCAAAGACAATGCAGTGAATGTAGATGACGACAAAGAACCCTCACAATTGATCGATGCGCGGATCAGGGAACTTGCAGACTGGCGTGGCGAAACGCTTGCCAAGGTCAGAACCATTATCAGACAGGCCGATCCGGAGATCATTGAAGAGTGGAAGTGGCGCGGTGTGCCGGTCTGGTCGCACACGGGTATTATCTGTACGGGCGAGACTTATAAAAGCGTCGTAAAGCTGACCTTTACCAAAGGTGCATCCCTTGCGGACCCGTCTGCTCTCTTCAACTCAAGCCTCGAAGGCAATGTGAGACGAGCAATCGATATCCACGAAGGCGAAGCCATCAATGAAGATGCATTGCAAGTGCTCGTCCGCGCAGCCATTGTACTCAACAAAGCGAAACCACCCCGCCGTTAGTCATAATTGGCTTGATCACATGTTTGCGTGGAATGCCCTTGTGGGAATTGACTCTTGATGCCCCTGCTCTTATAAGCCGCACCACGTTCGCCCGCACGGGTCAACGGATAGTTTGTGCTGTCCGATCCGCGAGGGAATGAACTAGCTCCTGTTCAAAGACAGAACCAAGAAGGGCCGCACACCGCGGTATTAAATAAATGAAGCGCACTTTCCAGCCATCCAATCTCGTCCGCAAGCGTCGTCACGGTTTCCGTGCGCGCATGGCAACTGCCGGCGGCCGCAAGGTTCTTGCCGCTCGCCGTTCGCGCGGCCGCAAGCGGCTTTCCGCTTAATCTTTCCCCGCGCGACCAGCGCGGTGAACAAAGATATGAAAAAGCAGAAACAAATACTCCGCCTTCGCAAGAGAGCGGAGTTTTTGTCTGTAAGGAATGGTGAAAAACGGCGTGGTCCACTGTTTCTTCTGGAAGTCCGGAAACGTTCTGAAGAAGAATCTGCAGCTGCCAAAATCGGCGAAAAACCCCGCGCAGGCTTCACTGTCACCAAGAAAAACGGCAATGCAGTGATACGAAATCGTATCCGACGCAGGTTGCGAGAAGCGGTTCGTTGTCACGTGGGGCGTGACATGGCGGCTTCGACAGACTATGTGATCGTAGCACGCGAGCAGGCACTCACTGCGCCCTTTTCGCAACTGACCGCAGAACTCTCCAAACGCTTAAAAGCTACGGATGGGCGGCGGGACGAAAAGAAACGCCGAACGGAAAGACCGGAATCAGGACCCGTCAATGGAAAATAATCGTAATTTCTTCATCACCATTGCCCTGTCCATCCTCGTATTAACGCTGTGGCAAGTATTCTATCTGGGGCCGAAAACGGAAGCCCAGCGGGAGCAGACACGCATTGAGGAGCAGCAGCGCCAGACCCAGCAGGCCACACAGAGTGGTGCTCAGGGTGACACCCCACAGATGCCCGGCACGTCCGGCGCGATACCCGGCCACAGCGATGGCGTAGCCGCAGGCGGCACACTGACCCGCGAAGCTGCTACAGCGCAGTCGCAGCGCGTCGAAATCGACACAGCCTCGCTGCGCGGTTCTATCAACCTGACCGGTGCACGTCTCGATGATCTCTATCTCAAGAAGTATCACGAGACCGTTGACGACAAGTCCCCTGAAATCGAACTGCTCGCACCATCGGGTCTCAAGCAGGGTTATTTCGTTGAACTCGGTTTCACCGGCAACGAAGCAACCGGCGAAGTTCCCGGTCCGAACACTGTCTGGACCGTTGAAGGCAACAACAAGCTGACGGCATCGACGCCTGTTACGCTGACCTTCACCAACGACAAGAACATCACATTCAAGCGCGTCATCTCGGTTGACGATGCTTACATGTTCGAAGTTGACGACACGGTCACCAACAACACCGGCGCCCCGATCTCGCTTGCTTCCTATGGCCGCGTAACGCGTTTCAACCAGCCTGAGCATGCAAGCGCTACCTATGTTCTCCATGAAGGCCTTATCGGCGTCATGGGTCAGGACGGCCTTCAGGAAATCAAGTATTCCAAGGTCGAAGACGACAAGGACATTTCATTCAAGGACGTGACTGGCGGCTGGGTCGGCATCACCGACAAGTATTGGGCTGCAACGCTCGTACCTCCGCAGAACGAAAAGTTCACAGCACGCTTCTCGCACTTCACCGATAACACTCCGCGCTACCAGTCGGATTTCCTCAGCGCACCGATCACGGTTGCCGCTGGTGAAGCCAGCACCATCAAGAACCACGTTTTTGCTGGCGCCAAGGTCGTTTCGGACATCAAGAACTACGAAGAAAAGCTCGGCATCAAGCAGTTTGAACTGCTGATCGACTGGGGCTGGTTCTACTTCATCACCAAGCCGATGTTCTATCTCATCGACTGGATCTACAAGTTCTCCGGCAATTTCGGCGTCGCCATTCTGGTTGTCACCGTTCTGCTCAAAGCCCTGTTCTTCCCGCTCGCCAACAAGTCGTACAAGTCGATGGCGCGTATGAAGCTGGTGCAGCCGAAGATGACTGAAATCCGTGAGAAATATGCGGATGACAAGATGAAGCAGCAGCAGGAAATGATGCAGCTCTACAAGCAGGAAAAGATCAATCCGCTTGCAGGTTGCTGGCCAGTGCTGGTTCAGATTCCGGTGTTCTTCGCACTCTATAAGGTTCTGTACGTCACCATCGAAATGCGCCATGCGCCATTCTTTGGCTGGATTCAGGATCTTGCAGCACCCGATCCAACATCGATCTTCAACCTGTTCGGCCTTCTGCCATTCGCAGTTCCGGCGTTCCTGATGATCGGCGTTTGGCCGCTGATTATGGGCATCACCATGTTCCTGCAGATGCGCATGAACCCGACGCCTCCGGATCCAACACAGGCGATGATCTTCACCTGGATGCCGATCATCTTCACCTTCATGCTGGCATCGTTCCCAGCAGGTCTCGTGATTTACTGGGCATGGAACAACACGCTTTCGATTACCCAGCAGGCTGTGATCATGAAGCGTCAGGGTGTTAAAATTGAACTTTTTGACAATCTGAAAGACCTCTTTAAGCGAAAGCCGAAAGAGGCGAAGAAGTAAAACGACAAAAAGCCCCGCACTCGCGGGGCTTTTTTTGTGCTGGTTGATCCAGAGCGGTTGACAATGCAGCGCGTAACATTGATGCGTGTATTCTTTAGAGTACACCATCAGGAAGACCACATTGATCGATCAGGACAAAAAGCAGGCAGCAGCCCAGTTAGCAGCAGATGCGACCCGCGCAGCACACGCAGCTTTGGTCGAAGAAGGGCGCCTGCTCTTCAAGAAATCGTGGATCTTCATCCGTGGCGTGCCTTCGATGAAATTTCTGCCACTGGAAGGTCCGGTTGAAATTGCTTTTGCCGGGCGGTCAAATGTCGGTAAATCTTCGCTCATCAATGCGATTGTCGGCAAAAAGGCACTCGCCCGTACATCGAACACGCCGGGCCGTACACAGGAACTGAACTATTTCGTTCCCGATGGTTATTCGGGTGAGAATGGTGACCTTCCGCCATTGGCACTGGTTGATATGCCGGGCTACGGCTTTGCTGAAGCACCAAAAGCCCATGTCGATGCGTGGACGCGTCTCGTCTTCGATTATCTGCGCGGTCGCACGACACTAAAGCGCGTCTATCTGCTGATCGACTCCCGCCATGGCATCAAGAAGAACGATGCGGAAGTGCTTGACCTGCTCGACAAGGCCGCGGTTTCTTATCAGATCGTGCTGACCAAGATCGATAAGATCAAGGCCGCGGGCATTCCTCGCCTGCTGGAAGAAACCCATGCGCTTACCAAAAAGCGTGCGGCCTGCTTCCCCGGTATCATCACGACCTCATCGGAAAAAGGCCTCGGCCTTGATGAGTTGCGTGCTGCTATCGCGCTTGTCGCGAAGGAATAGACTAGCTCGGACAGCTTGCCGACTGATTGTTTAGTCCCTGCTTGAGCTGTTCAAATCGCGTGGTGGTTTTTGCGCCATCGCGCGTGATACGCAGAACATACATGCTGTCAAAGTCTTCGCCCGGCCACTTTGGCACGAGAGCCTTATCGATACCGCTGTCCTTCACGATATTTCTGGCAAGCTTTACAAGCTGCTTGTGCTCCCAGCTGACCAGCACAGTGGCGTTCCGGTAGTCGGGCTGCGCGAGGGTCGCTTGCAGCTCCTCAATGTCCTTGAAGCCGAAGCGCGTATCGACGGGCATTCCAAACTTGATGGCCGTCGGCTCAACCGTGGCAAGCGGACGATTATAGGAATAGATCGCGCCCTTATCTTCCTTCAGTTGCGCCGGGTTGGGCGCAAAAATGAAATCCGGTTTGCCGAATTTTTGCTCAATCACCGCAGGCAGTTTCAGCGCACGGTTCAGGCCCTGGCAATTGAGTTGCCCCAAACCCTGCTCCGGCTTTTCGCCATGTCGTAACATGATAATGGTTTCAGTCGTCGAGGCTGCCTGCGACACACCTATGCCTGCCAGAAAAATCAAAGCCGTGAAAACTGTCCGCCGCATTGAACCACTCCATTCGAGAGCATGTGTTATGCGCAATCTTCTCGCGCACTCATAGGATTTTAATTGGGCGATCTTTGGCAACGCGTTCAAATATTCGCGAACAAACAATGGAAAACCGTTTTACAGAACAGTGCATATTGCTTAGAAAAGCCTGCCTCTCTTGCCCTGTCGCCAGCCATGGAGCCCGCGATGACGACTCTTGAAAATCCTGAAATGCAAGCGCAACTCCTGTCCGCAGCTCTGCCGTACATGCAGCGCTACGAAAACAAGAATGTCGTGGTGAAATATGGCGGTCACGCCATGGGTAACCCGGAACTGGGCAAGGCCTTTGCCCGAGATATCGCGCTTCTGAAGCAGTCAGGCATCAATCCGATTGTCGTTCATGGCGGTGGGCCACAGATTCAGGCAATGCTGACGAAGCTCGGCATCGAATCGCGCTTTGAAGGCGGTCTTCGTGTTACCGACGAGAAGACGGTTGAAGTGGTGGAAATGGTTCTCGCCGGTTCCATCAACAAGGAAATCGTCGCCCTTATCAATGCCGAAGGCGAATGGGCCATCGGTCTCTGCGGCAAAGACGGTAACATGGTTTTCGCGCGCAAGGCGCACAAGACGGTTGTCGATCCGGATTCCAACATCGAAAAAGTGCTTGATCTTGGCTTCGTTGGTGAACCAGCAGAAGTTGACCGCACGCTTCTCGATCTTCTGGCGCGTTCGGAAATGATCCCGGTTATAGCACCCGTTGCACCCGGTCGCGACGGTCACACCTACAATATCAACGCCGACACCTTTGCAGGCGCTATCGCTGGCGCGCTGGCTGCAACGCGTCTTCTGTTCCTCACCGACGTCCCGGGCGTTCTCGACAAGGACAAGAAGCTCATCAAGGAGCTTTCGGTTGCGGATGCACAGGCGCTGATCAAGGACGGCACGATTTCTGGCGGCATGATCCCGAAGGTCGAAACCTGCATCGATGCGATCCGTCGCGGCGTTGAAGGCGTTGTTATTCTTAACGGCAAGACACCGCATTCCGTGCTGCTTGAGCTTTTCACCGAACACGGTGCCGGCACGCTCATTGTGCCATAATCAGTTAGCCGCCTTCGGGCGGCTTTTTCTTGGCCCGCCTTCGTGACATAAAGACTTATGACCAATCAACCTGATGCTCCGGCCTTTGCCCACGTTACCGACTGGGTATTCGACCTCGACAATACGCTCTACCCGCACGCAGCCGATCTGTTTTCCCAGATTGATGTGCGCATGACGAATTATGTCGAGAACCTTCTGAAGCTGCCGCGTGACGAAGCGCGCAGAATTCAGAAGCAGTTTTATCTGGAATATGGCACCACGCTGAAAGGCCTGATGGAATGCCATGAGATTGACCCTGATGACTTTCTCAGACAAGTCCACGATATCGACTATTCATGGCTGAAGCCCGATCCGGCCCTCGGGGCTGCCATTCGCGCCCTGCCCGGTCGCCGTTTCATCTTCACCAATGGTGATCGTGGCCATGCGGAACGTGCGGCAAAGCAGCTCGGCATTCTCGATGATTTCGACGATATATTCGACATCGTTGCAGCGGGCCTGACGCCAAAGCCGGAGCGCGTCACTTACGACCGTTTTCTTGGCGCATTCGGTGTGGACGCACAAAAAGCCGTCATGTTTGAAGATCTGGCGCGCAATCTCGTCGTGCCGAAGACATTGGGCATGAAAACCGTGCTGGTGGTTCCGAGCAATTTTGAGCCAACATTCTCGGAGATTTGGGAAAGTGACCCGGAATTCACCGATCAGGTGGATTATGTGACCGATAATCTGACCCAGTTTCTGGAAACCATAATTGCAGACCGATAGGCAGTTCACCGGCCTTGAAAAGCGCATCGATAAGGCGGCTCACCGCCTTCTCGACAGCCTGCCCCGGCATCGCATCAGCGATGCGCTAATTGAGTTTCTCGTTTTCGGATTGAAACAGGCATGGGCCTGCCTGTTCGGCGGCGCGATGCTGGCCCTTATCATCCTCACGCGCTGGTTCTGGCCAGAAGGTGGAATTGCGGGTGGTGCAGGATATATCACCCGCTACGACTTCCTGTTTCTCTCCGCTGTTGTGATCCAGCTTGGAATGCTTGTCTTCAAGCTGGAAGCCTGGGAAGAAGCCAAGGTCATCGTCATTTTCCATATTGTCGGAACGGCAATGGAAGTGTTCAAAACCCATGCCGGATCATGGATCTATCCGGAGGAAAACTTCTTCCGGATCGGTGGTGTGCCACTGTTTTCAGGCTTCATGTATGCGGCTGTCGGCTCCTATATGGCGCGTATCAACCGCATCTTCGATATCAGGCTCAACCACTATCCGCCGCTCTGGACGACGATTGTGCTGGCGGCTGCGATCTATATCAATTTCTTCGCCCATCACTTTATCTGGGATATGCGCTGGGTGTTGTTTGCCGCGACCTTCGCGCTCTACTGGCGCACGACCATGCATTATCGCGTGTTTCGCTTCAGGCATAAAATGCCGCTGCTGGTCGCGTTCCTGCTCACATCGCTGTTCATCTGGGTCGCCGAAAACATCGGGACCTGGTCGAAAGCCTGGCTCTATCCCAATCAGCGCAATGGCTGGGAGCTGGTCTCAATGAGCAAGCTCGGCTCATGGTATCTGCTGATGATTATTTCCGTTGTGCTGGTGACACTCGTTCACCGCCCGCGCGAATATTCAGAAAACGAAAACGCCCGGTTATAACAGACCGGGCGCTTTGTAATTCTCAATCGAGTCAAATCAAAGTTTATAGAAGTTCTTGATCTCGTCCCATGCTTCATCGGCTGTTTCGACAAAGGTCAGCAGCTCGATATCGGCAGGCGAAATTGTGCCCTGCTCTGCCAGAAACTCGATATTGATCGCCTTGCTCCAGAACTCTTTGCCAAACAAGATCAGTGGCATACGCTCCATGCGATCAGTCTGGATCAGCGTCATGGCTTCAAACAGCTCGTCCATCGTGCCAAAACCACCGGGGAATACGCAGATAGCTTTTGCACGCATCAGAAAGTGCATCTTGCGCAGCGCAAAATAGTGGAAGTTGAAGCAAAGTTCTGGCGTTACATAGGCGTTCGGTGCCTGCTCATGCGGCAGAACGATGTTGAGACCGATGGTCGGCGCACCAACATCAGCCGCCCCACGATTACCAGCTTCCATCACACCCGGGCCGCCACCCGTAACCACGATGAACTCGCGATAGTAGGTGGTCGCAGAATATTCAGAGCAGATACGGGCAAATTTGCGTGCTTCTTCATAATAGCGCGAATTGGCCTCCAGATTTTTCTTCTGCACTTCATTTTTCGCAGCCCAGGCTTCGCCGCCCGGCTCTGGAATACGTGCACCACCGAACAAAACGACCGTAGATTTAATGCCACGATCCGCAAGGATCAGTTCGGGTTTAAGAAGCTCAAGCTGAAGCCGGATTGGACGCACATCACGTCGCGTCATGAAGTCATCATCCATGAAGGCGAGCCTATAGGCCTCAGCCTCAGTCTGAGGCGTCTTTGGCACCGTACGTGCCTGTTTAACGGCTTCCTCAGAATTGGGGAAAGGCGTCCAGCCAGTCTTCTCCATCGGGTTCATGCTTGCCTGCTCCTTCAATTTCAATGCGTATCGATATTTTAGCATCCATTCTGGCGCTAAATTCTTAATCTGGCACAATTGCGGTCAGCTATTTCGCACAATAACGCGATTGACCCATATGATACCTTCGCTTAATCACATCTGTGACAACTGCCGACCGAAAAGGCGGCAGCCGTTTATCCTGCCATTTTATGGAGACCGCCATATGACCAAGCCAGATTTCGCCTCACTTGAGAAGGTCATCGAAAAGGCTTTTGACGAACGCGATGGCATCAACACGGCAACCCGCGGCGAAATTCGCGATGCTGTTGAGCAATCGCTTCTTTTGCTTGATCGCGGTGAAGCGCGTGTGGCAGAAAAACAGGCGGACGGCAACTGGCAGGTCAATCAGTGGCTCAAGAAAGCCGTCCTGCTTTCCTTCCGCCTCAACCCGATGGAAGTCATCAAAGGCGGCCCCGGTCAGTCTTCCTGGTGGGATAAGGTTCCATCAAAGTTTGACGGCTGGACAGCCAATGAGTTTGAAAAGGCCGGTTTCCGCGCCGTTCCAAATTCGGTTGTGCGCCATTCGGCTTATATCGCACCAAACGCTATCCTGATGCCGTCTTTCGTCAATCTCGGCGCTTATGTCGATGAAGGCACGATGGTCGACACATGGGCAACTGTCGGCTCCTGCGCACAGATCGGCAAGAACGTGCACCTTTCAGGTGGCGTCGGTATTGGTGGTGTTCTGGAGCCAATGCAGGCTGGACCAACCATCATCGAAGACAACTGCTTCATCGGTGCTCGTTCTGAAGTCGTCGAAGGCTGTATCGTTCGCGAAGGTGCTGTGCTTGGCATGGGCGTATTCATCGGTAAGTCGACCAAGATTGTTGATCGTGCAACAGGCGAAATATTCTACGGCGAAGTGCCGCCTTACTCGGTTGTTGTCGCTGGCACCATGCCGGGCAAGAATGTTCCGGGCGAAAACTGGGGCCCAAGCCTCTATTGCGCCGTGATCGTCAAGCGCGTCGATGAAAAGACCCGCTCAAAGACTTCGATCAATGAATTGCTGCGCGACTGATTTGTCAGCATAATCAAACAAAAAGGCGAAGCTCGAGAGCTTCGCCTTTTTTTATTTCACTGCCAGAATGATTAGTTCTGGTAGCTCGAAGGCGATGCATCACCGAAGCGGTGTGCAGAACCGTCGCTATAGGTCTGGCTCTGGATCGATGCAGGAGCCGTGTAGTCAACGCCCTGGGTTGCAACAGGCGTACGGTCGTTTGCATAAAGATCAGCTGGTTCACCAACATTTGGGTTTTCAGCGAAAGCAGCACCGGCGCTAAGGGCAACGGCTACGGCAGCAAGAGCAAACTTCTTCATTTTTATAATCCTTCTATCGCCCCATCGGATGGCAACTCGCCTTTCCCTTCGGGGACTCCGGGATGACAGGAAGCCATCCTCCGGGGAGATTCGTTAAAATCGTCGAATATTCTAGAGCGCGTTTCGATCTGATTTTATCAGATCCGCGCTCCAATCATTTTCTTCAGCGCACATCGAATTAGAAAACCGTTTCACACTTTTCGTGATGCGCTCTAAATCCGGTAGCGAGAACCTTGGGAGGCCGCACTCGCTGCCTTCATGTCTTGCTATTCCGGTCTGTGATCAGACCGGGATAGCAAAGCTTTTAATCGAACTCTTAGTTCGAGAAGCTGGAAGGCGATGCATCACCGAAACGGTTTGCCGAGCCATCCATGTAGGTCGACTGGCCGATTGCTGCAGTCGCGGTGTGATCAACGCGCTGTGCAGCAACTGGGGTACGATCATTTGCATAAAGATCAGCTGGCTCACCCACGCTTGGGTTTTCAGCAAAAGCAGCACCGGCGCTTAGAGCGAGAGCAGCAGCAGCAAGAACAAACTTATTCATTTTCTATCTCCTTAGTCTGATGGGCGACGTTCTATGCGTCGTCCTCATGCATCTCAAATGGGTGACAGTGGGGGAAAGTTCCAGTCACGAAAGTGTTTTCTTAATCACACATTTGTGCACCCAACTTTTCAACAATTGTCAAAAAAATGGAAAAATATATACTAAAAACAAATTGTTAGTTCATATATCAGCATTCACAGAACTGTTATATGGGTATTTTTGTTCATTTTTCGCGAACAGACTGTTTGCATTCACTGTATAATAATAGCGAACAATGAGGCTCATTGGCGACAATTATGCAGCTGATAGTTTCATCCTCGCTATGATCTGCAAATCAGAAAACAGGTGTTCAATGCGCACACTGCCGCTGCAAGAGGCGATCTATCAGAACGCATCTCGAAAAGTGCGGCACGGTTTTAGGACTACGGTGTGCTTAACGCAAAAAGATAGAACGCCAATCTGATCCAACCAGATCGGCGCTCTGAACATCTCCATCAGAGATAACTGACCTCAAGTCTCGCTCGGGGCCTCAGGCCAACATTAATTGTTGGCTACAGCCACAGAACGCCCGGCTATCGAAACCCACTGGCCAGAATTGCCCGGCGATTGCATCTTGATGTAACGATAGGACGTCTGCTCCACCGGCAACACTTCCCCGCGCATATTGTCAAGAATGTAATCGCCGTGATCCGTCCGAACAGTCAGCACGATATGCGGCTCACTCCCCTGCACCATCGTAATAAGAAGCTGTGACGGGCTGATGCCACGTGACATGAGCTTGGCGCGCTTCAAAAGCACATAATCTTCGCAGTCGCCTTTACCATTCCTTGGGAGGGTCCAGTAATCGCGTTTGCCATAATTATCCTGATCGGAAACCGGCTTGACGGCAGCATTCACGGATGCATTGACTTTTTGCAGCATTTGCATGCGTTCAGGCGTCAATTTCATTGGCGAAAGCGCACGATGAGCACCACAGTCTCGTGGTGTTCGCTTACAATAATCAAGATGACCGTAGGGAATACTCGTAATCCCGCCCGCTTCACTCCATTGTGCTGCCTTGGCCGGGACCAGCGTCGCCCCGGATAAGGCCATTATACCTGCTGCCGCAGAAATCAGTGAACGCATGACGGATTCCCATTACTAAAAATCACCTAGAAAAACTTCTCTAGTGACAATTCCCCGATGACCGGCCCGTTTTCCGGGTCTCGTTATCAACCTTTTTTTAACTAACGATGACAAAGCCCCCTTGGTCAAGGAAATTTCATTCCCGAATTGCAACGAATTGAGAAAAGCCGCGATTAACGTCGGTGCGCAGTGTTTACCCAGTTATGGGATTGTTGTTTCATCTGGGCGCTTCTCGATCTAATCTCAGGCCCATACGATTCTCAGAATAAAGCTGTGTCATCATGAGCCTGCCTACCAATCCTGCCGAAAACCTTGCCGCTCTCATTCGCTGCCCGTCGGTTACGCCCGCTGAAGGCGGCGCGCTGACGGCACTTGAAGGCATGCTTGCACCGATGGGCTTTTCCATCCAGCGCCCGGTCTTCACCGATGAAGGCACGCCAGACATTGAAAACCTCTATGCGCGCAAGTCGGGCAATGGCGCTCATTTGATGTTTGCTGGCCACACTGATGTTGTGCCTCCAGGCGATGAAGCCGACTGGAAGCATCCGCCCTTCTCGGCAGCCATTGAAGACGGCATTATGTATGGTCGCGGCGCTGTCGACATGAAAGGTGGTATTGCCTGCTTTGTCGCAGCCGTTGCACGTCATGTCGAAAAGCATGGTAGCCTTAAGGGCAGTGTCTCCTTCCTCATCACCGGTGACGAGGAAGGCCCAGCGATCAATGGCACCGAGAAGCTTCTGAAATGGGCCAAAGAGCGTGGCGAAAGCTGGGATGCGTCACTCGTTGGCGAACCAACAAATCCCAACGCACTTGGCGATATGATCAAGATCGGACGTCGTGGTTCGATTTCCGGCATCATTACGGTCCACGGTGTGCAGGGTCACGCCGCCTATCCGCACCTGGCGGAGAACCCGGTTCGTGGCATCACCACACTCGTCGACAGCTTGCTCTACCCCGCCTTTGATGAAGGCACAGCAGATTTTCAGGCGAGCAATCTGGAGGTGACAACCGTCGATGTCGGTAACAAGGCCACCAATGTTATTGCCAATAAGGCAAGCGCTTCCTTCAATATCCGCTTCAACGATACTTGGACCGCAGACAGCCTGAAGGCCGAGATCGTCTCGCGCCTCGAAAAGGCCTCACGCAATGACCGCCTACGCCCGGGCCGCGAAACGCCGATCAACTACGAACTGGTCTGGCGCGAAAATCCGAGCCATGTCTTTTTGACCCGTGACGAGAAGCTGATCGGCACACTGACTTCATCTGTTGAAGCGGTCACAGGCAAGCGCCCCAATCTCTCGACGTCGGGCGGCACATCCGATGCGCGCTTCATCAAGGACTACTGTCCAGTTGTCGAGTTTGGCCTTGTCGGACAGACCATGCACATGGTTGACGAACGTGTCGCGGTTGCTGATCTTGAAGGCCTCACACAGATTTACGAACGTTTCATCGCTGATTTCTTTGGATAAGGAACTTCATGCCCAGTCTGGATGATATTTTCAGATATTTCACGGGCGTCTGGAAGATGATGCTTGGCCGTAAAGACGGCCTTGCATACCTTGATATCTCTGCAGAAGATTTCTGGGCATCTTTCTATGCGATAGTCATCGCCCTGCCTCCGCTTTTGGCAACATGGGTCGCCTATGCGGCCGATCTGACTGCCGGTCGCGATGAAGCAGGCCTGCGCCTTGCAATCGTCATCCGCGCAGCATTCGTCGACCTTTCTGCATGGGTGATACCGCTTGTCGTTATTGGGATATTAGCCCAACGGATAGGCATTTCAAAACGTTACGCAGCCTATGTCATTGCAACCAACTGGGGGAGCGCTCTGCTGTCCTGGCTTTTCGCACCAATCACACTGCTGCAACTGTTCTTTCCGGGCTATCTCGATGTTGCAACGCTGTTTGCGATCGTGCTGTTCGCTGTATCGGTCATATTGAGCTATCGGCTCACATTCATCGTGCTGCAACGCCCGCACGCCTATGTCGCACCGTTCTTTGCCTGCGTTTTTTTTGGTTCACTGTTCATTACAGTGTTCCTGCAACAGCTTTTTGGTATAGGGCTTAGCGCGCAGACTTTTTAAAACGGAAACGCGTAATCAACGCCAATCAGATAAAGACCATAAGGCGGGGCGACCTGACCGCAAGCTTTGCGGTCTCTGGCTTCCAAAGCAGCCTGTAAATCATCTGCCGTCCAGCGGCCAACGCCCACTTCCATCAGGCTTCCTGCAAAGGATCGCACCTGATTATGCAGGAACGAGCGGGCAGAAACGCGCATTTCGACATAGTCGCCATTGCGTGTGATATCGAGCCTGTCGAGTGTCTTGACCGGGCTTTTTGCCTGACATTGCGTTGCGCGAAATGTCGTAAAGTCATGTTCACCCAGAAGCCGCTTTGCAGCTTCATGCATCGCTTCATGATCAAGGCGCTTCTGCACCCACCACACACGCTGATAATCTATGGCCAGCGGCGCACGGCGATTGTGAATGCGATAAAGATAGTGGCGGGCACGCGCCGAGAAACGCGCATCAAAAGCATCCGTTGTCTTTTCGACATTGAGAATGCTGATGCGTTCATCGGCCATCACCAGATGCGCATTAAGCGCATCACGCACTTTCGCAGCACCCCAATCCTTTGTCAGATCGACATGAATGACCTGCGCGCTCGCATGAACGCCTGCATCGGTGCGGCCTGCCGCACTCAATGTCAGATCTTCACCGCAGAATTTCTTGAACGCCTGTTCGATGGCGTTCTGAACTGCATGACCGTTTTCCTGCCGCTGCCAGCCGACATAGGGCGTGCCGTCATATTCGACAGTGATTTTATAACGAGGCACCGCTCAGAGAACCTTCGTCACTGTCGCACCGCGCAGAAATTCCTGCGCAGGCAAAGGCTTTCCGCCTGAACGTTGTAGCGTTACGAGCCGCACAGCAGCCTCTCCGCACGCAATCGTCAGGCGATCATCAAGTATAGTTCCCGGCACAGTTCCCGGAGCGCCGCTTCCCTCGCCCAATGTGGAGCGCTGAAGTTTGACACGTTCAACGACACCGTTGATTTCCATCTCGCACCAGGCGCCTGGAAATGGCGAGATGCCGCGGATCGTATTGTGAACGTCTTTCGCAGGCTTCGACCAGTCGATACGCGCCTCGGCCTTGTCGATCTTGGCGGCATAGGTCACGCCCTCTTCGGCCTGCGGCTGAAGTGTGAGACTTTCACGCTCAAGCGCACCGAGTGCACGCACCATCAGATCGGCGCCGATCATGCTGAGACGATCATGCAGCTCGCCTGCTGTCATGTCCGGCGTAATTGCAACTTTTTCGGCCATGGCGACAGGACCCGTATCAAGCCCTGCATCCATTTTCATGATCATCATGCCGGTTTCTGTATCACCAGACATAATCGCGCGCTGAATAGGAGCCGCACCACGCCAGCGCGGAAGAAGCGACGCATGACCGTTGTAACATCCAAGGCGCGGCGCATCGAGAATGGCCTGTGGCAGCAGCAGGCCATAGGCCACCACGATTGCCACATCCGCTTCGAGGCTTGCAAAGACGTTCTGCTCTTCCGCGCTTTTCAGGCTTTTCGGTGTGAAAACAGGAATGCCGAACTCCTCAGCTTTTTCGTGCACCGGCGACTTGGTCAATTCCAGTCCGCGACGACCTGCCGGGCGCGGCGGCTGCGAATAAACCGCAACAACTTCATAGCCCTGTCCGATGATGGCTGTGAGGATTGGCACGGAGAAATCCGGCGTCCCCATAAAGACGATCCGCATCACAAAGCCCTGTTTGACGCACGCTGGCTGGCGAGCTTCTTGAACTTCTTGATGACCATATCGCGTTTCAGCTTGGAGATATGATCAATGAACAGCACGCCATTGAGATGGTCGATTTCATGCTGCAAACAGGTTGCCATCAGCCCATCGGCATCCATCGATTGCGGCTTGCCGTCCGCATCGAAATAATTGACCTTGATGGTCGCAGGCCGCTCCACTTCCGCATAATAATCCGGGATCGAAAGACAGCCTTCTTCATAGACGCTGCGCTCGTCAGACGAGGCAACAATCTCGGGATTGATGAAGACATGCGGAGCCTTCGCCTCATCTTCCTTGGCAAGGTCGATGACCAGCATGCGCAAGGGTTCGCCCACCTGAATGGCGGCAAGACCAATGCCCGGCGCATCATACATCGTGTCGAACATGTCGCCGGCAAATTTGCGCAATTGATCATCAAAGCGCTCGACGGGCTTGGACAGTTCACGAAGAACGGGATCAGGAAGAATAATAAGCGGTTTTATAGACATGAGTTTCACGTAATCGCTCGCAAAAGAATCGTCAATTGTAACTTGTAAAATGTTCCCGTTTTGATCTCATCATTGCAATACGAATCAGCTAAGCTGGATAAATGGAAAATCAGAATCTGTTGAATGAGCCGCTCCTGCAGCTTGGTGCCACCTCTCTCACGCTGGGAGATATCCTCCTTGCGGGCATTGTCGTGCTGGTCCTTTGCCTCGCCATTTTCCTCATTGCGGCAGCGCGCTCAGCCCGTCTTCGAGCGGTGGCCGAAGCGCAGGCAGAAGATCGTGCGCGGGACGCCGAATATCGCATGGCCGAGATTCTGAAAGCACAGTCCGAGATGCAGGGCCGCATGCAGACCATGGCCGAAGTGTTTGGTTCGCGGCAGGCAGAACTTAATCAGTCGATCCGTGAACGGCTCGACGGCATGACGCATCGCATCGGCCAGACGATGACCGAGCAGACCCGTTCGACCCATGAAAATCTTGCAAAGTTGCAGGAGCGCCTTGCGGTCATCGACACGGCGCAAAACAACATCCAGTCGCTTGCAGGTCAGGTCGTGCAGTTGCAGGCGATCCTTGCCAACAAGCAGACGCGCGGTGCCTTCGGCCAGTCGCGCATGGAAGCGATCATTGCCGATGGTCTGCCGCAGGGCGCTTACGAATTTCAGGCTACACTCTCCAACGGCACGCGCCCCGATTGCCTTGTTAAAATGCCAAACAACGCGCCTTCACTGGTTATCGATGCGAAATTCCCGCTTGAAGCATGGAACTCCATGCGCGAAACTGAAGCGCCGGAAGCGCGCAAAACAGCCGTTGCGCAGTTCCGCCGCGATATGGAAGTGCATATCAAGGACGTTTCCGACAAATATCTGATTACCGGCGAAACACAGGACACGGCTTTCCTGTTCGTGCCATCGGAATCCATTTTTGCCGATATTCATGAGCATTATGAAGCACTGATCCAGCGCGCGCACCGGGCGCGGATCGTCATAGTCTCGCCATCGCTCCTGATGCTGTCCATTCAGGTTATTCAGGCGATCTTGAAAGATGCCCGTATGCGCGAACAGGCACATGTCATTCAGGGTGAAGTGATCCGCCTGATGGAAGATGTGGGCCGCCTTGATGAGCGTGTGCGCAAGCTGCAAACCCATTTCGTGCAGGCCAACAAGGATATTGACGACATTCTGGTGTCTTCCAATAAGGTCACCAAGCGCGGTGCGAAGATCGAAGCGCTTGAGTTCGGCCCCGCACCTACAGAAGAGTCTCAGCGCCCAGCCCGCCAGCCAGAAGGCGCCCCCACCCAAATGCACCTGCGCGTGGTGGATGAGGATTAAAAGCTACCAAAACAAAGAAGCCCGCAAGTTGCGGGCTTTGTCTTATTCAGGTTTTGACGTCCTGTCAGAGTGACCAAGATCGCGATCAGGCCAGACCAGATCGCGCACGCGTTGCTTCAATACCTTGGCTTCTGGAAAACCACCGTCGCGCTTGCGTTCCCAGATAAGCTCTTCGTTGCCATCGGGCATATGAACGCGAATTTCAAACACCCCGCCTGTACCAGGCCGCAGCGCCACTTCCGCCAAATCCTGCCCAAATGTCTGCAGCAACTCCTGCGTCAGCCATGCCGCCCGCAGCATCCAGTTACATTGCGTGCAGTAGGTGATGGAAATGCGAGGGCGATCAAGCAATGTAGCAGCCTCCTTAGTTTTTCAGCAATGGGTCTAAATTACATTAGAGTTTACTAAAGTACTTCAAAATAATCTCAAATATTACTCTTTAATAAGTAAAACTTTCTCCTATATTTTTATAGTTAACCTTAAACGGAGCTGCCATGCCCAATTTTGGAATTTCTGCGTTTCTAAGAATCTTACACTTAAACGAAAAGCCTCAGAAGAGTGCAGTTCGAGAACGTTTGACCCCACGCGAAGGTGGGTATGACTTTCATGGAAGCGTTCGGAGGCTATGCACAGAATTAGCTCTGAATAACAGTGATCCTATAGAGGTCATTGAGAGCTTAAAAAATATAAAAAAAGAAGCTGAGCGAGATTCGGCGCGTACTGGCCTTCAGACTTTCATCAAATGGAAAAAAGAAAACACCAGCAAATTTGGACTGGCAAATAATGTAATTTACAGCAGTCCCAAAACGCTCTTTAAAATAACATTCAAGCCAAATTTTAGCCTAATTAATAATGATCACGTGACTGCTGTTCATATCTGGAATACTAAAAAACCGGTGCTGAATGATCATATTGTAAGAGCAACTCTATCTCTCTTTCCCCAATTATATCCAGCGAATGAGCCCGACGATCTCGCTATTCTTTGTTTGCGATCAAAGCGCCTAATTAGGTTAGGCCAGCCCTCCAGTAAAATAGAAGAACTTGGAACTCTACTAGTCAATAAAATTGATAAGGTAATCGCTGATATTAACGAAAGCGGCGATGGGAAATCATACGACCGAGACGATCGCCCAACACCACCATTTATGCATTAATTAGTTTTGCCTGCCGCTTCCGGCAGGCAATATTAATCATCACCCATCTTGAGTGCCTGAATGAAGGCCTCTTGCGGGATTTCCACCTTGCCGAACTGGCGCATGCGCTTCTTGCCTTCCTTCTGTTTGTCCAGAAGTTTGCGCTTACGCGAGATATCGCCGCCGTAGCACTTGGCTGTCACGTCCTTGCGCAGTGCCGAAATAGTTTCGCGCGCCACGATGCGGCCGCCAATAGCTGCCTGAATCGGGATCTTGAACATGTGCTGCGGGATCAGCTCTTTGAGCTTTTCGCAAAGCACGCGACCGCGCTTTTCTGCAGCCGAACGGTGAACCAGCATCGACAGTGCATCGACGGGCTCTTCGTTGACCAAGATCGACATCTTGACCAGATCACCTTCGCGGTAATCTGAAAGATTGTAGTCGAACGATGCGTAGCCCTTGGAAATCGACTTCAGACGATCATAGAAATCGAACACAACTTCATTGAGCGGCAGGTCATAGGTGATCATGGCGCGCGGGCCGACATAGGTCAAATCGATCTGGAGACCGCGACGCTCCTGACAGAGCTTCATGATCGTGCCAAGATAATCATCTGGCGTCATGATGGTGGCGCGAATCCACGGCTCTTCAATCGCCTCGATCTTCACCACATCCGGCATATCGGCCGGGTTATGCAGCTCTTTCTGCGAGCCATCCTGCATGTTCAGGCGATAGACAACCGAAGGAGCTGTCGTGATCAGGTCGAGATCGAACTCACGCTCAAGGCGTTCCTGAATGATTTCAAGATGCAGAAGCCCAAGGAAGCCACAGCGGAAGCCGAAACCGAGTGCCGCAGAGGTTTCCATTTCAAAGGAGAACGACGCATCGTTGAGACGCAGCTTGCCCATGGCAGAGCGCAGGTCTTCAAAGTCGGCGGCATCAACCGGGAACAATCCACAGAACACGACCGGCTGCGCAGGCTTGAAGCCTGACAGAGCCTTTTCTGTCGGACGGCGATCTTCGGTGATGGTATCACCGACGCGAGTATCAGCGACTTCTTTAATGGAAGCCGTAATGAATCCGAGTTCGCCCGGACCAAGGTCTTCGACCTGAACCATTTTCGGCGTGAAAACGCCGGTGCGTTCAACCGGATATTTCGCACCGGTTCCCATCATGCGGATGGTCTGGCCTTTTTTGAGCACACCATCGATGACGCGCACCAGAACGATAACGCCCAAGTAACTGTCATACCAGCTATCGACCAGCATGGCCTTCAGCGGCGCATTGCGGTCGCCTTCTTTCGGCGGCGGCAGCTGCTCGACGATAGCTTCAAGCACATCAGGAATGCCAAGACCAGTTTTGGCAGAGATCATCACGGCTTTACTGGCGTCAATGCCGATCACTTCTTCGATCTGGCTTTGAACCCGCTCCGGTTCGGCTGCCGGAAGATCAACCTTGTTCAGCACCACCACGATGTCGTGATTATTGTCGATGGCCTGATAAACATTGGCCAGCGTCTGCGCTTCAACACCCTGTGAGGCATCCACCACCAGGAGCGAGCCTTCGCACGCAGCCAGCGAACGCGAGACTTCATAGGCGAAGTCGACATGTCCGGGGGTGTCGATGAGGTTCAGCACGTAGTCCTCGCCGTTCTTCGCCTTATAGGTAAGACGAACGGTCTGGGCTTTGATGGTAATGCCGCGCTCGCGCTCGATATCCATCGAGTCGAGGACCTGGTCCTTCATCTCACGCGTGTCCAGCCCGCCCGTCAATTGAATGAGGCGGTCGGCCAGCGTCGATTTGCCGTGGTCGATATGGGCGACGATCGAAAAATTGCGAATATGGTCAAGTGGTGTGCTCATGCGCGCGATTTACCAGTAAGCCGCGAAATCTCAAAGCGGTATTGCGCGTTTAATGCTGGAAAAGCGATCAGTTTCGACATCGTGACAACAAGTCCCCTTTGCGTTGTTGCCAAAAGGCGATAAATCACCGCGATAAAAGCATGCCGCAATCATAACATCTGGCGGTATAATCAGGCTTTCATGCAGGAGTTTAGGATGAAGACCGAACCGAACGAAGTCCACAACAGGCCAAAACTGGTCACCGTTTTCGGCGGCTCTGGCTTTGTCGGGCGCGCGGTTGTAGCAAGCCTCACCAAGCGCGGCTATCGTGTACGCGTTGCCGTGCGCAAGCCGGAAGTTGCTTATTACATGGCACCACTTGGCAATGTTGGCCAGATCCAGATGGTTCAGGCCAATGTCCGCCATCGCTGGTCGGTCGAGCGCGCTATCATAGGCGCTGATCATGTCATCAATCTCGTCGGCATCCTTTCGGAAAGCGGCAAGCAGCGTTTCAACAGCGTTCAGGTGCTGGGTGCCAAGAACATTGCCGAGGCCGCAAAAGCTGCTGGCGTCCCGATGACGCATCTCTCCTCGCTCGCAGCCGATGTCAATTCGCCATCAGCCTATGCCCGCACGAAGGGTGAGGGTGAAAAGGCTATTCTCTCGGTTCTGCCGGATACGGTTATTCTGCGTCCGTCGATCATTTTCGGCCATGAAGACCGCTTCTTCAACCGCTTTGCCAATCTGGCGCGCTTCTCGCCGTTCCTGCCGGTCATCGGTGGTGGAGAAACCAGACTTCAGCCGGTCTATGTCGGCGACGTCGCGGAAGCCGCAGCCCGCGCAGTCGATGGCAAGCTGCAGCCAGGTGCCGTTTATGAACTGGGCGGTCCGGACGTGCAGCCATTCAAGCATTGGATGAAGGATATGCTTGGCGTCATCGCCCGCAAGCGCCTCATCGTCTCGATGCCTTGGTGGGTTGCACGTATTCAGGCCTCGGTTCTCGGCCTTTTGCCAAACCCACTGCTCACCAATGATCAGGTGACATTGCTCAAATACGACAATGTCGTCTCGGAACAGGCTGCCAAAGAAGGCCGCACACTTCAGGGCATGGGCATCACGCCTGAAGCCGTGGATGCAATAATTCCAGCCTATCTCTGGCGTTATCGCATTGCAGGTCAGTACACTAAGACCGGGCTTGCCTGAGTATAGTGTGGACCAAAAATAAGGGGCCGAAAGGCCCCTTTCTTATTGCGCGGAATGCTCCAGCCCTCCGCTATGGCTTAGAGCGCCGTGCGTCCCCATGGACGCACAAAGGACGCTCTATTTATTGAATCTACGCATCGTGCCTTCCAAAATAACTTCTGATTTTTGGGCGGATGCTGTAGCGCGTTCGTCGCTCAAAAAGCCAAATCATTGGCTTTTTGTCCGCTACGTGAAACGCTTTTCACCCCCAAATCAGCAGAGCAGCCATTCCGAGCGAGCCAACGATCAGGCGCCACCAGCCGAACAGCTTGAAGCCATGGCGCGAAACATAGTCGAGCAGATGACGCACGACAAATACGCCTGAGATAAACGCCATCACAAAACCAACAACGATCAAAGCACCATCGTTGAACGACAACATGCTGTGGCTCTTATAAAGGTCATAGGTAAAAGCACCTGCCATTGTTGGCATGGCAAGGAAGAACGAAAACTCTGCCGCCGAACGCTTGTCTGCGCCGAGCAAAAGTGCGCCAACAATGGTGGAGCCAGAGCGCGACACGCCAGGGATCATGGCAAGGCACTGGACAAAGCCAATGGCCAGACAGATCGGCAACGGATAATCCATCACATCACGATAACGCGGCTTCAGCTCCAGCTGATCGACCCACAGAAGAATAAAGCCGCCAATGATCAGCATGATACAGACCAACATCGGCGTTTCAAAAAGCACGCTCTTGATGAAGCCGTGTGCCATTGCGCCGATGACGGCTGCGGGCAGAAATGCAATCAGAATCCCCAGCACGAAACGACGAGTCCGAGCATCACGCGGAAAGTCAGTCAGAATTTTGATGAGCTTTGCCGAATAGACCGTCAGGATCGCAAGGATTGCGCCCAGCTGAATGAGCACTTCAAAGGTCTTGCCCGTCGATTCAAAGCCCAGAAAATGACCGACCAGCAATAAATGGCCTGTGGAGGAAACGGGGATGAATTCCGTCAAACCTTCGATGAGACCAAGAAAAGCGGCTTCCAGAAGATTATAAATTTCCATGAAGTCAGTACCTTAGGGAGGTGAGCAGGATGAAAATAGTGCGTCTTGACGAGCTGTTAAGCATGAAAGTGCTACAATAAGCGCTTCCAGCGATTGCTTGTCTCCCGCAGGCATAGCCCTTATAGACTAAATATTCCGTTGAGGTGGCTCGAATCGCCTGACAGCAGAAATAACCTGCTGCCGGTGCAAACGCTAGCCACAGTGCCTCACCGGGGATCAATTAAAGCTTGTCAGTCGAGAGTACCGCGTCGATTATGCTTACGCTTTTTCATCATCCTATGTCATCAGGCTCGCGCTATGTGCGGCTTATTCTCGGCGAATATGATGTGGAAGCCGAACTGATCGAGGAACGTCCATGGTCGCGCCGTAAGGAATTTCTGGCGCTGAATCCTGCTGCAACACTTCCTGTATTGTTGGCTGAACGCGATCTGCCGGTTGTTGGCGCAACCGTCATTGCAGAATATCTCGATGAGACACGTGGCGCATTGAAGCGTAGTCGTCGCCTGCTACCGGAAAGCCCGATGGAGCGCGCAGAAGTGCGTCGCCTTGTTGACTGGTTCTTGCTCAAATTCGAGAACGAGGTTACGCGGCACATTGCGCGCGAGCGCGTGTTCAAGCTTCAAATGGCTGACGAAATGGGTGGCAGCGCGCCCGATTCCACAGCTATTCGCGCAGCCCGCACCAATATTCGCCAGCATATGAAATATATCGACTGGCTTGCGGCAACTCGGGACTGGCTTGCAGGTGGTCATCCAAGCTATGCTGACATGGCAGCAGCAGCATCAATCTCCGTGCTCGACTATCTCGGTGAAATCGAGTGGAGCGAAACCAAGGCCGCCCGCGACTGGTATGCACGTATGAAGTCGCGCCCAGCCTTCCGCCCCCTGCTCTCCGATCGTGTGCGCGGACTAGCACCAGTGGCCCATTATGGCGACCTCGACTTCTGAGACAAAGCAAGTTTCTGGACAGGTTTCGGAAAGGGATCTCAAGCTCAAGCGCTTTCTCATTGAGGAAGCGAAAGCTGTAGGTTTCGACGCGGTCGCTTTCACAACGCCCGATACGATCCCACAAGCACCGCAGCGACTTCGGCAATATATTGCCGATGGCCATCACGCCGACATGCTCTGGATGGAGGAAACGGAAGACCGCCGCGCCAATCCAAGTGTGTTGTGGCCGGAAGTCCGCTCGATCATGATCCTTGCCATGAATTATGGTCCGGACAGCAATCCGCTCGGCATTCTTGAACACAAGGAGCGGGCGGCGATTTCAGTCTATGCGCAGAACCGCGATTACCACGACATCATCAAGGGTAAGCTCAAGCATGTGGCGAGCCGCTTTGCGGCCCGCGCTGGTCAGGACGTCAAAGTCTTCGTGGACACGGCTCCTGTTATGGAAAAGCCATTGGCGCAAGCAGCCGGTCTGGGCTGGCAGGGCAAGCACACCAATCTGGTCAGCCGCGAGCTTGGCTCATGGCTTTTTCTCGGCTCGATTTTCACCACGGCTGAAATTCCACCCGATAAGCCTGACCGCGATCATTGCGGTTCCTGCCGCGCATGTCTCGATGCCTGTCCGACGAAAGCATTTCCTTCGCCTTATCGGATCGATGCGCGACGTTGCATTTCCTATCTCACTATTGAGAACAAGGGCCCGATCCCGCACGAGTTCCGCAAATCGATGGGCAATCGCATCTATGGTTGTGACGACTGTCTATCGGTCTGCCCCTGGAATAAATTCGCTCAGGCGACCAGCGAGATGAAGCTGAAAGCACGCGACGATCTTAAAGCACCTCGGCTTGCCGATTTTCTGGTTCTTGACGATCCCGCTTTTCGCACACTGTTTTCCGGCTCGCCCGTCAAACGGATCGGACGTGATCGTTTCTTACGAAATGTGCTGATCGCAGCGGGCAATTCGCAAGATCCGTCTTTGCTGCCTCAGATCGAAAATCTGCTTGAAGACCCTGCCCCCGTTGTGCGCGGCGCAGCGGTCTGGGCATTCAAGCAGCTCGCCACCATGGAACGTTTCAAAATTTCAAAGAAACGTCTGGCCTCGAGCGAAGAGGATGATACGGTGCGCGCAGAATGGATATTGGAGGACGTCTGACATGCGCATTTTTCTGTTTGGAGCCGGTTATTCTGCGAGAGCCTTTTCCCGCCTGATGACCGGAGAGGCAGAACGCATTGATGGCACCACCCGCAACGAGCAGAACTTCCCGACACTGGAAAAAGCGGGCATCGCACCAATCATTTTCGACGGTGAAACTGCTTCACCAGAACTTATTGACCGGCTTGCGAAATCAACACACGTTGTTATCTCGATCTCGCCTCGCGAAAGCGGCGATCCTTCTTTGGCAATTGTCGAAGAAGCGCTTCGTCGTCCTGACAACACGATCCGCTGGATCGGCTATCTTTCCACCGTCGGCGTTTATGGCAATCACGATGGCAACTGGATCGATGAAACCACCCCATGTGAACCCAGCTCACGTCGGTCGCTTGAGCGCGTTGAAGCAGAAAATGCATGGAATGCTTTAAGCGAACGGCACGGTACGCCGGTCGCACTTTTGCGCCTGTCCGGCATTTACGGTCCGGGCCGCAATGCCTTCATCAATCTGGAACGCGGTACGGCACGACGCATCATCAAGGAAGGTCAGGTCTTCAACCGCATTCATGTCGAGGATATTGCCGGAACGCTACGTTTTCTGGCAGGTACCAATACGGGTGGCGCTTTCAACATCACCGACAATGAACCTGCGCCGCCGCAGGATGTCGTGGTCTATGCGGCCGAGTTGATGGGCGTTGCACCTCCGCCAGAAGTTCCGTTTGAAGATGCGGACATGACGCCGATGGCGCGCTCTTTCTATGGTGAAAACAAGCGCGTCTCCAACCAGCGCATCAAAGATCTCGGCTATGATTTCATCCATCCCGATTATAAAGCTGCTTTTTCCGCCATGTGGCGAGACGATAATTGGCGATGATTGCCGTTTAGACGAACGCAAAGCATAATCCGGCCCATCCGCTCGAATGATTCGAGCAAACGTTTTTATGGGAAATTGCCCATGGCAAAGAGATCCAGCTCAAAATTCTGGCCGCGTCTTGTTCTGGCAACCTGTCTTGCGGCAATGATCGCTCCGGACTTTGTAACACAGGCCTTAGCTCAGGATGCCCCTGCTAAGCAGGCATTTGGCAGCAAACAGCTGCCGGTTCTGGCGCAATCACCGCAATCCATCGGCTTTTATGCCAAGGGCTGTCTTTCCGGTGGTGTCGCCCTGCCTATCGATGGCCCCAACTGGCAGGTTATGCGGCTTTCTCGCAATCGCAACTGGGGACACCCACGCACAATTGGCCTGCTGGAAAAACTCGCGCGCGACGCCGCAAAAGACGGCTGGCCCGGCCTTCTGGTTGGCGACATTTCGCAGCCTCGCGGCGGCCCTATGCTCACTGGTCATGCCTCGCACCAAGTTGGGCTGGACGCGGATATTTGGCTGACGCCAATGCCAAAGAAACGCTTCACCGATGCTGAGCGTGAAAGTGTATCGGCTGTGTCTATGCTGAAAAAGGATTCGCTGTACGTCGATCCGCAGAAATGGACCCCTGCCCGCACGGCACTCATCAAACATGCCGCCAGCTACCCGGAAGTCGAGCGCATTTTCGTTCACCCCGGCATCAAGAAGCAGCTTTGCGATACGGTGACAGGCGACCGCAGCTGGCTTGGCAAAGTGCGCCCTTATTGGGGGCATTTCTATCATTTTCATGTAAGACTGCATTGTCAGCCCGGATCGCCGGACTGCAAGCCGCAGCCAAAGGTGGCGGCAGGTGACGGTTGCGACAAGTCGCTGGCATGGTGGTTTACCGACGAGCCGTGGAAGCCTGCAAAGCCATCCAAGGAACCGCCTAAGAAGCCGAAGCCAATTATGGTTTCGGACTTGCCAAAAGCCTGTGCCGCTGTGCTGAATGGCCCGTCACCGGATTCTATTGCAGATGTTATTTATGGTGCCAATTAAGCGTGTAATAGAAAACATGCTTTTCACTTAACCACGGCTTCGATATAGGGTTTAAACGATTTAAACTTCAAATGACAAGGTTATCAATCTCATGACAGAACGTCTGCGCATTGCTTTGATCGCTCATGACCTGAAGAAAGACGAGATGGTCGCCTTTGCGCGTGCGCATGAGAAAGCCTTGTCGCATTACGATATCGTTGCGACCGGGACGACAGGAGGCCTCATCCAGGAGGCCTGCCCTTCGCTCAACATTCATCGTGTCAAAAGCGGACCGCTTGGCGGCGATCAGCAGATTGGCGCAATGATTGCCGAAGGAACGGTGCAGGCATTGATCTTCTTCATCGATCCGCTATCGCCGCTTCCACATGATGTCGACGTGAAAGCGCTGACACGCCTCGGCAGTGTCTATGACATCCCAATGGCGCTTAATCCGGCAACGGCTGAAAAGCTGGTAAGAGTGCTGGACTAAATCAGCCTCTATTTCTTTGTATTAGGCCACCCTCAAACAATAAGAACAGACGAAGCAGCAAGGCAGACCATGATTGACGCTGACCAGAGTTTCAAGTTTCCCGTCCTCGTCGGCGATATCGGTGGAACCAATGCGCGCTTTGCGCTTCTTGTTGATGCCCACGCGGAACCGAAAGAGTTTCCCGTGGTGCAAACGGCTGATTATGCAACGATTGATGATGCAATCGAGCAGACCGTCCTCAATCATACCTCCATACGCCCCCGCTCAACCATTCTGGCTGTTGCAGGCCCGGTCGATGGTGATGAAATCGATCTGACCAATTGCGACTGGGTGGTTCGCCCCAAGCAATTGATCGCAAATCTCGGCTTCGAGGACGTGACCGTTCTCAATGACTTTGAAGCTCAGGCGCTTGCAGTGGTTTCGATCGGCAAAGAATATCTGCATCAGATCGGCGGACACGACGAAGAACTTGTCGCTACACGCGTGGTGCTTGGTCCGGGAACGGGCCTTGGCGTTGCCGGACTTGTGCGCACTGGCAAGGCATGGGTTCCAGTTCCCGGTGAAGGTGGACATATTGATATCGGCCCGCGCAGTGAGCGCGATTATCAGGTTTTCCCGCATATCGAACCAATTGAAGGTCGCGTTGCAGCTGAGCAGATTCTTTGCGGCCGCGGTTTGCGCAATCTCTACCTTGCAATCTGTGCCGCAGATAAGGTGGCACCAGTTCTCGACACGCCTCCGGATATCACGGCCGCAGGGCTTGATGGTAGCAATGCGCAGGCTGTTGAAACACTCGACCTGTTCGTCACCTATCTCGGCAGACTGGCAGGCGACCTTGCGCTTATCTACAAAGCGCATGGCGGGGTTTATCTCTCGGGTGGCATTCCGCAGCGTATTCTGCCTGCTTTGCAAGCCGGATCGTTCAGGGCAGCTTTTGAGGACAAGGCTCCTCATACACATTTTATGCGGGATATTCCGGTCCGCGTCGTCATTCATCCGCTGGCGGCACTCAGCGGGCTTTCTGCATTTGCTCGCATACCAATGCGGTTTGAAGTTTCAACCGATGGCCGCCGCTGGCGTGTTAGCTGATCGGGTTTGCTTTCTCAGGCATGGTCAAGCGACAAAGATAACGCTATAGAAGCGCTGCAATGAAAACACTTGAAGCATTTCCAGCAAAAGTGCGAAGCGGTTTTGCGTTGGATAATGCGCAAAAACGAAGAATTAGAGTGGTTCGAACGATTTTGTCTTAACTGGAACCGCTCTATTGCAGCCTTTTGTCGTTTCCAGTCCAAAAGGACGCGCGAAAATGCATGATCAACGACAGCCAGCGGCTGCTAGATAAAAAGCACTTTGCCCGTGAGCCTATTCAAAAAGAAAAAAAACAAGATCGACCCGAGCGAAGCCACCCGCGTCATTCGTCGTATGCTATCGGAAAACGGAAGCCAGTATAAGGCAAGCTATGCCATAGCCATCGCCGCCTCTCTTGTCGTCGGCGTATCAAATGGCGCGCTCGCCTATCTGATGAAGCCGATGATCGACAAGATTTTCTACGAACAGAAAATCGGCCTTATCTGGGTAATCTGCGGCGCAATCCTCGGCATTTTCGTTCTGCGTGGTCTTTCAAGTTATATTCAGGCCGTCGAACTGGCGAAGATCGGCAATAATCTGGTAGCGCGCTATCAGAAGCGCATCTTCGATCATCTGCTGAAGCTTGGCCTCGATTTTTATAACGATACGCGATCCGGCCATCTGGCAGCGCAAATCAATCAGAATGTGAATGGCATACGCGATTTGCTGAACATGACGATCACATCGATTGCCCGTGATTTCGTGGCGCTTATCGGTCTGATCGGCATGATGTTTTATACCGATCCGTTCATGTCGACGGTGGTCTTTCTGGTCGGCCCGCCGCTCGTTCTGGCGGTTTCTTATATTTCTCGCCGCATCAGGTCTGTCACGCGCGATCTGGTTCACTTGAACTCCCATCTTCTGGGAGCCATGCAGGAAACCGTGCAGGGTATTTCCATCGTGAAGGCCTTCACTATGGAAGACCAGCTTCGCGGCAAAATCAGCACACTGATCGATCAGGCAGAAAACAGAAGCAACAAAATCGCACGCGTTTCAGAACGCACCACGCCGATTGCAGAAATTCTGGCAGGTTTCGCCATTGCGGGCGTGTTGGCCTATAGCGGCTACAATGCGATCCTCAATCAACAGCCTCCGGGCGCAATGTTCGCCTTCATCACTGCGCTGCTTCTGGCTTATGATCCTGCGCGCCGTCTCGCACGTTTGCAGGTCGGACTGGAACGTGCGCTTGTGAATGCACGCATGATCTACGAAGTGCTGGATATCGAACCCAATCAGGGTGATGCGCCTGATGCCGTGTCACTCAAGGCCGGTCCTGGTGAAATTGATTTCCGGAACGTGCACTTCGCCTATAGCGATATCGCACCGGTCCTGCATGGCGTGAACTTCACAGCCAAGGCAGGTGAAACCACCGCTATCGTTGGTGCGTCTGGCGCGGGCAAATCGACCCTCATCAGCCTAGTGCAGCGCTTTTACGACGTCACCGACGGAGAAATCCTGTTCGACGGACAGGACATCTCAAAAGTCACGAAAGAGTCGCTGCGTCATTGCGTGGCTTATGTTTCGCAGCAGCCATATCTTTTTGAAGGCACCATTGCCGATAATATCCGCTATGGGCGCCCCAATGCGACACTGGATGAAATCATAGAAGCCGCAAAACTTGCCAATGCGCATGAATTCATTCTTCAACAACCGCAGGGCTATGACACGCCAGTTGGCGAAAATGGCGTAACGCTTTCAGGCGGTCAGCGTCAGCGTATATCAATTGCCCGCGCAATCGTGCGTAACGCTCCTATCCTTCTGCTGGATGAAGCCACCTCCGCACTTGATAATGAGTCGGAAAAGCGCGTGCAGCAGGCGCTTGATCACATCATGCAGGATCGTACGACCATCGTCATCGCGCATCGTCTTTCCACCGTCGTCAATGCCGACCGCATTGTCGTTATGGAAGCCGGTTATGTTGTCGAAGAAGGCCGTCACAACGACCTGATCAAGATACCAAATGGCGTCTATGCCCGCTTCTATCAGCTTCAGAGCGGCAAGGATGACATGCTCATCGGAAATACAGGCTCGGAGGAAACGTCAAATGGCTGAGAACGCTGAAATGGGCCTCGTGGTTGTTGGGGCGAGCGGTCGGATGGGACAGACTCTCATTCGCACGATCCATGCAATTCATGGCGCACGACTGATCGGGGCTATTGAACGTGAGGGATCACCTTTTCTTGGCAGAGATGCCGGTGAGCTCGCAGGCGTGGGCAATCTCGGCGTCGAGATCACCCACGACCCACTTCCCGTCTTCGCAAAAGCTCAAGGCGTTATCGACTTCACCAGTCCTTCTGCTACGGTGAATTATGCAGGGCTCGCAGCGCAGGCCCGCATCGTCCACATCATTGGCACCACAGGCATTTCCACTGACGAAGAAGAAAAGATCCGTGCCGCCGCTCGCCATGCAACAATCGTCAAGTCCGGCAATATGAGTTTGGGTGTCAATCTTCTGTCTGGCCTTATCAAGAAGGCAGCGCAAGCACTCGGGCCTGAAGATTTCGACATCGAAATCCTCGAAATGCATCACAAGCACAAGGTCGACGCGCCTTCCGGGACGGCCCTTCTGTTGGGTGAGGCAGCTGCGCAAGGACGAGCAATCAATCTTGCTGAAAAGAGCGTGCGTGTACGCAATGGTCATACTGGACCACGCGAGGAAGGCACGATTGGTTTTGCGACTTTACGCGGAGGCTCCGTCATTGGAGACCACGAAGTGATTCTGGCCGGCGAAGGAGAGCGTATCACCCTCTCCCACCATGCTCAGGACCGCACAATCTTTGCTCGTGGTGCTGTGAAAGCAGCACTTTGGGCTCACGGCAAGAAACCCGGCCTTTATTCCATGCTCGATGTTCTCGGGCTCAACGACTGATCTGTTTTTTCATCCCAACGGAGTGCTGCGATGTCTCGTACCCTCGTCCTGGTCCGCCACGGCCAAAGCGAATGGAACCTGAAGAACCTTTTTACTGGCTGGCGTGATCCAGGCTTGACCGAACAGGGCCATGCGGAAGCCAAGGCCGCTGGTCAGCGCCTGAAGGCCGCAGGCCTCAAATTCGACCTCGCATACACCTCGGCCCTGTCGCGTGCACAGGTCACCTGCCAGCACATTCTTGATGAACTCGGCCAGTCCGATCTTGAAACGATCCGCGATCAGGCCCTCAACGAACGCGACTATGGCGACCTCTCGGGACTCAACAAAGACGATGCACGCGCAAAATGGGGCGAAGAGCAGGTCCATATCTGGCGCCGCTCCTATGACGTTCCTCCTCCCGGCGGCGAAAGCCTGAAGGATACCGGCGCGCGCGTGTGGCCTTATTATCTGCACACCATCCAGCCGCATGTTCTGCGTGGCGAGACCATTCTGGTTGCAGCCCACGGCAATTCGCTGCGTGCGCTCATCATGGCGCTTGATGGCCTGACGCCTGAAGAGATCCTCAAGCAGGAACTCAACACCGGCGTCCCAATCATCTACAAGCTGAACGCCGATTCGACCGTCGCTTCCAAGGAAGTGCTTTCTGCATAATGATTTTTCGGGCGCGGACGCATTTATGCACTGCGCCCGAATTGCGTTTTCCAGGCTTTTGCAGCATTCAAAACACCAATGTGAAAAAAAGCTGATTGATTATCGAAAACGCGATTGACAGAGAGAGGCCGACCCCTTAGATGGGTCCTCGTCGCCCAGATGGCGGAATTGGTAGACGCACCAGCTTCAGGTGCTGGCGCTCGCAAGGGCGTGGAGGTTCGAGTCCTCTTCTGGGCACCATTTCCAAGTCTTCAGACCACTACCAAGGTCCGGAAGCACCCCAAAAAGCCCGCGCAAGCGGGCTTTTTTGTTGCCTGATTTTCTACTGTCCGTTTCCGTTCACCACGGCGATGGCGACCTTCTCATTGGGCAAAACATGCCCAGAGAGGGGCGCTTTTTTGAAAGTGAGTGAAACCGAAAATCGGGCGTTCAAAACGATATCGGAACTGTATCCGAAAATGAAAAAGGCCGGCTAATTGCCCGGCCTTTTTTACGCTATCGTCAGTGCTGGTACATCCGCAGTCACGACAACAGCTATGAGCCTATAGTGGGCACGATTGGTTAATAAATGGTTAACCGGCTATCGCTTCATTGCCCCACAATGCTTTGGGCCTTGCCACATGCAAGAACTCCGCGCATCCTTGTTTTGCGCAATGCGATTTGAGGGACAAATCAGATGCATCAACCCGCCTATGATATTGAGTTTGGTGAGATAATCCGCTGGCTCAGGCAACATGGCCTCATTCTGCAATCGGACCTCGAGGGCAACACTGAACTCTCAACGCGTGCGGAACGGATCGGTCGTAAACGTCGTCGCGAAGCTGAACAGACGAACGATTAAGGCATTTGAGCCAAGAGTGCGTCGCGGTTTTGCGTAAGGAGCGGTTCCAACAATACAATCTTAACTGAAACTGCTCCAATGGGATCAAACAGGCTCAAGAACGATAACAATATCAGCCTGAGATAAAGCAAGAGGGGGAGGAAAATGCGTCGTAAAGGCTTGTTCGATTTCGGAAGGAACGGCCTGTTCTACCGGCTGTTTTTGGTAAGCGCCATCTGCGCCGTATTAAGCAGCGTGTTGAGCCAGAATGGCGAAATACCATTCTGGCGCTGGCTACATTACCTGACCAAGCCCACCGCAACATTGCTTCTGCTCGGCGCGATCTTATGTGCGCCGCGCCTCATCTCGAAAGGCTACGGATTTGCAATCGCTCTGGGCTTGGCCTTTGCCGCTGCTGGCGATTTCTTCCTTATGCTTCCGGGCGATTATTTTCTGGCGGGACTGGTCTGCTTTCTCATAACCCACTGCATTTACATTTATGCATTGTGCCGTAAGACGCGCTTTGCTGAAAACAAGCTCGTGTTCTTGATCTTCGCATTCCTCGCAATTGCGATCATTGCGGGCCTGTGGACGTCCGTTCCATCCGCAATGAAAATTCCTGTTGTCATTTATGCAACCGCAATCAGCGTTATGGCTGCACAGGCCGTCAGTCGTGCGCGTTCAGACAAACTCGAACCCACCTTGCGCTATAGCGCGACGCTGGCGGCGGCTGGTGGTCTGTTCTTCATGGTAAGCGACACGCTGCTCGCCTTTGATCGCTTTCATGCGCCAATTCCCCTTGCTGGGTTCTGGGTGCTCAGCACCTATTATGTGGCGCAATTCCTCTTTGCGCGCTCAACGGAGAATTTTGCTTATGAGCGCTGATCAAGCCGTTTCATCACAGCAAACACTTCAGACAACCTTCCAACGTCTGCGGCAAAACTGGATCAATCATCGGCCACCTTTTGAACAGCGCATCGATGACCTGCGTCGCCTGCGTAAGCTGCTTCATGAACGTCTCGATGATATGGCAAAGGCCATCAATGCGGATTTTGGAAACCGTTCGGTCCATGAAACGCTGTTGGGTGAAGCGAGCGTCGTGTTCGCCGAGATCGACCACACGCTTCATCACCTCAAGCGATGGATGAAGCCACGGCGCCGTAAGGCAGGTTGGAAACTCTGGCCAGCAAAAGCAGAGTTGCGCTTTGTGCCTTTGGGTGTAGTTGGCATCATTTCGCCATGGAACTATCCGGTCAATCTTGCACTCGCGCCACTTGTGGTAGCCATAGCCGCTGGGAACCACGTATTCCTGAAACCTTCAGAACACACGCCACATACGTCCGAGTTTCTGCGCAAACTGATTGCCGATGTTTTTCCGGATGACCGGGCAACAGTTATTCTTGGCGATACCGGTCTTTCAGCAGAGTTTTCCGCCCTGCCCTTCGACCATCTGTTCTTCACAGGGTCGACGGCTGTGGGCCGCAAGATCATGAAAACAGCTGCAGAAAACCTCACACCCGTAACCCTGGAGCTGGGTGGAAAATCGCCAGCGATCATCAGCGAGAACAGCACCCTTAAACGTGCAGCCAGCTCTATCGCGACAGGCAAGTATTTCAATGCGGGTCAAACCTGCATTGCCCCCGATTATGTACTGATCCATCAAAGCAAACGCGATGCATTCATTGCCTTGCTACGCGAAGAAACGCAAAGGCGTTATAGTGGTACAACAGCGGAAAATGACCGCACGACGATCATCAACGATATGCAATATGCGCGCCTTTCCAATCTGTTGCACGACGCGGAAGGTAAAAGCGAAGCCATCATTCCGCTTCTGGAGATCTCTGCCACAGCAAGCCATCCACGCTTGATGACACCAACCGTAATTCTTGAGCCAGCGCCGACCAGCGCGATCATGGGCGAAGAGATTTTTGGTCCCTTGTTGCCGATCATCAGCTATCGATCACTTGATGAAGCAATTGCTTATATTCTTGGACATGAGCGACCGCTGGCACTTTATTGCTTCAGCGATAACACAGCTGAAATCGACACTGTGCTTTCGCATGTCGTTGCAGGTGGCATCTGTATCAATGACACACTCTACCATTTCGCCTGTGGAGATCTGCCCTTTGGTGGGGTGGGACATAGCGGCATGGGACACTACCACGGCAAAGACGGCTTCCTCACCTTCTCCAAGGCCATGCCGGTACTGACCAAATATACCCCTGCATCAACCGATATGATCAAGCCGCCCTATACCGGGCTTGCCGACCGGATTGTCCGCTTCATCACACGATAGACAATGTTGAAAAGCAAACTTCTCAGCAATCTGTGATCCACAAAGACTATTCAAACCGCAAAATGCCCTATTTATATGGATATCCAGAAAATTCTAGCTAACCACATGGGGCAGCAAACGGGTGCAGAAGAAAAAAGACCCAGGTCGAATTTCCAAGAAGATATTGACGGCAATCCGTAATCGACCGGGTTTCAGGCCGCTTCACACCAATGTCACTGAAGGCGATATCGTTATTGCGTCCTATAATGTCCACAAGTGCATTGGCGTCGACAAGGTCTTCGACCCTCAGCGCACTGCCGATGTCATCAGTGAAATCGATGCGGACGTGATTGCCCTGCAAGAGGCAGACAAGCGCTTTGGCGAGCGCTCCGGTCTGCTTGATCTTGGCCTGCTCGAAAAACGCCACGGCCTCGTTCCGGTACCGATTACCTCAACCATGCCGAAAGGTCATGGCTGGCATGGCAATGTGCTGTTGTTTCGCGAAGGCGTGGTCCGCAATGTCCGTCAATTGTCGCTTCCGGGCGTAGAGCCGCGTGGAGCACTCGTCGCTGACCTGCAATTTGCATCCGGCCCATTGCGTGTCATTGCCGCCCATCTGGGACTTTTGAAACGCTCGCGTGAACAGCAGGCAGAAAGCATTCTTTCCGCCTTACAGGAAGCCGATACATTGCCAACATTACTGATCGGCGATCTCAATGAATGGCGTATCGGCAAGCGCTCGTCGCTCGCCTCACTCATGCCGATGTTCAATCACGTGGCGACGGCAGTACCAAGCTTTCCTTCGCGCTTTCCGGTATTTGCACTGGATCGGGTCCTGGGTACGCCACATAATCTCGTAACTGCTGTCGAAGTTCATAACACACCGCTGGCACGCACGGCCTCTGATCATCTGCCAATCAAGGCGCATCTTGATCTCAAGACAGCGGCACAGCTTCTGGAAGAGTTCAACCCGTCTCTGCTGACAAGCAATACGAGTTCGGGAAGCTGATCTTTCTAGAGCATTTCCGGATTAGGTTGAATCATTGGAAATGCTTTATCTTTTTACTTTTACGCACATCTTGTTCCGAAAACCGGCTCCCACTTCGGGATGTGCTCTAGCGTCAGAGATAAGGCGATCCGAGCCAAATGATACGGTCGATCAGACGCTCGTAGAAGGGGCGATTTTTGAGACGTGTCAGGTTCACTTCCCGGCTTACATCGATCACCCTGCCGATGCGTTCTTCCACCTGAAGCGCGATATCACGATCAAGGATTTCCATGTCGACCTCGAAATTCAGTCGCAAGGAACGCGCATCGAGATTGGAAGAGCCGACATAGGACCATGCGCCGTCAATCGTCATCAGCTTGGAATGATTGAACGCCCCGCCCGCGCGCCATATGCGGCAACCACCTTTCAGCAGCTGATCGAACTGCGCCCGCATGGCGCGATCCACGAGTTTCAGATTATTCACACCGGGAACAACCACATCTACCGACACGCCGCGCCGCGCCGCAGTGACCAGCGCACTGATGAGTTCACGATCAGGCAGAAGATAGGGCGACATGATCAGGATATGCTCCTGAGCAATTGAAAACGCTCCCATCATCATGCGGTGATTTGTTTCGATATTCTTGTCCGGCCCTGAACCGACAACACGGATCAGCTTGCCTGTACCGGGTGGGTCTTTTGGTGCAGCAATGCTCCAGGCATCACCCGTCAGTAATTCGCCCGTCGCAAAGCGCCAATCCTCAGACGCGACATGGAAAAGATCGGCTATCGCCGGGCCTTCGACGCGAAAATGCGTGTCAAACGCAACCGCATCACCCGCAATGGCTTTCACAAATCCGGCACGAATATTCATGCCGCCGGTGAACGCCAGTTTGCCATCAACAATCAGGATTTTACGGTGCGTGCGCAAATTGGCATAAGGCAAGCGTAGTCCCATGATGATGTTGCCATTGAACACATCAACGGAAATGCCTTTGTCTTTCAGCAGATTGACGATGCTTGGAATGGAATAGCGCGCGCCGACCGCATCCACCAGGACCCGCACTTCCACACCGCGTTTGACTGCCTCGCCCAAGGCATCGGCAAATTGCTCACCAATCGCATCCCGATCAAAAATATAGGTTTCGAGCATGATGCTGCGTTCAGCCTTACCGATAGCCTCCAGCATGTCGGCATAAGCTTCGTCGCCAGTCTCCAGCATCTTGATGCTGTTGCCGCTCGTGAAATCATAAAGACTGACGGTGTCGCCAAGGATCTTCATCGCTCCGAACTGGCGACCAAAGGCAGCGCGCACCAGATCATTCGTCGTGTCAAAATGCGAGAGGTGGTAAAGCGCAATATTGCCCATATTGTCGCGCTGATGACTAAGCGTGCTGCGTCGGATGCGGTTGACCCCCGCCAGCGCATAGACCACGGCTCCCACGATGGGCGAAAGAACAATCACGCCAACCCAACCGAGTGCCGTTCGCACCTCATCCTTGGTCATGGTCGCGTGAACAGCTGCAATCGCTCCAAGAACGACTGACAGGACCGCCAGAATATGCGGCCAATAGTGTGAAACCAGATCAAACATCAAACTGACTTTAAGCCAAAAAAAGTTTTTACTGCAAAGACATACCGTGTTCTTCCTCTTACACCAACAGGAGATTTTTTAGCCAACTCAAGTCTCACTTCCATCTCTGGCTAAATCTTTCAATTGCCTTATATTGTTGGTCGGGAATTCAAATTGAGGGACATCTTATGGCAACTGCACAGAATGACTTTAATCGTCCTATCGTTCCAGCCGAAGTCTCAGCCAAGTGGGGTTGGTTCATTGCACTCGGCGTCGCACTTCTGATCCTTGGCGGCATCGCTTTCGGCAATCTCGTGCTCGCGACAGTCGTTTCAGTCTACTATGTCGGCATCATGATGCTGGTTGCAGGCGTGATCGAAATCATCCACGCCTTTGGTGTGAAGACATGGGGCGGCTTCTTCTTCTGGCTGCTAAGCGGCCTGCTTTACGCGGCAGCTGGTATTGTCGCATTCGTCAATCCGATTCTGGCCGCAGGCGTTCTGACCTTCCTTCTGGCAGCAGCACTTCTGGGTGCAGGCGCATTCCGCATCTGGCTTGGCTTTAAATCCAAACCCGCAGCAGGTTGGGGCTGGATTGTAGCAGCAGGCGTCATCACGCTTTTAGCCGGTCTCGTCATCGCACTGAAATGGCCGGTCAACAGCCTGTTCATTCTCGGCCTTTTCCTCGCTATCGATCTTATTTTCCAAGGCTGGTCATTCATTGCTTTCGGCCTCGGCATCAAACGCTGATAACAGTACCAGGCAATCTAAAAAGCGGCGTGTTACACGTCGCTTTTTCATTTCAACTCGACCTTTTGGCCAATGACTGCTAGATGCTGCGCAACATCTTCGCAGCGCGCGTATCGCGCCGCCCACACTTTGCCATTACGAGTTTCTTCATGTCCGCTGATCATCCTGTTTCAAAGCGCCGTACCTTCGCGATCATCGCGCACCCGGATGCTGGTAAGACCACGCTAACCGAAAAGCTGCTGCTGTTCGGCGGCGCTATTCAGCTTGCCGGTGAAGTGAAGGCCAAGAAGGACCGCATCCAAACCCGTTCGGACTGGATGAACATCGAACGCGACCGCGGTATCTCGGTCGTTACCTCGGTGATGACCTTTGAGTACAAAGACTGCATCTTCAACCTGCTTGATACGCCGGGCCACGAAGACTTTGCTGACGATACCTACCGCACGCTGACAGCCGTGGATTCCGCCGTCATGGTTATCGATGCCGCAAAGGGTATCGAGCCACGGACGCTGAAGCTCTTTGAAGTCTGCCGTATGCGCGATATTCCAATCGTGACCTTCGTCAACAAGATGGACCGAGAAGCACGCGACCCACTCGAAATTCTCGATGAGATCGAAGAAAAGCTGGCGCTCGATACTGCCCCAATCACATGGCCAATCGGCTCTGGCAAAAGCTTTGCCGGCACCTATGATTTGCACAATAATACCGTGCGCCAGAAGGATGCCGAAGAGCAGCCCACAAAAGTCAGCGGACCGGAAGAAGCGGCCAAGCTTCTGCCGGAAAACGAACGTCAGGCATGGATCGACAGTCTGGAACTGGCGCAGGGCGTTTGTCGCCCATTCGATCTCGAATCCTTCCGCGAAGGCCATATGACGCCAGTCTATTTCGGCTCGGCGCTCAAGAATTATGGTGTGCGCGACCTGATCGAAGCGTTCTGCGATTTCGGCCCTTCCCCACGCGACCAGCAAGCAGATAGCCGCATGGTTGGTGCAACCGAAGCAAAAATGACCGGCTTCGTGTTCAAGATTCAGGCCAATATGGACCCGAACCACCGCGACCGCATCGCATTCCTGCGTGTCTGCTCCGGCACACTTTCGCGCGGCATGAAGGCCAAGTTGGTCCGCACCGGTAAACCAATGAGCCTGTCAGCACCGCAATTTTTCTTCGCCCGCTCGCGCCAGATTGCCGATGAGGCCTTTGCAGGCGACGTGGTTGGCATTCCGAACCACGGAACCCTGCGCATTGGCGACACGCTGACCGAGGGCGAAGACATCCTGTTCCGTGGTGTGCCGAACTTCGCACCGGAAATTCTGCGCCGCGTCCGCCTTGACGATGCGATGAAGGCAAAGAAACTCCGTGAAGCGCTTCAGCAGATGGCTGAAGAAGGCGTTGTGCAACTCTTCGTGCCAGACGATGGTTCACCGGCAATTGTCGGCGTTGTCGGCGCGCTCCAGATCGACGTTCTGACCGAACGCCTCAAGATCGAATATTCGCTGCCGGTCGGCTTTGAAATGTCGCGCTTCTCTATTTGCCGCTGGATTACTGCGGAAGACCCAGCAGAACTTGACCGCTTCATTGCCTCGCATCGTGCCGACATCGCGCATGATCTCGACAATGATCCGGTCTTCCTCGCCCAGAACGGCTTCTCGCTCAACTACGAAGCCGAGCGCTGGAAGGCGATCCGCTTTGCCACGATCAAGGATTATCAGGTCCGCGACAAAGCCTGATGAATTCAATTACCCCATCCGCAGATGCGTCAGCTTCTGCGGATTGCGGATCAAATAGACGGCGCGGATCAATCCGTCCTTGATCTCTACAGCGGCCACTTGCGGCAGCCCATCGGCTTCAAGACTCATATGGCCGGGCAAGCCATCAAACAGCGCAAAATGATTGACGGCAGGCACCAGCCCCTCGGTCTTGCGTGCGATGCCCTCATAAAAGCGCATGATCTTTTCACGCCCGTAAATCGGGTTAAGCGCTGCATTGCGGATACCACCACCGTCGGAATACATCACGACGTCTTCCGCCAGCAGCCCTTTCAGCGCCGTCATGTCGCCGCTGCGGGATGCCTGAAAGAAAGCCTCAGCAATTGTCCGGCCACGATCCTCCGTCATGGAGAACCGCGTCTTCTCCTGCCGGACATGGCTGCGCGCGCGGCTTGCCAGCTGGCGACAGGCCACAGCATCGCGATCAAGCACACGCCCAACCTCGTCAAAGCCCAAATCGAACACGTCATGCAAAAGAAATGCCGCCCGCTCCAGCGGCGACAGACGATCAAGCGCCATCATCAGCGTCAATGTGATGTCATCGCTGCGATCTTCTTCGTCCTCGACAAGCGGTTCAGGCAACCATGTGCCGGGATAGGTTTCGCGCCGCACGCGTGCGGATTTCAGATGGTCAAGCGCAAGACGGCTGACCACACGCGTGAGCCAGCCCTGCGGCTCGCGGATGGTTTCCCGATCCGCAGCACTCCAGCGCAGCCATGCGTCCTGCACAATATCTTCGGCTTCAGCATGGGTCCCCACCATACGATAGGCAATGCGGATGAGCCGAGGACGCAAAGCCTCGAACACATCCGCATCTTTCATTTGTGGTTCAAGCAGCGGCTGCATCGGATTTGACCGGGTGCACGAGACGGAAACCAACCGCGATGCGGTTCCATGCATTGATAGTGGTAATCAGCATGGTCAGATTGACGATCTCTTCGTCTGAGAAATATGCTTTCAAAGCATCAAAATCCTTATCCGGTGCGCCCGTCTGCGCCAGCAATGTCAGCGCCTCGGTCCAGCCAAGCGCTGCCCGCTCCCGCGCAGTATAGAGCGGTGATTCACGCCATGCAGCAACCAGATAAAGGCGCTCTTCAGTTTCGCCAGCCTTCCGTGCATCAGCCGTATGCATATAGATACAATAGGCGCAGCCATTGATCTGAGAAGCACGGATTTTCACCAGCTCATAGAGGCTATATTCAAGTCCGGATGCGGCAACCCGCTTTTCCAGCTCCACCATTGCCTGCATGATCTGCGGTGCGAAAGTGTAAGGCGCAAGTCTCTGTTCCATGATCTCTTCTCCTTGATGTTGACCCGTGTTGGTCGCTCATCATCAGGACGAGATAGCTGCATCGGAATGTGACATGCCCCCCATAAAAAAATCAGCTTTTTATTTCGAGAAGTGCGGCCGTAATTTTTTCTGCAAGCTTTTCAGCAACTTGCTCCTTGCTCATTTCCGGCCATTCTTCGATGCCTGCGCGGCTCAAAACACGCACACGGTTGCGATCACCGCCCATCACATCGCCAGACACGTCATTGGCAACGATCCAGTCGGCACCCTTCTTCTCCAGCTTACGCCCGGCATTGGCGAGCACATCCTGCGTTTCCGCTGCAAAGCCAACCACAAGACCAGGACGTTTGGCACTATGACCAACTCCTGCCAGAATATCCGGGTTCTCAACCATGCTGAGCGTTGGTGCGCCCTCGCCGGGCTGTTTCTTGATCTTCTGGTCAGATGCACTGGCGGTTCGCCAGTCGGCAACTGCTGCCACCATCACGGCGGCATCAGCCGGTAAATGGCTTTCTACTGCCGCCTGCATCTCCTGCGCTGTTTCAACATGGGTGACGTTGACGCCCTGCGGATCAGGGATCGTAACGGGACCCGAAATCAGATGCACCGTGGCACCCAACTTCGTGAGCGCGGCGGCAATCGCGTGGCCCTGCTTGCCGGACGAACGGTTGGCGATATAACGCACCGGATCAATCGGCTCATGCGTCGGGCCGGATGTCATGACGATCACTTTGCCTGCAAGCGGTCTTGCCTGTGGCGCAAGCAGATTTTCAATGGCGGCCACGATCATGAGCGGCTCGCTCATGCGGCCTGTACCAGCCTCACCACTTTCCGCCATCTCGCCCTTTTCAGGACCAATGAATTGCACACCGTCTTTTTCCAGTGTCAGGCGGTTGCGCTTCGTTGCCAGATTATCCCACATGGCAGGATTCATTGCAGGTGCAACCAGCACCGGAACTTTGCGAGCAAGCAACACAGCGCTTGCCAGATCATCGGCAATTCCATTTGCCATTTTGGCCATCAGGCCAGCGGTCGCGGGAGCCACGACGATCAGATCGGCATCACGCGCAAGACGGATATGGCCGACATCCTGTTCGTCTTCACGCGAGAAAAGATCGGTAAACACATGATCGGCAGCAACTGCACCAATGGTCAGCGGCGTCACAAATTGCTGTGCGGCTGCCGTCATCAACGGGCGAACATGCGCGCCACGCTCCCGCAGGCGGCGGATAAGATCAGGCGTCTTATAGGCAGCAATCCCGCCGGAGATGAGGAGGAGAATATGTTTGCCCTGCAATAAACCCGCAACAGGCGGCGAGGCAGTGGCTTGAGGCTTTGCCTCTTCAAGTCCACCCAGCAGAAGCCGTGCTTCTTCTTCCATCGAGCGCCCGTTTTGAGCTGCCCGAATGCGCAACCGCTCTTTCGCTGCGTCATCAAGATTGCGGATTGTGATACTGGCCATTTGATTGCACCGGCTTATTGCTGATGCAATCAATGAAATCACTTTAAACCAGATTTGTCACTCAGAAACTGGTTTTAAAGCAGGATATAGAGCTTGATCGCAATCGCAGCCAGTGAAATTGCAATCACGACCTGCGCGATACGGCCCCAGCGTGAATGCCGCGCCTCGGCCTTGCCAATCGCTTCCGCCGTCGCTTCATCAAAGCGCAGGCCATTAACCGCCATATCATCAAGCGCAACGGATGCACGTTCAACACGCGCCACCAATTCGGGCGTTTTGCGGGTAAAATGCAGCAGTGCATAGGCACTGTCTTTTGCATCAAGCAACATACCCTGCGGCCCCAGATTCTTACGAATCCAGTCGCCAACGACAGGTTCTGCTGCCTTCCACATATTGAAATGCGGATCGAGTGTGCGTGAAACACCTTCCACGACCACCATTGTCTTCTGAAGCATCAGAAGCTCTGGCCGCGTTTCCATGTCGAACAGTTCGGTGACTTCAAACAGCAGCGTCAAAAGCTTCGCCATGGAAATGGTTTCAGCTGGCTGGCCATGGATCGGCTCGCCAATAGCGCGGATTGCTTGCGCGAAGCTCGCCACATCATGAGTATGCGGCACGTAGCCTGCCTCAAAATGCACTTCCGCCACGCGAATATAATCGCGGGTGATGAAGCCATAAAGAATTTCCGCCAGAAAGCGCCGTTGCTGCTTGTTGAGCCGTCCGGTGATGCCAAAATCAACTGCAACGATCATGCCCTGCGGATCAACGAACAGATTGCCCGGATGCATGTCGGCATGAAAGAAGCCATCACGCAGCGTATGGCGCAGGAACGACTGGATCAGTGTTTCGGATAGCTTTTTCAGATCAAAGCCTGCCGCTCTCAGCCCTTCGATGTCCGACATTTTAACGCCGTCGATCCATTCGAGCGTCAGAACATCGCGACCCGTGCGCTCCCAATCGACATTGGGAACGCGGAAGCCTGCATCGTCCTTGATATTCTCTGCAATCTCGGAAAGTGCCGCCGCCTCAAGCCGCAGATCCATTTCGATGCGCGTGGTCTGTTGCAGCGTTTTTACCATCTCGACCGGGCGCAGGCGCCGCGTAAATGGCACATGGCGCTCCTGCATGCGGGCAACCATGAAGAAACTCTCCAGATCATGCGCGAAACGCTGACGCACGCCGGGACGGATAACCTTGACTGCAACCTTATGCGGCGCGCCATTTTTCATGACATGCGCCGGATGCACCTGCGCCATGGATGCCGCCGCAATCGGCGCATCAAAACTCACATAAAGATCATCGATCCTGCGACCAAGTGATCCTTCAACCGCCGAAACGGCTTCCGCCTGAGGGAAGAAGTCAAGCCGATCTTGCAACAGTTCAAGATCAGCAGCAACATCCTTGCCTACAATATCAGGACGCGTTGCCAGAAACTGGCCAAGCTTCACATAAGAAGGGCCAAGCTTGTTCATCGCACGCGAAATGCGCTCGGAACGAGGCGCATCTTTCGCGCGCTTACGCGCAAGCATCTTCGCAACCCTATGCCCCAGCGCTGGCAGACCCGCGGCCTCATCAACCGGCAGAGAACTCAACACACCTTCGCGCGCCATGATCCAGCCAGCACGCATCAACCTCAGAGCCGCAGAAATATTGCTCATATCGGACTCAGAGCTTCCAGCCGGAATGAAGTGCTGCGATACCGCCAGTAAAATTACGATAGCTCACACGCTCGAAACCCGCCTCGCGGATCATGCGTGCAAAATCTTCCTGCTTGGGAAATTTGCGGATCGATTCGACCAGATAGCTGTAGGAATCGGCATCGCCCGTAATCATCTTGCCAATCTGCGGGATAGCCTTAAACGACCACTGGTCGTAAACCTTGTCGAGAAGCGGCAGTTCCACTTCGGAAAACTCAAGGCACAAGAAACGACCGCCTGGCTTCAGCACGCGATAGGCTTCTGAAAGTGCCTTATCGATATGCGGGACGTTACGGATGCCGAATGAAATCGTGTAAGCATCGAAGCTGGCATCTTCAAATGGCAGCTCTTCCGCACTGGCTTCAACAAATTCGAGATTGTCGGCAAGCCCCTTCTTGATAGCGCGTTCACGACCGACGCCAAGCATTGAACCATTGATATCCAGAATGGTGACTTGTGCCTGTCGACCGGAGGCTTCGACAATACGGAATGCAATATCACCGGTTCCGCCTGCAACATCGAGTGATGTCCAGCCCGGACGCTTTGACGGTGCCAGCCAGCCAATCATCGCATCTTTCCAGACGCGATGCAGACCACCGGACATGAGATCGTTCATCACATCGTAACGCTTGGCAACCTTATGGAAAACGTCGTTGACCAGCCCCTGCTTGGCATCTTCATCGACCGCTTTGAAGCCGAATGAATGCTCCATGCCACCTTGCGCGCCCACGCGGTCCGCATTGCCGTTCTGCTGGCTCATAACTCATCCTGCCGGTTCATGTGCGAAACGAAGCCGATCTCCGTTTTCCGTTTGCTTGATGCATATAAAGCTTGTACCGGACGATACAAGCACAGACCGCCAGCCGATACCCCTTTTGTGATCTCCACTTGCGCATCTGTGCAAAATGTTCAAAGAAATAGAAAACTGTGCGTGCGCGCCTGCCACGCGTTTTCTCCGGCTTGATTAGCCGTTACAGTCGATAAAGATAACAAGAAAAGTGGAAACAACATGGGCGTTAATGTCGTCAGCCATCCGCTTGTCCAGCACAAGCTCACCATTATGCGCAAGCGCGAAACCTCGACCGCCAGTTTCCGGCGTTTGCTGAAAGAAATATCGCTGCTGCTTTGCTATGAAGTGACGCGCGATCTCGAACTGACCACCATGCATATCGATACACCGATGATGCCAATGGAAGCGCCTATCCTCGAGGGAAAGAAGCTGGTCTTCGCCTCCATCCTGCGCGCAGGCAATGGTCTTCTCGAAGGCATGCTGGATTTGGTGCCCGCTGCACGCGTGGCTCATATCGGCCTCTATCGTGACCATGACACGCTGCAGCCAATCGAATATTACTTCAAGGCCCCGGAAGATATCGTCAATCGCCTCATTATCGTGGTTGATCCAATGCTTGCCACCGGACATTCGGCCATTGCAGCTATCGATAAGCTGAAAGAGCGCGGCGCAACCAATATCCGCTTCCTCTGCCTGCTCGCAGCACCCGAAGGCATCGAACGCTTCACCGCAGCCCATCCGGACGTCGAAGTGTTCACAGCTTCCATTGATGAACGCCTCGATGAAAAGGGCTACATCGTTCCCGGCCTTGGTGATGCCGGCGACCGTATGTACGGCACGAAGTAAGTTTCAAACCTTAGAATAAACGACTCATTGATCCGCGTTCTGACTGCTCAATAATTGGTATTGAGTGGTCGGCGCGGATTTTTTATCTTCTCAGGAACAGAAGAGATGGAAGATTGATCATGTCCACGGACACGCGCCTGACAGAACTCGAGATAAGGGTCGCCGAGCAGGAGAAGACCATTGAGGAGCTTTCATCCGTGCTGGCTGAGCAGTGGAAGACGATTGATCAGCTAAACAAAAAGCTGTCGGCGCTGACAGATCGCTTTCTGACACTGGAAGAGCAAACGGCTCCCGAAATCCCCGTCACCAAGCCCCCGCACTGGTAAGATCATGATTGAGATTATAACGCTTGCTGACCGGCCCGACTTTGCCGCAACGTGCGCCAAATGGAACCACAAGGAATGGGGATATTTGTCAGGCGCAACCGAAGACGATATCGTTTCCGGCCTACAGGATATCATCCATTCTACTGACAGACAGGCGGCCCGTGCAGCACTATGGAATGGCGAGCTCGCCGGATTTGTCCTGCTGATCCACAATGATCTGGATAGCCATCCTCACCTTAAGCCGTGGGTTGCGAGCCTGCTCGTTGCACCGGATTATCGCGGACGCGGGATTGCGAAGGCTCTCATGGCTGCAATTGAAAGTGCTGCCCAAGAGCTAGGCTATACCGAAGCTTATCTTTATACGGACAAGCCTGACCTATATCGCAAGATTGTCTGGGTCGACTTTGAAGAACTTAAGGGTGACGACGCAGGCATGTTAATTATGCACAAGGAAATCGCGCGGGGTTAATCGCGCGATTCTTTTACATCTCTTACGATGCTGCTGGTATCGGACAGCTCACGCCAGTGCCGCGCAAACCGCAATAACCGTTCGGATTCTTGGCCAGATACTGCTGATGATAATCTTCGGCGTAATAGAATGTTGGAGCGTCTGCAATTTCCGTCGTGACGGGTCCAAGACCGCGAGCAGCAAGTGCATCCTGATAGGCGTCCCTGCTCTTTTCCACGGCTTCACGATCTGCTCCGTCAAAGGTATAAATCACAGAACGGTAAGTCGTACCGATATCGTTGCCCTGTCGCATTCCTTGCGTCGGATCATGCTCTTCCCAAAACAGCGACAACAGTTCTCCAAGGCTCACAACCTTTGGATCGTAAACCACCAGAACCACCTCGGCATGCCCGGTCAGACCGGTGCAGGTTTCCTCATAGGTCGGGTTTGGCGTAAGTCCGCCCGCATAACCAACGGCGGTTAGATAAACACCTGGAACCTGCCAGAAAAGCCGCTCAGCCCCCCAGAAACAGCCCATACCAAACATGACCTGCTTCATGCCCTCAGGCCATGGACCTTTAAGCGGCTGACCAGACACGAAATGCCTCGAAGCCGTAGGGATAGCGTCTCCACGGCCCGGCAAGGCGTCGTCCTGCGAAGGCATTTCAATCTTCTTGCGATAGCTGTCTAGGAAACCCATTCAACACCTCCTGAGGCGCACCGGATATGTGCGCAATCCTCGTGTATAAATTCACGACCAGTCATCATGCCTGCCAACCGGCTTCAAGCTCACGCACTGAAAATGCCCAATGGCTTCTCACGACGATGACCAGCTATGTAAAACAGAAGTGCAAGGACACCGAAAACGAGCCAGCCGGGCTGTTCAAGCACGGGAAGCACCAGCCTGTCCCACGCTGCTGATCCTATATAGTGCGTCACGAATGCTTCTGCATCCCCCAGCATCTCGGGCGCGCCGCGTTCCCAGACCTCGAGAAGAGGTTTGGTCACCAACTCCGACGCCCCAACAGAGCGCGCACCATCTAGAATGGCAAAGATGACGCCTAATGCCAGAAACAAAACCGCGAAACTGCGCAAAACAAAACGGAACACGATTCTCTGCCTTTGAATTTACACGTCCGCATCATGCAAAAATGCGCGCCATTTGCCATTCAATCTATGTGTTATCAGCCACTAAATTATAGCACAGACCGACTATTACGCCCAAGCCGAGGAAACCTCCAAAACAGCTTCCGCATTATATGTAACAAAAACAGTAAGTTAGATAAGCTCTCATAAGCTTCACGCAGCCCAGAATAAATTAAAGCGAAAACTGGCAAATAGCAGTTGAACATATGCGTATTCTGGCTATATTGCGCGCCGCACCACCTGTTTTGGCAACTAACCAATGCCTGATTTGAAAAGTGGTGGTGCGTTTGCAAGAGTTCTTACCGCAACGGCGGATTTCAAGACAGCAAATCAGACGGAGAGGTGGCCGAGTGGTTGAAGGCGCACGCCTGGAAAGTGTGTATACGGGGAACCGTATCGCGGGTTCGAATCCCGCTCTCTCCGCCAGTTCCTAAAAACCAACAACTGCCGACGCAATTCGCTTTGTACAAAAGCTTATATCCGTCACACCGATGTGTATATTCTTTGAACACTCCACACTTTGCGCACGGCCTCCACTTTCCTATTTTCGCGTGGGTTTGGTTTGGAGATGACAGACCTTCACTCGCTCACCGTTCTTTCCCTTACGCCACACACAGCCCTCTTTTCTTGGCTTCCCTTTATAGAGATAAATCTCCGCGCGACGCTTGCTATTATAAGTCTGGTTGGAGAAATCGTGGCCGCCAATACGGACATTTTTGCCAAGACGAACTTCGGCATTTGCTGGCATGCTGAACATTGTCAGCAACGAGCATATCAAAACGAACGAGAGAGGCTTCATCAGATAGTCCTTAACCGCGACTACCCCCATATCAGGAAATTCGAGGCCATTGTAGGATAAATCCTTGAGGCTCAGGCTTAACACCTTGATTGAACGTGTTGCGCTTGGCCGTGGTCTTGATCCGGACCAGCCTATGAACCTCAGCAAAGTCACGGAAACCGTCTAGCTTTTCCGCACATTTACGTGGCCTCCAGAGTTAGCCTCACGGAGGTTTAAAAATAACGTAGCCCCGGTCAACTCTTGTTGCCGGGGCTTTTCTCTATGTAGATAGCGATTTCGTTGGGCCAGCCTTCATGGGTTTAATTGTCTGGTCTTTGGCTTCCGAAGGTGCTGATTGCCGTTGCATGGGGGCTTGGAGTTGCATTCTTGCCGATCCTGCACCAGGCACTATTTTCAGACGCGGACCGCTGCGGCTTTTATGCTGTTTTTTGCTTTTTTGGTTTTGGTGTGAGGCTTTGTCCGGTTTGTGGGGGACTTGATACTCGATGATTGCTTTTTCTCCTCGCCCTTCAGGTTGTGAGCGTTTGGACGACGGGTATCCGTCGTGGGGGAGTACAATCTATCTGTCCCGTAAACGTCAAAACGCCCGTGGTTTTGTCCACGGGCGTTTTTGAATTTGGTTGCGGGGGCAGGATTTGAACCTGCGGCCTTCAGGTTATGAGCCTGACGAGCTACCGGGCTGCTCCACCCCGCGTTAAGGGCTTAATTTGTATGACCGGATTTGGTAGTTTTTGCGCTTAGCGCTGATGAATGCTGTTTTGTATGATTATGAGAAGATGGGTTGATATTTGTGTGCTTAGCAGACCTGGCAGCGACCTACTCTCCCGTGTCTTAAGACAAAGTACCATTGGCGCTGGAGCGTTTCACGGCCGAGTTCGGAATGGGATCGGGTGCAGCCGCTCCGCCATAACCACCAGGTCGGCGAAGAACACAAATATGAGAAGCTGGTTGTCTTTCGTGCAGATAATTCAGCGATAAACGCTGATAAACAATAAGCACACGACTGTGTGCCGGCGCCTGTGCGCCGCCCTCCCCGGAGCGATTCACGAAGTGAATAAGGCGTGAGGGGCAAAGTTTTCATCAAGCTACGCTTGATGGATATTGTAAATGAGAATGATCAAGTCGATCGAGCTATTAGTACCGGTAAGCTACATGCGTTGCCGCACTTCCACACCCGGCCTATCAACGTGGTAGTCTTCCACGGCTCTGATAGGGAATACTCGTTTTTAGGTGGGTTTCCCGCTTAGATGCCTTCAGCGGTTATCCCGTCCGTATATAGCTACCCTGCTATGCCGTTGGCACGACAACAGGTCCACCAGAGATACGTCCATCCCGGTCCTCTCGTACTAGGGACAGATCCTATCAATATTCCTACACCCACGGCAGATAGGGACCGAACTGTCTCACGACGTTCTGAACCCAACTCACGTACCGCTTTAAATGGCGAACAGCCATACCCTTGGGACCTGCTCCAGCCCCAGGATGCGATGAGTCGACATCGAGGTGCCAAACAACCCCGTCGATATGGACTCTTGGGGGTCATCAGCCTGTTATCCCCGGCGTACCTTTTATCCGTTGAGCGATGGCCCTTCCACGCGGGACCACCGGATCACTATGACCGACT
>NZ_OZ264092.1:942500-1177500 GCF_965577835.1 Brucella pituitosa
CACACCGTTCAGTGTGTCAACCCATTTTTTTCAAGAAATTCACAACCTTATCAGTCGTTCCTCTCTCAACACATCAACCAAACCAAAGCCCGGTCAACGCCGCCGACATAACCAATTCAAACATCGCTGTCAAACTCTTTATGTCAACTCAAAGGACGCATCAGCCTGTCGCTTGCGACGCCGCCGCCCTCGTTGTGGCGCTATATACGTCCCACTAATCAAAACTGTCAACGCTAAAATAGCAAAATAAACAAACTTTCTTTCCACAGCGAAAACCAAACAATTTTACCAAACATTAATCAACCAAGCCACTCCGATTCGATGCCAGGCAATCAAAAGGGCGCTCAATGCGCCCTCTTATGACGTCACTATATAAAAGGCGATCGGTACAGACGCTAAGCGAACCAGCCCATCCGCTCTCCAAGCCTATCCGCCAGAGCGCGCATTCGTTTGCCCATCGCTTCTACCATGTCGGGCCGCGCTTCAGCTGCCATCATGGAAAGAGCAATGCCCGCAGCTGGATGAAATGGCCGATCACAGATAGCGGCGCCAATACAGAACATGCCTTCACGCAACTGTCCGTCGTCAAGCGAATAGCCCTTCGCCCTCACCTCAGCCATTTCAGCTTCAAGCTTCTTCAATGATTGCACACTTGAGGGCGTAATCGGTTGCGGCCACTCCGATGGGAGATGGCGCGCGAGCTCCTGTGGAGACATAGCCGCCAGCATTGCCTTGCCAGTCGCCGTAAAAACAGCTGGCACGCGCATGCCAATGCGAAATGTGATGCCAAGCGGCGAGGTTGAGTTACGGCAGGACAGATAGATGACTTCCGGACCCTCAAGATGTGAGAGCGTCAATGTATAAGCACCTAACCCTTCGGCGTCCGCGACCGCTTCATGGAAAGCATCGACAATATCACTGTCGGCAAGAAAGACATTCGCCCACCGGACCGATTGCGGCCCCATTGTAAAGCTTCCGTCACTATTAAGCTTCAACAACTTCAAATGGGTGAGCGTCTGACAAAGGCCATGGACGCTGCTTTTTGGCAATCCGGTCTGACGCACGAGATCCGAAAGTTTGAGCCCATCACGGCTCTCCGCAATACAATCGAGAATCTGCGTCGCCCTCACCACAGCTGGAACCAGCTTCAAGGAACTTTCTTCATCACCTACAGTTTTATCCATATGCCCTCTTTACCCAACCGACAGATGAATTGACTTTGGCGCTGTCGGCTGGTTTATTCAGTATATCGTATAGAGTTCAATATATTGAACTTTCCTCTGACGCAACACCGAGATGGAACATCAGATATGATTGCCTTGAAAGATAAATCGCTGCTGAAATCGCAATGCCTTGTGGACGGCCGCTGGATTGATGCCGCAGATGGCAAAACCATTGACGTGACCAACCCGGCAGACGGCTCTGTCATTGGAACCGTTCCTTCTCTCTCCGTCGATACTATTAAAGAGGCAATCAACGCTTCGAACAAGGCACTTCCGGCATGGGCTGCAAAGACCGCCAAAGAACGTGCAGGAATCCTGCGCAAATGGTTCGACCTGATTGTCGCCAATGCAGATGACATTGCACTGATCATGACATCGGAGCAGGGCAAGCCACTCACTGAAGCACGCGGCGAAGTTATTTATGCCGCCTCGTTCATTGAATGGTTCGCCGAGGAAGCTAAACGCATCTATGGCGACACGATCCCTGCCCCGCAAAATGGCCAACGCCTTACTGTTATCCGCCAGCCGGTCGGCGTGACCGCTGCGATCACCCCCTGGAATTTCCCCGCGGCGATGATCACCCGCAAGGCAGCGCCTGCTCTGGCCGCTGGCTGTACGATGATCGTTCGTCCTGCCGATCTCACCCCGCTGACGGCCCTCGCCCTCGGTGTACTGGCTGAGAAGGCTGGCATTCCTGCAGGCGTTCTGCAGATCGTGACAGGCAAAGCCCGTGAAATCGGCGCCGAACTCACCAGCAATGAAATCGTGCGCAAGCTTTCCTTCACCGGCTCGACCGAAGTTGGTCGTCTTTTGATGGCGCAGTGTGCACCGACCATCAAGCGTATTTCACTGGAGCTTGGTGGCAACGCACCTTTCATCGTGTTTGATGATGCCGACATTGATGCTGCTGTCGATGGCGCGATGATTTCGAAATACCGTAACGCTGGCCAAACCTGCGTTTGCGCCAACCGCATCTATGTTCAGCGCGGCGTTTATGACAAGTTTGCTGAAAAGCTGGCAGCGAAAGTGAAAGAACTGAAAGTCGGCAACGGCACCGAACCGGGCGTCGTCATCGGCCCGATGATCGAAGAAAAAGCCATCACCAAGGTCAAGGCGCATATTGAAGATGCGGTTTCCAAAGGTGCAAAGCTCATCGCGGGTGGCAAGGAACTGGGTGGCCTGTTCTTTGAACCGGGCATTTTGACCGGCGTTACCTCAGATATGCTTGTTGCCAAGGAAGAAACCTTCGGCCCGCTCGCACCACTCTTTGCCTTCGACACCGAAGAAGAAGTGATCGCTGCCGCCAACGACACGATCTTCGGTCTGGCTGCTTACTTCTATACAGAGAACTTCAGCCGTGCGATCCGCGTTAGCGAAGGTCTTGAATATGGCATGGTCGGGCACAACACCGGACTGATTTCCAATGAAGTTGCGCCATTCGGTGGTGTGAAGCAGTCAGGCCTCGGTCGTGAAGGCTCGAAATACGGCATCGAAGAATATCTCGAAACCAAATATATCTGCAGCGCCTACAAGCGCTGAAATTAACCCGGACGACTTTAAAAAGGTGGCACGCATTGTTCGTGCCACCTTTTTTATTTATAGACGATGCAAACAATCCCTTGGGTGTTTGCCCGCAAAAAATCCGGAAAACTTCATGCTGCGCCGACTCTATGACTGGACGATCTCGCTTGCTGCCCGAAAGTCTGCCGAATATTGGCTCGCTTTCATCGCTTTCGTAGAAAGTTCGGTGTTTCTGGTGCCTGCCGATGTACTCTTTCTACCGATGGCGCTCGCACGCCCGGAACGGGCCTATCGTTATGCTTTGGTTGCAACCATCTTTTCCGTTCTCGGTGGCATAGCAGGCTGGTATCTCGGTTATCATGCCTATGAGCAGGTCGCAAAGCCAGTACTGGAAATGTATGGCAAGCTCGACACGTTTGAGCAAATGCGCGGCACAACCAGCGCCGACATGATTCTTCTGATGCTCATCACATCAGGCCTCGCACATCTGCCACCAATCAAGGTTGTCACCATTCTGTCCGGTGCTGCGGGCATCAATATCTGGCTGTTCATCGCATCGGCCATCATTGCGCGCGGCGCACGCTTCTTCTTCCTTGCATGGCTATTGAAGCGCTACGGCGAACCAATCCGTGGTTTTATCGAAAAGCGCCTTGGCCTGATCGCAAGTCTCGTGGCAGTCGTCTTGATCGCGCTGTTCTTTGCAGTAAAATATCTTCACGCCTGAGCAGTTCGCCCAAACTCGGTCAAAATAAGTTGCTTGGAGACAAGCCAGTTATTTGCCTTAAGAATAAGAAAGCCTTTTCAGGGAATCTCATATGGCGTTTGCACTCACTAATCCGGTCGGCAAAGTACAGGCATGGACCGCAGGCATCATGACGGTTGGCCTTGCCGCAACCGTCGGCACGGCACTGGGTTTCGAGCATTTGGCTGGTTTCATGCCCTGCAAGCTCTGCCTCGAACAACGCACGCCTTATTATATAGGCGTGCCGGTTCTGGCGGCAGCATGGGTATCTTACGGCCTGAAATGGCCCCCGATTCTGACACGCGGCCTGATCTTGATTGGTGCGTTGCTGATGACCTTCGGCTTAGCGCTTGCCATCTATCACACAGGCGTAGAACTCAAATACTGGCCGGGTCCGGCTGATTGCAGTGCAGCCACCATGAAGGTCACACTCGATGCAGGCAATCTGCTCGGCGATCTCAACGCGACCCGCCCGCCTGCATGTGACAGCGCGCCTGGCTTCTTCCTCGGCCTGTCGTTTGCCGGATGGAATGTTGTCGCAAGCCTACTCTTTGCAGTGATTGGCTACTATGGTGCGTTTGCAAAAGGTGGGAAGTAAGAGCAAGTTCTGAGGAGTTAAGGCTCCAATTCGACATCCCAGTACAGAAAGTCGAGCCAGCTGTCGTGAAGATGGTTGGGTGGGAAAAGGCGCCCATTATTGTGCAGATCCTGCACCGTGGGCGTGACCGGCTTCTGGCGCGGCCACATATGCGCGCTCGCCGGCATCAAGCCGCCCTTGCGCAAATTGCAGGGAGAACATGCGGCGACCACATTTTCCCACGTCGTCTCGCCGCCATGGCAACGCGGGGTGACGTGATCAAAGGTCAGATCATGCGGTGAGCCACAATACTGACATTCAAAACGATCACGCAGGAACAGGTTGAACCGCGTAAACGCCGGATAGCGCGGCGGCTTCACATAATCCTTCAGACAGATCACGCTCGGCAAACGCATGGAAAACGATGGTGAGGATACGACCTGATCGTATTCCGCCACGATATGCACGCGTTCAAGAAAGACTGCCTTAATCGCATCCTGCCAGGACCAGAGCGATAAAGGGTAATAGCTGAGCGGCCGATAATCCGCATTGAGAACCAGAGCAGGCAAACCACTGCTCGAAACGGTTCGGGGAGAGACGGCTACATTCAAGGGCGCACCTCCTTCAGAGCAACTCCGAAAGGAAAAGTACGAATGGCTTTCCATGCGGAATTGCGCTCTTCATCGAAGCGCCGCGCGTCCATTCTGGGCGCAACCTACGACGCTCCAACCTTGCAAAAGGCGGCAGTGCGATAGGCAGGATACCAAGTTTCTGCGAATCGAAATGCCGTCATTCACCTGATGCAAATAATGTAATCCCGACGTGACAGCATTGTGAAGCAGAAACGCATTTATGTCCCCGGAAACACGCAAGTTTTACAGAAGGGGCGCAGCCTCCCGTCCCTTAATCGCGGCGTAATATGCCCAGAACAAACGTGCTGCCACACCGCGCCACGGCGCCCAGTCTTCCGCAAGCAGGCGAAGAGCGGCTGCATCGGGTCTCTTTTCATGCGCAAAAGCGTGACCAACAGCCGTTTGCAGCGCCACATCGCCCGCCGGAAACACATCAGGATGACCAGCGGCAAACAGCAGATAGACTTCGGCCGTCCACGGACCGATGCCCTTGATAGTGGTCAGTGCCTTAATCGCCTCTTCGGCAGGCAGATCGCACAGTCCATGCAGATCGATTGCCTCTTCTGCCAAGGCTTCACTCAAAGCAAACAGCGTTCTCTGTTTTGGGCGTGAAAGCCCGGCAAAACGCCATGCCTCTTCCCCGCCTGCAATATAAGCCTCCGGTGTCATTGGATCGATCACCTGCTTGAACCGCGCCCATATTGCGCTCGCACTGGCCGTTGAAACCTGTTGTGCAACGATAATCGAGGCAAGACTTTCAAAGCCCGGCTGAGACCTGCGAAGCGGTACAGCATGAGAACGGCTGCGGATATCGAGCAACCGTGGGTCAGCTAATCCCAGCGCTTCGAGCCCGGCTTCAATATCGTCCAATGTATCGATCCGCCGCATCGTCAGGCCTTTCATTTCAGTTAGAGCGCCGTGCGTCCATTCGGACGCACAAAGGACGCTCTAAACTATCGAAACTACGCATCGTGCTTTCCGAAAATCGATTCCGATTTTCGGGCCGATGCTGTAACTGCAAAGTACCAATGCAATCAGATGACAATCAACTGACATGATCATGACCCAGCCAGTATATCGCTTCGCTCCAAGCCCCAATGGTCAATTGCATCTTGGCCACGCCTATTCAGCGCTTCTCAATGCAAGCATGGCGCAGACCAGCGGGGGCCGTTTTCTGCTGCGCATGGAAGACATCGACACCGCTCGCTGCACACCTCAACTCGAACAAGGCATCTACGATGATCTCCACTGGCTCGGGCTTGAATGGGAACAGCCGGTACGCCGCCAGTCAGAGCATTTCGGCGAATATCGCAACGCACTGACCAAGCTTGCCGACAAGGGGCTCGTCTATCCCGCCTTTCTGAGCCGCACCGAGGTACGCGAGATCATCGGCGAAGCCCATGCCAAAGGGCAGGAATGGCCTGCCGACCCTGACGGCACACCGCTTTATCCGCAGGGCGAACGAAACTTGAGCGAAAAAGAGCAGATGGAGCGCATCGTCTCCGGTGCCCCCTATGCATGGCGGCTCAATATGGAGAAAGCGCTCGAGGTGGCTGGCGAAGCGCTCTTCTGGAACGAAAGCGGCACCGGACTTATCGAGGCAGATCCTGCGCAATGGGGCGACGTGGTGATTGCCCGCAAAGACACTCCCACGAGCTATCATCTATCCGTTGTGGTGGATGATGCGCTGCAAGGCATCACGCATATTGTCCGCGGACGCGATCTGTTTCATGCAACATCCGTGCACAGGCTTCTGCAAAAGCTTCTGGGTTTGCCGGAACCGCTTTATCATCATCACGATCTGGTGCTGGGCGATGACGGTTTGAAACTCTCCAAAAGTCGTAAGGATACGGCACTCAGCAGCTTGCGCGAACAAGGCTTTAGGCCTGAAGACATCCGCGCAAGACTATCGCTGTAAAAACTATTTTCGCCGCAGCGTCACAGATGATGTGCCCGCACGCTGATTGACGAAAGCGCGCTAAAGCGGTTCAAAGACAGCATGATAGCTGGCACTGAAGGGTGCTGGCGGTGATTTTGTTTATTTTGAAGGAGGCAGAGCCATGGTTTCTCAGAAAGCCGGTAACTACGTTGAGATAGAAGGCTTGCGCGTTGCCCCTGAACTGGTGGAGTTTCTGGCCAAGGAAGCCGCACCCGGCACTGGCGTTGAACCAGAGGCCTTCTGGAAGGGCTTCGCCGCCATCATCCGCGATCTCGCACCGAAGAATCGCGCCCTTCTCAAAAAGCGCGACGACCTGCAGGCCAAGATCGATGCCTGGTACAAGGACAATCGCGACAAAGGCTATTCGCAGGCTGACTACCAGCAATTCCTGAAGGATATCGGCTATCTCCTGCCCGAAGGCGGAGAATTCAAGGTCTCAACCGCCAATGTCGATCCGGAAATCATGCATATTGCCGGACCGCAGCTTGTCGTTCCGGTCATGAATGCCCGCTATGCGCTCAATGCTGCCAATGCACGCTGGGGTTCGCTCTATGATGCGCTTTACGGCACCGATGCTATCTCTGAAGATGATGGCGCGGAAAAAGGCAAAGGCTACAACCCGAAGCGTGGCGAGAAAGTCATCGCATGGGCGAAAAACTTCCTCGATGAAAGCGCACCGCTTGCCACCGGCAACTGGGCCAACGTCGCCGGTCTCGCCGTCAAGGACGGCAAGCTTGAAATCAAGCTGACCGACGGTTCGGCAACGGCGCTGAAGGATGCCAACCAGTTCAAGGGTTATAATGGCGATGCGGCGGCACCGACCAATGTGCTGCTGGCCAAGAACAACATGCATGTTGATATCGTAATCAATGCGGACAGCCCGATCGGCAAGACCGATCCGGCCCATATTGCCGATGTGGTTCTGGAATCTGCCGTCAGCACGATTCAGGATTGCGAAGATTCGATTGCTGCCGTCGATGCGGAAGACAAGGTTGCGGTTTATCGCAACTGGCTCGGCCTGATGAATGGCAAGCTCGAAGACACGTTCGAGAAGAACGGCAAGCAGATGACCCGCCGCCTCAATGGCGACCGCAGCTATAAAGCGCCCGATGACTCTGAACTCAGCCTCAAGGGCCGTTCGTTGATGCTGATCCGCAATGTCGGTCACCTGATGACCAACCCGGCGATCATTGATGCCGACGGCCACGAAGTGCCGGAAGGTATCATGGATGCAGCCTTCACCAGCCTGATCGCACTGCATGATATTGGCTCCAATGGTCGCCACATGAATTCGCGCGAAGGCTCGGTCTATATCGTCAAGCCAAAGATGCACGGGCCGGAAGAAGTGGCATTCGCCAATGAAATCTTCACCCGCACCGAAGAGCTGCTTGGTATGAAGCCCAACACACTGAAAATCGGCATCATGGATGAGGAACGCCGCACCACGGTTAACCTCAAGGAAGCGATCCGCGCTGCCAAGGAACGCGTCGTCTTCATCAATACCGGCTTCCTTGACCGCACTGGCGACGAAATCCATACCTCGATGGAAGCTGGCCCGATGATCCGCAAGGGCGACATGAAGCAGGCCGCCTGGATCGGCGCTTATGAACAGTGGAATGTCGATATCGGTCTTGAATGCGGCCTTTCCGGCCATGCGCAGATCGGTAAGGGCATGTGGGCCATGCCGGACCTGATGGCCGCGATGCTGGAACAGAAAATCGCCCATCCGAAGGCTGGTGCGAACACCGCCTGGGTGCCATCGCCAACCGCTGCAACGCTGCACGCAACCCATTATCATCAGATTGATGTTGCAAGCGTTCAGGAAAAGCTGAAGAGCCGCCCGCGTGCCAAGCTCGACGATATTCTGTCGGTGCCGGTCGCCCCTCGTCCAAACTGGACGCCGGAAGACATTCAGCACGAAATCGACAACAACGCACAGGGCATCCTCGGCTATGTCGTGCGCTGGGTTGATCAGGGCGTTGGCTGCTCGAAAGTGCCGGACATCAACAATGTCGGCCTGATGGAAGATCGTGCAACGCTGCGCATCTCGGCACAGCACATCGCCAACTGGCTCTATCATGGCGTGGTTTCGGAAGCGCAAGTCATGGAAACGCTTAAGCGCATGGCAGCTGTCGTGGACAAGCAGAATGAAGGCGATCCGCTGTATCGCCCGATGGCCGCAAACTTCGACAAGTCGATTGCTTTTCAGGCCGCTTGCGATCTGGTTTTCAAGGGCCGCGAACAGCCGAATGGTTACACCGAGCCAGTCCTGCATCGCCGCCGCCTCGAATTAAAGGCAAAGGGCTAATCCGAATTATTCGGACAAAAAGAATGCGGCGGGGGAAATCCCGCCGTTTTCTTTTGCCTTCTATCCGGAATATCCCTTGACTCCATTATAATAGATATTAATTCTAATATAATGGAAAATGTAATCGAGCAGCTCGACAACGCCATTGGCGAAAATCTGCGCCGCCTGCGCCTTGCGCAAGGTATGACGCTGGATGCGCTTGGTGATGTGTCAGGTGTCAGCCGCGCCATGATCTCGCGGATCGAGCGTGGCGAAACCAGCCCGACCGCACAGCTTCTGGCGCGCATTTGTGCAGCGCTCGGCACATCGCTCTCAGCCTTCTTTGCCGATGCGGAAGCCCCAGCCTCTCCCTTGCTCACGCATGATCGCCAACCAGTCTGGCGTGATCCGGATACGGGCTATATTCGGCGGTCTGTTTCACCACCCGCAACGGGATCGAATATTGACATGATCGAGGTCGAATTTCCCGTAGGCGCAAAGGTCACCTTCGCGCCACAGGCGGCCAATGCAGGCATCACGCAGCATTTGTGGCTCCTGAATGGCCAGATGGAAATCACCGTTGGAGCAACCGCCTATCAGCTCAGTACCGGCGACTGTCTTTATATGCCGCTCGTTGAAAGCATTACCTTTCATAATCCCGGCACCTCGACCGCCCGTTATACAATCGTACTCGAACGCCGCAGCAGTCTTTGAAAGCAATCAGCATGATCAGCCTTCTCAATTTCGAAGAAGCCAAAGCCGCCGTCCCGGCACTTGCCGAAATCCTAACAGATTGCGTCAATGGCGGCGCGTCAGTTGGTTTCATGGCGCCATGTGAATGGCAGGGCTTCATCCCCTACTGGAACCGCGTCTTTAATGAAGTAGAGCGAGGCGACACGGCCCTTCTGGTTGCCGAACATAACGGCGAAATCGTCGGCACGGTTCAGCTTGGTCTTGCTCAAATGCCCAATCAGCCGCATCGTGCCGATCTTAAAAAACTGCTGATCCATCGCAGGGCGCGCGGCCTTGGTCTTGCACGCAAGCTGATGGAAGCCGTTGAAGAAGAAGCACGTAACCGACGCAAGACACTTCTCTGCCTGGACACCGCAACCGGCAGTCCGGCAGAAGCAATTTACACCCATCTCGGCTGGGAGCGGGTGGGCGTTATCCCGAATTATGCGCTTTATCCCGACGGAAGCCCCTGCGCGACCACACTTTTCTATAAAGGCCTCTGAAATGACCCTCACCATCCGCTTTGCCAACGAAGCTGACCTCCCTGCTCTGCTTGCGATCTATAATGATGCAGTCGAGAACACGCTTGCCATCTGGAACGAAACACTCGTCGATCTGGAAAACCGTCGCGAATGGCTCAAAGCCCGCAACCGTGACGGCTTTCCGGTTCTGGTGGCCGAACGTGAGGAACAGGTCGTCGGCTATGCGAGTTATGGCCCATTCCGGCCGTTTGAAGGTTTCCGCCACTCATCGGAACTCTCTGTTTATGTGGCAAGCGATGCACGCGGTGGCGGTATCGGACGCGCACTTCTGGCAGAGCTTGTAGAAGAAGCACGCGAGCGTAAAGTCCATGTGCTCGTCGCAGGCATTGAAGCAGGCAATGCCGCATCCATCGCGTTGCACAAATCGCAGGGTTTTTCAGATTGCGGTACGCTGAAACAGGTCGGCCAGAAATTCGGACGCTGGCTTGATCTGACCTTCATGCAAAAGATACTCTAATCAGCACCGTGCAATAGAAAGCGCAGCGGGCCATTGCCCTGCTGCGCTTTTTTTGTTTATACAGGCGTATTCGCAAGGACCCGGTGAAAGCCCGGGTGGCTCTTCTGGCCGCCTATCCGCCAGACAACGCAACAACATCCCCCATTTTTACAATCGGCCATGTTGAATCGGACGGCTCTCAACGCCCGTCTTCTATTTGCGGAAAATTCAATGACAAGTCTTGCTGCCTACCGCCGCGAGTGGTTCTCCAATATTCGCGGCGATATTCTTTCCGGCATCGTCGTAGCACTTGCCCTTATCCCGGAAGCCATCGGCTTTTCGGTCATCGCTGGTGTCGATCCCAAGGTCGGCCTCTTCGCCTCTTTCGCCATTGCCTGTGTTTCCGCCTTCACTGGTGGACGTCCTGGCATGATCTCTGCTGCAACCGCTGCAACTGCTGTGGTGATGGTCTCGCTCGTCAAGGAACACGGTTTGCAATATCTCTTTGCAGCCACGATCCTGATGGGCATTCTGCAAATCCTTGCGGGCTTTCTCAAACTCGGACGCCTAATGCGTTTTGTATCGCGCTCGGTCACTACCGGCTTCGTCAATGCGCTTGCTATCCTCATTTTCATGGCGCAGCTGCCTGAACTCATTCATGTTCCGGTTGAGACCTACTGGATGATCGCGGGTGGTCTTGCCATCATCTATCTCTTCCCGCGCCTCACCAAAGCCATCCCCTCGCCGCTCGTCGCCATTGCCGTACTCACCACGCTTGCATGGACAAGCGGCATGGATCTGCGCACGGTTGGCGATCTCGGTGAATTGCCTTCTGCATTGCCGATCTTCGCATTGCCGCAAGTTCCGCTGACGCTTGAAACGCTGCAAATCATCCTGCCCTATTCGATCACGTTGGCAGCTGTCGGCCTGCTTGAATCGCTGATGACGGCCCAGATTGTCGATGACATGACGGATACCAGCAGCAACAAAAACCAGGAATGTATTGGTCAGGGCACCAGCAATATCGCATCAGCCATGATTGGCGGCATGGGTGGTTGCGCTATGATCGGGCAGTCGGTGATCAATGTATCTTCCGGCGGTCGCGGCAGGCTTTCAACCTTTGTTGCTGGCTCTTTCCTGCTGTTTCTCATTCTCGTTCTCGACGATCTGGTGCGGATCATTCCGATGGCCGCTCTGGTAGCCGTGATGATCATGGTCTCGATTGGCACGTTCTCATGGCGTTCGATCCTCGATCTGGGCCGCAACCCGCCGTCGTCCTCCATTGTCATGCTGGCAACTGTCATAACGGTGGTTTCCACCCATGATCTTGCCAAGGGTGTTCTGGTTGGCGTGCTGCTTTCCGGCGTGTTTTTCGCAGGAAAGGTCGCAAAGATGTTCCGCGTGAGCGAAACAACGAGCGAGGATGGAACCGAGCGCACCTATACCGTTCAGGGCCAGATCTTCTTTGCCTCGGCACAAAACTTCATTGCAGCTTTCGATTTTTCATCGCCTGCAAAAAGGGTAACGATCGATGTCAGCCATGCCCATCTGTGGGACATCACCTCGGTCGGTGCGCTCGACAAGGTGGTGCTGAAATATCGTGCCGGTGGTACGGATGTTTCGGTGATCGGCTTTAATGAAGCAAGTAGCGACATGATCGACCGCTTCGCTGTCCATGATAAGGAAATCGGTGCCGCAAAACTGGCGGTACACTAGAGCATGTCTCCCAAAAGTGGGAACCGGTTTTGGGACAAAGACATGCTTAAAACATAGAAAAAGGGCCGCTTTCGCGGCCCTTTTTTAATCAGTTCGGCTGTGGAACGGCAGTCCCGGTCGAAAGCTCGGTCAGACCGATATCACCTTCAACCTGATCGCTTCGGGCCATCAGGTAGAGGCCAAGCACAGAGGTTAGAACCGCGATGAACACCAGATACCAGGCATGTGCCATCGGGTTGACCGCCAGAAGCGAAGTAACGATCACCGGCGTCAGACCGCCAAAGACCGCATAGGAAATATTGTAGGAAAACGACAGGCCCGAGAAGCGAACAGGTGCCGGGAAGGCGCGCACCATCACATAAGGGACCGCGCCCACCATGCCGACCGATAGACCCATCACCGCATAAAGCGCGAACAGAACAGGCAGGGAAACCGCCGCATAGGTGTAGAACACGAAAGTCGCAACACCGAAGAAAATGCCTGCAACCGCAAAGAAGCGGCCACTGCCAATGCGATCAACAATCGCGCCTGCGCTCACCGTTCCGAACATCAGAAACAGCGTGCCGAAGCTTGTGGCGGCAAGCGACTGCAAAGGCGTGTAGCCATAAAGCTTCTGCAGGAACGTCGCAGTCATCAATGTGGTCACGACGATGCCAGCCGACAGAATCCAGGTCAGCAGCACGGAAATAATCACGCCATGCATGTGGTTGCGCAGGACAGTGCCAAGCGGCAGCTTATCCTTGAGAAGATGGCTGTTCTTCATCTCGGTGAAGATCGGTGTTTCAGCCAACCAGCGGCGCAGATAAACGGCGAACAGCCCGAAAATACCGCCGATGAAGAACGGAATGCGCCATGCGTAACCGGCAAGTTCTTCCGGCGTGAAAATCCAGTTGATGGCGGTTGCAATAAGCGAGCCGATCATGATGCCGAGCGTCAGGCCCGAGCAAAGGAAACCACACGCCATGCCAACACGATTGGCGGGAACATGCTCCGCCACAAAGGTCCATGCGCCGGGGACTTCACCACCGATGGCAGCGCCCTGCAACATGCGGAAGATGATCAGCAGGATCGGCGCGCCAACACCAAGCGTTGCATAGGTTGGCAGGCAGGCCATGGCCAATGTCGAGATCGACATCAGAAACACCGAGAAAGCGAAGACGCGCTTGCGGCCAAACTTGTCGCCAAAATGCGCCAGCACGATGCCGCCAATCGGGCGCACCAGATAGCCGGCTGCGAAAATACCGAAAGTCTGGATCAACACCAGCCAGTCAGGCATGTCAGGCGGAAAAAACAGATGTCCGATAACGCTCGCGAAAAATACGAAGATGATAAAATCATAAAACTCCAGCGCGCCGCCAAGGGCCGAAAGGCCGAGCGTGCGGAAATCCTGCCGATTTAGCGGTCGGGGGGCGGTGCTTGCATGGAGATTCGTCGAAGCCATCGATTCGATTCTTTTCTGGTGGTTTAAGTACTTGAGTCCGATCTTTTCGGGTGGGTTTTAATGCGCCAATTGTCTCTGCACTGCAAGACTTGACTTCCATCTGTCGAGGCCTATTTTAGAACTATTCTAAACTTTGGATTCCCAAAATGCTCAGCCGATTCTTCCGCAACGACCGACGTCCTTTCGATTCGCTTTCCGAACAGGAAATTCTGGCGCTTGCCATATCCTCTGAAGAGGACGATGCACGCATCTATCTTGCCTATGCCGACGGCCTGCGCGACGAGTTTCCGCAATCGGCAAAAATTTTCGAGCAGATGGCAGCAGAAGAACACGGACATCGCGATGCGCTGATTGAACGGCACAAGGCCCGCTTTGGCGACCGGATTCCGCTGATCCGCCGCGAGCATGTCAGCGGTTACTATGATCGCAAACCGGACTGGCTGGTGCGTCCGCTTGGCATCGACAAGGTGCGCGAAGCTGCGTCGGAAATGGAGGAACAGGCCTATCGATTCTATGTTGAGGCCGCCAAACGCATCAGCGATGCAGACACCCGCAAGCTACTGGGCGACCTTGCCCAACAAGAAAAGCAGCATGAAGCCAAGGCTGAATCGCTGGAACAGACTCTGACACCGAACGATGTGCAGGATGAAGAACGCGCCGCCGAGCGCAAACAGTTCATCCTGACCTATGTGCAGCCGGGACTGGCCGGATTGATGGATGGTTCCGTCTCCACTCTCGCACCAATCTTCGCTGCAGCCTTTGCCACGCAGGATACATGGCAGACATTTCTAATTGGCCTTTCGGCATCGGTCGGTGCAGGTATTTCCATGGGTTTCACCGAAGCCGTGCATGACGACGGCAAGTTGTCAGGTCGAGGCTCGCCCATCAAACGTGGGCTCTCCTGCGGTATCATGACGACACTGGGTGGCCTTGGCCATACCCTGCCTTACCTGATCAGCGATTTCTGGACCGCAACGACGATTGCAGCGATTCTGGTGTTCTTCGAACTCTGGGCAATTGCCTTCATCCAGAACCGTTATATGGAAACGCCGTTCTTCCGCGCAGCGCTTCAGGTCGTATTCGGCGGCGCACTGGTTCTGGCAGCAGGCATACTGATCGGTAGCGCCTAAACCGTCACTGTATCGTGCGGTAGCGAAACGGGCCTCTCGAAAACATCAATAGCGATGCGGCCTTGCCGGGAAACAGTGACAAAGCTGTTTGCCGGAACCGCCATCCAGTTTCCTGCTTCGCCATCAAGCGGTTCAGACACCACACAGATGCCGGACGCACTGCCCAGTGTCGCCGTATAAAGTGTTGGGGCAAAAGCATCGGTGGCATAGCGGATCGCATAAAGCTGATTCCCATCGGAAAAAGCCGCAGTCAGTCGCAGAAACGGCGGTACACCGACGCGCACGGCCTCTTCAACAATCGTTGCCACCATCCGCTTCATGGCTAATGCAGGGTCACTATCAAGGCCAAACTCCAGCATCAACAGGAAGATCAGCTCCGAATCTGTCGCGCCATGTTTCTGACGATAGACGTCATCGCTGAGGTGACTTTCGAGCCTGCGCCGTAAACGATCAAAATCTCCGATCTGGCCATTATGCATAAAGCTCCAACGACCCGACACAAACGGATGGCAATTGGACCGGCTGGTTAGTCCGCCAGTCGACGCTCGCACATGCGCAAGAAAAAGGCGCGACTGGATTTGCCGCGCCAAACTCCGTAAATTTTGATCGGACCATGCGGGCAGAATATCCCGATAAAGCCCCGGTTCGTCACGATTTCCGTACCACGCAACCCCAAAACCGTCACCATTGGTACGCGTTTTGGCTTCGTGTGCATCATGGCTTTGCGCCACGAGCGAATGACAGGGAGACGATATAATGTCTTCCAGATAGGTCTCAGGTCCGAGATAGGCAGCCCAACGGCACATGTTGTATCCGGAAATTACCGGCTCCGGTTGTGTGTCCGCTCATAAAGCTGGCGAACGATCGTGCTCGCAGTCTTCTCGAATAAAAATGGCAAAATTGCATGGATGAGCGCTGCGAAGGCTGCGCAAAAAAGCTTGAATGAAAAACGACCGGCAAAGGCCATGTGCTGGAAATAGGTTTCATCGACCGATTCCGGATGCTCGGTGAAGAGGCGTGTAATACGTGTCGTCATTGGAAATACTCCCGTCAATGAGCAATTCGTTCCCTTTTGTCCGGCACCAGAAGCGCCTTTCTGGAAAATCATTTTAGCAAAAGCATCCGAGATGAAATCTCAATTTGTCCTTGATAATTAGCATTATATGAGACAATCATCCCAATATGAAACTCACTTTAGACGAAATTGACCGCAAAATCTTGGATGAGTTGCAGATTGACGGCACTCTGTCCGTTGATTCCCTGTCGGAGCGCGTTCATCTTTCACGCAACGCCTGCTGGCGGCGCGTCAAGCGCATGGAAGATGCAGGGATCATCAAGGCGCGTGTCGCTCTGATTGATGCCGAGATGGCCGGCTGCGGCCTATCCGTCTTCATTCTGGTGCGCACTTCGAGCCACGATCCCGAATGGCTGGGCAAGTTTCGCAGCGCCATGGCACGCTTTCCTGAAATCGTCGGTGTCTATCGCATGACCGGCGATCTGGATTATGTCCTTAAAGCGCGCGTTGCTGACGTCAAAGCCTATGACCGGCTCTATCAGCGGCTGATCGCAAGTGTTCCGCTGTCAGATGTTTCGGCTTCTTTCGTCATGGAAGAGATCAAAGAAACCACCGCCGTACCGCTGGAACGGGATTGAAACGCCTGAAAACAGCAGCTCATCGTGTATAAGCATGATCCAGTGCCGCACTATCATTGCAAAACCTCAAATAGGCGGTACACCTTTGGTGCAATTTAACGTATGAGCGTCGCCAATTTGAATTCCCGTATGAAAGGCTCTCTCATGACCGCAGCATCCTCTTCCACGCCTACGCTCGGCATCATCCGCCTCGAACATGCGGAAGGCCTTGAACTCCCCGCTTATGAAACTTCCGGTTCTGCAGGCATGGATCTCCGTGCCGCCGTTGCCGAAGACCGCCAGATTGTGCTTCTGCCAGGCCGCCGGACTTTGGTGCCAACTGGCCTCATCTTCGAAATTCCGGAAGGCTTTGAGGTACAGATCCGCCCTCGCTCGGGCCTTGCATTCAAGAATGGTATCACTTGCCTCAACACACCGGGCACAATCGACTCGGATTATCGCGGTGAAGTAAAAGTGCTTCTGGTTAATCTCGGCGACGACGATTTCCGCATCGAACGCGGTATGCGCATTGCGCAGGCCGTCTTCTCGCCTGTCGTTCAGCCAAAAATTGAAGAGCGTTCACAAATCAGCGAAACAGCACGCGGCGCTGGCGGTTTCGGTTCGACCGGAACAGCCTGATCGAGCGATCCAACAATCCTGAAAAAAGCCGGAACCTCGTTCCGGCTTTTTTATTTTTAGCCTCCGAAGCACTGTATAGCGCCGACCCAAAAACTACGACCATTGGGCGCATGACAAATAATTAAGATGAATTCTTGAGTGGGTGAGCATAGATATCTGGTTAATACAGCTGTTTTATATTGAATTCTCAGGGGTTACAGGGTGCTTAAATCCACCGATTCACTTCCGGCAGGTCAAAAAAAGACCGCATCAGCCAAACGCGCACCGCGTGGTCGGAGCCACTTGTGGATCTGGCTGCCAATAGCAGCCGTTGCCTTGGGTGCGGGCTGGTATTTCCTGAGCGGACGAGAAGCCAGCAGCCAGAAAAGCACCTATCTGGCCGAGACCGTAGAACGCGGAAACATCGAAAACTCGATCACAGCGGTTGGTACGCTGAGCGCGCTGCGCAGTATTAATGTTGGCGCGCAGGTTTCCGGCCAGCTTAAAAGCGTCAAGGTCGAAGTTGGCGATGAGGTCAAACAAGGCGATCTGATTGCTGAAATCGACCCATCGCCCTTTGAAAAGAAGGTGGAAATCGCCAGCGCACAGCTCGACAATCTCAAAGCACAGCTTTTGAGCAAGCAGGCGCAACTGACGCTGAAAAAATCGAACGCTGCCCGTCAACGTTCATTGCTCGCAAGCCGAAATGCTTCTCAGTCAACCATCGATCAGGCTGATGCCGATCTCGCCATGGCAGACGCTGATGTGAAAGCCCTGAGCGCACAAATCCGCCAGCAGGAAGCACAGCTTGCCAGTGACAAGGTCGATCTCGGTTATACCAAGATTTACAGCCCGATGGCTGGCACAGTCGTCGACCAAAGCGCCAAGGAAGGCGAAACGCTGAACGCGGTGCAGAGCGCACCGACAGTGGTCACGGTTGCGGACCTCAAGGTGATGACGGTCGAGGCGCAGGTCTCGGAAGCCGATATCAGCAAGCTGAAACCTGATATGCCAGTTTATTTCACGTTGCTGGGCCAGCCCGACAAACGGTTTACCGGCACGCTGCGTCAGATCAAGCCAACGCCACAGACCGACAACAATGTCGTTCTCTATTATGCGCTGTTCGACGTTCCCAACCCAACTGGTGAACTCATGATCAATATGAGTGCACAGGTCTATTTCGTTCTCGATCACGCCGACAATGTGCTGATTGTCCCGACCGCAGCGCTTAATTCCAAGCGTGAAGGCTCAGGCAAACCACAGACAACTGTTCAGGTTGTCGATAAAAGCGGCTCTACCACGGAGCGCACCGTTGAAGTCGGTGTTCGCAACCGCGTACAGGCCGAAATCAAGAGCGGGCTTGAAGAAGGGGACAAAGTGGTCGTCACCTCTGCCTCGGCGACAGCAGGCTCGACCCAGCGCAATCGCAGGCCCGGCGGCATGTTCTTCTGATGGGGTCAGCCATGAACGAAACCATGAACGAAGCGCCCCTCATCAGACTGCAGGATATCCGCAAGACCTACCACAATGGCGATCTCGCGGTTGAGGTTCTGCATGGCATTACGCTTGATATACGCGCCGGTGAGTTTGTCGCCATCAAGGGCGCATCCGGATCGGGCAAGTCGACACTCATGAATATTCTGGGCTGTCTCGACAGCCCCAGCGGCGGCGAATATCTGCTGGATGGCGAAGATGTATCAACCCTTGATGCAGACGAGTTGGCCGCGTTGCGCCGTCGTACTTTCGGCTTCGTCTTCCAGAGCTACAACCTCATTGCAACATCGACAGCGCAGGAAAACGTTGAAGTTCCGGCGATCTATGCTGGCATGCCTGCCGCTGAACGCCATGAGCGTGCAGCCGAACTTCTCGGTTCGCTGAAGCTTGGCGACCGTTTGGACCATCGTCCCAATCAGCTTTCCGGTGGTCAGCAGCAGCGCGTCTCCATAGCGCGTGCATTGATGAATGGTGGACGCATCATTCTCGCGGATGAGCCAACAGGCGCGCTCGACAGCCAGAGTGGCGAAGATGTCATGGCACTGCTTCGCTCCATGCATGAACAGGGTCACACGATCATCGTCATCACCCACGCCCGCGAGGTTGCGGAACGGGCAGACCGGCTGATCGAAATCCGTGATGGTCAAATCCTGTCCGACACGACCAAGCGTGAAATGCCGGAAGGCGATGCGCCCAAAACTCTCCAGCAAATGACTGAAAGCGGCGGCGCGCAGATCGCCGATATTTCTGAAGCGGTTAAAATGGCGATGCGCGCCCTGCGTGCCAATATTTTCCGCACGATCCTGACCTTGCTTGGTATCATCATCGGCGTGAGTTCCGTCGTCACCATGCTTGCAATCGGCACGGGTGCGCAAAACTCTATCCTCGATCGCATCAATGCAATGGGCACCGATCTGGTGCTCATCCGGCCATCCATGCCCGGCTTTCGAGGCTCAGGGTCCGTGGCAACACTGGTGCCGGAAGATGCTGACGCTATCCTGCAGCTGCCAAATGTAAAAACGGCTGTTCCGGAAGTGACCGGCAGCGTTACGCTTCGGCGCGGCAATGTCGATTATCAATCCCAAGCCAATGGCACCGTTGCGGCATTCACCGAGGCGAAATCCTGGAAGGTTGCAACCGGCGACTTTATCACCGCCCATGATATGGAAACCTATGCCCCCGTCGCGGTACTGGGCTCCACAGTGGTCAAGACGCTGTTCCCGGATGGATCAAACCCCATTGGCCAATATATTTTGATCCAGAAAATACCCTTTCAGGTGATCGGAACTCTTGAATCCAAAGGCGCAGGCTTTGGCGGCTCCGATCAGGACGACGTGGTAATCGTCCCGCTTTCGACCGGAAATCTGCGGCTGTTCGGCCAGAAATATGTCCGCACGATAACGGTTCAGGTGAAAGATGCCGATCTGATCGATACGACACAGGATCAAATTCAGGAGTTGCTGGATCACCGCCACAAGCAGCGGGACACTATGATCACCAATATGTCGTCGATTCGCGATGATGCAGCAGCCATGGGATCGACCATGACCCTGTTTCTGGGGTCGGTGGCAGCAATTTCGCTTCTAGTCGGCGGGATTGGTGTCATGAATATCATGCTGGTCAGCGTGACCGAGCGCACGCGAGAGATCGGCGTCCGCATGGCAACAGGTGCACGTCGCCGCGACATTCTGCTTCAGTTCATTACCGAAGCACTGACCGTCTCGGCGATTGGCGGTGCGGTTGGTGTTATCCTTGGTGTCGGTACGGCGGCAGTCATATCCTGGGCCGGTATGCCTGTTGGTTTCAGTGCAGGCCCTGTGCTTCTCGCCTTTGCCTGTGCCTTTGCCACGGGGCTGGTGTTTGGCTTCCTGCCAGCACGCAAAGCCTCCCGGCTTCTTCCAGCGGTGGCGCTGTCATCTGAATAAATTACCGAACCACAGAGCAAAAAGTTAAAAAGCCGGTCTGAAAACAGATCGGCTTTTTGAGAGATGACGCTGGCTTACTTGAAGAGTAGTGGCAAGGTAATCGGCATCCGGGCTTTGGCCATTGCTGCCGGCGGCGCAGGAACCGGAGAAGCCCGCCGTGCCGCTTCCAACGCCAGCTGATCCACTGTCGGATCTCCCGACGAACCGGCAAGACGTGCGGAAAGCACATTGCCAGATGGATCGATGACGAACGTCACCTGGACAAGCCCCTTGGAGTTCCTGCTCGCTTTGCGCTGCAGGAAGCGAACATTACGTGCCATATGGGCCTGCAATTTGGACGTCCATTTGGCCGAACTAACGCCTGCAGAAGCATTATTCTCACCACGGCGATTGGCTGCAGCCTTGGCGCCGTTATCGGCATCCATATGCGGCGCACTGGCCTGTTTGGTTTCCTTGGCCTTTTCAGCCTTCTTGGGCTTGGGCTTTTCAACCTTCTGCACCGGCTTAGGCTTTTCAGGCTTCGGCTTTTCAACTTTCTTTTCAGGCTTTGGTTCAGGCTTTTCAATTGGCAGCGGCACAGCCACTTCAGGCTTAGGCGCTTCGACCACATCCGGAATCACTTCTTCCGGTTCCTTGATTTCTTCGGGCACGGGTTCCGGCTCAGGCTCCGGTTCCTTGATTTCTTCCGGTACCGGCTCAGGCTCAACCTGCTCTTCAGGTTCTGCAGCTGTTTCCTGCTGTGGAGCCTCAGAAGCCACCTCTTCCATCGGAGCTTCAGGTTCAGGTGCAAGTTCGATCACCATGGCCGCGACCTGCGCGCCATCCGGCTGATCTTCCTCTTTCGTCAAGTGCACAGCATAAGCGCCAGCAGCATGAACACTAAGCACGATAATACCCGCACCGATCCAGCGCCCTGCATCATGCCAGAAGGAATGATGATGGCTGTCGGTCGACGCCACATTCTTTATAGGGGGATGTTCGGGCGGGAGTCTGTCCATTTACTGAGCTCCCTGGGTAGCCGGAGCTGGAGCTGACGCAGGCGCGGAACCATCGGGCGTGGCAGCTCCAAGTGTTTCAAGTCCGACAAGCGCGATCTTGAGATAACCTGCTTCACGCAGCAGGTTCATCACACGCATCAGCTCACCATAACCAACATTCTTGTCGGCACGCAGGAAGACGCGTGCTTCCTTGTTCTTTTCCGACACGATGTCGAGCTTGGGTCCGAGACCTTCACGAACCACCGTGTCATTGCCAACGCTGACGGTCAGGTCTTCTTTGAGCGTTACATAAATCGGCTTGTCCGGGCGTGGTGCAGGTGTTGCGCTTGATGCCGGAAGGTCTACATTGATGTCGACCGTTGCCAAAGGTGCTGCAACCATGAAGATGATCAACAGAACCAGCATGACGTCAATGAACGGCGTCACGTTAATCTCGTGGTTCAGCTCCAGATCGTCGCCATCGCCTTCGCGAATTTTGCCAGCCATGAACGTTACTCCGCAGCGTGCAGCTTGCCTTCAGGCACACCTGCAGTCTTGAAGTCGAGATCGCGGCTCACAAGGCGCTCAACACCGGCAGACGCATCCGCCAGAAGCTGACGATAACCTGTGATCGCACGGGCGAACACGTTGTAGATCACAACAGCAGGGATAGCCGCCACAAGGCCGATAGCCGTTGCAAGCAATGCTTCCGCAATACCGGGAGCGACGACGGCGAGATTGGTCGTCTGTGCCTGGCTGATACCGATGAACGAGTTCATGATGCCCCAGACAGTGCCAAACAGACCGACGAAAGGTGCAACCGACCCGATGGTTGCCAGAATGCCTGTGCCTTTGGAAAGACGACGACCAGCCTTTGCTTCAATACGCGACAGGCGCGAAGAGACGCGTTCTTTAAGACCTTCACCACCTGCACGCGCCAATGCCGGTCCGGAGAGACGAACTTCATCTTCGGCAGCACGCACCAGAATTGCGGCAGGGCCTTTCGCACCATCCAGAGACCGGACAGCCTCAGAAAGCGTCGCCGAATGGCCGATCACCTTCATGGCACGCTTGGCGCGGCTGCGTGCACCAGCAAGTTCAAGGGATTTGGCCACCCAAACCGTCCAGGTTGCAAGCGATGCAAGTGCGAGGCCGATCATGACAGATTTGACCACCCAGTCGGCGGCCATGAACATGCCCCAAGGCGAAAGATCATGTGGCAAGACGAATGCAGGTGGCTCCCCCGCAGATGTCACAGGCTGCGCTGCTTCAGGCGTTGCCTGTTGAGCTGCGGCAGGCTCATTTGATGGGGTCGTTGAAGGTGCAGCAGCTGGCTGTTCTGTAGCCGGTGTCGCATTGTTTAGTGCAGGCGTCGGTGCCGGATTTGCAGGTGCCGGTGTTGTCGGCTCGCTTGCAGCAGGCGCGCCTGGCGCGGGCGTTGCTGGTGCGGGACTTGTTGCAGCCGGATTATTGGTAACAGGCTCGGACGCGCCTTGCGCAAGTGCAGAACCCGCAAATGCCAGCAGCCCCACGCCCATCGCCGCAGCCGTGAAGCCTTTTCGCCAGAAACCAGTCATCTTGATCGCCTTTTGATTGTTCAGGTCCGAGCGCTCATGACTGATCGTTCATGCAGACCGTCGCGCCGCTTATCGGGCCTTTTCTTAACTCCCATTAACCTGATGATGCAAGTCATGTTTTGAATTTTGTTATATTTTCCCACATGAGCGCCCCCAAAAATGAGCAGAACTGCAGAAGAAATACCTATTGCATAAAAACTTCAAATCAGACGTGATATAGACAAGATGGACAAACCCGGCACGCCTGATGGTTTGCATGGGTCTGCGGGAGGATATGCCAATGATGTTCAAGGACATTCAGACCCTCGAAAATGCAGCGCGCACGGCCATGGCAGGCAATGACGACCCATTGCCTGTGCAGCAGCGGCTGTTGAAGCCATCCCATTACGGTCTGGCTTTCATAACCCTGCTTGGTGCTGCCTACCTCCTGCTTGCTTAAGGCTGCTACCGACACTCGGCGAAATTTACCATGACGAGCAGTAGGTCACGCATTGAGTTGCTGACCGGCGGCTTTGCATGCAACCATTGGGCCTGAATAACGTTATCCCGGTTGAGCAACATATGTTGCAGACCAGAGATCGAACAGGAGGCCTGACATGGCGCGCGGAACAACAAATACGCGGAAGATCGAGGAAAAACTCGAAGAAGCACTGACGGATTCGACAACCGAAGACCTTCAGTCACAGGTCGAACAACTCAAGGAAGATATTGCAGCCATTGCTGCCACCTTGGCTAATCTCGGCTCACAAACCGTCCGCGATGCGAAGCGCACTGCCAAGGAAACCTACAAAAGCGCATATGTGCAAAGCGAAGACGTGGTTGGCGACCTCAAAAACAAGGCGCAGGACGTCGAAGCTCAGCTGACCGAGACGATTCGCGCCCGGCCGATTGCGTCGCTCGCGACTGCTCTGGGCGTCGGTTATCTGCTCGCCCTCCTTTCGCGTCGCTGATACGCGCCATGCTGAAACTTTTAGCGCCAGTCGTGACATCCCTTGCCGGTGACGAACTAAAACTCCTCACCGGACGAGCCAAGCGTGCCGCCATTTTTGGAGCGGTGATCGCTGTCTTCGGCCTTATCGCTGTTGTGTTTCTTTGCGTCGCGGCCTTTCTGACGCTGGCAGAAAATTACGGCGGGCCGATTGCAGCGCTTATTCTTGCAGGCCTGTCGTTGATCCTTGCTCTGCTGATTCTCGCTGTTCTGAAAATTCAGGCCGCTGCAGAAGAGAAAAAACGCAAGCAGCGTATTGAGGCAGACAAATCGGCTCTGATGGCAACCGCTGCAATTGCGACAGTCCCCTCTATTCTGAAACGTCCGATACTGGCAGTAGCGTTGCCGCTCGTGGGAATCGCGCTCGTCAGCCTGCTTTCAGACAAGAAGAAGCGCTAATCAAAAAAGCAGCTCCTGTGATAAACGAGAGCTGCTTTTTTTGTTGCTGTCCTCTGCTATCCGGCGACTTCGCTTTCCCGATCTTCTTTTGCTTTAGCGAGTGAGGAAAGCCGCACAATAACACGTGTGCCGGAACCGCTTTCCGAGATTTCATAGACAGGCTTTTCACCGAACTGCATGCAAAGCTGCTCGACGACCAGCGTCCCGAGCCCGGTCTGCTCTTTGGCGTTCTCAGCGTCGCCTCTCTGCCAGCCAACGCCGTTATCTTCAACGATCAGTGCCGGTATTCCGGTTTCACCATCATATCTGAAGCTCACCGCAATCTGCCCCTCTTGCCGCCCCTTGAAGGCGTGCTTGACGGCATTGGTGATAAGTTCGCCCAAAATAATGCCAACGGTCGTGACGTCACGGGCCTTGAGATCGAGCGGCGCAAAATCAGTCTGAAAACTGATCTTGCGGTCTTCACCGATAGCATTGCGAATATCCTCGATAACGGTTTCCAGGAATTCGTCGATACGCGTCGATTCCATATCTTCGCCAAGACGAAGCCTGCGGTGAGCGGTAGAAACCGTTTGCACACGATCACGGGCGGCAGAAAGGGCAGAGCGCGCTTCTTCACTGCGCGTCTGTCGCAATTGCAATCCAAGCAACGATGAAACAGTGGCAAGGGAATTGCCGATACGATGGTTGGAATCCTGCAAAAGAATCTCGACGCGCTGACGCTCCCTTTCAGCGATGCCGCGTTCTTTCTCCAACTCGGCTGTCCGCTCACTCACCCGCTGTTCGAGAAGTTCTTTTTCCGACAGCAAGGCTGACTGCCCTTCAAAAAGAACCCGTGCTGCGCGCTGAACGCGTGAGAAAAGCAAAAAACTCAGCATAACGGCAGAGGCAAGCGCGACAATCGAAGTCGCTGTCAGCCAGTAACGCATCTGGTGAATATGGGCGTTACGCTCGGCAAGTTCCTGTTCTTCAGTGGCAATGAACTGCGATACGGTATCAGAAAGCTGGTCCATGAGGAGCCTGCCCTCATCACCGCGCACTTTTTCGATAGCTTCCTGAACCTTGCCTGCCTTGGCAAGATTGACTGTGGTTCGCACATCATCATGTGCACGCTCGACCAGCGCCCTGATCTTTTTGACGCGCACATCCTGTTGCGGATTGCCTTCCGTCAACAAAGCAAGATCGGAGAGCGTTTGATCAATATTGACGATAGAGTGTTGGTAAAGCTCGAGATAGGCATCATCCAGGGTCAGAAGATAACCGCGGCGGCTCATCTCAATATTATAGGCGATACGCGTGACGCGGCTGACTTGCTCGCGCAGTTCGAAATTCTTCGAAATATCAACGACCTGACTGTTAACGCCATAGGAAAGGAACAGTGTTATCAGCGCCGACAACAGGACCAGACTAAGCGACACGATGAATGCTATCGGCCGAACGGAAGGCTTTAAAAGACGATTTGAAAAGGCTGATGCCAAAGGTCAATCCACAATAGAACTATTACGCTTAAGCCTCACGCGCCAGGACGCCTGAAACAGATGGCGCTGCAACGTTTTGAAGCCGCAAACCAGCGCTGACGATCGCTACGGATCACCGGCACTGGCTTTACAAGCAAATATTAGTAGAGAGAAATCTTCAAGTAGCTAATGCTTAAAAAGCGCTCAGAGCATTTCCAGCAAAAGTGTGAAGCGGTTTTGCGTCGGAACTACTCTAGGGTCTGAGGGGATTTAGGTTTTTGGGCGTGGCGTGAGACGGATTCTGTTTCTGAACAGGAGAACAGGACGCCGTGGAGTGTATCTCCACAAGGGCTGCTCGACGCATTCAGAGAGAAAATCCGCCACCTCCTAAAGGGATATGGTGAAAATGGCCCAGTTTTGCTCCTAAACCTGTGCTATTTTCATCCATACCACGCTTCAAAACGAATCCTCCACAGAACCTAAGCAAAGCTTCTCAAAGTCACGCGGGAGGAGTTGGCATCAGGTCCGTAGTCTGCGTCACCTTCAATCTGCAATATCTCCTGCAGGCGCGTGCGGGCCCGGCTGACACGGCTTTTGATCGTGCCGACAGCACATCCGCAAATTTCGGCAGCTTCCTCGTAGGCAAAGCCCGACGCACCAATCAGAATGATTGCTTCACGCTGATCATCTGGTAACTGCTCGAGAGCTGCCTTGAAATCCTGCAAATCCAGCGTGCCATATTGTGAAGGATGCACTGCAAGCTGTTCACTGAACACACCATCCGTGTCCTGCACTTCACGACCGCGCTTGCGCATTTGCGTGTAAAATTCATTACGAAGGATCGTAAACAGCCAAGCCTTGATGTTGGTACCCAACTCAAAGGATTCCTGCTTGGCCCAGGCTTTCATTATTGTATCCTGAACGAGATCGTCAGCCCGGTCATGCTGACCGATCAGCGAAATTGCAAACGCACGCAGACTCGGCAACGATGCCAGAAGTTCACGCTTGAATTGCGCCATCTCCTCAGCCGACGGAACCTGTGCTCTGCTCACGCGTACTCTCCTGTTCAGCCTGATCGAGTTTTTCCAAAAGATCGAGAAAACGATCTGGAATTGTCTCGTCCTGTATCGAAGTATAAAGCGCCTTGAGTTTTAACCCGACCTCACAGTTCGGCCCCAAAATGTCCTTCCGGACGCGCCCATTGAGCCGTATCTGGGCTCCGTTCGCTTGAAGGTTTTTCTTGTTCGTCATCTCTTGTTCATTCTAGGCATTAAGCCCTGTTCCAATAATACCAAGCCCCAGCATTCACAGGCTAAATGCGCCCACTCTCAAAAAGTTCCCCGAATTGTCACTTTCTCGTGGAACTATTTTCAAGCGGTGACGTTTTCGTACCATAATGCCGCGCTCTATAACATTCTCCAAAGGCATTCGGGCCTGACAGTAAGTGTTAGAAAAACAAGAATTGCGGCACTGAGGAGTCCAAGAACCATGACGTTATCGACGCGTATTGCGCCGCACCTTCCCTATCTTCGCCGTTTTTCACGCGCACTGACGGGTTCGCAGGCATCAGGTGATGCCTATGTAGCAGCTACATTGGAAGCATTGATCGCCGATATCAGCATCTTCCCGCCCGCATCCGCCGACCGGATTGCCCTTTATCGGCTGTTCTGCAATCTCTATAAAACGGCGTCCATCCAGATACCGGAACCTGCTTCTGAATTTGCATGGGAAAAGCAGGCAGCACGGAACTTGTCCCACATCGCCCCTCTGCCCCGCCAGGCATTTCTGCTCGTCGCAGTCGAAGGCTTCAATGACCGTGAGGCAGCTGAGATTCTCGAATTGGAAGAAGGTGAGTTTGGCCGGATTCTGGCCGCTGCTTCCACTGAAATCTCAAAGCAGGTCGCGACCCGCATCATGATTATCGAAGATGAACCGCTGATTGCCATGGACATTGAACAGATGGTCGAAAGTCTGGGTCATGAAGTGGTTGGCATTGCGCGCACCAAGGACGAAGCACTCGCGCTTTACAAGCAAGAAAAGCCGCGCATGGTGCTTGCAGATATTCAGCTGGCAGACGGAAGCTCGGGCATCGATGCGGTCAATGAAATCCTTCAGGATGATACTGTTCCAGTGATCTTCATCACAGCCTTCCCAGAACGCCTGCTCACGGGTGAGCGGCCAGAGCCGACCTTCCTTGTGACGAAGCCGTTCAATCCCGACATGGTCAAGGCGCTTATCAGCCAAGCCCTGTTTTTTGAGGAAGCCGCTCAGGTCGCAGCCTGAAACCACGACGTAGAGTCCGTCAGTCGATGCGCCCTGTAAAGGAGAAGTCTTTTCAGGGGCATTGGCTTTCAGCAGACAATCATCCGCTTGAAAACGCGTGATTATTTTGGGTCTGGACCTGCAAATTGTCTATTCCGAGGAACCAAAGGCATACACCGGACGTTTCCCTTTCAATCAATGAAGAGGAGACCCAAAATGCTTTATTACGCTGTCGTTTTTCTCGTCGTGGCTCTGGTAGCAGGTGCCTTGGGCTTTGGCGGCATCGCTGGCGCATCAGCCGGTATTGCACAGATTCTGTTCTTCGTATTCCTTGCGCTGCTCGTCATATCGCTGATTGCTTCGGCGATCCGCAAGGCGTAACGGAGAGAAAGAACACCGCTGATAGGGGGCTGATTTCAGCCCTCCGTCAGCTTCTGAAAAGATCGCGTCGTTTTGTGGTTCAGGCCCGTTCTGTGGCTCTGGCCCCCTCTTTGGTTCTGGCCAATGGCGCAATCAGTCGTTTTCACAACAATCAGACATTATTGAACTCATCATTTCAGAACGCAATTTTATCGATCACCAAATCGTTTTCATTCTATAGCGGGCGGCAGTTGAGGCATTCATGACAGCAGCAAACCCATCTCTCAATGAAACAGAGCCGGATGCTTCACGTTTGCGCGCATTATTAAGGGCCGTGCGGAACAGCAATGTTTGCGTTCTCTATCAAACACCTGATCTCCGCTACGCCTGGGGCGAAAACATCCCTTCCTACTGGCAGGAAAAATGGAAGGCCGGCGGGCAGGACTGCGATTTTATCTTCTCGACATCCATGTCACGGCTTGATCACGCCAAGCGCACAGCACTTGAAACCGGAATCGCACAGAATGTCGAACTGGCCATCAATGATGGCGACAAGCTTCGCTGGATAGAATTTCACATTGATTGTGATCGTGATTCTGGTGGAAATGTACTTGGGCTGGTCACCACAGCTCTTGAAATCAGCGAGTTGAAACGCCGCGAACAAGTGCTGAAAACATTGTTGCGTGAGGTCAGTCACCGCTCCAAAAATCTGCTCGCTATTGTGCAGAGCATCGCCAGCCAAACGGCTCGTTTCACCGATTCTGTCGATGACTTCCTTTTAAAATTCCGCGGCCGTATCCAGTCGCTCTCCTATTCCCAGGATCTGGTGACTGATTCCAATTGGCATGGCGCATTGTTCCTGGATCTTGTTCGCTCGCAAATCGAGAAATATATCGACATTAACGACGAGCGCCTGATCATCGAAAGTGACAATCCTTATCTGTTCCCCGGCGCCGCATTGCATGTGGGGCTTGCTCTGCATGAGCTGATCATCAATGCGACATCTTTTGGTGGGCTTTCGATCCCTTACGGTCGCGTCGTCATCTCTGCAAAAATCCAACGCACGGAAAAAGGCGACGAAGAGCTGGTTTTTCATTGGGAAGAAACCAATCCGTCCATGCCCGAAGTCTATCAACATGATCCACGCTTTGGCAGTGCCGTTCTGCAACGCATTGTTCCCTCTGCGGTGGGTGGCCATGCTGAGTACCGCGTGGATGGCGCAGGGGCTGTCTATTCTCTTACGGTTCCCGCAGAACAATTCGATTCTTAAAAACAAGCCTAAGCATTCAGGCCGATCCGGCACATCAATCCATTCCACGCGACAAAAGAAAAGCCGTCATGGTCCTGACCACAACGGCTTAACTCTGAATATGCGGAACGCCAGCTGCATAAACGGGGGGCGTCTGCGCGGCATTCTCGCTGTCCACTTCATACGGGGAGATTGAAGCGAACAATGAAGACTGCTTGCGGGGCGGGTTGCAGTCTCCATATCCCAAAAACGCCGGTTGAGGGATTTGGTTCCCTCAGGATTTTATTTTTTTGCAATAAAGTTCGAGGCGATGATGAACAATCTCATATCCCAGCGAGCGGGCGATTTCTTCCTGCAATTTTTCAATCTTGTCGGAGCGGAATTCGACCACATCGCCACTATCCATATCGATGATATGGTCATGATGGGCGCCGCTTGCCTGCTCGAACCGAGACGGCCCGCCAGCAAAGGCATGGCGGTGAATAGCACCCAGTTCTTCCAGCAGTTTCATAGTTCGGTAAACGGTCGATAGCGAAATGCTATTATCGATCTCAACCGCGCGCCGAAAAATCTCCAGCGCATCCGGGTGATCTTCCGTCTCGGTCAATATGTTGAGGATGATCCGGCGTGGTCGTGTAATGCGGACACCAGCCTGCCTCAACTCCTGCTCATAATCGGGTTTTTTGTACGATTCACTCATGCCCGGATTATGCACCGGCAATGCTCCAGTTGCAAATTTTTGCAACTGGAATGGAGAACATCTCCCCAGACCATTTTATCCTGCGCTGTGCCGCCTCACTTCCTTTCAGAAGAATGCGCAAATCTCACAACTGAAAATTCACAAATAGGCGAGCGGTGAGAGGCTCAGAACAATGCCGATGAATGCCACAAAGCTGCGCCAATAAAGCAAACCCCAGAGACCGAATATGATCCCCACTGGCGCGGTATAGACGCAGAATACGACCAGATATCCGTCGTTACCGACGCCGAAGAAAGCGAGATAATAGAAAATGAAAGCGGTTATTGCGCCAAAGATCAGGGATGCAATCGCCGAGAAGCACCAGTTTTGCTTCCTGATAGGTTTTGCCTGATCCATGCCCAGTCAATTCCCCGAATATGTTTCCGAACCATCAGCCTTATGCGGGCCATTACTCAAACCTTAGAATTTCAACTGGATAAGGCCCGATAGCCGAAGGGCACCATCATAAGCAGTCGCCACCACCTATGGTGCGCCCACTCGAAAATAGGTGCCGGCTGCGGTCCCAAAGCCACCTGACGTAGACTCATCGCAGAACGGGGTCGGAATATTCAGCGTTGCCCCTTCCAGACGTAACACCAGAGGACCGCCCTCACCCTTAAATTCGGCTTCACCAGCCGATTTCTGCTCAATCACACCCTCGAAACTGCACACCCAGGTCCCATTGGCCTGATCTGCAACATTGACATTCACAGCAAGTTGGCCTGATGGTTTCTTTTCTACCTCAATGGCACCCCATGCATTGCTCCAGTTGCCTTCAAGAGACGAGTTATCTGTGACTGAAATCCAATTGAGGAATTCTGCACGCATGTCTGTCCGGTCCAGCAAGCCGGTCAGCCTATTTTCCAGATTAGACAGATTGCTTTCAAATGCTTCAGCCCGAATCTTGATAAAGGCGCTCTGATCGTTGCGAAGTGCTTCCTTCAATGCAGGATCGGCTCTTTCAATCAGTGCAGAATAAGCAATCGACATAGCGCGATCCGCTTCGGCAATGTCTGGCTTGGAACAAATTGTCTTTTCCATTGCCGTCGAAGCTTTTCCGCAGTCAAACCCTGCTTGAGCTATCGCTGGCACCTGGGGGAACGCGTAAATCCCTAAAGCAGCGCACAAGACAGCGGAGTATTTCGTATGACGCATTTTCACCCTCAGTGTTCAACTCTTCAACTGTCGTCGAATGTCTGTGATCAGGAGTAGACTTGTAATGGCTTAATGCCACTTATCCAACTCTTTAGAGCGCATCCCGAAAAGTGTGAAACGGTTTCCGGAAAAGATGCGCGTTAAAACAAAAAGTTAGAGCGCAATCTGATTCAATCAGATTGAAACCCGCTCTAAGCAACATTTGCACGGAATGCAGGAGGGGTGGGTTACATCAGTCTGTAAGCACAAGCGTTTCGCCAAATTGAACCAACGTCAATTCGCAAAAAAAGGCCTATTTAATTGAAGCAATGCCTATTAACGGCACCATATCCATTTACCCAAACCCGTTGATTTAACTGGCGCGTGAATAACTGATGCCGGGTAAAATTTCATTTAAGGTTGTGCTTGACCACCCGCCGCGCCTCTGCCAGCTTGCGGCAAACAGGGGGCAACCATGAAGCGATTTATTCCAATCATTGTAAGCATCTGCGCGGTTGCATCGGTCACGGCATGCACAACAAGCGACAAATCCAAAGAAAGCAGTTCGGCACATATTGCCGCGGTTCCACAGCAGACAGCAGCACCCAAGCTTATTGACAGCTACACCGCTCATATCAGCGAGAAAGATAAGGTCGATAATAAGGGTGTTAAGCTGACAGATGCAAAAGCAATCCTATTGCAAGACCGTAAGAATTATTACGATTTCAACCTGCGAGATAAGGGCGACACTCCGAGCAAAGTATTCGCCAGCAAAGAAAACAGGTGGGGTGAAGGCAAACCAATTTCGGAAATGAAATGGGAACCTGTTTCTTCGGGCCGCCCTGAAAAGGGCTATCAATGGAAAATGCGGCAAGGGGTTGAGTATGAAATCATCAAAGGCAACCCCGATTTGAAAATCCAAGTATACAATGACGGCAACATTCACGTTGACCCGATGCAGCCATATTAACCGCTGCGGACACAGACCAGACGCCGCAGGGTTGTGATACCCTTTACTAAGACATAGTGCAGATTTGAGCCATCAGCTTTCTGCCAGCGGTGGGAACCTCTATGCGTCCTAGTCCTCACCGGATTTGGCTTGTTCGTAAGCCTCGAAAAGCGAGGAAACGAGAACGCCATTGATACGCATTCCGGTCAGATCCGCATCTGTGATGTTGGCATCCACCAATGTAACGCCGCTGATATTCAAGCCCGTCATGTTGGCGTTTGTAATGGTGGAGCTGGACATGTTGACATTATTAAAATGCACTGCTGTCAGATTGACATCGTCAAACTCTGCCTCGCTTAAATTCACATCATTGAATTTTGCTTTGCTTAAAACAGCATAGAACCGTGCCCCTGTTAGATTTACGCCGTCAAAATTCGTACCCGACATATCAGCGTGATGATAATGGGTGTCCTGCATTTGAGGGCCATCGAAAGGGTTGTTCGTTGGTTTATCACTCATGTCGGCCTATCCTCTCGTATCTATTTGGGTGCCGCACTCAAGTTGCACTATAGTCAGTGATTATGAAAGGCTCACAAATAGGCCAAAGACAGAAGCACTGTTTCGGATGCTTTATCGAGTTTTACGAGGCCTCCTAAATATTAGGGAGGAGATCTGCACAATCTTATGCAGCCCCCCTGTCGGCGTTTCGCGCGCAATAAAAAATCGAGATTTACTGATAGGCAACCGAATAAGAGATTGTCGCGCCCTACCGCCTAAACGGACATAAAGACACAGCTATATCCATTCTCAGAAACCGCTTATCGACGGTTATTGGACAACTTTCATCGGATGACGGCTAAATGATTGATTTTGCTGGTACGCCCAAGGGGAATCGAACCCCTGTTTGCGCCGTGAGAGGGCGCCGTCCTAACCGCTAGACGATGGGCGCAGAGCCAAGTAGCTTTCGCTGATATAGACCTGACAGGTCAAAAGCGCAATGCCGACTGAAATTGAAAGGGCGACAGAACTGCCGCCCTCGAACTCATAATTACTCGACATTGCCGAGCTTGATGCGGCCCACGATACGGGACTCGCGATAATCGTAAACGATAATCTCAGTACCGCCATCTGGCAGCAAAGTTTCCAGCGAAAGCTGCTGACCGGAAAGGCTCTGCGACAACAGGCGTGTGCCCGGCGCAAGCTCAATCTGCGATTCAATCAGCTTGACTGGCTCAGGCAGCGAGGGTGCAATTGCAGCCTGTCCCGGAATGTCTGAACGCACAGCTTCTGTTTCGCTGGCGTCTGGCGCGCGATTGATCTTGTAGACAACTGCGACAAGCACAGCCATAAGACCAATCAACATGACACCGATGGAAACTGCAAGCAGACGGATCATCTTGCGACGGACTTTCTCCATCGCTGGATCAAGCGGGGGTTCCGGCTGTTGCTGTTCCGGATAATAGCCCTGCTGATAGTCCTGATATCCTGAATCCTGCTGATTCTGATATCGGGGATAGTGTGGATCCTGCATTAAATGACTCCGGTTCATGCACCCGCGTGGGCGCGTGATAACGAAGGGAAGAGACAATTGAAAGAACTAATTGCCGACCTAGACGCTGCGGGCAAAAGATTAGACCAGTGGCTGGCCGCAGCATTGGGGCCGGAACTCTCCCGCAGTCGCGTCCAGTCCCTGATTGCTGAGGGTTACGTGACCCTCGATGGTGTTCCCGCCAGCGGTGCAAAACAAAAGCTGCGCGAAGGCATGAAGATTGCCATCGTGCTGCCAGAGCCTGAACCTGCCGACCCGCAAGGCGAGAACATCCCGCTGGATATTCTCTACGAAGACGATGATCTCATCGTCATCAACAAGCCAGCTGGCCTTGTTGTCCATCCGGGCAACGGCAACTGGACGGGAACGCTTGTTAATGCCCTCATATATCATTGTGGCGATAGCTTGTCCGGCATTGGAGGAATTCGCCGTCCGGGTATCGTTCATCGTCTGGATAAGGACACAAGCGGTGTCATGGTCGTCGCCAAAAACGATCTTTCGCATCGCCACCTGAGCGAACAATTTGCTGACCATGGCCGCACGGGTGATCTCGAACGCGCTTACCTTGCACTCGTCTGGGGCATGACTGAGCGCCCGCAAGGTGTGATTGATGCGCATCTTGGTCGCTCCCATCGCGATCGCACCAAACAGGCCGTCGTGAAAGAAGAACGCGAAGATGCGCGGCACGCAGTCACTCATTATTCAACAATAGAGAAATTTGCACCGCAGGAAGATGCGACCTCGCTTGCTTCGCTGGTCGAATGCCGCCTTGAAACAGGCCGCACGCATCAGATACGCGTTCACATGGCCCATATCGGCCATCCGCTTGTCGGCGACATGGATTATGGCAGCGCCTACAAAACTAAAGCCAATAAGCTGCCAGAACCTCTAAAGAACGCCGTACACGGCTTTCACCGGCAGGCGCTACACGCCTGGCTTCTCGCTTTCACACATCCTGCAACAGAAGAGCTGATGCGCTTTGAAGCCGCAATGCCGGAAGATATGGAGCACCTTCTGGAAAGTTTCCGCAGCTACTCTATATAAGCCTGTAAAGAATCTCGGGCTCGTTTTAGGCCACTCATGAAACTGTCTGAGCAAGAACGCCTCTTGCGGCATCATCGACGCATATGCTCCCTTGCTGTTCACATTCTAGTGACAGATTGTTTCATGAGTTTAAAGATCGTGTTTTTGCCAAAATCGTGCCTATATATGGAGGCTCGCGTGAGGGAAGTGCAGGAGGCAGCCCCCGCGACAGGTTCGCCACATGGGAGCCTGAAATTATAAAGGAGGGTGCTCTATGGCCCAGGTTAATCTCCCCAGCATCACATCCGGTGACGGTGGCCTTACCCGTTATCTTGAAGAAATTCGTCGTTTCCCAATGCTTCAGCCGCAAGAAGAATACATGCTGGCGAAGCGTTATCATGAACATACCGATCCGAAAGCCGCCCATAAGCTGGTAACAAGCCATCTTCGCCTCGTTGCGAAGATTGCAATGGGCTATCGCGGCTATGGCCTGCCGATCGGCGAAGTGATCTCTGAAGGCAATGTCGGCCTGATGCAGGCAGTCAAGCGCTTTGAACCAGAACGCGGCTTCCGCCTTGCAACTTATGCAATGTGGTGGATCAAGGCCTCGATCCAGGAATATATCCTGCGCTCGTGGAGCCTTGTGAAGATGGGCACGACTGCCAATCAGAAGCGCCTGTTTTTCAATCTGCGCAAGATGAAGAGCAAAATTCAGGCGCTTGATGACGGCGATCTCAACCCGGATCAGGTAAAGCAGATCGCGACCAAGTTGCAGGTCAGCGAAGACGAAGTGGTTTCGATGAACCGTCGTCTGTCCGGTGATGCGTCGCTCAATGCGCCTCTGCGCGCGAGTGAAGGTGAATCAGGCGAATGGCAGGACTGGCTGGTCGATGACAGCAGCAGTCAGGAACAGGTTCTGATTGAACAGGACGAGCTGGAAAGCCGCCGCTCGCTGCTCGAACAGGCGATGGATACGCTCAACGAACGCGAACGCCGTATTTTTGTGGCACGCCGCTTGTCGGAAGATCCAATGACGCTGGAAGACCTTTCCGGCGAATTCGGCATCAGTCGCGAACGTGTGCGTCAGATCGAGGTTCGTGCATTTGAAAAGGTGCAGGCTGCAGTCAAGGCTGCAGCCATCAAGCAGCAGAAGGCGTTGAACCATGTCGAGGAAGCTCACGCCTAAAATTCAGCGCTCTTTGAAACCAATCCCTGCCGCAAATGGATCGCTCCATTTTGCGGCAGTTTGCTTTTGAACGCATAACAAAATCAACGAGCGGATTTTTGGGCAAAGTCGAAATGCGCGCTCTTTACTCGCCGATCTCTGGCGACTGTCACGAAACCGATAAAAAAACGCCAAATAACTGTGATGCAATGGCTTTAGGCAACAGGTGTATTTCACCCAAGCCTGAAGGTCATCCCATGAAAAAGCTCCTGCTCGCTGCAGCTCTCGCTCTCACCGCTGCGACTGCGGTATCTGCATCTGAATATGTCTCTTATCTCGACTATCCTCAGAAAGAACAGGATGGGAAAGAGTTCTTCACTGCTATTGAAATTCCTCAGGGCAGCTTCACCAAGTACGAAATTGACGACAAGACCGGTCACATCGTTGTCGATCGTTATCAGTCGATGCCTGTCATCTATCCGGCCAATTACGGTTCGATCACCAGCACGCTCGCTGGCGACGGTGATCCGCTCGATGCCCTCGTCTACACGCGTGAGCCCATCGTTCCGGGCGCTATCATCAAGGTCCGCCCAATCGGTGTGCTGAAGATGATCGACGGTGGCGAAACCGACGACAAGATCGTGGCTGTACCGACCTCGAAAATCGATCCGACCTACGACAACATCAAGGAACTCTCAGATCTGCCAAAGATCGAACAGCAGCGCCTTGAAGCCTTCTTCCGCGTCTACAAGCAGCTTCCAGAAGGCCGTAAGGTCGTAGAACTCGGTGGCTTTGACACGGCTGAAACTGCGGCAAACGAAGTCGCCAAGGCAATCAAGGCATTCTCTGAAAAGAAATAATCAGCCGCTCTCAAAGAAAAAGGCCGCTTAAAGCGGCCTTTTTTTGATTCGTTGTTCCGATTCTTAGCTGGCACCCAGAACGTCGTTAAAGACTTTCTCGCCCGGAACGCCCTTTTCGAGGCTGATCAAAGCACGGCGACCATTGCGATAGGAAACCGGAATATCAATCCACTGCAGACGACGCATCAGCGAAAGATTCGTATCCTGTGCAGTCTTTGCGTCATTAAGCCAGATAATGAAGAAATTATCCGCGATCTTGGACGGCACAGCGATCAACGGGTTACCCGCAGCCTGTTCAGTATCCTTGAACGTAATGCGCTGAACATTGTCGACGACACCGCCAACGAAATTTTCCGGCACAGTGAAGACCATTTCAATCAGATGGCTGGCAGGAATCGACTGATCCGTATTTTTGCGGATCGTCATCTTCAGCTCAACCTTGCTGTCAGGCATCGAGACGCTTGCTCGAATGGCAGGTGCTGCTGGTTCGCCCTCACTCGGGCTTTCCTGGATCTCCGACCAGACAACATTTCCGCGCTCGACCGAACCGGTTTCCGTACCGCCACGTTCTTCATAGAGAAGCGCCTGCTGGCCAACAGCGACAGCCTGCTGAGATTGCGGCTGATTCTGCGTGTTGGTTTGCTCAGGCGCTGACGTTGAAGCGGCAGTCGATTTGCCTTCGCCAACACCGGCCTGACCACCCGATGGGCCTTCATCCGTCTCACTGCCATCCGGCATGAGGCGCTGCGTCATCTTCTGTTCTTCAGGTGATGCCGGCGGCGTCTGTTCACCTGACGGCTGTTCGTTACCTGCGGTCTGCCCAGCGGGCGGGGTCTGCTCTGCAGGCTGTTGCGCTGTACCGGTGTCACCGCTTGCAGGCGCATCGCTGCGACCAAGACTTGAAGCAAGTTCCTGCAACTTGTCCTTGTTGGTCCATACGACATAACCTCCGGCACCAACGGCCAGAAGAGCAACAAGACCAATAATCAATCCAGCATAGGAACGCTTTTCTTTCCGTACATCACGATCGGCATATTCCCCGCGGCGGGCATATGCCGTGTCGTCCGAACCATCCCGATCACGCTCAACTGCCCAGTCATCATTGCTACGGGAATGGACCGGCGCAGTATCATCATCACCATCGACGTCGCTGTCGGAATAGCGACGCTCAGTCGGAACCGGGCCTTCATCATCATAGGATGACATTCGTGTCGAACGCGTTGATTCGTGCAGAAAATCTTCCAGCGGATCGGTCTGCGGTTCTTCAACCACTGGCGTCGATGCCGGCGGAGCGTAAAACGCCTCGACTTCTTCAATAGCGTCTTCGAGAATCTTGCGTTGGCGAACAGCCACAACTTGCGAGGCATTTGCCGTCACAAGCTTCTGCTCAATCGTCGCGCGCGCCTTTGCATAGACACGCTGGCGCAGTTCAGGCGATTTGTCTGCCTGCGCATCGATTGTCTTTTTCAGAACCGCTACAAAATCTGCCATGCCGTCTTACCCAGTTTCCGCGAGTACGAGATGCAATAAATGTCTCAATAATCACAATAATCAATGGAAAGCAAAGCCCAGAGCAACGATTAAGTAAGCCCTTTCAAAATGATCGCGAAAAAACCTTAAAAAAATACCCGGTCAGCCATAACAGCAAACCGGGCATTTTCTCTGTATGAGAACTTAAGATCAATCAATCATGAAACGGATCGGTTACGAGGATTGTGTCTTCACGCTCCGGGCTGGTCGAGAGCATGGCAACCGGAGCACCGATCAGCTCTTCGATGTGGCGGACATATTTGACCGCCTGCGCCGGAAGATCGTTCCACGAACGTGCACCGGCAGTCGTTTCCGACCAGCCTGGCAGCGTTTCATAAATCGGCTTAACGCGAGCCTGCGCACCCATCGAAGACGGCAGATAATCAATGCGCTTGCCGTCGAGTTCATAAGCAACGCAAATCTTGATTTCTTCAAGACCGTCGAGAACGTCGAGCTTGGTCAGCGCAATACCCGTGATGCCGGATGTGCGAACGGTCTGACGAACGATAACCGCATCAAACCAGCCGCAACGACGCTTACGACCCGTTACCACGCCAAATTCATGGCCCTTGGTGCCAAGAAACTCGCCGATTTCGTCATTAAGTTCTGTCGGGAATGGACCCTCGCCAACGCGGGTGGTGTAAGCTTTGGTAATGCCGAGAACATAACCAATTGCTGTTGGGCCAAGACCCGAACCGGCAGCTGCCTGACCGGCAACTGTGTTGGACGAAGTCACAAACGGATAAGTGCCGTGGTCGTTATCGAGCAATGCACCCTGTGCACCTTCGAAAAGAATGCGTGCGCCAGCCTTACGGCGTTCGTCGAGAACGCGCCAGACCTGATCGATGTAAGGCAGGATCTTGTCGGCAACCGAAGTCAGCTCTTCAAGAATGGTCTTAACCGAGATTTCTTCAAGGCCCATGCCACGACGCAGCAGGTTGTGATGAGTGAGCAGACGCTCAACCTTTGGCTCAAGCGTTTCCGGCTCAGTCAAGTCGATGACGCGGATTGCGCGACGGCCAACCTTGTCTTCGTAAGCAGGGCCAATGCCGCGCTTGGTCGTGCCGATCTTGAGGCCTTCAGTAGCGCCTTCGCGCATAGCGTCAAGTTCGCGATGAATGGAGAGAATCAGCGGAGCGTTTTCCGCAATGCGCAGCACGTCTGGCGTGATTTCGATGCCCTGGCCGCGAAGCTTTTCGACTTCCATGACGAAATGATGCGGATCAACCACAACACCATTGCCAATCACGCTCAGCTTGCCGCGCACAAGGCCGGATGGCAGAAGCGAAAGCTTGTAGCTGACGCCATCGATGACAAGCGTATGACCCGCGTTATGACCGCCCTGATAGCGCACGATCACATCGGCGCGCTCGGACAACCAGTCCACGATCTTTCCCTTGCCCTCGTCGCCCCATTGCGACCCGACGACAACCACATTAGCCATTGAGAAAACTCCTCGGTCCGGCTTTAGCCGTTCTTAAAAAACCCAAGGATCGCGAGCAGCCCCGACTATTTAACGCGAGGTGCTGATCCCTCGTCTCTATACAGACTGAATCCCGCTTACGCGACTCTTTACATGCAAAAAATACGAATATTTTCACCAAGACGTGGAAAGATAGCGTCAGATCGTCTGAGATTTCGGATATGGCGAGGTGAAAATGGTGTTCTTCGAGAACCGGAGCGGAGTGTACTTTTGGGTACATGAGCACCGGAAGCGGAGAAGAACGCCATTTGCAGACCGCCTGATCCGGAATATCTACGATCTAACCGGCGCGGACCATATAAAGCGCCTCATCCGAATAGCCTTTGAGCTTTTCTTCGAGTGCAGGCACGTCGCGGATAACAAAACCCTTCTTTTCCCAGAACCCCTGCGAGCCATTAACGGCGACGAGTGCCATGGTGACAAAGCCGTCACGCTCAGCCTGCGCTGCCATCAGTTCGACAACACGTGATGCCTGCCCACCAGAACGGACTTCAGGCAGAAGTGCAATATCGTGAATGTAATAAGTACTGATGTCATTGGGCAGTTCACCCAACACCGAATTAAGGGCGGGAACCGAATCAAGTTTCCATGGATGGCTGATGCCATAACCAAGAATTTCGTTGCCGCGCACCAGTACAAAACAACCAGCCGGATAAATGCTGAAGCGGTCCCGGAAGACCGCCTCATCCTCGAAGAAGTCGGGATGAACGACATTGGCCACAGCCGTTACACCCGCCATATCCGGCGCTTGCATGCGTCGCCATTCTGCCTGTTCAATCCCGTCCGTCATGTTGCTCAAGCTTCCTCGATGTTGAATTCCAAAGGTCTTGCCGCCTTGATTGCCTCTTGAGCAATGAGTTCGTCAAGTACTGCCTGTGGAATCCTGTCATCGACATAGAGCATTGCAATGGCATCGCCACCCGGATGGTTACGTCCGAGAGAGAAGTTCGCGATGTTTACATTGTGCTTGCCACAGATCGTTCCGAGCAGGCCGATCATGCCCGGAATGTCGACATTGGTGACATAAAGCATGTGTGGACCGACTTCGGCATCAAGGTTGATTCCCTTGATCTGAATGAAGCGTGCCTTGCCATCAGAGAAGCAGGTTCCGGCAATCGAGCGCTCACGTTCGGTGGTCTTGACAGTCAGCTTGATATAGCCGTCAAAGATACCGGACTTGTCGCGTTTGATCTCGGAAACGATGATCCCACGTTCCTTCACCATGATTGGTGCAGAAACCATGTTCACATCAGCCACCTGCGGGCGGATCAGACCGGCAAGAGCCGCACTGACCAGAGCGCGCGTGTTCATGGCCGCAGTCGCACCATCAAAAAGCACTTCCACTTCCTGAATAGGCTCGTCCGTCACCTGACCGACAAAGGCACCCAGAACCTCTGCGAGCTTGACGAACGGCTTGAGACGCGGCGCTTCTTCCGCTGTGATCGACGGCATGTTGATGGCATTGGATACCGCGCCCTTGACGAGATAATCCGACATCTGTTCGGCCACCTGGATCGCCACATTTTCCTGTGCTTCGGAAGTCGAGGCACCAAGATGCGGTGTGCAGACCACATTGGGCAGATTGAATAATTCGTTCTCTGTTGCAGGCTCGGCTTCGAAAACATCGATACCAGCACCTGCCACGTGACCCGATTTCAAAGCTTCCACCAGATCTTTTTCAACGATCAGACCACCGCGCGCGCAATTGATAATCCGAACGCCTGGCTTGGTCTTTGCAAGTGCGTCTGCATTGATGATGCCACGTGTCTTGTCGGTTAGTGGTGTATGCAGCGTGATGAAATCAGCACGCGCCAGAAGCTCATCCAGCTCAAGCTTTTCAACGCCTAGTTCCTGCGCCCGCGCTTCCGATAGAAACGGATCAAACGCAACAACATGCATCCTGAGGCCGATACCACGCGCTGCAACCACCGCACCGATATTGCCGCAACCGACAACACCGAGCGTTTTGCCGGTGATTTCAACACCCATGAAACGGTTCTTTTCCCACTTGCCAGCGCGTGTGGAAACGTCAGCCTCGGGGAGCTGACGCGCAACTGCAAACATCAGTGCAATTGCGTGTTCCGCCGTGGTGATGGAATTACCGAAAGGAGTGTTCATCACAATGATACCGCGGCGCGATGCCGCCGGAATATCAACATTGTCCACACCAATACCGGCGCGACCAATAACCTTGAGCTTCGTTGCTGCTGCAATCAGCTTTTCCGTTGCCTTGGTGGCGGAGCGGATAGCAAGGCCATCATACTGGCCGATGATTTCAAGCAGCTTTTCCTTGTCCTTGCCAAGATCTGGCAGGTAATCAACTTCAACGCCGCGGTCTTTGAAAATCTGAACGGCGGTAGGCGACAATTTATCGGATACGAGTACGCGAGGTGCCATAAGGGCCTCCTTCAAGTAATCTTTAATCGAGCATGTCCAGCAATGCCCTGCAAAATCTATGTAGCGGCTTTGTGTTTGGACCATGCATCGCGACAAATGGAATGCTGACCGTGATCGCCCCAACGCGACCACGAATTCATGCATTTCCCCGAATTAGGCGGTGGCTTTCAGCGCGGCCTTCTGTGCGACAAAGGCCCAGTCGAGCCAAGCCGTCAGAGCTTCAAGATCAGAAGCCTCTACCGTCGCACCCGCCCAGATACGCAATCCCGAAGGAGCGTCGCGATACGCACCGATATCGAAGGCAACGCCTTCTTTTTCGAGTGCTGAAACAATGCCCTTGGCGAAAGCTGCCTGCTGATCCGCCGAAAGTGCAGTCACTTCCGGATCAACGATGGTCAGGCAAACAGACGTGTTGGAGCGCGTTTCTGGCTTTTGCGCCAGATTGGCAATCCACGGCGTCTTCTCAATGAAGGCATTGAGTACGGCGAAGTTTGCATCCGCACGCCCGACAAGACCCTCGAGACCGCCGACGGAACGCGCCCAGCTCAGTGCATCAAGATAATCTTCAACGCAGAGCATCGAAGGGGTGTTGATGGTTTCGCCAACAAAAATGCCTTCGATCAGCTTGCCGCCAGAAGTCAGGCGGAAAATCTTTGGCAGCGGCCATGCTGGCTTATAGCTTTCCAGACGCGCAACAGCACGTGGGGAGAGAATGAGAATGCCATGCGCGCCCTCACCGCCCAGCACTTTCTGCCAGGAGAAGGTAACAACATCGAGCTTTGCGAAATCAAGGCGTTGTGCAAAAGCAGCCGACGTCGCATCGCAAATGGTCAGACCCTTGCGATTTGCCGGAATGAAATCCGCATTCGGTACGCGAACGCCAGAAGTCGTACCATTCCATGTGAAAACAACGTCGCGGTCAAAATCAACTTCGGCAAAATCGACCAGCTCACCATAAGGCGCAACAAAGGTGCGGGTGTCTTCGAGCTTAAGCTGCTTGATCACGTCTGTGACCCAGCCGGAGCCGAAGCTTTCCCACGCAACCATATCAACGCCGCGCTCACCAAGCAGCGACCACAAGGCCATTTCCACCGCACCCGTATCGGATGCAGGCACGATGCCAATGCGGTAATCAGCCGGAACGCCGAGAATTTCGCGGGTAAGGTCGATGGCTTCTTTCAGCTTGTTCTTGCCGATTTTCGCACGGTGCGAACGGCCAAGCGGCGCATCGGCGAGCGCTTGAAGCGACCAACCGGGGCGTTTTGCACAGGGACCAGATGAAAAATTAGGGTTAGCCGGGCGAACTGCCGGCTTCGCAATCGTCGTCATTTTGTTTCCTATCCTCACAGATAGCACGCGCCTCGTTGGGGAGGCGTGGCCCGCTGACGAAAATACCGGAAAGCAAAATTTTCACAATATGGCGTGAAAGTTATTTTTGCAGAACCCGCCGAGGTCGCCCCGGCGGGTTTAAATGCCTCAAGATTTACTTCCTGGAGGGCTTTTCATGCATACGTGCATAATAGCTTGCGATGAGCGCACCGGAAACATTATGCCACACACTGAAAACGGCACTCGGAACAGCCGCCAATGGCGAGAAATGCGCATTCGCAAGTGCTGCGCCCAGACCGCTGTTCTGCATGCCAACTTCAATGCTGATTGCCTTGCGTTTGGCAAGCGACAGACCAGCGGCGCGTGCCGCGAAATAACCCAACAGCAAACCAAAGCCGTTATGCAAAACGACGACCGCGAAGATGAGTGCACCGGACTGGGCGATGGCTACCTTGTTGACTGCAACAACAGCAGCGACAATCAGAACGATACCGATAACCGACACCAGCGGCAGCATTGGAACTGCTGCCTTCACAAGACCTGGCATCAGCTTTTGCAGAATGAAGCCAAGCGCGAGCGGCACGAGAATAACCTTGAGGATGCTGACGAACATGCTCATCGCATCGACCGGAAGATACTGGCTGGCAAAGAACCAGACCAGAAACGGCGTGACAAGCGGTGCGAGCAAGGTTGTCACACTGGTGCAAGCAACGCTGAGCGCAACATCGCCTTTGCTGAGATAGGTCATCACATTGCTTGCGGTGCCGCCCGGGCAACAACCAACTAGAATGACACCCGCAGCGACTTCCGGTGACATCGGGATAATGCGCGTCAGCAAAACAGCAAGAAGCGGCATAATCAGGAACTGGGCAAAAACACCGATTAGTACTTCAAACGGCCGTTTGGCAACTTCCGCGAAATCCTTGGTCGAAATCGTAAGGCCCATGCCAAACATGATGATGCCGAGCAACACGACGATCCACGGCGCAAACACGCTGAACGTCGATGGCAGCAGGAAACCAAGTACGGCAAAGACGATAATCCAGACGGCAAATGAACGTCCGACGAAATCTGACAAAGCTACGAGGGTTTTCATTTCTCTCCCTTCAGACTGCGCACAGTCTAACTTTTATTTTTCAGGCAACACTAATTTCTTGCGGCCTTGTATGCGCAAACTGAAATTTTAAAAACGAAAAATAGTAACAAAAATAACTTATGTGCAGTTTGGACAGTATTTTTGGAAACAAAAAGAAAAAGGCCCGGTCACCCGAGCCTTCGTTTCAATCAATGAGTTACGATCAGCCGCCGAACATATAACGAAGGCCGACGCGTACATCGTGGACATTCATGCCTTTGTCATAGCCGTCGCCAACACCGTAAGCACCATTAAACATCTTGCCGCCATTGATATGGCGATAACGATAACCAGCATCGAGCTTAAGGTTTTGGGTCAGATCAACCGAGGCACCGGCCATGAGAGCATAGGTGAAGCGCCAGTTTGCGTCACCGGACAGTACGCCACCATTCGTCGTATCAACAAGATCATCCCACTTCACGCGGGTACCACCGATACCGGCACCGACGTAAGGCGTCACACCACCGAAATTGCCGAGATCAACATAAGCATTGGCCAGAAGCGACAGTGCAGACATCTGGCTTTCATCGCGGTCGCTGGTGAACTTCGCACGGGTCATGTAGTCGAGCGTCAAATCCGTGCGGAAGTAATCGGTCACCTGATAACCAACACCACCGCCAAGCAGGAACGAGCCCTTCAGCTTGCCGCCATGGATCTGCGGATCGCCTTCACCACAGGTATTGCAGCCACCACCGCCCGGCAGCGTATAGCTGGCACCACGGAATTTCGCCGCTGAGTAGCCCACATCGCCACGCAGATACCAGCCTCCGACGGCTGGGGGAGCGACAACCACTTCCGGTACGGGTTCAATATAGTCCGCCGCCAAGCCAAGAGAACCTGAAGCCATCAAGGCTGCCGATGCGGCCAAACCAGCACACAAATTTCTAATAAGACTGTTCATTTATCTGCCCCATCGATTTGTCACGCCGCAACCGCGTCGGAACCGAATATTCTGGGGCAGATTATTCAGGAAAAGTTAAATACAACTTAACCTTGTTTTTTAACTACATTTATTAAGCTTCTCTAAAGTATGCGGCAGGGCATATCGGCAACAAAAAAGCGCGGAAAATTCCGCGCTTTTTGTGTTTCAAATGCCTTCGGCTTACAGCGGTTCCAGTTAAGACTGAATCGTTGAAGCCGCTGTAACTATTTGTTTTTTCGCATTATCCTACGCAAAACCGCTTCGCACTTTTTGCTGGAAATGCTTTAATCAGGCCGCTGCACTTTCCGAAGAAATCACACTGATAATATCGTTCACGACCTTTTCGACGAGAATGCGATCATCCCCTTCCGCCATCACGCGGATAAGCGGCTCGGTTCCCGATGGACGAATGACCAGACGCCCCTGAGCGCCAAGACGTTCAGTGGCTTCGTCAATCGCGCTCTTGACCTTCTTGTTCTCAAGCGGCTTACCGCCAGTGGTGCGGACATTCTTGAGAAGCTGTGGCACGGGTTCAAACTTACGGCACAGCTCGCTCAGTGGCTTGTTCTCTTCCTGCGCAACCGCAAGAATCTGCAAGGCTGATACCAGCCCATCGCCGGTCGTGGCAAAATCCGACAGAACAATATGTCCTGACTGCTCGCCACCCACATTGAAGCCATGCTCACGCATATGCTCGACCACATAGCGATCACCGACCTTGGTACGCGCAAGCGTCATATTGTGATCATGCAGGAAGCGTTCGAGACCAAGGTTGGACATGATGGTCGCAACGATACCGCCGCCTTGCAGGCGGTCAGACCGAGCCCATGATTCGGCAATCACTGCCAGAAGCTGATCACCATCAATCACAGTTCCATTTTCATCGACGAGCAGAACGCGATCCGCATCGCCATCAAGCGCAATACCGACATCGGCCCGCACTTCATGCACCTTCTTCATCAAACCGATGGGATGGGTTGAACCGCAATCCTCATTGATGTTGATACCGTTCGGCTCATCATTGATGGTGATGACTTCTGCACCAAGTTCCCATAGGGCCGAAGGCGCTACCTTGTAGCCCGCACCATTGGCGCAATCGACCACCACACGCAGACCATTGAGCGATATATTGCGCGGCAGCGTGCGCTTCGCAAATTCGATATAGCGATAAATATCGCCATCAACGCGCTTTGCCTTGCCCACTTCACCATGGGTCGCGAGATGCGCTGAGAGATCGCTATCGATCAGGCTTTCGATCTGCAATTCGATCTCATCAGAAAGCTTGAAGCCATCGGGGCCAAAAAGCTTGATGCCATTGTCAAAGAACGGATTATGCGAGGCGGAAATCATCACGCCGATATCGGCACGCAATGAGCGGCACAACATGGCAACAGCCGGTGTCGGAATTGGCCCGAGCAGAAAGACGTCCATGCCAGCGGCAGTGAAACCAGCCACCAAAGCGTTCTCCAGCATATAGCCGGAACGACGGGTATCCTTGCCGATCACAACGCGCGACGCCTGGCCCTTGCGACGGAAGATGTGCCCAACTGCCATACCAACTTTCATGGCAATATCAGGCGTCATCGGAAAGCTGTTTGCCTTGCCGCGAATGCCGTCTGTTCCAAAATATTTGCGTGTCATATTTTTAGCCTTGCGTTGCGCCATAGAGCCATCTCGAAGCAATCAAATATCAGTCGCTGTTAAACCAGTGAGACGGCAATGGCAGCCGAACCTTTTAGTCCGGTAATCGATTGTCTGCGTTATTAGCGCAAAACCACCCGTCATTGCAATTTCACCTTTCGGGGAACCAGATCGCATCAAAGCCTCATGCCCCACATTGTGCTCATGATGCGCCGAAATCCTTAACCGAGCCTTGTTATGGATTTTATACCCACAAAAGAGAAAAGCCGGGCAAACTGCCCGGCTTTCAAAATTTGCAAAGATGCTTATTGCGGCTGCGGGTTAGGCTCTATGCCCGGCTCATTGCCCGGTTCCTCACCCTTGCGCTTGCGCGCGCTGCCAGCCTTAGGCACACCCGAACCGCGGGACGGTGTATCACTACCCTGATCACGCGATGGCTTGTTGCCAGCAATCAGTTCCTTGATTTCATCACCGCTCAGCGTTTCATATTCGAGCAGACCTTCTGCAAGAGCAATCCAGTCCTCACGCTTTTCGGTCAGGATACGAGTTGCATCAGCATAGGCTTCGTCGATCAGACGACGCACTTCGGCATCGATGATCTGTGCGGTTTCTTCCGAAACATTCTGCGTGCGCGAAACCGAATGGCCAAGGAAAACTTCTTCCTGATTGTCGCCATAAGCCACGCGACCGAGCTTGTCGGAATAACCCCACTGGGTCACCATCGAACGAGCGAGCTTGGTAGCCTGTTGAATGTCGGAGGAAGCACCAGAGGTGATGTTTTCCTTGCCAAACTTCAGCTCTTCGGCCACACGACCACCCATCATGATCGCCAGACGCGAAACCATCCAGGTATAGGTCGCCGAATAACGATCACCCTCCGGCAACTGCATCACCATACCCAGTGCACGACCGCGCGGAATGATGGTTGCCTTATGGACCGGATCAGAACTCGGAACGTTCATCGCTACAATAGCGTGCCCTGCTTCGTGGTAAGCCGTATTGGCCTTTTCTTCCGGCGTCATGGCAGAGCGGCGTTCCGCACCCATCATGATCTTGTCCTTGGCGTCTTCGAACTCCTGCATGGTCACAAGGCGCTTGTTGCGACGTGCCGCCATCAAGGCAGATTCGTTCACGAGATTGGCAAGATCAGCACCGGAGAAGCCCGGCGTACCGCGTGCAATCACCTTAAGATCAACATTCGGTGCAAGCGGAACATTACGCACATGCACTTTCAGGATCTGCTCGCGACCAACGATATCCGGGTTCGGGACCACGACCTGACGGTCGAAACGGCCCGGACGAAGAAGCGCTGGGTCAAGAACGTCGGGACGGTTGGTTGCAGCAATCAGAATGATTGATTCGTTTGCTTCAAAACCATCCATTTCGACCAGAAGCTGGTTCAGCGTCTGTTCGCGTTCGTCGTTGCCGCCGCCAAGACCGGCACCACGGTGGCGACCGACGGCGTCGATTTCGTCGATGAAGATGATGCAAGGCGCATTCTTCTTGGCCTGTTCGAACATGTCACGGACGCGGCTTGCACCAACACCGACAAACATTTCAACAAAGTCAGAACCAGAAATCGTGAAGAACGGCACATTGGCTTCGCCAGCAACGGAACGCGCAAGAAGCGTCTTACCGGTTCCGGGAGGTCCAACGAGCAGAACGCCGCGTGGAATCTTACCGCCCAGACGCTGGAACTTCTGCGGATCACGCAGGAATTCTACGATTTCTTCCAGATCCTGCTTGGCTTCTTCAACACCTGCTACGTCCTGAAAGGTCACACGGCCATGCGCTTCGGTCAGAAGCTTGGCCTTGGACTTGCCAAAGCCCATCGCACCGCGCGAACCGCCTTGCATCTGGCGCATGAAGAAAATCCACACACCCAGAATAAGGATCATCGGCAGCCAGGACAGAAGGATACCCAAGAGCGAGCTGGAACCGTCGCTTTCAGGACGGGCAGTGATGGCCACGCCCTTTTCCTCGAGACGGGAAACCAGTCCGGTATCACCCGGTGAATAGGTCTGGAATGTCGAGCCGTTATCGGCAAACGTACCGCTGATCCGCTCACCAGTAATTGTTACCGACTTTACGCGCCCGTTGGAAACGTCGTCGATAAACTGGGAATAGGAAACTTCACGGGAATTGGTGCGCTGGCCAGGACTCTGGAACAGGTTGAACAGCGCGATCAAGAGCAGAGCAATGATCGCCCAAAGGGCGAAGTTGCGATAGTTCGGATTCATAACGGGTCCAATCGATACCACGGCCATCCCGCGAGAACGGGACGATGTTTCGACTTAACATAGGATCGAAGGAAGGCCTTGCCAAGGCGCGAGAGCCGCCTCGTCTTCGATTCTTGTCATTCTGGTTTATAAAAATTAGGACATTCACGGCCAAACCGCTTTTCAACGGCATTTGCCAGCCCAAAATCGTAACCCGGCAACACATGATCGAAGATCGCGAAATGCCGTTCGACACTGATTCCTATGGGCAGTTTCTGCCCAATCATTGCAGGAAGCTGCGAGAGCTTGCCGTTTTCATATAAGGCCGGGAGTACCAGCAAGGCTTCCCGTTGGCTCGAATCAATCTCCCGCCCGGTGTTCTTTATAAAATCGATAAGCTCCTGCCGTTCAGGAGCACCGATATCAAATGAATGCGCGTCCTCATTGGTGAACCGATAACGCCCATCCCAAATGATCCGCTGACCGGGGTCAAGACGCATGACAGGAAGGTTGCGCCGCTCACGCCTGAAGCGGTGTGGTTGCCCCTTCTTGCCCAGTTCAACCAGCGCTCCGAAAACCGTCATCCGATCGCTTTTTTCCTGCCCGGATAAAACTCTCTCGATGCGGGATCGTTCAGCATCACCGGGCAAAAAGCGCCGACCACCGGCAATGGAAGCAAGCAGACCTGAAAACAGCCGCCGCACATTTTCCGGCAAGGCCGCATAGATAGTGGCACCGACAGTGATCGTGCCAAGCGGGCTCATAGTCACAGAATCCGGATTAGCCAACACCGCAATCAGAGCTGCATTATCGCGTTTACGAGCAGCGCTTGCGAGCGCGATCTGGGCGAGCACCAAATCAGGATCAGCCTCAGCAGCAGACGTCATGCGCACACGCGGGCGTTCGTAATTCGTGTTTACGTTACTCGGATCATCGATCCACACGACATTTCGCTTTATCAACTCCTGACGCAACTCCGCTCGCTGCTCATCGAGCAACGGTCTGATCAGCTCGATGGAGTTTTCCAGCCATGAACGCGAAGCCATTGCCGCAAGTCCACGCGCTTCTGAATGAGAGCTGCGTTCCCTCCGCATCAGGAATGTTTCGATCTGGTCGTCGCGTGTATGCCCGGTGGCGATAAAATCTGCGCCCGCCTCTTGGGCGGCCTGCACCAGAAGCCGGTAGCGTGCAGAACGGGCAGCAGCAGCGACACCGCTTTTAGGCTTCGGGTCATCCCAGGCCAGGACACGATGAGCAATGCCATGCACATTGCAAAGACGCCCCACATCCTCGGCTTCGTTGGCCGATTCGTCGCGCAAACGATGATCGATGGTAACTGCAGTCAGCGACGGCGGACTATCCAGCGTCGTGAGATACTCTTTCAAAAGGAACAAAAGCGCCAGTGAATCGCTCCCGCCTGAAACGGCAGCCACAATTCCTTTGGCGTTCTCAAGTCCGAAAGATTTAAAAATTTCGGTCGGGGAAAGCCCCACAAATGATCTCCGCGGTCAGCATTTAATACGCGTGCGCTCATCCGTTACCCGCTTCAAAATTGCGGGCGCCGCATTCGGATAGCGGTCAGGAATCTGCTTGAAAGTCGCGCAAGCAACATCATGGTTGTCCATTTTTTCAAGCGTCATACCGAGCTTGAACATATTCTCCGGCGCACGCTTTGAATCCGGGTAATCGCGCTGCGTGTCGATAAAGACCGTTGCTGCTTCCGGGAAACGTGACTGACCATAAAGCGATTCACCGAGCCAGTACCGTGCTTCCGCCGTTGTCGGATCAGCAGGATAACGCTTAATGTGCTCGCGGAAACCAGTCTCCGCAGCCTTATAGTCGCCAGACATCAGGTACTGATAAGCAGCCTGATACAGCGAATTTGGATTGTCATCGGTCGGAAGAGACGCAACCGCTTCACCAGCAGGAAGTGCAGCACCTTGTTCTACCGGGCGTGGCTCAACATTCATCGTTTCGCCGATTACATTGCCATTGTTGTCAAACCGGATGGAGCCAAGCGTTCTCGGCGGCTCCCCACGCTGAGGGTTGCCCTGTTGAGCGGAACCCGAACCAATAGCCATGGAATCGGCGCCCGATGGATCATTGGCCGCCGTTTGAGAAGAAGAACCCAAATTACCGTCTTGCGCAGTGCTTCCAGAAACCCCGTTATCGGGGTTTCCAGCAGGAGCAGCACTTGCCAGTGATGTGTTGCCACCATCATTTGGCGCGCCGCCAGCATCCGCACGATCACCATTTTCCAGTGCCTGGAAGCGGCGTTCGTTTTCTTCCTGCATTTTCTGCATCTGGTCCTGCAGTTCAAGGACCTGGAAGTTCATCGCTTCAGCACGGGCACCAAGCGTGTCTGCAATGGCTGCAGGATTTGCCATGCCTTGCGTGCAGAGATCGCTTCCCGGTGGAGGCGCGACAGGCGTGTTCTGGCCCGCATTTGCCTGCGCTGCGGCTCCGCCACCCTTCTTCTTTTCCAGTTCCTCGAAGCGGAATTCATTGTCGTCCTGCGTCTTCTGCAATTGCTCGTTCGTGAACGCAATTTGCGCATCGACATCCTCGACCTTACCGGTGAGATTGCGGATCAACTCCTGCTGCAAGCCCGGGCTCTGATATCCGCCCTGCCCGCCCGCGCCACCGCTATCGCGCATGGCATCATCAAGTATCGCGGTCGAGCCGATGCTGACATGGTTCTGAGCGCCGCCCCGCCCCTTTTCCAGTGCCTGGAAGCGGGTTTCGTTATCGCGCTGGATCTTTAGCATCTTATCACGGAGCTGCAGGATGCGAGCATAGGACTGCGCATTCTGATGCGCGAGATTGCAGACCTGCTGCGAAAACTGCCCACCGCCGGGATCACCCGCCTGCGCCAGCTGGATTTGCCCTTGCTGCGAAGAAACAGATGCCGCCAGAACCGGAGCACTTGCCAAAAGCGGCAGCATGGCAATTGCCAGCGTCACTTTTCTCATTGGTTTCCTCATTCCTTTTTGCCCCTATCGCTCATGTACCCTAAAATCTTGAACCGCGATAATCATGGTTATGTGCAGAATGATCAGGCACCGTGCCTGAATATTATCTGAACACCCAATTTCTCACGGCTCTCTCAGCTTTTAGAGAAAATCCATAAAAAGCAAAGATGCTTTCCCTATGACACTGCTGACTTCGGCCAAAATTTGTCGAAACCACCAATAGTCGGGGTCTGAAGCAAAAAAAGCGGCCCAAAGGCCGCTTTTTCCGGATTAGGTTTAGACTAATTGCTGAAACTTAGCTGCCAGCACCGTTGAGAACGGTAACAGCGCGGCGGTTCTGAGACCAGCAGGAGTCGCTATCGCAAACGGCGATTGGACGTTCGTTACCGTAGGAAACGGTACGCATGCGGCTGGTTGGAACACCACGAGCCGCGAGGAAGTCGCGGGTTGCAGCTGCACGGCGCTGACCGAGTGCAAGGTTGTACTCACGTGTACCGCGTTCGTCGGCATGGCCTTCGACGGTGACCGAGTACTGCGGATAACGCTGCAGCCACTGGGCCTGCTTCGACAAGGTCTGCTGCGCATCAGCGCGGATCAGCGAAGAATCGAGATCGAACAGAATACGGTCGCCGACATTCACGGTGAAATCCTGCGAAGAGCCGGGCGTTGCAGCGCCACCAGCCAAGCCAAGATCACCGGCATTGTTCGGAAGGTTCTTCTTGGACGCACAACCGGCAACGGCAAGCGTCATGAAAAGGGCAATAGCGATAGGGCTACGTGCAATCGACTGGAAACGGCGCATGGGCCGGAGCTCCTTAAGATTTGATGTTCCTGCGTAACCAACCAATAATCATATTTAGGTTAAAGCAGGCTCAAGAAGTATGGTTAACAATTTCTTTCGGCCAGATGCAAACCGGTTTTCCCGGCAGCAATTCTGTTTTTAGCCAGTGATGGCTAAATGCGGCAGAAACACGGCCCGCGGACCCGGATTATGGCAATTTGCCATAAAAAAAGGCGCGAAACCTGCGTTTCGCGCCTTCAAACTTGTTAGCTACGCTCAACAGACTACTCGAGCAGCGGCGACCAGGCCGGATCGGAACCGAAGTTCGGGGTCTGGATCTGGCGTTCGTTGCGGCCAGTCAGATCAATCGTAAAGAGCCGTGGGCCACCGGCACCTGCTGCCTTGCGGAAGAACATCAGGACACGGCCGTTCGGAGCCCAGGTCGGACCTTCGTTGTGGAAGCCCGAAGTCAACAGACGCTCACCCGTACCATCGGTCTTCATGACACCGATGGAGAACTGTCCCTGCGACTGCTTTGTGAAAGCGATCAAATCACCACGTGGCGACCAGACGGGAGTGGAGTAGCTGCCGTCACCTGCGGAGATACGACGCGGATTGGAACCATCAGCACCCATCACATAGAGCTGTGGGCGTCCGCCACGATCTGATGAAAATACGATCTGCGAACCATCTGGCGAATAGGATGCACTGGTATCAATCGCCTGGCTGTTGGTGAGGCGCGTTGTGGTCCGGTTACGCAAGTCCATTGTATAGACGTTCGCGCTACCGTCATCCTGCAGGAGGCTCATCACAACCTTCTGGCCGTCAGGCGAAAAGCGCGGTGCAATCGACATGCCCGGGAAGTTACCAACGAGTTCACGCTGACCTGTTTCAAGCTGCAGCAGATAAACACGCGGCTGACCACCAGCAAACGACATGTAAGTGACTTCCTGACGATTAGGCGAGAAGCGCGGCGTCAGCGCCATATCACGGCCATCGGACAGATAACGCACATTGGCGCCGTCCTGATCCATGATAGCCAAACGCTTTACGCGCTTCTGTGCTGGACCTGATTCATCAACAAAAACAATTCGCGTATCGAAGTAACCCTTTTCACCGGTCAGGCGTTCATAGATCGCATCCGCGATGATGTGAGCAACACGACGCCAGTTATCCGGTGTTGTGAAAAACTGCTGACCGATCAGCTGCTGACCACCAAACGTATCCCAAAGACGGAATTCAGCCTTAAGCCTGCCATCCGGCTGCTTGGTGATACGGCCCGTGACCAGTGCCTGTGCATTGATGACTTTCCAATCTTCAAAACGCGGCGTTGCGTCCGGGTTGGAAATCTTTTCAATGAATGCATTCTTGTTGATCGGTGCGAAAAGGCCCGAACGTTCAAGATCTGCCGCAATGACCGATGTGATATTCGCTCCGAGCTGATCGCCCGATAGGAAATCGGTGATCGCTACCGGTAATGGCTCTACCACACCCTTGTTGATGTTGATTTCCACCACCGCGCGCGCAGGCATGGTAGCAACAAGGCTTGCAGCAATCATACAGGCGAAAGCCGAAAAAACTGTCCGGATCTTTGTTTTCATGATGCCGATCTTCATGTCTTCAGGGACCTCTTTTGTCCTTAGAGTGCCGTGCGCCCTATTGGGCGCACAAAGGTCGCTCTAACAGTTTAGATTTGCTGCATAATTCCTAGGGAACTATGCAGAGACCTTATTGAGGGGCCTTATTGGCGGGCCTCATTCAGGCATTCGTTAGGAGTGACCAGCCAAGCTGATCAGAACATTTCGCTCGGGTCGAAGTTGACGATTACTTCCGACCATGAATCATATTTGTCTGCAGGCAGATTGTATGGTGCGCAGCGAGCCACAGCCCGCTTGGCGCTTTCAGCTGCCGCCCGGCCCACACCATCACCACCACCACCGGAAGTTACCTGCGGGGTGCCTTGAATTGAGCCGTCCTGATTAAGTTGCATCTTGACCGTCACAACAAGACCAGGCGCATCTGCCACACCGGCAGGCACGTTCCAGCACTTGGAAATCGCACCACGCAGGGCATCCATTTCACTCTGGCTCAGCTTGGAGCCGCCAGTATTCTTCTTGCCGCCCAGCGATGCCTGATCGGTCGAACGCTTTGCGCCGCCGCCAGACGCCTTCTGCTTGTTCAGAAGAGCTGCAACCTCATCGGCAATCGCGTCATTCTTCGACTGCGATGTCTGAGAAGCAGTTTGAGACTTCTTCTGATCTTCCGTTGGCTTGCGATCCGGCGTCTTGGCGGTCTGCGCCTGTGGCGGTTTTGGCTTTGCCTGCGGTGCTGGAACATTGTCCGGCAATTTCGGCGCGGTCTGATCCGGTGCTTCGGCCTGTTTCTCAATGGCTTCCGCCACCGGATCAGGTTTCACGTCCTGCTTTTCTTCAGGCTTTGTTTGCACTTCAGTCGCAGGCACCGGCGTTGGCTTGTCCTGTGGCTTAGGTTCAGGCTTTGGATCAGGCTTCGGTTCCGGCTTCTTGACCGGCTCCGGCTGCGCTTTGGGTTCCTCAGCCGCTTCAATCGGCTTGGCCTTGTTTTCAGGCCGTGGCGGTGTTTGGGTATCTACTTCCTGATCGCCAACATTCTGAGCATCAGGCACGGTCTGTGGTTTTTTCGTCGGAACAGGCGCCGACTTTTCCTTCATCGGCGCGGTCTTATCGCCCTGCTGGATCTGGGTAATCGATTCGATCGGCACGATGTCGACCGGAAACGACTCCGAATCCTGCACGTCGAATGCCTTCGGCGAGGAAAAGGAGAAGAGCCCCAGCGCGATAACGACGGTATGGAGCGCTACAGAAGATGTCAGGCCAGCCTTCATGATGGCGTCAGCTATCCTGCTCCTGGAGTGTCACAAGGCCGATATTCTTGAAACCGGCGGCGGAAATGCGAGCCATGACCTTCATGACAGTGCCGTAATCGGCAGACTTGTCACCGCGCACGAAAATGCGCTCTTCATAACCGGTCTTGGCAATAGCCTGAAGTTTGGCAACAACTTCATCAAGCGGAATTTCAGTTTCCTGCAGATAGATCTGGCCTTCACTGTTCACCGATACAGTGATCGGCTGTGTGTCAGCATTCATGGCTTTCGCCTGCGTATCCGGCAGATCGATAGGCACGCCGACTGTCAAAAGCGGAGCAGAGACCATGAAGATGATAAGCAGCACCAGCATCACGTCCACGAATGGCGTAACGTTGATTTCACTCATCAATGCCTTCTTGCGACCACGCCTGCGGCGTCCGCCTGACTGCATTCCCTGATTTCCAACCGACATGCCCATTTCAATATTCCCGAAGGCTCGATTTAACTTTGATGCTGGAACGCTCTATTTTTTGTTTTCACGCATGTCGTTATCGGAAAACCGGTTCCCACTTTTCCGCGACATGTTTTAGCTGCGCGGCGTCAGCTTCTCATCAATTTGGCGCGACAGTATGGCAGAGAACTCGTCCGCAAAGCCTTCAAGCCGACCATTGACCTTACCCGCATCGCTCGAAAGCTTGTTGTAGGCGATAACAGCAGGGATAGCGGCAAGCAGACCAATAGCTGTTGCAAGCAGCGCTTCCGCGATACCCGGTGCCACGACCGCGAGATTGGTGTTCTTCGATGCAGCAATTGCCTGGAACGACGTCATAATACCGACAACCGTACCGAACAGGCCGATAAAGGGAGCAGCAGAACCGATTGTCGCAAGAAAGCCTAAGCGCGATTCCAGCTTGTCGCTTTCTCGCGCCAGAGCCACATCCATAGCCTTGTCGATACGCATCTGAAGTGCAATCGGAGAGCGCGCACCCTTCTCAAACGACTTTTTCCACTCGCGCATGGCAGCCATGAAAATCGACGCCATGCCAGTGGTTCGGCGATCATTGAGATTGCGGTATAATTCTTCCAGCGACTGCCCGGACCAGAACGCCTGTTCAAAGCGATCAATCGCGCGACGCGCGCGTCCATAAGCAACAATTTTGTCCACGATGATAGCCCATGTCCAGACCGAGGCGACCACGAGACCAAGCATAACCAGCTTAACGACCCAGCCCGCCTGCATGAACAGGCCCCAGAGGGTAATATCGGCGGCAGGGGCCGCGAGCGCAACATTTTCCATCGATCTACCGTCCTCGAATCCAAACGCCCGGCCTCTTGACCGGGCGGCATCGCAAATTATTCAAGAAACGTCCGCTTTCCGAACGCCTCAACCTGCGCAGCTTTATCTAACGAGCTTTTTGCACACCCTGACGGATATGCTGACGCTCTACGCCACAACCGCCATTTCGGATTTCAACTTTAAATCCTCACAGCGCTTGTTACGGTTAATTTTGGTGAAAGGAAGGCGCTACGCTTCAACCCGGCCCTTCAACCGATTCCGTCATCATCATTAATGGAATATTATGGTTAAAGATGCGTTAGCATTTGCTGAGAAGACGAGCTTGCCCGTTAATTATTGCAGGGCACTCAAAAAACTCAGTCAGCTTTCTGAAAAGCTTCGCGCCATTCATCCGGAATACGGCGGGGATGGCCCTGTTTGGTAATCATGACCGCTTCAACCTTGGCTTCTGACAGCAATCGGCCGTCACAGGTGATCTTCTGCGCCATGATGACCCGTGCCCCGCGAATTTCGCTGACACGGGTTTCCACCAAGATCAGATCATCCATTTTCGCAGGTGATTTGTAGTCGATCTCCATGCGGCGAACGACCCAGACCATTTCCTCGCCCAGCGAACCTTCAGCAAGCTCGATATGGTGAACATCCTGGAGACGCAGGAAATCGGTGCGGCCGCGCTCGTAAAATTCGAGATAGCGACCGTGATAAACGAAGCCCGAGAAATCCGTATCGGCATAATAGATACGGGCATAGAGATGATGGGTCCCGTCTTTCAGTTCGCCCGCAACCTGCGCATGATCCATAACTATTCGTCTTCCATGAAAAGGCCGAACTGCGATTGCTGGGCCACTTCGGCAGGTGCTGCCAGTCCCATATGTTGCCAGGCGAGTGCAGTCAGAACACGCCCGCGCGGCGTGCGCTGCAAAAATCCCTGCTGGATCATATAGGGTTCGATAATGTCTTCGATGGCATCACGCGGTTCAGACAAGCCGGCTGCAATGGTTTCAATTCCGACCGGACCGCCGCCAAAATTCCGCGCGATCATATCGAGATAACGCCGGTCAAGCTGATCAAAGCCACGATTATCCACTTCAAGCCGCGACAAAGCTTCATCGGCAATCTTGCGATCAATTACATCGACGCCCGCGACCAGCGCAAAATCGCGCACTCGGCGCAACAGACGGCCTGCAATACGCGGTGTCCCACGCGAACGGCGCGCGACTTCCAGCGCGCCATCAGGCGAAATGCCCATCTGCATGATGCGTGCACCACGGCGCACAATATATTCGAGCTCTTCAACAGTATAGAAATTGAGCCTGACCGGAATACCGAAACGATCCCGCAAAGGCGTGGTCAGCAGCCCAAGACGTGTCGTTGCAGCAACCAGCGTGAATTTCGCCAGATCGATCTTGACCGAACGCGCCGCAGGACCTTCACCAATGATGAGATCGAGCTGGAAATCTTCCATCGCCGGATAGAGAATTTCCTCAACAGCCGGGCTAAGACGATGAATTTCATCAATGAAGAGCACATCGCGGTCTTCAAGATTGGTGAGAAGTGCTGCCAGATCACCGGCCTTCGCAATCACTGGACCAGAGGTCGAGCGGAAATTGACGCCAAGTTCCTTGGCCATGATTTGCGCGAGCGTCGTTTTGCCCAGTCCCGGAGGCCCGACGAAGAGCACATGATCGAGCGCTTCGCCGCGAACCTTGGCGGCTTCGATAAACACCTTGAGATTGGCGCGCGCCGCCGCCTGCCCGACAAAATCGTTAAGCGTTTGTGGGCGCAATGTGCTGTCGGCGTCTTCGCCACGCAGGTCAGCATCGATAAGAGGATTACGGTCGCTCATGGCTCCCTCCTCGCACGATCGCTAAGTCGAGACAAGTAGTTCACCGCGACAGCTCCTTAAGGCCAAGACGAATGAGCTTGGCCGAATCGGCATCATCACCAGCTTCCCTCAAGGCTGCAGCCACAGCGTTCGCCGCCTGATCGCGTGAATATCCTAAATTGGAAAGTGCTGAAACAGCATCAGTTACGGGAGCAGGGGCTGCACCTGCGCCGAGCTCCTGCTTGAGACCGATAGTCCCGCTTGCATCACCCGCAAAAGCAGGTGCCTTGTTCTTCAATTCAGTAACAATGCGTTCGGCCACCTTTTTGCCAACACCCGGCGCACGTGAAACCATTGCGAGATCACGCAGCGCAATGGCATTGGCAAGCTCAGGCGGCGTCAATGTTCCAAGCACGGCAAGCGCCACCTTGGCACCCACACCCTGCACATTCTGCAACAGACGAAACCATTCGCGCTCAAGCTGCGATCCGAAACCATAAAGGCGGATCATGTCCTCACGCACATAGGTCTCGATAAACAGAATAGCCGCCTCGCCTGCCCCACCCAGATTACCGAGCGTTCGAGCGGAACAAAAGGCAACATAGCCGACACCATGCACGTCGATAACGGCATGATCCTCAGCGATTTCATCGATCACGCCCTTAAGCTTGCCGATCATTCTGATTTTACCCCGCTGCCAGCGCATCCCGAAAAGTGTGTAACGGTTTTCGGAACAAGATACGCGTTAACTTAGAAGCGCCTGCATTCTGCGTGCGCTGACAATGCTCTGACGGTGATGTGCATGGCAAATGGCAATGGCGAGCGCATCGGCAGCATCGCTTGTATCGAATGTTGCACGCGGCATCAGAACCTTCACCATCATATGAATCTGCTGTTTTTCGCCATGGCCGACACCAATGACCGCCTTCTTGACGGCATTGGGCGCATATTCCGCAACAGGAAGCCCCACCTGTGCCGGTGCCAGAAGTGCAATACCGCGCGCTTGCCCGAGCTTCAGCGTGGCCGTCGCATCCTTGTTGACGAATGTATGCTCAACCGCTGCTTCATGCGGCATGAATTCATGCAGAACTTTGGACAGCCCCTCATGCAGCTGGCAAAGCCGCGAAGCCAGATCCATCTCGGCATTAGACGTCACAGTGCCAGAGCCAATGAAATGCAGGGAATTTCCAAGCGATTCGACAACGCCCCAACCGGTACGGCGGAGCCCCGGATCAATGCCAATGATGCGAATCGTTTCTTTCATAAGTGAACCCTATCCTCAGACAGGTTCACTTGACAGCATAAATGTGAACAAAAGAGAAACATACGCATCAGATGATGCAGGTCGCCTGCGCAGATTTTGGCTTTGATGAGTCGAAAATGGTGTTCTTTGAGAACCGGAGCGCAGTGTACTTAAAGGTACATGAGCACCGGAAGCGCAAAAGAACGCCATTTGCAGGCTATCAAAAGCGAAATCTTAGGAAGCGCCAAAAGCCGTCTTGAGCAGTACGATCTGATCCGACACCGGATTGCCACGCGGAGCGCTTTGCAGGGAAACGACTTCACCATATACATTGCGATCCATGCGGCGGACACGCGCCTGAAGGCGGATCGAGCGTTCGATGAGCTCAATGAATGCGAATGGAAGTTCATTCCAGCCCGGAGCGACATCACCGGCTGAAGGCGTATCAAGACGAACCTTAGCCTTCTCAGCCGCTACCTGCTGGCGGGACATTTCACCGTTGCGGGCAGCGCGCTGCAACAGGAGCCAGGAAGCAACCTGCATCAGACGGGTGGTCATGCGCATCGATTCGGCAGCATAAAGCGTCGCGGCAACGCGCGAGAGATTGCGCGCTTCTTCGCGGCCCTCACCGTCGAGATAGCTCGCAGCTTCCTCGACCATATCCATGCCTTCACTGTAAATCGGCTTGAAGGAATCCGAGAACACCATGCGTTCAGCAAGGCTGATCATGTTACCCGGCATCTGTCCCTGTTCGCTAATCACTGCTCTGCCACCTTACATGACCGCACAACGGGCGGACATTCTGTTGCTCGCATTCTCGTCACTTGAATGCGAATGAAAATTACTGAACAGTCGTTCGACCATGAGGAGAGCTGGGACGGAACAGCTGCATTAGACAAGTCCACGACAAATTGCACCTTCATGCACGGTCGCGCAAGTTTATGTTTAACGTTCGGTTAATATTTTTGGGAGGTTTTAAATGAAGCTTGCAAAGAGCCGAATAGAGAAGTCGCGCACATACGCTGTGATTCCCCGGAAAAGCATAAAAAAAGAGCCGCAAAGGCGGCTCTCAGGAGTTTAACAGGGAGGCGTCAAACAGAGTGGCTAAACCACTCGGTAAGAATCCAGCCGAACTGGATGTAAACCATTTAACGCTATTAAGATTAATGAAGAGTTAATATCGCGGGTGCGCTGTGGAAAATCACCGTTCGTATAGCGCATCCCAAACGAAAAAGCCGCCCGAAAGCGGCTTTTGAAACTGGCTTATTAACCGTGCTGTAAAGCAGGCTTTGGGTTTGAAGCAGCAGGAACCTTGGTTCCTTCGGCCGCTACAGACTTTGCCGCTGGCTTCTTGCCCCAACCGATAGTCGGCAGCCACTCAAGATAATAAGCCAGTGCGAATTGCATCACGACACCGGTTGCGATCAGCAATGTGTCATATGGCAGGCCACCCGGATTAACGAGCTTCATCACCTGTGCAACCATCGCCAGCAGCGTACCGGCAATGAAGACAGGCAGCGAATGCTTGCCTAGAATAGCGAGCGGATTATCCGGAGACGTCCGCGCAATGCTGTTCAGTGTCGGAACAACCGCGATCAGATAAGCCATCGCCAGCACATGCAGAAGACGCGGAGCCGAAAGGAAAGTCTTGTCGAAACCGGTCAGAACTGCCGGCATACCCATCGAAGCGTCGATACCCCAAAGCGGAATACGAACCCAAGCAAGCGAGAGTACCAGGTAACCGACAGCAACTGTAATCAGCGCAGGATGTGTCGGCAGCTTACCGCCGCGACGAACATGGATCGTACCAGCAATACCAATGGCAAACAGAAACTGCCACGACAAAGGATTAAGGAACCAGACACCTCCGGTCGGATAGTTGATAGGGGCCACACCATACAGACCCGACAGCAACCATACCGTACCAGACACAGCGACCATCAGCGAAAGGCTGATGCGTGCAAGCAGAAGCAGTAGCGGCGTCATAAGAAGCATGACGGCATACATCGAGAGAATGTTGTTGTAGCCGAGCTGATGTCCAAGCGTGACGAGGCCAAGCAGAGCTTCAACCGGCTGCTTGACCAGCGGCCCGATATTGATCTGGGTCAGAAGCTCACGATGCTTGAGGAAAATGGCAGCGGCAGCAAAAATACCAATCGTTGCAAGCGTCGTCATAATGTGGGCCGTATAAAGCACACACGCACGGCGCCACATTTTCAATGTCAGCACGAGACGATTGCCCGGCGCAAACTTGCCGCCATAGGCCAAGGCTACAGCCATGCCTGAAATCAGAACAAAAGCTTCGGCAGAATCGGAAAAGCCGAGATTCTTATGCGTGAAGTGCTCGAAAATCGTTCCGGGTACATGATTGATGAAAATCGTAAGCAGGGCCAAAGCACGAAACACGTCGATGCGTGTATCGCGAATCTTTGGCACTATTTTCGCCGTTTCATTCGTCATTTCGCCTGCCTGCCGTTTGTTTTTCGTCTGCAATAGCGCAGCACTCATTGCCGCCTATATAACTGGTAATTCCGGCAGAACCCGGTTGGTTCCAATCAACTTTCGTTCCAGTGGATAACATAATGCCAACACGAGGCTTTCATCGCCCCCGAACACTGGCCCGCAAATACCCCATAAATGCAAAGGGGCTGTTCAACGAACTCCTCTTACTTTATGCCCGAATTCCATCAACATTTTTCGCTAGGTTTGGTTTATGAACGCGCCAACTGCTACAAAAGATAACGAACGCTGCCGCCTTTTGCTGGTTGCACCACCGATCTCGAATGGTGATGCACTGGCAAAACTCCTATCTGCAGCGCTTTCGGGTGGCGATGTTGCGAGCGTGATTCTCGACGGCGGCGATCTGGATGAAGCGACGTTTCAGGCATCTGCCCAAAAGGCCGTTGCCGTTATTCAGGAAAAAGGCGCTGCTGCAATCATTCTCAACGATACACGTATCGCTGGCCGCGTCGGTGCCGATGGCATTCACATCGAAGGTAAGGCAGCCGAGCTTGCTGAAGCCATCGAAAAGCACACACCAAAATTCATCGTTGGAACAGGCAATCTTCGTGATCGTCACAGCGCTATGGAAATTGGTGAATTACAGCCCGATTACGTTTTCTTTGGCAAGATTGGCGCGGATAACAAGCCAGAAGCTCACCCGCGCAATCTGGCACTGGCCGGCTGGTGGGCCGAACTGGTTGAGATTCCAAGTGTTGCACAGGCCGGCAACACTGTAGAAAGCGTTATTGAAGCATCCCAGACCGGTGCTGATTTTGTGGCCCTTGGACGTGCAGTCTTTGAAGCAGAAGACCCTGCAAAGGCCGTAGCGGAAGCCAACCGGCTTCTTGATGAAAATGCCCCTCGCTTCGAAAACTAAATCCGCCAAGGTTTTGTACGCCCCATGAAGAGCAGAATTCTTCTCGCCACGGTTTTGATCTTTGTTGCGTCCGTTCCTGCTGCAATGGCTGCAGACGAACCGGCGGGCGCGCAAAAAAAACATGACGGTAAAAGCGACAAGCCTGCGGAAAAGCCAAAGATGCTGCCGCAGCCCGCGTCCACAAACACCTTGCCTCACATCGATCCCAGCAGGTTCGGCGACAAACCTGCCGATGAAGCTTTTGGCGCTTATCAGCGCGGGCTTTATTTGACGGCCTTTAATCTCGCCAAGCCACAGGCCGAAAAAGGCGACCCGGCATCGCAAACTCTTATCGCTGAAATCTACGCCCGGGGGCTGGGTGTGCCTGCCGATCAGAAGAAAGCTGCCGAATGGTATGCCAAGGCTGCAGAAAATGGCGTTAACGAAGCTCAGTTTCGCTACGCTGCCCTCTTGCTTCAGGGCCAATACATTCAGAAAGACACCGCCAAAGCTACTCAACTGATGCAAAAAGCTGCCGAAGGCGGCAATGCGATGGCACAGTTCAATTACGGCCAGCTTGTCATGATGAAGGCATCCGGCAAGGCAGGAATCGATCAGGCCTTCCCTTGGTTTGAAAAGGCGGCCGCAGCAAAACTGCCCGATGCAGAATATGCAATCAGCCAAGTTTACGCCAACGGCACTGACAAAATTTCAAAGGATGACAAGAAGGCGCGTGAATATCTGCTTCTTGCAGCGCGCAAGGGCTATGACACCGCACAATATGATCTGGGGCGTTGGCTGATCGAAGGCCGCGGTGGCGACCGCAATTACGAACAAGGCTTTGGCTGGATGCAGATTGCCGCCCAACGCGGTATGGTGTTGGCACAGGCATGGCTCGCCCGCCTTTATCGTGATGGCATCGGCACAGATGGTGATCTGGTAAAATCTGCCGCCTGGTATGTCATCGCACAGCGCGCCGGTTTCCATTCGCCCGATCTCAATGACATGATGGATGGTTTGTCGGACGAGCAACTCAAGGAAGCGATCCAGACCGCTAACAATCTTCGCGTCCGGTGATATCGGGCATCGTTCACGTTTAAAAATGCAAAAAAGCGCGTCACCATAAGGGACGCGTTTTTTCCATTCTTTGCCTTTTGACCCATTCCCCAGGAGCTGACCTTACTGGCTTTCATAAGCCTTCTCGCCGGCCTGATAGACGTAGGTACTGTACCTCGCCCACTTGAGAGGACTAAACGGCCGCAGCAAATCAAATCTCCTGCGGTCTCACAGAAAGAACTTGTGTTCAGACGTAGGGCAGATTTTGGTATCTAGCCCCAAGAAATTGCGATGAAATCCAGAGCTGCGTGATCGAAAAGACCCGAAAAGTCACCACCTATTTGACGAATTTGACGCTGATTTTGGCATTCAGAATAAGCTGAATGCTTGCTCAGGCTTGCACAAAGCCTCGTTTTATGGTCTTGGAGACCCTATTATCGTGGTTCGAGTTAAAGATGGACGCAATCCCCGAAATAAAGCGGGAGATTGCCTTTCTGTCGTGATGCGCCGGGCCGCAACAGTTTTCACATTTATTCCCGGATTAAGCTCATGAAGATCAATGGTAACGAAATCCGCCCCGGCAATGTCATCGAGCATGATGGCGGCCTGTGGGCTGCGGTCAAGACCAATGCCGTCAAGCCTGGCAAAGGCGGTGCCTATAATCAGGTTGAACTGAAGAACCTCATCACCGGCACCAAGCTCAATGAACGTTTTCGCGCTGCTGAAACTGTTGAGCGCGTCCGTCTGGAACAGAAGGACTTTTCGTTCCTTTACGAACAGGGCGAAGCGCTGATTTTCATGGACACCGAATCCTATGAACAGCTCGAACTTCTGAAAGATTTCGTTGGCGACCGTGCAGCCTTCCTTCAGGACGGCATGATGGTCACTGTTGAACTTTACGAAGAAAAGCCAATCGGCATTCGTCTTCCGGAACAGGTGACACTTGCAATCGTCGAAGCCGATCCGGTTGTCAAAGGTCAGACTGCTGCTTCTTCATACAAGCCAGCTGTGCTTGAAAACGGTATCCGCATCCTCGTTCCGCCATTCATCGCTTCTGGCGAACGCGTGATCGTTGACACCAGCGAACTGACATACATCAGCCGCGCATAAACACGCTTATCAACATGCGGCGCTTGTTTCAGGCGCCGCATGTTTTGTCACAGCTAGAGCGCATCCCGAAAAGTGCGAAGCGGTTTTCGGACAAGATGCGCTCTAAACTGTGACTGTTCTTTCTCAGATTACTCAATTCCCCGATTGTTTTCAGGCGCCTCCGCGTCCGAAGCATCAAGATGTCTACTATAACTGTGTGATCCAGCTGGAAGCCACGTTTCGGGATCACGCCAAAAAGGATAAAAGAAATGGCCCGCTCAGCCCTTCTCAATGTCATGGTACAGGCCGCTATGAAGGCCGGCCGCAGCCTCGCGCGCGACTTCGGCGAAGTCCAGAATCTTCAGGTTTCCCTTAAAGGCCCCGGCGACTACGTCAGCCAGGCCGACCGCAAAGCGGAAAAGATCATCTACACGGAATTGAGTCGCGCCCGCCCGGATTTCGGCTTCCTGATGGAAGAATCGGGTGAGGTCGAATCCAAGGACGGTCAGCATCGCTGGCTGGTTGATCCACTCGACGGCACCACCAACTTCCTGCACGGTATTCCAGTTTTCGCAGTCTCTATCGCTCTCGAGCGTCAGGGCCAGATCGTTGCTGGCGTCATTTACAATCCAGCGATGGACGAACTCTACACCGCTGAGCGCGGCGGCGGCGTGTTCCTCAATGATCGTCGTCTGCGTGTTGCAGCCCGTTCCAAGCTGGTCGATTGCGTGATCGGCACCGGCATTCCGCATCTGGGACGCGGCCATCACGGCCATTACCTCGTCGAACTGCGCAATGTCATGGCCGAAACAGCTGGCATTCGCCGCATGGGCGCTGTTGCTCTTGATCTGGCCTATGTTGCTGCAGGCCGGCTTGACGGTTTCTGGGAAGATGGCATGCATCCGTGGGATCTCGGCGCAGGCATGCTGATGATCCGCGAAGCTGGCGGCTTTATCTCCGATAAGAACGGCGGTCAGGATATCTTCGGCACCAAGACCATTGTTGCTGGCAATGAAATTATACAAAAGGCATTGCTCAAGACGGTCAACAAACCAATCTAATGTGACCAGTCTTTCGAGATCTGTAATGCGCCCCGATGATACAACCGGGGCGCATTATTTTTTCGCGCCAGGCGATTCCGCTCCAACCAATTATGCAGTAGGCTCGCGATCACAAAGCTATCCCTAAGGATATCCATGGAGCGAAACGCATGAGCGATTTGAGACTTTCACGGGAACGACTGGACGATGCGCGGGACTATGACCCCTACCGCCTGAGCAGCCCGAGAATTGTCATTCTCTCCATGGTGATCTTTCTCATCATCGTTGCATTTCTGGCAGCGGTGCTCATGCGGCAGATCCACACATTCTTCGTCACCAATCCCGGTCTAAATGGCCTGATTTTCGGTGTTCTGCTCATAGGCATCCTGCTGGCATTCGGTCAGGTGCTGCGATTGCTCCCGGAAATCCGCTGGGTCAATTCATTCCGCGATGGTGAACGCGACGGAGCCACGCGTCCACCTGTGCTGCTGGCTCCCATGCGTGCTTTGATCGGGCGCAGGCAATCCATGGCGCTCACAACCGCGTCGATGCGCTCCATCCTTGATTCGATTGCCACACGCCTTGATGAAAGCCGCGATATATCGCGCTATCTGATCGGCCTTCTGGTGTTCCTCGGCCTGCTCGGCACTTTCTGGGGGCTGCTTGAGACAGTCGGTTCCATCGGTAAGACCATTCAGTCGCTTGATCCAGGCTCCGGCAGCACAACCGATGTACTCGATTCGCTCAAAGCCGGTTTGCAAGCGCCGCTTTCAGGTATGGGCACTGCGTTCTCATCCTCGCTCTTTGGCCTTTCCGGCTCGCTAATCTTAGGCTTTCTTGATCTGCAAGCAGGACGCGCGCAGAACCGCTTCTACACCGAACTTGAAAACTGGCTTTCGTCGGTCACGGATCTTAACTCCGATCTGTCGCCGGAAGAGAATATCGGTGGTATGCGCAACCTCGCCGAACACGTGCAGAACCTGCAAGGTGGCGAGGCCTCCAGCCAGCGCACATCGGCAGCACTCGCCAATCTGGCTGAAGGCATTCAGGGGCTCGTCAAAAGCATGCGCAGCGAACAGCAGATGATGCGCGACTGGGTCGAGAAACAGGCGGAAGAACAAAAAGCCATCCGCGAGACGCTCGACCGTCTCAACAAAGCCATCGGCTCAAAAGCCGCAAATGAGCGGCCGACCGACAACAAGCGGCCGGAGTAAGCATCATGGCTCTTGCTCGTAACCGCCGCCCACAGCGTCATGTCGATTACTGGCCCGGCTTTGTTGATGCGCTGACGACCCTGCTTCTGGCCATTATGTTCCTGCTGACGGTCTTCGTGCTGGGGCAGTTTCTGTTAAGCCGCGATGTCGACAGCAAGGACAGCGCGCTTGCACGTCTCAACAGCCAGATACAGGAACTGACGCAGCTACTGTCGCTCGAAAAAAGCAATTCGCAAGATATGCAGGACACGATTGCCAACCTGCAAGCTTCGCTTTCAGGCGCTGAAAGCGAGCGTTCACGTCTTCAAGCTTTGCTCAATGAAGGAACCGGCGCAGGTGCTGCTGCAGAAAAGCGCGCAGGCGAACTTGGCCAGAGCCTTGATGCGGAGAAGCAGGTCAGCGCGCAGGCGCTTTCGCAAGTGGAACTGCTCAATCAGCAGATTTCCGCTCTTCGGCGCCAGATTGCAGCACTTGAAGATGCGCTCAACGCTTCCGAATCGCGTGACCGCGAATCGAATGCCAAGATTGCCGATCTTGGCCGCCGCCTCAATGTGGCACTGGCACAGCGCGTGCAGGAACTTAACCGCTATCGCTCGGATTTCTTCGGCCGCCTGCGTGCGATCCTGTCGGACAAGGAAAACATCCGCATTGTCGGCGACCGTTTCGTGTTCCAGTCAGAGGTGCTTTTCCCGACTGGTTCGTCTGACCTCAACCCTGCGGGGCAGGACGAAATGAAAAAGCTCGCTGATGCGGTTATCACGCTCAATCAGGAAATCCCGGACGACATCAACTGGGTTCTGCGTGTTGATGGGCATACCGATAACGTACCGCTCACAGGCATGGGTCGCTTCCGTGACAACTGGGAACTTTCTTCGGCTCGTGCGACGGCTGTGGTGAAATATCTGATCGCTAACGGCGTTCCAGCCAACAGGCTTGTCGCAGCCGGCTTCGGCGAATATCAGCCACTCGATAGTTCAGACGCGCCCGATGCCCGCGCCAGAAACCGCCGTATCGAGCTGAAACTCACTGAGAGATAAAAGAGCGCATCCCGAAAAGTGTGAAGCGGTTTTCGGATAAGATGAGCGCAAAATAAGTAAGGGGGCTCAATGGCCCCCTTTTCATTTGCCGAAAACGCCTGCGCCGGCCTCAAACTGCAGCTTGGCGAGGCGCGCATAAATGCCGCCCTGTGCAACAAGAGTCTGATGCGTGCCTTCTTCCACGATCTGGCCCTTATCGAGCACCAGAATACGGTCGGCTTTAAGCACGGTCGCCAGACGGTGAGCCACGACAAGCGTCGTGCGATTATCCATCAGACTATCAAGCGCCTTTTGCACCAGCATTTCACTTTCTGCATCCAGCGCAGACGTCGCTTCATCAAGCAGCAAGATTGGCGCAGCTCGCAAGATAGCGCGCGCTATGGCAATGCGCTGACGCTGACCACCGGAAAGCGTGACACCGCGCTCACCAACCTCTGTGTCATAGCCCTTGTCCAGCGCCAGAATGAAATCATGCGCCAAAGCGGCTTTCGCGGCCGCTTCAATGTCGGCGTCGCTCGCACCCGGCCTGCCAAAACCAATATTCTCACGAATGCTGGTTGCAAAGATTGCTACATCCTGTGGCACCACAGCAATACGCGCACGCACAGCGACAGGATCCGCTTCAGGCAGCACCACACCGTCCATCAGCACAGAACCTGCCTGTGGATCGTAATAGCGCATCACCAGCGAGAAGATCGTGCTTTTACCTGCACCTGATGGCCCAACGATCGCAACCGTCTCACCGGGCTTTACAGTAAAGCTCACGCCATTGAGTGAAGGAGCATCAGGACGTGTCGGATAAGAGAAATGCACCTTATCGAAGCTTAATTCCCCGCGCGGCGGTTCTGGCAATGCGACTGGCTTCAAAGGCGCTGCAATATCGGGATTCTCATCGAGAATCTCTGCAAGACGCTCTGTGGCTCCAGCCGCCTGCGCGAGTTCACCGCCCACTTCCGAAAGTGCACCGAATGCGCTGGCCGCAAAAACAGCATAGAGAACGAACTGACCCAATGTACCCGCCGTCATAGTGCCAGACAGCACATCACGCGAACCGAACCAAAGGACGGCGACAACACTGGAAAAAATCAGGAAAATAGCAAACCCGGTCAGGATTGCGCGTGCCTTGATCGAGGAGCGTGCGGCCTGATAGGCCTTTTCGACAGCGCCCGCAAAGCGGCCCACCACCATATTTTCATTGGTGAAGGCCTGCAAAGTGCGCATGGCACCAATTTGTTCGCTCGCATAGGCATTGGCATGGGCAAGCATATCCTGCGTCATGCGTGAGCGACGGCGCACAGAGCGACCAAAAGCAATCAGCGGGATAACGATCAGCGGAATGGCTCCGATCACCAGCGCAGAGAGCTTCGGGCTTGTGATCACCATCATGATGAGCGCGCCGATGCCGAGAATAAGGTTCCGCAGTGCAACAGAAGCGGTCGCGCCAACAACTGACTTGATCTGCGTGGTATCGACTGACAGACGCGAAACGATTTCGCCCGATTGCGAGCGGTCAAAGAATTCCGGCGAAAGACTGGTGACATGCGAGAACACCGCATTGCGCAAGTCAGCCACCACGCGTTCGCCGAGCGAGATAACAAAGAAATAGCGAAGCCCCGAGGCAACGGCCAAAATGAGCGCCAGTGCCACAAGCATGCCGAAATAATTATTGACGAAGATCGCATTAGCGCCCGTGAAACCGTGATCGATCATCCGGCGTACGGCGACTGGAACGGCAAGCGTCGTCACAGCAGCAAGAACCAGCGAGAAAAGAGCGCCCACAACCAGAATCTTATAGCGTGAAAGGAAGGGGATCATACGCTTCAGAGGCTTCAGCGAGCGGCGTTTACGGCCTTCCTGTGCATCGAAATCGGGATTCATGCGAATTTGACTGTCTCTGCTGGCCATTCTTGAGATTGCGCCCTTGTTATTGCTGTGCGCCTGATGTATAGGCTCGCCAACCCTTTTGGAAGCCGTTGCCTGCAAGTAACGGGTCTTCATATCTGCCATTGGGCGAAAGTGCCGCAGTTTTAAACATTAGAGCTGGGCTTTTCTTCCCAGACTTTCAGGATTGAGAAGATGAAAGCTGATATCCATCCCGACTACCACACCATCAAGGTCGTGATGACCGATGGCACCGAATACTCGACCCGCTCGACCTGGGGCAAAGAAGGCGATACGATGAACCTCGATATCGACCCGACCACGCACCCAGCCTGGACCGGTGGTTCGCAGACCCTGCTTGATCGCGGCGGCCGCGTAACCAAGTTCAAGAACCGTTTCGGCAATCTCGGTATCTAATACCGTCATTGATGAACTTACGAAAAACCTCGCTCTAGCGAGGTTTTTTGTTGTCCGAATTTCAAGAAACGCGCCCAATAAAAAACTCCCGGACAAGCCGGGAGTTTTCATCTCGTGTGCTGTAGCTTAAAATCAGGCGCTCAGCTTTTCCATAACTTCATCGCTGACTTCAAAGTTGCTGTAGACATTCTGAACGTCATCATCATCTTCGAGAACATTGAGAAGCTTGAGGACGGAACGTGCCTTTTCCTCATCGAGTTCAGTATTGGTCTGTGGCTTCCAGATCGTCTTGATCGATTCGGCTTCACCCAATGAGGCTTCGAGGGCCTTGGACACTTCACCGATGTCTTCAAAGGCGCAGAGGATCACATGCTCTTCTTCGCCGGACTGAACGTCATCGGCACCCGCTTCAATAGCCGCTTCCATGACCTTGTCGGCATCGCCAACAGCAATCTTGTAAACGATCTCGCCAACGCGATCGAACATGAAAGCTGCAGAGCCGGTTTCGCCCAGCGCGCCACCCGACTTGGTGAAAGCAGCACGAACATTGGATGCGGTGCGATTACGGTTGTCAGTCAGCGCTTCAACGATGACCATAACGCCGCCCGGGCCGCGGCCCTCGTAGCGCACTTCATCATAGTTTTCACCGTCATTGCCGGCGGCCTTCTTAATGGCGCGTTCGATATTGTCCTTCGGCATCGACTGCGCCTTGGCGTTCTGAATTGCCAGACGCAGGCGCGGGTTCATCAATGGGTCAGGCAGACCCTGCTTGGCCGCGACAGTAATTTCGCGTCCGAGCTTGGAAAACATTTTCGACCGCACGGCATCCTGGCGCCCTTTGCGATGCATGATATTCTTAAACTGTGAATGGCCAGCCATGGCACCCCTGTTCTGTTCTAATGAAGCGCACGGAGAAAGCGTCACATGAGAATAGGGCAGGCCACAGCTCGGGCCACCGTGCTTTCCGTGCAGAATGCGCGCGTTATAAGGAATTGAGCCTCATTCGTCCAGCAAAAGCGCTAATTTGCTGTTTCCTATGTCGATAATGCACTTAAACCTCGACGTGATGCTGCAAACAAATTATCTATAAAATCATGAAACAGCGCTCCAGTGATACTCCCGGCGAAACCATAGCCGTCCGCATCAGCCGCATCCTCGCGGACCGTATCATTGCGGGCGAGATCGAGCCGGGCAGCAAACTGCGGCAGGATCATATTGCCGAAGAATTTGAGACCAGCCATGTGCCTGTGCGCGAGGCTTTTCGGCGGCTTGAGGCGCAAGGACTTGCCGTTTCGGAACCGCGCCGGGGTGTGCGTGTTGCGTCATTTGATATCAGCGAACTCCATGAAGTAGCCGAAATGCGGGCAGCACTGGAAGTCCTGGCACTGCGTCATGCGGCCCCTCATATCACCCGCGCCACACTCGATGCTGCAGAACAGGCAACCCTTGAGGGCGATAAATCGCGCGATGTGAAAAGCTGGGAAGATGCCAATCGTCGATTTCACCGATTGATTCTCGAACCCTGCAAAATGCCCCGCCTGCTCGCCGCCATAGATGATCTTCACGCGGCCAGTGCGCGTTTTCTGTTTGCCACCTGGCGCTCGGAATGGGAAACCCGGACAGATCACGATCATCGCGCGATTCTAACAGCACTCCGGCAAAACGATGTCGACGTTGCAGCCACGATTCTTGCCCGTCATGTGCAGTGGATTGGCCATCGTCCGGTCAAGACTGCTTCCGGCAAAACACGCGATTCCTTTGCTATCGTCGGCTGACCAATTCAAAAACACGTCAATTGTTCCTTGTATTCCTGATGCTTAAGCCTCGGGAATGGCGATTTATATATTTTATGAATTTCGCACTTGCCAAACCCACCATTTCGCAGGAGTTTAAATAGATCGAATCTAGTTTTTATCTATAATTTGAGGACGCTATGATAAGCATCACGCAATCCCGCGCAACGTTCAGCCCACTCAATCTGGAATCCCGTTCACCGGCAATGCGTCTCGCAGCTGTTGCATTCGGCACATTGGTTCTGGCGATTTCATCACAGGTCGCAGTACCGATGATTCCAGTTCCGATCACCTTGCAGACACTGATCGTCCCACTGATTGGTGCGCTATATGGCTGGCGTCTTGGCCTCGTTACCGTTCTGGCATGGCTCGGCGAAGCCATGATCGGCTTGCCTGTCCTGGCTGGCGGAGCAGGCGGTATTCAGCATTTTGCTGGCCCGACGGCGGGCTATCTCGTCTCGTTTCCGATCATCGCAGCCATGACAGGCTATCTGGCAGAACGCGGCTGGAACGGCAAACGCGCTGGCCTTGCTTTCGTATCGTTTCTCGCTGCAAACCTTCTCTGCCTCGCACTGGGTGCAGCGTGGCTTGCAGGCGCTATCGGCATTGAAAAGGCCGTTGCGTTTGGCGTAACGCCATTCCTCATCGGCGCGCTCATTAAGTCGGCGCTCGGTGCTGCAATTCTCAAAGCATCGGCGAAGGCCTGATACGAAACGATGACTGTGCGCCTGCGCGGCCATCATCTTCTTTGCATGCTGACCTATATAGGCAAAGGCTACAGTCCGGCTTTCGTGGAAAATTATGACACGATTGCCGGGCGGATCATGCATGGAGAAGATATCGAACTCATCACTGGGCCTGACGATATTTGCCAACCTCTGCTTTGCGAAGGTGATTGTCACTGCTTCAACAGAAGCGTCGTCTTTCGTGACAAGCTGGCGCTTGAGGCAGTGTCCGATCTGTTGGGCACAAAGCTCTCTGCAGGTACATTGTTTGACCTCAACACAGAGAAGCTCGCTCAGATGCGCGCAGCTTTTACCGAAGGCAGCCTCCGCAAAGCCTGCCGCTCCTGCGAATGGTCTGATCTTTGCACGCGCATTTCTGTCACCGACAACTATGCGAATGTCAAAATTGCCATAAGATAAAGCAAAGCCGCCCTTTTCATCAAAGGGCGGCTTTTCATTTCAGACAACTATCCCTGTTTTCGCTTACGCCGGGCGAGCATATTGAGAGCTTCGACCAGCGCCGAGAAGCCCATAGCCGCATAAATATAGCCCTTTGGCACATGGAAGCCGAAGCCATCGGCGATCAGCGTCATACCGATCATCAACAGGAAGCCGAGCGCCAGCATCACAATGGTCGGATTGTTGGCAATGAACCGCGACAGCGGGTCAGCAGCAAGCAGCATGACGGTAACAGCGGCAAGCACTGCAATCACCATGATTGCAATCTCGTCGGTCATACCGACGGCGGTAATGATCGAATCGACTGAGAACACCAGATCGAGGATCAATATCTGCACGATGGCAGCTCCCATCGTCAGCTGAACGACTTTGCCGCCGATGTTCTCCTTGCCGTCTTCCGGATCGACAGTGTGGTGGATTTCCTTGGTCGCTTTCCACACGAGGAAAAGACCACCGGCGATCAGAATAATATCACGCCAGGAGAAACCATGATCGAAGGCGTGGAAGACCGGTTCTTTAAGCTGCACGATGATCGAGATCGTAAACAGCAATGCCAGACGCAAAATGAGCGCTGCACCAATGCCAATGCGCCGTGCTTTGGATTGCAACTCGGCGGGAAGCTTATTGGTCAGAATCGATATGAAAATAAGATTGTCGATGCCAAGGACGACTTCCATCGTCACCAGCGTGATCAGTGCGGCCCATCCGCCTGGGCTTGAAAGAAATGCCAGATGCTCGGCAAAAAATTCCATTGAGTCGTGTCCCCTTACGAAAGCTCATCGCCAGGAAATAGGAACTCCGCAAAAACGTTCAACCGGCGGCGATCACCTATCTGCAATCAGCCGCCCGATTGACGATAACTTCGTAAATCAGCAAAAAATGAAGCGTTACAGCGGTTCCCGCTTTTGGCTCAAATGCTTTATTTCCAGAACGATGGAATGGTCTCTTCAAGCCTTGCGCCGATACGCAAAGGGGCCGCTTTTTCTGCAAGTCCTGTACGATCCGATATCTCTATCCCGACACCGCAAATCGTGGCCGGCCCGCTGGCCGCTTCAAAACGACCTTTGGGCACCTTTGACAGAAAGCGGTTGAGCGGCTCTTCCTTATCCATACCAAGCGATGAGTCATAATCGCCGCACATGCCTGCATCAGACATATAGGCCGTACCGTTGCGCAGAATCTGGCAATCCGCGGTCGGTACGTGGGTGTGCGTTCCAACAACAGCGCTGGCACGGCCATCGACAAAATGGCCGAAGCATTGCTTTTCGCTGGTTGCTTCCGCATGAAAATCGAAAAATACCGCATCCGCCTGTTCACCGAGCGGGCAGGCTTCAAGAATCTTCTCGGCAGCGATGAAAGGATCATCGAGGTCCGGATGCATGAACACACGGCCCATCACGTTGGAAACCAGCACGCGCGCGCCGTTCTTGGCGATGTAAAGCCCCTCGCCCTTACCAGCCGTTCCTTTCGGAAAATTGGCCGGACGCAGAAAACGGTCTTCACGCTTGGAGAAGTCCAGCGCCTCACGCTGATCCCATACATGATTTCCCGTCGTCACCACATCCGCGCCCGCGCGGATCGTGTCGTGGAAAATCTCTTCGGTAATGCCGAAGCCGCCAGCGGCGTTTTCACCGTTGACGATCACAAAATCCAGCTTGAGATCAGAAATCAGCCCCGGCAGCTTTTCATAGACCGCCGTGCGCCCCGACCGGCCCACCATGTCACCAAGAAAAAGTAATCTCATAAATGCGTCTTTATCAGCCCTGATTGAATGAGCGCAAGCCGGTCTCGGTCAGTATATGGTGAAGAGCAATGTCGTGCGGCTCATTGGGCACACGCGGCACCTCCTGACAGTCAAAAGCCATTCCGACCAACAGCGGCTCCAGACCACGCTCGGCAAAGCGCGCCAGCGCCCGGTCATAATGTCCGGCGCCATAGCCCAGCCGATGACCGCGGCTGTCAAAACCGGCCAACGGCATAAGCATGATCGCAGGATCGACCAGCGGAGCATTTTTGTCCGGCCCCATGGTCCCAAACCCGGTTTGAACCAGTTCCGCATCGGGTAGAAATTCACGGAAAGCGATGGTCTCTTTGTCGAGCACGACAGGCAGGCAGAGCCTTACACCCTTTTCACGCATGAAAGACAACAACGGACGTGGATCGATCTCGGAACGGATAGGCCAATAACCTGCGATCATCATGCCTTTGAGAGCTACGATGGCCGTTTCGGCCTTTTTCGCAGCCGACAAGGAAGCCTCGTAGCGAAACCGGGGGTCAAGTGAGTCGCGGCGCGACAGCACCATACGCCTCAGCACTTGCTTGTTGTCACCCTGCTGCTGTCCGTCATCGTTCATTACAGCGCCCTCCAGTTACTTTGCTAGTGGAACCGGAATGACGGCATCCGTCAAGAAGCAGCTGCAATCCGCTCTGAACGATCCCGTATGACCTTCAGCACAACACCATGAAAATCATTCAGGAAAACCTTGCCCCACAGGTCACAATAGAAATTGATCGGCGTCGCAATCTGATAGCGGGTGGTGAGTGTGAGACGCGTGTGACCGTTGGGCAGAGGCTCAAGGCGATAGTCGCCATTGGCAAGCTTGAGATAGTCGCTGTTCACATCAATATGGGCCTCGACAGCCGCCGGGATCGAATCAGGTAAAAAACGAAAATCCCACGCCAGAAGCCTGTTCTCTTCCCAGCGCGTCACGATTTCCTGAAACTTGACGCCCCGCGTCCATTCCAGCTGACGTACGGCACCGATTCCCTTGCCCTCAAGGCGCGCATCCACAGGCTGCGGAACGCCAACAATGCCATGGCTGAATGTCCATGACAGCTCGTCCTGACGAACATCGCGGATCTCGACAGTCTGCCGCCACACCACTTCCGGCGGCGCTGCAATATCGATGATCGTCGTCACAGCCCCATCATGCGGCTCATATTTCAGCAATGGTTCAAGCGGGTAAAACAGCAACGGCAGCGCGACCACAAGCATCGTGGAGCGCGGTGTGCGGAAACGACGAATAAGCGAAAGCGTCACCCAGGAACCCAGTGCAGAGAAAACGCAGAAGAATGGCGAGGCCATCACCACGCAGATGCCACCTTCTCTGAACCCAACCATGCTGACAACAACCAGGCCGCCGATAATCATCCAGCCCATTCTTACATGGCGCCACAGGCCTTTTTCTGCACGTGGATCACTGAGGCTAGAAGCAAGGCTCGATATCGCCATCGGCAAAAGCATAAGCCCGCCGATGAACGGCATCCATTCCCGCGCCGTGTTCACCCAGATCAGGATATAGAGCATCAGCCCGTAAGCCACTGCCACTGGAACAGCAACGCGCAAACGTTCAAAAAAACCGGGTGAATTGGGAGGAGAAGAATTCATCGAAAAACGCACATATCTTTGAAGGATAACGCGTTTTAGAGCATTCGTGCCAAAAGCGCGAGGCAACTTTGGGCCGAACAACGCATAAGTTAGGAAAAATGCATAAGTAAAAGAAAAGTGGCGACCACGACGACCGATGGTTGTGATTGATCCCGGGAACCTACAACGTAGGTGGGCGCCATATGCGAAAGCCCACAGGCCTTCACAGGGACAGCTCCCTTAGAGATCAATAAGGCCCCGGGGATGCTGTAACACCTGTCGGGAAGCGCAGTACGCCGACAACCTATATAGGCCCTGTCAGAGGTGAGCGCCAGTAGCTTCCTTGTTATGAGCTATTATATTTTCTTTACGAAGAGCTTGGGCGCGGCGCAATGCGCGAGGCAACCTGTTCCAGACGAGCGGCCACATCCGAAAGCATGCCGGTAATCGCCGCATCGTTCTTGTCAGCACTGGTCAGCGCCTCATCGCGGGATCGACGCAAGGTTTCAATCTCGGTTTCAAGGCCTTTGATGCGCTTTTGCGTTTCAGCAAGCTCATCCATCACCATGATGCCAGCCATCACCGTCAAACGCAGATCGCCGATTTCTCCGAAAGACGACTTGAGATGGGTAACATACTGGTCGAAACGATCAGCCAGACCGGAGAGATGCTCCTCCTGCCCTTCGTCACAGGCCATGCGATAAGCTTTGCCGTCGATTGTAACGGTAACAGTCGCCATGCTTATTCCCCTATCGATCCAGAACGGCGCGTATGGTCTCCATAGCCGTCACAAGACGACGTGAGACTTCGCGATTTGCGGCTTCCAGCCGTTCCGCGCGCGCCTCAGACTGATCGAGTTCCTGAGCAAGACGGCTGCGGTCAGCGTTCATGCGCTGCACCTCTTCCTCGGCTTCGGCGAAATCGCCTTCCTTGTCCAGCCGCAGGTCCACCGCTTGTTCAAGCGTATTGAGTGCCTTTTCCAGCCGTTCAAGGACCTGCCTGAGGGTCGTTTCGGGTGCCATCCATATCCTTTCCAATGCCAGATCACAGACATCGAATCGCGCCTGCCGGACGGGCATCTTTGAAAAGACTGTAATAATCGACCGCCCGATAAGCAACAAATGACGAGCCAGACTGGCCGTTCATGCACCGTTATCCGCTCAAAAAAGGCTTTTCAGTGATGAATAGCCCATAAATTGCCCGCTTCCCCCAGGCAATCGCAGACTGTTTATCGTTCAAAAGTCATCGTTTTGTTGACTCCTCGGTAACAGGTGCTATGTGTCCCAAAGCCTTCTGTCGCACGAGCATCTACAGAATTTAATCGGTTTAAATTGATTAAATCGTTTAGTATAAGGAGCTCGTGCTTCAGTCCCGAGGCATCGCCGCAACCCCGTTAAAACCACTCTGGAAAGACGGCTGAGACCATGACGAATTCCGACAAGCAAAACCAGCTGGCCAATGCCATCCGCTTTCTCTCGATCGATGCGGTCGAGAAAGCTAATTCAGGCCATCCCGGCCTGCCGATGGGCGCAGCCGACATCGCGACAACGCTCTATACGCGCTTCCTGTCGCACGACCCGCAGAACCCACATTGGCCAGATCGCGACCGTTTCGTGCTGTCAGCAGGTCACGGCTCAATGCTTCTTTATTCGCTGCTCTTCCTCTCGGGCTACGAAGACATCACCATCGACGAAATCAAGAATTTCCGTCAGCTGGGCTCGCGCACCGCAGGCCACCCGGAATATGGTCATGCCGCAGGCATCGAGACCACAACCGGCCCACTTGGTCAGGGCATTGCCAATGCTGTCGGCATGGCACTGTCCGAGCGCATCCTGAACGCGCAGTTCGGCGATAGCCTTGTTGACCACTACACCTATGTGATCGCTGGTGACGGCTGCCTCATGGAAGGCATCAGCCAGGAAGCCATCGCGCTTGCCGGTCATCTGAAGCTTAACAAGCTCATCGTCTTCTGGGATGACAACAACATCACCATCGATGGTGCTGTTACCCTTTCCGATAACACCGACCAGCCCGCACGTTTCGCCGCTTCCGGCTGGAATACGCTTGCTGTTGACGGCCATGATCAGGATGCGATTGCCAAGGCTATCGAACTGGCCAAGGTTTCGGAAAAGCCAACGCTCATCGCGTGCAAGACCACCATTGGTTTCGGTTCGCCAAACAAGGCTGGCACGAACAAGGTCCACGGTTCGCCACTCGGCGCAGAAGAAATCGCTGCGACCCGTAAGGCACTTGGCTGGTCGGCAGAACCATTTGTGGTTCCTGCTGAGGTTCTCGACGCATGGCGCGTTGCTGGACTGAACGCTGCCAAGAAGCGTCAGGAATGGGAAAAGCGTCTCGCAAATGTCGATGCTGAAACCCGTGCAGAATTCGAACGCCGCATGCGCGGCGATCTGCCTGCAAACTTCGATGACGCAATCAACGAATATAAGAAGAAGCTTTCCGCTGAAAAGCCGAAGGTTGCGACCCGTAAATCGTCGGAAATGGCTCTGGAAGTCATCAATGGCGTTGTTCCTGAAACCATCGGCGGCTCAGCCGACCTCACAGGTTCCAACAACACCAAGACCAGCCAGACCAAGGCTGTTACGCCAGAAAACTACGGTGGCCGTTACATCCACTACGGTATCCGCGAACACGGCATGGCTGCTGCGATGAACGGCATGACACTGCATGGCGGCGTCATTCCTTACTCCGGCACCTTCCTGACCTTCTCGGACTATTGCCGTCCGGCAATGCGTCTGTCGTCGCTGATGGGCATCCGCGTCGTCTATGTCATGACCCATGATTCCATTGGTCTTGGCGAGGATGGTCCTACCCACCAGCCGGTCGAACATCTGGCTGTTCTGCGCGCAATTCCAAACCACAACGTCTTCCGTCCGGCAGACGCAGTGGAAGCAGCAGAATGCTGGCAGCTTGCCCTCAAGTCGACAAAGACCCCTTCGACGCTGGCTCTGACCCGTCAGAACCTGCCAGTCGTGCGTACCGAACATCGCGAAGAAAACCTCTCCGCATTCGGCGCATACGAACTTGCAGCTGCAAGCAACGACGCCAAGGTCACGATCTTCGCAACCGGTTCGGAAGTGGAAATCGCACTCAAGGCTCGCGACCTTCTCGAAGGCAAGGGCATCGCAACCCGCGTTGTTTCCGTTCCTTGCTTTGAATTGTTCGAAGAGCAGAGCGATGCATATAAGAAGGCAACACTCGGCGATGCACCGGTCAAGATCGCTATCGAAGCAGCGCTCGGCCTCGGCTGGGAACGCTTCATCGGCGAAAACGGCATCTTCATCGGCATGAAGGGCTTCGGCGCTTCTGGCGAGATCAACGATCTCTACAAGCATTTCGGCATTACTGCTGAACATGCTGCTGAAGCTGCGGAAAAGAAACTCAACGCCGCCGCATAATTATCAAACGCCGGCGTTAAACACGCCGGCGTTTATGTTTCCAGTTGAGGCGTTCCCAAACGCGTTCAACTGTTTTATCAAGCCACTGCATATGCAGAACCCTTTCGGGAGATTTAGAGAAAATGGCAGTTCGCGTCGCAATCAACGGTTTTGGCCGCATCGGCCGCAATGTCCTTCGCGCTATCGTCGAATCGGGCCGCACCGACATTCAGGTCGTTGCAATCAACGATCTCGGCCCTGTAGAAACAAATGCGCATCTTCTGCGCTATGACAGCGTTCATGGTCGTTTTCCAAAGGAAGTAAAAGTCGTTGGCGACACCATCGACGTTGGTTACGGTCCAATCAAGGTACACGCTGTTCGCAACCCGGCTGAATTGCCGTGGAAGGAAGAAGGCGTCGATATCGCTCTGGAATGCACCGGCATTTTCACAGCACGCGACAAGGCTGCTCTTCATCTTGAAGCAGGCGCCAAGCGCGTCATCGTTTCGGCTCCTGCCGACGGTGCTGACCTCACGGTCGTCTACGGCGTCAACCACGACAAGCTGACGAAGGACCACCTGGTCATTTCCAATGCTTCCTGCACCACCAACTGCCTTGCGCCAGTGGCTCAGGTTCTCAACGATGTCATTGGCATCGAAAAGGGCTTCATGACCACGATCCACTCCTACACTGGCGACCAGCCGACGCTGGACACCATGCATAAGGATCTCTACCGCGCTCGCGCAGCAGCTCTTTCCATGATCCCGACCTCGACGGGTGCTGCAAAGGCTGTTGGTCTGGTTCTGCCAGAACTGAAAGGCAAGCTCGACGGTGTTGCAATCCGCGTTCCAACCCCGAATGTCTCGGTTGTTGACCTGACCTTCGTTGCCAAGCGCACGACCACTGTTGAAGAAATCAACAATGCGATCCGCGAAGCAGCCAATGGCCGCCTCAAGGGCATCCTCGGTTACACCGATGAACCACTGGTTTCGCACGACTTCAACCACGATTCGCATTCGTCGATCTTCCACACCGACCAGACCAAGGTCATGGACGGCACCATGGTGCGTATCCTGTCGTGGTATGACAATGAATGGGGCTTCTCGAGCCGCATGAGCGACACTGCAGTCGCTTTCGGCAAGCTGATCTAAGCAGAGCTTCAATGTTTCGCTCCCTTCTCCCCACCGTTGCGCGCTGGCGTTCGCTGGAAGGAGAAGGGCTCGAACATCTCAATATCACGCCCGCCGGTAACACTTTCAACGCCACTGGCGTTCTTATCGGCGAGCGTGGCGATGTTCCCTACGGTGCACGTTATAGCATCGATTGCGCGAGCGACTGGCGCGTATTCCATTTCCTCATCGAAACGACATCCGGCTTAAGTCTCGAACTCAAATCCGATGGAAATGGGCACTGGACCACAATGGCCGGAGACGCACTACCCGAGTTTGATGGTTGCATAGACATTGATCTGGCAGGGACACCCTTCACCAATAGCTTGCCTATCCGCCGTCTGGGCCTGACGCCCGAAAGCGGAACAGTGCAGCTCGACATGCTTTACGTACCGTTCAATAGTTTCCGCCCGTTGCGCGACAGCCAACGATATACCTGTCTTAAGGAAGGCAAGCTTTACCGTTACGCTGCCGCTGATCGCACGTTCACCGCTGAATTGCCTGTCGATGAAGACGGGCTTGTCACTGATTACCCAACCCTGTTCCAGCGCCTGCCTGTCTGAAAGACGAAGACCTGCAGGCGACCGGAAAAAGCCCCGGGAGAAATATCATGAGTTTCCGTACCCTCGATGATGCCGATGTCAAATCAAAGCGCGTTCTGGTTCGTGTTGACCTCAACGTGCCGATGGCTAGCGGCGAGGTAACCGACCTCACCCGTATCGAACGCATCGTTCCAACTATTTCGGAACTGTCGAAGAAGGGCGCCAAGGTTATTCTGCTCGCCCATTTCGGTCGTCCAAAAGGCGTTGCTTCCGATGAAAACTCGTTGAAGCATGTCGTCAAACCGCTGGCGAAAGTGCTCGGTCATGGCGTGCATTTTGCGGAAGACAGCATTGGTGACAAGGCAAAGGCCGCAGTCGATGCGCTGAAAGACGGCGATGTTCTGCTTCTAGAAAACACCCGCTTCCACAAGGGCGAAGAAAAGAACGATCCGGAGTTTGTCGCAGCACTCGCGGCCAATGGCGACATCTATGTCAACGACGCCTTCTCGGCGGCGCACCGCGCCCACGCTTCGACCGAAGGTCTGGCACATGTGCTGCCAGCCTATGCAGGCCGCGCCATGCAGGCAGAACTTGAAGCGCTTGAAAAGGGCCTCGGCCAGCCAGTCCGTCCCGTTGTAGCAATCGTTGGCGGCGCCAAGGTTTCCACCAAGCTCGACCTGCTCTCGAACCTGATTGAAAAGGTCGATGCACTGGTGATCGGCGGCGGCATGGCCAACACCTTCCTCGCAGCACAGGGCCACGATGTCGGCAAATCGCTTTGCGAGCATGACCTTGCCCATACCGCACGCGAAATCATGGCCAAGGCTGAAAAGACCAAATGCGCTATCATCCTGCCGGTTGATGCGGTTGTGGGCTGGCACTTTGCTGCCGACACGCCAAACCAGACCTATGGTGTCGATGCCGTGCCAAGCGACGGCATGATTCTCGACGCAGGCGCACTTTCGACTGATCTGATCGCCTCGGCCATCGATGATGCGGCAACGCTCGTCTGGAACGGTCCGCTCGGCGCGTTTGAGCTGCGTCCGTTCGATACAGCAACGGTCAAGACCGCCAAGCATGTTGCTGCCCGCACCAAGGCTGGCAAGCTGGTATCGGTCGGCGGCGGCGGCGACACCGTTGCAGCACTCAATCATGCAGGCGTTGCCGACGACTTCACCTATATCTCGACCGCTGGCGGCGCTTTCCTTGAATGGATGGAAGGCAAACCACTTCCCGGCGTTGATGTGCTGAAGAAGTAAAAAAGAAAGGCCGCTGAAACCAGCGGCCTTTTTCTTTATGGCTTAGGCGTCAGTTTTAACAACCTGCCCGGATTGTCATCCTCGATCACCCAGATCGCACCATCTGGTCCAACGGCTACGTCACGGATACGATTTTCCATGGCAAAGCGTTCGGTTTCGTTCGGCTGACCATCGCTGTTGATCGTCACACGGATCAGCGCCATCGACGAAAGGCCAGCGATCAGCGCAGAGCCATTCCAGTCGGCAAACATCTTGCCCTTGTAGAATGCCAGTCCGCCCGGCGAGATCACCGGTGTCCAGAACAGCATCGGTGCTTCAAACTCTGGCCGCGTGCTGTGGCGCGGGATCGGTCGGCCGCTATAATTATCGCCGTTGGAGACCACCGGCCATCCGTAATTAAGACCGGGCTTGATGAGATTGAACTCGTCACCGCCACGCGGCCCCATCTCATGTTCCCACAATTTGCCGTCAGGCGCGAAAGCAAGCCCATAAGGATTGCGATGACCCGTTGACCATGTCAGGGCCTTGACGCCGCCTTCGGAAGCCATCGGATTATCCTTTGGCACAGAACCATCGAGGTTCATACGCAGGATCTTGCCCATCGGCGCATTGTCATCCTGTGCGGTTGCGGGCGACATGCGATCGCCAACCGACAGGAACAGATGCTTTTTATCAGGCGCAAACGCGATCTTGCCGCCGGGCTGCCCGCCCTTGGCGGCCGTGCCCTGCTGCCAGATTGCCTTGAGATCCTTAAGCTCTGCCTTGCCCTTACTTTCGGACAGCGTAGCACGCGCCAATATGAGCGCGCCTCCACCATTTTCAGGCATGACATAGGTGAAATAGATCGCCTTACTCTTGGCAAAATCAGGCGCAGGAACAACATCCAGCAAACCGTTCTGGCCGCTGAACAAAACCTCCGGCACGCCTGAAACTTCCGTCTTCTCACCCTTTCCGGTTACGACAAAAATCTTGCCGCCCTTCTCGGTGAGGATCAGTTTGCCGCCCGGCAGAAATGCAATCGCCCATGGTGTGTCAAATTCCGCCACTGCTGCGACATTGAAAGGCAATTCAGTGGTGGCTTCCCTGCTTCCTGCATTGATGCTCTCCGCAAACGCGGTCTGAGCCGGAAGGGCGATCATCGATGCAGCCAGAATGAATGGCAGGCTTAGTAGGGCACTTCGCATCTCTCCTCCTTTTAATTGATATCCTTTAGATGGGATTCTCAGGCGTCATGTCAAAACCAAATCGCGATGAAATCGCATATTCGTCTGTCGAATCTGGAATATTCGTTCTGCATGCGAATTGGAGCAGAGTTCTGACAGTCGGCAAGAAAACTTGCCTCGGCTAAATCGTTTGAAAAAATTTCAATCGTTTCAACAACTTGTACTGCCATTTTGTTGACCCAACTCTTCTGCTATCGACAATGATTATGTGCCTTGAGAGCAGCTGAAGCTCTTTGTTGAGCTTCCCATAATTGGCCCCGTAAGGGTTTAAAGGAGCTTACATATGACCGAACGTCTTGAAGATATTGCAATTGCACTCGTCGCAAACGGCAAGGGAATTCTGGCTGCGGACGAAAGCTCCGGCACCATTGCAAAACGGTTTGAAAGCATTGGCCTCGCCTCAACTGAGGAATCACGCCGCGATTATCGCGAGATGCTGTTTCGTTCTGATGAGGCGATGAAAAACTACATTTCCGGCGTCATTCTTTACGATGAAACCATCCGTCAGAAAGCCAAGGATGGCACGCCGCTTGTCGATCTCATTCGCAAGGCAGGTGCTGTGCCGGGCATCAAGGTGGATGCCGGTGCCAAGCCACTTGCAGGCTTTGAGGGTGAAACCATCACCGAAGGTCTCGACGGGTTGCGTGAACGCCTCAACGAATATTATGGCTTTGGCGCCCGCTTTGCGAAATGGCGCGCCGTAGTCTCGATTTCTGATGGGCTTCCGACATGGGGAGCGGTCAAGCAAAACGCGCAGGCCCTCGCCCGTTACGCAGCGCTCTGTCAGGAAGCAGGCATCGTGCCGATCGTTGAGCCGGAAGTGCTGATGGATGGCAAGCCGGGCGATCATTCCATCGACCGCTGCTACGAAGTCACCGAATGGGTGCTCAAGACCGTCTTCACCGAACTCTACGACGCACGCGTCAGGCTCGAAGGCATGATCCTGAAACCGAACATGGTTATAGACGGCAAGAAGGCGCGCAAAGCCTCTGTCGAAGAAGTGGCGGAAAAGACTGTTCGCTGCTTCCGCAACACGGTCCCTGCTGCCGTGCCGGGCATTGCCTTTCTTTCCGGCGGTCAGACCGGCGAAGAAGCAACCGCACATTTGTCGGCAATGAATGCAAGCTTCGACATGCCGTGGAAGATGACCTTCTCCTATGGCCGCGCGCTGCAAGCAGCTTCACTGGAAGCATGGAGCGGCAAGGATGAGAATGTTGCCGCTGGCCAGCGCGCCTTTGCGCATCGCGCCAAGATGAACGGTCTTGCTGCAACCGGCGGCTGGAAGAAAGATCTCGAAAAAGCAGCCTGAACTATGCTGCATGATAAAAGGCCCGGTTTAGAGCATGAGCCGACCGGGCTTTTTAGTTTTCAGTGAAATGAAACCCGACCGCCATCGCCATGGCAAAAATCGCAAACGCCGCGATCTTCCAGAAATCGCCACGCTTCTTCAAACCCGGCCAGCCAAGTGGCTTGATGATGTGCAAGCCCATGAGGGCCATAAGCAGCACAGGCAAGACTTTGAACACAAAACACCTCTCATTCCCCCTTGTGGCCCCCTTGTGGCCCAGCGATCAGCATCCTGCAAGCCTCGTCAATTTATGCAGTGGTTGTGATATACTTATTCATCTTAAGTTTCATGGACGAGGCTTTAATCGTCAGCATACACTAGCCACCGGAGGAGATGAAAAGCGCGTGGAGGAGACAGGGTCAAATTGGCCTGTCTTGCGCTTTCATCCAGCACGTTATCGCGACGCTTTGGAGGATCATCTGGTCCGATAGAGCGTGTGCTTCTGGGAGGAACAGCATGACATCGAAATATGCCGAAACCTACGCCGCATGGCAGAATGACCCTGAAGGCTTCTGGGCTGAAGCAGCCAGAGCCATCGACTGGTTCAAGCCATGGGATCAGGTTCTCGCAAGCGATGAAGGTGTGTACGGCCGCTGGTTCAAAGGTGCTGAATGCAACACGTGTTACAACGCGCTCGACCGCCATGTCGCCAATGGGCACGGCGATCAGGTGGCACTCATCTATGATAGCCCTGTCACAAACTCAGCGCGCAAATTCACCTATTCCGAATTGCTCGAAGAGGTGGAAGCCCTCTCGGCAGTCATGCTTGACAATGGTGTAAGCAAAGGCGACCGCATTCTCATTTATATGCCGATGGTGCCGGAAGCAGCCATCGCCATGCTGGCCTGTGCCCGAATCGGAGCCGTGCATTCGGTGGTCTTCGGTGGCTTTGCCGCCAATGAGCTCGCAACCCGTATCGATGATGCAAAACCGGTAATGATCATTGCCGGTTCATGCGGCATCGAACCCACCCGCGTCGTGCCCTATCAGGCGATGCTCGACAAGGCGATTGCAACGGCCCGACACAAGGTCGGTCATTGTATCATCCTCCAGCGCGAACAGCATCTGCACAATCTCATTGATGGTCGCGATATCGATTATCGAACGGCAGTCGATGCTGCACGTGGCCGCCATGTGCCATGTACTTCGGTAGCAGCCACTGATCCGCTCTATGTGCTTTACACATCGGGCACCACCGGCGAACCCAAAGGTGTCGTGCGCGACAATGGCGGGCATATGGTGGCGCTTGCATGGTCGCTTAAACATGTCTTCGGTATTGAGCCGGGACAGGTGTTCTGGGCGGCATCCGATGTCGGCTGGGTCGTCGGTCACTCCTATATCGTTTATGCACCGCTCATTGCAGGCGCGACCAGTATCCTTTTCGAAGGCAAACCCATCGGAACACCCGATGCCGGAACCTATTGGCGCATTATCGCTGAACATGGCGTTGAAGTGATGTTCACCGCGCCCACCGCCTTGCGCGCTATCAAGAAGGAAGATGCGGACGGCAATTTCGTGCGCCGCTACGATCTTTCCAAATTCCGCGCCCTGTATCTTGCAGGCGAACGCGCTGATCCTGACACGATCCACTGGGCGGAAAATCTGCTCGGCTGTCCGGTAATTGATCACTGGTGGCAGACGGAAAGCGGCTGGCCGATGGTTGCCAACCCGCTTGGTCTTGGACTGCTCGAAACCAAATATGGCTCGCCTGCCGTCTGCCTGCCCGGTTATGATATTCGGGTGCTCGATGATGCAGGCCACGAAGTGGAGCGCGGCCAACTCGGCAATATCCTGATCAAGTTGCCATTGCCGCCCGGCTGTCTGCCAACGCTTTGGAATGCGGACGAACGTTTCCGTAAAGCCTATCTCAACGAGTTCCCCGGCTATTATAAAACGGCTGACGCCGGCTACATGGATGAAGATGGCTATCTCTATATCATGAGCCGCACCGACGACATCATCAATGTCGCGGGCCACCGTCTTTCGACCGGTGCCATGGAGGAAGTGCTTTCCAGCCATCCCGATGTTGCCGAATGTGCGGTGCTCGGCATTTCTGATTCCGTCAAGGGACAGGTGCCCTGCGGCTTCCTCGTGCTGAAATCCAATATCGACCGCGATACGCACGAGGTCGAAAAAGAATGCATCAGCATGATTCGCGATGTCATCGGCCCCGTTGCCGCTTTCCGACTGGCTTTGACCGTAAAGCGCCTGCCCAAGACCCGCTCGGGAAAGATATTGCGATCAACGATACAGAAAATCGCAGACGGTGACGATTGGAAGATGCCTGCCACCATTGATGACCCGGCAATTCTGGATGAGATCAGCTCGGTTCTGCGGGAGCGGCATATCGGTCTGGCCTTTGCCTGAACTTTTTAATCGCGCTTCATACTCTTGACCGGCGAAAATCGCCGGTCCACTCTCCCGCAAAATTCGGAGATTGATTGATGCAGTTAGAAGGCAAGGTGGCAATCGTCACGGGTGCTGCCCGCGGTATTGGCTATGCCATTGCCAAGCGTTTCCTCATGGATGGTGCGAGCGTTGTTGTGTCGGACGTCGACGGTGCAGGAGCATCGAAGGCCGTCAGGGATCTGGAACAGTATGGCAAGGTTCTCGCCATCGCTTGTGATGTTGGCGACAAACTCGATATCCATAATCTCATGACCTATACCGCCACCAATCTTGGTGAGATTGATATCCTCGTCAACAATGCAGGCATCGTGCATCAGGCTGAGTTTCTCGATCTCAAGGAAGAAGACTTCGACCGCGTGATGCGCGTCAATCTCAAGGGGGCTTTTCTCTGCGGTCAAGCTGTCGCCAAACGCATGGTCGCCCGCGTTGAAGCAGGGGGAGACGCTGGCAGCATCATCAACATGTCATCGATCAATGCGATATTCGGCTTACCGGAACAGCTTGCCTATTCCGTCTCCAAAGGCGGCATGAACCAGCTGACACGCACGATGGCAGTGGCACTTGCCAAATGGGGGATTCGGGTCAATGCAATTGGTCCGGGCTCCATCGAAACTGATATGCTGTCGGCCGTAAACACCGATGCCGAAGCGCGCAAAAAGATCATCGAGCGCACACCACTTGGGCGAATCGGTCAAGCCTCTGAAATCGCAGCGATTGCATCGTTTCTGGCATCTCGTGATTCGAGCTATGTCACCGGCCAGACGATCTATGCGGATGGTGGCCGCCTGCCGCTCAGCGATACCGCCGTACCACGATTTAAAGCCTGATCAGGTCATTGCGGCGTACTAATATTAGGATGATAATAATGCAATCCTCCTGACAGATAGCTGTCAGGAGCCCTGTGTCATAGTGTGTTTCCAGAGAAGAGGGATTCACTATGGCACTCGCAATCGCACCACTGCTCGCAGTTTTGAAAGAATACATGCGCAGGCAGGACGAACGTCGACGCTTCATCCTCACACAACGAGCGCTCGACAATCTGCCGCGTGACTTACGCAAGGATATGGGCTGGCCGGATCGCTATCTCGAACAGCGTCGAAACGCTGCCGATGGGAGGAAATGACACCATGGCAGATACCAAATTGGTCGGCTTCGTCTTCGTTGATGGCTTCGCTGATTGGGAGTATGGATTTTTATCGGCATCGGCACGCGAATGGTTCGGCGCAAACACCGTTTCACTTGCCCCCGCCGGTGCCGAGGTCCGTTCTCTCAGCGGTTTTCGGCTAACGCCAGATCGCAGTACGGCTCCGGAAGAGAACACTGATCTCGACGCCATTGCCGTCATCGGCTCCGATCTCTGGGCAACACCTCAAGCTCCTGATCTAACTGCGCTCTTGCGCGACATCGCACAAAAATGTGGTGTGGTTGGAGGCATTTGCGGCGCAACACTCGCGCTGGCACGTGCAGGCATTTTCAATGGGATCAATCACACCAGCAACGGCCGCGAATGGATTGCGGAACGTGCACCGCAATATGCAGGCGCCGGCCGCTACCAAGATGTGCCAAATGCGGTTGCGGACAAGCGCATCGTCTCGGCACCGGGTACCGCACCCGGCACGTTCGCTGTTGCTTTTCTGGAAACACTTTTTCCTAGCGAACAGGAGCGTATTGGCGAAATGCGTGCGCTCTTTGCTCGCGAATATATTTGAGATCACCATGCGCCGCGCAGACCGCCTTTTCCAGATTGTTCAGCACCTGCGTGGTGGCAGACTTGTCACCGCGCGCCAACTTGCCGAACGGCTTGAAGTCTCCGAACGTACCATTTATCGCGACATAGCCGATCTGCAATCGACCGGGGTACCCATCGATGGCGAGGCGGGTGTCGGCTATATTTTGCGGCAAGGATTTGAACTGCCGCCGCTCATGTTCACGCGCGATGAAATCGTGGCGCTTGTGGCAGGTGCGCGCCTGATCCGCGCCTGGGGCGGTGTTTCCATGGCGCGAGGTGCTGAAGAAGCGCTGGTAAAAATCGAGGCCGTTCTGCCCAAGGAAGAGCGCGCCCGTATTACCGGCACTCAGATTCACGCGCCCTCGGCCAGCATCAGCGTAAGCGAACGCCGCATCATTGATGCGGTCGAACGTGCTGTCGATGAAGGCACAGTTCTCAATATCCGCTATCGCGACCTCGAAGCGAAAGAGAGCGAGCGCGATATTCGTCCGCTGGGCCTTTGGTTCTGGGGCAAGGTCTGGACAGTGATTGGCTGGTGCGAGCTGCGCAACGCTTTCCGCACTTTCCGCACAGACCGTATTCTTACGGCAGGTAATGCAGGTCGCACATTCCGTTCCGAACGCGGCAAGACACTTGCCGATTTCTACCGTCTCATGGAACTCAGCGAATACAACGCATTCAAGGATTAGAGCGCCGGGCGCCCTATTGGGCGTGCAAAGGCGGCTCTAACACTTTAAAATTGGAGCATAATTTTACCTTAAACTGATCCAAGTTTTAGGAACTGTGCTCTAAAAAAACCCGCCGGAACGGCGGGTTTTTTGTCTTGTCGAAGAAAGCTTATTCTTCGTCTTCGTCGGTGTTTGAGCTCTTCAGCGAAGAGAGCTTTGCGAATACCTTGTCCGCATCCAGCTCTTCCTCTTCAGGCGCCTCATCACGATAATCGAAGTTTTCGGTCGCAGATGCTGGCAGCAATGTGCTGTCAGATTCCTGTGCCGGGCGATTGCGTGCTGCACGTTCGACCTCAAGATCGAGGTCGATCTGTGTGCAAAGGCCGAGCGTCACAGGATCCATCGCCGTCAGATTGGCTGAATTCCAGTGGCTGCGGTTGCGAATCTGTTCGATGGTCGACTTAGTCGTGCCGATCAGACGGGAAACCTGCGCATCTTTCAGTTCAGGATGGTTACGCACCAGCCAGAGAATCGCATTTGGACGGTCCTGACGCTTGGAAAGCGGCGTGTAACGTGGTCCCTTGCGCTTGGCTTCCGGTACGCGCACCTTCGGGTCGGAAAGCTTCAGGCGGTGATAAGGATCCTTTTCACCCTTGGCAATTTCTTCGCGCGAAATCTGGCCGGTGATAACTGGATCAAGCCCCTTGATGCCCTGCGAAGCTTCACCGTCAGCAATTGCCTTCACCTCAAGCGGATGCAGCTTGCAGAAAGCAGCAATCTGATCAAAAGACAAAGCCGTATTATCGACGAGCCAGACGGCCGTTGCCTTCGGCATAAGAAGCTGGGTGGCCATTAGATATAATCCTTCTGTTCGTCCGCTCCGGTGGTGCGGGACGTGGGAAAAACCACAAATTCCGGGAAATCACGGCCTATATATATTTTTTTTGACCGTAGAGCAAGAAAGCGCTTCCACCACATCCCCTATTCTCTATCGGATACAAAAAAGCGCCTCCGGCATCATGCTACGTCGAGGACGATTTTGCCGATATGCTGACCACCTTCCATCCGGTCATGTGCCCGCCATGCGTCTTTGAGCGGAAAAATCATATCCATGACTGGCGAGACGCTGCGGGCTGCCAGAAGCGGCCAGACTTTTGCCTCCAGTTCCCGCGCAATGTCTGCTTTGAAGCCCACAGACCGCGGACGCAATGTCGAGCCGGTATGGGTTAGGCGTTTCGTCATCAGAAGTGCGAAATTTGCGGTTGCCTTGGCACCATTCAGAAACGCAATCTGTACAATGCGTCCATCGTCTGCTGCGGCCTTGTAATTACGATCCACATAGTCGCCGCCCACCATATCGAGAATGACATCGGCACCTTTGCCTTTGGTCGCATCTTTGACGGCCGTTACGAAGTCCTCGTCGCGATAGTTCACGGCCCTGTCCGCGCCAAGCTTTAAACAGGCCTCGTACTTGTCGACCGATCCTGCTGTAACAATCACATTGGCACCGAATGCTTTGCCGAGCTGAATAGCTGTTGTTCCGATGCCCGATGAACCACCGTGAATCAGCAATGTCTCGCCTTCTTTCAGGCCCCCACGCTCAAACACATTATGCCAGACAGTGAAAAAGGTTTCGGGGATTGCGGCGGCTTCAATATAGCCGTAGCCGGAAGGCAGAGGCAGCGCGTTGGTTTCGTGTACAACCGCATATTCGGCATAGCCGCCACCAGCAAGCAGCGCCACAATCTGATCGCCAATCTTGTAGCGTTCGACGCCTTCGCCAAGCGCAACAATATCCCCCGCAATCTCAAGCCCCGGAATATCCGATGCACCCGCCGGTGGCGCATAGTGTCCTTCACGCTGAAGCACATCGGGGCGATTGACGCCCGCTGCACGTATCCGAACCAGAACTTCCCCTGCTTTTGGTTCAGGCACCGAACGCTGGATCGGGCGCAACATATGCGCGCCACCCGGGCCCGCAATTTCGATTGCTGTCATCTGGGAAGGCAGTTCGGCCATCATGATTAAACTCCTGTTCAAATCGCCCATGGCGCCGATTGGTCCGCAACGGGATTACCCTTTATGCGTCGCAGAAATGCCTCACGTCGAGTGCAACGCATTTCATTAGGGAAATCATCATCGATTTCTTGAAATATATATGCGAAGATTCAAGGTGTTAAATCTTTTCTGCCCTTATAGTTCCGTCATAGACTCCGGAGGAAGGCCATGAGCGGTATCGATGAAGATGCAAGCAAGCCGCGCGACAGTGTGGTTCTGAGTGAAGATGAGCTATCTCTGCTTTCGGTCCTGGAGATCGACCAACGCATCACTTTGCTACAATCCGAAATTGAGCGCCTGAAGGCTGAAAGGCATAGAAAAGGCGACAGCCGCGCTGCCGCCGAAGCGCTTTTCCGCTGAGATATCGTCTCAGCCTGATCATCAACGATAGAGCGAAGTCGCGTCTCATGCGACTTCATAAAATCCCGGGAACGTGATCTTGCGTATTTACATTCAGGTTCTGGCGCTACTTTGTGGCACAGCCTTTCTTCTGATGGCCTCCGGTCTCCATGGTCTGCTGCTGCCATTGCGCGGCGGCCTTGAAGGCTTCTCCGTTGCATCTCTTGGTTTGCTCGGCACAACATGGGCGGGCGGTTTCGTCGCTGGCTGCCTGTTTGCACCCCGTCTGGTGCGACGCGTCGGTCATGTCCGCGCTTTCGGTTGTTTTGCATCGTCTGCGGCTGTCATCGCCCTCCTGTCCGGCATTTATATTGATGCGATATCGTGGATTATTTTGCGCACCTTTACCGGCTTCTCCATGGCTGGTGCATTCATGGTGATCGAAAGTTGGCTCAATGAGCGCGCCACCAATGAATCCCGCGGCAAGATTTTTGGCCTTTATATGATGGTCAACTACGGTGCCACGATGAGCGGCCAGATGATGGTAGCGAACGGCGATATCCGCAGCGATCATCTGTTTATGATCACCGGTATTCTCTTCTGTCTGGCGCTGATCCCAACGGCCATGTCGACGGCTGTCAGTCCAAAACCGCTTACCGAGGTCCAACTTGATCTCAAAGCGCTTTACCGCAATTCACCCGCAGCCTTCGTGGGTTGTATCCTGATCGGTATTGCCAATGGCGCATGGGGCACGCTGGGTGCTGTGTTTGGCGCGAAATCCGGCATTTCGACTACGGAAATCGCCTTGATGGTCAGTGTTACCATCGCCGCCGGCGCTTTGATGCAAATTCCGGTTGGGCGCATTTCCGACCTCGTTGACCGGCGCTATGTCTTGGCGGGCGTTGCATCACTTGCAGCTCTCGTCGGGCTCATGGCTTTCATAATCGGGCCATCAAACGGTAAAATCATTATCATCATGACGGGCTGCTACGGCGCGCTCGCCTATGCACTCTATCCGGTCGCCGTCGCCCATGCGAACGATCACGCTTCGTCTGAAAGCTTCGTGAAAGTATCAAGTGGCCTGCTGCTGCTTTACGGTTTCGGCACCATGCTTGGGCCGTTGCTGGCTGCAGCTGCAATGGACATCTTCTGGCCGTCCGGTCTTTTCGCCATAACTGCCCTCGCCCACATCTCGATCACAGGCTATGCGCTATTCCGGTCACGCAGGCGCGCCTCAGTACCAAAGGCCGAAAAAGAACAGTTCAAAAGCATGCCATCAGTCAAAAGCGCAACACCTGAAGCGATGAATCTCGACCCAAGAGCCGAGACGGAAAACTAGAGCATGTCGCGGAAAAGTGGGGACCGTTTTTCCGTTAACGACATGCGTAAAAACAAATACTTAAAGCGCGACACGCGTTAGGGTCTTCTGGGAATAGCCAACAAAAAAGCAGCGAATAATCGCTGCTTTTCATAGTGCTGTTAAATTCGTCTAATATTGGATGCGGGAGGATGCTCGGCGGCTGATGCACAGCCGCCAACATCTTCAACAGTACCGTCCTATTGGCCGTCACCAATGGCGATTGCGTACTGCTTGCAGAGCTTCCGGATTTCAAAATCTTAGGGTAGCGACCCTACTCGATCGAAACACGCTCTACTGCATAGTTAAACTGTGAGAGCGACCTTTGTGCGCCCAACAGGGCGCACGGCGCTCTATTGACGGGTTACTTTAATGTCGAGTGACTTGGGTTCTCAGTTTTTCAATCTGCTCCTTGAGCACGAGCTTTTTACGCTTGAGAGATGCAACGTGAAGATTGTCCATTGCCGGTGACGCCATGGCATCGGAAATTTCCTGCTCCAGAGCGCCGTGCTTTTTTTCGAGCGTGGCAAGATGGGACTCTATAGCCATCATCATTTCTCCTTTGATTGATTTCCCAAAGGATGAAACCGTGCGCGAAGTACCTGCCAACCGCAAAGCTTCACCCGCTCACACTGCGCAAAGACCCAAAATACTCCTGTTTTTTCGGGCCAGTTACGCAGTCCCGACTGTCATGAACCGCAGCCCGTTGACAGCCGCTCATGACAGAACCATGACACTTTGGCATGAGTGAGGTCGAAAGTCGAATTTGTCGTGGTAGCATTTTCCAATCACGAAAAATGTGATAAGGGCTGCTCTCGAAACGGGTCTGTGCCGCGCTGGTACGGCCCGTAATATTATTCTGAACAATACGGGGCAAACCGCATGTCCGATCAGGAACAGGCCGAAATCAGATTGGCCGTCGCACGTCTGAAACAGGAACACGCGGATTTCGATGCAGCCATCAACGCGATGATGCAGGTGGGCTGCGATCAGCTGCGCATTCAGCGTATGAAAAAGAAAAAGCTCGCTATCAAAGACAAGCTGCAGGAAATGGAAGATCACGTCATTCCTGACATCATCGCCTGAGCTTTAGATAACAAAGAGCTTACAGCCGGGGTCCGCCCGGCTTTGTTTTTAGTATACCAACGACCGAACTACGGAAGCGGAGCAGGAAAGATCAATGAGCGTGAGTGCAGACGTCGCCATCATCATGGGCAGCCAGTCCGATTGGGAAACCATGCGCCATGCAGCAGACACACTGGAGGCTCTTGGCATTTCCTTTGACGCCCGCATCGTCTCTGCGCATCGCACACCAGACCGCCTTGTCGCTTTCGCCAAAGGTGCAAAGGCCGAGGGCTTCAAGGTCGTGATCGCCGGTGCTGGCGGAGCAGCTCATCTTCCCGGCATGGCCGCAGCCATGACGTCTCTTCCGGTATTTGGCGTGCCCGTGCAATCCAAAGCCCTTTCGGGCCATGACTCGCTTCTTTCGATCGTCCAGATGCCTGCGGGCATTCCCGTCGGCACTCTGGCTATCGGCCGTGCAGGTGCTGTGAATGCAGCGCTTCTCTCCGCAGCCGTTCTCGCACTTTATGACGATGCACTCGCAGTACGTTTGGACGAATGGCGCACAGCGCAGACCGAAAGTGTTGCAGAACGCCCATCCGATGAGGTCTGATATGGCACATTCAGCACTGAAAGCAGGCCTGAAAGCAGGGTCGACAATCGGTATCATTGGCGGTGGTCAGCTCGGCCGTATGCTGGCAATGGCGGCTGCACGCCTCGGATATGAGACCATCATTCTGGAACCGCAGGCCGATTGTCCTGCGGCACAGGTGGCAAATCGCCAGATCGTTGCAGCTTATGATGATCCGGCAGCACTTGCAGCACTCGCAGCGGCTTCCGACGTCATCACCTATGAATTTGAGAATGTGCCGGTTTCAGCCGCCGACAAACTTGCAGAATCGGCCCTCGTCTTCCCTCCACCTGCGGCACTTGAAATCTCGCAGGATCGCTTTACCGAAAAGCAGTTCCTCAATGAGAGCGACATCGAAACCGCGCCTTGGCGTCTGGTCGATGATGAAGAAACGCTCATTGCAGCTCTTGGTGCGCTTGGTGAACGCGGAATTCTGAAAACCCGTCGACTGGGTTATGATGGCAAGGGACAGGTTCGCCTGACCTCACTCAACGAAGACGAAGCCCGCAAGGCACTGGAAGCTATCAAGCACGCGCCTGCTATCCTTGAAGGCTTTATTTCGTTTGAGCGTGAGGTTTCGGTTATCGCAGCCCGCGACCGCAGCGGCAATGTTGCGATTTTCGATATCACTGAGAACGTCCACAAGGACGGCATTCTGGCAACTTCAACCGTTCCGGCTGCCATCTCTGAGAAAACTGCCGAAGCTGCAAGCACGGCCGCCGAAAAGCTTCTGCACGCACTCGATTATGTCGGTGTGCTCGGCCTCGAGTTCTTCGTTCTTGCGGACGGCACCCTGCTTGCCAATGAGTTTGCGCCACGCGTGCATAATTCCGGTCACTGGACAGAGGCCGCTTGCGCCATTTCGCAATTCGAACAGCATATTCGTGCAGTCGCAGGGCTTCCATTGGGCGATGCAGTTCGCCATTCGGACTGTGTAATGGAGAATCTGATCGGCGACGATATTGAGCAGGTGCCAGCGATTCTCGCAGAATCGAATGCAGTGCTGCATCTCTACGGCAAGAAGGAAGCTCGCCCGGGTCGTAAAATGGGCCATGTGACCCGTATAAAGCCCCGCGCAAGTTGAGTAATATAGGGGAATCCATCCGATTCCCCTGCTATCAGGCCTCTGCGGCAAGATTTTCAGAACAGAGCTTCGTGAATCTGCCGCGCAGGAGTTGACATTTGGCTGGAATATTGTGTATTTCGGCCAACCCTTCGGGCAGGAATACTGCCTGTAACCAATTGGCGCCTTGGGCGCCTGTTTATATGCAGCCCGGCGGCATGTCCTGTCGATGGGCCAACCAAGACCGGTGATTGACATGAAGATCAAGAATTCGCTCAAGGCGCTCAAGGCTCGTCATCGTGACTGCCAGCTCGTTCGCCGCAAGGGCCGCGTTTACATCATCAATAAGACTGCTCCGCGCTTCAAGGCTCGTCAGGGCTAATCTTATTTTTGATTTTGCATTTGACGTTTCGCTGCGCATGATAAAGATTATGCGCATGCGGAACGTTTTTGCACATCTGGGTTACCTCTCGCTTTTGTCAGCCTTTGGCGCAGCTTTGCTTGTTACAAGCCCTGCCCTTGCTGGTACAACAAAGCCATCGCTCACAGCCCCTATCCTGTCTGTTCAGGTTGGCGCTGACAGCGAACAAAAGCCACAGCGGGAAACGCCTGCTCCGGCTGCAGTGCAAACGCCTGAAGAGCGCCTCGACAAGCTTTTTGCTGATCTCAAGCGCACATCCGACGAGACAAAGGCGCGCCGCATCACCGTTCAGATCAATCAAATCTGGTCGCAGTCAGGCAGCGCTACGGTAGACCTGCTCGTGCAATGGGCAAGTAGCGCTATGCTTGAAAAGCGCTACACTTCAGCACTCGATTTCCTGAATGAAGCCATAGCAATCGATCCGGACTATGCTGAGGCATGGAACCGTCGTGCGACGGTCTATTACCTGCGTAACGACTATGCCCACGCCATGTATGACATCAATCGTACGCTGGAGCTTGAGCCACGCCATTATGGGGCGCTCACCGGCATGGCAGATATTCTGCGCGCACGCGGACTGAAAGAACAGGCAATGCGGGCCTATGAACAGGCACTGCAGATCAATCCGATGATGCGCGACGCTCAGAAGAGCTTCTTCGATCTCACCGAAGAGTTGAGCGACACCCGGACCTGATTTTCCCTCAATAGAGCATTTCCTGTTTTGATTGAATCGTTGGAAATGCTCTATCTGTTTGTTTTTAAGCATGTCTCCCGAAACCGGTTCCCGCTTTCGGGAGACATGCTCTAGGTCAAACAAAAACGCGCTCTTTTCAGAGCGCGTTTTTCTTGCTTTCATAAGAACCCCAACTGGATGGGATTCGGGACTATGGTGAGCCGAAAATGGTGGGATTTGAGAACCGGCGCGCAGCGTACTTAGAGCGCATCCCGAAAAGTGTGAAACGGTTTTCGGAAAAGATGCGCGTAAAAATAAATGATTAGAGCGCCGATCTGATCCAATCAGATCGAAACGCGCTCTAACGTACGTGAGCACCGGAAGCGAAAAATCACGCCATTTGCAGGCCACCAGAAGCCGAATACCGCCAGTTTAGTCTGTAGACTGACCGTCAGCACCGATATAGGCGATGCGCAGGAGATTGGTCGCACCTGGCGTTCCGAATGGTACGCCTGCGGTAATGATCAGACGATCGCCAGCCTTGCCAAATTCTTCCTTGAAGGCAACCTGACAAGCGTGATCGACCATATCTTCCAGATCATGTGCATCTTCAGTAACGACGCAATGCAGGCCCCAGACAACCGAAAGACGACGTGCGGTGTCAACAACCGGCGAAAGCGCGATGATTGGCGTACGCGGACGCTCACGCGCCGCACGAAGACCTGTCGTACCAGAAGCTGTATAAGTGACGATTGCCGACAGGTTCAGCGTTTCTGCAATCTGACGAGCCGCAAGTGAAATCGCGTCAGCGCCAGTTGGTTCAGGGATCGCTCGCTGCGCATCGAGAATGCCCGGATAGGTCGGCTCGCGCTCAACCTTCTCGGCGATGCGGTTCATCGTTGCGACGGCTTCAACCGGATACTGACCGGAAGCGGATTCTGCCGAAAGCATGACAGCATCAGCGCCTTCAAATACAGCAGTTGCAACGTCCGACACTTCAGCGCGGGTCGGAACCGGTGCGGTGATCATCGATTCAAGCATCTGCGTTGCAACCACAACCGGCTTACCAGCGCGGCGTGCCCTGCGGATCATCTGCTTCTGAATGCCCGGAACGCTTTCCAGCGGCATTTCAACGCCAAGGTCACCACGCGCAACCATGATAGCGTCGGAGAGTTCGATGATCTCATCGAGACGGGTCACGGCCTGCGGCTTTTCGATCTTCGACATCAGACTGACCTTGCCGCCAGAGAACTTGCGGGCTTCGATCAGATCTTCAGGACGCTGAATGAACGACAGGGCAACCCAGTCGATTTCTTCCTTCAGAACGGCCTCGAAATCCTTGTAGTCCTTCTCGGTCAGCGCGCCGACACCCAGCGTCGTATCCGGAAGGCTAACGCCCTTGCGATCAGAAATGCTGGTTCCGGCGATAACCTTACAACGAATCGACTTGCCATCACTGGCTTCGGCGATCAGTTCCAGCTTACCGTCGTCGATGAGAAGGCGATGGCCAGGCTCGACAGCTTCCAGAATTTCCGGATGCGGAAGATAAACGCGGGTTTCGTCCCCGAGCTCTTCATTGTTGTCGAGCGTGAAGGTCTGACCTGCGACGAGCGTAACCTTGGTATTCTTGAACTTGCCAACGCGCAGCTTGGGTCCCTGAAGATCCGCCAGAATTCCAATAGGACGGCCAAGTTCTTTTTCGACATTACGGATGCGCTTAACAAGCGTACGCATCGTGTCATGATCGGCATGACTCATGTTGATACGGAAGACGTCTGCTCCGGCTTCAAAAAGCTGACGGATGACAGATTCCTCGCCGGACGCCGGGCCGAGTGTGGCGAGAATCTTGACCTTGCGGTTGCGCTTCATTGATTATTAGTTCCTGTAACTGTGGAGTTTTCTAACGGCGTTTCGTCGGTAAGCTGTACCATCCAGCTCGATTGTTCCCCGGTATCGTATTCCTGGAAGCCATTGCGCTGGAACCCCCGCGCAAAACAATCCTGAACACCCGTGATACGGAATTCCTTTTCCGCAACACACATGTTCACTTTGCCTTCCCAGCGGCCGCCACTCTGGGAATCTTCAGCGTAAAGATAGTAAAAGCGCGACGAGAGCGGTCCTTCGAGCAGCGTCTTGCAGGTCGAACCGTCAATATGCCACCAGCCCTCAGTTACCCAGCCTGTCTTGGCTCTATAGCCAATGGCGACACCAACCAGGTTCTGGGTTGAGTTACATACTCGAAAATCAGCACGCGCTTCCAAAGATGTTATACCCAGTGTACCGATAAGCACGCTGGAGAACAAACCTAAGAAAAGTGGAAGTCGCATTCGCCGAACTCCTTCAGCCCGCAATCGCTTTTGTCTCACGCAAGGAAATCCTCTTTCGGTCGCTCTCTTTTCGGCAGTTTCACCTTTGATGTCAACGCAATCCCGGAGAGAACAAATCAGTTACAGCATTTCCAATCAAACTGCATAGCGATTTCAGCGCAATTTAAACGATTAGATTCGCACCCATGCATCGAGCCGGAAACTGCTTCCTTTTTCTTTTGAGAATGAGCGTTGCAATCTCGACTTTCTCGTGACAGAGCTGAAACTACTTGTGATTTATGACAAAAATCCTACTCAAGAAGCTGCTCGATGTCGTCTGACCCGTCCTTTTCCCCCGTCCACCAGATCAATGGCGATCTCAGCCTCGGCCTCCTTCTGACCGCCGATCATGCACGCCGCGATTTGCCGACTGAATATGGCAGTCTGGGTCTGGACCAAAGCGAGTTTGAACGACATATCGCTTATGATATCGGCGTTGAGGAGTTAACACGGCAACTGGCAGAAAAGATTGGTGCGCCTGCGGTCATGGGCGGCTTTTCGCGCCTGCTGATTGATCCCAATCGCGGTGAAGATGACCCGACCCTCATCATGCAATTGTCGGACGGCGCGGTCATTTCCGGCAATTATCCGATGACAGCGGACGAGCGCGAAAAGCGCCTCGATAACTTCTACCGTCCCTATCATGACGCAGTCGCATCCGTGAGCACCCGGGTCGCACTTGCGAGTGGCAAAGCGCCTTTTGTTGTTTCCATCCATTCCTTCACGCCAAACTGGCGTGGCAAGGATCGGCCATGGCACATCGGTCTTCTATGGGATTCCGATCCGCGCGCGATTACTCCGCTCCTTACAATGCTACGCGACGAGCCCGGCCTCATCGTCGGCGACAACGAGCCATATAATGGCGCGTTGAAAAACGATGCCATGTATCGTCATGCAACCAGCCGCGGCTATGCACATGTGCTCATTGAAGTACGACAGGATCTGATTGCAGAAAAAGCCGGCGCGACCGAGTGGGCCGAGCGACTGGCACCGATGCTCAGCGCCATCAACGCACTGCCGGAAATCCATGAAATCCGGCATTTTGGTTCGCGAACAGGGCCTATCGATTAATCGCCTTTACCCGCTATCCACAGCCAAAAGACGATAAATGGCCGCAAAGCCTCTTAATTTTGCCCGCGACTCGCAGGAAAAACGTTTCAGACTTTCGACAACCGCGCTGTTCCTCTACAGCATGTCGCAGAAAAGTTGGAACCGGCTTTCCGGTGACGATACGCGTGTCGAAACAAACCGCTATTGCTTGCATTCATAATCGACTTTGAATTGGAGAAACCCGTGAGCGACGACATTACCAGCGAAGCCCAGACAATTGCTGTTGGCCAGTTGCGTGCTTTCATCGAGCGCATTGAGCGTCTTGAAGAAGAAAAAAAGACCATCGGCGACGATATCAAGGAAGTTTACGCGGAATTGAAGGGTTCGGGGTTTGACAGCAAGGTCGTAAGGACCATTATTCGTCTGCGTAAAAAAGAAGACCATGAACGTCAGGAAGAAGAAGCCATGCTCCAGCTTTATATGGATGCATTGGGCATGGGCTGACTTTAAGGGCCCAACTCTCTTCCTGAAATCGTAACCCTGCGGGTCCGTGAGGAACCGTATGCTCAGGAAGGGGATAGGGTCCATGGAGTTTAGAAAGCTCGGACGTACTGAACTCGAGGTTTCGCCGCTTTGTTTTGGCGGCAACGTATTTGGATGGACGGTCGACGAAGCAACGTCATTTTCGCTTCTCGACCGTTTTGTCGACGCAGGACTTAATTTCATCGACACAGCGGATGTCTATTCCGCATGGGCGACCGGCAATGTTGGCGGAGAATCCGAAACCATTATCGGAAACTGGCTGAAATCCCGCGGCCTGCGCCATAAAGTCGTTATCGCTACCAAGGTCGGCTCAGAAATGGGGCCGGACGAAAAAGGCCTTTCTCCCAGCTATATCCGCAAAGCCGTCGACGCCTCCCTCAAGCGGCTGCAAACCGACTATATCGATCTTTATCAGTCCCACTGGGATGATCCGGAAACACCCTTCGAGGATGTACTGGGAACCTATAAAGAGCTCATCGCAGCGGGCAAGGTGCGCGCTATCGGCGCATCCAACCTCACGCCGCAACGTCTTGCTGAGGCGCTTGATACGTCGAGCAAACACAATCTGCCACGCTATGAAACGTTGCAGCCGCTTTACAATCTCTATGATCGTTCTGATTTTGAAAGCGGGCTTGAAGCCATCTGCCGCGATAATGAGCTGGGCGTCATTCCCTATTACTCGCTCGCATCCGGCTTCCTGACGGGTAAATACCGTTCAAAGGATGATCTTGGACAGAGTGCGCGCGGCGCGGCCGTCGAAAAATACCTCACCGATCGTGGGTCGCGTATCATTGCGGCGCTCGACCAGGTGGCCCGCGCAAATGATGCCACCCCTGCACAGATTGCGATTGCCTGGCTGATCGCTCATCCGGCGATCACGGCCCCCATAGCCAGCGCAACGCGTTCTGCTCAGCTTGGTGAACTGATCGATGCAACACAGATCAAACTGGATGCAGAAGCTATCGCGCTGCTCAACAAGGCAAGTGCCTAGGATCTGTCGTCGAGGGATAAGAAATTATCCCTCGATCTCTTCTCTCAACATTTCAAGTTCCAGCCATTCTTCTTCCATGGCTGAATGTTCAGAACGCTTTTTTTCGAGAAGATCGGCGGTCTTGGCAAAAAGCGTCGGGTCTTTGGCGTAAAGCTGCGGATCGGCCAGCTTCCCTTCCAGCACAGTGATTTCCTTAGCCAGCACATCCATTTTGCCGGGCAGACTTTCAAGTGCAAATTTCTGCTTGTAGGAAAGCTTGCGCTTTTCCTCGCGCTTGGGCTGCACAGCCTCATTGCCCTTGTCGCCAGCCTTGTCGTCAGCCTTGTCGTCGGCGCGTGCGGCAGCTGCCTTCACATTGCGTCGTGCCAAGGCCTGCTCTTTGCGTTGAGCCATCATATCGGCATAGCCGCCGGCATATTCGAGCCAGTTACCATCACCTTCTGGCGCAATCACAGAGGTCACGGTACGATCAAGAAAATCACGATCATGGCTGACGAGAATGACTGTGCCCGGAAAGCCTGCAACCAGTTCCTGCAAAAGATCGAGCGTTTCCATATCAAGATCGTTGGTCGGCTCATCAAGGATCAGCAGATTGGCCGGTCTTGCCAGAACACGCGCCAGCATGAGACGCGCTCTTTCACCACCTGACAGTTCTCGGATCGGCGTGCGTATCTGTTCAGGCTGGAAAAGAAAGTCCTTCATGTAAGAAACGACATGGCGCTGCTCACCATTGACGATGAGGCTTTCGCCGCGACCATCGGTCAGATAATGCGCCAGCGTATCATCCAGATTGAGGCTTTCACGCTTCTGATCAAGCTCGGCCATTTCGAGATTGACACCAAGGCGCAAAGTGCCTGAATCGGGCTGAAGCTTGCCAGTAAGCATTGACAAAAGTGTGGTCTTGCCTGCCCCGTTAGGACCAACAAGCCCGATCCGGTCACCGCGTTGAACACGAGTCGAAAAATCTCGGACCAGTACGCGCTCATCATAAGCTTTGTTGAGCTTTTTCGCTTCAATGACAAGCTTGCCGGATTCCTTGGAATCGCTTGCTGCAAGAACAGCAGTGCCTTGCGCCTTGCGATGATTACGAAACTCCGAGCGCATCGAGTGCAACTCGCCAAGACGGCGCATATTGCGCTTGCGACGTGCTGTTACGCCATAGCGCAGCCAATGCTCTTCGCGCGCAATCTGACGGCCAAGCTTGTGATGATCGCGCTCTTCTTCTTCAAGAACCTTGTCGCGCCATTCTTCAAAATGCCCAAAGCCCTGATCGATACGACGCGTAATACCGCGATCAAGCCACACCGTCGAACGGCTGACATTTTCGAGAAAACGGCGGTCATGCGAGATCAGCACGATGGCCGAACGAATCTGACGCAGCTCGTCTTCCAGCCATTCGATGGTGTTAAGATCGAGATGGTTCGTCGGTTCATCAAGCAACAGCACGTCAGGCTGTGGCGCGATCACGCGTGCAAGAGCCGCACGGCGCGCTTCACCACCAGACAGATGATCCGGCTTTTCTTCGCCGGTCAGCCCCAGATGCTCAAGAAGGTAGGTTACACGATGCGGATCGTCCGCCGGTCCAAGACCAGCTTCAACATAAGCGCGCACATTGGCAAACCCATCAAGGTCCGGCACCTGCGGCAGATAACGAACCGTCGCGCCTGGATGCTTGAAGACTTCGCCCGAGGTCGGCTCGACCATGCTGGCCGCGATTTTCAGCAAAGTAGACTTGCCTGAACCGTTTCGGCCGACCAGCGCAATGCGGTCGCCCTCACTCACAGAAAGGGCAGCTTCCTCCAGAAGCGGTGTTCCGCCAAAGGTAAGCTTGATCTGGTCGAGGCGAAGAAGCGGAGGTGCCATGGTTCTCTTTGAAAAAAGCGGTTGAAAATTCCGCCCTGCTTGTCGGGGACAAAAGTCATTCTGTCAAATGGAACCGTCAAAAAACGAACAGGCCGGGTTTCCCCGGCCTGTTCTTTAAACTTTGATACCGCTAAACGGTCGATAGCGTCTTAGTTACAAGGCGCTTCGTAAACGCGGCCGTAATTATCGCGGTAACGGCAATACTGAACATTGTTACGGGTTGTCGCAGCACCGAGAAGCGTACCACCGACAGCACCAATGGCAGCGCCGGTCAGAGCACCGCGACCGTTACCACCAATTGCGCCACCAGCGAGCGCACCAAGAGCAGCACCACCAACACCATAACCAGCGGTACGCTGTTCAGCCGTCGTGCATGCTGCCGTTGAGAACGCAAGCGCACCGACGATTGCAATCATGGAAAGACGTGATTTCATGAAACAATCTCCTACTAGAGTTACACCAACACCGACTTTGCGTCCCCAATTTCGGCGTAAAGCAGATCATACCCGCTTGATCCATTTACAATACGTTTCGACTGTCAGCGTCAAGCAGTTTCAATTTTTAAGGTTAGCAGCTGCCCTGAAAATGAGCCTCCTCACTCAAGTTCGCTACAAGTATCGCAAGGCCTGAACGTGCGGAAACACAAAGAGTTCCACGTACAATATTGGATACCGTCCATGACGACCCGAACGGCAAGGTCACATTGTCTAACGGCCACTCGGCATTTGTGATTGAAAACCCTTCAACGGTGCAGAAATTCACAACACTAAATGACGTGCCATCCGGGAAATCATAAACATGGTCTCCCGCAACCAATGGCCATGCTTCCTCAACCCCGCTCGACAGAAGAATGTCTCTGCCTTTTGCCACCTGCGCCGTCGCCATCGTCAGATGCAGAAGCGTGTGATCCGTGCGCGAGCCACCAAATGCACCACAGAGAATGACCTTCTTCGCTCCGCGTTCAAAGGCTTCCTCAAGTGCAAGTTCACCGTCCGTCATATCCTTGGCAGCGGGGAAGGCTCTTTGCGGCACATGCGCATATTTTTCTTTCAATGCTCCCGAGGTCGAATCGAAGTCTCCCAACCAAAGCTCAGGCTCAACACCAAGGGCTTCCGCATGGCGCATACCGCCGTCCGCGGCAAGAACCCGTGCACCAGCTATCTGCCGTTTCAAACGTTCAGTGACGACGAGATCGCCGCCGAGAAGAATAACAAATGTGCTCATAAGTCGCTCATAACACGTGGCATTTGTCCTCGAAAGCCTGCATCTTGATCATCGCCATCTCTTGCCCTTCTGTTTGCAAGGCACTATTGTCGACCTCGCTCTAACGGGGTGCCATTCAACCATTGAATGGCTGAGAAGCCGCACTCCGGCTAACCCGCTGAACCTGATCCGGCTTGTACCGGCGGAGGGATTAGATGCTGCCCGATTTATCGATAACGGCGCTCAATCCTTTAAATAAAAGAAAGGACTTGCCGTTATGCGGCTTTTATCTCTGCTCACCTTATCGCTCTCTGCGGCTTTCGCCTTTGCGCCTCACGCTCAGGCAAAAGATAAGCTCACCATTTACACCTATGACAGTTTCGTTTCCGAATGGGGTCCAGGTCCCAAGGTGAAGGAAAATTTTGAGAAGGAATGCGATTGCGAACTGGAATGGATTGCATCAGCTGACGGTGTCGCCCTTCTCAACCGTCTGAAGCTCGAAGGCGGTAATACAAAAGCCGACATCGTGCTCGGTCTCGACACGAACCTGACAACAGAAGCACATGCCACCGGCTATTTCGCGCCAAGTGGCATTGATCTGTCCAATGTCAAAGTGCCGGGTGACTTCAAGGACGATGCTTTCGTGCCTTATGATTATGGCTACTTCGCTATCGTCTATGATTCCGAAAAACTGCCCAACCCGCCGCAAAGCCTGAAAGAACTGATCGAAGGTGATCCGTCACAGAAAATCGTCATTCAGGACCCGCGGACATCAACACCCGGCCTTGGCATTCTGCTGTGGATCAAATCGGTCTATGGCGATCAGGCGGGTGAAGCCTGGGAAAAACTGCAAAAGCGCATCCTGACGGTTACACCGGGCTGGTCGGAAGCCTATGGTCTCTTCACCAAGGGCGAAGCGCCGATGGTGCTCTCTTACACAACGTCGCCTGCCTATCACATGATTGCGGAAAACACCGAGCGCTACAAGGCACTGGCCTATCCGGAAGGCAATTACCTTCAGATTGAACTTGCTGCACAGACCACAACCGGTGCGAAAAACCCACTGGCTCAGAAGTTTCTTACCTTCATGACTGGTCCCGGTTTTCAGGATGTGATCCCTGAAACCAACTGGATGTATCCGGCAGGCAAGACTTCACAGCCACTTGCTCCGGCTTTCGACAAGCTGCCAAAGCCTGAAAAAACACTTCTGATCCCAGCCGATGAAGTTGCGAAAAACCGCAAAGCTTGGGTTGATGAATGGCTTGCAGCCTCCAGCAAATGAGCAAACCGCTGACCATCGGCCATCCAAGACAAATGCCTGCGATCAAACCACTCGCAGGCATACTGGCGCTTGGCTTTCTGGCGGTTCTGGTCGGCGGCTCGCTGCTGGCTCTGGCGATGGAAGCCAGTGGCTTCAGCACTGACGTCTATTTCGATAGCTACCTACTGCGGGTAGCCCGTTTCACGATCCTGCAAGCGGCAGCATCAAGCCTTCTATCCGTGCTGTTCGCAATTCCTGTGGCGCGCGCGCTTTACTCGGAAGCGAGCTTTCCGGGACGCAGCTTCATTCTGCGTCTCTTTGCTCTGCCGCTGGCGCTGCCCGCCCTTGTGACTGTGCTTGGCATCACCAGCATTTATGGTCGCAATGGTTTCATTGCGCAGCTTTCGCAATCGGCTGGCTACCCGGTCTCGCCCGATATTTACGGCATCACCGGCATTCTTATTGCGCATGTGTTTTTCAACATGCCACTGGCGGTCCGGCTCATTCTTGCCGCGTATGAAACGATCCCCGCCGATTACTGGAAACTTTCAGCGCAACTCGGTATGCACAGCACGCCACGCTTTCGTCTCATCGAATGGCCTGCCATCCGGCGTAACTTGCCGGGCATGACCGGCCTCATATTCATGCTCTGCGTCACCAGCTTCACCACCGTACTGACACTGGGCGGCGGCCCTCGCGCAACAACGCTTGAAGTCGCAATCTACCAAAGCCTGCATTTCGATTTTGATCCGGCACGTGCTGTAGCACTCACGCTCGCACAGCTCGCGCTGACATTGATGATCCTGCTGGCACTGCGTCTGACCGGGCGTCCGTCAGAAGAGGGCTTCACGCTTGCAACGACAGCCAGACGTTATGGCAAACCATCTACGCGAGAACGTGTTTTCAATATTATAGCGATTGTGATCGGCTTTCTTTATGTGGCGCTGCCTGTTTCAGGTGTCGTCATTTCGGGCCTTGCCGCAGATCTGGTGCGATTGTTGAGCGAACGAACCGTATGGCGCGCAATCTCCACCAGCATCGCGCTCGGCTTTTCTGCTGCCCTGCTTTCCGTCATCCTCTCGCTCTCACTTGTTATCGCGCGCGAGGCGACCCGGAACATACGGCTCGCCAACCTCTTTGACACGGGCGCCAGTCTCATATTGGTGATGCCACCTATCGTACTTGGAGCGGGATGGTTCATTCTGCTGCGCCATTTCACTGACCCATTCGCAATGGCTCCCTTGATGGTGGTGACCGTGAATGCCGCTATGGCCATGCCATTTGCCGTACGGTTGCTAAGACCCGCATGGGATACATCAGCCGTGCGCCACAACAGGCTTTGCGCTCAGCTTGGCATCAAAGGTTTTAATCGACTGCGACTTATCGATTGGCCGTCGGTCCGCAGGCCATTCGGAATGGCCTTTGCCTTTGCAATGGCGCTGTCTCTCGGCGATTTGGGCACAATCGCCCTTTTCGGCAGCGATGCCTTGCTGACCCTGCCCTATCTTTTGTTTCAGCGTATGGGCAGCTATCGCACATTCGACGCAGCAGGCCTTGCGCTTATTCTCGGTCTTCTATGTCTTGGTCTGATGATGATTGCAGATCGCGCCGCAGCCCGAAAGGAAACGCCCCGTTCATGAATATCCCGCCGCCTAAGACCAATCTGGCAAATATCCGCTTTGAAGATGTTCGTTTCAGCTATGGCGAAACCAACATGCATTTCGATGTGAATGTGCCGGGCGGCGTTATCACGGCGATTGTCGGCCCAAGTGGTTCGGGAAAATCCACATTTCTCAACCTCATTGCAGGGTTCGAGACGCCACAGGCTGGGCAAGTTTTAATCGGCACAACCGATGTCACCCACCTGCCACCGGCATCCCGGCCTGTCTCCATGGTATTTCAGGAAAACAATCTTTTTGCGCATCTGACGGTCGAGCAGAATGTCGGGCTTGGTCGTTCGCCCAATCTGAAGCTCAGTGAAGCAGACCGGAGAGCCATAGCCAGCGCCCTTGGCCGCGTCGGGCTTCAGGGGAAAGAACAGCGTAAGCCCGAAGCTCTTTCCGGTGGTGAACGTCAGCGCGTGGCGATAGCGCGTGCGCTGGTGCGTGAACGCCCCGTCCTTTTGCTTGATGAGGCATTCGCCTCACTGGGGCCAGCGCTGCGTCACCAAATGCTGGATCTGGTGCGTGAATTACAGCGGGAAAACGCCATGACCGTGTTGATGGTCACCCATACGCCAGAAGATGCCCTTTATCTCGACGCATTGTTGCTATTTCTCGACAATGGTCGGATTTCCGCTCAAGGGCCCGCCGTTGAGTTGCTGTCATCATCTGGACCGGAAGCATTGAAGCACTATATCGGTGAGCAGGCACCGAAGCTCAAATGAAGCTTTTCATGTGATTCCATTCACAACTGGAAACGCTGTGGGGGAGCATCCCGAAAAGTGTGAAACGATTTTCGGATAACATGCTCATCGAAACGCGCTCTGAATGTTACGGTTGTGGACATATTTTGTTCGCAATCAGCTTGAAGAACGGCTTAGAACACTGATCTACTTCTTGTGGGCTATTCAGTCTGTAGCTAGATTTGCGCCACGATATCGACGCTGATTCAATTGCGAGGGTAAAATACTGATCCGTCAACAGACCCGTGTCCGGGCCTCCCTGTGTCTTCCAGTCTCTCTGCCAGAACGGATGCAGCGCAATTGGCGGAAACCAGCCATCGGTCTTGGCTTGCTTGCTGTTGCCTTGATTTCAGGTTGTCAGTCGATCAATTCGAGCAAGGATCTTGGCCTTCAGCCGTCCTCAAATCCGGTAACGGTCGAAAACGTCACCCGCAACGACCGTCTGGCACAGATCGGCGCACAACAGCACCCGCGTATCCTCGCGACCTATGGCGGAGAGTACAAGGATCAGAAACTCGAGCGCATGGTTGCCAAGATCGTTGGCAATCTGACGACCGTTTCCGACAAGCCGGATCAGACCTATCGCATCACTATTCTCGATAGTCCCAATATCAATGCTTTCGCGCTGCCCGGTGGTTTTCTTTATGTGACACGCGGCTTGCTGGCGCTAGCCAACGATTCCTCGGAGGTTGCAGCCGTCATTGCTCACGAAATGGGCCATGTCGTCGCCAACCACGGTATCCTTCGGCAGGAGAAGGAAGCCGAGACGGCGATTGCCGGACGTGTCGCGACCGAAGTCCTGCATAACGAGAGCGCAAGCCGGGAAGCAACCATTCGCGGCAAACTGCGCCTTGCCCAGTTCTCACGCAATCAGGAACTGCAGGCCGACGCCATTGGCATCAAGATGATTGGTGAAGCGGGCTACGATCCGTTTGCTTCCGCACGCTTCCTGCAATCGATGGAAGCCTATACGGATTTCCGGTCAGTTTCTGGCGCAACAGATGCAAGCCTCGACTTTCTTGCAAGCCATCCAGCCACCCCGCAGCGCATTCAGCTTGCGCTCGGACATGCACGCCGCATTGGCGCACCGGGGGTTGGCACCACAGATCGCGATTCCTTCCTCAACGGAATCGATGGGCTTCTTTATGGCGACTCGCCCAATGAAGGCTATGTTCGTGAACAGACCTTCATCCATCCAAAACTGGGCGTAACCTTCACCGCACCTGAAGGCTTCACCATCGACAATTCGGCGAATGCCGTCATGGCGAGCGGTCCGGGTGAAGTAGCAATCCGTTTCGACGGTGCATCCCTGCCCGCAGGCTCAAACCTCACCGATTATATCAAATCGGGTTGGGTAACAGGCCTCGATGAAAGCTCGATCCGTCCGATCACAATCAATGGCCTGCCTGCCGCCACCGCACGCGCAAGTGCCGACCGCTGGCAGTTCGATATTGTGGTAATCGGCGCAAACAATAAGGTTTATCGGTTCCTGACTGCAGCGCCTAAGGGGAGCAATGCCTTGCTGCCTGCTTCGCAGACCGTAACCCAGTCATTCCGCTTACTGTCCCCTGCCGAGCAGAATGCGATCAAGCCATTGCGCATTCGCGTCGTTACTGTGAAGCCGGGCGATACGATGGCGAGCCTTTCCGCACGCATGCAGGGCACGACGCGCAAGCTTGAACTGTTCCGCCTGCTCAATGCGATGTCTGCTGGCGCGACGGTGTCGGTTGGTGATCGGGTAAAACTCATTAGCGAATAAGGATCACCCCGAAAGTGGAAATGGAAATCCGTATCAGTGCACTGCTTGCCGGAAAGATCGCTCCTTTGGGAGAACGACAGGCACCGAGCGGCATTGATAAGAAGGCCGTTTCCGGTCCTGCAAGGCTTCTTCGTGACGGTCTAGAATGCGATGAGCAAGGCGACAAAAAAGTGCATGGCGGCCCGGAAAAAGCCGTCCATCACTATCCCCACGATCATTATGATGATTGGCGTGAGGACGTAGGTGACAATCCTCGTCTTGATGCATCTGGCGCTTTTGGCGAGAATATTTCAACGACCGGACTGACCGAGCACAATGTTGCAATCGGCGACCGCTTCCGCATTGGCACAGCGCTCGTGGAGGTTTCGCAAGGCCGGCAGCCTTGCTGGAAGCTGAATGCACGTTTTGATGTGCCGGATATGGCCATGCGCGTGCAAAAAACCGGCCGCACCGGCTGGTACTATCGTGTTCTGGAAGAAGGTGTCGTTGCCGAGAACGATACGATGAAGCTGGTTGAGCGGCTTTCGCCGGAATGGACGCTGCACCGGGTTTGGCATCTGCTTTACGTCGATATGCTCAATTATGATCAGCTTGCTGAAATGGCTCAGATCCCGCACCTTGCAGACGGCTGGAAGCGTTATGCTGTCCGCCGTCTCGAAAATCGCAAGGTGGAAGACTGGTCGCCCCGGCTTACAGGGCATAAAGAATAAGGTTCAGGCCTGATAGGCGGCCATTTCGTGCTGATCCAACAGGGCAAGCTTGAGCTTTTCCATCGCACGGCTCTCGATTTGCCTGACGCGCTCTTTTGAAATACCGAGTTTTTCGCCCAGCGCTTCCAGTGTCACGCCGTCATCATCAAGCCGACGTTCGCGAATAATGTGCAACTCACGCTCGTTAAGCGCATGAAGGGCTATATGAAGCCAGCTAACTCGACGTTCCATGTCGATGGTGCTTTCCACGACTTCATCCTGCAATGGATGATCGTCAACGAGAAAATCCATGCGGCTCGATGCACCGGATTCATCATTATTCATTGAAGCCGAGAGCGAACTGTCAGAGCCTGAGAGCCTGCTATCCATGAACTCGACATCGCTTGCAGAGACGCCAAGCTGAGTGGAGATCTGGCTATAGATTTCCGCCTTGCTCATCGTCTCATCTTCCTGAGCAAGCTTGGAGCGCAAACGGCGAAGATTGAAGAACAGCGACTTTTGCGCAGAACTTGTGCCGCCGCGAACAATTGACCAGTTGCGCAGAATGTAATCCTGCATCGAAGCGCGTATCCACCACGACGCATAGGTCGAAAAGCGCACATCTCGTTCAGGATCAAAGCGCGCAGCCGCTTCAAGCAGGCCTACATAGCCTTCCTGAATAAGATCGCTCATCGGCAGCTTGAACTTGCGGAAGCGCCCGGCCATGGAAATCACAAGTCGCATATGTGACGCCGTGATGCGATGAAGGGCATCCTGATCTTTGTTCTCTTTCCAACGAATGGCCAGCGCACGTTCTTCCTCCCGCTCCAGATAAGGTGCAGACATCGCATTGCGGATCATGGACTGGGGAGAAGAGGCGGCAGCTGGTGGCATGTTGCGCGCCACCATTGGCAAACGCGCTGCTGGAACGGTGGAGGAACTGCTTGCGGATGACGTCTTCATCTGGTTCTCCTGTTCTGACTGCGAGGCTTTCAAAAAATTGGAAGCGCAAGACAAAAGATATTCCAGCTCTGCGAAGAACAATTGAATGAACGTCTTTTATTCGTTCAAAATGCCTTTTACAGACCCGCTCTGAGGCCAGACTGATACGCCGCAAAACAAACCCGTTTACGAACTGGTGCTGCTTAACAACGCGGCAGGAACCTTCCGGTTCCATTTAGACACTATAAATCTTTGACATTGCAGGAAAATAGAGCATTTAAGCCAAAAGTGCGAAGCGGTTTGGCGTAGGATAATGCGTCAAAACAAAAAGATAGAGCAGCTCTCGCGATATTGCTTGAATCAGAATTACTTTAGATGAGACACCCATTGAAAAATGGACATCTCGGAAGCGCTCAGCTTGGTGAGTACTAAACCAGATAAATAAAAAGCCCGGCAGAGCCGGGCTTTTTAGAGAACAACGCAAACGTTTATTACGCTGCTTCGACTTCATCGCCGTCAACATCGCCTTCCGCATCGGCATCAGCCTTGGTGCGTTTCGGGCTCTTGGCGAGATTTGCTTCGATAAGACGAACAGCTTCCGTGTCGGAAAGCTTGTTCACGGCAGCGATTTCACGCGCCATACGGTCGAGCGCTGCTTCATAAAGCTGACGTTCGGAATAAGACTGCTCAGGCTGGTTTTCAGCGCGATGCAGATCACGAACAACTTCAGAAATCATGATCAAATCGCCGGAATTGATCTTTGCATCATATTCCTGCGCACGGCGCGACCACATGGTGCGCTTCACGCGTGCACGGCCCTGGACGACCTTCAATGCACGCTCGACATAATCGGTTTCCGAAAGCTTGCGCATACCGATGGTTACAGCCTTAGCGACTGGCACCTTGAGGCGCATTTTGTCTTTTTCAAAGTCAATAACAAAAAGCTCAAGCTTATGACCGGCTACTTCCTGCTCTTCGATCGCGACGATCTGGCCAACGCCGTGAGCTGGATACACAATCGATTCACCGGTCTTGAAACCCTGACGAGCCGGAGTCTTCTTCTGCTGGGATGACATACGCTTCAATACTCCCTGTTGTGCCCGGCGCAACTCGCCGGTTTACACATGATTTCGACCATACCTCCTGGGAGAGATATGGAAGTCGTTGCGGTTTTGAACTGAAAGCGCGTCTCAGGCACAGATTTATCTACCGGGAGAGCTTGGTGAGGGCGGAGCGCTGAAATCGCAATAATCCATCCCGGTGCCAATACAGCCCAGTAAAAAAATATAGCCCTTTCAGAGATTAACGCGTTTGCGCCACGAGTTGACGTCCAGCCACCGAAATTATCTGTGCAACTTAACACAATTTTGCGCAAGAATCAACAAATTGCCAAACACGTTGGTTTTGGCAACTTTAGACGCCCATAAAACAGGCTGTAATCACTTATTCATGCAGACAGGTTTGCCTGCATGATGGGTGTTAATCACCCGAACCTGGTTCTGCTGAGAAGAACTGCTCAAGCTTACCCGTCACGCCATCCATTTCCTTGGCTTCCGGAAGTTCGTCCTTCTTGGCAGTGAGGTTTGGCCACTTCGCCGCATATTCTGCGTTCAGCTCAAGCCACTTGTCGAGACCCGGCTCAGTGTCCGGGCTGATGGCTTCTGCCGGGCACTCAGGCTCACAGACGCCGCAATCAATGCATTCGTCCGGATTGATGACGAGCATGTTCTCGCCTTCATAGAAACAGTCGACAGGACAAACCTCGACGCAGTCCGTATATTTGCAACGAATGCAATTATCGGTCACGACATAAGTCATTGTCCAACTCCTGTTGCCAGCCTTCCATTTGAAGGAATGGCTTATCTATTCTGAACTGGCTGTTTGAACATTCAGATCGAACATCTGAATGGTTCGCTCCCGTCACGACATATGTGTCACGCATATGGTGCTACGGCGTGTGGCTTGCTTGCCAGCTCATGCCCTTGCAATCGCCAACGGTGAGGTAGCGACTTTATCTGCCTATGACAAGGGCCCAAACGCCGCAATATCAATATGTCACGAACATCTGAAATGACGTTTCTTTTGAAGGCGAAAAACTGAAAAATGCTTTTATTTTAAGCCTTTAATACGCAAATTCTATCGTATTGACCATTCAAACTGCGTCATCGCGTCCGCATCAGTTGCCGCGCAAGCGATCAGTTTCGCGACGTTCTTTCTTGGTGGGACGTCCCGCACCGCTTTCGCGCCGAGGCTGCACCGCTTCTATGTTTTCGGATTGCTGGGTAGGTTTTGGTGTCAAATCTTCATAAAGAAGCTGCGCTTCAGGCGCTGGTCCGCGCCGATCTCCGCCTGCCAGCACCTTGTAGATCACGATGCGTCGCTCAAGGGTAATGGTCAGAACATCGCCGATCTTCACCTGATGCGAGGCCTGCTCGATCTTGTCGCGATTAACACGAACTTTGCCGCCGACGGCGAGTTTCGCCGCCAGCGATCTTGATTTGACCACGCGTGCAAAGAACAGCCACTTATCGATACGCTGTCTTGCAATCGCTTCGGTCGCCATCTTACTTCTTCAGCTGCTCCTTGAGAGCGAGAAGCTTGGCAAAAGGCGAATCGGGATCGACACGCACGGGACGTTCCTGCTCGAACCGCTTGTTGCCCTGCTGGCCGGCATTGTCGCGCTTTGGCTGACGGTTGCGGTCACCATCACGCGGCTTGCCCTTGAAGCCTTCGCGCTTACCCTGGCTTTGGTTTTGCCCCTGATTCTGGCCTTGATTCTGGCGGGCACCATCATGGTTGCGGCGGTTCTTGTCGAACCGCTTGCCGCCACGATTGTCACGCGTGTTCTGCGCTTCGCCGCCTTCTGGACCATCTTCGGACTTGCGAGCCTCATTGCCCTGAACGCCTTGCTGTGGGCGATTGTGGCGCTGACGGTTCTGATCCTGATTGCGATTGCGACCTTCAAAGCGGCCCTGACGCCACAGAAGAATAGGCTTCGGCTCTTCAACCGGCGCTTCGCTTACTTCTGTAACAGGCTTGGCTTCCGTAACAGGTTTGGCTTCTTCAACAGTCTCGGCAACAACGGCCTCCACTGGCGCAGGCACAGGCTCGGCTGCCGGAACGGCAGGCTTTTCGCCTTCGCTTGCAACTGCAGCAGGTACAGCAGCCTTGAAAACCGTATCCTTGACTTGAGCTTCAGCAGCAAATGCATCAAGCTCGGCAAGCTTTGCCGTTACGTCGGCTGCGTCCATGGCTTCATGACGATATCCGAGGCTTTTCAGGATTTCTTCCATGTCCTCGCCAGTCGCGCCCAGAATGGACATCATGGCAGGGGTCACGATGAAGCGGCCACCGTCATAGGCACCTTCCGGACGTGCGCCCGAACCCGGACGCCAGGCAAGTGCCGGACGAATGAGGTCAGCAAGACGTTCCAGAATATCGATGCGCACAGCACGGCGACCAAGCACCCGATAACCGGCCAGACGATAGAACATCGGATCAAAAGCCGGATCGACAACGACCGATGTACGGCCAGCTGCCAGCACATTGACCACATCGCCATAACCGGTGCGTTCACGGCCGTCATTCTTCAATGCCCAGAGCAGCGTGATCATGCCAGCAGGAGCGGGCTTCAGCAGCATCGGCATGAAAACATGATAGGCACCAAAGCGCACGCCGAGACGACGAAGTGCTGCTCGCGAATCCTGATCAAGACCACGTACTTCTTCGGCCACTTCGCGGCGCTGAAGGATACCAAGATTTTCGACGATCTGGAAAGCCAGACCGCGGGTCATACCGGTCAAAGCATCGGCAGCACTGAGATCAGTCAGCGGCTTCAATACGGTTTCGATATGGTGCGCGACAAAACGTTCAATACGGGCAGCAACCTTGTCACGTGCTGGTCCGGTCAATTGTTCGTCAGCCAGAATGATCGCACGCGGCTTCAACACATCGTCGCCAGCGACGAGCGTTGCAACGGTTGCGCCGACCCAGCGCATCACGCCATCCGACCCAAGCGCAAAATCGCCATTGGGTGCCGCAGCAAACCGCTCCGCACGACGTTCGAACTCGGCGGCTAGCGCCTTTTGTGCAGCCGTCTTCACAGCCTTCGCGTCCGGCCCTTCAGCCTGAACGTCGGCCGTGAACCGGAATCCTTCTAGTTGCCCAACATTGTGGCCCTCGACAATTACGTCACCGGCCGGGCTGATTTCTGCTTCTAGCATGGCATTCTCTCTCAGGCGCCTCATAAGCACGCTTGTCCTGCGGTCTACAAAGCGTTTCGTCAACCTTTCATGCAGCGCGTCGGACAATCTGTCCTCAATTTCGCGCGTCTTTTCCTGCCAGTGTGTCGGATCGGCAAGCCATCCCGGCCTGTGCGACACAAAAGTCCAGGTGCGGATTTGCGCCACGCGATGCGACAGAGTGTCGATTTCCCCCTCTGTACTGTCGGCGCGGCGCACCTGTTCGCTCATATAATCTTCATCAACGCTCCCTCGGCGGACCAGATCCTGATAGATGGTTGCAATGATATCGGCATGTTGAGCCGGCGCGATCTTACGATAATCGGGGAGCGCACAGGTATCCCACAAAAGTTCGATCCGCGCAGGCGTCGTTGCAAGCCGCACAATGTCGTCGTCTTTCGACAAATTTTCAAGCGCTTGTTGATCAACCGCTGGCAATGCTTTGGTAAGCCCTTCTATGGGCGTGGGTGTTTCCAGAGAATAGCGCAAGGCACTGAGTGACGAGAAGTCGAACCGCCCCGTCCGCCACTGCAGCACTTTCACCGGATCAAAAGCATGCGCTTCGACCCGTTCTACAAGCTCGTCGTCCAGTGGCTGTACCTGCCCCGTCACACCGAACGTGCCGTCACGCAAATGACGCCCGGCGCGTCCTGCAACCTGCCCGACCTCGGCTGGTGTCAGATCGCGAAACTGGTAGCCATCGAATTTACGGTTCTGCGCAAATGCCACATGATCAACGTCGAGGTTAAGGCCCATGCCGATCGCATCAGTTGCGACCAGAAAATCAACATCGCCCGATTGATAAAGCTCAACCTGAGCATTGCGGGTACGCGGGCTAAGCGCACCCATCACCACGGCAGCACCGCCACGCTGGCGGCGGATCAGCTCGGCAATTGCATAAACTTCATCAGCAGAGAAAGCCACGATGGCCGAACGATTCGGCAGGCGAATGATTTTCTTGGAACCCGCATAGGAAAGATGCGACAGCCGTGGACGTGTCACGACTGTAATGCCACGCAGCAACTTTTCCAGAATGCCGCGCATGGTACCTGCACCAAGCAGCAGCGTTTCCTGTCGTCCGCGCAGATGCAGAATACGGTCGGTAAAGATATGACCACGTTCCAGGTCGCCCGCAAGCTGCACTTCATCGATAGCCACAAAAGGCATATCTGTCCGACGCGGCATGGCCTCGACCGTGCAGACGGAATAACGAGAGGTAGGCGGCGTGATCTTTTCTTCGCCGGTAATCAGCGAAACATTGGCAGTCCCTACCCGCTCAACCACACGATTATAGACCTCGCGCGCCAAAAGGCGCAGTGGAAGGCCTATCATGCCACTACCATGCGACAGCATCCGCTCGATAGCGAGATGCGTCTTGCCGGTATTTGTCGGCCCCAGCACCGCAGTAACACCGCGACCGCTCAAGCCTAGCGGCAGATCATGGGCAGGGAGTTGGTTCATGCCAATAATAGAATTCCCGGAACAAATGTCATGCGTAAAGCTATGCGTTAGCACTATATGACTTGAGCCGAAAGCGCTCCTGTTAAGTTTCAATCCATGTTTCGGGACGTTTCCGGCACGATCCAGTCTTCACTGTTCTAACCGGAACTTTTCTCGCGCGCACCCTGAAAAGAACAAAACGGCTTTCAAATGACCATCCGTTTTAAAACACAGGATTGAAGGTTGGTCTTACATCGGCCTGCATCTTAACAAACGTGCCTTTTAATAAATAGAACGACTCTGGAACGAATCAGCGACGAATCGCTCACAGAGCTTTCTTCGCCTTTTGTTCACGGCAACATATAGTGGCTGAACACCAAATTCCCACCATATAATGAATCACCTCAATTAATATCCGGCCCGAAAGGAGAACAAACCGGCGACCGCATTAACTTTTATCTCGGAAGCCATTTTGCGAGATGAGGCGACGGATAACCTATTCATAGAATATCAATATTTCCTGACAGTTAGTTAAAACTCTCATCACATAGGAGCCGCTTTTCATTAACCTTCAGGTCAAAGCCGGAACGAATCGGAGACGAATCGCTGATCCGCTTATTTTCCCGCTTTGTTCTCACAACATATAGTGGCCGAGCCGATCCAAACACCATAGAGCGGCAAGACCTCGCCGCTCAGTGACAGTGATACTGAAGCTCGCTGTTAACTTTTGAGCCTCTTACGACCGCTCGACACACAGGGCGACACCCATACCACCGCCAATGCATAGCGTTGCCAGACCGCGCTTCACATTACGCCGTTTCATCTCATACAGAAGCGTTGTCAGCACCCGCGCACCCGAGGCACCAATCGGATGACCGATGGCGATCGCTCCACCATTCACATTGACGATCTCCGGATTGAGCCCAAGATCGCGCACAACTGCACAGGATTGCGCTGCAAAGGCCTCATTGGCTTCGACCAATTCCAGATCAGCAACTGTCCAGCCTGCCTTTTCAAGCGCTTTGCGTGTTGCCGGAATAGGACCAGTTCCCATGATCGATGGATCGACACCCGCCGTTGCCCAGGAAACGATGCGCGCAAGCGGTTCGACACCACGTTTTGCGGCTTCATCCGCATCCATCAGAACCACAGCTGCAGCACCGTCATTGATGCCGGAGGCATTGCCCGCCGTAACAGTACCTTCCTTGTCGAAGGCCGGTTTCAGCTTGCTAAGTGCTTCGATCGTTGTACCTGCACGGATATATTCATCTGCGGAAACAATCGTCTCGCCCTTACGGCTTTTCACCGTAAACGGAACGATTTCATCATCGAAGCGGCCAGCTTTCTGTGCGGCCTCGGCATTGTGTTGCGAGGCCAGCGCAAAAGCATCCTGTTCCTCGCGGCTCAACTGCCATTGGTTGGCAATGTTTTCTGCAGTGATCCCCATAGGATAGCCGTGGAACGCATCGACCAAACCGTCTTTCATCATGGTGTCGATCATTTTGAAGTCGCCCATTTTCACGCCACCGCGCAGATGGGCACAATGTGGCGCCATCGACATGGACTCCTGTCCACCAGCCACGATGATTTTTGCGTCGCCCGACAGAATTTGCTGCATACCGAGTGCCACGGAACGCAAACCGGAACCACAGAGCTGATTGATCGAGAAGGCTGTCGTTTCTTTCGGACAACCAGCAGCCATAGCAGCCTGACGGGCGGGGTTCTGTCCCTCACCTGCTGTTAACACCTGACCAAGAATGACCTCGTCCACATCGACCGCATCAACGCCGGCACGTTCGAGAGCTGCCTTGATGGCGGCAGCACCAAGCTCATGCGCTGGCACGTTGGCAAAGGCGCCGTTGAAGGCCCCCACTGCAGTACGGGCAGCGCTGGCAATAACAATGGCCTTCGGACTATTTGTGGCTGTCATTCTTTCCTCCTTGAAAAATCACCGACAGAGAAAACCCAAAACCAGCTCTTTTGCAAGTTCAGAGGTGAGGGTGTTGGGAAGACACCTTCGCTCAAAATGATAATCAGTTTCTTCGATAGGCATGCACTTTTGACCATGCGCATTGCTCAACAACCGTTAGATTAGCGCCATGCAAACAAAGGAGACAACCATGCCCCAACTGACGCTAGAAAAAGCCAACGCGATCATTGCCGGTGCTTTTGCCAAGGCCACAGAACTGCAACTGAAGCCGATTGTCGTTTCGGTTTTTGACGCCGGTGGTCATCTCAAGGCCTTTCAGCGACAAGATGGAACTTCGATTCTCCGCTTTGAGATTGCTTCTGGCAAGGCCTTTGGCGCTTTGGCCGTTGGCACCGGTTCACGCTGGCTCCACAATCAGGCCAAGGATCGTCCGCATTTTCTGGAAGGTCTTTCGGGTGTCTCGGGTGGGAAGATCGTCCCTGTCCCGGGCGGCGTCCTGATTAAAGATGCCTTAAACGAAATCGTTGGCGCTGTCGGAATTTCAGGTGACACATCTGACAATGATGAAGCTGCAGCAATTGCAGGCATCGAGGGCGCTGGCTTTGCTGCAGATGCAGGCTGACTTCATCTGCTTGAGGTCACGTAAACGCGTGACCTCACCGGTCCACTAAGTGGGCTAAACCCGACAAATCAAATATTCCCAAAAGAAAACGCCGCTTCCGGAAACCGGAAACGGCGTTTTTGAAATTCATCTTTCAGCTGCAATGCAGCCTAAGACTATTCCTTAGCTTCGAGGACCTGACGGCCGCGATACATACCGCTCTTAAGATCGATATGATGCGGACGACGAAGTTCGCCCGAGTTCTTGTCCTCGACGTAAGTCGGGGCCTTGAGAGCGTCTGCCGAACGGCGCATGCCGCGCTTCGACGGAGACGTTTTGCGTTTTGGTACTGCCATGGATCCAACTCCACTGATCGATCAATAAACGTCCGGCACGGCCCCGAGGAGCCTGTCACATCGGACAAAATTCCGGAAAGTCACGTGCCTATACACGCTCTCGCAGCATTTGACCAGTCGGAGTCTTATCTTTTTTCCAGACTGCGCATTTATTGCACGCACGTCACATAAGGACCAGCCCGGGAAGCGCGTCCGGCAACAATACGCGAGATACGCTGCATGTTGCGCGTCGGCTTTGCCGGATTGCGCAAAGCCGGATTGGGAAGCGTTACGGCAAGCAGAGCTGCTTGCTGCGCAGTCAGACGGGATGCCGGGCGTTTGAAATAATGCTGAGCTGCAGCCTCAATACCATAGATGCCCGGCCCCCATTCGGCGATGTTGAGATAAATCTCCATGATCCGTCGTTTGGAAAGCACCGCATCGGCAGCAATTGCCAGAGGAAATTCGAGTCCCTTGCGTACATAGGAACGGCCGTTCCAGAGAAACAGGTTCTTCACCGTCTGCATGGTTATGGTAGAGGCGCCGCGGCTCGGACCACCTTCGCCCGAATTATCGAGCACCAGACTGAGCTGGTGCCAGTCTACACCCCCATGGCTGCAGAACTGCCCATCCTCCGCCATCATGACCGAGTTCACCAGAACAGGTGCTACATCCTCGATGCTGACCCATTGCCGATCGACATCCCGCAAGAGGACGTAATCCTTGATCATCAAAGTCGAGATTGGGCGCACAAAGGGAACCGAATAGATCAGGATCAGAAAAAGCGGAAGAATTGCAAGCGCCACCAAAATCTTGAGCATAAGAGCAATTCTGCCACCCCAAACGGGATCAGCCAAGTAATTGCGCCCATCTTTGCTCTTGAGAATGATTTTTGCCACTTCCACCGCCCGTTAATTCCTTTCAAGCGACATAAACTATTCCTTAACAATAATGAACCTGATTCCATAATCCACTTGCGGGATTTCTAACGGTAAGTTCAGCCAATCGTAGCTCAAAACCCTCTGTTTGATGACCGCTTGATGAAAAAGCCTGTGCTGACCGTCATGCCCAGTTGACCAATTCAGCGCTTTCGTCCATCCCCTTCTGCATGGAAAACGTGTCTGTCGATTTTGCTCAATCCCTGAACCTTCGTGCGCTCGAAGTCGAGACAATGCTGGTCGGGCTTCTGGATCTTCGTTTGCGCACTGGAGAAGTGGCTCGTCCGGAGCGACTGCTTGCCGCCATGCGTCATGGCGTGCTGAACGGTGGAAAAAGGCTGCGTCCATTCCTCGTCGTTGAAAGTGCAGCTTTGTTCGGCCAACACGGCGATGCGGTCCTGCGCGTCGCATCGGCGCTCGAATGCATTCACTGCTATTCGCTCGTCCACGATGATCTGCCAGCGATGGACAATGATGATATGCGGCGCGGCCAACCAACCGTGCACAAGGCTTTCGATGAAGCCGCAGCCATTCTCGCAGGCGACAGTCTGCTGACCTATGCGTTTGACATCGTGGCGTCAGACGAAACCGATCTGCCTGCCAATATCCGTATCCAGCTTGTATCAGCACTCGCGCGGGCATCTGGCGTTGGCGGCATGGCTGGCGGTCAGGCGCTTGATCTGATGGCAGAAGACAACAAACCGGATGAAGCAGGCATTATAACCCTGCAGGCGATGAAAACTGGTGCGCTGATCCGCTTTGCCTGTGAAGCAGGCGCAATCATTGCAGGTGCATCACGCGAGGATCGCGAACGTATGGCCGAATTCGGCTCTGCCATCGGCCTTGCTTTCCAGCTTGCCGACGATCTTCTCGACGTGACCGCAGATGCAGCCGCTATGGGCAAAGCAACCGGCAAAGATGCAGCCGCTGGCAAGGCCACGCTCGTGGCGCTTCACGGCATCGACTGGACGCGCAAGCAGCTCTCCGGCCTCGTTGCCCAAGCCGAAAGCCTGCTCGAGCCCTTCGGCGATGATGCGACCATTCTCAAGCAAGCTGCCCGCTTCATCGCGGAACGCCAGAACTAAAACTTACACATCTGTTTCACGCACCTTGATGATGGCAACGTCATCCACCGAGAGCGGGCGACCATCGAGCGCGCGCACTTCCAGTTTTGCGACACCTTCACCATTTGCCGTATCGACCAGCTTTGAATGCGGCTCATCGGGCGCGAAAAGATAATTCTCGCCCCATTGGCGCAACGCGACGACGACCGGCAACAGATCGCGCCCCTTGGCCGTGAGCCTGTATTCCTGATGCGCGCCGCCATTGGGATCGGACACCATCTCCAGAATGCCCTCGCCCGTCAGCTTGCGCAGCCGTTCCGCGAGAATGTTGCGGGCAATACCCAAATTCTTCTGGAAGGCGCTGAAGCGCGTCACGCCATCAAACGCTTCACGCACAATCAGCAGCGACCACCAGTCGCCGATGACATCCAGCGCTCGTGCGCTCGGGCAATAATCGCCTTTCAGGCTCTTCTTGCGAACCATGTTTACTCCATGCATTGCAACTCGGTTGCAATATAAAACCAATCACGCTAAAAGCAAAATGGTTTCATTTTAAAACCATTTATAGGAGTCAATCATGCAGTCCTCCTCCACCGTGGCAGCACCGTCTGCCGCGAATGACCTTGTGCGCCCTTCGCTTTCCCGAGCGACATTGTTGCTGTTTGCCATCGCAAGCGGCCTTGCTGTAGCCAATGTCTATTTCGCGCATCCGCTTCTTGATGTGATGGCAGATGATATGGGGCTGAAACGCTCAACTGCAGGCCTCATTATCGCTGCGAGCCAGATTGGCTATGCGATCGGCCTCATTTTTCTGGTGCCGCTAGGTGATCTTTTCGACCGGCGAAAACTGATTCTCGCGCATTTCCTGCTTTCGGTCTTATCGCTACTAGCCATTGGCTTTGCAGGAAGCGCGACCATACTGCTGCTGGCAATGGCTGCGACAGGCCTTCTGGCCGTCGTCACACAAGCACTTGTCGCCTATGCAGCCAGTCTCGCCGATCCGATGCAGCGTGGTCATGTGGTGGGAATAGTCACAAGCGGCATCGTGCTTGGCATATTGCTGGCACGCGCCATAGCGGGTGCACTTACCGATATTGGCGGATGGCGGAGTGTTTACTTCAGTTCCGCAGCACTCACGCTGCTGATTTCGCTTCTTCTCTGGCGCAACCTGCCACAACAGAATCGTCAGACGACAAGCGTCTCCTACCCAGCACTTATTCTGTCGCTCGTAACGCTCTTCCGCTCTGAGCCTGTGCTTCGTGTCCGTGCAATCATTGCCATGCTGATCTTTGCAGATATCACCACGCTGCTTGCCCCCCTCGTCATGCCGCTCAGCGCGCCGCCTTTTGAACTAAGCCATGCACAAATCGGACTGTTCGGCCTTGCCGGAGCCGCAGGTGCGCTTGCGGCTTCTCGTGCGGGGGCAGCCGCCGACCGCGGGCATGCTCAACGCATGACCGGCATCGCACTTACGCTGATGCTACTATCGTGGATACCAATTGCTCTGCTCGATCATTCATTGCTCTGGCTGATTGTCGGCGTGCTGGTAATCGATTTTGGACTTCAAGCCGTGCACGTCACCAATCAGGCGATGATTTATCGCGTGCGTCCAGACGCACAAAATCGGCTGACCGCTGCCTATATGGTTTTTTATTCCATCGGCAGCGCCAGCGGTTCAGCAATTTCAACCTGGGTCTATGCTCATGCAGGCTGGAACGGTGTGTGTCTGCTTGGTGCAGGCATCAGCCTCGTCACGCTCATATTCTGGGCGGCAACCCGCAAATCAATGCCCGAAGCTGCCACAAACCCTGTCTTAAACTGAACTTAAAGCGTGGCACGCTTTAAGCTTTTGTTTTTTAGCATGTCTTTATCCCAAAACCGGTTCCCACTTTTGGGAGACATGCTTTAGTTCTGGCCAGCTGCGATCTTCTGATCAAGTCCGAAGCGGTTCTCGATATATTCGGCAACCATCTTCTGGAAATCTGCAGCAATCTCAGGTCCGCGCAGCGTCGTAACCTTCTTGCCATCGACAAAGACCGGTGCGGACGGCGTTTCGCCCGTACCGGGAAGCGAGATGCCAATATCGGCATGCTTTGATTCGCCCGGACCATTAACGATGCAGCCCATGACCGCGACCGAAAGTGCTTCGACGCCCGGATATTTCTCACGCCAGACAGGCATGTTGCGGCGAATATCGTCCTGAATATTCTGCGCCAGCTCCTGAAACACGGTTGAGGTGGTGCGCCCGCAACCGGGACACGCCGCAACAATCGGAATGAACTGACGGAAGCCCATGGTCTGCAACAGTTCCTGCGCCACCTGCACTTCGCGCGTGCGGTCACCGCCGGGTTCCGGTGTCAGCGAAATACGGATCGTGTCGCCAATGCCCTGCTGAAGCAGAATGCCCATGGCGGCAGACGATGCGACGACACCCTTGGTGCCCATGCCCGCTTCGGTGAGACCGAGATGCAGCGCATGATTGGAGCGTTGCGCCAGCATTGTGTAAACGGCAATCAGATCCTGCACCTGACTGACCTTGGCCGACAGAATGATCTTGTCGCGGCTTAGCCCGATCTCTTCTGCAAGATTTGCCGAAATCAGCGCCGACTGCACGATGGCTTCGCGCATGACTTCCTGCGCGCTCAATGGCGCACCCTCAGCCTGATTGCGATCCATCAGCGTGGTCAGCAAGTCCTGATCGAGCGATCCCCAGTTCACGCCAATACGCACTGGTTTATCGTAGCGGATCGCCATTTCCACGATATCGGCGAACTGCTTGTCCTTCTTGTCCTTGAAACCGACATTACCCGGATTGATGCGATATTTCGCAAGCGCTTCCGCGCACGCCGGATGATCGGCCAGAAGCTTGTGTCCGATATAATGGAAGTCTCCAACCAGCGGCACATTCATCCCGAGACGTTCAAGACGCTCACGAATTTTTGGAACGGCAGCAGCGGATTCGTCCCGATCCACCGTGATGCGCACAATCTCGGAACCGGCGCGATGCAAAGCTGCAACTTGCGCAACGGTGCCATCGATATCCGCCGTATCGGTATTGGTCATCGACTGGACGACAACAGGTTCACTGCCGCCAACGATAACACCGCCAACGCTCACGCCAACGGATTGGCGACGGGGAAATGGATGCGAAAAATAGCTGACGGTCTCGGAAGACATTGTGCTCTGTTCTTTTGTCCTGCCGCAATTGCCGATGGAAGCTGCTTTCCGCTTCTCGGGAACTGCTCTTAGTACGGGCCTGTTTTCAGGTGGCGTAGCAGGGCGCAATTGTCAACGCCTGCCCGCGTTGCTTTCTCGTTATATAATCACTTGCCGACGGCTTGTCGCCTCCTCATTATACGAAGAATTCAAAGCGCATCCTGAAAAGTGTGAAGCGGTTTTCAAATAAGATGCGCCTTAAAAATGGGAGGAAACTATACATGCCAGATGCCAAAGCCCGCAAAACCGCTATCATCACCGGTTCCAATTCAGGTATAGGACTTGGCATCGCCCGTGCCCTGGCAGCTTCCGGGCACGATCTTGTGATCAATTCCTTCACAGACCGCGACGAAGATCACAATCTTGCAACGAAGATCGCCGAAAAACATGGCGTCAGCGCGATTTATATTGCGGCGGATATGTCGAAAGCCGACGAGTGTCGCACCTTAATCACAAAAAGTGTGGACGCCTTTGGCAGCGCGGACATCGTCGTCAACAATGCCGGTATCCAGCATGTAGCACCTGTCGAGGAATTTCCGACCGAGCAATGGGACCGGATCATCGCTATCAATCTGACCTCAGCGTTCCACACATCCGCCGCTGCCATCCCGCACATGAGAAAAGCTGGCTGGGGCCGGATCATCAACATCGCATCGGCCCATGGACTTGTCGCCTCGCCGTTCAAGTCGGCCTATGTCGCAGCCAAGCACGGTATTGTCGGCTTCACAAAAACACTGGCACTCGAACTTGCCCTTGCCAAGATTACGGCCAACGCCATCTGCCCCGGCTATGTGCTGACCCCGCTTGTCGAAGCGCAGATTCCCGATCAGATGAAAGCCCATAACATGGACCGCGAAACAGTGATCCGCGAAGTCATGCTCGATAAACAGCCGACGAAGGAATTTGTAACCACCGAGCAGATCGGTGCGCTTGCGGCCTTCCTTGCAACGGATGCCGCAGCGCAGATTAACGGCGCCGCCCTGCCTGTCGAGGGCGGCTGGACCGCTGAATAACATCGAGCGATAACCGCTCGATGCATTTTTTCCATCGCATTATCCTACGCAAAACCGCTTCGCACTTTTGGCTCAAATGCTTGTTAGTGCGAGCTATCCGCATATTTCGCCAGTCCTGAGAAAGCGAGAACAACCAGCAGCAGGACAGGCAGTGTCAGAAACACCACGCTGAAACCGCTATGCTTGGCGACAAATCCGATCAGCGAAGGGGCGACCAGCATACCGGAATAGCCCATAGTCGTGGCAATCGACAGGCCAACACTTGGGTTGATACCCGGTATGTTGCCACCGATGGAAAAGGCAATCGGCACCATGTTTGAGATGCCGATGCCGCAGATGGCAAAGCCAAAGATCACTGCATAAGGGTGGCTCGACAGGCCGACAATGACCATACCGACAATGGCAATCGACGTGCAGAAACGCAGCGTGTTGATGGCACCGAAACGGTCACGCACAATGTCGCCTGCAAAGCGCATGATCGCCATGGTCATGGAGAAGGCCGCGAAGCCAAAACCGGCAACCGTTACCGATGCACCCATTTCATCGCGCAGATAATAGGCACCCCAATCAAGTATCGCGCCTTCCGGGATCATCGAAAAAAGAGCAATGATACCCACCAGCCATGGCAGAGCATTGCGTGGCAAAACCAGCTTCTGTTTTTCACCACTCGGATGATGGAACTTGTCGGCAATGATCGACGGCCAGGCGCAGGCGAGCAATCCTGCGGCCACAATCGTTGCGATCAGTGCATGAACAGTTGAACCAACATGTGCAATCAGAAAGCCACCGGTCGCAGCACCAATCAGGCCGCCAAGGCTCCAGAATGCGTGACAAGACGACATGATTGCACGGCGCATATGCTTTTCAACACCCACCGCATTGGCGTTCATCGCGACATCCATCGCGCCGATCATGCCACCAAAATAGAACATGACGATCACGGCTGTTACGATATTCGGCACGAGCGCAATAATGAGCAACGCAGGGATAAGACCGATTGCAAACAGCTTGACGACAGCACCGGAGCCGCGATGGGCCGACAATGCACCAGCGACCGGCATCATCGAAAGAGATCCAATACCGAAGACGAGGATCATCAGACCCATGCCACTGGTATCGAGCCCGAGACGCCCCGCAAATTCCGGAATTTTCGGCGCCCAGCCGCCAAAAATATACCCATTCATCAGAAAGAGCAGTGCCACCGCAATGCGCTCCCTGGTTACGATTGGCGCACGGTCATTCAGCGCATCGTTTCGTCCGGCAGTCTGTTCCATGGTTTCCTCGGTCACGGCCTTAAACCGCCCTTACAATACTCATGCCTGATGCCCGATAGGGCGCAAGCACGTCTTCCTTCGCATCATGTTCGACAGCCATAACATTGACCGCCTCAATGGGTATGACATCGTGCGCGGCAACGGTACCAAGCTTGTCGCTGGTGATCGCCAGCACAACCTTGCGGCTGCGCCCGGCAATAACCCGCTTGAATTCCGCATCTTCCAGATGAAGCGCGGTTATACCTGTTTCGGCAGAAAAGCCGCAGACACCGAGCATACAAAGATCAGGGCGCACCAGTTCCGCATCGCGCAAAGCACGCGCGCCGACAGCAGCACTGACACGGCGATCAATAGGACCGCCAATCATGACCACGTCGATTTTGTCCGATTGCAAAACGATAGCAGCAATGGACGGCGTGTTGGTGACGACCGTGATCCCATCTCCCCGATCGGCCAAAAGACGCGCAAGCGCGAGATTGGTCGAGGAAGAGTCAAGAAACACCGTCATATTCGGCTCGATCAGAGCGGCCAGCGTGGCGGCAAGGGCCGTCTTGGCCTCTGGTCTTTCCGTATCGCGCTCCGCAAGTGGCGCATAAGAGGGCGCGGCCTTCAGTGCACCGCCATAAACACGCTTGCAAAGCCCCGCTGCCGCCATCTCACGCAAATCACGGCGGATCGTATCTTCCGAAACTCCAAAAGTATCGGCAAGTTCACTGGCCAGCACGCGGCCGGACTGATCCAGCAGCACCTGTATCCGCGTTTGTCGTTCGTGCAGCAAAAGCTCTGTCATCATTGCCTTTCTATCATCATGCACAAACATGCATGAATAGGTATAAACGTGCATAGCAGATTTTTATGACCGCGCAAGCAAAAGAAAACGCCGCACCCATTCACAGGGCGCGGCGTTTTCAAAATTCCGTAAAAGAAGAGAAATTAATCCCCGAAAACCACCAGCAAATCCTTTGCATCGATCTGTTCGCCAGGGCGCACCAGCACTTCGGCAATCGAGCCGTCGCGTTCAGCACGCAGAGCAGTTTCCATCTTCATGGCTTCAATGGAAAGCAGCACATCGCCGGCCTTCACGTTCTGGCCCTGCGAGACAGCAACCGTTGAAACGACACCCGGCATTGGCGCACCGACATGTTTGTCATTGCCGAGTTCCGCCTTGCGCTTCACACCACCCGACGCACCCTTGGCGCGGTTTGGCACCTTGACGCGGCGTGGCTGACCGTTGAGTTCGAAGAACACCGTGACCATGCCCTTCTCGTCCGTTTCACTCATCGCCTGATTGACAATCACAAGTGTCTTGCCGCGTTCAAGATCAACGAAGACTTCTTCTTCCGGCTTCAAACCATAGAAATAAACCGGCGTTGGCAGAACACTGGTCGGGCCATAATTTTCCTGTGCAGCCGCATAGTCTGTGAAGACTTTCGGATACATGAGGTAGGAAGCAAATTCCTGGTCTGTGATCTCGCGACCAAGCGTTTCCTCAATCGACTTGCGCTCGGCTTCAAGGTCTGCGGCTGGAAGCAGCGAACCGGGACGTACCGTGAAAGGCTTTTCGTCTTTGAGCACTTTCTTCTGCAGCGATGAAGGCCAGCCCGATGGCGGCTGACCAAGATCGCCACGCATCATCGACACAACCGAATCCGGGAATGCAATGTCCTTATCCGGGTTTTCAACATCGGCAACGGTCAGGTCCTGAGAGACCATCATAAGCGCCATGTCGCCCACCACCTTGGAGGATGGCGTCACCTTGACGATATCGCCAAACATGCGGTTCACATCGGCATAGGCCTGCGCCACTTCATGCCAGCGGGTTTCAAGACCCAGCGAACGCGCCTGTTCTTTCAGGTTCGTGAACTGGCCGCCCGGCATTTCATGCAAGTACACTTCCGAAGCCGGTCCCTTAAGATCGCTTTCAAAGGCCGCATACTGATTGCGCACCGCTTCCCAATAGAAGGAAATGCGGCGGATCGTTTCCGTATCAAGACCCGGATCACGTTCCGAACCATGCAGCGCCTCGACAATCGAACCAAGGCAAGGTTGCGATGTATTGCCGGAGAAGGCATCCATTGCCGCATCAACCGCATCCACGCCAGCATCAACCGCTGCAAGCACGGTTGCGGCCGAAATACCCGACGTATCATGCGTGTGGAAATGGATCGGCAGATCGGTTTCCTCACGCAGCGTCTTGAACAACACACGTGCAGCCGCTGGCTTCAACAGGCCCGCCATGTCCTTGACAGCGATGATATGCGCGCCAGCCTTTTCAACCTGCTTGGCCAGATCGACATAATATTTAAGGTCATATTTGGCGCGTTCCGGATTGAGAATATCGCCCGTGTAGCAGATGGCCGCTTCACAGAGCTTGTTCTCTTCCAACACCGCATCCATCGATACGCGCATGTTCTCAACCCAGTTGAGGCTGTCGAACACGCGGAACAGGTCCATGCCACCACGCGCTGCTTCACGCACGAAATACTTCACCACATTGTCCGGGTAGGACTTGTAGCCAACACCATTCGCACCGCGCAGCAACATTTGCAGCAGGATGTTCGGCGCGCCTTCGCGCACCATTGCCAGACGCTCCCACGGATCTTCGGTGAGGAAGCGCATCGACACGTCAAAGGTCGCACCGCCCCAGCATTCCAGCGAGAACAGGTTCGGCAGCGCCTGCGCATAGGCATTTGCCACACGCGCAATATCATAGGTGCGCACGCGCGTTGCCAGCAATGACTGATGACCGTCACGCATGGTCGTGTCAGTCATGAGAACGCGCTTTTCATTGCGCATCCATTCGGCAAACTTCTGCGGCCCAAGCTTGTCGAGCAACTGCTTGGTGCCGTCCACTACCGGACGATCGCCAAACCACGGCACCACCGGCTTGGCAGCATCCCGCGATGGCTCGGCGCGGCCCTTGGTTTCTGGATGACCATTGACCGTGACATCAGCCACATAGGTTAGAAGCTTGGTCGCGCGATCCTGACGCCTCATATGCGTGAAAAGCTCAGGCGTCGTGTCGATAAAGCGCGTCGTATAATCATTCGACTGGAAACGCGGATGATTGATGATTGCCTCAACGAAGGTGAGGTTCGTCGCAACACCACGAATACGGAATTCGCGCAATGCACGGTCCATACGGCGGATCGCTTCAATCGGCGTCGAACCGGACGCCGTGACCTTCACCAGCAACGGATCATAATAGCGCGTGATGACCGCGCCCGAATAGGCCGTGCCGCCATCAAGACGAATGCCGAAACCCGATGCCGAGCGATAAGCCTGAATACGCCCATAATCGGGAACGAAGTTCTGCTCAGGGTCTTCCGTTGTGATACGGCACTGCAGCGCATGACCGTTGAGGCGAATATCTTTCTGCTCCGGCACGCCCGATTCTGGTGTGCCAATGGCGTAGCCTTCCAGAATATGTATCTGCGCTTTGACAATATCGATGCCCGTCACTTCTTCGGTGACAGTATGCTCGACCTGAATGCGCGGGTTCACTTCGATAAAGTAGAAGGCACCCGTATCGGCATCCATCAGGAATTCAACCGTACCCGCACCGATATAATCAGTTGCATGAGCGATCTTCAGACCATAGCTGGCCAGTTCCTGACGCTGCGCATCATTGAGGTAAGGTGCAGGCGCGCGCTCAACAACTTTCTGATTGCGGCGCTGGATCGAGCAATCGCGCTCATAAAGATGAACTGCATTGCCATGCGTATCGCCCAGAATCTGCACTTCGACGTGACGCGCACGTTCGACGAGCTTTTCGAGATAGACTTCATCCTTGCCGAAAGCCGCCTTTGCCTCGCGCTTAGCTTCACCGACTTCGCGATCAAGATCTTCCTCGGCACGGATCGCACGCATACCGCGACCGCCGCCACCCCAACTGGCTTTCAGCATCAGCGGATAGCCGATTTTGGCGGCGAGCTTCTTCACTTCCTCAATATCGTCCGGAAGCGGATCGGTTGCGGGCACCACCGGTACACCAATCTCAATGGCGAGATTACGCGCAGCAACCTTGTTACCAAGGCGGCGCATGGTTTCCGGCTTCGGGCCAATGAAGATAATGCCGTTCTCGGCGCAAGCATCCGCAAACTCAGGGCTTTCCGATAACAGGCCATAACCCGGATGAATGGCATCCGCGCCCGAAAGCTTGGCAACGCGGATCACTTCGTCAATGGAAAGATAGCTTTCAATCGGGCCTAAATCACGAGCGAGATGTGGACCTCTGCCAACCTGATAGCTCTCATCCGCTTTAAAACGATGCAGTGAAAGTTTGTCTTCCTCAGCCCATATCGCAACCGTTTTTATGCCAAGCTCATTGGCTGCACGGAACACGCGGATGGCAATCTCTGAACGATTGGCGACCAGTATTTTACGTATGGACAAGGCAGGTCTCCCAGGCTGCAATGAAGAATGTGCCTTTGCTTAACCCGCAAAATGGGCAAGCGCAAACAAACTGTGCAATCTGGAGATAAAAACAAAATGCCCGACCAAAAGTCGGGCATTTTGCCGAAATTTAAAGCAAATTATGCTAATATATGAGGCATTCTGCACAATGTTACTGAAGAAATAGTACATTCAGCTCGTTGAACATTGTTCAGACCCCACATCGGGCCAGTGAGTCTGCCTCGATCAGCCTTACTTCTTCTGGAAGTAGTTATACTTGCCGTCATCACCCTTGCGCCATTCGAACATAACGTAAGGCGAAAGGCTCGGATCGCCCTTTGCATCATAAGATACATCGCCAAGCACGGTCTTGAACGGACCCTTGCTCTTCATGGCTTCGGCAACCGACTGCGGATCGTTGTTTCCGGCAGCATTGGCTGCATCCACCAGCGACTGGACACCTGCGTAAGCATAGAAGGTGTAAGCTTCTGGTTCAAATCCCTTGTCGCGGAATGCCTTGATCAGATCAGCATTGGCTGCGTCATCGCGTGGGTCCGGGCCAAACGTATTCAGAACGCCCGAAACAGCGTCGCCAGCAATGGAAGCCAGCTCGTTCGATACGATGCCGTCACCAGAAATGAACTGAGCCTTCAGCCCCTGATCAGCCATCTGACGGATGATCAGACCCGCTTCCGGGTGCATACCACCCCAATAAACAGCAGTGATGCCTGAGGCCTTCATCTTGGAAATCAGCGCCGAGAAATCCTTGTCGCCCTGATTGATGCCTTCGTAGAGTGTCTCTTCCTTGCCATTGGCATTGAGAGACTTCTTCGTTTCATCGGCAAGGCCCTGACCATAAGGCGTCTTGTCATGCAGGATCGCGACTTTGCCATCCTTGTAATTGTCAGCAATGTACTTGCCTGCCACGATACCCTGCTGGTCATCTCGACGGCAGGTACGGAAGGTGTTCCACAATTCGCGTTCAGTATAAGTCGGGTTGGTGGTGCCCGGCGCAATCATCAGCACGCCGTTTTCTGCATAAATATCCGATGTCGGAATGCTGACGCCCGAATTGAAATGACCGATTACGAACTGAACGCCATCGCCGACGAACTTGTTTGCAACCGAAATCCCCTGACGCGGATCAGCAGCATCGTCGCCATAAACGATCGTAATCTGCTCACCATTCATGCCGCCCTTGGCATTGGCTTCTGCGACGGCTGCTTCAACGCCGCGCTTGATCTGGTCGCCATAAGCCGCCTGACCGCCCGTCAATGGTGCACCAACACCCAGCTGCACATCAGCAAAAGAGGCTCCACCCATCGCAACCAAAGCGGAAAGGCACACACCACAGAATAAGGATTTCTTCATTTCAGTTACTCCCATTAAACCACGATCTCCGGACTGAATTCCGGAGCCGCCAATTCCACTGGAAGAGAATTTTTATATCCGTGCGAGAAACAGGCTTAATGCTATGGACCACGAAATCCACTTAGCCAATATTTCCCGACGCTCTCGCCCTCCTCCAGGGAACGAATTGCCGACCGTGCTTTACGCCAAACAATGTCGTTACAATAGGTAAAATGGCTTTGTCCAGTATTGTCCACCCTCGTTAATATCCAAATTTAATGCTTTTTACGCATGATGTTATGAATATGCTGATTTCTTAAAATAAAAATGCCCGGCATATAGCCGGGCACTTTTCGAGCAGACGTAACAATACAGACAGATGCTTACTGCTGAATGTAATTATATTTCCCGTCAGCACCCTTTTCCCACTTATACATTACGTAACCTGGGAGCTTCGGGTCGCCCTTCTCGTCATAAGAAAGATCGCCAAGCACAGTTGGGAATGGACCTTTTTCTCTCAGAGCCTTGGCAATTTCCTGTGGGTCATTGCTGCCAGCAGCCTTTGCGGCACCTGCCAGCGACTGCACTGCCGCATAGGAATAAAGCGTATAGGCTTCTGGTTCAAAGCCCGCATCGCGGAACTTCTTGACGAGTTCAGCATTTGCCGGGGCGTTGCGTGGGTCTGGGCCAAATGTGTTCAGCGTGCCTTCAACAGCAGGACCTGCGATCGAAGCCAGTTCGTTCGACACAATACCGTCACCCGAGATGAACTGAGCCTTCAGACCCTGATCGGCGAGCTGGCGGATGATGAGACCGGCTTCCGGGTGGAGACCACCCCAGTAAACAACCGTCACACCGGCTTGCTTCATCTTGGCGATAAGAGCGGAGAAGTCCTTTTCGCCGACATTTACGCCTTCATAAAGTGCTTCTTTTGCGCCAAGTTCGTTGAGCTTCTTCTTGGTTTCGTCGGCAAGACCCTGACCATAAGGCGTCTTGTCGTGGATCACAGCAATCTTGGCATCTTTGAAGTTGTCGAAGATATACTGACCGGCAACGATGCCCTGCTGATCGTCACGGCCACAGGTACGGAACGTGTTCCAAAGACCGCGTTCTGTATAGACCGGGTTGGTTGCCGCTGGCGAGATTTCGAGAATACCGTTTTCGGCATAGACTTCAGAAGCCGGGATCGAAACACCGGAGTTGAAGTGACCGATGACGTATTTTACGCCGTCAGCAGCGAACTTGTTGGCGACCGAAATACCCTGCTTCGGATCGGAAACGTCGTCACCGAGCGAGATCGCGATCTTTTCGCCATTGATACCGCCGGCATCGTTGATTTCCTTGACTGCCGCTTCAGCGCCCTTTTGAATCTGAGCACCATAAACAGCATTTGGACCGGTCAGCGGTGCGCCGATGCCCAACAGTACATCTGCCCAAGCCGAGCCACTGAAAGCCATCACTGCTGCAAGAGCAACGCCTGAGAAAAGCGATTTCTTCATTACTTGAACTCCCGATTATAGTTACCCCGAAACGATGTTTTTGCATCGCCTTATTATCTTGCTGATTAGCCAGCAATATCTACGCTGAACCTGTTTTTCAGCGTGATCTTTTTAAAAAAGCTCCGCCGCGTAACGGCGAAGCTTTAAATTATTTTGCCTTCCAGCTGAGAGGCGAGGCTTTTTCATAAAGCCAGTTATACTGGCGCACCATTTGCTTGGTGCGGGTATAACGAAACCCGACCGTGCCGATGATCATCAGCACAATCACATCAACCAGATAATAGTGCAGTGAAAGCAGCGTGCCTTCAAACAAAGCATAGTGGATGAACCGTACGGCTGCCCCCAACGGAATGAGATAGAGCAGCAGCTGCGGATAGGTTCGCCAGGTCTGCGCACAGGCACGGCCAGTCATCCAGGCGGCCCAACCGCCCAGAAGACAGGTGATGAGAAAAAACAGCCAGAATGACGGTTCTTCGTAGAGAATTCCCTGCATGATTTTTCTCCTTAATGCCTTCCGCCTTCGAGATAGGCGGCACGCACTTCCGGGTCAGCCAGCAGTTCGCGGCCAGCGCCGCTCATCGTGATTGATCCATTGACCATAACATAGCCGCGATCAGCGAGCTTCAGCGCACCAAACGCGTTCTGCTCGACGAGGAACACGGTCAAACCCTGTGTACGGTTAAGCTCCTTGATTGCCTCAAAGATCTGCTTGACGATCAGCGGAGCAAGACCAAGCGACGGTTCATCAAGAAGCAGGAGCTTCGGACGCGCCATCAGGGCGCGTGCAATTGCCAGCATCTGTTGCTCGCCACCCGAAAGTGTACCGCCACGCTGTGTGATACGTTCCTTCAGACGCGGAAACAGCTCGAACATCAGCGCAACGTCTTCTTCGAAATATTGCTGATTATCGAGGCTAGCGCCCATCTGAAGATTTTCGAGAACCGTCATGCGCGGGAAAATGCGCCGGCCTTCCGGCGACTGCGCAATACGGAGCTTCGCGATCTCGTGCGGCGGCATCGACGTTATGTCCTTGCCTCCAAAGAGAATGCGACCAGTGCGAGCGCGCGGCGAACCGAAAATGGTCATCATCAGCGTGGACTTGCCAGCGCCGTTAGCACCAATAAGCGCTACGATTTCACCTTCGTTGACCGTCAGGTCAATACCCTTCAGAGCGCGGATATTGCCGTAATAGGTCTCGACCTTTTCGACGGCCAGAAGCGGTTGTTTTGTCTGCATGGTTTCAGCCGTCATCATTCGCTTCCCTTCTTAGGCTTTGCCGGAGCTTTTGTGCCTTTCAGCGCTCGGGCTGCCTTTGCGGGAGAAGTTTTATGGCTTGTCGGAACATCGCCAGCTTCAACACGCGATGAAAACTCGGTGGCCTGACCCGTGGCAAGCTTGCTTGCCTGTCCCACCCAATCCTCACGAGCAATACGACCGTCAAATTCGAGATAGGTTTCGGCCTGAACGATGTCAGCTTCAGCCCAGGCGGCAATCTGATCGAAATGGTAGATGCCGTGCTCGTTAAGCTTCTTCTCGTTGATCGCACCAATGCCCTTGATGAGCGTCAGATTATCAGGCTTTCCATCACGCGCAGCCGCAAGTCCGCCAGCAAAAAGCCGGGGCTCCTCGGCTTTTTCTTCCTCGATTGCCTCTTCCGCAAGCTGGGCTGCGATAAAATCAGCCGGATCAGCAATACCTGGCTTATCCGCTTCTTCAATCAGTTCAGCAATCTCGTCATCATCCACGCCGAGATAAGCGGCAATGACGCGCGGATCGTTCCTGACGTCCTCGGGCGAGCCGTCGGAAATCTTCGTGCCGTATTCGAGCACGATCACGTGGTCGGAAATTTCCATAACCACCGACATGTCGTGTTCGATCAGCAGGATCGACGTGCCCGTTTCCTTGCGAATATCTAACAGAAGCTTGTTGAGTTCTGCTGATTCACGCGGATTAAGACCAGCAGCCGGTTCATCAAGGCAGAGAATTTCCGGCTCGGTGCACATGGCACGCGCAATTTCCAGACGGCGCTGATCACCATAAGGCAGATCGCCAGCCGGATCGTCCGCACGGTCGATAAGGTTGATCTTCTCAAGCCAGTCGCGGGCTTTTTGAATCGCATCCTTTGCGGCCTTCCGGTAGGTTGGAAAGCCGAGAAGACCAAGGATCGTGTAGCCCGACGAGCGCATCAGCGTGTTGTGCTGTGCAACAAGCAGGTTTTCGAGAACAGTCAAACCTGAGAACAGGCGAATATTCTGGAACGTACGCGCAACCCGCGCATCCTGCGTGATCTTGAAATCCGGCAGACGCTCCAGAAGGAATTTTTCACCTGTAGCCCGGTGCATCGTCAGCATACCGCCAGTCGGCTTGTAGAAGCCGGTGATGCAGTTGAAGACTGTTGTCTTGCCCGCACCGTTCGGACCGATGATCGCAGTAATGTCCCCGCGCTTCACATCGAAGCTCAGATCGTTGATCGCGATGAGACCACCAAAGCGCATCGACAGATGCTCAACTGTAAGAATGGTCTCTTTCGAACCATTGCCAGCCATAATTTTTGTCTCCGCCATCAGCCGTGCCCTTCCTTGGTAAAGGCACCCGACACCATCTTCTTCTCATTGAGAAACGCACTTGGTTCCCGACTTCCGACAAATCCGCGTGGCTTCCAGACCATGACCACCACCATAGCCAGACCGAAGATCAGCATGCGGTAGAGTTCAGGCGTGAAGTTTGGACCGAAGATGGCCTTCAGGAAGCCCATCTCGCGCAAGATTTCCGTGCCACCGATCATCGCAATCGCAGCAATGGCAATCCCGACAAGCGATCCCATACCACCCAGAACGACGATGGCGAGAATAACAGCGGATTCAAGGAAGACGAAGGATTCGGGGCTTACGAACCCCTGACGAGCAGCAAAGAAGGAACCGGCAAAACCACCAAACATAGCACCCGTCGCAAAGGCGGTGAGCTTGGTCGTGGTGGTATTGATACCGAGCGAACGGCAGGCAATTTCATCTTCACGCAGTGCTTCCCATGCACGACCGACCGGCATGCGACGAAGACGGATCGTGACCAGAGCCGTTATCAGCGCAAGGATGAGGATCACGTAATAGAGGAAGAATTTATAGTGAGCAGCAGAGAAGGCGAGACCGAAATAGGCGGCGAAGCCATCCTTGCTGGCATTGAATGGCAGACCGAAGAAGGTTGCCTTGGCAATACCTGAAATACCAAACGTTCCTCTGGTGAGGTCCGTCCAGTTTATCAGCACAAGGCGGATGATTTCGCCGAATGCAAGCGTCACGATAGCGAGATAATCTCCGCGCAGACGTAAGACCGGAAAACCGAGGATCACGCCCCATGTTGCCGCCAGAATGCCTGCAATCGGCAACAGCATCCAGAAGGACAGGCCAAAATACGAAGAAAGAATCGCGTAGGAATAAGCGCCCACGGCATAGAAGGCGACATACCCCAGATCGAGAAGGCCAGCGAGGCCGACCACAATATTAAGACCCCATGCGAGCATCACATAGATCAGGATCTGAACGCCGAAATTGTCGACCCATTTAAGCGAACCCTGCCAGCCAAGCATACTGACGATCAGGATCGGGTAGACGAAAAGAAAAACAACGCCAATTTGCGAAAAATGCTTGCGAAAGAAAGACGGGCTTTCGGCAGCGACCGTCGGTCGGCTCGCCTTCGCAAACTTGCGTGCCTCAAGCCAAGGCTGCAAGAAGGCTATAAAGCCAAAACGCCCGAAAGCAGCCATTGCAACGAGGATCGCAAGTGCTCCCCAGCGCTGTTGCAGCACCAGCTCATTGTTAATGTTCTGGTCGGTCTTGAAACCAACGATCAGAATGAAAAGCCCCAATGCCACAAGACCGGCAATGAACCCTTCACGAATGGCCCGGGCAAAAAGAGAATCCGGGCGTGAACCTGTTTGTACGGCCATGATTACACCTTTTCGACTTCAGGACGGCCAAGAATGCCGGACGGCATGAAGATGAGTACGATGGCAAGGATCGAGAACGCGGCAACATCCTTGTAATCGATCGAGAAATAAGCCGACCACAAAGCCTCGATGAGACCGATCAGCAAACCGCCAACAACAGCACCCGGCAGCGAGCCAATCCCGCCAAGAACCGCGGCCGTGAACGCCTTGACGCCGGGGATAAACCCGTCAGCAAACGAAATCACGCCGTAGAAGGAGAGATAAAGCGTACCGGCAACAGCTGCGAGCATCGCACCCATAACGAAAGTCAGCGAGATCACACGGTCGACATTGATACCGAGCAGTGACGCCATCTTGCGATCCTGCTCACAGGCACGCTGCGCACGACCTAGGGACGTACGATTGACGATATACCAGAAGATCGTCAGCAGCACCGCCGTCACCACAATGACCACGATCTGCTTAAGCGAGATCGTCACATCGGTTCCGAAGAGACTGTAAGAGCCATTGAGCAATTGTGGCACCGGCTTGTTGCGCGGCCCCTGCGTCACCTGGACGAAGTTGGACAATGCAATGGACATACCGATTGCTGTAATCAGCGGTGCCAAACGAAACGACCCACGCAGAGGCCGGTAAGCCGCTCGCTCAATCGTCCAGCTCCAAAGCCCCGTCAGAAGCATTGCAACAACCATCATAAGGAGCAGCATGAGCGCGATTGGCAACGCCCCTATGAATGTTGTGATGATTAGAAAAACAATCAGCGCCATAAAGGCGCCGAGCATGAAGACATCGCCATGCGCAAAGTTGATCATGCCGATAATGCCGTAGACCATCGTATAGCCGATGGCGATCAGGCCATAGATCGACCCGAGCGCGAGCCCGTTGATCACCTGCTGGAAGAAATATTCCATCTAGAAGCCACCCATTTTACTCTACCCGGTTTTATTGCCGCATCATTATTTCGTGCGACTTCATTTTTTCCCGGATAATTACACCTAACGGCTGTATAAAGGAATGCAAGCCCCTTTTGTCTCAGACAAAAGACTAATGACTTCCCTCCTCCACAAACTAGTTATGTCCCCTAAAAAGGGCCCTGTATATATTTTTTTCTCCTACCCAGGGCCGCTTATTCCATAGTTTCCCCAACGCGTCACAGACAAAAAATAGGGAGTTTCCCCCTATTTTTGCCTACCGTACCCGTTTTACGCAACAGTAAACCCGTGCGCAAACGGATCGCGATCATCAATGAAGATCGTATTGTAGCCTGTCATGCGTGCCCAACCCGCAATAGAAGGGATGATTCCCTTGCCTCCAGCGACCTCCACAGCACGTTCCACCCGACCGTGAAACAGCGACCCAATAATGGATTCATGCACGAAATCATCACCTGGTTTTAGCTTGCCTTTGGCCGCAAGCTGCGCCATTCGGGCCGAAGTGCCCGTGCCACAAGGCGAACGATCTATCGCTTTGTCGCCATAAAAAACAGCATTGCGCGCATGCGCTTCAGGATGCGTCGGCTTTCCCGTCCAGAGAATATGCGTCAGACGATTGATGTCCGGCAGATCAGGATGCTGGAAATTATATTTCTCGTTCAAACGCTCGCGCAGCACCGGACTCCATGCAATGAGTTGCAGCGCGGAATAATCTTGCATGTCCTTGTAATTTTCTTGCGGATCGACAATTGCATAGAAGTTTCCGCCATAGGCAACATCGACCTTGAGCATCCCTAAATCGGGGCACTCCACTTCCAATCCTTCCGCATAAAGGAAGGCCGGAACATTGGTGAGGCGCACGCGATCCACATATTGGCCGTTCTGCTCATATTCAATCGACACAAGACCAGCAGGCGTATCGAGATTGAGCTTTCCCGGCGTCTTGGGCGTTACAAGACCTTGTTCAATCGCCATAGTCACGGTGCCGATGGTGCCGTGTCCACACATCGGCAAGCAACCTGACGTTTCAATAAACAACACTGCGACATCGCAATCCGGTCGTGTCGGCGGATAGAGGATGGAGCCCGACATCATGTCATGTCCACGCGGCTCGAACATGAGGCCGGTGCGGACCCAGTCATACTCGCGCAAGAAATGTGCGCGCTTTTCCATCATGTTGGAACCTTCAAGGTTCGGCCCGCCACCAGCCACCAGACGCACTGGGTTACCGCATGTATGTCCGTCGACGCAGAAAAAAGAATGTCTTGCCATGATGGTCAGTTCCGAAAACGTTGTGGCTTGAAAGGTTCGATATCGACAGCCGGTGCAGAACCTGTGATGAGATCACAGATAATCCGCCCTGTCGCTGCTGATTGTGTGAGGCCGAGATGGCCATGGCCGAAACCATAGTAAATATTGCCACCTGAAGATGCACGACCGATAACTGGCATGGAATCGGGCAGTGAAGGACGATAGCCCATCCATTGCCGCCCGCCCTCAGTCTTCAGTCCCGGCAAAAACATAGAGGCTTTTTTCAGCATAGCGCTTGAGCGCGCAAAATTTGGCGGCAATTGAAGGCCTCCAAATTCCACCGCTCCACCCACGCGCAGACCGGTCGCCATTGGCGTGATGACAAAACCATGCCCGGGGAAGGTCAGTTGGCGCATCACATCGAAACTGCCAACCGGAAGCGTCGTATTATAGCCGCGCTCCGTATCAAGCGGAACGGTATCGCCAAATCCCTGAGCTAAGTTCCGCGACCAGGCACCCGCCATAAGCACAAGATGCGAGGCGTCGACTTCCGTGCCATCGTCAAGCCGAACAACCGCGCCACCATTGTGCTTTTGTGCATTGACCACCTTCGCCTGCAGGAAGCGCGCACCCTTGGTTTCGGCATAGGCCCATATGGCCTGACCGAACAATTTCGGATCGCTGACATTCTTCCAGCCGGGAACGAAAGTGCCGGCTACAAAGCGTGGATCGAGACCTGGTTGCAGTTCCTTCAACCGGCTCCCACGCACATGTTCATAGGCAATGCCCGCCTTTTCGCGTGCATCCCAGCCGGGTTGCGATGCAGCAAGTTCTGCTTCACTTTCATAAAGTTCGAGATTTCCATCTTCACGCAGCCTGTCACGCAAACCCGCACGGTCAATCAGGCCGAGCATCTCACTCTCGGCAAGACGCATCATGTTGCCCTGAGCGACGGTCGTCTTTTCGAGCGCCTGCGAACTACTTGCGCGCCAGAAGCGGTAAAGCCACGGGATCATTTTGGGGAAATAGGAAGGGCGGATTGTGAAAGGCCCGAGCGGGTCCATCAACCACCCGGGAACCTTGCGCATCACGCCCTTTGAAGCCATCGGCAGAATATCGGAAAATGCAAGGGCTGCAGCATTGCCGGAACTTGTTTCCTCGCAAATGCCGCTGCGGTCGATCACAAGAACATCGCGACCCTTTTCGGCAAGCAACGCAGCAGTGGCTACACCGACGATCCCGCCACCAATGATGACAATGTCGTGCTGCCCCTTTGTATCAGAATTCATAAATGCACGGCTCCCGACCGGTCTGCTGATATTCGTCTCAATTGGCTACTCTGATCTATTTTCGCGCCAGTTGCACTGATTCTGTCGATCCATTTTTTGGAATGACACCATGCTAAAAGCTCGCTATCGATGATAATCGCGCAGTACCCGTATTCTTGTTATTTTGCGACGGCATAGCGCTCTTCATTGATATATCAGAGATATATCTGTAGGGTTCAAACCTGTCAATTGCTATCATTAAAAGGCTTAGATCTGCATGGAACATGCGAGCGTCCACGACAAGACAGCAAAAAATAGCGCAACTCTTATTGATAGCTGGGGCAGTGAAAGCCTCGCCGAACAGGCCTATCGCGTTCTGGAGCGCTCGATTGTGACGCTTGAACTGGAACCGGGTGCAATCGTCAACGAACGTTCCCTGATCGAACTGACCGGAATGGGCCGAACCCCCATTCGCGAAGCGATCCAACGCCTGGCCTGGGAAGGACTGGTAGAGGTTCGCCCACGTTCTGGCATTGCAATCGCACAAATTGATCCCACGGATTTCACCAAGGTTCTGGATGCGCGCGAAGGTGTTGAGCGCGTACTGGCACGCGATGCTGCGCGTTTTGGCAGCGCACGCGACTACGAGCGACTGAAGGCTGCAGCAGACGCCATGCGTCAGGCCATACCGTCAGAAGATGTGTCCCTTTTTCTGGATGCGGATAAAGCATTCGATATCGTGCTTGGCACAGCAGCAAGCAATCCTTACGCCGCACGTCTCGCGGCTCCCCTGCAAACGCATAGTCGCAGATTCTGGTTCAGACTGCGGCCATCAACCGGCATAACCGGCTCCGCCAATGCTCATGCGACATTGATAGAGGCCATCGTATCCCGTGAACCGGAGCGCGCCAGCGACACGGCCAGCGAATTGATGGCCTATCTTCGCACGCTCGCACCATAAGGTTTAATGTGCATCCTGAAGAATGCGAAACGACTTCCGAACGTGCGTTAAAGCAGACCAGCAGAGCACTGGTAAATCAGACCGCGCTCAACGAATTGCGAGCATGCGCCAAGGCGTTAACGCCAGCCGCCGTCGTTGCTCTTGTATCGAAAATGAGACCATCGTCTGTATTGATGTCATTGACCGCACTTGCATACAGATGCCGGGTACCATGCCCCATATCCATCGTCTGAACTGAGGCGATCGAAAGAACGGCCAAAAGACCCAATACAGCTTGCGACGAGTAACGCATCTCCAACGCTCCGCCATGAACTTTAATAAGTTAAATTAAGCGGTCGCTCATGTTCGAAAAATGGCAGGGATCGATCAAAGTCTGGGCGGTAATTCACAAAACCGCGATCCGTTCAGCCCGAACGGGTAGGAATAGTTCGGATCGAGCTTAGAGCGCATCCCAAAAAGGGTGAAACGGTTTTCGGACAAAGATGTGCGTTAAAACAAATATTTAGAGCGCCGATCTGATCCAACCAGATCGAAACGCGCTCTAAAGCGTCTTGTTCATAGAATCCGACATTTTGCGCATAACATGAAGCGCCGTGCTCAGATCTTCATCACTGATGCCTTCGAGCAAATCAGCACGAACATCACCAGCAAGCTTAACGACTTCCTCAGCGAGCTGCTTGCCCTCTTCGGTCATCATAATGCGCTTTGCGCGGCGATCACCTTCTACCGCCTGCCGTTCTACGAAAGCCTGACGCTCCAACCCATCGATCAAACGAACCATAGTGGCGTTTTCGATCTCAAGCACTTCTGCCAGTTCTTTCTGGTAAAGCCCTTCCTGTTCGATCAGCGTCAGCAAAGTACGCGCACGTGCCAGTGTAAGACCCCGTTCCTTGACGCGAGCATCAAACAACGTGCGAAGCCGGCGATTGACCTTCGCCATCGCGTCGATCATCTCTGCACTCAGATCTGCTCTGCTCATCGTGAAAGCCTTATATTAGTAACCTAACAATTAACTATTGAGATAAATGGCCAGCACACGGTTTTCAAGCGATCATACTAAACTCACGCAAGCGTGATGGTATAAACCGGCCCATCAATCACCTATACGTAAGATAATAAAAAAGCGGACCGAAGCCCGCTTTCTCAAATTCTGTCTTAATAGGAAGCCGAAGCCTAACCTTTTCAGGCCGGCAGAACAGTCCCCTGCAGCGTCATCAGCTGATGCAGAAAAATCTCTGCTTTTGTGCGATGTTCGTTCGTCGAAGCATCTTCAAGATGCTTGCGAGCAATTTCAATACGCTTCTGAATATCGGCTGGATCGACGTCATCAACATGCGTGGCGGATTCAGCCAAAATGGTGCAGCCCTGCGGCGTGATATCGGCGAAACCACCAAACACCACATAAGCGTCAGACTTGCCGTCGCTCAGCTTAACCGAAACGACACCCGGCATGATCGTCGTCATCAGCGGCGAATGACCTGCGAGAGCCGTCAGGTAGCCTTCACTGCCCGGAATGACGACTTCCGTCACCTCAGCCGAAAGCAGGAGGCGTTCTGGCGACACGAGTTCGAATTGGAAAGCTTGAGCCATGGTTCTCACTTAAATTTCTAGAGCTTGACCCCGAATGCAAAACGGCATCCGGAAAAGATCATACTCAAACAAATGAACAGGCATTTTCGGCGGGCTTGAAAACCCGCCGAAAACTCAATTCATTAAGCGGCTTCAGCAGCCAGCTTCTTTGCCTTTTCGATCGCTTCTTCAATCGAGCCAACCATGTAGAAGGCTGGTTCTGGAAGATGATCGTATTCACCTGCGCAAAGGCCCTTGAAGCCCTTGATGGTGTCAGCGAGATCAACCAGTTTGCCTGGCGAACCGGTGAACACTTCAGCAACGAAGAATGGCTGCGACAGGAAGCGTTCGATCTTACGAGCGCGCGCTACAGTCAGCTTATCTTCTTCCGACAGTTCGTCCATGCCGAGGATGGCGATGATGTCCTGAAGCGACTTGTAGCGCTGAAGGATCGACTGAACCTGACGTGCAACTGCGTAGTGTTCTTCACCAACGATCATTGGATCGAGCATACGCGATGTGGATTCCAGAGGATCCACAGCCGGGTAAATACCCTTTTCAGCGATCGAACGGTTCAGCGTCGTGGTCGCGTCCAAGTGAGCGAACGACGTTGCTGGTGCAGGATCGGTCAAATCGTCGGCAGGAACGTAAATTGCCTGAACCGAAGTAATCGAACCCTTGGTCGTCGTGGTGATGCGTTCCTGCATCTGGCCCATGTCGGTTGCCAGCGTAGGCTGATAACCCACAGCGGATGGAATACGGCCGAGAAGAGCCGAAAGTTCCGAACCAGCCTGCGTGAAGCGGAAGATGTTGTCCACGAAGAACAGAACGTCCTGGCCCTTGTCACGGAAGTTTTCAGCAACCGTCAGACCCGACAGAGCAACGCGAGCGCGCGCACCCGGAGGCTCGTTCATCTGACCGTAAACGAGTGCGGCCTTCGAGCCTTCACCGCCACCGAGCTTGTTAACGCCCGATTCGATCATTTCGTGGTAAAGGTCGTTACCTTCACGGGTACGTTCACCAACGCCTGCGAATACCGAGTAACCGCCGTGCGCCTTGGCAACGTTGTTGATCAGTTCCATGATGAGAACGGTCTTACCAACGCCCGCACCGCCGAACAGACCAATCTTACCGCCCTTTGCGTAAGGAGCAAGAAGGTCAACAACCTTGATGCCCGTTACGAGGATTTCAGCTTCGGTCGACTGTTCGATGTACTCAGGAGCTTCCTGGTGGATCGCGCGACGCGCAGTGGTCTTGATCGGACCTGCTTCGTCAACTGGCTCACCAATAACGTTCATGATGCGGCCGAGCGTTTCTTCGCCAACCGGAACCATGATCGGGTTGCCCGTGTCGCGTACTTCATGACCACGAACCAGACCTTCGGTCGAGTCCATAGCAATCGTGCGAACGGTGTTTTCGCCCAGATGCTGCGCAACTTCAAGAACCAGACGGCTGCCGAGGTTGTCGGTTTCCAGCGCGTTGAGGATCAGCGGAAGCTGACCGTCTTCGAACTGTACGTCGACAACAGCGCCGATAACCTGAGTGATCTTGCCTACTGCGCCAGTCTTTGCAGCCTTTGGAGCTGCGTCGGACTTAGCGGCGGCTGTCTTCGCCGGAGCCTTTTTGGCTGGAGCTTTCGCCGCTGCTGGCTTCGCTTCGGCCGCGGCGGTAGTTTTCGGGGTCGCTGCTTTTGCCATCGATCCTTTACCTTCCGTTAGCATGATCCCGAAAAGTTGCAGACTTTTCGGGGAAAATCATGCGATGAACCTTAACTCTAAAGCGCTTCCGCGCCCGAAATGATTTCGATCAGTTCCTTGGTGATCTGAGCCTGACGCTGACGGTTATACGTGATCGACAACTTGTTGATCATGTCACCGGCGTTACGCGTCGCATTGTCCATCGCGCTCATCTTCGCGCCCATTTCGCCCGCCACATTTTCCAGCAGAGCGCGGAAAATCTGGACCGAAATATTGCGCGGGATCAGCGTGCTCAGGATCGCCGCAGGATCAGGTTCGTACTCATAAATCGCATCGCCTGCAGTATCCGCCTGCTCAGCACCACCAGCCGAAGCCGGAATGATCTGCTGTGCGGTCGGAATCTGTGCAATCACCGATTTGAACTCGGAATAGAACAGCGTGCAGACATCAAATGCGCCCTGTTCAAACAGCTCGATGAGCTTGTGGCCGATCTGATCGGCATGCACAAAAGCGAGCTGTTTGACTTCACGCAAATTGACATGGTCGATGATCAACGAAGCAAATTCACGACGCAGAATATCTGCACCTTTTTTGCCGATCGTCAGAATCTTGACCGTCTTGCCTTCAGCGAGGAGCTTGCGGGCATGATCACGCGCATAACGCGCAATCTGCGAGTTGAAACCGCCGCAAAGGCCACGTTCTGCAGTAGCGACGACGAGCAGATGCACGTCGTCCTTACCTGTACCAGCCATCAAAGCCGGTGCATCTTCACCGCTCACGTTCTGCGCGATGTTAGCGAGAACGGCGCCCATGCGCTGCGAATAAGGCCGTGCAGCCTCCGCAGCTTCCTGGGCACGGCGCAGCTTCGCCGCGGCGACCATCTGCATCGCCTTGGTGATTTTCTGCGTCGCCTTGACCGAGGCGATACGGTTTCTCAGATCCTTTAGTGAAGGCATCCGTTCATCCCGTCACAAAATTCAAGCGAAAGACTTGGCGAACGCGTCGACCGCTGCCTTGAGCTTTGCTTTGATGTTGTCGGTGAGTGCCTTTTCGTCGCGGATCGCGTCGAGAACATCCTTGTGCTCGGTGCGCAGCGAAGAAAGAAGACCTGCTTCGAACTTGCCAACCTGGTTGACGGCGATCTTATCGAGATAGCCATTCACGCCAGCGTAAATCACGGCAACCTGCTCTTCCGTCTTGAGCGGCGAGAACTGTGGCTGCTTGAGAAGTTCGGTCAGACGTGCACCGCGGTTAAGCAGACGCTGGGTCGAAGCATCAAGATCCGAACCGAACTGAGCAAATGCTGCCATTTCACGATACTGGGCGAGTTCACCCTTAATCGAACCGGCAACCTGCTTCATGGCCTTGATCTGAGCGGACGAACCAACGCGGGAAACCGACAGACCGACGTTAACAGCCGGACGGATACCCTGATAGAACAGGTTGGTTTCGAGGAAGATCTGGCCGTCGGTGATCGAGATCACGTTGGTCGGAATGAACGCGGAAACGTCGTTGCCCTGCGTTTCGATGACAGGCAGAGCCGTCAGCGAACCAGCGCCGTTTTCGTCGTTGAGCTTCGCAGCGCGTTCGAGAAGACGCGAGTGCAGATAGAAAACGTCGCCTGGGTAAGCTTCACGGCCCGGAGGACGACGAAGCAGAAGCGACATCTGACGGTAAGCAACAGCCTGCTTGGAAAGATCGTCATAGCCGATCAGAGCGTGCTGGCCATTATCGCGGAAATATTCGCCGATCGCGCAGCCTGCGAATGGTGCAAGATACTGCATCGGAGCCGGATCAGAAGCCGTAGCCGCGATCACGACGGAATATTCGAGTGCGCCACGTTCTTCGAGAACCTTAACGAACTGAGCAACAGTCGAACGCTTCTGGCCGATAGCGACATAGACGCAATAAAGCTTTTCTTTGTCTGGGCCGTTGTCGTGGATTGGCTTCTGGTTAAGGAAGGTATCGAGAATGATCGCGGTCTTGCCGGTCTGACGGTCACCGATGACCAGCTCGCGCTGACCACGACCAACAGGGATCAGAGCATCAACAGCCTTGAGGCCGGTCGACATTGGCTCATGAACCGACTTACGCGGAATGATGCCCGGTGCCTTGACGTCGACGCGGCGACGTTCGGTAGCAACGATTGGGCCTTTACCGTCGATTGGATTGCCGAGAGCATCGACAACGCGGCCGAGCAGGCCAGGTCCGACTGGAACGTCAACGATCGCGCCGGTACGCTTGACGACGTCGCCTTCCTTGATGTCACGGTCGGCACCGAAAATAACCACACCGACATTGTCGGTTTCGAGGTTAAGCGCCATGCCGCGAATACCACCAGGGAATTCGACCATTTCGCCAGCCTGAACATTGTCCAGACCGTAAACGCGGGCGATACCGTCGCCGACGGACAGAACCTGACCGACTTCGGAGACCTCAGCCTCCTTGCCGAAGTTCTTGATTTGCTCTTTCAGGATAGCGGAAATTTCCGCGGCGCGGATGTCCATCAGCCGACCTCTTTCAGTGCAAGCTTGAGAGAAGAAAGTTTAGTGCGAAGGGACGTGTCGATCTGACGCGAACCCATTTTGACGACAAGCCCGCCGAGGATCGAAGGATCGACGGTGACATTGATCGTCACGTCCTTGCCGGCCACGCTCTTCAGCGTTGCCTTCAATTCGTTTTGCTGAGCGCTCGTCAGCTCATGAGCAGAGATAACATCGGCGGAAATTTCGCCACGATGTTCGGCTGCAATCTCACGGAAAGCGGCGATGATGCCCGGCAGCGCAAAAAGGCGACGGTTAGACGCCACGACGCGCAGGAAATTGCCGACGAGACCCTTGATGCCAGCTTTGTCAGCAATCGCGCCAATGGCGTGAAGCTGGTCTTCAGCATTGAAGACCGGGCTGGAAATCAGACGCTTCAGGTCTTCGCTTCCGCTCAGAAGCGCCTCAAAGCGGCCAAGATCTTTTTCCACAGCAGCAACGGATTTTGCATCGAGCGCAAGCTCAAACAACGATCCGGCGTAGCGCTGTGCGACACCTGAAATGAGCGAAGACGTTTCTGCCACGAACAACCTGCTCTCTACGTTGAAACCATCTTTTTGGGAGTTCAGCAGGACCAAAAGGCCCAAGCAGATGATTTTATTGAATGTTTCCGGGGAACCCCTGACGCGCGAGCGCGACAACACCGAAATGTGATTGCCGTCTAGCATAGACGAACCGGACTCGCAACACGCGAATCCCGCACTTTTGTGTAAGTTTTGCCGCAATTTTAGGTTAGAAAAGTGCTAACCAAGCCCACTAATACAGCAAGGTGCTCTTTAGCGCAGCAATCCGGCTTCAGCTGACGAAGCCAAAAGCATAAAGCAAAGGTCCGGCAGCAAGCGCAAACTCGATGACGGCAGCGATGATATTGTAGAAAGTTGCGCCCTTATCCGACATCATCGAAATGAAGCGCCCGAACAGAGCAAATCCCCACGCAGCGCCAAGAACAACCCATAAAAATGGCTGTGCAAAAATAAGGCAGCCAAGCCCTATCCCCAGATAGGGACCAGCCAGCACCGCACGAATGGAGCTGTAAGCTTCCGGGCGCGCATTGATCGGCTGAAGCCGCATCAGTTTCATGGTAATACCCGGTGCAAACAGCATAACGATGCCGGCAAAGGCAGTTACGACTGCCGCGCTCCATGCGAGCCATTCGCCGGTCGTGGCGGGAAGATAGAATTCCATCGTATTTTACCCTCTTGGTTTTAGCCGTAATAGCGAAAAACCCGATGCGTTTCCATAGGCTCCGAACTTACAGGAAGCTCTGCGGATCAATATCCACCTGCACTCTTATAGAACCGCGCTCCTTAGGAGCAGCAGCCAGCAATGCCCGGATAAACCCTTGAATATCCGCTCGTTTTGTACCGTGGACGAGGATACGGAACCGATGCCGACCACGTACCAGCGCGAGCGGCGCTTCCGCTGGCCCAAGCACTGAAATCTCAGGCGACGCAGGCGCTGCACGGCGCAGTGCCCGTGCATGATTTTCAGCATCGGGTCGATTATCCGCCGAGATAATCAATGCCGCAAGGCGACCAAATGGCGGCAAAACACTGCGCTCCCGCTCTTCGATTTCGCGGGCATAAAATGCTTCCGAATCGCCACTGACGATAGCACGCATCACCGGATGATCCGGCTGATAGGTCTGCAAAAGCCCCAGACTTTTGCGACCCGTACGCCCCGCACGACCTGTCACCTGATTGAGCAACTGGAATGTGCGCTCAGCGGCGCGCGGATCACCATTCGCAAGCCCGAGATCGGCATCCACCACGCCCACCAGCGTCATGTTGGGGAAGTTATGGCCTTTCGCGACAAGCTGCGTGCCAATGACGATATCCGCCTCACCTTTGGCAATGGCATCAAGCTCAAGCCGCAAGCGTTTCACACCACCGGCCATATCAGACGAAAGCACTATGATTCGCGCCTCAGGAAAGGTTGCCGCCACTTCTTCTGCAATACGTTCGACACCCGGACCACAGGCCACCAGATGATCAAGCGTACCGCATTCAGGACAGGCTTCCGGCACCGGCTCATGATAGCCGCATTGATGGCACATGAGCTGCCCACGAAAACGATGCTCGACCAGCCAGCTTGAACATTGCGGACACTGGAAACGATGACCACAGACACGACAAAGCGTGAGCGGCGCATAGCCACGCCGATTAAGAAACAGCAGAGCCTGCTCACCCCGCTCAACCGTCTTGCCCACAGCTTCTGTAAGCGCTGGCGATAAAAACCGTCCCGGCGGCGGCGGAGAGCGCCGCATATCAATGGTTTTGAGTGTCGGCAGTGCTGCTTCCGCATAGCGACCATAAAGCTTGATTCGCTTGTAGCGGCCCTGATCGGCATTGACCTGGCTCTCGATAGAGGGGGTAGCTGATGCCAAAATGACCGGGAAACTACCTATATGGCCGCGAACCACCGCCATATCGCGCGCATTGTAGAAAACGCGGTCTTCCTGTTTGTAAGCCGGATCATGTTCTTCATCGACCACGATCAGCCCAAGCTCTTTGAACGGCAAAAACAGTGCAGAACGTGCACCGGCCACGACACGCACTGTGCCTTCGGCTACTTGTCGCCAAACACGTTCGCGGGTGCGTGGTGCAAGATCGGAATGCCATTCGGCGGGCTTTGCGCCAAAACGATCGTGAAAGCGGTCGAGAAACTGCTGCGTGAGTGCGATTTCGGGCAAAAGAATCAGCACCTGCTTGCCCTGATCGAGCGCCTTGGCCACCGCCTCGAAGTAGACTTCCGTTTTGCCCGAGCCTGTCACGCCATCGAGAAGCGAAACCGAAAAACAATCTGCCTCAACCGATTCGGCCAGCATTTCGGCAGCAGCCTGCTGGTCTTCCGAAAGTGTTGCTCGCGCATAATCAGTATCAGGCGTTGCCACCACCGCGGGCGGAGGCAACATCACCTCTTCAAACACGCCCTGCGTTTTCAGCCCATCGACGACAGTCAGTGAAACGCCTGCTGCATGAGCAAGGCCTGAGCGCGTCCATGCGAGTCCATCGCGTGCCAATTCCATCACGCGGGCGCGGGCATCGGTCATACGTTCCGGCTCGCCGCCACTGTAACGAAGACCTGGAACTGCAGGTTCCGGATCAAAGGCTGCAGGCGCACGCAGCACCATACGTGCCACCATTCCGGGTGGTGAAAGTGTGTAATCCGCAGCCCAGCGCATGAAGCGAAGCATTTCGCTATCCACGGGCGGACAATCAAAAACCTGTGAGATTGCGCGAAGTTTTTTAGCGTCCACCGCATCGGTCGCGCCATCACAAACGATTCCCGCAACCTCACGCGGCCCCAATGGGACGCGCACGATCGAGCCGGGCTGGACACGCATTCCCTCCGGCACCATATATGAATAAGGCCGCTCAGCGGGCATGGGTACAAGCACCGGCACCACACTCGGAGTGGGTTCCGCAAAGAGGCCCAAAATATCGTGCGAATCTTTCGACATGATTGCGTGACCTTGGCGTGGCTTTGCGCTAAAGAAAAGCCACCTTCCGGGAATTAAATGGATTTAGTTTCCCACAACACCCGCGCTCATTATGGAGGAACGCTGTTATGAAGTTTTTCGTCGACACTGCGGACGTCAAGGAAATCCGCGAACTCAACGATCTTGGACTGGTCGATGGCGTGACCACCAATCCATCGCTGATCCTGAAATCGGGCCGTGATATTCTTGAAGTAACGAAAGAAATCTGCTCCATCGTCAAGGGTCCGGTTTCGGCTGAAGTTGCTGCGACCGAATACGAGCAGATCATGAAGGAAGCAGCAGTGATTGCCAAGATCGCAGACAATATCTGCATCAAGCTTCCACTCACGCTCGACGGCCTCAAGGCTTGTAAGGCACTGACGTCCGATGGTCACAAGACCAACGTGACACTCTGCTTCTCGGCCAATCAGGCTCTGCTCGCTGCTAAGGCTGGCGCTACGTTTGTTTCGCCATTCATCGGTCGTATCGATGATATGGGCGTCAACGGCATGGAACTGATCGCTGAAATCCGCACCATCTTCGACAATTACGATTTCCGCACCGAAATCCTTGCGGCTTCGGTTCGCACCGTAAACCACGTCAAGGAAGCTGCCCTCATCGGCGCAGATGTCGTTACCGCACCTCCGGCAACGCTCAAGGCACTCGTCAAGCATCCGCTGACCGACAAGGGCCTCGAAACCTTCCTTGCCGACTGGGCGAAGACTGGCCAGAAGATCGCTTAAAGCAGATCGCTTAATCAAGCTTATCGATTGATGCAAAACGGCGGATCATTGATCCGCCGTTTTTGTTTATCCCAACTCTGTTTCGCCATCATGCTTGGCGACACGGATCGGCCTGCTGCCACAATATTCGGTAATCGCCTCGGCCAGCCGGGCTGAATGCGTCACCACCCATATCTGACTGCGCTGAGACGCCTGCGCAATCATCTTCGCAAGCGAAGGGATCATATCCGGGTGCAGGCTTGCTTCTGGTTCGTTCAATGCTATCAGCGGCGGCAAACGATAAGACAAAAGCGCGCCTGCAAGCGCGAGCAGACGTATCTGTCCGTCGGACAACTCGCCCGGACGAAAAACGCGCGGCGGAAAGGCCGGAAAGTTGAGGCCGAATGTTGCCGTTTCTTCGGGATATGGAATGACGAGCTTTGCGCCCTCCAAGGCATCGGCAATCAGACGATCAAGATCGACCGTATCCTGACGGATATGCGCAAGCGTCGCAAAGACTGAGGCGAGGTTACTGCCATCTTCATCGAGCATCGCAGCGGTTGCCGCAATTGCTGGCTGACGCACCGGCGCATCGCGATCACTTCTGAAACCGTGATAAAACCGCCAGCTACGCAATCGAGCAGATAAATCGCCGATTTCCGGATAGTGCCCCGACTGACCGAGAACCGCGAGACCACTTTCGGAAGTAAGCAACCTTGTCGGATGCTCCATCCGCCGCCCTTCCCCATCGCGTGCAAAAACGGCCGGGCCTTTGCGATCCATCAGGTCAACGGGCCGACGTCCAGTGTCGAGATTGAGCTGCTCCTCCTTGATCTGCGGCTCAAACGGAAAAGCACCGGATACCGGCGGCGGCAATCCTGCCTCAACCCTATAAGACAGACGCGATGCAAGCCGCTCATCTTCAAATTCAGCCTCAAGAATGATTCGCGCTGGTTCATGCTTGCGCCGAGAGCCACTCCACATAGCCGATTGCATACCGCCCTCACGCACGATCTCCGTCGAGAATGTGCCTTCAGCGGCTGCCTTCACCAGTTGCAGGGCACGGTAAAGATTGGATTTTCCAGCGCCATTTTCACCGACGAAAACCGTGACCTGCCCCAGATCAAACCGGACAGACCGAAGCGAACGATAGCCTTTTGCCGTGAATGAAACGAGCCGCATGATTTCCTCTGACTATGCATCGTACTTTCCAAAAGGACGCACGGCGCTTGAATAGAAAAGGCGGCACAAGATGCACCGCCTTTTCAAATTCAATCAAGCTGATTTGCTCAGAGCTTCGACATCTGCATCGCAAGCGAGAGGAATATCTGTTCTGCCAGCTCTTCCGCTGCACGCTTGGTGGCGTCGCGTTGAGCGCGCAGGTTAGCAAACTCCTGCCGTGGGCGATCGAAAGAGGCACCAGCCGTGCGCGTACCAGAGACAAGAGGCTTGCCGTCCTTGTCACGCAATACATAGTTCGATGTCGCCTTAACGATACCAGCCGATGGACGACCGGTACGATCCGTCTGATCGCCGATATCCACACTCACTGCATTCAGCGTATAGGTGCTCAAACCAAGGCTGAGGCGATAATTTGGAGCTGCAGGTTCACCTGCTCCACCGCCGAGCAAAAAGATCAGACGGTTACGAACCTGCTGCTGAAACACATCGCCAGCCGGATCAATCGCCACCGACGCAAGCTTGCTGCGCATATCCGGTGTGACACTGCCACCGATTGTGCCACCGGCACCACCCGACGAATAAAGCGGTTGCACGGTACAGCCCGCGATCAGAACCGCTGCCCCCAGAGCAGCGATTGCGACGCGGAAAGCCTTGAATGCGGAAATGAGGCGATCAGGCAACGACATTGACGATCCTTTGCGGCACCACGATGATCTTCTTCGGCGAGCCCCCATCGAGCGCAGCCTTGACAAAGTCAAGTTCGAGCACCGCCTGCTGGATTGTAGCTTGATCAGCGTCGCGGGCGATTGTCAAATCCCCACGCTTCTTCCCGTTGATCTGCACCGGCAAAACGATCTCGTTTTCCACGATCATCGCTGCATTAAACGATGGCCATGCAGCCGTTGCGGCCAGCGTGTCCTTGCCGGTGATTTTGCCGCCGAGTTCAGTCAGGCACTGTTCAGCCAGATGCGGCATCATCGGTGCAACCATCAGAACCAGCATTTCGGTGGCTTCACGCAAAGCCCCCTTCAACTGATCGTCAGCCTTGCCGGAGGCGGCCAGTTGCAACGATGCTGCGAGCGCATTCACCAACTCATAAAGACGTGCAACCGCACGATTGAAAGCGAGCTTTTCAATGTCGTCGCCAACGGCCTGAACGGCCTTGTGCGCAGCCTTTGAAATAGCAAGCGCGTCGCCGTCCGTGCCAGATTTCGGCGCAACGTCTTTCAGCGCAGGTGCTGCTTCAGATACCAGACGCCAGACACGCTGCACGAAACGATGCGCACCTTCCGCTCCGGCTTCCGTCCAGATCACATCGCGCTCTGGCGGACTGTCGGACAGCATGAACCAGCGTGCCGTATCTGCGCCGTAAGAAGAGATAATGTCGTCGGGATCGACCACATTCTTCTTCGACTTCGACATCTTCTCAATCGAACCAATATCGACCGGAGCACCGCTATCAAGCATGGTGGCTACGCGCTTGCCGTCAACGTCTTCAATGCGAATATCGGCAGGCGCCACCCACTGACCATCAGACTTATAGGTCTCGTGAACCACCATGCCTTGCGTGAACAAGCCCTTGAATGGCTCATCGATACCAACATGACCGGCCACTTTCATGGCGCGGGTGAAGAAGCGCGAGTAGAGCAGATGCAGGATCGCGTGTTCTACGCCACCAATGTACTGATCAACCGGCAACCAGCGATCCGCAACAGCACGATCCGTCGGCTCGTTTTCCCAAGGGGCCGTAAAGCGCGTGTAGTACCACGACGAATCGACGAACGTATCCATCGTATCCGTTTCGCGACGGGCTTCGCCGCCACATTTCGGGCACTTCACATGACGCCAGGTCGCATGACGGTCGAGCGGATTGCCCGGACGGTCAAACTCGACATCATCCGGCAACTTGACCGGCAGATCGGCGCGCGGCACCGGATTGACGCCACAGCTTTCGCAATGGATCATCGGGATCGGGCAGCCCCAGTAACGCTGACGCGAAATGCCCCAGTCACGCAGACGGAACTGCACCTTGCGGCTTGCCTGTGGGCTATTGTCGAGGCTGGTCTGTTCCAGACGGTTCGCCACTTCATTGAAGGCGGCTTCCGGTGTCATGCCGTCGAGGAAGCGTGAATTAATCATCACACCATCGTCGCCATACGCCGTATCGGTGATCGCGAAAGTCGCAGCATCTTCGCCTTTCGGCATCACAACAGGCACAACCGGCAGGCCGTATTTGTTTGCGAAGTCAAGATCGCGCTGATCGCCAGACGGGCAGCCGAAGATCGCCCCCGTGCCATATTCCATCAAAACGAAATTGGCGACATAGACGGGCAATTCCCAGTTCTCATCGAACGGATGCCGAACCTTAACGCCCGTGTCGTAGCCCTTCTTCTCTGCCGTTTCGAGTGCCGCCAGCGACGTACCTGCCTGATGGCATTCGGTGATAAAATCGGTCAGGGCCTGATTGCCCTCAGCCAGCGTTCTGGCCAACGGATGATCGGCAGCGATTGCCAGGAACGATGCGCCAAACAGCGTGTCCGGGCGTGTCGTGTAAACTTCAACTTCTGAGAAGCCGGCAGGGGCAGTCTTAGCGTCCAGCGCGAAACGAACCTGCAAGCCTTCCGACTTGCCGATCCAGTTGCGCTGCATCAGACGAACCTTTTCCGGCCACTGGTCGAGCGTATCGAGACCGGCCAGCAATTCCTCGCTGAAATCGGTGATCTTGAAGAACCACTGTGTCAATTCACGCTGTTCGACCAGCGCACCCGAACGCCAGCCACGACCGTCCACCACCTGCTCATTGGCAAGCACGGTGTTGTCGACCGGATCCCAGTTCACCTTGGACGTCTTGCGCGTCACCAAACCCTTTTCGAAAAGGTCGATGAACAGCATCTGCTGGCGATGATAATATTCAACATCGCAGGTCGCAAATTCACGCGACCAGTCGAGCGACAGACCCATCGACTTCAACTGGCGCTTCATCGTGGCGATGTTCTGATAGGTCCATTCTTTCGGATGTACCTTGTTCTGCATGGCAGCGTTTTCAGCAGGCATACCAAACGCATCCCATCCCATCGGATGAAGCACGTTGAAACCTTTGGCGCGCTTGTAGCGAGCGACCACGTCACCCATCGCATAGTTGCGCACATGGCCCATGTGAATGCGCCCCGATGGATAGGGGAACATTTCGAGCACGTAGTACTTCTCGCGGGGATCGCTGTTGTCGGTTTCGAAAGTCTGGTTTTCTTCCCAGATTTTCTGCCAATGTGCTTCCGCCACGCGCGGATTATAACGTTCGGCTGCCATGAGCGTATTTACTCGTACGAAGATGATGCAATAAGGAGAGTCGTCATTAATGGCGACCTTCACCACGTATTGGCGAAAGCGTCAACCTTTTGCGGATGAAAAGCCTGAAAGCGAGAGTTTCATGTCAGATATTGTAGCGAACCTGAACAAGGTCAAGGCTGTCATTGCCAATGCCGAAGAAGAAGCACGCCGCGATAAGGGCTCTGTGACACTCGTTGCTGTGTCCAAAACATTCGAGGCCGAGGACATTCGCCCTGCCCTCGACGCAGGCCAGCGGGTCTTCGGCGAAAACCGCGTGCAGGAAACACAAGGCAAATGGCCAGCGCTGCGTGAAGCCTATCCGGGCATCGAGCTGCATCTGATCGGGCCATTACAATCCAACAAGGCAGCCGACGCTGTAGCTCTGTTCGATGTGATTGAAACCGTGGACCGCGAAAAAATTGCAGCCGCCCTCGCCGCCGAGATCAAGAAGCAGGGCAAAAGCCCGAAGCTTTACGTTCAGGTCAATACCGGCCTTGAGGAACAGAAGGCTGGTATCGCGCCCAAAGAAACAATTGCCTTCGTCGAGCGTTGCCGCAAGGAACATGGCCTCGCCATCGAAGGGCTGATGTGCATTCCGCCTGCCGACGAAAATCCGGGGCCGCATTTTGCGCTGCTCGAAAAGCTTGCGCGCGAAGCCAATGTCGACAAGCTCTCAATGGGTATGTCAGGCGACTTTGAGACCGCTGTTGGCTTTGGCGCAACGTCGGTGCGCGTTGGCTCAGCAATTTTTGGCGGAAGGAGCTATTCGCCTTCCGCATGAGTTGACGGCTGCTGTCTGCGCGCCCTCACCCGCTCAATAAGCCTGGTATAAATCCAGGCCAAAGCGATTGCGACCGCGCAGCCGAGCGCGATTTCGATCAACCGCGATAAGGCAAGCAGTAGTTCCTCGTTGCGCGACTGAGCAAAGCGTCCCGCATCCATCACAATCACCACGGTTGCGGGCGCCAGTCGCCAATTGACCGGATATCGGTCGATCATGAGGATGACAAATACCGTCAGGGCGGCCCCGAACAGGCTCGCAATGGGTGAATATCCCACGAGCCAGATAGTTATCATGCCGATGGCACATCCAACCGCCGTATTGATCGCGCGTGCCTGCGAAAGCGCAAGCGTCGTGCGAACGTCGGGATCTGAAATGATAAGCACAGTGATCACAGCCCAGATCGGATGCTCAATCCCCGCCCATTGCAACGCAAACCAACAAATCAGACAGCCGAGCAACGTCTTTGAGGCGTAGAGCAGCGCTTTTTCCGGGTGGGACAGATGCACAAACGCCATTTGGCCTTCCAGCAATCTCATTGAAAACAGGTCGTGCTATGCATCTTAGAGCATAATTCCTTAAACTTGGATCAGTTAAGGTAAAATTATGCTCTAATTTTAAAGTGTTAGAGCGACCTTTGCGCGCCCAATAGGGCGCCCGGCGCTCTAGATCAGCGTTTGTCAGTGTAAAATAATTTCTCCCTGCACGCTCTTCCAACCAGATGGTCCCAGCAGTCTGCAATGCGCGTAAGCGACTGAATGCAACGGCCCGTCGATCTTTTCCTTCCAGAATTCTATGAAATGATTGAGCACCGGAAATTCCGGCGCGAGATCGTAGTCCTGCCAGACAAAAAGCTGCAGCACATGTGGATGATCAGGCATGTGATAGAAGATTTTCGCCGTCGTCAGACCGTAACCGGCAAGCTGCAGTTCAAAGGCCGACTTTGAAATAAAAGCGGATGTCGTCATGGCGATTTCCCCTTTTTACGAAGAGCCGTTCTAAATATTTAGCGGCTCCGATAGGAATTATAATCGCGCAAAATAGTTTTTAAAGCGTAAAAACAATATGTTAGCACTAATACAGCATGAGTGCTGCCGCTCCGTTCATATTTTTGTGCTGCGTCATTGTGGACCATAGTCGATCCCAATGTCTAATTTACGTTGGACGCGACGGAATGTAGATGAGTCTGGCGATAGCTTCGCCCCGATGCGGGCTATCGATTACGGCGGGAGGATCGCCGGACAGTTATGGAGGAACACATGTCGGAAAAGCTTTACCCCGTTCTGCCGGGGGCAAAGAAGAACACGCTCATTGACAACGAGAAATATCTCGAATGGTACAATGAAAGCGTGACCGACCCGGATGGCTTCTGGGCCAAGCATGGCCGCCGGATTGACTGGTTCAAGCCCTTTACCAAAGTCAAGAATACTGATTTCAACGGCGACGTATCGATCAAGTGGTATGAAGATGGCGTCACCAACGTCTCCTACAATTGTATCGACCGCCATCTGAAAAGCCGTGGCGATAAGGTTGCGATCATCTGGGAAGGTGACAACCCGTACATCGATAAAAAGATCACCTATCTTGAGCTTTACGAAAATGTCTGCCGCCTCGCCAATGTGCTGAAAAAGCACGGCGTAAAAAAAGGTGACCGCGTCACCATTTATCTGCCGATGATCCCCGAAGCGACCTATGCGATGCTCGCCTGCGCCCGTATTGGCGCTGTGCATTCGGTCGTCTTTGCGGGCTTCTCGCCAGAAGCGCTTGCTGGCCGTATCGTTGATTGCGAATCCACTTTTGTCATCACCGCCGATGAAGGTGTACGTGGCGGCAAGCCTGTCCCGCTCAAGGAAAACACCGACACTGCCATCGACATTGCTGCCAAGCAGTATGTCATCGTCAACAAGGTTCTCACGGTGCGCCGCACCGGCGGCAAGGTGAGCTGGGGACCGGGCCGCGATCTCTGGTATCATCAGGAAGTGGCAAGCGTTGAGCCGACCTGTGAACCTGAACCAATGAACGCGGAAGACCCGCTGTTCATCCTTTATACCTCCGGCTCGACCGGCAAGCCAAAGGGCGTGCTTCACACCACCGGCGGCTATCTCGTCTATGCTTCGATGACGCATCAATATGTCTTCGACTATCACGACGGCGATGTTTACTGGTGTACCGCGGATGTGGGCTGGGTGACGGGTCATTCCTACATCGTCTATGGACCGCTCGCCAATGGCGCGACCACGCTGATGTTTGAAGGTGTGCCAAACTTCCCGGATCAGGGACGGTTCTGGGAAGTCATCGACAAGCACCATGTCAACATCTTCTATACAGCGCCAACTGCAATCCGCGCACTGATGGGCGCGGGCGATGAGTTCGTCACACGTTCGTCTCGCTCGACATTGCGCCTGCTTGGCTCGGTCGGCGAACCGATCAACCCGGAAGCTTGGGAATGGTATTACAACGTCGTGGGCGATCAGCATTCGCCGATTGTCGATACCTGGTGGCAGACGGAAACCGGCGGCATTCTGATTACACCATTGCCCGGTGCAACCGACCTCAAGCCGGGCTCCGCAACCCGTCCGTTCTTTGGTGTAAAGCCGCAGCTCGTGGACAATGAGGGTGCAGTTGTTGAAGGCGCGGTCGATGGCAATCTCTGCATCATCGACTCGTGGCCGGGTCAGATGCGCACACTTTATGGCGATCACAAGCGCTTCATCGAAGCTTACTTCTCCACCTACAAAGGCAAGTATTTTACCGGTGATGGCTGCCGCCGCGATGACGACGGTTATTACTGGATCACTGGTCGCGTCGATGACGTGCTCAATATTTCCGGTCATCGTCTTGGCACGGCGGAAATCGAGTCGGCACTCGTCTCGCATCACTCGGTTTCGGAAGCTGCGGTTGTCGGCTATCCACACCCGATCAAGGGACAAGGCATCTATTGCTATGTCACATTGATGACTGGCGCGGAAACACAGGATGCTGACGCTTTGCGCAAGGAGCTGATCAGCCACGTGCGTAAGGAAATCGGGCCAATTGCAACGCCAGATAAGATTCAGTTCTCGCCGGGCTTGCCAAAGACCCGTTCGGGCAAGATCATGCGCCGCATCCTGCGCAAGATCGCCGAAGACGAGTTTGGAGCACTGGGCGATACCTCCACTCTCGCCGATCCGGGCGTCGTGGACGATCTGATCGAAAACCGTCAGAATAAGAAATAACAACAAAAGGCCGGGATTTCCCGGCCTTTTTAGTATCGCGACACCCTTATCCTGAGGAAGCGCGAAGCGCTGTCTCAGGGTGAGGATAACTACCGGTCGCAGGAGCGGAAATACCCCAAATTTTAAAAATCGATTGTCCGACCCTTAATCTCCCAGTCGCCAAAACGAGCAGGATCTTTGCCGCCGCGACCGCCGATTTCTCGCGGGAGCTTTTCAGCCGTCTCAGTGGAGCGGCGTTCTTCGGCTTCTTTGAGCGCGCGCTGTGCTGCCGCCGGCAAATCGTCAAACTTGCGCGGAGCTACATTATCATTGATGTCGGTTTCGTTGAATTTATCGGTCATCCGCGGCAAATCCATTATTGAAGCTCAGAGGTTTCATACCCATCATATAGTTAAACTTGGTGGGCAAGCAAAACCCTGTTTGAGATCAATTCTCGCTGAACTGGAGACCTATACGCATGAATATGACGAAAACTGCCATGCTGATTGCTCTCATGACAGTCATGTTCATGAGCATCGGCTATTTGTTGGGCGGCGGCGGTGGCATGATGATCGCTCTGGTCATTGCTGTTGCCATGAACCTGTTTGGCTTCTGGAATTCTGACAAGATGGTGCTGCGCATGTACAATGCGCAGGAGGTGGATGAGCGTTCCGGCTCCGATTATTATCGTATGGTCAGAGGTCTTGCAGCCAATGCCGGTTTGCCTATGCCGAAGGTTTACATCATTCACGAAGACCAGCCCAATGCCTTTGCCACGGGCCGCAATCCGGAAAACGCAGCCGTCGCAGCCACGACTGGCCTCCTCAACCGCCTGACACCGGAAGAAGTTGCAGGCGTGATGGCGCATGAGCTGGCGCACGTTCAGAACCGCGATACGCTGACCATGACAATCGTTGCTACCCTTGCAGGTGCGATCTCCATGCTCGGCAATTTTGCCTTTTTCCTGGGTGGCAACCGTGAAAACGGCAATGGCATCATGGGTGTAATCGGCACGATCCTTGCGATGATCGTTGCCCCATTTGCCGCCATGATCGTGCAGATGGCGGTAAGCCGTACCCGCGAATATGCCGCCGACCGTCGCGGTGCTGAAATCTGCGGCAACCCGCTCTGGCTCTCATCAGCCCTTGGCAAGATCGCCCGCGGCGCTAAGTCTGTTGTCAATGAGGAAGCCGAGCACAACCCGGCAACCGCCCATATGTTTATCATCAACCCGCTGAGCGGACGTGGTGCAGACAACCTGTTTTCGACGCATCCGGACACGGATAATCGTATTCAGGCGCTTGAACAGATGGCTGCAGAAATGGGTATTCGCTCGGCTGGAATGGCGCAGCGTAACACAGCCCCTGCACAAAACAGTGGTCCTTGGGGACAAACTAGTGGTAATGCAGACAAAAATAACAGTGGTGGCTCCGGTTCCAATTCTGGCTACCGAGGCCCGTGGTCGTAGAAACGCATCCCAAGCGTTAGATAAAGTAGAACAGCGTGAACGATAAGAAACCTGCGCCAAAGCGTGGAAATAACAAGCCGCAGACACATGACTACGTCGCAGACCGTGCCGAACAACAACGGCCCGGTCTTGCCGCACGTCTCACTGCGGCCCGCCTGCTTGGTGCAGTGATTGAAAAGAACACATCGCTCGACGGTCTGACTGATAACAGCCATGGCCATCCGCAGTATCTGGCACTTGAGCCACGCGACCGTTCGCTCGTTCGCGCTATTTTGGGCTCTGCACTGCGCAATCGCGGCAGCATTGATCGCGCAATCAACAAGCGCCTCGACCGCCCATTGCCGGAAAATGCACATGCGCTGAAACACCTGCTTCATGTCGCTGTCGCGCAGATTTTCTATCTCAACCTCCCCGATCATTCTGCGGTTGATCTGGCCGTTGAAGCGGCGAATTACGACCCGCGCAATCGCAAATATGCTGGTCTCGTCAACGCACTGCTGCGCCGATTGTCGCGCAACAAGGAACGCGCGCTCGAACATACATTGCAGCCTGAAAAAAATGTGCCTGAATGGTTTTCAAGGAGCCTTACCGATTCCTACGGTCCGAAAAAAACCGAAGCCATTTTGACCATGCATGGTTACGAGCCGCCAATTGATTTCACCGTTAAAGGTGATCCGAAGGAATGGGCAGAAAAGCTTGGCGGTGTAGCCTTGCCTAACGGTTCTGTGCGTCTTCAGACAGTCGAGGGCAACCTCACCGATCTGCCCGGTTTTGCCGAGGGTGACTGGTGGGTACAAGATGCCGCCGCAAGCCTGCCAGCGCGCCTGATGGGCGACATTAAAGGCAAGCGCGTGGCGGATCTTTGTGCAGCCCCCGGCGGAAAGACTGCACAGCTTGTGCTTCAGGGCGCTGATGTAACGGCGCTTGATATGTCCGAAAACCGCCTCAAGCGGCTTGACGGCAATCTGGAACGTCTGGGCCTCAAAGCCCGCACTGTTGCAAGCAATATGATGGATTTTAAGCCGGATACATTGTTTGATGCCGTACTGCTGGATGCGCCCTGCTCATCCACTGGCACAGTGCGTCGTCACCCGGATGTGCCTTGGACCAAGACGCCGCAGGATATTAAGAAACTTGCCACACTTCAGGCCAAAATGCTTGAGCAGGCCATCACGCTTGTGAAACCCGGCGGCACAATATTGTTCTCCAATTGCTCGCTGCATCCGCAGGAGGGCGAGGATATGGCTCGCAATGCGCTGAAAAATCCGGCCATTGAAGCCTATCCGATCACGCTTGAAGAGTGCCCCGGCCTCGAAGGATTAATCACCAAAGAAGGCTTCCTGCGGTCAACCCCTGCCGATCTGCCTGCAGAAAAATTCGATGGCAATCCGAATATGGCAGGCATGGACGGCTTTTTCGCCGCCCGTTTCAGACGCAAAGCCTAAAGCATGTCGCGGAAAAGTGGGAACCGGTTTTCCAATAACGACATGCATGAAAACAAAGACTTAAAGCGCGGCTCTTGAATACGATAAATTGCGACGCGCTTTAGTCAGTTAGCAACTTCTGATTAAAATCGATGAATTTGGCATAATGGGTGCTCTGCGCCCATTATGGTTAACATTCGATTCACCATTATAGACGATTCTAAGAATGCATGATTCCGAAATCCGGAAACCGGCATTTCGATAAATCATGGCATGAAAGGACGGGCCTGCCTTATCAGGTCCAATGCGAATGAATTTTAATACGGAGAATGAAAGGGTGGCAGTCGCGTTGAGCGAAACCCCGCATCTTTGGGGACTGGCTATTGCACAGGCTTGGCGCAAGTTCAGCCGCCGTCTGCGCATGGGCCCGCTTTTCCGCTGGCGTTTCACCGGCTTCACGCCGGAACGCATTCTGATTGCTCCACCCGATCTGCGCGTTGCTGACCCCCAACTCGCTCAGGAATTTTATCACGGTCGCTTCGCGCTTGCCGGTCGCCTTGTCGAGACTGGTGGACTTTCACCTTTCGCCGTCGAACCCCCAACACCTGAGTGGGAAGCAGCACTTCACAGCTTCAGCTGGCTGCGTCATCTCAAAAGCGCCAATAGCGAGCTTGCCACCGCCAATGCACGTGCCTTGCTTGATGACTGGATGCGCCTTTATGGAAAACGCATCGGAGGACTGGCCTGGTCACCGGAAGTTACGGCTCAGCGCATCATCGCATGGTTGCAGCACTCCAATCTGATTTTGTCGGGCGCTGAACTGCCTGCCTATCGCAAATTCATGCGCTCTCTTGCCATGCAGGTGCGCTATCTGCGCACGGTGGCGTCAGCCATGGATGACGGTGAGGAGCGGCTTCGCGCCCGCATCGCACTTGCATTTGCAGCCCTTGCGCTCCCGGTTTCGCCACCGACGGCGCGTGCGGCTCGCCGCAATCTCGAATATGAGTTAAAGCGCCAGATTCTGCCTGATGGTGGCCACGTCTCGCGCAATCCCGTCACTATTCTCGAACTGCTGGCCGACCTTCTGCCGCTGCGCCAAACCTATGCCAATGGCACGGAAGCACCACCCAAGGCGCTGATCGAAGCCGTTGAACGCATGTTGCCAGCGCTCCGCTTCTTCCGCCATCAGGACGGAAGCCTTGCGCTGTTCAACGGCGTCGGGCCAACCATGTCAGAGCGCATCATTTCAGTGCTGCGCCATGATGAAACCGCGGGCTCGCCGCTGACCCATGCCCCCTATTCAGGCTATGAACGCCTGTCCATGGGGTCTACCACGATCATCGCTGACACCGGCCTGCCGCCTCCGGTCACCTCGTCGCGCGATGCCCATGCGGGCTGCCTCGCCTTTGAAATGTCCTCCGGACGTCAGCGCTATATTGTCAATTCCGGCGTCGACCGCTTTGGTCCACCAGAATTTCGTCCATTGGGACGCTCGACTGCCGCGCACTCGACGGCTACCATCAATGACACATCATCCTGCCGTTTCAGCCTGAATTCAGGGCTTTCCAACATGATCGGTACACCGATCATTGCCGGACCAACCAAAGTGCAGCGTGACCGTGTGGAAGACATGGGTCGGCAAGGGTTTGTCGCAAGCCATGACGGTTACGTCCGGCTCTTCGGAATTTTCCACGAGCGTCGCGTGGTGCTGTCGCACAATGGCAGCGTCATTCAGGGTGCCGACCGTTTCTATCGTGGCGATGCCAAAGCTTTGAAAGCCAACGGGCGCGACAATATTGCCGTGCGTTTTCATATTCACCCGTCGGTCGATATCTCATTTGATGAAAATGGCCTGATTATCCTGAGCGCACCTCATGATGACACATGGGCTTTCTCCTGCTTCGAAGTGGCGCCGCAATTAGAAGACAGCATCTTCTTCGCCGGCTTCCGCGGACCTGTGACATCAAAGCAAATCGTGCTGTCGTTTCCGGCCTCAGACCTCCCGGAAGTGAACTGGCAATTCAGCCGCATCGCCATCGGCAGCTACGCTTAATTCACAAAGCCTCTGCCTTGCGGCGTTTTAAGGTATGATTCGCGTCTCGCCTGTGCTAACTCGCCATCGTCCCACCCTTCCTGAACGCAAAACGCTTCAGCAACGAAGAGACCGTTTCCTATGGCTGTCAGCTCCAAGCATATTCCCGCTCCCGATCTTCATCGGGTGCGCCGCGCCCTCCTTTCCGTGTCCGACAAGACCGGCCTCATCGATTTTGCCAAGGCGCTTCATGCGCATGGCGTTGAAATCCTCTCGACCGGCGGTACCGCCAAGTCGATTGCCGCTGAAGGCATTCCTGTAAAGGACGTGTCCGAAGTAACCGGCTTCCCGGAAATCATGGACGGACGCGTAAAAACGCTGCATCCATCGGTCCATGGTGGCCTGCTCGCCGTGCGCAACGATCCTGAACATGTTGCAGCCATGGAAGCACACGGTATTGGTGGCATCGATCTGGCTGTCATCAACCTTTATCCGTTTGAAGAAGTTCGCTTCAAGGGCGGCGACTACGACACTACTGTCGAAAATATTGACATTGGTGGCCCGGCCATGATCCGCGCTTCGGCAAAGAACCATGCCTATGTCGCAACCGTTGTCGATCCAGCTGACTATGCAGACGTGGTAGCAGAACTCGAAAAGAACGAAGGCTCGCTACAGCTTTCTTTCCGCAAGAAGTTAGCCGCCAAGGCATTCTCGCGCACTGCCGCTTATGATGCAGCCATTTCCAACTGGTTTGCCGAAGCTATCAACGAAGAAACCCCGACCTACCGTTCTGTTGCTGGCAAGCTGCATTCAGTGATGCGCTATGGTGAAAACCCGCATCAGACCGCAGGCTTTTATCTGACCGGCGAACAGCGTCCGGGCGTTGCGACCGCAACCCAGCTTCAGGGCAAGCAACTTTCCTACAACAATATCAACGATACCGATGCGGCGTTTGAACTCGTCGCCGAGTTTGATCCTGCCCGCACCGCAGCCGTTGCCATCATCAAGCACGCCAATCCTTGCGGCGTCGCAGAAGCTGCAACAATCACGGAAGCCTATCTCAAGGCACTGGCTTGCGATCCGGTTTCGGCATTCGGCGGCATTGTTGCGCTCAACAAAACGCTTGATGAAGCAGCCGCTGAAGAAATCGTCAAGATTTTCACCGAAGTCATCATCGCACCGGACGCAACCGAAGGCGCACAGGCCATCGTTGCTGCCAAGAAGAACCTGCGTCTTCTGGTAACGGGCGGTCTTCCTGACCCACGTGCGAAAGGTATCGCAGCCAAGACAGTTGCTGGCGGCCTGCTGGTTCAGTCCCGCGACAATGGCGTCGTTGACGATCTCGATCTGAAAGTCGTGACCAAGCGGAGCCCAAGCGAAGCCGAACTCAACGACATGAAATTCGCCTTCCGCGTTGGCAAGCATGTGAAGTCAAACGCCATTGTCTATGTCAAGGACGGTGCAACAGTCGGCATCGGTGCAGGCCAGATGAGCCGCGTGGATTCGGCCCGTATTGCTGCCCGCAAGGCAGAAGACGCTGCAGAAGCCGCCGGTCTCGCTCAACCGCTGACCAAAGGCTGCGTTGTGGCTTCCGACGCATTCTTCCCGTTTGCCGACGGTCTGCTTTCTGCCGTTCAGGCAGGCGCGACGGCTGTTATCCAGCCGGGTGGTTCCATGCGTGATGATGAAGTGATCGCTGCTGCAGACGAACATGGCATCGCCATGGTGATGACCGGCATGCGCCATTTCCGCCACTAAACTTTGCGTTCATAAGCTGGCATTTAGAGCGCATCCCGAAAAGTGTGAAACGGTTTTCGGACAAAGATGCGCGTTAAAACAAATATTTAGAGCGTCGATCTGATCCAATCAGATCGAAACGCGCTCTAGCTAACGAAATGGGCTCCGGGGACATCTTCCCGGAGCCTTTTTTCATGGGCCTATCGTTGAGCTCTGAAGAAGTTGCGCCTCGCGGATTACGCAGGAATGATTGATCTTCGGAAAATGAAAGCGGCTTTACTCATAGCGACATATTTTCATCACTTTTACGTCACTCTCGAAAAAGTGAATTCATATTGCTTTCGTTTTATATTCATATTATTTCGTATTATGCGTTTTGGAGAGCATAACGAAAGTGCAGAGGATGGCACGAAGCTATTGGGAATGCCTGAGGCGTCATCCTGTATTAAGTTGATTTGGAAAGCAGGCAGTTCGCACGATTCTGGGCTCTGCCGGTAACAAACACCCGAATGGGAGGAGCAAAAGCACATGACTCAATTTATCGGTTCCATCGATCAGGGAACCACGAGTTCACGCTTCATTATATTTGACAAGCATGGCGACATTATCGCCATGGACCAGCGGGAACACGAGCAGATTTATCCAAAAGCTGGCTGGGTTGAGCACAGCGCCAACGAAATCTGGCGCAACACGCAGCATGTCATCACAGCTACCTTGAAGAAGGCTAAGCTCAAGGCTTCCGATATCGCATCGGTCGGCATCACCAACCAGCGCGAAACCACACTGCTATGGGACAAGGCAACAGGCACACCGCTTTATAATGCAATTGTCTGGATGGATACACGGACCGACGAACTGGTCGACCATTTCGTGCAGGATGGCGGTGCAGATCGTCTGCGCGACAAGACTGGCTTGCCTATCTCGACTTATTTTTCAGGCCTCAAGCTACGCTGGATTCTTGATAATGTTCCGGGTGCACGCGAAAAGGCTGAAGCAGGCGATGCTCTGTTCGGCACCATCGATAGCTGGCTTGTCTGGAACCTGACAGGCGGCACCGATGGCGGCATCCACATTACCGATGTCACCAATGCCTCCCGGACGCAGCTTATGGATCTTGCGACCCTGAAATGGGACGAGGAAATTCTGCACCTCTTCGATATTCCAGCCGCCTGTCTGCCAGAAATTCGTTCATCCAGCGAGGTCTATGGCGATATCTCCCTGCCTTCACTTGAAGGTGTCAAGCTCGCCGGCATTCTGGGCGATCAGCAGGCAGCCCTTTTCGGTCAGGCCTGTCTTGAGCCGGGCGAAGCCAAGAACACCTATGGCACTGGCTGCTTTATGCTGATGAATACCGGTGAAAAGCTGGTTCCATCAACCTACGGCCTACTCACCACAGTTGCCTATCAGCTTGGCGATAAAAAGCCGATCTATGCGCTGGAAGGTTCGATTGCCATTACCGGTGCTTTGGTGCAATGGCTGCGCGATAATCTCGGCATCATCAAAACCAGCGGCGACATTGAAACACTGGCTCGCACGGTCGAAGACAATGGCGATGTCTATTTCGTTCCTGCCTTCTCTGGTCTTTACGCCCCCCACTGGGAAGATTCGGCACGTGGTGTTGTCGCCGGTCTGACGCGTTTTGCCAATAAGGGTCACATCGCGCGTGCAGCACTCGAAGCAAGCGCCTATCAGGTGCGCGAAGTGCTGGAAGCGATGGTCAAGGATTCCGGTGTTGAAATCACCGAATTGCGGGCCGATGGTGGCATGACCATCAACGAACTTCTCATGCAGTTCCAATCCGACATCCTTGATGTGCCGGTCGTACGTCCCAAAATCATCGAAACCACAGCCCTCGGTGCCGCCTATGCGGCAGGTCTCGCCGTTGGCTACTGGAAGTCGACGAACGACATTATCGAAAACTGGCAAGTCGGCCAGCGCTGGCACCCTAAGATGACATCAAAGGAAAGAACCCGCCTGTTCGCCTCATGGGAAAAAGCCGTTCAGCGTTCCCTCAACTGGGTCGAATAAGGGTTTTAATCTGGCCCGATCAACGGGCCATCGCCTGAAATGGACAATAGTTTTGGACAGCCGGTGAGCACATTTGCCCACCGGACGGTTTTTCAGCGCCCAATTATCCTCGGAGCAAAAAATGGGTCATGGTTTTATTGGAGAATTTCTCGGCACAATGGTGCTTATCCTACTGGGTGACGGCGTCGTCGCCAACGTGCTCCTGGCCAAATCCAAAGGTCAGAACTCGGGTTGGATCGTCATAACAGCGGGTTGGGGTTTTGCCGTTCTTTGTGGTGTCATGGTTGCGGTTTCAGCGGGTGCTGCAGGCCATCTCAATCCGGCCGTAACCCTTGCCTTCTATGCGGCTGGCACATTTCCTGCTGCTGAAGTCGCACCCTATATTGCGGCACAAATGCTTGGTGCATTCGCGGGTGCTATTCTGGTTTATCTGGCCTACTTGCCTCATTGGAAGCCAACCGAAGACAAAGATCTCAAGCTTGCCGTCTTCTGTACAGGCCCAGCGATCCGCAACATTCCGGCCAATTTCATCACGGAAATCATCGGCACTTTCGTACTCGTATTCGTCGTCATCGCCATTGGCGCAAAGGCCGTTGGTGCCGTCGGCGTTCTGGGCCCGCTGATGGTTGGCCTTCTCGTATGGGCACTCGGTGTGTCGCTCGGCGGACCGACCGGCTATGCAATCAATCCGGCACGCGATCTTGGACCACGCATTGCGCATGCTCTGCTACCCATTCCGGGTAAAGGCGGATCAGATTGGTCCTATGCATGGGTGCCAGTTGCAGCACCTGTGGTCGGTGGTCTTATCGCCATTGCCTGTGCCAAAGCCGCAGGCATGATGTAAACGTTAGAGATACGCCGATCTGACCCAATCAGATCGGCGTATCTCTTTTGCCTACTGCATTTCCTTATCTATCTGTCGGCTGGATAAGGAGTTCTCGCAGCCAGCACCAAACCGACAGTAAAAAACAATACCAGTACTGACATACCCAATGCTGCCGAATGCGTGAGCGCTGTCACGGTTGCCACCAGGAACGGTCCGAGGAAGCTGGTTGCTCTTCCGGCCAATGCATAGATGCCAAAATATCGACCCGATTCTTCTGGCTTGATGCTGCGCGCGAACCAGGAGCGAGACGAGGCCTGCACGGGACCGAAGGCAGCACCCATCATGATCCCGTAAATCAGGAAGGCATGTTCCGCAGACGTCGCAAACAAGCCTTGAGCTGGCGAATAGTCGAGCGCCACCATACCAAACAGCAGATAGTCCCGCCCCGTAGATACCATCCCTATGGAAGCGAAAAACAGCAATACCAGCGAAATCATCACGATCACTTTGGAGCCAAAGCGCGCATCCATGCGGCTCGCAACAAGGCAACTGAAAATTGCCATGACATTGGTGATCATGCCGAAAAGTCCGATCCCTGTGATCGACCAATGAAACATCGATGCGGCATAGCCTGCACCCAAGGCGATGATGGCATTGACGCCATCCTGATAAATCATTCGAGCAATCAGAAATCGTGCAACGCCTGGACGCTTGCGTACTTCGCCCAACGTTGCCTTCAACTCCGACAAACCTTTGCCAAGTGCCTGTCGCAAAGGCTTTCCGCGCGCCTGATCGGGTGTGAACAAAAACATCGGCAGAACAAAAATCAGATACCAGATAGCGGCGATCGGGCCCGTGATACGGGCATCCTCTCCCTGTACTGGGTCCAACCCAAACAAGGGCTTCATGCCAAGGATCGTTTTGCCGGTTTCAGGTGAAGCCGAGAGACAAAAGACGACAAAGATCAGAACGATCATGCCGCCCAGATAGCCAAGCCCCCAGGCGAGATTGGAAACTCTCCCTATATCTTCTCGCGGCACGAGACGCGGCATCATGGAATCGTTGAAAACAATAGAAAATTCTGCAGAAACCATCGCTATGCTAAAGGCAAGCAATACCCAGAACAGATTGGCTCCCGGCACAGCAAACCACAGCGTCATCAGACTGACGATCTTGAGAACGGCAAAAAAGCCAATCCATGGCTTGCGCGCACCCGTCTGGTCGGCAATCGACCCAAGAACAGGCGATAGAATGGCGATTGCGAAGCCCGCAGCCGCAAAGCCATAACCCCATGCAATCTGCCCGGCTTCTGGCGTTTCGGCCATGCGTGAAATGAAGTAAGGCCCAAAAATAAAAGTTATGACAACCGTGAAAAACGGCTGTGCCGCCCAGTCGAAAAATATCCAGCCCCATACGCCGCGTCGAGAAGCATAGCCCCTCGCGCTCACAGATTGATCGCCCAATGAATTGCTCCTTGCCCCCGATGCTTGAAGCTTCTCTTCAGTAATTAAGCTGGACCTTATACTGCGCTTTCCCCACCTACAATAAACAAAAAAGGGCGACCGAAGCCGCCCCTTTAACTTAGAGTTGCCTTACCTTACTGCGTCAAATCAGACATAAGTCCTGCAGCAACAGCCAGACGCGACACAGTCAGATCACCACCCTCGGTCAGCGCCACCATACGGTTCTTGACCTGATCAATGCGTGCGGCATCTTCGGCGAACCATGTCACTGCCGGATCCTTGTCCTTGCCATACTTTTTGAGCGCTGCAATCGTAATGCCACGTGCCGCCTGCGTGATCGTATCGCTCGCACGCGACAGTGCCAGACCGTCATAATAATCCGTGACAGGAATGCTCCGTGCCGCCTCTTCGATGCGACCGATGCGGAAGGCTTCCGACACACCGAAATAGGTTTTGGCGGTTGCCACCAGATCAGCAGAAGCCAGATGCGCGATCAGCGCGATATCCGGCATGATGCCTGCAAGCTGCAGATTGGCCAGACGCTGTGCAAGCTTCTCAGGCGCGCCCTTCTCGACGAAGGCTGCCTTGTCCGCCTGTACGGCCTCAATGAGGTAGTCTGGCATCAGACCATCGAAGCGTGGTTCAAGAGCAGAGCGTGCCGTGGTGATGGTGTTCACCAGTTCCGTCAGGTTTGCACGCGTCGTGTCGTTGCGCAGCACCCAGGCGGTTGTCGCAAGCAACATCTCGCCAACCAGATGATAGAACTGGTTCTGCACATCACCTGTCACCTTGTTATCAAGCGCATCAATGGCGTCATAGATCGCATTGATCTCGAAACCATCACGCACTGCAACATAAGCCCGCACGATATCAGCAGGCGACTTGCCTGTCGTATCGGCCAAACGACTAATGAACGTGATACCGCCGCGATTGATGACGTCATTAGCCAGCAAAGTAGCGACGATTTCCCGCTTCAATCGGTGATTGGAAATTTCCTCGGCATAGTTTTTGACCATGCGCTTCGGGAAATATCCGAACAACAACTGCTCGAAATAAGGCTCATCCGGAAGCCTGCTCGCAACCAGCTCATCCGACAACGACAGCTTGGCATAAGCAAGCAAAACAGCAAGTTCCGGACGGGTCAGCGGTTGTCCCGACTTCTGGCGCTCATTCAGAAGCGCATCCGAAGGCAGATATTCAACCTTGCGGTCAAGCAGCTTGCGGGTTTCAAGTTCAGCCATGAAGCGTGCCTGATAAGGCAGCTCTGTAAGGCCCTGACGTTCGCTGAGCGAAAGTGCCAGCGGCTGAAGATAGTTGTTGCGCAGCACCAGTTCCGAAACATCATCGGTCATGCTCACCAGCAGCTTGTCGCGTGCTGGACGCTTGAGCTTACCCGAGCGCATGGCAGCAGCCAGTGCGATCTTGATGTTGACCTCGACGTCCGAGCAGTTAACGCCTGCCGAATTGTCGATAGCGTCCGTGTTGCTGCGGCCGCCAGTCAGAGCATATTCGATGCGTCCACGCTGCGTGACACCGAGATTAGCGCCTTCGCCGATCACTCGCGCCCGCACTTCAGAACCCGTGATACGAATTGCATCATTGGCGCGATCACCAACCTGCGCATCCGTTTCCGCCGTCGAACGGATATAGGTGCCAATGCCGCCGAACCACAGAAGGTCGACCTGCGCCTTCAGGATCGTCGTCATGATTTCCTGCGGCGAAGCCGTGGTTTTGCCAAGGCCGATGGCCTTTGCAGCTTCTGCCGACAGCGTGATCGTCTTCTGGCTGCGGCTATAGACGCCACCACCAGCCGAAAGCTTCGAACGATCATAATCCTGCCAGCTCGAACGCGGCAGCTCGAACAGACGCTTGCGCTCTGCAAAGCCGTCAGCCGGAACCGGGTTCGGATCGATGAAGATGTCGCGGTGATCAAACGCTGCAACCAGTCTGATCTGCTCCGACAACAACATACCGTTACCGAACACGTCGCCCGACATGTCACCCACACCGGCAACCGTGAACGGCTCGGTTTGGATATCCTTGTCGAACTCACGGAAATGCCGTTTCACGGCTTCCCATGCACCACGTGCGGTAATCGCCATGCCCTTGTGATCGTAACCGGCGGAACCGCCCGATGCGAATGCATCGTCGAGCCAGAAATCATGCGCCTGACTGATCGCATTGGCCGTATCGGAGAAGGTGGCCGTGCCCTTATCGGCAGCCACAACGAAATACGGATCGTCCTTGTCGTGACGAACAACTTCCGCAGGCGGCACGACATCATTGTCATGAATGTTATCGGTGACGGACAGAAGCGTCGAGATGAACACTTTGTAGGCATCGCGACCGGCTTCGAACACTGCATTGCGATCACCGCCGACCGGCAGACGCTTCGGATAGAAGCCGCCCTTGGCACCAACCGGCACGATCACTGCATTCTTCACCTGCTGTGCCTTCACGAGGCCCAGCACTTCGGTGCGATAATCCTGCGCGCGGTCCGACCAGCGCAGCCCACCACGCGCGACAGCGCCGAAGCGCAGATGCACGCCTTCCACTTCCGGGCCATAGACGAAGATCTCACGATATGGACGCGGATCAGGCAGCCCTTCCACAAGCCGTGGATTGAGCTTGAACGCAAAGGTCACGCGCGGTCTGCCATCGGCATCCGGCTGATACGCATTGGTACGCAATGTGGCTTCGATCAGATTGCGGAAACGGCGCAAAATCTGATCGTCATCGATGCTCGGCACGCCAAGCAATGCGGTCTCGATGGCATCGACCAGCTTCTTTTCAGCCGCATCACGGCGCTTGGCCGATGGATTGAAGCGCAGATCAAATAACGAATAAAGATCGCTGGCGATTTCAGGATAACGGTTCAGTGCGGCTGCAATAAAGCCCTGCGAATAAGCAATACCTGCCTGTTGCAGATAACGGCCATAAGAGCGCAGGATCATGATCTGGCGTGCGGTTAAACGTGCGGTCTGCACCAGCGCATTATAGCCGTCATTGTCCGCCAACCCATCCCAGACATTGCGGAATACATCTTCCAGCATCTCGCCATCGTCAGACAGATCGACCGGTGCGCCGTAGGCATTCACAAGCTGCATGTCATGGACATAGACCGGAGCACCATCTTTGCCAGCTTGCGGCAGATCAATGGTCTGTTCGCTGACGACGCGGAAGCCCATGTTTTCCAGAAGCGGCACGCGCTGCGACAGAACAACCGGCGCACCATGATGATAGAGCTTCAGAGAAACCGCATCCGGGCCATCCGTGCGATAGCGATAGAAGTCCACGAAAAGCGGAGCCTCCGCGCTGAGGCCGGCGATACGTTCTGCATCGACCAGGGCTTCGGGTGCAGTGAAGATTTCGCGATAAGATGGCGGGAAGCTTGCAGCAAGAGCAACGGTCTTGGCATCCGCATTGTCCGCGCTTTCACGCACAGCATCGTCCCACGTACGCACGATGGCACGCACTTGCGCCTCCAGCTCTTCGCGATCCACATGCGGCGTCGAGCGTTCATGACGGCGGATAACGAACTGCACACGGGTCAGGCCGTTCTGCAGGAATACCGGATGGAATTCGAAGCTGTCACCGCTATAAATATCGACGAGATAATGCCCGATCTTCTCGCGCACGACCGAGTCGTAACGGTCACGCGGGATATAGACCAGCACGGTCGCGAAACGGCCAAAGCGATCGAGACGCGGAACGGCACGGACACGCGGGCGTTCGCCGAGCGCAAGGATCAGTTCTGCATTGGCCGTCAGGCTTTCCGTATCGATCTGGAAAAGCTCATCACGCGGATATTCTTCCAGCACGTTAATGAGTGCCTTGCCCGAATGGTCTTCGCGATTGAAGCCGAGATGCTTGATAACTGCATCAGCTTTCGAGCGAATGAACGGAATGCCCGCAACCGAGCTCGTATAAGCAACGGAGGTGAAGAGTCCAACGAGACGCAGCTCGCCAATGGCCTCGCCCTTCTCACCAAAAATCTTCACGCCGACATAATCGAGGTAAGACCGGCGATGGACCAACGAAAGCGAATTCGCTTTGGTGACGATCAGCGGTTCATTGCCGTCGAGGAAGTCGGTGATTTCGCGTGGTGTCACCGTGTCGTCGTCATCCTTGCGGAGAACACGCACTTCACTGTCGTTTAGGATACCAAGCGTTTCCTTGACAGGAACCAGCTCGCGGTTGCCACCCTTGCCCTTGAAGGTAAGCTCACGCATACCGAGAAAGATGAAACGATCATCGCGCAGCCATTCCAAAAACGCGATGGCCTCCGGCATTGCCGGATCGAGCGTCAACTCCTGAACGCGCTTGTAATCGGCGATTGCACCATCAAGGCGCTTCATCATCGGCTTCCAGTCGCTGACTGCAGAACGGACTTGTCCGAGCACGCGCTTGATTGCAGCGGTCAGATTGGCTTTTACCTGCTTGTCGAGTGCTGGCAGATGAATCTGCACAAGGCTTACGCGCTCAACGCCCTTGGCGGGTGCGAGCTGCGAGGCTTCGCCTAGAATTGTGAGGTCGTCTTTTTCCCGCTGGATATCGAGAACCGGGTGCACAACCATAAAAATCTGGCTGACGTGATCGTTCAGCTCACCCATGATCGAGTCGAGCAGGAACGGCATATTGTCATTGACGATGGTGATGACGCTGACGGGGCGGCCATGGCGTTCGATGCTGTTATCGACGCTGATGATGCTCTTGCCCTTACGATAGGATTCAAGCGCCTCGTAGCCATACCGGGCAGATTTATCGAGCGCTGCAGCATCGTAGGCTGCAAGATCTTCGGGTGGAGCCCATTCGAAGAGAAGCTGCGAAAAGGCGATAAGCGCCTTCGACTTTCCTCCCTTCTTCTCCTCCTTGCTTGCCTTGGAACCTTTAATTTTGCTCGACCGATCCTGCTTTGCAGTCACGTCGGATACTCCTGTCATGATGGCAATGCGCGCCAAACTAGCAGATTGGGCATCCGTTTCGATGACAAATCGTTGAAAACAACCAAAAAATTCCGTGAAAGTCAGAAAACTTGCATCTAATCCATTTAATTTGGAACAAAACTTCGAAAACTCTCCGGGAAATTTCGAAATATGCCGTTTGGCTTCACGTCAATCACACTGCAGGCGACACAACAGGCTTACGTAAGCGTCATAAAAGCTAAATTTCGCCACAAATCGGCGGCGAATCTGGCAATCGATAACCCGGATCAAAGCTCGATCAAATGATCGTCCAGCTCGTTGATATCATTGTCACCTGCGGGGAAATGCATCTCCAGTAATATGCCTGCCTGACCAATGGCCAATACAAAACCTTCAGCTACTTGTTTGCGTGAAGCGTGATGGATCAGGGTTGCAACAATCTCGTTCCATTCTTCCTGCTCGACCCGTGCGTGAATGCCTGCATCGGCGATAACCTCGGCGTAATGCTCGGCCATAGACACAAACAGCAGGATGCCGGTGCGGTGTTCTGTGATGTGCACGTTGCGCGCCAAAAACTGCTGCAATGCATTGAGATGGGCGCGTTTGTAGCGAATGCGGCGCGGCACCAGCAATATGCGGATCGAAGGCAGGAACCAAAGAACCAGCATGACCGAAATGAAGGCCGCCAGAATGGCGAGGCCAAACATCGGTAGCCGGATATCGAACCAGTACCAATGCGCGAGAAATGCCAGAATGACCGAGGTTATGAGAATTCCACAGGTCGCAACGAAGCCCGCAGCAAAGAAATAATCATCGCTGGAACGCGCCAGAACGGCGTAGATTTCGCCGCTTGTATTGGCCTCGGCATCGCGGATCGCATGAGCAATACGCTTATGATCTTGCTCGCCGATTAGGTTTTTAACCGTCACAGACTTCTCCCCTACCAGCTACCCGAAGCGCCGCCGCCACCTGACGAACCGCCACCGCCAGAAAAGCCACCGCCACCCGATGACCATCCACCACCACCGCCAGAGAAACCTCCACCACCGCCGGACCCACCGCGCGAGTTAAAATCGACCACCATGCCCAGCCAGCGATATTTACCGGGACCGATCTTGCGACCAAAGATCGGCGTCAGGATCGCCATGCCAAAGCCCCCGAAGAAGATCAGGCACCAGAAGGTGATGAAAACAACGAACACCCAGTCGATGTCGTCAGAACTGCTCTGCACATTGCGTTTAGCGCGCGCTTCAAGTTCGGCGGCATCACCGGAAAGCACCGAAAGAATGCCATCGACGCCCTGCACCACACCACCGGAATAATCGCCTGTGCGAAACGCCGGGATGATCGTGCCGTTGATAATCACGCTCGAAAGCGCATCGGTCATCGTACCTTCAAGGCCGTAGCCGACCTCGATACGCACCTTGCGATCATTGGGCGCGACGACCAGCAATATACCGTTATTTTCCTGTTTCTGCCCCAGCGCCCAGGCCCGGAACAGGCGATTGGAATAGGTTTCGATATCTTCGCCATTCAGGCTCGGAACCGTCACCACCACCACCTGATCCGATGACTTCGCTTCAAAATCGGCGAGCTTCTGCGTGAGCTGCTGCCTTGCTGTCGGATCTATGATACCGGCAGCATCGACCACACGCCCGGTCAAAGCCTGTGCAGGCGTTGCCACGTCCTGCGCATTCGCAACTGCTACGGCAAAGACGGTAAGCAGAAGCGCGACAAAAACAAACAGGTTTCGCAGCCAGTTCAGGCCGCGAAACGCCGCACGCATGGGAAGCAAAGCTGCCACGGAAAACCCGATCAATTGTTAAAGTTGACCTGAGGTGCTGTCTGGCTTCCTGCATCCGCGCTGAATGTCTGCATCGGAACAGCATCGCGATACCAGATCCATGTCCAGATCATCGTCGGCATCGTGCGGATCGCCGTATTATAAACGCGAACCGCCTCGATATAGTCGCGGCGTGCAACTGCGATACGGTTTTCAGTACCTTCAAGCTGCGACTGCAATGCAAGGAAGTTCTGGTTGGCTTTCAGGTCAGGATAGCGCTCGACCACCACCATCAGGCGCGACAGTGCGCTGGTGAGATTGGCCTGATTATCCTGAAACTGCTTGAAGAGCTCCGGATTATTGAGGGTCTCGGGCGTAATCTGCACCTGTGTCGCCTTGGCACGCGCATCAATCACCGCCTGAAGGGTTTCCTTTTCGTGCGCAGCATAGCCCTTCACCGTTTCGACCAGATTGGGCACGAGGTCAGCGCGGCGCTGATACTGGTTCTGCACTTCGCTCCATGCAGCCTTGGCCTTTTCTTCATTTGTCGGAATGGTATTAAAGCCACAAGCCGAAAGCAGCGGCACAAGGACCGCAAGCCCGAGAGCTACGATGATACGACGAAAAGAAAAAGAACGGATAGCGGTCACGGCCGACATGGTGTTCTCCTGAAAAAGGCGCGTTTGCTGCGCCGAACAAATTTGGTACTCGCATACGAGCATTCACAAAAATGCGAGCCGTCAAATCAATAGGATAGACGAATTTCATGTGTCGTCCAGTCTGTTTGACTTGAGTCCATAGACGCGCGACCCACAAACCTTTCTTACACCATCATTGATGAGTTTTCTTTGGGACGAAACGATCGCCTGAAAACTATGTTGACTCTATCAACATATTGCATATTGATAAAGTCAATATAGGAGGCGCCGCGCAACGGCGTATACAGCCATGACATTGAGCGAAAGCCAAAAAGACATCAGCGAATTGCGCGCTTTCAACCGCACCTATACGCGCCGCCTCGGCCTTCTGAACACACATCTCGACAAGAGCCCGTTCTCTTTGTCCGAAGCGCGTATCCTTTACGAAATCGCACATCGCACCAACCCGACGGCTGCAACAATTATGCGGGCTCTTGATCTCGATCGCGGCCAGCTCAGCAGGATGCTCAAACGATTTGCCGAACGTGGATTGATTGAAACATCACAGCACCCGGAAGGCGGCCGCAGCCGTCCCATCGAGCTTACCAAAGCCGGCCGTGAGGTTTACTCCGCTCTGGAACGGAATACGTGTGGGGCAGTCGGTGAGCTTCTCGACGGATTGAGGCCAGACCAACGCAAGGACTTACTTGCATCGGCTGCAACAATCACGCGCATATTTGATGAACCGGACCTGCGGGACGTGCAGATACGTGGCCTACAAGCTGGCGACCTTGGCTGGATCATCCACAGGCAGGCCGTGCTTTACACCAAAGAATATGGCTGGAATCACGAATATGAGGCGCTCGTTGCGCGGATTCTTGCAGATTTCATCGAAGCCTTCGATCCCGCACATGATGGGGCCTGGATAGCGGAAATGAATGGCCGCATCGTCGGATCGGTCTTTCTGGTACATGGAGATCGGCCAAAACTCGGCAAGCTACGTTTGCTCTATGTCGAACAGGAAGCGCGCGGCACAGGCGTAGGAGCCAGACTTGTGAATGCCTGCATCGAAAGCGCGCGCGCCGTCGGTGACGATCAACTTACACTTTGGACAAACAGCGTTCTGACAGCGGCCCGACGTCTTTACGAAAGAGCCGGTTTCAAGCTTATTGACGAAGCCCCGCACCATTCATTCGGTGCAGATCTCATCGGTCAGACATGGGAGCTGGACCTGAGGTAAGGCTCGACCGGCAACATTATAGTCAGCCAGCCCATAAGAAAAGCGACAGCTTCAGCGGCATCTTCTTCCATCCGCCTAGTCATGGCCAGACGTTCCTGAGCTCCGCCCGACTTCTCCAGTCATATCCGGATCATCGCCACAGACACCCGTGAATACGCATCTGGAACCGATCCTCGGCCTATGGGCGGGAAGCTTTTTTACCTTCTCGCATATGTGGATCAGACTTGCATAGGTACTGTCGATTTCACTCCCGTCGATCATGACAAGACCACTCCTGACGATCGGTTCGGCTTCGCCTGCGGAAACGAGAAGAACGATGGTTCTGAGGGCAATGTTTGCCTGATGGCAAGATCCCATGGCCATTGCCAGCCGTGCAAATTCATCGCTGGCAGCGGGTTCTACTTCTTCCGCTCCCGGTTCGCTCTGTTCCTGAAATGCGGCCAAAGCTTCAAGAAAGGGGCCGTCCTCTCTCTCGATTTGCGTGGCGAGTGCCTTCAGACCAACCTTGTCCCCCGCCTCAATGAGGTCGGCAATCCGGTCTTCCAATTGTTGCGCTGCAGCCCCGTCCTCATAAGAGGCAGCTGCCGCGGCCAGTTCCTGCGCATCTATCGCGCGCGCCGGAACGGCCAGCGTGACGAGAATAAACGCCGACAACACTGTGGTAAGTTTCACGACAATCCCCACTTGCATCCCCTATTCCCCACAAAGCCGCCAACAAAAAAAGCGGCGGATTGCTCCGCCGCTTTTCCATTCGCAAGTTGCGAAAAATTATTCGCTTGCAGCTTCTTCAGCAGGAGCAGCAGCGGCGGCTGCAGCTTCAGCAGCCTTTGCAGCTGCTTCTTCTTCAGCCTGCTTGGCCAGAGCGAGACGCTCCTGAGCCTTCTTGCCTGGCTCACCCTTGGTCAGGTTGCTGCGTGCTTCACGCTTTGCAAGGCCAGCCTGGTCGAGGAAGCGAAGAACGCGATCAGTAGGCTGTGCGCCCTGCGAAATCCAATGCTGGATGCGGTCGCCATCGAGCTTTACGCGTTCAGCGTCCTTGGCAAGCATTGGGTTCCATGCACCAACGGTTTCGATGAAACGGCCATCGCGTGGGCTACGAGCGTCAGCAACAACGATGTGGTAGTAAGGACGCTTCTTGGAGCCAGCGCGGGCGAGACGGATCTTGAGAGCCATTTTTTCTTTCCTTTAGACAATAGTTCTGCCCAGACGGGCAATCGGTTGAACCGCTTTTACGGTGTTCAGTTTCCGCTGTGATTTGCAGCGGCATGCTCATGGTGCCGAATGACTTCCTTCACGATGAAATTCAGGAATTTTTCAGCAAAATCTGGATCGAGATGGGCATCAACAGCCAGCGCACGCAGACGCTCGACCTGACGCTTTTCACGCGCCGGGTCAGCAGCAGCAAGGCCACGCTCGGCTTTCAAAACGCCCACAGCTTTCGTGCAGCGAAAACGCTCCGCAAGCATATGGATCAGCGCTGCATCGATATTATCGATGGAAGCGCGCAAGGACAGAAGCTCAGCGGGTACAGTGTTCTGTTCGTCAGCCATCTTACTCACTTCTTCTTCGGCAGGCCGGGAAGACCGCCACCAAGACCCGGAAGCTTAGGCCCACCTAAGCCCGGCAACCCTGGCAGACCACCAACCTTGGTTAGACCGGCAGCTTCGGCCTGCTTGGCAAGTGCTTCAAGCTGCTTCGGGTCCATCTTGGACAGATCAGGCATTCCCATGCCACCACCGAGACCACCAAGACCCATCTTGCCAGCAAGACCGCCCATCATCTGCTTCATCATTCCGCCCTTGCCCTTGCCCATGACTTTCATCATGTCGGCCATCTGGCGGTGCATCTTGAGAAGCTTGTTGATGTCGGCAGCATTGGTGCCGGAACCCTTGGCAATACGCTGCTTACGGCTATGCTTGAGCAGATCGGGATTGGCACGCTCGGCCTTGGTCATAGAACCGATGATGGCGATCTGACGATCAAAAACCTTGTCATCAAGACCAGCTGCTGCTGCCTTGTCCTTCATCCCGCCCATGCCGGGCATCATGCCCATGATGCTGCCCATGCCACCGAGCTTTTTCATCTGGCCCAGCTGGTCGGCAAGATCGTTGAGATCGAACTTGCCCGACTGCATCTTCTTAGCCATCGCAGCGGCTTTTTCCGCGTCGATGTTTTCAGCAGCCTTTTCGACGAGCGAAACAATGTCGCCCATGCCGAGAATACGGTCGGCAATACGCTTAGGATAGAACTCCTCAAGCGCATCCATCTTTTCGCCGGTGGCGATCAGCTTGATCGGCTTGCCGGTGATGGCGCGCATCGAAAGTGCGGCACCGCCACGGCCATCGCCATCCATACGAGTGAGAACAATACCGGTAATGCCGACGCGCTCATCGAAGTTGCGCGCGAGGTTTACCGCGTCCTGACCAGTCAGACTGTCGGCCACAAGCAGAATTTCATGCGGATTGGCGGCCTTGCGGATATCCGCCATTTCCACCATCAGCGGCTCATCGATATGCGTACGACCAGCGGTATCGAGGATAACCACATCATGACCGCCGAGCTTTGCAGCCTGAACGGCGCGCTTGGCGATTTCAACCGGCGACTGGCCAGCGATGATTGGCAATGTGTCAACCGAGGTCTGAATACCGAGTTGACGAAGCTGTTCCTGTGCTGCCGGACGACGCGTATCGAGCGAGGCCATCAGCACCTTCTTGCGCTGACGCTCGGTCAGACGCTTGGAAAGCTTGCCGGTGGTTGTCGTCTTACCCGACCCCTGCAAACCAACCATCATGATGACGACAGGTGCAGGCGCGTTCAGATCGACCGTGACACCTTCGGTGCCCAGCATTTCGATAAGCTCGTCATGAACGATCTTAACGACCATCTGGCCGGGTTTGATGCTTTTCAGAATTTCGGCACCAACGGCCTTCTCACGAACGCGGTCGGTGAAAGAACGAACCACTTCCAGCGAAACGTCGGCTTCAATCAGCGCACGACGCACTTCGCGCAGCGCAGCCGCCACGTCGCCTTCAGAGAGAGCGCCGCGTCCGGTCAGGCCGTTCAGAATGGAGCCAAGACGCTCCTGAAGTGATTCAAACATCGAGTTTCCTTTTAATCCGAGAGGAGGCTTAATGCGTTCTCAGGGATAGATCGTCCCGCGAACTGGTCAGTTCAAGAAGCAACCAAAGAGATACAGCACCCGAGGGCGCATCGCGCTGTCGGATGTGGACCTCCGGGATCGTTTTATACCACAATGGGTCCCGGTCGGTGGCTCGCGTTCTGAAGATCGCGGGTAGATTGAGGCAGGCTTTAAGGTGATAAGCCAGCAATGTCAAGCAAAAGGCAGGAAGCGGCCCTGCAAAACCATATTACACAGGGCCGCCTACTCGAGCCTTATTGTGGAACGGCTCCGACAAGCGGATCGCCGATGCCCAGCACGTAGAAGCCGATCAGCAACAATGTGCCTGCCAGTGTCACATAATAGATCGTCGGAATGATGGTCATGCGCATCGTCAAGCCTTCGCGGCCCAACAATCCGACCGTTGCAGAAGCAGCAACGACATTATGAATAGCGATCATATTGCCCGCAGCAGCACCCACCGATTGCCCGGCAACCATCAATGCCCCAGAAATTCCAAGCCCTTCTGCAACACCATACTGGAACTGACTGAGCATGAGATTGGAAACAGTATTGGAGCCCGCAAGAAACGCGCCGAGCGCACCGACGGATGGAGCAAAGAATGGATAGATATTTCCAACCTCGACAGCCACCCAATCTGCAACCATCAGCGGCATGCTGACCAACTCCTTTGAATTGACACCGGAATTGATCATCACGCGAACCATCGGGACAGTGAAGAGCAACACAAAGCCCGCACCGAGCAAGGTCTTTGTGCTTTCACCAAACGCCTTCGAAAATTGCACCGCTGACATGCGATGAAGGAAGAAGGTGATCAGGCAGACAATGACAAGCAGTCCGCCAGGCAAGAACAAGGGCGCAAAGTCACCGCTTATTCCTGTTTCCCCCATAATGTTGGTTGCAGCAAAAGTCACCGACTTCAACGCACTGCCAACGGCTGGGAATGTACGGCTGACCACAAGGAACACAGCCAGAAGTATGTACGGCGTCCAGGCAAGTCCCAACGATATTTTTCGCGATGTCAGTTCGTCGAGCTTCATCTCGACGCTACCCATCCAGCCTTCCGGCCATTCTGACGCTGGCGCAAAATCCCAGGTGTCTTTCGGCATCAGGAAACCGGCACGGGCTGCAAGTGTGGCGAGAGCCAGACCAACCAGACCGCCGATCATTGACGGGAATTCCGCACCCAGAAATACAGCACTTAGAACGTAGGGTATTGTGAATGAAAAGGCTGCGAAGAGCGCGAAAGGCAGAATCGCCAGCCCCTCCGTCCATGACTTGTTACGCCCGAAGAAGCGCGTCATGATAAGAACAAGGAAGAGCGGAATGAAAGTACCGCAAATGGCATGCAGAATGGCTACTTCCGACGTGATGATGTGAAAGAAGTATTCCCAGCTTGAACCGGCGCCCTGAAGTTGCCCCGTCAATGCCTCGCGATTGAGACCCGACTGCACACCCACGATGAGCGGCGTTCCAACTGCGCCAAAAGAAACGGGCGTTGATTGAATAATGAGACCGAACGTGACGGCTGCAAGCGCTGGAAAACCAACCGCAACCATCAACGGAGCGACAACAGCCGCAGGCGTTCCAAAGCCAGACGCCCCTTCGATGAAGGAGCCGAAAAGCCACGCAATCAGGAACACCTGAACACGCCGATCAGGACTGATTTGTGCGAAACCAGAGCGGATGGCAGAAATGCCGCCCGAATGCTTGAGCGTATTGAGCAGCAAAATCGCCCCGAAGATAATCCAGAGCAATCCGGCAGTCTGTATCAACCCCTGGATGGTGGAAGCGATGATGCGATTGCCGCTCATACCCCATAGAGCCATCGCAATAATCACGGTGATTATGTAAGTGACCGGCATAGCGGTCCGGGCTTGGATACGAAATCCAACCAGCATTACACCGGCTACGAAAATCGGCAAAAATGCAAATAATGCAAGAAATCCATTCGACACGTGGCGTCCTCCCTCGTCAATGTCGTGGCCTCAAAGAGCAAATTGTGGTCATAGTGGTAAATAGTTTTTACCAGCACTTCTATAGTCCATAGGTATGAAGCACTTTGTCAACAGGGGCGAAAATGTTCGTTCTCAAGCCTCAAACTTGTCAAACTCCCTTATTATGGCGATAAAATACTTGAAATGGCGGGACTTGGTGTCCGGTTCCGGCATGACATTTGATGTAAAGAATGGCAAATTCGCGCCGAGGTAGAATCAACTCCAAAGGAGAAACGAATGGCATTGTTTGCCAAGGGCCGGTCTTGGACCGCAGCAGCAGTTCTTGCAGTGGGCATGATGGCCGGAACCGGCCTCGCTGAGGCAGCCCAGTGCGGAAACAACGGCGCTGGCTATAATGCCTGGCTCCAGCAGACGATCAAGGAAGCGCAGGGACGTGGCATTGGCAAGCGTGCAATCGGTGCTCTGTCCAACACCAAATATGCGCAGGCCACGATCAATGCTGACCGCAATCAGAAGAGCTTCAAGCTTTCCTTCGAGCAGTTCATGCAGAAGCGCGGCGCAAACACGATCATCCAGCGCGGACGTTCGATGAAGAAGCAGAATGCGGCGCTCTTTGCTGCAATCGAAAAGCGTTATGGCGTTCCAGCCGGTCCGCTGCTCGCTATCTGGGGCATGGAAACCGGCTTTGGTGCCTATCTCGGCAAGCAGCACACGCTTTCGGCAGTTGCAACGCTCGCCTATGATTGCCGCCGCAGCGACTATTTCACCCAGCAGCTTTATGCAGCGCTCAAGCTGATCGACAATCAGGATCTCGATCCAAATGCTGTCGGCGCCATGCATGGCGAAATCGGCCAGACACAGTTCCTGCCGGTTAACGTGCTGAAATATGGCGTGGACGGTGATGGTAGCGGTCATATCGACATGGCTCGCTCGAAGGCGGATGCACTTTATTCGACTGCAAACTTCCTGGTCGGTCACGGCTGGAAGCGCGGCGCTGGCTATCAGCCTGGCGAACCGAACTACGGTGCAATTCAGGGCTGGAACGCTGCAAGCGTTTACCAGCGCGCCATTGCCGAAATGGGCAAGGCAATCGACGGGAACTAGAGCGCATCCCGAAAAGTGTGAAACGGTTTTCGGAAAAGATGCGCGTAAAAATAAATGATTAGAGCGCCGATTTGATTCAATCAGATCGGCGCTCTAATCCAGTCAAAATCATAAAAGAAAAGCCCGGGAAACCGGGCTTTTTTTATTACTCAGATATATCCGATGCGGGCTGCAATGGCCCGGCATCCGGTCGCTTGAAATCACCGGTCTGGTGATCCATCACCCAAAGTTCACCGGTCGAAATATCGAACCACGCGCCATGCAAGGTGAGCTTACCCTTCTTTTCCAGAATATCGACACAAGGAAAAGTGCGCAGATTATTGAGAGAATAGCGGATTGAAATACGCTCAAGGGCCGTCTGACGCTCCGTCGGGGTCATCAGCTGATTGCCGCTGACTGTTTCTGCCGCTGGTGCAATCAGGCTCATCCACTTGCCGATGAAATCACCGGGAGAAAGCGGAGCGCTCTCCGTATCGAGCGCAGCCTTGATCCCGCCGCAGCGGCCGTGGCCCATGACGACGATATTCTTCACCTTGAGACTCTGCACTGCAAATTCGAGTGCAGCCGATGCTGCATGGAATTCGCCATCCGGCTCATAGGGTGGAATAAGGTTTGCAACATTGCGCAGGACAAAGATTTCGCCCGGCGCTGTATTGAAGATGGTTTCAGGAGCGGCGCGCGAATCGCAACACGCGATGACCAAAGTCTGAGGAGACTGGCCTTTTTCCGCGAGTTCCCGATAACGCGCTGTTTCCTGCGCGAAGTGCTCGCTCATAAAGGTACGATAACCGGCGAGTAGTGAATCTGGTAGATCAGCCATGACTTTCCAATATCCCTATCGAAAACCGAGAGCAATAAAAAACGTTGGCGTTCAGGTTCAAGCATTTGCGATCTCTCGCAGCCACCATAAACCGCATAAGCATGGTGCAGAATACTGCTGAAACCACAGCCCTACGCCCGCAATCCCTTGGTCGGATGCACCAGTCGCCGCGTCTGCACCATTGCCATTGGTGTCGCGAGACTGGAAGCATCTGCTTCCAGCATCAGTTCATCAGCGCCGCGCTTGGCGGAGCGAGCCATTATCTCAAACACCGCAGCTGTCGTGCTTTGCAGCATCTTCTCGTCGGAAAGACCGGATAGCTTGCGCGCCAGAAATACCGCTGAAGTCAGATCGCCAAGACCATTGGTCGGTCCTTCGACGCAGCGATGCTCCGCCATCAGCGCAACCGTCGGCGTCAGCAGGATATTGCCGATACTGCCTGTCATAAGCGGGAAAGCAGACGTTACCAGCATTGTCGCAGGACCTGCATCAAGTGCTGCTTCCATCAGCGCCTTGTTGTCTTCCAGCGGAACCCCCGTCAGCCACGACAACTCGAACCGGTTGGGCGTGGCAATATCAGCAAGAGGCAGAAGCTTGTCACGGATACCAATGGCCGTTGCTTCAGGAACATAAAGCCCCTTCTGATCCCCGATCACCGGGTCACACAGATAAAGCGCATTTGGATTGCGCGCTTTCACCGCTTTGATAAGCCCGGCGACAGCGTCCGCCTGTTCGGGATGACCGAGATAACCGGTCAGGATTGCCCCCACTTCACCAAGCCATGGCGCGCGTTCCAGATCCTTCATCAATGTTGCGAATTCCTGCGACGGCGGCACGATACGCCCGGCAGGCCCATGACCGGGATGCCATGGCAACACCACAGTCGGCACAGCCCAGACAGGAAAGCCCAGCGTTTCCAATGCGAAAACTGCAGCACGGTTACCCACAGAACCGCGCACGACATGACTTGAAATGACAATAACGGTTGTCGCATCCGACGGCGCAGAAAGCGTCATATTGAACCTAGCTTTGCATGAGATAGAAAAGGAGCCAGCCGATTATCGCCAGCGTGATGATGAGCCCAAGTCCGCGCCCAACACGCGTAGCCCAGAGTTCGATCGGATCATTCTCCGGCGCGTCGCTGGCTGACAGATGTTCGGCGGTGCGCGACAACCCGCGCCGCACAATGCCTTCTGCACCGATCTGTTCGCGCTCAAGCCGATCGAGAATACGCTGCGCCTCGTCCTGACGCTCGCGTCCCGGACCACCGCCCTCGCCTATACCCGCCTGCTGGCGTTCGCCCATGACCTGCCTGCCCTCAAAAAAAGACTCGCGTCCCAAAGAAGAACTACAGCATCACGCCCGAAGCGCCGTTCTGCAAGCAGAATGTTTGATCAAACGTAACGCGTCTGAAAACAGATTGGCATTTTTCGAAATGCACTCACGCGATTTTCACGATCAGCTTGCCAAAATTACCGCCTTCAAATAGCGAAAAGAAGGCTTTTGGTGCATTTTCAAGCCCGTCGACAATGTCCTCGCGATAGCGAACATGACCATCGGCAATCCACTTCGCCATATCATGATAGAAGGCCGGGCGCTGCTCCACGAAATCACGCTGGATAAAACCACGAATGGTGAGGCTTTTCGACAAAACGTCCCGCATGAAAACCGGCAGACGATCCGGTCCATCGAATGCACCGCTTTGGTTATATTGGGCAATCAGACCGCACACAGGCACACGGGCAAACTGGTTGAGCAGCGGGAAAACTGCCGCAAAGACTTTGCCGCCTACATTCTCGAAATAGACGTCAATGCCTTTCGGACAGGCCGCAGCCAGCTCTTCTGCAAAGTTTTCACTGCGATGATCAATTGCTGCGTCAAAGCCGAACTCTTCAATCAGCGCACGACATTTGTCCGCGCCGCCCGCAATACCAACGGCGCGTGCGCCTTTCAGCTTCGCAATCTGCCCCACGGCAGACCCCACGGGTCCAGTCGCTGCGGCAACCACTACGGTCTCACCTTCTTTCGGCTGACCAATTGTGAGAAGACCTGAATAGGCGGTAAAACCTGGCATGCCGAGAATACCGAGCGCAGTCGTCACGGGTGCTGCCTTCGGATCAAGCTTGCGAACATCTGTGGCTTTTACGAGCGCATAACTCTGCCAACCTGAATGCGAAAGTACCAAATCGCCTGGCGCAAAACCTGCGCTGCGGCTCTCAACCACCTCGCCCACGGTCCCACCATCCATGACGCCGCCGATCTCGACAGGCGCAGCATAGGATTTGGCGGCACTCATGCGCCCACGCATATAGGGATCAAGCGAAAGGTAACGGAGTTTCAGAAGCAGTTCACCTTCGCCCGGGCTTGGGATTGCCACTTCCTCAAGCCGGAAGTTCTGAGCCACCGGACGCCCATCGGGACGTGAAGCGAGGACGATACGTTGATTGACTTTCGCGGTCATGGGAAACTCCTGCACATTCTGGCTGATCAATAAGGCACTCTGCCTCTCACTCTTCATCTGAACGTAAGTGAATCGCTTCGACTGCGAAACGACCCCGCGGAAATCTTCGTGCCTGTTTTAAACGACTGGAAAGAAACTCCGTTCCCTCCCCATCACATCGTTAGAAAAGAAAACCCCGCCACAATGGGCGGGGTCGATACTCTGTAAGAAAGGGTCCGAAATTACTTCATCGTCGGAATGACAAACTCCGCACTATCCCTGACGCCATGCCGCGCGCCCGCAGCAAAGCGAGGACGCGCAAGCAAAGAAACGTCTGGCGTTACTTCATCGTCGGGATGACGAATTCAGCTCCGTCTTTGACGCCAGACGGCCAGCGCGAGGTGACTGTCTTGGTCTTGGTGTAGAAGCGGAATGCATCAGGGCCGTGCTGGTTGAGATCACCGAAGCCCGAAGCCTTCCAGCCACCGAAGGTGTAATAAGCAATCGGAACCGGGATCGGCACGTTGATACCGACCATGCCAACCTGAACGCGGCTTGCAAAATCGCGCGCTGCATCACCGTCGCGGGTGAAGATGGCAACGCCATTGCCGAATTCATGTTCATTCGGCAGAGCCAGGGCTTCCTCATAGGTCTTGGCGCGAACGACCGAAAGAACCGGACCGAAGATTTCTTCCTTATAGATGCGCATGTCCGACGTGACATTGTCGAACAGGCAACCACCCATGTAGAAGCCATTTTCATAGCCCTGCATCTTGAAGTTACGACCATCGACGACGAGGTTTGCGCCTTCTTCGACACCGAGATCGACATAACCGCGAATGCGATCGAGTGCAGCCTTAGTAACAACCGGGCCGTAATCGGCTGAATTGTCGGTCGAAGGACCAATCTTCAGCGATTCAACGCGTGGGATCAGCTTTTCCATCAGACGGTTTGCAGTGTCTTCACCAACAGGAACGGCAACCGAGATCGCCATGCAGCGTTCGCCAGCCGAACCGTAACCTGCGCCGATCAGCGCATCAACGGTCTGATCCATATCTGCATCCGGCATGATCAGCATATGGTTCTTTGCACCGCCAAAGCACTGCACACGCTTGCCGTTCGAGCAACCACGTCCATAAATATACTGCGCAATCGGCGTAGAACCGACGAAGCCAATGGCCTGAACATCAGGATCGTCAAGCAGCGCATCAACAGCATCCTTGTCGCCATTGACGACGTTGAAAATGCCAGCTGGAAGACCGGCTTCCATGAACAGTTCGGCAAGGCGCATCGGTACGCCTGGATCACGCTCCGACGGCTTCAGGATAAAGGCATTGCCGCATGCAATTGCAGGACCGGCTTTCCAGAGCGGAATCATTGCCGGGAAGTTGAACGGCGTGATACCCGCCACAACACCCAGCGGCTGGCGCATGGAATAGGTGTCGATGCCCGTTCCTGCATTGTCGGTGAATTCGCCCTTCAGCATATGCGCAGAACCAAGGCAGACTTCGACCACTTCAAGACCGCGCTGAATATCGCCCTTGGCGTCAGCAATAGTCTTGCCGTGTTCGCGTGCAAGCAGTTCGGCAAGGCTGTCGTATTCAGCTTCAACCAGCTCAAGGAACTTGCGCAGAATGCGAACGCGACGCTGCGGGTTGGTTGCGCCCCATGCTGGCTGTGCAGCCTTGGCGTTTTCCACTGCAGCACGGACTTCGTCTTTTGTGGCGAGAGCAACTGTGCCCTGCACCGTGCCATCGAGCGGCTGAAAAATATCCGACGTACGGCCGCTTTTGCCAGCTACATGCTTGCCGCCGATGAAATGCCCTACAGTGCGCATTGGAAGACCTCCCTGAATTCTGGTTCCGTCTGGCAGATCCAAAACCTGCCATCTTGACAGCTATCCTGACTCTGCAAATTCACAATTGCAAGGCGCTGAAAAGCGTATCCGTTGTGCATTTTTTATAGTACCAATAAGATAAACCCCGAAAAGCGCGTAGCAATTTTCGGGCAAACTCACGCTCAGACAAAGAACACCATGAACTGGGATGATATTCGCATATTCCTTGCTGTCGCGCGCTCTGGGCAGATTCTGGGCGCGGCCAAAAGGCTCGGCCTCAACCACACAACAGTTGCCCGCAGACTGACTGCACTTGAGACGGCGCTTTCCACAACGCTGCTGACGCGCCGAACCAACGGCTCGACACTCACGCAGGCGGGCGAAGAATTTCTGCTTGCAGCCGAACGCATGGAAGCAGAAATGCTTTCTGCGCGTTCGCAAGTCGGTAATGCCGATATCGCTGTATCGGGTACGGTGCGGATTGGTGCGCCTGATGGTTTTGGCGTTACTTTTCTGGCTCCAAGACTGGCGCGGCTGACACAGCAATATCCCGATCTTACCATCCAGCTTGTGCCTGTGCCGCGCTCCTTCTCGTTGTCGCGGCGAGAAGCAGACATCGCCATCACGGTCGAGCGCCCTGAACAGGGACGGCTGGTCGCCCGCAGGCTGGTCGATTATACGCTGGGCCTTTTTGCCCATCGCTCCTATCTCGAAGCGAACGGCATGCCTGAAAGCGTCGAAGATCTGAACCACCATCGAACAATTGGCTATGTGGAAGATCTGGTGATCAATCCGTCTCTGGCCTATGCGCCGGAAATCAGCCGCGACTGGAAGCCTGCTTTTGAGGTTTCAAGCGCATTGGGACAGATGGAGGCAGTTCGTGCGGGTGCAGGCATCGGCATTTTGCACGCATTCATCGCACGCGCAGATCCTAATCTTGTGCCTGTATTGCCCGATCGCATCATCCGCCGGGCCTATTGGCTGACCTATCATGAATCTGCGCGCACTCTGCGGCGTGTCACGGCTGTTTCAGCTTTGATTTCCGAGCTCGTGGAGAGTGAGAAATCGCTGTTTAGTTAGAGCCCATCCCGAAAAGTGTGAAACGGTTTCGGATAAGATGCGCGTAAAAAATGATGAGATCGAAATGCGCTCTAATTTGCTTTCCAATAGAATGCCATCACACCGATGATCATAGCTGCAGGAATAAACAGCGCATCGAGGCCAATGAAATAATGCGCAAAGCCGCCCATAACGGCACCGATCATCAATGACAGCCAAACAGCGAAATGTTGCAACCAGCGCCATCGTGGCACTTCACCACGCAATGAACCGGCAAGATCAGCCGCTGAATTAAACAAAGTTCCGGTCACATAAGTCACACCGAGACGCGCAGAGCCTATAGGCTGTACGGCGGCATTCTGCGCACCCATAGCGGCTGCCAGAAGCAGCACCGGATGGATCAGATCGAGCCCCACATGACGCAAGGCGCTGACCAGAAGAAGTATCGCCGCCACGCTTGCCATGACCGCAAGGCTACCATTCTTGCCATGGGCGCGAACGGTAAGTGTCCCCATAAATGCGCCTGCGAAAAATAACGCGATAAGAGCGGCGGGAAGCCAGATAATTACCCGCCCCATAGCATCCGGTTGCGCGGAAATGGCGAGCCCCAGCTGGGTGGTGTTGCCGCTCATGAAGGAGGCAAAGAAGCCGCCCAATTCCAGAAAAGCAATTCCATCAATGAAGCCTGCCGATGCGGTCAGAGCCAGACCGAGAGACAGTCGTGAATTCGGTGTCATTGGATTGAACTTCGAAAAAAGAGCGGCCCGGCTTTTGAAAAAACCCGGGCCTTTATTCAGGGTTGGAACACGTCGTCAGACGCGTTTAACGATACGCAGAATAACAAGAAGGATTGCAGCACCGATAAAGGCGTTGATGATGGAAGCGAGAATACCGCCGCCAACCGAGAAGCCCAATCGTGGCAAGAGCCAGCCCGCGAAGAAAGCACCGATTACACCAACAATAATATTGCCGATGAGGCCAAAACCACCGCCCTGCACCACTTTGCCGGCAAGCCAGCCAGCAATCAGACCAACGAAAAGGAATACAAGAAGACTCATACCGTCCATAAGCAATTCTCCCTCTCAGAACGCGTCCCCGACGCATCTGCGATGAGTTGACAATATGTTGGCCTGTCAGACAAGAGGGCTGATGAATTATGGTGCAAGATGCCGGAAAGCGCTCACGACCTCTTCATAGACTTTGCGCTTGAAAGGCACGATCAAATCCGGCAGCTCCTGCATCGGCTTCCACGCCCATTCTTCGAACTCGGCTGTATGCCCACCGGGAGGGGGATTGATTGCAATCTCGCTCTCGTCGCCTTCAAAGCGATAAGCAAACCACTTTTGGGTCTGGCCGCGATATTTACCCTTGAGGGCTTGCCCGACCAAACGTGGCGGCAGATCGTAGTTGATCCAGTTTGGTGCTTCTGCAAGCAGTGAAACCGACTTCATGCCGGTTTCCTCATACAGCTCGCGTAGCGACGCAACTTCGGGGTCTTCGCCCTTATCGATACCGCCCTGCGGCATCTGCCAAAGCTGCGTAGCCCCATCCATCTCGTCACCCGGAATAACGATGCGACGACCGGCCCAGACGAGGCCTTCCCTGTTGAGCACCATCAGCCCCACACAAGGGCGATAAGGCAGGCTTTCAGGATCGACAGGACCTTTATGCTTCGACATGGTATCTCCGTATGCGCGCGTTTGAACGAGTGTTATAAAGCGGTTACAACTATTCAATCTTATCTGGAGCCGCTGTAAACTGCGACAAAAGAAAACGCGGGAGCCTGAACTCCCGCGCTTGTTGTTTCATTCGCCTTCAACAGCATCAGCCCCAAAACCGGAATTGATTTTTGGAAAGCACGATGCGTAGATTCAATAGCTTAGAGCGACCTTTGTGCGTCCGAAAGGACACACACGGCGCACTAAGGCAGATCAGTTCAGAACACCCTTTTTAGGGTCTGGTGGGAAAGCAGCATTGGCTTCTTCGCCACGCAGAAGCTTCAGCGCTTCGTTGAGCTGAACGTCATCCTTCGGCTCAAGCGGAACATAAGCTGCCGAACCCGATCCCTGATCGTCTTCAGCGTTACCCTTGATGTGGCCTTTAAGTTCGGACTCACCACGAACAACATCCTCGCCGCGCAGTTCTGGCGGCAACGGCTGTTCAACCTTGATGTCCGGCGTGATGCCCTTGCCCTGGATCGACTTGCCCGACGGCGTATAATAGAGCGCGGTCGTCAGACGTAGCGAGCCATTTTCACCAAGCGGGATAATCGTCTGTACAGAACCCTTGCCGAAAGATTGTGTGCCGAGCACGGTCGCACGGCGATGATCTTGAAGAGCACCGGCGACAATTTCCGAAGCACTGGCCGAGCCACCATTGATCAGCACGATCACCGGCTTGCCGTCGACAAGGTCTCCCTTGCGTGCGTCGAAGCGGGTTACATCCTGCGGATCGCGACCGCGGGTCGAAACAATTTCACCCTTGTCGAGGAACGTGTCTGAGACAGCAACAGCCTGATCAAGCAGACCTCCCGGATTAAGGCGGAGGTCGAGCACATAGCCCTTCAGTTTGTCGGCCGGAACCTTTTCCTGAATATCCTTGATCGCCTTCTTGAGATCTTCCGAAGTCTGCTCTGTGAAGGAAATCACGCGCAGATAACCGACGTCATTCTCAATCCGCGAGCGAACTGCCTTGACCTTGATGACCGCGCGGTCGATCTTGAGCGTGATCGGCTTGTCGGCACCCTGACGAATAAGTGTCAGCTCTATTGGCGAGCCAACTTCACCACGCATCTTTTCAACGGCATCGCTCAGGCTCAGACCGCGGACTTCCTGACCGTCGATCTTGCTGATCAGATCGCCTGCGAGAACACCGGCCTTGGAAGCCGGCGTATCATCAATCGGCGCGATGACCTTTACGAGATCGTTGTCCATTGTCACTTCGATACCGAGGCCACCAAACTCACCCTTGGTCTGCACACGCATGTCCTGCGCTGCCTCCGGGTTGAGATAAGACGAATGCGGATCGAGCGACGTCAACATGCCGTTAATGGCACTTTCGGTCAGCTTCTTGTCATCTGGCGGCGTCACATATTGCTGGCGCACGCGCTCGAAAATATCACCGAAGAGAGCCAGGTCCTTGTAGACATCGCTGTCTTTCCCCGCTGCGGCAAAAGCAGTGGAGGCAGGCGCGCCCTGAACCATCACCATGGCTGACGCGCCCATCAGGGCTCCGGCGAACAGCAGCGACAGTTTACGTATCATTTTGTGTCCTTCCAGAAAGCCGCTCGGACCACCACGGGGCCGGATCAACGGGTTTTCCATCTTTTCGAAACTCAATGTAAAGCAATGGCGCGCCATTGCCCACCTCAATTGGTGCAACACTTGCGAGAAGTTTTTCACCCATTGCACCGACAGGCTCACCCGCCAGCATGAACTGACCTTGCGCCACATCGATTCGGCCCATGCCAGCCATCACGATATGATATCCGCCGCCAGCATCCAGGATCAAGAGCTGCCCATAAGATCTGAATGTACCTGCATAAAGCACAACGCCATCGGAAGGTGACGTAATCGTGGCAGCGGGCAAGGTTTCGACAACCTGCCCCATCATGTTGCCACCAACACCGTCCTTTTCAGCAAAATGCCGGATTGTCTTGCCCGCAGCAGGCAATGCCAGCTTTCCATGCAGTGATGCAAAATCGAGCTGCGCATGCAGGCGGTTCTCGTCTGGCGTTGCTTCTCCGGCCTTTTCCTGCGCTTTTGCAAGACGTTCGGCTTCCGCGTTGCGCGCAGCATCTGCCGCATCACGCACACCTGCCATCTGCTCATCAAGCCCGTCGATCAGTTCTTTGAGACTGCCCGCCTTGGCCGCAAGTTCTTCCGAACGCTTGCGTTGCGCCTCGATTTCCTGCTCGGATTGCGCCTGCAACTTCTTCTTTTCATCAAGAAGAAGTGATTGACGCTTCTGCTCTTCAGCCTGCGCCGACCGCGTTTCCTTGAGCTTGTCCTGTTCCTGGGTAATAGAAGCGGTAACGCGCTGCATATCCTTGAGATCGCTGGTGAGCTCTTCCACCTGCTCACGCATTTCCGGTACAACCGCACCAAGCAGCACAGCACTGCGTACCGATGCCAGAGCATCGTCGGGTCGCACGAGAATTGCGGGCGGCGGGTTCAAACCCATCCGCTGAAGGGCTGCCAGCACTTCAGCCAGAATGCTGCGTCGCGCTCGCAAGGAATTGCGAATGCCGTCTTCCTGCTCGCGCAGAGATACGAGCTTGTCAGCGCTATCGGCAATATCCTGCTGCAATTTCTTGTCAGTCTTGGCCGACTGGATCAGTGCTGCCGTAATCGTTGCCTGATCCTTTTTGAGGTTTGCCACCTCGTCTTCAAGCTGTTTCAGCTTATCGCCCGTCACCGACAATTCGGTGCTGAGTTGCTCATATTCACTCGCTGCCTGATCGCGCTGCTGCTGAAGAGCCTGTTGTGCAAAAACCTGTGGCACGCCTGCCATAAGAGCAGTCGCAACAAAACCAGTCCGCAACACGGCAGACAGGTTAGGCTTTTTGGGAAGGCGAAAAAGACTCATGGCGCGCTATATCAGGAACAAACAAGGCCAAAACTAGCCGCATACCGTTAACGAACCATCAACCATAAGCGCTGGCGTGGTTTATAGCCGTCATGATGCGAATTTCTCCATCAATTCGATACGATTCCCGAACGGATCAGAGACATAGCGTCTTGCATAACCAACCAGCGGTTCATCTTCGACAACAGAGACACCTGCTTTGATCAGTGTTTCGGTCAGTTCTGCCAGTTCCTCAACAATGAAGGCTGGGTGCGCCTTGCGTGCCGGAATAAAATCAGGATCGATTCCAAGGTGAATTTTCAACGACCCCCGTTCGAACCAGCAGCCACCTCTTACCGCCAGATTTTGCGGCTTGGACACTTCCGGAAGTTCCAGCAGCCCCGCATAAAAAGCTCGGGCTTTTTCTTCTTCACCCTTTGGCATTGCCAGCTGTATGTGATCAAGCTGAATGATACGCATCTGTGCTTATCCAACCGTTGTTCGCGGCAGCATTAAGCAAAAAGATCGCTCACAGCGCAAGATCGGGATAACTCTGCGCATATTCCTGCATCTCACGACGATAGCGCCAGACGGCACGCGCGCGACTTTTCCAAAGATCGCGGCGCGGGCGTTTCCAGGGCTTTTCGGGACCGTGGAAGTGAACGATAATATCCGGAGCCGTCTTGCTTTCCTCAGCATCGCCACCAAGTCGGGCTATATGCCGGCGCTGTCGGGGAGCATCGCGCCACGAGGAATTATAAGCCGGGTTAAGAAGATGCACACGACCACGAAACACGTTGTTGAGATGGTCCTGATCACCGAGCGGGCAGGCAGAAGCCCGAACAAGATCGTGCATAGACTGATGCAATTCCGGCTCAGCGCGGATAGCATCCGTATCAAGCAACAGCACACCCGAATTGAAATAACGCGAAATATCGCTCTGCCCCATCAATCCCTGCAATTCACGGACACGCGGCTCGCATTTTTCACGCACCTTAAGGCTGCGTGACGACCATTTTGCCACAACGCAATCACGTACGGCACCTATTGGGCAGCCATTTAGATTGAGTGAGAAAAGCGGTGCTACATCACCGACAACCTGTGTATCACCGTCGATGTAAAGTACCCGGCCAGAAATACGGGATGGAATATGTAGCCGTCCCATCGCTGCCGCAGAGATATAAGCTGTCAGCCTTTTGGCCCCATCCAGATCATCGGCAGACAGAGCGAGACAATTCAGCGTAACAGCCGGATTTATCGCCGCAACGCGCCTTACCGCTTCCCAGTCCTGGTCGCTGAGGCCATCACCCCAGAAATGTATGATGCCCGGTACAGATAAGTGGCGAAGCACGCCCCACATCGCCACAAGGGTAGGCTTGAGAAAGCCGCCATCTGTCACGAAAGCGATCTGGGGTACGTTCACGGTAGGTTTTGTGTACGTCATGAATTTCTATAGGTGATACAGGAGGCAGTTGCGAAATCAGGCCAAAATAGGACCTATTCGTCACCTATTGGAAAAACATGAAAGAACTAGGACCGATGATAGGGATGACCCGCAAGAATTGTTGCAGCCCGATATAATTGCTCAGCTATCAATATACGCGCGATCTGATGTGGCCATGTGAGTTCGCCCAGCGCCAGAACCAGATCTGCGCGCGAACGCAAAGCAGGATCGTGCCCGTCCGGGCCGCCAATGGCGACAATCAGCTGGCGCTTGCCATCATCACGCATACGGCCAATGCGTTCAGCAAAAGCTTCCGAGCCGAGCGCTTTGCCGCGCTCGTCGAGCAGGATAAGGGCAGCGCCCCCTGAACCGGCATTGCCGAGTGCTTCATTGATGCGCTGTGCTTCTTCGGCTTTGCGCAGATCAGCCGTTTGGCCGCGGCTTTCGGGGATTTCGCTCACACCGGCAAATTCGAGCCCAAGCGGCGGTCCCGCCTTGGAAAAACGGTCGAAATAACGCTCGACCAACTCCCGCTCGGGGCCGGCTTTCATCCGGCCCACGGCCATAACACTCACACGCATCACGTCCTCTTTACGACTTGATCAGTGCACCGTTCCCGATGCGCGCTGATCTTCGAGATCGTCGTTGATCCAGATCTTTTCCAGATTGTAGAAATCACGGATTTCCGGACGGAAAATATGGACGACAATATCGCCTGTATCGATGAGAACCCAATCACCGCCCTCGAGTCCTTCGACCCGCATATCTTTGCAGCCCATTTCACGAAGAGCTTGCATAAGATGATCAGCGACAGCCGTTACATGACGATGCGAACGACCAGACGCGACGATCATATAATCGCCGATCGAAGATCTTCCGCGAATGTCGATGGGGATGATGGATTCTGCTTTGGAGTTTTCGAGACTGGCCAAAGCCGCGTCGAAGGTCTGGGACACGAAAGCTGTTTCGTTCATCCCGACCGGTGAAGGCGCGTGGTGAGCCTTCTTCTCAATTGCTGTTCTCAGTGTAGTTCCTTTCCGACAAGAACAACGCAGTACGGCATTCATAAGCACCGCACATACCTAAGATAGGCAGAGTCCCTGTATTCTTTCAAGAGTCTTAGCTTTTTTTGACGCACATCTCACCCGAAAACCGTTTCATACCTTTCAGGATGCGCTTAAAAGCCCGTTCACTTTTTCAATTTCTGTTTACGGAGTGCGGTCGACGAGAGCGAAGAACGCGGCCCATGAATGAATGTCCAGGCAGGCGGCGTGCGGCGCGCAAGAACAGGCGCATAATGTTCATCAAGTCGGCTATCGGAAAATGTCTGCGCCATGCGCGACGACAAATAAGCCAGTGTCGAACCCGGCCGATCAATCACTGCGATTGGAAAATTCTGCGCAATCTCGCGCCAACGCTGCCAGCGATGGAACGATGCAAGATTATCAGCCCCCATCACCCAGACAAAATGCACACCGGGATTGGCTTTGCGGATGAGCGCCAGGGTATCAGCCGTATAACGCACGTTGAAGGCAGCCTCCAGAGCAGTCACTTTGATACGCGGATCGCTTGCCACATCTTCGCTCAGCTTCAGTCGGTCAGCGAGCGGCGCCAGCTCGCGGCTGTCTTTCAGCGGATTACCGGGTGTCACCATCCACCAGAGCTGATCAAGTTTAAGTCGCCGGATTGCAATTTCTGCCACCAGCGCATGCCCCCCATGCGGAGGGTTAAACGAGCCGCCAAACAGACCGACCGTCATGCCTTTTTCGACATGCGGCATACGCAGATAATGCGCATCAACATCCGGATATTGCTCTTTCAGTGCGGAAAGCCCGAAGCCGAAACGCATCAGGGCATGATCCCAAAAAGTGGGCACCGGTTTTCGAAAAAGATCATGCTAAGCCTAACCACGAACTTGTCCGTTACCGCGAACACGATATTTGAACGAGGTCAGTTGTTCGACACCCACCGGCCCGCGTGCGTGCATCTTGCCGGTTGCGATACCGATTTCCGCGCCCATGCCGAACTCGCCACCATCAGCAAATTGCGTCGAGGCGTTGTGCAGCAGAATGGCTGAATCGATCTCGTTGAAGAAGCGTGCAACGGCTTCGGCATCCTCAGCGATAATCGCCTCGGTGTGATGTGATGAGTAACGATTGATATGCTTGATCGCGCCCGAAACACCGTCGACGAGCTTTACGGAAATGATCGCATCAAGATATTCGGTCGACCAGTCCTCTTCCGTTGCGGGCTTCACATTGGGATAAAGCGCCATCACCTCGTCGCTTCCACGAATTTCACAGCCTTTTGCAGCCAGATCTTGCAGAACTGGTACAAGATGCGTTGCAGCAACGGCGCGATCCACAAGAAGCGTTTCAGCTGAGCCGCAAATGCCGGTACGGCGCATCTTGGCATTGACCGCAATGGCGCGTGCCATATCAAGATCGGCAGAAGCATCGACATACAAATGGCAGATGCCTTCGAGATGCGCAAAGACCGGAACACGCGCTTCTGATTGCACACGCGCAACAAGGCTTTTGCCGCCACGGGGCACAATCACATCAATCGCGCCGTTCAAACCTTTGAGCATTTCACCAACCGCAGCGCGGTCCGTCACAGGCACGATCTGGATAGCATCGGCAGGCAGTCCGCCAGCTTCAAGACCAGTCACCAGTGCCTGGTGAATCGCAGCCGAGGAGTGAGCGGAATCTGAACCGCCACGCAGGATCACCGCATTACCGGCCTTGAGGCAGAGCGCGCCGGCATCCGCCGTTACATTGGGACGGCTTTCATAGATGACGCCAATCACACCGAGCGGCGTGCGCACGCGCTCGATGTGAAGACCATTGGGACGGTCCCATTCGGCAATCACCTCACCGACAGGATCAGGCAGAGCAGCAATCGCACGGATACCATCGGCAATGGCTTCTATGCGGCTGTCATCGAGCGTCAGCCTGTCAACGAATGATGCAGCCATACCGCTCTCTGCCGCATTGGCAAGATCAAGCTTATTGGCTGCAAGAATTGCATCCTTGCCTGCGAGGACCGCATCGGCAGCGGCAAGCAGGGCAGTGTTCTTTTGTTCGGCGCTTGCTATTGCGAGTGGTGCTGCAGCAGCTTTGGCCTTGCGACCAACTTCCGCCATGATGGCTGCAATGTCGGCTCCCCCGTCCACTTTGTTCAGCATCCGCTCCACCCTTTATGCTTCTTCTGTCTCAACCGCAGTCACGCCGCGCACAACCAGATCATTGCGATGTATCATCGCAGCACGCGCATCATAACCAAGAATGCTACTAATCTCATCGCTTTTATGCCCGGCAATTTTGCGCGCATCGTCAGCATCATAAGCGATCAGCCCGCGCGCAATTTCGCGACGATCTTCATTCAGCACTGCAACCGTATCGCCGCGCTCGAACTGACCTTCGATCTCTTTGACACCTGCGGGCAGTAGCGATTTTCCAGACTTCAGCGCCTTTGCCGCACCGGCATCCACCAGCAATTTTCCAGCGGGCTCCAGATTGCCAGAAATCCATGTCTTCCAGGCATTGACCGGCGCACGCGACGGCTCAAACAAGGTTGCACGCTCGCCATGATCGATGGCTGAAAGCGGTGCCATACGCGTGCCGGATGTAATGATCATTGCCGTGCCTGCGGCATTGGCAATCTTGCCCGCATCAAGCTTGGTCTTCATGCCGCCGCGGGATAGCTCGGACGCAGCTGCTCCCGCCATAGCCTCGATTTGCGGGGTAATCGCCGTCACGAGAGGCAGGAACTGCGCATCCGGATTCTTATGCGGTGGAGCTGTATAAAGCCCATCAATATCCGAAAGCAGAATGAGCAGATCTGCGCCCATCATGGTTGCAACACGAGCCGCCAGACGATCATTGTCGCCATAACGAATTTCGGTGGTTGCGACTGTGTCATTCTCGTTGATGATCGGGACGGCGCCAAGTTTCAGCAATGTTTCGATGGTCGCGCGCGCATTGAGATAACGGCGACGCTCCTCGGTATCGGCCAGTGTGAGCAGAATCTGACCAGACTTGATGCCGTGGCTACCGAGCACATCGGCATAGGCCTTGGCGAGTGCGATCTGACCGGCAGCAGCGGCAGCCTGACTTTCCTCAAGCTTCAACGACTTTTTCGGCAGGCCAAGAACCGTACGGCCAAGCGCAATGGCCCCCGAAGAAACGACCAGGACTTCCACACCTGCCCGCGAAAGGCTGGCAATGTCCTGGCCCAGGCTTTCAAGCCAGTTCTGCTTGAGACCCGTTGAACGATCTACGAGAAGCGCAGATCCGATTTTGATAACGATGCGGCGATAATCTTTGAGTTGTTTCAACATGCATTCAGTTCCTGCGCCGCGTCCTCAACTGTTATTCTTCTTCGGCTGTTCCAGCTTCCGCTGCACGGCTCTTATCGATCACGCTTGCAAGCTGGCGCAAGACATCATTCAAGCCTTCGTGGCTAACGGCTGAAAGCAGCAGCGGATCGCGCCCGCAGGCCTTCTTCAGTGCCTTGATCTTTTCCTTGCGCGCATCCGGATCAAGCGTATCGATTTGCGACAGCGCTACAATTTCAGTCTTGTCAGAAAGACCATGCTCATAGGCTTCAAGCTCGCCACGAATGACGGTGTAAGCCTTTGCCACATCTTCTTCCTGCGCCGACACCAGATGCAACAGCACGCGCGTGCGCTCGACATGGCCAAGGAAGCGGTCGCCAAGGCCCACGCCTTCGCTTGCACCTTCGATAAGACCAGGAATGTCGGCGATCACAAACTCGCGACCATCGACACGCGACACGCCAAGATTGGGATGCAGCGTGGTGAAAGGATAGTCAGCAATCTTTGGCTTGGCCGCTGTCACACTTGCGAGGAATGTGGATTTACCCGCATTCGGCAAACCAACCAGACCAGCATCGGCAATCAGCTTCAGACGCAACCAGATCGTGCGCTCAATACCGTCGAGGCCGGGATTGGCACGGCGCGGCGCACGGTTTGTGGATGTGGTGAAATGCAGATTGCCAAAGCCGCCATTCCCGCCCTTGGCAAGGCGATAACGCTGACCGAGCTGAGTAATGTCGCAAATCAGCGTTTCATTATCTTCTTCAAAAATCTGCGTGCCAACCGGCACTCTGAGTACGACATCGTCGCCCTTGCCGCCAGTCATGTTGCGACCCATGCCATGCATGCCGGTCTTGGCTTTGAAATGCTGCTGATAGCGATAATCAATCAGCGTATTGAGACCATCGACAGCTTCAACCCAGACATCACCGCCGCGCCCGCCATCGCCACCGTCAGGACCGCCGAATTCAAGAAATTTCTCGCGCCGGAACGAAACAGCGCCTGCACCGCCCGCGCCGGAGCGAATGTAAATCTTGGCCTGATCGAGAAATTTCATTGAACTTACCTCTTGTGACGCATTCGAAACTTGTATCGTAGCGCGTCTTAAACTTGGGACCGCACGCAATCTTGCGCAATCCGATTTGCAATTACAGCAAAACCCTTGTCCTGCAAACAGCTAGTGGTCTGATTTCGACATTTGCATCACGCCGCTACAAGCAACAAACGTCAAATTCAATTCACTCAAACATAAGGGTTTCAGCCTAAGTTCAGTTTCCACGCAGGATCACTGAAATCGATATAGAGCAGCTCCTGATCCAGATACTGACCCTGCACATAAAGCGACTTGCGCTCAACGCCGTAGGATTTGAAGCCGAGCCCGTAATAGATGCGCTTCGCAGGCTCGTTGGTTGCCACGACCTTTGCATCCAGTATCACGACATGCTGCGCCGCATGTTCGATAATCCGTCCAACGAGCGCCTTGCCCAGAGCCAACCCACGTGCTTCGGGAGCGACATAGACGCTGACCAGAGTGCCACGGTGCCTCTCCGACTTGCGTTCATGCCGGAACATCCCGGCAATGCCCATCAGGTTTTCGCCATCAAATGCACCGAAAATGACATTGCCGTTCACCTGTTCCAGACGACGCGCAAACACATTGTCGGAATAGGCATTTTCTTCTTCAAAGGTCGAGCCGAAGGCTTGTGGCGCGAGCTGCAGAGCCGAAAGCCGTATCGCGCGGAACCGGTGCAGGTCTCCCTTGTCCAGTGCGCGAACAACAACCCTTTCACAGGCGACAGCATAAGTATCGTTCATTATATTCCCCGATCTTTATCGGTCCTGCGGTTATCGCGCAGGACCGTCTTTTTTGATTATGACTGCCAGCTTCTCAGGCCGATCCAGGTCCGCCGGTCAAGAACATAACGCTCGACAGGAACATTCCCGGCAGCGAGCGAATCCGACATGCCCATGTTGCTGAACTGGAAGCCGCACTTATGGATCACACGGCGAGAGCTACCATTGCTGGCGCGACATGAAACATGCAGCCGCTCGATCGGCGTGGCCCGGAAAGCCAGATCGATCAATGCATGGGCAGCTTCCGTGGCAAAGCCATGACCCCAATAGGGTTCGCCGAGCCAATAACCAATCTCCAGCCCCTCGCCATGTTTATGCGCGTGGATGCCACAACAACCCATAAATATGCCGGTTTCAGCTTGGGTAATCGCGTAAATGCAATTGCCCATCTCGCCTTTTCGGACGCGCTCGACAAAATCGACAGCATTTTCGCGGGTGTATGGATGAGGCATACGGGCGAGCATAGCGGAGACGCGGGCGTTATTGGCAAGATAGGAAATTGCATCCACGTCTTCGGTGTGTGGCGGGCGAAGAACCAGCCTGTCAGTAACGAGAACGGGGCAATCCAGTGCGTGCTCTAAACCCGGCGAGAGATCAGCATAGCTGGCCTCCCGCTCACTACAGCTCTCGTAATAATCTTCTTCTAAAACTTCGACGACCATTGTTCTGTCCTCCAGATGAAAAAAGGGAAGATGGTTGTCCCATCTTCCCTTCGATCTTCTGGCAGGTCGCCATATGTACCGGGTCCATGGGACGCCGGTACTTTATAGAGGTCCGGCTTACTCTGCTGCTTCCGCGATCGGGTTAACCGATACGTAGGTACGGCCGTTGGCTTTCGTGCGGAAAGCAACGGAACCGTTGGTGGTAGCAAAAATAGTATGGTCTTTACCGAGGCCAACATTGGCGCCCGGATGCCACTTCGTGCCGCGCTGGCGCACGATGATGTTGCCAGAAACGACAGCTTCGCCACCGAACTTCTTTACGCCAAGGCGCTTCGACTCTGAATCGCGACCGTTACGCGACGAACCACCAGCTTTTTTGTGTGCCATTGGATTTCTCCTTTAATCTCTTCTACTTACTCAGCCGACTCAGCCTTGGCTGCAGCCTTCTTAGGCGCTGCCTTCTTTGGCTTTGCGGCTTCGCCTTCAGCGGCGTCTGCCTTCGGAGCTGCCTTCTTGGCTTCTGCCTTCTTGGAAGGCTTCGCACCATCGGTGAGGATCTCCGAGATACGGATGGTCGTCAGTTCCTGACGATGACCGCGGGTACGCTTGGAATTCTGACGGCGACGCTTCTTGAACGCGATAACCTTGCGAGCGCGGCCCTGTTCAACGACTTCGGCCGTTACCAGAGCGCCTTCAACAACTGGCGCGCCAATGGTCGTGCCGACCATCAGAACTTCTGCAAATTCTACGATGTCACCAGCTTCGCCAGCAACCTTTTCAACCTTGATCAGGTCGTTTGCGGCAACGCGGTACTGCTTGCCACCAGTCTTAATGACTGCGAACATTTGTTTTCCTTTCGGGTCGTTCGGTCCAGCTCTCATCCCTGCAACGCAAGCGCCTCAGGCACGGGCCGTCTTTTTATCAGTCGATTGATTTTGGAAGCTTTTCAGCCTCCTGACCAGAGCCCCGAAAACCGGAAATCTCCAATCAAAACAATAAGCGCGGGCTACCCCACACATAAAGTCAGGTGCTTATAGATATGAGGTAGCGGAAAAGTCAAGAATTTTCCTCCTAGAATGCAAATTAGGTCTTGTCTAATTGTGTTTGGCCCGTTATTGAGCCGCTACACACTTAGCATTCGCTTTAGATGCTTACCGACGGCGCGATTTTCCTAGATCGTTTTACCGTAGTGCACAATGCGGAGAGGTGGCTGAGTGGTCGAAAGTACCGCACTCGAAATGCGGCGTGGGGGTAACTCCACCGTGGGTTCGAATCCCACCCTCTCCGCCATATCACTTCAAGGTCGCGTGTTTTCCTGACAAGTATTTTCGGGCTTGCAGACCAGTCCGGTCTGTGCCAGCAGATCTGCCACACCGTCACGCGCGCCCAACCCCTCGGCATCGCACAGATATTCCATGTGATCACTCAAGTATCCAGCCATCGGCGCACGCCAGTCCGGTGAGGTTTCGATCATCTGTTCAGACGTATAAAGCAGATACTCGACATATGCCCCATAGGCGGTGAGCTCGGTCGTGCCTCTTAGCGAGCAATAATCGGCCTGCGCCAGTTCGGGTTTTTGCACCGTCAAATTGAGGAACTCGCGATATATTTCGCGCGCAGTCTGGTCGCGCTGAATGAGATCGGCCTGACTGACTTGATAAGGAATGATAATCAGCGCCGAGAGCGCGGCAAAGGCCGTCGCTATCCCGCCCAGAGCGGCCAATTGTTCAGTATTGCGCCGTAACCAGTTCCACATGTTCAGACCTTGGGTTGCTCATGGGTGGCACAATGGATACCGCCGCCAACCTCACCCACCGGATCGATATTCAATGTAACAATCTCCCGACCGGGATAGAGTTTGCCAAGAATAGCCGCAGCCCGTTCATCGGCTTTACGATCCCCGAACTCGGCGGCTATCACCGCGCCGTTACAAACATAGTAATTGACATAGGAAGACACGAAATCGCTGTTGCTCGAACGTATGTCATAAGGTTCCGGCAAAATGACCATATCCAGCTTGCGTCCCTCCGCATCGGTGGCTGCAGCCAGTATGTCATGTGTTTCGAAGGCGGCAGCCGACCAGGGGTCGTCGGGATCGATCTTATCTCCCATCTGGATCAGCAACTGTCCGGGCTTAACAAAACGGGCAAGCGCGTCGATATGATAATCGGTGATATCGGCACCGATGATCCCGGGCGCCCAGATCATCTTGCGTGCACCCATCGTGTCCAGCAGCATCTTCTCAATTTCAGCTTTGCTGCCCCGGTTTCGGTTGACATTGATGAAGGTGCTTTCATGAGCGATCAGCGTGCCCTGGCCGTCGGTTTCAACTCCTCCCGCCTCACCCACAAGACCTGCGTCGAAAACCTGCAATCCCATCCGTTCGGCTATCCGCGCCGCGATCTTCCCGTCTGCGCGGTGGGTCTGCTTGTTGCCCCAACCGTTGAAATTGAACTGCGTGATGGCGAGACCACCCTTGCCATCAACAACAAAGGAGGGACCGGAATCGCGACACCACAAATCGTCGGTTGGAATGTCCCATAATTCCACATTGCGCGACACCAGCTTGCGAACAGCAGGATGGTGTTTTGCTGCAGCCAGCATCACAACCGGCTCGAATTCCGCGATAGTATTGGCTATTTTCGCGATCGTTTTCTGAATATCATCAAGAAAATCAGGATCGTCATACACAGCCGGATTCACCGGCCATTGCATGAAAGTGCGTTCATGCGGCTCTGTTTCTTCCGGATACCAAAAACCGGCAGAACGAGCCGATTGACCTTCCGCTTGCCCTCGGCGCGCGTGCATCGACAGACCGACGGCAGCGGCGGCAGCACCCAACAAGGTTTGACGGCGTGTCATCATCCTATCACCATGAAACTAAAAAGTATTTTAGAATATTCGCATATAAAGTAGGGCTGCCCATCCCCCCTGTCAACAGACACCAAACCGGCTTCGCGCGTATCGCTCGGCTATTTATTGACTGCGATCCGGAAGCTCAGAGGCGGCTCTCATTCCGAAAGCGCGCCAATGTTTGCAAGCAGCATGAAGTTTTAAAGGTTCTTCTGAGCAAATCTGTCAAATGCCGTGAGGAAATCGCCAAGGAACTTGGCGGTGTCAGGCACCAGCTTGCCGCTTTCGTCGACGAGCCTATCAACATATGCGAGATAAGCCTCGGGCTGTTGCAAGGTCGGCATATCGAGGAATACCAGCGATTGCCGCAGATGATGATTGGCACCAAAGCCAGAGATATTGCCCGGTGAACCGCTTATGATAGCAGCTGGTTTTCCACTCCACACGCTTTGACCATATGGGCGCGAACCCACATCAAGTGCGTTCTTCAAAGCAGCTGGCACGGATCGGTTATATTCGGGCGTCACAAACAGAACGGCATTTGTCTTGCTCACTTCCGATCGAAACCGCGTCCATGCTGCCGGTGGTACGTCCGTATCCAGATCCGGATTATAAAGCGGCAAATCGCCGATCTCGATTGTCGTTAAAGTCATACCATCGGGCACAACAGCGCTCAGCCCCACAGCCACCTTGCGATTAAACGAATCTTTTCTCAGGCTTCCAACCAGAACAGCTACATTCAACTGTGACATCCGCTATCTCCTTTGTTGCAGCAACACGAGCCGTTTCCGAACCCCCACACCCTATAAGCTAAGACAGCACGCAACAATTGGAAGCAAAAACTCAAATCTGATCAAAACTCAATTCTGGATGGGCGGCTTTCCATACCTGGCCGATAGCAACGAAATGTCGTCTTCCCATCAGCCTTGGCAGAATAAAGTGCCGCATCCGCATTGATAAATACACTCGATGCAGAGTTTCCGGATATCTGCGCTATTCCCACAGATGCTCCGAGCCTTAATTTCTGATTATCAAAAATCACATCTTCACAGAGACGGTCAATTATGTTTTGCGCAAGTTTCTCGGTTGTTTCTTTATCATAATAGTTCGATGTAATAACGGCGAACTCGTCTCCACCTATTCTGAAAATACTATTTCCTATTTGATTTATTGTATTGAGACGCTCTCCCATCACCTTAATACACTCATCACCGGCGAGGTGACCATAATCGTCATTTATACTTTTGAACCCATCCAGATCAATGAGCAGAAGAAACCCTGATTTGCTGTCAATGTCGGCATATTCCAGCGCCGAAGTCAGCTTTAAATGGAACTGGCTTTTATTAGCCAGTCCCGTCATTTGATCATATTCAGCAAGATAAACTATCCGATCAAATAAAGCTTTCTGATCAGTAATATCCTGCTTCATACCAAAAATTCGAACCGGTATATCATCCTGACATTCGATAGAAGCCGTGATGCGTATCCAGCGCTTGTTACCGCGGAATGTCCTTATTTCGGCCTCCAGGGTGAAGCCGCTACACTCTGCAATAGCACCCGATCTGCGCTTTTGTAGTTCCTGCCGGGAATTCTCAGTATAGCAAGCCAGTGTCTCAGACCGATTAAGCGGTGCACCCCGTGGAAGCTCAAAAATATCATACACATAGTCCGACCAGGTTAACTCCTCTTCGGGTAACGTGCACTCCCAGATACCGATTTGAGCGACAATAGAAGATTGCCCGTATATTTTTTTGAAATGTGAAAGCGTTTGTGCCTGCTCATTGATGAGTTTTTCTTTGCTTTCTAATTCAAGTCGCAGACACTTCAGCTCATCTCGCAACTGGCTCAGCACGGCGTCATCTTTGATGGGCATTAACACTCTCTACTGTTGCAGCAACAATGACAGTCACACCTTCATATCCCAAAGGATTTTCTTATTAAGCTACTGCTTATTAAGATAACCTATATGCACGTCATGCTCAACGACCCGGAAACTCCACCCTCTCCGTCATTATCCTATCGGCTATCGGGCACTTATAAGTTTCAGAATAGCTCACTTACGGCATAACTGCACCAGCCAAGCATATTCAATTACACTGTCTCCGCACTTCTCGAAGAGAGCCAAACCATGCTAGATCACCAATATGAGTGTGCTATCTTCTGAGTTTCCCATTTATACTCCACCGCTGGAGCCATATATTTCGATCATTCATCGTGATGCGGACATTCTGGTGCTGGACAAGCCAAGCGGGTTATTGTCTGTGCCGGGGCGTCATCCTGCCTTGTCGGATAGTCTTGCGACACGTGTACAAAAACAGTTTCCAAATGCACTGATGATCAACCGTCTCGACAAGGATACGTCTGGTCTGGTGTTGATGTCGCTCAATCGCAAAGCGCATGCCGCAATTGCCGCGCAATTTGAGGCGCGTACAACCCAGAAATCCTATGTAGCAGAAGTATGGGGACGCGTGGAAAATGATGAGGGGATGATTGATCTGCCCTTAGCGATCGATCAGGATAACAAACCTCGCCATCGGGTAGACCGTGAAAACGGCAAGTCCGCTCAGACGCATTGGACGGTTCTGGAGCGTGGCGAAGACACGACGCGGCTCCGCCTGTTTCCGTTGACCGGACGCACTCATCAGTTACGCGTCCATATGAAAGCAATAGGTCATGTCATCCTTGGGGATGAGTTTTACGCGGAAGGAGCTGCACTCACAGCCGCAGACCGCTTGCTATTGCATGCAGAAGAAGTCGCTTTTCGTCATCCGGATGGACGCGATGTTAAATTCACCGTCCCCTGTCCGTTCTAAGAGCAACCATGTCGCAAAAAGCAGAAGCATCCGAGCTTATTGTTGATTTTGTCGGTGGCGCAGTTGGTCACAGGTTCCGCTCAGGTGAAGGCCGGGGGCAAGCACTCGCCAAGGCTGCGGGATTAACCGGCGGTGTCACGCCCGACATAGTGGACGCGACAGCGGGACTTGGGCGGGATGCCTTCCTGCTCGCTTCACTGGGTGCCAGGGTGACACTCATAGAGCGCTCGCAAAAAATGCATGATCTGCTCGCTGAAGGATTGGCACGTGCGGCGGCTGAGGGCGGACAATATGCCGAGACTGTATCACGAATGACCTTGCTGCATGGCGATTCCTGCCAGCTACTCCCCGACCTCAAGCCACAAGTGGTTCTGGTTGATCCCATGCATCCACCACGAGGCAATTCAGCACTGGTCAAAAAGGAAATGCGCCAGATCCGGGAAATCGTCGGCACCGACCCGGATTCCGAAAAGCTGATGCTGGTCGCACTGGAGCATGCGCAAAATCGTGTCGTGCTCAAATGGCCATTGCGTGCAGAACCGATGGCTGGGCTACGCAAGCCCTCCCATCAAATACTGGGCAAAAGCACCCGCTACGACGTCTTCGTTAAAGCAAAAATTGTGACGGCTTAACCTACGAAAGCCATTTCACACTTTTCGGGCTATCCTTTAATTCGAGCACTTCACGTCATAAGAAATGACGGATGGTGTATCAGGTGAGTCCCCCACCGTTGCAACGGAAAGACTGTTGCCAGCATTCTTGTACTCAAAGCCACAGAAGCCAAAGCCCGTTCCCGCACAGCCATCGACCTCGTTGATCCCCATATCCAGCAGGTCCTGCGACGTGCTATCGGGTTCCTGCTTGCTCTGCTCTGGCTGCCAGCCATATTCCTTGAGCATCATGCGTGCCAGAATGATCGGTACATGACGAACATTGGGAACTGTTACCTGCCCTGCGCAGAACTTCTCTTCATTTGGCAACGCGGTAATGACGATACCCTTCCCTCCGACAAGCTTCACATCGGCAACCGGCTGCTGAACCAGATCACCATCCCAAAGGCGCAGAACGTCACCGTGTTCTTCAACACGGCCCAGGCTCAAAGCGGTCTTTTTGGATGCATAGGCGAGTGCGACGAGTTTACCGTCGTCATAAAAGGCAATGTTACCATCTTTCAGCAGGCATGATCCGCTCGTACCTTCTTCGGTGTCGGCAACGAAACTGACGACCTGCAGAGAACCAAGTTTCGCTTCACCGGTTAACGTCCAGCCATGCTCTTCAACTGCACGCGCCTCGGCACTTGGCGTCTTGCTGGCCCGGTTAACACAGGATTCCGTCTCTTCATTCTTTTTCGGAGCTTTCGGCAGTTCTGTAAGGCGCACAATATCGACCCCACTGACCTGCGAAACAGGGATGAACTTATCCAGTTGAACTGATGGGGCAGTGTGTGCCTGAGCATTCGCAGAGGTTGCGAATGCCAATGTCATGCCAGCCGTGAGAAGACGAGAGATCATACCAAACCATTCCAAAATCGACGTTCTTGCAGGCAAAGCTGATCATCTGAACAAAGAGGCCCGGCCTGATTCCGGGACAAGATAGCAGTCAAACGTCTATATTAAAGCCAAAACATTGTTTTTATTTTCTCTTGATTACAATTCAACTCGATCGTTCGAGGTAGCGATTTGAATTATTTGAGACTTGGAAGCATTATCCAAGATCGATGATTGGCAACACAGGTGAACAACATTGAGGCAGGATGAAGAAAACCATTGATCTGACAACCGCACCCATCAATCAAGCGTTGTTGCTCTTTGCCCTGCCCACACTCGGATCTTCGATCCTGCAATCCGCAAATGGCTCCATCGACACAATCTGGATCGGACAGTTACTCGGTACAGATGCGTTAGCCGCAACCACCAACGGCAATCTGGTGATGTTTCTGCTAACGGCATTCGTCTTTGGCTTCGGCATGGCCTCTACAATTCTCATTGGTCAGTCTTTCGGACGGCGCGATATAGAAACAGCGCGCGCGATAGCAGGCACAACGCTGGGCGCTTTCATTCCGGTCAGCATTATCATCGCAATAATTGGCTGGTTTCTTGCACCCACCGTGCTGGGGCTACTGGGGACGCCAGAAACTATCGAGCCATTGGCGCGTGCATTTCTTCAGGTAACGTTCGTCGCCATGCCTGCCATTCTTATGCAGACCATTTTGATGATGGCGCTTCGCGGTAGCGGTGATTCCATAACGCCGCTCATATTCATGGGGCTGGCCGTCGTTCTCGATATCGCACTTAATCCGCTATTCATTCTGGGCATCGGTCCGATACCCGCTTTAGGCATATCCGGTTCTGCATTGGCTACGGCCATTGCAAATTACATCAGCCTCGCGGCGATGCTGATCTATGTTTACCGCAAGGACCTGCCACTGCGCCTCAAAGGACAAGAGCTTTGGCTTTTGGTGCCCGATCTCAAGGTCTTGAAGCTGATTTTCAGCAAAGGGCTTCCTATGGGTATCCAGATGATCGTGGTATCCAGCGCCATGCTCACCATGATGCGTCTGGTCAATCAGGAAGGCGTCAACACGACTGCAGCCTTTGGCGCAACGCAACAATTATGGACCTATGTGCAAATGCCGGCGATGGCTTTGGGTGCCGCCGTCAGCGCCATGGCCGCGCAGAATATTGGCGCGGGTAAGTGGGATCGCGTGAACAGTATCACCCGCATCGGAGTTCTCTATGCAATCCTGATGACCGGCGTTCTCGTTGTTGTGCTGCTCATCGCGGACAGACAGGCCATGCAGATTTTCCTGGGCGCTGAAAGTCCTGCTATTGCAATCGGTCAACATATTGGAAAGATCGCCACCTGGGGCTTTATCGCCTTTGGCGTTTCGATGGTTCTGTTTGGAACCGTTCGGGCAAACGGGCAGGTCATCTGGCCGCTCATCATCCTTTTTGTGTCGATGTATCCGGTTCGCCTGGGCGTTGCGGTAGGCATGCGAGACTGGCTCGGCCCGGACGCGCTTTGGCTCAGCTTTCCGGTGGCTATGCTGTCCACAATGCTCATGGCGGGAGCGCTATATCTTCGCGGCGGCTGGCGCAAAAATCAATCAATGCGCGTCGATAAATTCGAACTGGAAGGCACTGCCGCCGCAACTTCACAGACGGCAGAAGCCGCACCCTCATCCAATGCGATGACGCCTAATCCGCCACATGTGCCGGAGAATAGCTAAAGCGATGCTTGAATGGCTGGCGATGCTCATCTCCGCAGCAACGTTAAGACGCTCAACCCGCAATCATATAAGCCGAAGGCATTTCCGCCTTCGGCTTATAAGTTCAGATAAGGCCTTCTTCTTTGAGTGCCTTCTGCACAGCAGGCCGCGACATCACGCGCTCACGTAAGGCGAGAGCTTTTGGATAAGCCGTGAGATCCACCTTCATAACCAGCCCCCATCCCAGAATAACTGAGGCATAGGCATCCGCCTGTGTAAATTCTGCACCGAGCCAGTATGCGCGACCGTCTTCCAGTATAGCCTCAAGTTGCCCCATACGGCGATTAACCGAAGCGATCACCGTAGCCCTGGCTTCTTCCGTTGGATTAGGCGCAAATAGGCCACCAAACGCGACGTGCAGGTCACCACAAAAGCCCAGTGCTTCTTGCAAACGTGCGCGTTCAATCGTGCCATAAGCTGGCTTGAATGCTACTACATCCGAATGATCGCCAATGTACTGCAAAATAGCCGCGTTCTGGGTAATCACCACACCCGATTCAATTTCTATTGCTGGCACGGCACCACGCGGATTGATCTTCAGATAGTCAGCACCGCTTGCCGTCTTCTTTTCCTTCAGATCAACGACTTCCAGATCATAGGCAAACCCAGCTTCGCTAAGAACAATATGCGGGGCCAAAGAACATGCGCCGGGTTTATAATAGAGCTTCATTGCCATCTCCGTGGGACGTGTTTCACAGCGCTTCTATCAGTTTCTGGAGCTGCGACAATATTTCTTGCAATCACGATGTTGGGATATATTTTTCCAAGTAATTGCCACTCGCGATGTTTTCTTGTCCTGGAACGGCAAAAGCCCCAGCTTATAAGCTGGGGCTTTTTTAATTATCATGAGATTTAGGCCTCGCTGGCAACAAAAAAACCGCCTTACGGCGGGTTTTTTTTGGTTGCGGGGGCAGGCATTGGCTGTGGACATAAAACCGGCCAGCCTACCGCTGTCTTCCGCCTTGATAAAGTCGAGAATGCCGAACAACTCGCCGCGTAGCTCGGCATGAACCTCGCCGCGCTTGTCGCCGGGCATGAGAATGATTTCCCCGATAAGGGAGCGAAGGGCTTCCGCTGCTTGCCTGCCGCCGTCCGGGTCGCTGAGGGCTTCGGTCAGGCGTTCCACACGAAGGCGGTAGAGATTGGCGACATTCGGATGGATGTCCGGAATGTCAGCCGGGGATTGCGCCATACGGGCGGTAATCTCGGCCTTCTGCCGCTCAAGCTCGTCCATGCGGGCCTTCATGCTCGGCTGATACATGCCGTCCTCAATAGCCGCGATAATCCCGGCAATTGCCTTCTCGATCCTCGCAAGTGCTTTCTGGTCGGTCTGCACCTGTACACGACGGTCGCGGTTGAGGCGGTTCATTTCCTCTGCATAGGCCTTTACGGCTTCCGCAACTGTTTCGCTGGAAACAAGCCGCTCTTTCAAGCCTGTCAGGACACGGGCTTCTATGTTCTGGCGGGTGATGGAGCGGCGATTGTCGCACGTGCCGCGCCGATGGTGGTTGAGGCAAGCATAACGGTTCGGCGTGATGATGCCGATCTTACCACCGCAGCATCCGCAGGTCAGAAGGCCGGAAAGCAGATGAACCGGCCTGTTTGCCAGATGGACGCGTTTCATTCGACCTTCGAGCGTGTTTGCTGGGTTTGGCCCGAAGATTTCCGATATCTGCTTCTGGCGTGCACGGGTGGCGTTCCAAAGCTCATCGTCCACGATACGCAGATGCGGAACATCGGTCCTGATCCATTGGCTTTCCGGGTTGATGCGCGATACGCGCCTGCCGGTGGACGGGTCTTTGATGTACCGCAGGCGGTTCCAGACAAGAACGCCTGCATATAGCTCGTTATTAATGATACCGGTTCCCCGGCTGACATGCCCGCGAATACTGGTGTCACCCCATGCGCGACCAAGCGGACCGGGAACGCCTTCCCGGTTCAGGTCAACTGCAATCGCCTTCGGGCTTTTACCGGAAGCGAACTCCTTGAAGATGCGGTGGATAGTGTCGGCTTCGTCGGGAATGATCTCCCGGTCGCCCCGGATCGGCTCGCCGTTGGCATCGAATTTCTTGACCACCTTATATCCATAGCACAAACCACCACCCGCCTTGCCCTTCTCCACCCTGCCCCGAAGGCCACGATGCGTCTTCATGGCAAGGTCTTTCAGGAATAGCGCATTCATCGTGCCCTTCAGGCCGACATGAAGCTCGGAGATTTCCCCCTCAGCCAAGGTGACGATAGTAACGCCCGCAAACTTCAAATGCTTATAGAGCGTGGCAACGTCTGCCTGATCGCGGCTGATACGGTCCAGCGCCTCGGCCAGAACAACCGTGAACATACCGCGCTGCGCATCCCGCACAAGATGTTGGATGCCGGAACGGAGAATAGTGCTGGAACCGGATATGGCCGCGTCCTGATAGCTACCCGTCACCTGCCAGCGTTCGCGTGCTGCATATTCCTCGCAAAGCCGGAACTGGTCTTCAATCGATGCCTCCCGCTGGTTGTCGGATGAATAGCGGGCATAAAGGGCTGCACGGGTCATAGGGCGGTTCTCCGTTCGATCAATCCTCGTCTGCCTCGCCCTCGTCGTTTTTGATGCTGCGAGGCTCGTCATTATCGTTGGCGGTGGCAGCGTGAAGCCGCTCAAAATCGTCTCGTGCCATCTGCCTGCCAATCAGGCGGGCAATGGACAGCACAACCTTGTCCAGCTTCTGCCATGGTGCAATATCGCTGTCGTCACCTTGCTGTTTGGGCGGATGATTGTCATTGGTCGGCTTCCAGCCTTCATCCGGTGACGGTTTTGTTTCGTCTTCCATACTTCAACCTGTTTTCTATTGGAACCGAACAGGTATGAAGCAACACCCGGCGTGAAATCTGAAACGATTTCGAACGCCATGCGGCTATAGCGAAGGATCGGCGGCAAATCGGATAGTTTGCAATTCATTGTCGTCTCCGGCGTTGCCGTCAAAAGGGGAGTGCTCGCGCTCACCCCTCGCCTTATCTGCTTCCCCAGCCTCTGTCGGGGGCGGTGCCATTCGGTCAAGGCTGGCGTGATAGCGCCACCGCGAAGCGGCTTGGCCTTGACGGAATGGCGCCGCTCCGGCCTCATCGTTCAAGCAGAAAAGCCAAGGCACTGATTACCGATCCAGTTCCTTTTGCATCCTTTCCGCAAGACCAAGAAAATTACGCAATATCTGACTGCGATTGTTCGGTGACCAGACCGCAGAGAAGGCCACGGCTTCCGGCTCATCTGTGATTTCACGAACAACGATGCCCGATGGTGCAAGCGATAGATTTTCCTTGGCGAAAAGCGAAATGCCCTGTCCGGCAGCTATCATCGACAGAAGCGTATCCCGGCCAACATCATAACGTTGAATAGCAGGAACAGGCCAGCGACCTGCTGCACGCATGATAATCAGATCATGAACCTGCGGACCCGTGCCACCATATCGGACAAGAAAAGTTTCCTCTGCAAGCTGACGCCACTCCACGTCCGATTGAGCTGCCAACGGATGCTTGATCGACAGCGCCACCATCAGCCGGTCATGCCAGATGATCCGGGAATTGAGATCGCAGATGTCGTGCATCCCGGCAATGAAGATCAGGTCGAGCTTACCCTCGCGCAGCATGAGTTGAGCGTCTCGTGCTGTGCCTTCAGTGATATGCAGGCGGACATTAGGATATCTCCCGTGGAAGCGTTCCAGTAACCGATCAAGAAATCCACCCGCGACAAGGCCATGAACGCCGATCCAAAGCTCACCGTCCTCGCCGCGTGCCCGCATCCCGGCCGTCTTGACCGCATGATCGAGAATGCCCATTGCATTATTGACCTGTTCGATGAACCTGCGCCCGGCTTCCGTCAGACGAACACCACGCGTATTACGGTCAAAGAGGACGACCCCAAGATCGGTCTCCAATGCTTTGATACGGGTGCTTACACTCGACTGACTGGTGCGAAGTGCCTGTGCCGCGTGGGAAAAGCTGAGATATTCGGCAACCGTTAGCGTCTGGATTAGTGCGGCCATCGGAATGCGACGGCACAGCAATGAAGTAGGCGTTATGGGATGCAAATGCTGAGATGGCCGCCTACGCATCTGATGTAATCCGCTTAAGGTGCCATTCGTCGGACATTGGTTACGGGCGGAAACCCGTGTCCTGATGCAAGCCAAGAGACGAGCAGTGCCGGGATTGTCAGCGCGAAAAGTGTCCAAGGGAACGACGTAACACCAAAGCCATCCAAAAGTATTCCGCCAAGAAGCCCGCCACCCGCAACCCCTGTATTCCAGACCGTAACGAACATAGCCTGAGCAACATCAGTTGCATCGCCAGCGGCCTTTGCTTCCGCTGTTTGAAACAGCGTTGGTGCGCCCCCCATGACGACGCCCCAGACCACCACACTAACCAAGACGATAGCCGGTGATGTACTCGCAAAACCAAAAGCAAGTGCGATGCAGCCGAAAGCCAATAAGCTCACCAGCACCAGACGACGGAGGTGTCTGTCGATCAGCGTACCAACGATCCAAAGACCCAGGACACCAGCGGCACCAAAGATCAGAAGCACAAGATCGACCCGATCCGCGAGGCCAGATGGAGCGAGGAATGGCGCGATGTACGTGTAGAGAATGTTGTGTGCGACAACGAAGGCAAGCATGACGAACAGAATGGGCATCAATCCCGGCAAGGTCAGAACCCGACGGATCAAATATTGCTGTCCGCGCAGTTGACCTGCAAAATCAGGCAACCTTAGAAGGCTCCATGCGATCAGGATCAGAGCAAGCGCGCTCATTAGTCCGAATGATACCCGCCAACCGAGCAGGACGCCAAGCCAAGTGCCTGCCGGGACGCCAATCGTGAAAGCGAGTGGTCCACCGATCCCTGTGATAGCAATGGCGCGGCCAGCAAGATGGGGCGGCACCATGCGCGCAGCGTACCCAACGATCAATGCCCAGACGATTCCGCCGAACATCCCCGCAAAGAAACGCGCCGTCAGTGTAAGCCAATAGTAATCGGAAACCGCCGTCACCGTGTTGACGATTGCAAAACCACCCAGAGCAATCAGCAAAAGGCCGCGCCGCTGCATCGTCTGTGTAAGGGTCATCAAGGGGATAGCGGTAATGAGCGAACCTGCCGCGTAAGCCGTGACAAGCTGCCCCGCCATGCTTTCGGCGATGCTGAGGCTCATACTGATTTGCGGCAGCAGCCCCGCAGGCATCACTTCTGTCATGAGCGTGACAAAGCCCGCCAATGCCAGTGCCAGTAGCCCACCAAGAGGTAGCTTCTCCTTGGCCGGCATATCCGACGTCGCATTGTTAAATATAGTCATCGGGGTAGTGCCTCCTTAGGTCGTTCGGATATGCGGCAGCCAAGGGACTGCCACTTCCAGAAAAGGACGTGACGATACGGCAACCAAATCGACGGTGAAGGTATCCGTTTCCACATGGGCGAAAAATAGGCTATAGTTCATAACACTTTGGACATTTATGTCGTGCATAAGGAACCCCCAATATGGACAGTCTCGGATCGCTCCACGCCTTCGTTCAGGCAGCAGATGCCAATGGTTTCACCGAAGCGAGTCGCAAGCTCGGAGTCTCGGCTTCTGCGGTCAGCAAGGCAGTACAGCGGCTTGAAGACCGCCTCGGCACCCGGCTGTTTCACCGCTCCACGCGCAGCATCACGCTAACTCCTGAAGGGGCGATGTTTCTTGAGCGGTGCAGACGCATACTGTGCGAATTCGAAGCAGCCGAAACTGAACTGTCGCAGACGCAGGCTGCCCCTCAGGGCAAGCTACGCGTCAGCATGCCATCGATAGGGACACTGTTCATGCCAAAGATCGCGGCATTTATGCGTCTCCATCCACAGATCGAACTGGAGTTGGATATCAGCGATCGACTGGTCGACGTGATTGATGAGGGCTTCGATGCCGTCATCCGCACTGGCGATCATGCGGATTCCCGGTTGATGACACGATCACTCGGCTACTATCGCAGAGCCATCGTGGGCTCGCCGGATTTCTTTACAGGTGTTGGAATCCCAGTCAGCCCCGAAGATCTTGTCGGGCATCCCTGCCTAATCTATCGCTTCGCCACAACGGGTAAGCTCGACCGTTGGCCCTTGTCCCGCAATGGCACGCCGATTCATCTCGAACTGACCAACAGTGTACTGATGAATACGCTCGAACCCCAAATCTGCCTTGCAGAGAACGGCATTGGAATCGCTTGCGTTCCAGACGTTGCAGTAGCCCGACAATTAGAAACAGGCTCTCTCATCAGCGTACTGGAATCTTATCTTCAAACTCGAACCAAGGTCAGTATCATGTGGCCAACAAGTCGGCATTTATCGCCAAAACTTCGCGTCTTTGTGGACTTTGCAAGTGCGGAATTATCAACAATGTTCCCAAGACCATAAAATATGCTTCAGCGTATCCGATTCAGAGTGCTTTCATAAAAAAATTATTCATGAACGTGCAGTCCAAAAATTCCCCTATGGAATTCTCAGCAATACCACGCCGAGAATGATGGATATAAGGCCAATCCATTGGATGGAATTCAGGCGCTCTTTTCCGAATGTCAATCCAAGCACCGCAGCGACAGCCGCCGCAAATGTACTCAAAACCGTGACTACAGCAACGGAACCGTATGACACGCCTATAGCAAAGCCCCCATATCCAATAAGAGTGCAAAAGCTCCGGCAGCTCAGAATAGGCAATGCTGCACGTGGAGGCAGAATATTCTCCCGTTTAACGGTCATTATTAGCAGCAAGACAGGAACACCGATCGCAAAAAACAGCCACAATGACAATGCTGCACCAAGCTCAGGAACCGCAAACTTTCCTTGTATCCAAAAGCCAACACCGAAGCATACGGAAGAAGCGAGCGCATAAAGAACTCCACTTGCGTGGTAGGAATTGTCGGACCCAGCCTTTGCTGCGGCAAGCGGAGCCCCGATCAAACAGAATATGATACCTACAAGCTGAAGTCCCGCCAGAGGGGTTCCCGTGAAAAAGTCGAGCGTCGTCGTGATCGCAGCGTACCCCGTGACCAAAGGAGCAATCAAAGCAACCCTTCCTAAAGAGAATGCTTTAAGGAGCCCCAGTGCCCCCGCGAGGTTCAGCAATACTGAAGTTGCTCCATATCCCCATCCACTCAGCCCGACCTCTGCCGTATAAATACGGATTGCCGGTGTCATCAGGATAAACATACTGACGAAGATGAAACCCACAGACTGTGTAAATATGGCTGTACGATTGACGCCGACCAGCCTTGAGGTTTTTCCCGCAAGATAATCGGAAATACCCCACGATATTGCGACGAGTAACCCCATCAAGAATGCCATTTCCGTCATGCACATCTGCCCCAATTTCTGAGATTATCGACGCTAGAACTCCAGACTTGTCACCGAACCGGTAATCTTGTGCCAAAAACACACGTACAGCGCACGATGTTGAGTGCACATGTCTAACGCTCAGACATGGCATTGAAAGTGGCGCAAATGACATGTATCGGTAAGATTATGACAAACCGCACTTCCTCCCGTCATAGCCTCACCAACAGTAAGCTGGTGGTATTGGTGTATGATGGCTTATGTACATTCGAGTTCGGCACTGCCGTTGAGGCCTTTTCCGCCGACCCGGAGCTTGCCGACGCACAATACAAGATGGTCTTAGCCAGCGTGGACGGCGAACAGGTCAAGGCCGAAAACGGACTCGCTTTCTCTGTCGATTCTAGCTTGGATATACTGGAGGAAGCAGGAACGATTGTGATTCCAGGATGGCGGGGCGTTAATGAACCGGTCCCGGATCGGCTAATTGATGCACTCCGTCGAGCTAACCTGCGCGGGTGCCGCTTGGTTTCCATTTGTACCGGGAGCTTTGTACTTGCGGCCGCGGGCTTGCTTTCTGGCAAACGCGCAACAACGCATTGGCGACACGCTCCCGCACTCGCCGCCGCATATCCCGATATTCACGTTGAGCCTTCTGTTTTGTATGTCGACGAAGGCAATATTCTAACGTCAGCTGGCTGTGCGGCAGGAATAGATCTTTGCCTGCATCTCATACGCCGAGACTTTGGGTCTGAGGCCGCAAATCATGTCGCTCGACGGATGGTAATACCGTCCCACCGTGAGGGCGGTCAGGCGCAATTTATTGCGCGGCCGGTTCCAGTGAGACAGGGTTCAACATTGGCACCGTTACTTGATCTGTTGCGTAGTCGCCTCAATGAAGACTTCAGCATTGAAAAACTCGCTCGGAAGGCTTGCATGAGCCGACGAACGTTTCTCCGTCGCTTTCATGATGCAACGGGGAAGTCGCCGGGGAATTGGTTGCGAGAGGTGAGACTTGAACATGCGCGCTCGCTGCTTGAGACAACCAACCTGTCTATGCAATCGCTGGCTGAGAGCTGTGGTTTTGGCTCAGTAGAGTCATTTCGCCTTCATTTTCGTAACCAATTCGGGGTTCCGCCGACGGTTTATAAACGTCAGTTCGCAAACTGATCGATTTTGTTGCGCGGCAGTTTTTTACCAGTTCGGACAACTCGGGCTACTATGCCACTCTCATCTGTCGGCCCAACTGGCTGTCGATAACCAGCTAGCCCGAAACAAAGGGTTACTTGCCGGATTCTCGATGAGGCCAAACCTATCACTCAATATAACGATGAACTTGGCGCTAACAGTCCCGTCATCCATTGCTAATCATAGCCGACGGAACGAGATTCACCACATTGCTTGGGAGCAGCCATCCGTCGAGTAAGGAGCGCCATCTATACGATCTGCCTTTTCAGATCGTAGATCGACACTATGCAATACTCAATCGGGTGCCACTTCCGTCACCCGCACTCATCGGCGTATCTCTGACATAAATCCAAAAATATCGGGCGTTCGGCGGCTATGGTGCCGGTCAAAATCCAGCGAAGCCAAGGCTTTGCGCCAAATCGCGGCACACGAGGCCCAAAAACAGGGTGCCGCTCGTGGCGCAACTAACCAGTGTGCAGACAACAAGAATTTTCAGAACATTGGCGACGTAGTGCCATGTTGCTTTATCTTGCCCTCTTAAAATCCCGGTCTTTTCGCCCAAAACGCCAATTTCTAGTGTTGCTATGAACGCACCGAGCTTCGCATGGACACTGCAAGAAAAGCTCTGTCGAGGCGGCGTCACTACTGCCGTCGATCTGCAATCCTGCTGCCGGTTGGCCCTCGATCCGGGGCGCTTAAGCCGTGCAATGCGCAGCAGCCCAGCGGCCTTTCTGCGTAGCCACAAGCGCGACGGTGGAGCGGAGGAGCGGCTCGCCGAAGCGGCCGCCAAGAGTCTGGCACAGGAGGGCGGAGAGCGGTCTTTCGCTGCGCTCCGTCAAAATGTCAGCGAAACGCAGTAATCAAAAGATCCGACTACCCAAGCAAACCACAGGGGCGGGCACAAGAGCGACGGGGCTGCAAAGCCCCCCGATAACTCTCTATTTTATCGTGAGATGTCGCCGCTAGAGAGACAAGAAACAATTTCGCCCAACAAGTCTTGCTTTGAACGCCCTGAAATCTCCCTGCATACATCATCTATGGCCATTTCAAATGAAACTCCGCGACGGGGGTTGAATAGCCCAATGTCGCGCAAGTCGAACTGCTGGGATGCATGATTGAGAGCGCAATAGGTAATCAGTTGGCGTATGTCAACACTTCTAAACGAACGATCTACCGCCTTAACTTCAAACAAAGTCGAGCCAGAGACAATATCTCCTTCAGATGCATCCACATAACCGCAGCCTCTGAAAACAGGTCTCAAAATAGTCTCTGTAGAGCTCCTCTTGAAGAAGCCTCGCAGACTGCCTTCAAGGCGGCCAACTTGACCTTCTTCGCTTAATGACAAGGGTGTATCCAAATCCTTTGGGCTGTCTGTGAGTGGGATTAGTCGTCTCCTTGCCTCCACCAGTGCTGATTCTTCTACGTCGGCTGACGCGATTGATCCAACCGGGATGCAAAATTTCGCGAATGCTACTTCCGCAACAAATGCCGCCCTGATCGTATCTTTTGGTTTTTCAATAGGCGGCGACCATCGGTCCGTATGTTCAAGGTTAAGTCTTCGCACAAAATGCTCTGAAGTGGGAGTATTCTCAGCCCAGAAGGCATTATGAAGGTTTGCAAATCTTGACGCGTCGATCATAGCGAAAATTCACTTTTGCCCTTGCCTACACGCTCGCCAGCCCACGAGAGGATAAACTTCTCAAAGGGGTTCAACTCCTTCTTAATGTGATCACGCCAGTGCTTTCCCTCGTCCTTGAGAGTGTAAGACGCGACCAAAAGAGCCCGCTTTTCGGGGTCACTGAGCTGTCGATATCTATTTCTCAAATCAGATAGCCAATACCATTCGCCCCAAAGCGCCATAACAAGGATAATATCGCGACAAACTATGTCTGACCTTCTAGCGTCATATATCTCCTTGAGAAGCTGCTGGGTCTCCTCTGTGTTCGAATGCTGAAGAACTCGCAGCGCAAAGCAGAGATGCACATCGACTCTAAGAACATGGGATTCTGATTTTATTAATTCGATTATCTTGGCAACTAAACGAGTCTTGGCTTCCCCTCCCAAGTCGTCGAACACCCGGTCCATCATTATCAGTGCTGACGAGAATATGGGATAAAGGACTTCACTATTCTCAATCACAGATAACACTGCATCATCTTTGGTTTTTCCCTCTAAGTAGTGAATAGCAGAGACAATCTTTCTGGATAGCGCAATGTGGACTCGCGACTTGGCCAATTCTTCCTTGAGAAGACCAAGGATATCGAAGTTCTTAACTTCTTTTTTTAGTTGCTCATAATCCTCTTCGGCTGTTGGAGAGTAGGGATCAAACCTCAACGAGAAACTGAGCAGCCTTCTTGAACGGTCATGAAGGTCCGCAACCGCCTTGCCTTCGGCATCGGCTTCGGTAGCGTCCAGCGGTGGCTGAACAGGGCTGGTCGCGCGGAATTCAGATGTGGTCATAATCCGTGTTTTTGATTTCTGAAGAGAGAGGCCCTGATTTTCAAACAGTTTCTCAGATATAAATATCGTATTTCGGTATGCCTCTTCCCGACTTCCGGCAAACAAATGGAAGTCATCCGCAAATCTGACAAAGGGAATCTTTTTGCTCTGCAGTAGCCGGTCAATCTGATTTATTGTTATTTCCGACAGAATTCGCGCGGCGGGGCCTCCAATCGGCAGGCCGAAGGATCGCGTGTTTGAGAAATTGCCTAGAAACGCCATGATTCTTTTTGGATAAGGCGTGTCTCCCGCGACTTGAAGTAGTGCGTTTTCAAGTCTGTGATGGTTTAGTCTAGGGTAGAATTCACTAATATCACAAGTGGTGACGAATTCATAAGCTGCGCAATGCTCCAGTGATCTCATCATGAAAGCATGCCAACTTAGATCTCTATTGAAAAGATCACCTGAAGTTTCGTCGGGCTGAAATCGATAGGAATAAACTGTCTCTGCGTCCAATTTAATTCTAGCCGCTTCCATCTTGTGAGCTAGTGCAATTACACAGCTCAGAAAATGTGCGTTCCAGATGGGGTCCATCTGTGTGCCCCATCGGAATCCGTAATAAGATACAGGGATCAGCGCGTTAGTGTTTGATGGTGGATATTGAGCCAAATAATCATCGAAAAGAGGTGGTTCGGTTTGTCTGAACAGTTTCGGGCGTTTCGTTAAGTGGATTTCCGCCGCGATTATGCCGCCACCATCATTGGTGTCAGCGCGTTGAAGTAGACCTGATCCGGCGTCTGCCGGTCAAGGGATGAATGTGGGCGTCGGCTATTGTAAAAGGTCAGATATCGACCGATGCCGACGCGGGCCTCAGACACGGTCTTGTAGGCGTGGAGATAAACCTCCTCATATTTGATCGACCGCCAGAGCCGCTCGACGAAGACATTGTCCCGCCACGCGCCCTTGCCATCCATCGAGATGGCGACTTCCGCCTTCTTCAGCACGGTGGTGAAGTCAATGGACGTGAACTGCGATCCCTGATCTGTGTTGAAGATATCCGGCTTGCCATAGCGGGCCAGCGCTTCCTCAACCGCTTCGATGCAGAAGGCCGCTTCCATCGTGATCGACAGTCGCCACGATAAAACCTTGCGGCTGAACCAGTCCACGACGGCGCAGAGATAGACAAAACCACGCGCCATGGGGATATAGGTCAGATCCATTGCCCACACCTGGTTGGGCCGGGTGACCGCCAGCTTGCGCAGGAGATAGGGATAGATTTTGTGCCCTGGCGCTGGCTTCGAGGTGTTCGGGCGGCGATAGATTGCCTCAATGCCCATCTTTTTCATCAGCGTTGCGATATGAAGCCGCCCAGTTTCCAGCCCTTCTCCTCTCAAAAGCCCTTGCAACATCCGACTTCCGGCAAAAGGGTAGTCGAGATGCAGTTCGTCGATCCGCCGCATCAAAGCCAGATCGCTGTCCGACACTGATCGTGGAGAATAGTAGACGCTGCTACGGCTGAAGCCGAGAAGCCGGGCCTGCCTTGCAACCGACAGCTTGTGCGCGCGGTCAATCATTTCTTTCCGCCCAGCAATCCCGCCTTGCCGAGCGCACCGGACAAAAAATCGTTCTCCAGCGTCAGTTCGCCGATTTTGGCATGAAGCGTTTTGACATCAACGGTTGGCCCTGTCGGTTCCGCCTTGTTCTCATCACCGAAAACGCCGGTCGCCCCCTCAAGGAGCTGGTCTTTCCACTGCTTAATCTGGTTGGCATGCACGTCGAACTGCTGGGACAATTCCACCAGTGTCTGCTCGCCTCGAATGGCGGCAAGCGCCACCTTTGCCTTGAAAGCCGGGCTGTGGTTCCGGCGTGGTCGTCTCGTCATGGTATCTCCTGTTCTCGGCATCTAAGCCGAAGTCAGGCAGAAATTCCACTTATCTCCGCTGTCCAGATTTCCCGAACCACCTCTAAATTCGCTTCGTATTCACATATCAGGTCAACGAATTTATCTGGGCTATCGTATATTGCATGCCCCTCAAAAGTAAGCGGGAAGATATCGGTGTCACCATGCTTTATCAAATTCTGAACCGCTAGCTTTGCTGCCGCACGAAATTCTTCTTTTTTGACCATCAATTTTTCCTAAGTCTCTTCTGCAAGTTACTTGAACCTCTGTGCGGAACAGAGGAAGTTTCCCAGATCATGGTCAAACTTGTGCGATCAGGCAAGGTGGCCTTGGCAGACTGATGTTACACAAACCTTCCAAGCTCTCAAAGACCTACAAGACTTCTGCACGGGGACCGGGCGTTCGCCGCAGCTGGTACGTACGCACGCTTTGGGCTGGGACCAGCCATCTGCCGCGCCTGGCACGAATGTCGACTCAGGACCGAAAACTACTGGACTATGTCATTTTGTGTGACTTGCGAACCAAAAGTCTGAGCGTGTCACCCGATGCGTTTTGCCAAGTCTTACCAGCAAGAACGAATGAGAAGGGCGGCAGCACGCCATCTTTCATTGTCGGGTTGCTCGTAGTCGCAAAAATGCCGTTTCCATCTGCGAGGCGCATCACTTCTGCTACTAATGCTTTCGCTATACCTTTGCCTGAATGTTCGGGAGAAACCGAGACATATCCGAGCTCATACGGATATTCGCTTTCCTGTAGCGAGTAGTCCGCCTTCGCGGCACTTTGCAGGCCAGATCGGTATTCGACCGATGGCACTTTTAAAGCGGCCACACCAGCTGTTTGGCCTGCAACTTCAGCGAAAATGATCTGAGCACCCGGACGAACCACGCCCATTCGGACATACTTTTCATCAACGGCACCACCAGACGTAACCAACTCAACGAAGGTATCTACCTCTTCTTGTGTGGCGTTGGCACTAATAAGAGTTCTGTACTTAATCATGCTCACCCACATCGAAATTCTAATTGAGAAGATACGTATACCGGATGACTGCTTTGGGGAAGCTACAGTGCGACATCCCTTCCTTCTACGAACGTCCGCAGTGGGCCGAGTACGCCCTATCACACCTGCGCGACGCTCATGCTTACCGGCACACAGGTCTATGCGCGGCACAATGTGAGCCACTTCGGACCCAAGCGACCGATGTTGCCTCTGCCCCAGACACCAAAAGGCCGCCCGGAGGCGGCCTAAGCATTTGACTATACGTCTATTTCTAGCGACTTATGACAAAAGTGGTTGCGGGGGCAGGATTTGAACCTGCGGCCTTCAGGTTATGAGCCTGACGAGCTACCGGGCTGCTCCACCCCGCGTTAAGGGCTTAATTTGTATGACCGGATTTGGTATTTTTTTGCGCTTATCGCTGATGAATGCTGTTTTGTATGATTATGAGAAGATGTTGATGATTTGTGTGCTTAGCAGACCTGGCAGCGACCTACTCTCCCGTGTCTTAAGACAAAGTACCATTGGCGCTGGAGCGTTTCACGGCCGAGTTCGGAATGGGATCGGGTGCAGCCGCTCCGCCATAACCACCAGGTCGGCGAAGAACACAAATATGAGAAGCTGGTTGTCTTTCGTGCAGATAATTCAGCGATAAACGCTGATAAACAATAAGCACACGACTGTGTGCCGTCGCTTGTGCGACGCGCCGTCCGCAGCGAAGCAGCGTTAGCTGCGACAGCGTGAGGACAAAACAAACTATCGAACTTGGTTCGATGGATATTGTAAATGAGAATGATCAAGTCGATCGAGCTATTAGTACCGGTAAGCTACATGCGTTGCCGCACTTCCACACCCGGCCTATCAACGTGGTAGTCTTCCACGGCTCTGATAGGGAATACTCGTTTTTAGGTGGGTTTCCCGCTTAGATGCCTTCAGCGGTTATCCCGTCCGTATATAGCTACCCTGCTATGCCGTTGGCACGACAACAGGTCCACCAGAGATACGTCCATCCCGGTCCTCTCGTACTAGGGACAGATCCTATCAATATTCCTACACCCACGGCAGATAGGGACCGAACTGTCTCACGACGTTCTGAACCCAACTCACGTACCGCTTTAAATGGCGAACAGCCATACCCTTGGGACCTGCTCCAGCCCCAGGATGCGATGAGTCGACATCGAGGTGCCAAACAACCCCGTCGATATGGACTCTTGGGGGTCATCAGCCTGTTATCCCCGGCGTACCTTTTATCCGTTGAGCGATGGCCCTTCCACGCGGGACCACCGGATCACTATGACCGACTTTCGTCTCTGCTCGACTTGTCAGTCTTGCAGTCAGGCAGGCTTATGCCATTGCACTCGACGAACGATTTCCGACCGTTCTGAGCCTACCATCGCGCGCCTCCGTTACTCTTTAGGAGGCGACCGCCCCAGTCAAACTACCCACCATACACGGTCCTGGACCCGGATAACGGGCCGCAGTTAGACATCCATATAGATAAGGGTGGTATTTCAAGGATGACTCCACAATGGCTGGCGCCACTGCTTCAAAGTCTACCACCTATCCTACACATGTCGACACGAATGCCAGTGTAAAGCTATAGTAAAGGTGCACGGGGTCTTTCCGTCTAACCGCAGGAACCCCGCATCTTCACGGGGAATTCAATTTCACTGAGTCTGCGTTGGAGACAGCGGGGAAGTCGTTACGCCATTCGTGCAGGTCGGAACTTACCCGACAAGGAATTTCGCTACCTTAGGACCGTTATAGTTACGGCCGCCGTTTACTGGGGCTTCAATTCAATGCTTGCACATCTCCTCTTAACCTTCCAGCACCGGGCAGGCGTCAGACCCTATACGTCGTCTTGCGACTTCGCAGAGCCCTGTGTTTTTGGTAAACAGTCGCTACCCCCTGGTCTGTGCCACCCTCCAATAGTTGCCTATAGAAGGGTCACGCTTCTTCCGAAGTTACGCGTGCATTTTGCCGAGTTCCTTCAACGCAGTTCTCTCAAGCGCCTTGGTATTCTCTACCAGTCCACCAGTGTCGGTTTAGGGTACGGTCTATATGCAGGAGCTATTTCCTGGAACCGCTTCGCTGCACATTCAATCCAATAAGAATGTACAACACACGCAATCCGTCACTACCTGCAGGCCCACGAATATTAACGTGGTTCCCATCGACTACGCCTTTCGGCCTCGCCTTAGGGGCCGGCTAACCCTGCTCAGATTAACTTTAAGCAGGAACCCTTGGACTTTCGGCGAGGGAGTCTCTCACTCCCTTTATCGTTACTCATGTCAGCATTCTCACTTCCGATACCTCCAGGATGTCTCACGACTGTCCCTTCACAGGCTTACGGAACGCTCCGCTACCACGCACATACGTGCATCCACAGCTTCGGTGTATGGCTTTAGCCCCGGTACATTTTCGGCGCAAAGACCCTTATTTAGACCAGTGAGCTGTTACGCTTTCTTTAAATGATGGCTGCTTCTAAGCCAACATCCTGGTTGTTTTGGGATCCTCACATCCTTTCCCACTTAGCCATAACT